>NZ_JBGNUV010000012.1:0-408942 GCF_041950525.1 Nonomuraea sp. GTA35 | reverse complement strand
GGCATCGCCACCCGCTACGACAAGACCCCTGAGAGCTACATCGCCGGCCTCCACCTTCGTGGCGCGATGATTTGGATCAAAGACCTCACACGACCCACCCCTTGATCACAACCCAATACACGCCCTAGTGAAGACGAGCCCGTGTTCCTGCCAGCGCTGGCCGGCCGCCTTGCGTTCGTTGGCTTGCTGGCGTTTTTGCTGCTTGAGCGCCTCGACAGCCCGCTCGGGTAGGGCGACGGTGCGTCGCGATTTCTTGGTTTTGGTGTCACCTCCTGCTCTGACTGATCGCCATACGGCGATGTGTGGAGGGATCGCCGGTTTGCCGAAGGACGCTGCTTTGCCTTTCAGGTCAACGTGGTCCCAGCGAAGGTCACGTAGTTCCTCGGTCCGTGCTCCGGTGAGGAGAAAGATCACGATGTAGGGATGCATGCGGTGGTGCTTGGACGCAACACCACATCAGCGGACTACTAGTTGACGGTCTCCCGATCACGCCTGCCCGACCGACCTACCGCGCGGGCCGGGGCGTCCGTTCACATCGTGCCGCTGGTGCGGCCACGCGGGCGGCGGGGGCGGTGGAGGGTAGTAGCCCTGCGGAAGCGGCTGAGAACCCGGCGGAGGCGGGTAGTAGCCCTGCGCTGGGTGATCGCCCTGCGGACGGTAGAAGGCTTGCGGGGCGGGCGCCGACGGGGCGAAGCGGCGGGCGACGAGCAGAACCACGGATTCGAACACCAGCATCAGCGCGAAGAACCCGACCTCCAACCAGTCGAAGGTGCGCGCGGCGAAGCCGGGCGTCAGCCAGCCGCTCGCGTCCGTGACGACCTCGGCCGGCGAGCCCCTCATCACCGAGCTCCGGATCTCGTGAGTGCTGCCGTCGGGGCATTGGACCTGATGCACGTATGTGGTGAAGGTCCGGCCGCGACTACTATGCTCGATCTCCGTGTCGTACTGCGTCACTGTGCACGTCTGGCTCTCCCCGAGCACCGCGCGCGCGACCGTGGTGGCCGCAATGGGTCCCATACCCATGACGCCAAACGACACAAGGATGCCGACGTAGAGAAGGACGCGCTGCGCCACGCGATGATCCCGTTTCCTTAGGCCGACCAACCTGGCGATTCCCAAGGCATGGAAGAACACAGCGGCCACGGAGAAGATCACCGTGACCACGGTCAGGTGCGGAGGGAAGACGTGGATCGCCGTACCGATCAGCGTCAGGATCGCAGCGACGACAAAGAACCCGGTGCCCTTGCTCACCGCAGAGATCGTAGGGGACGCCGGTATAGAACCGGTATGTCACGCAGGTCATGAGCCCCGACAAGGCCCGTACGAAGGCCCGTACGAAGTCTGAAACTGACGAACATCGTTGACACCCGGGTCTCGGGCCACTACGGAGATCCTCTATGTCGAACCCGAGTCCCCCGCTCGATCGTGAGGCCAAGCGGCGCCTGGCCATCATCCGCCACGTCGAGGAGGTCACCGGCAACGTCGCGCTGACCTGCCGCTACTACGGGATCAGCCGCCAGGCCTACTACATCTGGTACCGCCGCTATCTCGCCGAGGGCGTCGACGGCCTGCGCACTCGCTCTCGAGCGCCGAAGACGAGCCCGAACGCCACCCATGTCGAAGTCGTCGAAAAGATCATCTACCTGCGGAAGAACTACCACTTCGGCCCGGAGAAGATCGCCATGTACCTCAAGCGATACCACGACATCACCATCAGCCGTTCCGGGGTGTGGCGCATCCTCAAGCGCCTGGACATGAGCCGGCTGCCGGCCTCGCAGCGCTACAAGCGCCACGACAAGCGCTGGAAGCGGTACGAGAAGCAACTGCCCGGCCACCGCGTCCAGATCGACGTCAAGTTCATCGAGCCGATCGCCGGCACTACTGGCCGCCGGGGCGGACGCAACAAGTACTACCAGTTCACCGCCATCGACGACTGCACCCGGCTGCGCGTGCTACGCATCTACCCGCAGGTCAACCAGAAGACCGCCATCCAGTTCGTCGACTACGTCCTACAACGCCTGCCGTTCCAGGTGGAGGTCATCCAGACCGACAATGGCGCGGAATTCCAGTCGGCCTTCCACTGGCACGTTCTGGACAAGGGCATCAACCACGTCTACATCAAGCCCCGTACGCCCCGGTTGAACGGCAAGGTCGAACGCTCACACCGCATCGACGCTGAAGAGTTCTACCAGCTGCTGGACGGGGTCGTCATCGACGACGCCGAGGTGTTCAACGACAAGCTTCGCGAATGGGAGGACTACTACAACTACCATCGACCTCACGGCGGCCTCGGCGGCCAGACCCCTTACGAACGCCTCAAGCAGAAAACCCAGACCCAGGCGTAAACGATCAACGTCGGTTGCAGATCCCGCTGCGCCTTGCGCAGCGCCTGGCCGAGCTTGGGCGAGCGCGCCGACAACAGTGCCACCGTCTCCTCCACGTACCGCCACGCGGTTGCCGTCGACACTCCGAAACCTGCCGCGAGCTCGGTGTAGGTCTCGCCCTTGCGCAGGTAGACCAGCACCAGCAGGGCCTGTCGGCTGGGCTTGAGCCGCCGCCAGATCGACCCGATCGCCTTGCGGTGACGCCGGATCATCCCGGCGACGTAGTTCAGGGTCTGATGCGACAAATCGACGGCGGCACGGTAGAACATCACCTGAAGCTCCTGGTGGCGACGGTGTGGATTGTGATGATCAACCCGTCTACCAGGAGCTTCTTCGCGTCACCGGCCGAACGTCGGCATCGCGATCATGCTGTGACCAGGGCACTCACTAGGGAGCCTGAAAAAGGTTCACTGCAACGCGCTGGTCGACGCCGTCGAACGACATAGCCATGCCCATCCCAATGTTGACCGCCCCGTTGCGACATACCCGCGCTATACCGGCTATCCCTAGGGTCTTGCGGGATACGAAGTCGTCAAGAAAGTCGTCAGAAGGAGAAGATCGCACGCATGCGGAAGATCGTGGGGCGCATAGCGTCAATCGGCACCGTGGGTCTGGTGGCGGCGGCCACGCTGGCCATGAGCACCGCCAGCGCCCAGGCAGCGGGCTACTGGTCGGAAAGCGCGCCGAAGTATGCCACCAATGTGGGCACGCTGACCTCGAAGAGCGTCACGGTTACTCCTGACACGTACACCATCCAGCTCCGGGCGGGCAAGTACGGCGGCAAGTCGTACATCTGGGCCCGGGTTCCCAACCCGCCCGGTGACGCCGGTGGCAACGACAACCTCTTCTTCGACGTCTACAACCCCGGAACCGGGAAGTGGCACACCAGCGGCGCCACCTACCCGATCAAGAGCAGGACCACCTACAGCAAGGCGCACCAAACAAAGGCCGGCTGGGGCTACCGAGCCTGCGCGAAGGACAACATTATGGGTGGTTCACCGGCCAAGTGCATCACCTGGTGGGTGTGATCCCCCGTTGAACGAGTACGGCACGCGGGCCGCGCCAACGCGCCCGCGTGCCGTACTCATGCCTGGGAAAGATCGCCAGGTGATCAGCATCAGGAACGCGATAGAGCCCGTGCTTGCCGGTGCTGGCCGCTCCCGACACACAACGGAACCCTCCCCGGGAAGCATGAACCTGACCTGTGGCTACACGCCCGGGACGCCAGCCGAGCCAGCCGTAGGTGTAGGGAAGGGCCGAACGGGTGAGCCCCCCTCGGGGGCCGATTCGGGCATATCGCCCAAGCCCCGATCCGACGACACCCCGGCGACGAGATCGCCGACCCGCATCGTGTCGGTGGACGCCAAGGGCGTGGTCATGCGCGCCGAAGCCCTGCGCGAGCAGACCCGCAAGGCCGCCGAAACCCACACGAGCGTGTATCGGACCCGCCTGGTCAGCGGGGAGAAACCCAACCGCATAACGGATGGCCACCCTCGGTGTCGTCTACGACACCCTACCCATCGCGCGCACCCCTGACCAGATCATCCCCAAACCCGCTACCAGCACGAACTCGCTCTCGGAGCTTGATCAGATTGGTCCCTGCCGCAGAGCTACACCCAAATAGATTAGGCCACCGCCGACGTGCCGCGGTGGCCTGTTAGCCGAGGTCAGCTGTGCTCTAGGGTGTGTCCAGTCAGTGGTGTATCTCGATCTTGACTAGTTATCGGGTGGTCGGGGTCAGGCGGCCTTCGAAGGTGATGGCGAAGGCGTTCAGAGCGGCTTTCCAGCGGGTGATCCAGCGTTTGCGGCCCTTGCCGGTCGGGTCCAGGCTCATGATCGCCATGTAGACGCACTTGAGCGCGGCCTGCTCGTTCGGGAAGTGGCCGCGGGCCTTGACCGCCCGCCGGATCCGGGCGTTGACCGACTCGATGGCGTTGGTCGAGCAGATCACCCGGCGGATCTCGGGGTCGAAGTTGAGGAAGGGCACGAACTCGGCCCAGGCGTCCTCCCACAACTTCACGATCGCCGGATACTTACCGCCCCATATCTCGGCGAACTCGTAGAAGCGCTCGAGCGCGGCGGCCTCGGTCGGGGCGGTGTAGACGGGCTTGAGCGCCTTGGCGATGGCGTCCCAGTGCTGGCGGGCGGCGTACCGGAAGGAGTTGCGCAGCAGGTGTGGCCGCCAAGAATCAACATGCTGGTTTTCCTGGGTCGGGATGCTCGTGTGGTGTGTCGGTCGAGGCGAGGAGGTCGGCGGCCGAGGCGTAGCGGTGGTCGGCGGGGGTGATGGCGGTGCCGTGGTTGTTGAGGATGGGCAGGACGTCGTTGATCGCGTTCCACAGGGTGCTGCGGCTGATGTTGAACAGTTCGGCGAGGGTGTCGAGGGTGCAGAGGCGGCGCTGGTAGAGGATCGTGGCGAGGATCCGATCGCCGTCAGTGATCTTTTGCCGGAACACTCCGCCTCGGGTGCCGGGGCGGCGGTTGCCTCCGCGTTTGCGGTGGCGGCGCTGTTCGATCGCGGCGGCGTAGGGCACGATCAGTTTCTCGAGCATGGCGTCCAGCGCCTTTCGGCTCATGCCGGTCAGGTTCGGGTCGGTCAATGCATGACGGGTCGGGCTTGCCGGAACGTGCGAGGCCGGGTCGGTGCCGGTGTTCCAGGCGCGTAGGTCGTCTGCTCGGGTGAAGTAGCGGACGACGGCCGGGGTGATGCTGATCTTCTGTTCGTCCAGGAGTTGCCGGGTGGCTTTGATCGCCTGGCCGATCGTGACGGGGTTGATCCCGAGCAGGTCACACAGCACTTTCTGCGGGCAGACCTGCCGCAGATAGATGACGGTGATCAGGATCTCGTCTGAGCTGGAGAGCAGTGCTCGGCTGCGGCCGGTGGTGGCGACCCGGCGGCCGCCGCGCAGTACGAAACGGCGTTGCTCGGCCCGGGCCTCCTGGGCCGGGGCGAGCCGGGCGCGTAGCGCGTCGAGTTCGTCGCTGTTCATGCCGGTCAGGCGAGGGTTGGCGAGCAATTGCATGGTCTGTGCTCGGGCCGCGGCTCGCTGGTCGGCACGCAGCGAGACGGCCTGCCCGCCTTTCGGGGCAATGCTGTAGTTCCAGGCGCCGCGTTCGCAATGGGCGGTGATGGGCAGAACCTGGAGCTGGTCGCGGCTGACCGAGACCCCGGTCGGATAGGAATCGGGATCCAAAGCGGCCTCGACCCTCAGCCCGGCCGAGGTCGTGGTCGCCGCGATCGTGTTGAGGACGACTTGATGGCTGGTCAACGGCCGTCCCCGCCAGTTCATCGTGATATGCGAGAACAACCGGTGCTCGATCTTGTTCCATTTCGAGGTGCCCGGCGGGAAATGGCAGACCATGACCATCAGTCCGGTCTCGGCGGCGAACGCGGCCAATTCGGCTTTCCAGAGCCGGTAGCGGTAGCTGTTCGAACCGCCCGCATCCGCGGTGATCAGCAGCCGAGACGCGCTTGGATAGTCGGCTTGGCCACGCGCCTGCCACCAGCGGCGGATCGAGGCGACCGCGAAAGCCGCGGTGTCGTGGTCGACTCCGACGTTCACCCAGCCCGTGTTGGCAGTCATGTCGTAGATCCCATAGGGCACCACCGTCTCGACGTTCGGGCCGGCCCAGAAGCTGTGGTCCTCGACCTGCACCGGCTCGCCGTGAGGCCGCCATTCCCGCCCGCCCATCGGCAGCAGTCCCAGCTGCTCCTTCTTCTTCGCATCCACGCTGATCACCGGCTCGCCCGCCGCCTGATGCTCCTTGACCTGCACGTTGATGTATCGGAACTGCGCGTCCCGATCAGGATGCTGATCGCCTTCCAGGGTTTTGGCGGTGCCTTGCAGGCTGAACCCGTTCGCCTTCAACAGCCGGCTCACAGTCGGTGCGGTAACCCGATGCCCCTGCCGGGACAACTCCGCGGCCAGATGCCGGAGCGATTTCGTCGTCCATCGCAGCGGTGATTCGGGATCCCCGCGCTCGTCCGGCTCGACCAGCCCCATCAACGCTGGAAGCAGAAGGGGATCAACAGCCTCGGCCCGCAGCCTGCCACCTCCCACGCGCCGAATCCGCCCATCGGGCAGCGGATCAATCCCGGACTCGAGCTCGAACACGCCCTTGCGGACAGTGGTCTCGCTGACCCCGGTCACCTGCGCGACTAACCGAACACCCCCATGACCCAGCAGTCGGGCCTCGGTCGCTAACGCCAGACGCCGTTGACGCTCGTTCAAATGCGGCAGCAACACCGCGAACCGCGCCGCGAGCTGATCGCGGACCTCGCCTGGGATGGCCATACCACGCCATCGAACCGGAAACCGAGAAGCACCGTGTTGTTTCATTACAACCACGGTGGATCACGCAGGTCTGGACGACGGCCCGGGGCCAGACGCTCTCGATGGCCTGCGGCAGCCCCTTCAGGCCGTCGCAGACCACCATCAGCGCATCGGCGACACCGCGATTCTTGATCTCGGTCAGCACATGAAGCCAGAACTTCGCGCCCTCGCCACCGTCGCCGGCCCACAGACCAAGGATGTCGCGCTCGCCGTCGACGGTGACGGCCAGCGCCACGTAAATAGGCCGGTTGGCGACCTGGCCGTCCCGCAGCTTCACATGGACGGCGTCGATGAAGATCACCGGATAGACGGGGTCGAGCGGTCGGTTCTGCCATTCGGCCATGCCCTCCAGCACCTTGTCGGTGATGGTGGAGATGGTCTGCTTGGAAACCTCGGCGCCGTAGACCTCGGCCAGGTGCGCGGAGATCTCGCCGGTGGTCAGGCCCTTGGCGGCCAGCGAGATGACCATCTCATCGACGCCGGACAGGCGCCGCTGCCGCTTGCGGACGATCTTCGGCTCGAAGCTGCCCTCCCGATCGCGCGGCACGGTGATCTCGACCGGTCCGACGTCGGTGATGACCGTTTTGGAGCGGGCGCCGTTGCGGCTGTTGGTCGTCTCACCGCCGGAGCGCTGGTGCTTGTCGTAGCCGAGATGGTCGGTGATCTCGCCTTCCAGCGCGGACTCCAGCACCAGCTTGGTCAGCCGGCCCAGCAGCCCGTTCTCGCCGACCAGTTCCACGCCCTCGGTGCGGGCCTGATCGACCAGCCGGGCCACCAGCTCCCGATCCGTCGAGTTCTCGGGCTTCTTGCGCGCCACTGCGGCGTCCTCCAGGTCGATCTCCGTCGATGCCTGGATCACAGTACTCATCAGGTGCGTTCTCCTTGATCAGGAGTTACACCACTGACCGTACAGTCCCGTGCTCTACCTCATCCCGTACACGCTGCCACACGGGCATGCAGACGGCGCGCATCTCGGATGCGTCGCGGAAGCAAGCGGGGTAGAGCAGGTTCTCGGGAGCGTCGCTGTTGGGCACGCTGGGGTCAGGTATGGCCAGTGCTGGCACCTCGACGACGACCCGCCACTCGTCGGGACCACATTGAGCCAGGACGGTGCCCGGTAGCCACGGCCACGCGTCGCGGTCGTCGTTCTGGTCATCGCGTAGGGGATACCTGACGAGGACGGGGGCGTCCTCGGGGAAACGCCCGTCATTGTCGCCAGGAAGGTACTCGATCATGGGATTCCTCTCCCACTCCGGGAGGGGCCACGGGAGCCAATTTTGGGAGCCACCGCCTTACGGCTCCATCAGACTTCCCGCGCCCTCCCCGGAGTGTTCTGTAAGGTGAGAGGCATCCGATCGACTCGGATCGACATCCTCAGACTTCCCGGAGTTCCTTCGCATCGAAGGGGTCAGGGGTTCGAACCCCCTCATCTCCACCCAGGGCCGTTCTTGAAACGGCTGGACTGAAGTTGACGGGATCCCGTCTGATCATCGAGATCAGGCGGGATCTTGTCGTTTCAGGAGTTTCCGAATTGGGTTCGTCCTGGTATGGGAGCCGCGGAGCAGGTGTCCTGGAAGGCGCGGGTGGTGTCAGGGCGCTGGTGGAGGTCGGAGTTCGCGTCGCTGGGCATGGCGATGCCGGCGCCGGGCTGGGTGGTGCGACAAGGTGACCTGAAGTGCGGGTTATGGGACGGGCGGTGGCCTGCTGCGGCTCGTGAGCGATGTGTGGTCGATGTGCTCTGCTGGGATCTGGAGGATGTCGGCGGGTGTGTCGGGCTCGTCTGGGAGCTGGTGGGTGTGGCGCCACTGGTCGAGGAAGTGGTCGTTGGCGACGGCGACGAGCAACGCGACCAGGATGGTCTGGGCGACGCGGCCGTGGGCGAGTCGGTTCTTCGGATCAGCCAGGTCGAGGTCGTGGCCTTTGAGGCGGCCGTTCAGCCCCTCCGTCATCGCCCTGGCAGCGGAGTACGTCCCTCGCCACGAGGGGCTGAGGTAGGGCAGATCCTGGCGGAACTTGTCGAGGTGGCCGAGGTCGTCCTTGCGGAGGGTGATGGTGTGCTGTTGGCAGATCCTCGGCAGTTCGCCGGTCTTGTGGTCGGGCTGTGGGGGAAGAATGCGAGGTTTGGCCGCGGGGTGGGCGGCTCGTTGTCGGGTGTCGGTGAGGTCGACTGCGGTGGGCCGGTTGGGTCCACGCTGGTGGAGGCGGTCGAAGCGGGGGCAGGTCAGCGATGGGGAGGTGCCTGCTGCTGGGCACTGGAAGCGGGCGGTGCCATCGGTGTTCGGGCTCTGCTTGAGGCGCAGCAAGTACGGCTCTCGCGCGCTGATGAGCGCGGTGAGTTCGTCCGAGGGAGTGCGGATGGCGGCGTCGTCCAGACCGGTGGTGGCCTGGGCGAGCCGGTCGGGCATCAGCGGGCAGGCCAGGGAGCCGTCGATGAGCAGGGCGCCGTGGGCGCTGCCCTGCACCCCTCGTTGATCCACTTTGTAGTCGAGTGCAAGTCGGTAGCCGAGTTCGCGTGCGGGTTGGGCGAAGTGGCCGGGCTGCTGGTCGGTGTAGGCGCGGTCGACGACGGCGAACGCTGCGGGCAAGCCGAGGGTGGGCAGGGGTTCGAGGGTGGTGATGGCGTTTTCGCCGATGCGTTTGCCTGGCGTGTCCAGGACCAGGCCGAGCGCCAGTTGCGGAAAAGACCCGGAAACAGAGAGGGTGCGGGCGGCGACGGTGAGGGTGGCGCTGTAGCCGTATTCGGGTGGGCCGTTTCCGGCCGAGTGGTGCCAGCCTGCGGTGATCTCGGTGGAGGCGATCAGTTCGCCGGTGGAGCGGCGGGCGCGGGGTGGCCGGGCGAAGACCGGGGTGGCGGTGGTGTCGATGCCGACGTCGCCGCGGAAGTGGCGGAGGTAGCCCCGGCCTTTGGCCCAGCGCACCGGGGTGAGCACCAGCGCGGTGACGATGTCCTGCAGCAGTTCCCGCTTACGCGAATGTGCTGGGTCGTTGTCCTCCCAGGCGGTGGCCAGCGCGTCGGCCTGATGCTGGGGCAGGCGGGCGCGCCGATCGTGGCGGGCCGGATCCAGCACGGTGGTCAGCCGGTCGAAGGCCCGGTAGAAGCGGCGGGAGGAGGCGAGCACCTGGTGGATGTCTTCGGGGTTGATGTCGGGCAGGCCGAGCCGGTGGCGTGCGGCGGCGCTCAGACAGAACGCGGCGATCCGCCAGGCCTCGACGAGAGTGGCCTTGCCGGTGTGGTTGATGGACATCAGCAGGCAGGTCAGCACCGCGGCGATGGGCAGACCGGGCGGGCCGGGCCTCGATCCGAGCTCGGCGTCGATCAGCGGCATGATGCCGGAGTCGTCCAGCAGCCGGGCGTAGTGACTGACGACGGCGTCAGGGATCTGTGCCGTCTGCTTGGCAGGAGGCCGGGGCCGGGTGGCTCGGGCTCGGGTGGTGCGTGGCGGCCAGGCGCGTGGCTTCGCCGTACTCACCTGGCCTGTTCGTCGGGCCTGCCGCGCAGCAGCGCGACCGCGGTGGGCTCGTCCAAGGCGGGGACGAAATGTTGATGGCGGGCCAGCGCGGAGGCGCTCATCCCGGCCGCGTCGGCCACCACGCCCAGGTCGATGCGGGCGGTCAGCAGCTCGACGATCCAGGAGGAGCGCAGCCGGCGCACCGACAGCGCGGGCAGGCCGCCGGTCGGGGTGTGGCGGGCCGTCCAGGAGCTGAACAGGTTCTTGGCGTGCCGGGCGGCGCGCCCGGGGCGGAACACGAACCGGTCACCAGGCTGGCCGGAGGCGCGCGCCAGGACGTCCTCCCAGGCTGCGCGGCAGACGATCAACCGCTCGGCTCCGGGGACGGTCACCACGACCGCGCCGCAGTCCAGGCGGCGCAGATGCCCGGTCCGGACTGCGGCCACCTCCCCAGAGGTCAGACCGCAGCCGAAGGCCAGCGCCATCAACACCAGGGCGTCGGTGCGCGCCAGGCCGGGCAGGCGTTCGGCCCAGCCGCGCAGGCGGCCGAGCTGGGCTGGCGAGTACGGCGGGCTGACCGTCTTGGGGGCCCTCATCGACGGCGGCACCTGTTCACCGCGTTCCAGCCAGGCCAGCGTGGCGCGCATGTGCCGCAGCCAACTGCGGTAGGTCTGCGCCGAACTCGGGGCGAGATCGGTGCAGCCGGTCAGGACGAACGCGTCGATCGTCTCGTGCCGCAGCCACACTTCCGGGTCATCCGGCAGGCCGGAGCGGTGACACCACGCGGCCAGCCGGGTGGTCGCGGTGAGCAGCCGCTCGACGCAGTAGGGGGAGCGGTCGGCGCTGGCGGCGACCAGCATCCGCACATGCCCGGCAATCTGTTCCCATTCCGGCGGGGCCTGCTGCGGCCGGTAGCCGGTGATCTTCGCCGAGGTCTCCGCGTCGAGAGTCACACCCCATCCATAGTGGCAGAACAACCTGCCGTTACGGAGGGCGACGACATCTACCGAAAGGAGTCGTTTGTTATGGTCGGAGGACGCGGGCGTTCCCGCTCTCCCCGGGAGTTGGCCGACGACCCGGAGAGCTGGCCCCACGCGGACCTGTCCGGCCATCCGGCCGCCGCCGTCGTCCAGGCCATCGCCGCGGCTCTGCAAGCAGTGATGGCCGAGCGAGGGCTGAGTTTCCGCCGGCTGGCCGAGGTTAGCGGGGTTAACCGGCAGACCGTCAACGACGTGGTCGTCGGGCGTTGCTGGCCGGATGTGGCCACCATCGCCCAACTGGAGGCCGGCCTGGCCGTCCGGCTGTGGCCCGCTTCGCAAACCGGGACCGGCGGAAGCTGACCCCCGCCGGACCCCCTCTCGCCCTGGTGAGGGCATCGTCGATCCTTCCCGCCTCCGCCCTGCCGATCGCAGGGCAGGCGAAATCCAGACTCGACGCCTCCCCAAGAGGACCCATTCGAGTTACTCTCGGGAGTGCGCGAGACACTGTCAGTTAGGACCTGGAGAGTGCTCACGCAACCTCGGGTGCCGCCGAGGGCCTAATCTCGGCGGCACCCTGCTCGTCCGGCCCGGCGCCCATGACCGTCGTTGAGCGCCTGACCTGCGATGTGTCTGTTGCTCTATGCCTCGTCGTTGGCGACTCCCCCCCAGCGCGTGGCCATTGATGCCCGCGGCGATGGAGAACAGGCCCGGTTTGTGCTGGGTCAGCCAGCCGAGCGCAGACAGCCGCTTGAGCCGTGCCCGGGTGGTCTCCACCCGCCCCCGCACGTCGGGCTCACCCAGCGCTTGGGCCACTTCCTTGGCGCGCATCGTCCGCCCGGAACTCGCCATGATCACGACGACCTGCTTGTCGAGCCCGGTGACCGGTTTCGGCGCCGGTGCCGCTTCCTTCGGCGAGGTGTGCGTCGGGGCGTCAGGCGTTCTGTCGGAAGGCGCTTGCTCGGGCCGGGAGCCTGGCCAGCATCGGCGCGACTATCCTTCGGGCGGTGGCAAGGTCGCTCAGCCGCTCTTCCAGGCCCCCACCTGCTCGCGCAACGACTCAAGTTGCCCGCGGACGGACTCCTCGTCCGCAGCCAGCTGCTCCAGTAGCGATGCTTCGCCCAACGTCATGCCCGACCTCCACGTACTGGCGCCGTGCGTAACCTGCGGAAAGCCTGCGACTGCAAAGAGACACGTAGCGCCTGCAAATCGTAACTGTAGACGGCTTTGCAGCTCGCGTGAAGAGACACATCTGCAACAGGCCCCTCACAGCCAAGTGCAGCTCCTGCCTTCGCGACTACAGACCCGCCGGATGGCTCGACGGCGGTGCTGCGCCCGTGGACCCAGTAAGATCCCAAACCGCTTGGTGCAGCATGGGAATGAGCCGCCGCCAGCGAAGCATACGGTCCGTGAAGATGATCGGGATCGGAAGCCCGCGCCCGCCTCGGCCGGGCTGATCATTCCGCCTGGGCCAATTCGGCGGGATACGACGTGGGCATCGAGCTCCATCCCTGCCGCTGGATGGAACGACGTTGACAGCCGGGACAGCGGCAAACGAGGAGAGACCATGGGCTGGTGGGACGTGAAGGACGATGCGGAACGGGAACGGTGGGAGTTTGCACCGCTGGTGGGCGTCGGACCACTGAGATTCGGGACAAGCCACGCCGACGTGGCGCGGGCGCTCGGCAGGTCCCCGGAGGATCTGATGCGACGCAGCAGCGAGCTTGATTTCAAGCACGAGGGGGTGCAGTTGTATTTCGACGTTCACGAACTCCTGGCCGGTGTCGCGATCGACATGCGAACCGGCCCGCAGGTGACTCTAGACGGCACTGAGCTGGTGGCGCGTGTTCCATCGGTGATGGAGGAGTGGCTGGAGAACTATCTCACCGCGAAAGGACTGCCCTTCTACTACGCGGGCAACTACGAGCCTGGATCAGTGGACCTCGGGTTCATCCTGCGCGTGCAACGTGCCGACGATCGACTCCTGACCCGGCCGCTCTTCCTCAACGAGGCATGGGCCGACGACCACGAGCGGATCCCGAGAAACGAGTGGGCGATCCACTGACAACGGTGGACCTGTGATCTCGATGGCGGCCGGGCGCTGCTGTGATCGCGGCGAGATCAAGGCATGCGAAGATCGCCACTTCGGCCCGTGTCGACGGGAGTACCGGACCCGACGCGAGGAGAAGCATCACTTGATGAGGCGATGGACGACGGTCGTGACGCTCACCGTGACAGGGTTAGCACTCCCCGGCGCCCCCGCCGTCGGCGCGACTAAGGCCGGCGACCCGGTCGCGGCGATCCAGCGCCAGCTCGTCAAAGGACACGGCGTGCGGATCACCCAATACAGCACGTTCAACTCGGACCCGATCTTAGGCTGGGAGCGCTTTAAGCCGACGAAGGGTGTCGTCGGATTCGGTGACGGCAAAGTGGCGGCGACTGACCTCTGGCACCACCAACTGGGGGAGGCAGGCGTTCGCGTTATTTGCATCGGCGAACGCCTTTGGGAGTACGACCCGAAAGCGAAGCGGCCGAAGGGCAAGAGGTGGGTCGCCATCAAGGATCCCTGCGTATTGCGCCTGGAGACGGGATACCTGCGGTTGGACAAGCCGGCCGTGCTCGCAGCCGTGCTGGCGACCACGACGACCACCAAGGCCTCGGACACCTACGACGGATCGCCCACGACTCTCCACGAAGGATCGATCTCGTTCCGTCAGCTGTGGAATGTCCGGCCGGAGCTGCGCGGCGGCTCTGTGCAGGATGAACACGCCGACTGGGAAATCGATTGGCGGCTGTGGATCGGCAAGGACGGCCTCGTACGCCGTGCCTGGTCCAAGTGGCGTCAGCCGGAAGGAGATGAGTTGAAGGGCGTCACCTTGGGCCAGGGCTGGCTGGGCTTCGTCGAAGATGTCCGCTACTCGGACTGGGGAATGAAGCTCACCATCAAGCCTCCGCCTGCCGCTCAGACCATCGCCTTCGACAAGCTGAAGCACTGAGCGGCGAGCACGCAACACGGGCCTGCATCCAGTGCGGGAAACGATCACTTCGATCTTCTGAGTACCTACTCCGCCCCAGGCCAACCCCATTCGTGAACACCCCACCCAGGGCCGTTCTTGGAACGGCCGGACTGAGGTTGACGGGATCCCGTCCGATCATCTGATCGGACGGGATCCCGTGTTTTCCGAGCCATCTCCGTGGACGCCAGATGCTCATGCGCCAGGCCGCTGCCCGAACTCGGTCCGGCGGCCACGAGAAGGCCATCGGCGACTACACCGCGGTCGTCACCGTCGACCCGAAGAAGTCACGCGCCTGTTTCGAGCGTGCTGCCCTCCACCGGTACCTCGGGCGTTCGACCGAGGTGCTGAACGACCACGACCGGGCCGCCCGGCCGGCCTCCGCCCTTCTCCGGGGTGGTCTGCGACCGCGGCAACGTCCGCGTGGACGTCGAAGAACTGGACGGGGGCGTCCAGGTCTCCGTCCTGGTCGGCCGACGCATCGCGGAACGCTCCCGCCTCGGCCGGCCTGCAATCGGCTGCGACCGCGGCTGACAGGGCCGCCTTGACGGCCGGAATGTCGTTGTCCTCGGCCAGGAGCCGGCCCGGGACTCGGCCCATTGGCCGGTCGCGCAGGCGCAGCAGGCGGGGATCGGACGGCGCGAGCGTCAGGCCGGCCTCGACGCCGCGCCGGACGTAGACCCTGTCGCCCATGCCGCACAGGAGCCCGGCCCGGTTCACGTGGGCGTCGACGGCTCCATCCCCCGTGTGGATCTCCAAGGATTCCAGTACGTGAAATCTCATTATTTGCCCCCTCTTGTCGTGCTGGAGATCTAAGGTCTAAGGCGGCCCAGGGATGTCCGAAATAGCCCTCCGTGGGTTCAGGACAACGCGGCGAAGACTCCGGACAACAAGAGGTGAGTGCACATTGGGGCGGCCCGAGCAGCCGGTGGATCCGTTGGCCGGTCCCGTCGAAAGGCTCGCCTGGGAATTGCGCCGGCTCAGGGACGAGGCCGGGCGACCGAGCTACCGCGTACTCGCGGAGCGCGCGCATTTCTCGCGGAGCACCCTCGCCGAGGCGGCCACCGGGACGCGGCTCCCCACTCTTGAGGCGACGCTGGCGTACGCCGTCGCCTGCGGTGGCGACCCCGCCGAATGGGAGCGGAAGTGGCAGCTGGTCGCGGCCGAACTCGAACGGTCGCAGCGCCGTTGCCCCTACCCCGGCCTGCTTCCGCTGGACGTCGACGCCGCCGACCTGTTCTTCGGCCGGGACGACCTTCTCGAGGTCCTGCTGAAGGCCGTGAAGCAGGGACCGCTGACGGTGGTCCGCGGGGCCACCGGCAGCGGCAAGTCCTCGTTGCTGAGGGCCGGGCTGGCCGCGCGGCTGACCGCCGGCGGAACTACCGTCACGCTGCTCACCCCGGGTGCGCACCCGCTGTCCCGGTTGCACGCCTCCGACGCTGACGGCGCCGACGTGATGATCATCGACCAGTTCGAGGAGACGTTCACGCTCTGCGCCGACGAGCCGGAACGCGCCGGCTTCCTCGACGCGCTGAGCGAGCTCGTCAGCGGTCAGGACGGCCCGGCGCTGGTGATCGGGATCCGCACCGACTTCTACGAGCGCTGCATGTCGCATGCCGGTCTGGCCGCGGCCCTCCTCGACAGCGTTCACCTGCCGGTCGGCCCCATGTCCGAGCAGGAGCTGCGCGCCATCATCACCGAACCCGCCGCCCGGGCGGGGCTGAGCGTGGACCCGGATCTGGTGGTCACCGTGGTGGCCGAGGCCGCCGAGCAGAAGGGGGCGCTCCCGATGGTCGCGCACGCGCTGCGCGAAACGTGGAGCAGGCAGCAGGGAGACACGCTGGCGCTGGCGGACTACCGGGCCGTGGGTGGCGTGTCCGGCGCGATCGCGCGGACCGCCGAGCACCTGTACGCCGATCTGGAAGCCGACCAGCAGCAGTTGCTCCGCGCCGTGCTGCTGCGGCTCGTCGCCCTGGGCTCGGGCAGCTCCGACACCCGCCGCGGTCTCGACCGGGACGAGCTCGCCGGCATCGGACCCGCCGGCGAGCTGGACGCCGTCCTCGACCGGCTCGCCGCCGCCAGGCTCGTCGTCGTGGACCAGGACCTGGTCGACATCGCGCACGAAGCGCTCCTCACCGGCTGGCCCCGGCTGCGGGAATGGCTCACCGCGGACCGTGAGACCCTTCTGCGGCACCAGCGGCTCACGTCTGACGCGGCCGAGTGGGACCGCAACGGGCGTGGCGAGGACTACCTGTACCGCGGCACTCGCCTCGCCCTCTGGGACGGCGAGGCGAGCTTCGTGCCGCTGAACGAGCTGGAGCGGACCTTCCTGGCGGCCTGCCGCTCGAGCGCGGCCAAGCGCGACCGAGCCCGCCGCCGGACCCGTCTCGTCTTCGGCGGGCTGCCGGTCGCCGCCGCCGCGGTCATCGTGCTGGCCGCGCTCGTCCTGGTCCAGGCGGGCGACAGGGACGTCGAGCGCGACCGCGCCGCCTCCGTACGGCTGGCCGCCGAAGCACGCCGCCAGCTCCAGCAGGACCCGGAACTGGCGTTGCTGCTGGCGATCGAGGCGTACGAGGCGGAGCCGACCCCGGAGGCCGACCTCGTGCTCCGCCAGGCCACTGCGGACTCCCGGCTGCGCGGCTCCACCCCGGTCGGCCTGCGCAGGGTCACAGGAACGACGGCCACCCCGGACGGCCGGAAGATCGCTATCTGGGGCGCCGGGTCGGGCCCGGCCAGCCTGGAGATCTGGAGCCTGGACGGTACCGCACCGCGCCCGGCCGGCCATGTGCTCCAGGCGGATCGGACGGACGGTATCCAGAGCGCCGCGTTCAGCGGCGACGGCCGGCAGCTCGTCACCGGAGGCTCCGGAGGAGAGCTGGTGCTGTGGGACCTGGCGTCAAGCGGTCCGCCCGTGGTCCTGGGGACCGTTGACGGTGGCGTCCACGGCGTCAGCGTCAGCCGGGACGGTACGGTGGCGAGCGCGCACAGCGACGGCGTGCGCGTGTGGAAGCCGGGACGTTCCAAGCCCGTCAAGCTCAGCGTCCCCGGCCGCGCGGTCAGGAGCGTCGCGTTCAGCCCCAGCGGCCGGCTGCTCGCCACCGGGGGCAACGGATCGCCGCTGCGACTGTGGGACATGACCCGGGACCGGCCCGTGCTGCAGCGCGCGGCCACGCGCGGCGAGCCGGAGCAGGCGGCCTTCAGCCCGCGTGGACCATGGGTCGCGACCGTCGAAGGCGACGTTCCCCGTGTCTGGGACGCGACGGAGGCGCCGGCCGGCGACTGGATCCCGCAGGTCGAGCTGGCCGGCCACGCCCCGAAGCTGAACGGCCTGGTGTTCACCGCGGCCGGGGATCGTATGGCGACCTTCGGCGCCGACGGCGTGATCCGCGTCTGGACGACGGGCAGCGACGCCGACCCGCTGGTGTTGCGCAGCCCGAAGGGGAATCCGCGCGGGGCGGCGTTCACCCCGGACGGGAAGTCATTGGTCAGCGTCGATGCGGACGGCACTCTGCGGACGTGGGACGTCACGGCGGGCGACCCGGCGCGGAGCGAGGGCAGGCCCCTGGCGCTCAGCGCTGACACGAGCACGGTGGCGGTCAGCGCGGGGCCGACCTCGCTCGTCAGCCCGCGGGACGTCCGTATCAAGATATGGCGCGGCGCGGCCCCGGCGGAGGTGCGCGGCCCGCGTGACACCGGCTACCTCGTCGCGCTGAGCCCTGACGGCCGGCGGATGGCGGGCATCGGCCGGGCCGGGACCCTCAGCCTGTGGGACCTCACCACCGGCAGCGCGCCGGTCACCACACCCGCGCCCTTCCGCGGCCTCCCGATCGGCCTGGCGTTCAGCGCCGACGGGAAGCGGATCGTCGCGGGCGGTTCCGGCACCGAACCGCAGGTGTGGCAGATCTCCCCGTCCGGCGGGTTGACAGCGCTCACCGGCTGGCAGACCCGGCCCACCGGCCGCGCCGACGGCGACGTGGCAATCAGCGCGGACGGCATGAAGCTGGCCGACGCCCGTGACGACCACACCGTCGTCGTCTGGGACCTGACCGGCAAGAGCGAGCCGAAGATTCTCCGCGGCCATGTGGAGGACATCACGGGCCTCGCCTTCAGCCCGGACGGGCTGCGGCTGGCCGCCGCGGCCGCGGACGGCGCCATCCGGCTCTGGGACACCGACGGCCGCGGCGAGCCTGCGAACGTGCTGTACGGCGCCGAGAACACCGTCCGCGAAGTGAACTTCAGCCCTGACGGCACCTGGCTGGTCACCAACGAACCCGCGGGTCATCTGCGGCTCTGGCGGGCGGCAGGCGGCGGCGAACCGCTGGAGTTGACCGGCTGGGGCGCGACCGGCGGTCTCGCGGCGTTCAGCCCCGACGGTACGCGGATCGTCAGGGGGTTGAGCCCGCAGATCTTCCTCGGTCGCTCGCTGGTGACCGGTCTGGGCGGCAGCCTCGTCCGGACCCGCTCCTGCGAGGTGTGCGGCCCGGCCGGAACGGTGCTCGAACTGGCCAGATCCCGCCGTACCCGCGAGCTGACCGCGGAAGAACGCCGCAGCCATCTCGGTCCGAACCTCTGACCCGCACCGTTGCCCCATTCCGGGCGACCATCGGTCTGATCAGCGCGCTCCCGCGCTCAGGTGCTTGACGGGGTCGGGAGCTTGGGGGAGGTCCTGGGCGAGCAGGACCTCCAGCTCCTCCTCGGTGAGGAGATGGAGGTCGCACAGAATCCGGGCCGACTGGTGCCAGAGCTGCCGCGCCTCGTCCTGCCGTCCGAGATCGTGCAGGGTGTCGCCGAGTCCCCACAGAGTACCGGCCTCCAGCGCGCGGGCACCGGCCTTGTGGTGGAGGTGGGCCGCCCTCCTGTATCCAGCCTCGGCCTCGACGAGCCTGCCGGCGCGTCGGTAGGCGTCGGCCAGCGTGTCGGTCGCCGTTCCCTCGCCGTAGGGATTGTCGAACTCCGCCCAGATCTCCAGGCTTCGCAGGCTGGCGTCGATCGCGTCGTCCAGCCGGCCCATTCTGATCAGCACCGCGGCCCGGCCGTTGAGGATCATCGCCTGGTAGTCGCGCAGGCCACTGGCTGTCGCTGCCGCTGTCGCCTCGTCCTGGGTGGCGAGCGCCTCGTCGAACCGCCCCAGCTTGCCGTAGGTCGTGCCGAGATTGTGCAGGGCGCCCGCCTTACGCAGGGGCAGACCCGCTCGATCCCAGCACGCGAGGGCACGCTCGAACTGCTCGACCGCAAGCTCGAAGCGACCCTGGTTCTTGTGGATGAGGCCCAGATGGTTGTGTCCGCGGGCTTGGCCCGCCCAGTCGCCGGTCCGGGCGGCCACGCGCAAGGCGTGGTGGTGGATCTCGGTCAGATCGGCGAGCCAGCCTCTGTGGCTGAAGGGTCTGTTGAGGCTGGCGGCGAGGCCTTCCACTGTGCCGGGGTCGTCGGTGCGGGTGGCGGCCTGCCGGGCGACGGCGATGAGGTTGTCGCGCTCCAGCTCGATCCAGTCGATCGCCTCCTGCGGTGTGTCCAGGCGAAGGCCCGGCTGGTCGGCGCGAAGATCTCGGACGATGGGGGAGGTGGGATCGAGCAGAAGGCTGGCCGTTCTGGCTGTGGCGAGGTAATGGTGCAACGCGCGGCGGGTGGCGGCGACCCGATCGTTCTCCTGGACGATGTCGTCCGCTTGTTCGCGGGCGTAGAGGCGGACGAGGTCGTGCATCCGGTAGCGGCCCGGCCCCGCCGATTCGAGCAGCCGGGCATCCAGGAGGCGGTCCAGCGCGTCCGCCACCGTGCGCTCGGGCCGATCAGCGAGAGCGGTGGTGGCCGCCGAGGTGTGGGTGGGCGTGTCGAGGAGGCCGAGCAGGGCGAACAGGTGGGCGGCGTCCTGGCCGGCGGGCTCCTCCTGGAGGTGATGGAGGCTGACGGCGATGCCGGCGCGTACGGCCAGGTCGGCATGCTCCAGGGTGTCCAGGCGGCGGGTGGCGTCGGCGAGCCTGTCGGCGAGGTAGGACAGCGTCCAGTCGGGGCGGGCGGCCAGACGTGCCGCCGCGATGCGCAGGGCAAGGGGCAGGCCCCCGCAGAGCCGGACGATCCGCCCGGCGGCCTCCGGCTCGGCGTGGACCCGGCCGGGGCCGGCGATCCGGGCCAGCAGCGCGGTGGATTCGGCCGGGTCGAGCCCGGGTAGGTTCAGCTGGCTCGCCCCGTCGACCGAGGTGAGAACCTGCCGGCTCGTGATGACGACCGCGCACCCCGGCCCGGCGGGAATGAGCGGGCGGACCTGGCGGGTGTCGAGGGCGTTGTCGAGGATGATCAGCACGTGCCGCGCCGAGGTGAGGGATCGGTAGCGGGCCGCTGCCTCGTCGACCGTGGTCGGTACGGCGGAGCCGTCCAGGCCGAGCGAGCGTAAGAGCCGGCCGAGCGCCTCGAGCGGCGACAGCGGCGGGAGGCCTTCGGTGGCGCCGTGCAGGTCGATGTAGAGAACACCGTCGGTGTAGCGGTCGGCGACGGCGTGCGCCAGGTGTACGGCCAGCGCGGATTTGCCGATCCCGCCGGGACCGCCGATGGCGACGATCGCCGGCGTGCCGGCATCCGAGGCGGTGAGCGCCTTGTCGAGCCAGGCGAGCTCGACATCGCGGGCGGTGAAGGCGCGGGTGTCGGCGGGCAGCTCGGCCGGGACGACGGCGTCGCCGAGCGTGACATCCTGCGCCGGAGTGGTCAGATCGAGGACGGGATCGTGAGTGAGCACCGCCTGCTGGAGCCGGCGCAGCTCGGCACTCGGCTCGATGCCGAGCTCCTGGATCATGACGCGGCGAGTCTCCTGGTAGACCGCGAGCGCTTCCGACGACCGTCCAGCGCGATACAGCGCCAGCATCAGCTGCGCATGCGGCCTCTCCCGCAGCGGGTGCGCCTCGATGTGGACGGTCAGATCCGGTATCACCGCATGGTGATCACCCGCCGCCATCCGCAGATCGACGTGATCCTCCAGAGCGGTGAGACGTTCCTCCGTCAGGCGGGTGGCCTCGATCTGGGCCCACTCCGCCGACATGCCCACCAGGGCCTCTCCTCGCCACAAGGCCAGCGCCTGACGGAACGACCTGTCCGCCGTAACGGTCTCTCCCCTGGCCCGGCCGGCACGCGCTTCGCGTACCAGCCTCATGAACAGGTGAGCATCGACGTGATCAGGTGGCACGTCCAGGCAGTATCCACCCGGCGCGGTCACGATGACCTCGTCGAGCGCCCGAGGCGCAAGGAACTCGCGAAGCTTCGACACCACGATGTGGAGCTGCTTCGGCGCCGTCGCCGCCCGGCTCTCCCCCCACACATCGGTGAGGAGCTGGTCGGTTGTGACCACCCGGCCGACGCTCGACGCCAGCCGGGTCAGCAGGCCGACCCGCCGGCTGCCGGTCAGCGGCAGCACGTCGCCGTCCGCCGTCAGCTCCCACGGGCCCAAGATCTTGATCCCCAACCCCATCGCACAACCCTCCGTAGGCAGGACCAGCGTTTCATCGGTCATGACCGTTACCTGTGGGAGGGCCTCCTTCGTGATCTCCTGAGCGGCAGGTCACGAACCTACCGGAACACACCGGTGTTGGCACGCTGTCGCCGTGTCGTTGCGTGCGCGGGCCGCTTCCGCCGCCACGTCGGACGCAGATCCCCGGAGGCGTCGCAGATCGACTCCCTACGGTCCTTCGGGGTCAAGGCTGAGCCCGACCATGCCGGCTCCGGCCTCCGCATAGGCGTGCAGGCGTTCCGCCACCTGCTCCGGGCCGCCGGTGACAGGTACGTCCGCGGCTTCCTCCGGCGCCTTCGGGGCCGGGGCCGAGAAGGCGCTCATTCCGTCACCGTCCCAGCGCCCGCGGGGAGCGAGAAGCGTGCGCGTGCACCCACCAGGCGAGCGGAAGTGCGATCAGCACCACCGCCTGGATCACGAGCAGCGCCGGAACGATGCCCCAACGGTCTGCCACCAGGCCGGCTCCCAGGGCGACGAGCGCGTAGAGCACGCTGCCGAGCAGAGACGCGAGCGAACCCATCGTCGCGCGTTCCCGGTCGGTGAACTCGCGCTGCAGCAACGTCTGCTGGGCGATGGTCGACATGCCGTAGGCCGGTGACCCGAGCAGCACGGGCGAGAACACCGTCGGCTTGACCAGCGCCACGACGTTCGCCACGTTGTCGAACAGCTCACCGAACAGCAGAGTGCGGGCCGCGCCCACCCGGCCGATCACCCAACCACTGACGCGGAAGCCGACGAAGGCCACACCATGGCCGAAGGTGCGCCACAGGCCCAGCGCCCAGAGCGGCCACAGCCCTGCCACGAAGACAGGCGACAACTGGGCCGCGCTTTCGCCGCTGTAACGAAGCGCCGACACCAGAGTCATCCGGCGGAGCACCGGATTGCGGCGGATGCCGCGCAGGGCCGATCCGAGATGCACCAGCGCGTTCGATTCCAGCGGGCCGTGCACCCGCGGTTCCCGGACCCGCAAGGCGAGGAGCACGCACAGCACCTGCGGCACGACCGACAGCGCGACCACCACGCGCAGCGACCAGGCGCCGGCGACCACGCCACCTACGGCTGCCGCCAGTGCGAGCGCGATCTGGAACATCGAGTTCACCCGGCCCGAGTGCCGGGGGAACTCCTCCTCCCGGCCGGCTTCGAGCAACGTGTCGTAGAGCAGGGACTCGTTGTTGCCGCTCCACAGTGAGGTCGCCAGTCCCTCCAGCACAACAGCTGCCAGGAGGAGGCCGTAGCCCGAAGCGCCGGCGTACCCGAGATGGGCGGCCACCATGACGACGGCACCGGCGATCATCGTGCCGCGTCGGCCGAGGCGGTCGGAGAGCACCCCGGTAGGGACTTCGAACGCTGCCGAAGACAGCATCTTCACCGCCAGAAGGCTGGCGGCAGCGGTGTACGAACCGGTGACCTGCGCGAAGTAGATGACCATGATCGGCCCGTACATGCGGAAGTCGCCGAAGAAGTTGAACCAGCTCAGCAGGCGGACATTCCGGTTGACGGTCTGATCAGCGGAGTTCGGAGCAGGCGGAGCTGACCTCGGCCGTTGAGGTCTCCTGCCGAACGGGGCAGCGATCAGGCGTTCGACCAGGGCACGTACACGGAGCAGTGAAGAATGACGAGCGGACACAGCAGAACTCCCGGAAGGGCGAACGGAGGCGCCAGACAGCGCCAAGGGCCGGTGACACGTGTCACCTCGCCCCGGCGACCGGGATGTGTGCTGACTTCGCTGCTTACACGCGCGGCGTTACAAGCCTGCGACTGCGGTCACCAAGGGGCGAACGGAAGCTCCGGTCATCGTTGTGGACATCAGTGCTCCTCAATTCCCCAGGCGGACGGGATTCCGCAGGAGCTTCAACTCTAGCGACCGAAGGCCACTTCCCGTGATGGGAAGTATGCGCATTCTGGAGTTCCGGCACCGGACGAGGCTGGAACCGGACGATGCGGGGCGAGAGGGTCGGAGATCCGGTCCATGGCCTCTGCGCCGTCGAGGATGGCGGGGCGGAGCTGCTTGCGGTAGACGGTCTCGGTGACGGTGGTGTCGCGGTGGCCGGCCAGGCGTGAGATGGCCGGCCGGCGCCCGGGCCCGACGGTTTCCTCCGCGGGAAGCGATCACCTCCGATCCGGGAAGCGATCATTGCTGACCGACATCGGCGCCGACTTCGGCATCTCCGACGGCACCACAGGGCTGACCATGACCCTGCCCGGCGTTGTCGCCGCGGTCGCCGCACCCGCCGTCACACTGGCCACCGCGCGCCTGGACCGCCGCGGGATGCTGTGCGTCCTCATGGCGGTGCTCGCCGTGGCCGACGTGCTGGCCGCAGTGGCGACCTCCTACTGGGTCATGCTGATCTCCAGGGTGCTCGCCGGCCTCACCATCGGCGGCTTCTGGTCGATCGGGGCCGGGCTGGCCGCCCTGCTGATGCTGCTGCCGCCGCTGCCCGCCCACCGGGTCACCAGCCCGCGCGTCCTGATCGACCTGCTACGCAGCCGGGGGCCGCCATCGCCCTGCCGGCCACCTTTTTCGTCGTCGCGGCCCATTTCGGCACCTACACCTACGTCACACCCTTCCTCCAGGACGTCACCGGCCTGCCTCCCACTGCCGTGAGCGCCGTCCTGCTGGCGTACGGCATCGCCGGAATCGCCGGCAACTTCCTGGCCGGCAAGGTCACCGCCACGCGCCTGTGCGCCGCTTTCGTGACCTGCGGTTGCCTGATCGCGGCCACCACCTTGCTGCTGCCCTCGGTAGGCGGCACGACCGTCGGCGCCGTGGTGTTGCTCGTGATCTGGGGCCTGGCCTACGGAGGAGTGCCCGTCGCCTCGCAGGCGTCGTTCCTCACCGCCGCCCCTCACGCGCCCGAAGCTGCCACGGTCGTCTTCACCTCCTCCTTCCAGGCGACCTTCGCCCTCGGCGCGTTCCTCGGCGGCCGCGTGGTCGACTCCTTCTCGGTCTCCACCGTGATGACCTGCGGCGGACTGACCGCTGTGCTCATGGTGGTGTCGCTTTGGTCACTCACCAAACCCCGCTGGGCCGGTTCAGACCGGCTCGTGAACACCTCACCCAGGCCGTTTCTCAGACGGCCGGACCGAAATTGACGGGATCTTCGTCGTGGTGGGGGATGGAGCGGTGACCCGCTCAGTACCCGCTGCGGCGAGGGGCGGCGGTCGGGCGGCGGGAGGGATGGGTCCGGCCCGTGGGCTTGAGGTCGCGCACCGGGTGTTCGTCCCGGTGCGGCGATCGGGCCTGGCGGTCGGTCTTGGACTGGTTGTTCAAGGCTGAGAGTTTGATATGCATGCTTCCTCCTGCGGTTCTAAGCCCTGGTGAGCCAGGTGACCTGGGCGCCGTTGTCGAAGGACTCGCGCCGGGTGGGGGTGAACAGAGTGGGGCGGAAGTGTCCGGAGAACATGGGGATGCCCGTGCCCGCCACCACGGGGTAGCTCTTGAGGATGATCTCGTCGATCTCCGGGAGCAGGGAGGCGGCGAGTCTGCCGCCGCCGCAGAGGTAGACGTCCATGCCGGTGTCCTCGGCCTTCAGCCGCCGGATGAGCTCGATCGGGTCGCCGCTCTCCACCTGCACCGTGGGGTCGTCGATCGTCAGCGTGCTGGAGACGACGTACTGGCGCAGGTGGGAGTACGGGCTGGTGGTGGGGACGTCCAGGGCCGGCTCGTAGGTGCCGCGGCCCATCACCAGCGTGTCGAAGACCTTGTTGGGCACGCCCTCGAGGCCGACAAGCTTGCGGACGTGGGTGGGGAGCGTCTCGGGGTAGCGGTCGTTGATCCAGGCGGCCATCTGGTCCGACACGGGGTAGAAGTCGAACTCGGCGTTGGGGCCCGCGATGTAGCCGTCGAGCGAGACGGCGACGTAGTAGACAAGCTTTCGCATATCGGTCAACTCCCGATGTAGTACTCTGTTTGGAGTGGTCAAAACGTAGTACTACAGACGGAGTGGTGTCAAGTGCGGAGAAATCCCGAGCGGCGGCAGGCGCTGATCGACGCGGCCATCGAGGTGCTGGCCAGGGAGGGGGCGCGGGGGCTGACCTTCCGGGCCGTCGACGCGGAGGCGGCCGTGCCCCCGGGTACGGCCTCCAACTACTTCGCCAACCGGGACGACCTGTTCACCCAGGTCGGCGGGCGTATCTATGAGCGGCTGCTGCCCGACGAGGCCACGATCGCCCGCAGCCGGGAGGGCGTGCAGGACCAGACCCGCTATGCCGAGCTCATGCACGAACTGGTGGACCGGGTCTCCGCCTTCAACTCCGGCTACCTGGCCCTGCTCGAGCTCCGGCTTGAGTCCACTCGGCGTCCCGAGCTGCGCGCCGTGCTGACCAAGCGCATCCGGGAGGACATCGACGCCAACATCGGCCACCACGCCGCCTCGGGTCTGCCCGGCGACTCGACCTCGGTGGTTCTTCTCTACCTCGCTCTGAACTGGCTCATCGTGGAGCGGCTGACGCTGCCCGACATCTTCACCGAGCAGGAGATTCACGAGCTGGTGGACGCCGCCGTGCAGAGATCGCTGAATGCCTGACGTGCAGGGCCGCCCGGCTGTGCTGGGAAATCCGGTCATCCGCTCCTATGAAGGCCTCGCCCGAGTCGAAGGCGCGCTTGCGGCCTCTCGCGTTGCCGGGTGACCGACGGAGTGACTGCGCCGGGCGGGAGCCGGCGACGCGGACCCGACGAGGTGCCAGGATCGGGCTGCTGGGTGAGGGCGATCGTCCCGTGTGGCCTGACTCCCGGCAAGGGGCCTCGCGGCGTGGCCGCCGCGCTAGCGGGGCGCTGAGGCGCCGCTAGTCGGCGGCTAGTTTTTCGACGAGCCGTCGGACGGCGATCTACGTTTGCGCGGACAGCCGGCGAACTGTGCTCCGGACGTCTTTCGCCGGGCTCGGCCTTGCCGCAGGCTCCGTTCCGGGTGGTGACCGGATCCACCCGGACGGAAGGAAATCCGAATGAAGAATCCGTTCAAGGCCGCTGTGGTCAGCGCTGCCCTGGTCGCGTCAAGTGTCGCGATGGCGCAGCCGGCGATGGCGAGCGACCTCTCGTGGACTTTCAGCGACGGCGTGATCTCCTACAGGGACAGCACGAACAAGTTCTGCGTGCGGGCGTACGACTCGGAGGGCGGCCGCCAGATCAGGACGACGGTTACCCCCACTGGCGGCGGTCGGGCGGTCAACGTCACGGACAAGAACAACTTCTACGACCACCCGGGCGGTACGTGCGTCTACCTGAACAGCAGCTACGTCCCGGAGAACACCAGCATCACTGTGACCGCCAGCTCGTACTGGGGCGAGCGCGGCACTTGGGTGGGGCGCGGGAGCAGGACGATCACCACCTGACCGGCCTCCCGGCTCGTGACTGCTGAGGAACCCATCGGAGAGGCCGCTTCCCGTCAGAGGTGGGGGGCGGCCTTCCGCGGCCTGATCAAAGAGCCGGCTCCCGGCGGCAAATGATCCAACCTCGGCCCGTGGCAGCCACAGTCGATGGCTCGCAACCGCCACCGTGATCTCCCGGCACTCATCCCTTCGGCCCGTAGGCCGTCATGAGGACGTGTACGAGGATGAGGACGGCGATCCAGAACATGGCGCGTCTGGTCGGTGGCGGGCCGCCGCGCAGCAGGGAGATGCCCAGGGGGATGAAGGCGACGCAGAGGCCGCCCACGGCGATGAAGGACTGCGGTTCGGTGCCCTTGAGCGTGCCGAGCGCGAGCGCCGACATCAGGCCGAGCGCGACCGAGCGGCCCAGGCCGAGGGCGCCGGAGCGGTAGGCGCCGATGGCCAGCACGACCCAGCCGAAGAACGCCGGTCCCGACATGGCCTTGAACGGGTGCCAGCTCGTCTCCTGCCGCGCCCGGTAGTAGTCGTCGATGCCGTTGAGCATGGCTTGCAGGCCGAAGCTGTCGGTCAGGTGGAAGGCCAGGTAATCGGTGCCGTACTGGAAGGTGCGGGTGAACAGGCCGACGATCACCAGGCAACCGCCCCACAGCCCCCACAGCGGGCTGGTGGCGGCGATCCGTTGCGCCAGCGTCATGACCGCCGGCCATAACAGTACGAAACCCGCGGCGAAGCAGGTGTAGGCGGCCATGACGAGGGCGGGGTGTTGGGCGTAGGCGGTGAGCTGGTGCGGGACGAAGTAGTAGAAGGGGGAGCGCAGGAGGGTCCCGGTCATGATCAGAAGGGGGCCGCCGATCAGCGAGACGGCGCTCACCCACCGTCCCGGGAACGGGGGTTGGCGGTCCAGGTTGGCTGCGGCGTTGGCGGCCCGGCGTTGCGCGCCGGCCTGCCGCCATCGGGTGATGCGGCCCTGAGTCGCGATCTTCATGGGTTCGTGCCCGTCCTGTCGGCTGCGGCTGGAGAAGAGGGGTGCAGCAGCATGGTGGCGGGCGGTGCGGTGCGGGCGCGTCTGGCTCGGGTCGCATCTTGGCCGGCAGGCGCGAGCCGACCTACGACCAGGGGCGGAGGCGGGCGTCCGACCGTGGGCAGATGTCAGTGGCCTCCCGCCGGCAGGGCGGCGTTGGACGCGATGAGATTGAGATTTGTCCACCCATGACCACGGACGCCGTGCCATGGCAGGTCAACACCCCGGCCGATAAGCAAGGAGGTCCCATCGACCTCTGGAGGCAGCCGGCATGCATACGTACTCACGGCGGCGATTCGCCGTCGCCGCCCTGGCCTGTGCCGTGGCCCTTGCCGGGAGCCCGGCGCCGGCCGCTGAGGCGGTCGCGGGAGTCCAGACGCGGGGCGAGCAGGTCATCGATCAGGCCAGGAGGCGGTACCTCGTCCCGGACGCCCGTGTGAAAGCCGACGTCGATGTGCTCAGGAGCGCGTTGAGCGAGGTGAAGCGGGGCAGGAGCGTGGCGTTCAACCTGAACGCGGGGCGGGTGAAGATCGCACATGCGCTGGGCGTTCTCGGCAGGGCGGCGGACGCGGAGGCGGTCCTGGCGCAGTGGGCGGGGCTGGTGGCCGATCGGGCGCGCGCCGGGAGCCCGTCCTACCTGGCCAGGGAGCGGCGGTTCTTCGGCGCCTTCACCACCCTCTTGACCAGGCTGAACCAGAAGTACCCGAACTCGCAGGCCAAGTACTGGTTGAAGAACACCCCGCCGCAGGTGCTCGATGCCGTCTTCACCGCCGCGACGCCCGATCTGCCGGCGGACCAGCTCTACACCTACGCGTTCCTGGAGGGGCTGGTCGACTACGTACGCGACCGGATCGGGCTGGGGAAGAGCGGCGACCCGACGGATGCGCAGCTCAGGAGCGTCAGCGTCACCGGCCCGATCTTCGGCTACGACTACCTCGGCACCGACCGCTTCTTCCTCGACATGAACGCCGCCAGGGTGCCCGGCAGGAACTTCCTGCCCTACGACCCGAGGAGGGTCGTGCTCGACACGAGGCGCAACGAGAAGGGCACGCTGGTGGAATCGGCCCTGTTCCCCAACCTGACGATGGGGCTGCAGGGGGAGGCCGCCATGTTGAGGCGGCGCCGCGCGTTGTTCCTGGCCGACGTCAGGGCCTACGGGTACGCCGCCCCGACCCGGGACGAGCTCGTCTACTGGACCTACGTGTACTACAACGTGGGGGAGTTCAACGGGCAGCTGAAGAAGTACGCGGGCAAGCGCCGGCTGGGCGACTGGATCGCCAAGGGCGAGTATGCCAACTCGATCAAAGCCCTGGAGAGCTGGCGCATGCTCAGGGACATGGCGATCTTCCCGATGTGAGGCTTCGGCCGCTAGACCTGGACGGCTGGAGCGGGTCCTCGGCGAGCTCGGCATCCCCGCCGGCATCGCGTACCGTGCACGGTCGTGGAGGCGGGCTACGCGCCGGTCGGCGGTCCCGCGCCGTGGTCGTGAGCTTCATGCCGTGCGGATGACGCGCCGTCCGACGAGTGACGAGACGCCGAGGGTGACGCAGACCCCGATCGCGATCGTGATCGCGTACGGGAGGGGCGCCGCCGCCTGCAGGGGATCGCCGGTCTTGACGATGGCGAACGGCAGGACGGCGAGGAACGCGCCCACACTGCCCGCGACGGCGCTGATGGCCGTGGCCGCGCCGATCTCGCGTACCAGCATGCGATGCGTCTGGCGGCCCGTCGAGCCGACGAGGGACATGACGGCGAACTCGGCGCGGCGCTGGGTGATGGAGGCGACGAGGTTGTTGGTGAGGGCGATGGCCATGAACGCCGCGATCAGCGCCACGACGAAGTAGTTGATCGAGGCGAGGACCTGGCCGTCCGAGCCGGCCGCCGTGCCTGCGGCGTTCTCGATGCCCTGCATGCTGAGCGTGCCGGCCGCCACGCCGACGAAGAGGGTGAGGAAGGTGACGGTCGGCCGTACCCGATCGGGGGCGGCGGACAGGTTGATCGCGGCCAGGTGGGAGGCGGCGGCGCGGTGGGCCGGGCGCAGCGCCCTGAGCGCGAGGTTCACCGCGGCGACGAGCTCCGGGGCGAGCACGCAGAGGCCCACGGCGACGAGCACGCAGCCGGGTCCGGTCATCGCCGTGGTGAGGATGTCGGCCGGATCCATGCCCAGCACCGAGGCCGATGAGGCCAGGCCGGCGCCGATCATGATGGTGGCGGTGACGCGGCGCCCCCGCCCGGGACGCCGTCCCGTACGGCGGCGCGGGGGCGGCGCCGCGTCGGCGACCGGGCTGCGGCGGGCGAGGGAGCGGCTGCCGATCCAGGCGGCGAGCACGCTCGCGGCCAGCACGACGAGCACGCCGAGGACCGGCAGGAGCACGCCGGGCGCGAACACCGAGGCCGCGCTGGTGAGCCCGGCGGCATGGATGCCCCGGACGACCACCCAGCCGACGAGGTAACCGCCGGCCAGGCCGGGGAGCGCCGTGACGGCCGTGATGGCCGCCGTCTCGGCCGCGAGCATCCACTGCACCTGGCGGTGGCTCGCCCCGATCAGCCGGATGCCCGCGATCTCCCCGGCCCGGCCGCCGAGCGCGACGCTGATCGTCGACACCATGGCGAACAGGACGATCGCGACCGTCCAGCCGCCCACGATGAGCGGGAACTGCACCAGGAACTCGCGGTCCGCGGCGACCGTGCTGCCGGCCAGCCCGGTGCCGAGCAGGCTCATCATGCCCGTGACCAGGATCGTGCCGACGAGAGCGACCAGGCCGGTCGCGATCGCGGCGGTGCGGTGATGCGCGAAGGAGCGGATGGCGATCCTGATCATCGGCTCGCCACCGCGCCGTTCGCGGCCTGCTCGGCCGATTCGACCAGGACGGCCATCCGGCCGGCGACCTGCTGCGCGGTGGGGCTCGGGAGCCGGTCGACGATCCGGCCGTCGGCCAGGAAGAGCACGGCGTCGGAGTAGGAGGCGGCGACCGGGTCGTGCGTGACCATGATGATGGTCTGACCGTGGTCCGCCAGCTCGCGCATCAGCCGCAGGACCTCCCTGGCGCTGCGGATGTCGAGGGCGCCCGTGGGCTCGTCGGCGAAGACGACCTCGGGGCCGGTGATCAACGCCCGCGCGACCGCGACCCGCTGCTTCTGGCCGCCCGAGAGCTGGTGGGGGCGGTGGCTGCCCCGGTTGCCGAGCCCGACGCGGGTGAGGAGCTCGGCGGTGCGCGCCGGCTGCGTCCTGCGCGAGTCGAGGCGCAGGGGCAGCTCGACGTTGTCGACGGCCGAGAGCGCGGGCAGCAGGTTGAACGACTGGAAGACGAACCCGACGCGGCGCCGGCGCAACTGGGCGAGCTGGGTCTGGTCGAGCGCGCCCAGGTCCTGCCCGTCGAGCTCGACGGCGCCCGACGTCGGCCGCTGCAGGCCGGCGGCGCAGTGCAGGAGGGTGGTCTTGCCGGAGCCCGACGGGCCCATGATCGCGATGAAGGACGAGCGCGGGATGTCGAGGTCGATGCCGCGCAGGGCGTGGACCGGGCCGGCCTCGCCCGGGTACTCGCAGCGTAGGTCGCGGATGCGCAGCACAGGCTGGCTGTACGTGGTCATTTCAGGTCTCCAAACAACCGTTTTAAACGAACATTTCATACGAACGTTTATTTGATACGGTAGGGCATATGAGTGCCAAGGACAAGCTGCTACTGGCGGCACGCGACTGTCTGCTGACCAAGGGGTACGCGCACACCACCGTGCGAGACCTGGTCGCGGCCTCAGGGGCGAACCAGGCGTCGATCAACTACCACTTCGGGTCCAAGGAGCAGCTGCTCACCAAGGCCCTGCGTGATCTCAACACGGAGTGGGGGGAGCTGCTGTTCGCGGTGATCGAGGAGCCCGATGGTGCTTCAGACGAGCCGCGGGCCCGGGTGGAGGCGCTGTGGGGGAGGATCATCGAGTCGATCCGGGCCAACCGGGCGCTGTGGTTCGTGAACTTCGAGTCCGTCGCGTCCGCCCGGCAGGACGGCGAGATCCGGGCGATGATCGCGAGCGGTCAGGAGCGGGCGCGGGTGGCGTTGGCGCGGGCGTTCGCCGGCCTCGGGCCGGACAGCGATCCGGAGGACGTCCAGGCGGCGGGGTCGCACTACCTGGCCCTGCTCGTGGGGCTCGCCTCGCAATGCCTCACCGACCCGGAACGCGCGCCGACAGCGAGCCAGTTCGCCGCCGCGCACTTCGGCCGGGCAGGCTAGCCGTTGCGGATCGGGGTGCGCGTCGGCCGTTGAGGCGATGACGCTAGTGGTGCCCGATCAGGGACGTTCCCAGGGTGGTCGTCATGTGGAGGACGTGGCGGCCGGAGCGTTCGGAGGCGACCAGCCCGCTCTCGCGCAGCACGCGCAGGTGCTGCGAGATCGCGCTGGGCGTGACGCCGAGCGCGCGGGCCAGGTCCGTCGTCGTCGCGGGCGAGCGCAGGGCCTCGAGCAATCCGGCGCGCACCCGGCCGAGCAGGCGGACCGCGTTGCCCGCTGGGGCGCGCGTCCCGGCGGTCCACAGCGTTCCGACACCGCGTGCCGGATAGCGCACCGTGGTCTGCGTGGACGTCCTCTTCTTGATCAGCACGTACGGCGTGCCGAGCGCGACCGGCATGAGCACCAGGCCGCCCGGGCCGCGGTCCACGACCCGTTCGGCCTGCCAGCGCGCTCCCTCCAGCCTCAGCCGGCCGTCCTGCCAGTGCAGGTCAGGATGCAGGTCGGCGAACAGCCTCTCGGCCCCGCCGGCCGCCAGCTGCCTGGCACGGTGGATGACGTCGGCGTCGAGCACGGCCCTGATCCGCGGCCAGTGCGGGGCGATGAGCCGGTCGTAGGCCGCGCGCAGCTCCCCGGCGATCGTGCGCAGCCCTGCCGCCGGGCGCTCGGCGAGCGTGGCGACCGGCGCGGGAGGGTCCTCGCCGAACACGCGCCGGAGGCTGATCCGCACCTGGGACGCCGGCGTCCGCTGCAACGCGGCCAGGTCGTCGTCGATGGACGCGCCCGAGCCGCGCGGAGCGGGGACGAGGAACTCGGGCCAGTTCGGCCGGTCGCTCACGATCAGCGGCCACGTGTGCGAGAGGTCGAGCGGATGCCTGGCGAGCTCGTCCGCCGCCCAGCGCAGCCAGCGCAGGTTGACCGGGTGCCGGTCGCGATCACCGAGCTGCTGCAGGGCGGACACGGTCTCCGACAGGGGCGAGATCGCGAACCGGGTCGCCGCCAGCTCGGCCACGCCGAGATCGACCGTCAGAGCCATGGGCCGATTATGACCGTCAGAGCCGTGGGCTGGTCACGACCGTCGAAGCCGTGGCTGGTCATGACGGTCAGAGCCGTGGCTGGTCATGACCGTCCGAGCCGTAGGCCGATGATGTAGCCGTCACCTAAAAGCTGTCGTGGCGGCGTCCCGGCGCCGGAAGATCGCGGCATGACGCAGAGCGAGGCCGCGCCGCGCCTGTCCTCGGGGTACTGGCGGTTGTGGTGGGCGACGGGGATCAACAGCGTCGGGGACGGGGCGTTCGCGGCCGCGGTTCCGCTGCTGGCCGTCACGGTCACCCAGGACGCGCGGCTCGTGTCGGTGGTGTCCGCGGCGACCTTCCTGCCCTGGTTGCTGCTGTCGTTGCCCGCCGGGGCGCTGGCCGACCGGTACGACCGGGTGGCGCTCATGTGGCGGGCTCAGGCGATCCAGGCGGTGATCGTCGGTGTCATCGCGGTCCTCGCCGCGTTCGACCGGATCGATGTCCCGGTTCTGGCGGTCATGGCGTTCGCGCTGGGGGCCTGTACGGTCGTCTTCGCCAACGCGGCGCAGGCCGTGCTGCCGGATCTCGTGGCGAAGCCGCTGCTGCACAAGGCGAACGGTCATCAGCAGGCGATCACCACGATCGGCCTGCAGTTCGCCGGGCCGCCGGTCGGTGGCCTGCTCTTCGCGGTCGCCGTGGCGTTGCCGTTCGGGCTGGACGCCGCCTCGTTCGCCCTGTCCGCCGTGCTGCTGGCGACGCTGTCCAGGTCCGGCGGTCGTCAGCGTTCCGGCCGCGAGGTCGGAGGCCATGGCCGCTGCGGCGGTCGCCACCAGTACCGGCGCCCGCCGGCCGAGCGTCCGATGGCCGAGCACCCTCCGATGCGGACGGCGATCGCGGACGGACTGCGCCGGCTGGCCGGGCACCGGCTGCTGCGAACCCTCGCCGTCCTGCTCGGCGTCAACACCTTCTGCTGGCAGCTCGGCAACGTCTCGCTGGTCCTGCTGGCGACCCAGGAGCTGCACCTCGACGCCCCCGGTTACGGCCTGCTGCTCGCCGGCGCCGCCATCGGCAGCCTGCTCGGCGGCCTGCTCGGCGCGCCCATCGTCGAGCGGTTGGGCGCGCTGCCCGCCCTGCTCGCCGCGCTCGTCACGAACGTCGTCACCTTCGTCGGCATCGGACTGAGCCCGAACGCGATCGTGCTCGGCGCCCTGCTGGCCATCACCGGTTTCGTCACCACGCTCTGGAACATCGTGACCGTCAGCCTGCGGCAGCAGATCGTGCCGTCCGAGCTGCTCGGCCGGGTGAACAGCGTCTACCGCATGCTCGGCTGGGGGCTGATGCCGCTCGGGGCGCTGGTCGGCGGGCTGGTGGCGCACACGTCCGGGGTGCACGCGCCGTACCTCGTCGCGGGAGCGCTGCGCGGGATCTTCCTGCTGGCCGCCCTGCCCGTGCTGGTCCGGGCCATGCGGGACTGACGCCCGGGTCGACGGGGCCGCCGCGTGCGCCGGCGCCTTCCTGGGATCGCATCAAACGGGATTTCTCCCCCTCCAAGCCACATTCAAGTCGGCTCCAAATCCCGGCTGGTGTGCTTCACCCACGAGCCGTGGGACTCCGGCGCGCAGGCTCTGCGGCTCGTACGTCGAGAAAGCTCGCACGTCGAGGAAAGGGAGGGATGTCATGAACAAGAAGATCGTGAACCTGGACGATCTGAGCGACGAGCTGCCGGTGATCGACGAGGCCGACCTCGGTCTCGTTTCGGGTGGCAGGCCGATGGAGCGCTGCTACCACACGAACGGCACCGAAGGCAGGCCGTCCGACGGCTGGGTGTCCGACTACTAAAGAACACTCGGCGTCGCGCGGGAGGGGCCCCGGGCTCCTCCCGCGCGGCTGAGGGGGGCACATGCTACTGATTCTCAGCGAACCCGGCGACACCACCGTCCGGATGGTCCTGCCCAAGCTCAAGGCCAGGGGCGCCGAAGTCGTCTGGTGGGATCCTGCCCAGTACCCGGCCGCCGCCCACCTGACCGCCCGGTTCGCGGCGGGCGGGACCGAGCTCGGGCTGGTCACCGGCGGGGAGGTCGTGGATCTCGCCGAGACGACGGCCGTGTGGAACCGGCGCCCCGGGCAGCCCGCCGCCGCCCGGAGCGTCACGGCCGGGGATCTGCGGGAGCGGGTGGGGGAGCTCTCGGAGTGGTTCCTGGAGGGCTTCTGGGACCTGCTGGACGCGCGATGGCTGCCGGCCAGGCACCCGGTGCTGCGCAGGGCGCACAACAAGCTGGTCCACCTGGCCCTGGCCCAGGAACTGGGCTTCACCGTGCCGCGTACGGTGATCACCAACGATCCGGCCGAGCTGGTGCCCGCCTACGAACGCGAGGGCGGGCGGCTGATCGCGAAACCGATCGAGTACGCCCCGTTCGAGATCGACGGCGCGCGGCACACCGTCTACACCACCGTGGTGCAGCGCAGGGATCTGGCGGGCCGCGGCCGGCTGGCGCACGAGCCGACGATCCTGCAGCCGTACGTGCGCAAGGCCGTGGAGCTGCGGGTCACCGTGGTGGGACGGCGGGTCTTCGCCGCGGAGATCGCCTCGCAGGACTCGCCGCGCACCCGGGACGACTGGCGGCACTACGACTTCGACCGGGCCCGCCACAGCGTGCACCACCTGCCCGACGACGTCGCCCGCCGGTGCGCCGACCTGGTCGCCGCGCTCGGCGTGTCGTTCGGGGCGATCGACCTCATCCTGACCCCTGAGGGGGAGTACGTGTTCCTCGAGATCAACCCCAACGGTCAGTGGGGCTGGATCGAGGACCTGACCGGCCTGCCCATCGGCGCCGCCATCGCCGACTGGCTCACTGGAGAAACGGACGCGCCATGACACAGCCCTCTCTCGGCCCGGCACTCGAAAGCGGCGTGAGCCTGCTCCGCGGCCTGACCCGCCGGCGCTCGGCGGTGGAGGAGGCCCGGCGCGCCGCCGCCGCCTGGGCGCGGTCGCATCCCGCGCTCGCCGCCCAGCTCGTGAGCAACCCGCGGCCCGGCTCGCCGGTCGTGGACTACGACCTGCTGATCGACGACCCCGCGGGCGGCACGATCATGCTCGGCGTGCAGCCGGACGACGGGACGTCCTGGCTGGTCGACCATTCGACCCACTGGGCCGCCGGTAACCTGCTGACCGTCGACGGCATGCAGATCTCCATGCCCGAGGCGATGCTCATGCTCCGCTCGCTCACGCGTGCCGGGCTGTCGCCGCAGGAGGAGCTGGTGCGGTTCTGCGTCCTGCGCAACGCCGCCGCCAAGGAGGAGGCCGGCCTGGACGACATCCAGGCGGCCGCGGACGCCTTCCGCAGGCGCCACGGCCTCACCGGCCGGGAGGCGATGCTGAAGTGGCTGGAGCGGATGGGCATGAGCGCCGAGGCGTTCCATGACCACATGGCGACGAACGCCAAGGACGACAGGTTCCGTACCCGGATGCGTGCCGAGCTGGGCCCCGAGTATCTGGCCCGCCATCGCGACCGGTTCGCCAGGGTGTGGGCGGTCTGGGCGCTGTCCGAGGACCCGGTCGAGGTCGCTGAGCTCGACGGATCCCTCGGCGACCGCTGGGGCCTGCGGCTGACGCGGATCCGGGCGTGGTCGGGGGAGCTGCCCGAGCCGCTGCGAGCGGCGCCGGCCGGGAGCGGCGTCGGGCCGGTTCCCTTCGAGGGGCGGTTCCTGACGGGCTCGGTCCACAAGCGGGAGGAGGCCGTGGCGGACGCGGACACGCTGGAAGCGGCGGGGGCGGCCGCCTTCGAGGAGTGGCTGGCCGGCGCCGCCGAGCAGGCGCGCGTCACGTGGCACTGGCTCTGACCGCCCCGGCACGGATCCCGCGCGGCGATGCCGTCCTGGCGCGATGACCTGGACGGCTCCCTCGACGGCACCGCCGGGACCTGGGGCGAGGCCGGGCAGGTCCCAGGGGCCGATGGGGGATGTTCCGGATGGGCGGCGGGCCGCGCGTTACGGCACGCTGTCGATCATGAATGATCATGCGGTCCTCCTGGAGGAGGTGACCAGGACCTACGGGAAGGGCGCCACAGAGGTGGCCGCGCTCCGGCAGGTCAGCGTCGGGTTCGCGCGCGGGAGTTTCACCGCGGTGATGGGCCCGTCCGGGTCGGGGAAGAGCAGCCTGCTGCAGTGCGCGGCGGGGCTGGACCGGCCGGATTCCGGGGCGGTGCGGGTGGCGGGGGAGGACATCACCCGCCTGGGGGAGAAGCAGCTCGCGGTGCTGCGCCGCGACCGGGTCGGCGTCGTGTTCCAGGCGTTCAACCTGGTGCCGTCGCTGACCGCGTGGCAGAACGTCGTGCTGCCGAGCAGGCTGGCCAGGCGGCGGCCGGACCCGGCGCGGGTGCGGGAGCTGCTGCGCCGGGTCGGCCTGGAGGGGCGGGAGGGGCACCGGCCGGCGCAGCTGTCCGGCGGGCAGCAGCAGCGGGTGGCGATCGCGCGGGCCCTGCTGGGCAGGCCCGAGGTGCTGTTCGCCGACGAGCCGACGGGAGCGCTGGACCGGGCCACCGGGCACGAGGTGCTGCGGTTGCTGCGGGAGGCGGTCGGCGAGTTCGGGCAGACGGTGGTGATGGTCACGCACGATCCGGAGGCCGCGGCGCGGGCGGACAGGGTGCTGTTCCTGACCGACGGCCGGATCGTGGACGTGCTGGAGCGGCCCTCCGCCGAGCAGATCGGCACGCGGCTGGGCGGCCGCCGGTGACGCTCGTCCTCGCCGTCAACAACGTCCGGGCCAACCGGATGGGGGTGGCCGCGTCGTTCGCCGCGGTGCTCCTGGCCGTCACGCTGGTGGCCGGAGGCGGCCTGGTGGTCGCCGCCGCGGGCGCCAGGGACGAGCTGAACGACGTCATGGGCCTGCTGGTGCTGTCGGCCGTGGTGTCCGGGTTCGTGTCGGTGTTCGTGGTCGCGGGCACGCTGAGCCTGCACGTGTTGCGGCAGCACAGGACGTGGGGGCTGCTGCGGTCGGTCGGCATGACGCCGCGGCAGGTGCGGCGGCTGGTCACCGTGGAGGCGCTGGTGGTGGCCGTGCTGGCGAGCGCGGCCGGCTGCGTGCTGGCCGTGCCGTACGCCGTGCTGATGGCCGGGTTCGTGCGGCTGACCGGGCTGGCGCCCGCCGGCGTGCCGGTGCGGGTCACGCCGGGGCCGTTCATCGTGGCGCTCGTGGTCGGGCTGGTGGTGACGCTGCTCGCGGCCCGGGTCGCGGCGCGCAAGGCGGTACGGGTGGGGCCGCTGGAGGTGCTGCGCGACAGCGCGGCGCAGCGGCTGCTGCTGCCCTGGCCCAGGGCCGTCGCCGGGGTGGTGGCGCTGGGCGGGGGCGGGGCGCTGGTGTTCCTGGTGCCGCGGGTCGAGCCGGTCGCCGCGGTGCCGACCGGGCTGGGGGCGACGATGGCGCTCTGCGTGGGCGCCTCCGCGCTGGGCCCGGTGGTGCTGCGCGGGATCGGCTGGCTGCTGGGAGCCGTGGTGGCCGGGCTGGACCCCGGCGCGGGGATGCTGGCCAGGGCGTCGCTGGTCGCCCAGCCGCGCCGGGCGATGTCGGCGGCGTCGCCGGTGATGCTGACCGTGGCGCTCGCGTGCACCTTCCTGTTCGCCGTGACGACCTCGGACGTGGCGGCGGGTGTCACCCGTACGGGGGCGTCGGTGTGGGCGGCCCCGACCCTGGTGGGGTCGGCGGTGATCTACACCGTGATCTCGGTGCTCAACGCCACCGCGATGACGATGACCGAGCGGGCCGAGGAGCTCAGGCTGCTGCGGACGGTGGGGACCGCGCCGCGGCAGCTCACCAGGGCGGTGGTCTGGGAGACGCTGATCGTGACCGCCGTGGGCGTGCTGATCGGCACGGGCATCGCCGCCGCCTGCCTCACCGCGCTCGGCCAGGCCGCCACCGGCCGGCCGTGGTTCGCCTACTCGCTGCCGCAGTACGCCGGGCTGGTGCTGGTCTGCGCGGTGAGCGGGCTGGCCGGCGGGCTGGCGGCGACCCGGCGGGCGCGTCGCGGCCCCCTGCTGCAGGGTCGGTGACGGCCGCGGCCCTCCGCTGCCCGGCCGAGGACGGTCGCGGCTCCCCGCTGCCCGGTCGGTGACCGCCGCCGCCCGCACCCGTACGGAGTCAGCGGCTGGGAGTCGCTGAAGCGGCGGGCCGGTCGTAGATCGCGACCGCCCACCTGCCGGAACGGTCACCCACCTCCGCCTGGAGCCGTTCGCGGACCTTCGGGTCCCTCAGCGCGCGGGTCTGGGCCGACTCGTCGCAGTCCGTGCCCTTTCCGACCGGCGGGCAGCCGTTGATTTCCTCGGCCACCTTCCGGACCGGGGCGTCCGAGGGGAAGATCCAGACGTCCAGCTTCTGCGGGCGCTGCAGCCAGCCCTCGGGCGCGGAGAGCTCGTCGTGGTGCCCGCCGAACGAGGTGCCGCACCGTCCCGACGAGCCGCCCAGCTCGCCGCCCTTGAGCGGCTGCGTCGTGATGACCCAGGCCCGGGGATCGTCGCAGAGCACCTTGTACCCGGTCGAGGTGCTGGTCGGGACGTAGGTCACGGAACGGGCGCCCATCGTCTCGAAGCGTTCGGAGTGGATGAGGGGCATGTCGAACCGCTCGGCCCCCAGCCGCACCTCGAACTTCTCGGGGATCTCCGGGCCGGGCGGCTCGACGCTGGCCGAGTCCACGGGCTGCTGGGCGACCGGGGCTCCGCCCGGCGGCAGCTGCACGCCGGACAGGGCGACCGCGGTGACGGCCAGGGCCGCGGCGCCGGCCGTCAGGGCCCGCCGGGTGCGGCGGATGCGCCGGCCACGCCGGATGACCGTGTCGAGCCGGGCGGGGCCGCCTTCCGGCTCCCCGGCCCGCCTGGTCAGGAGCTCTCGCAGGTCGTTCTCGGTGTGGTTCATCGCTGGACCCTCTCCAAGCTCATGGTCTGAATGTCCGGATCGACCCGAAGACGGGCGAGAGCTCGGCTGAGCTGGCTCTTCACCGCTCCCAGCGAGCACCCCATGATCTGCGCGACCTGCGTCAGCGTGCGTCCCTCGTAGTAGTGCAGGACGATCACCGCACGCTGGCGCGGGGACAGCGTGCCGATGGCGCTCCAGAGCGCGGCCTGGTCGTCCACCTCGGCCGCCGCGTCGCGCGGATCGGCGGTCTCGGGGAGCGTCTCGGCCGGGACCTCGCCGCGCCAGCGCCTGCGCCACCAGGACGTGTGGGTGTTCACGATGATCCGATAGACGTACGGGTCGGGGTTGCCCTCGATCCGCCGCCAGGCGAGCCACGCCTTCGCCAGCGCGGTCTGCACCACATCCTCGGCCGTGCCCCAGTCCCGGGTGAGGAGGTACGCCATCCGGCACAGCCGTAGCTGCCGGTGTGCCACGTACTCGGCGAACCCGTCGTCCATCCGTCATCTCCGTCTCGTCGTCATCCGGTGATGACTACTGCCTGGGACCCGGATCCGGATTACAGCGGCCGCCGCACTCCTGGCGCGAGAAGGGCGCGCACCCGGCCGGGCGTGTTTCCCAGCTCGGCACGCATGATCCTGGTCAGGTGGGCCTGGTCGCTGAAGCCCAGGCCGGCCGCGAGGGCGGCGAGGTCCGTCTCGCCCTGGTCCATGCGGGCCAGCGCCTGGCTGACCCGTACGCGGTTGCGGTAGCGGCTCAACGGCATGCCGACGTGGTGCCGGAACGTGTGGCTCAGGTGCGACGGGGACGTCTCCAGCAGGCGGGCCAGCTCCACCAGGCTCGCCCCGGCGAGCGGGTCGGCGAGGATCGCCTCCCTGGCGCGCTCGGCGAGGCCGGCCCGCCCCGGCGGCGGGGAGTCGTGCGGCTGCTCGCGCAGGGCCAGCCGCAGGAGGTCGAGCACGGCCTCCGCGCCGGCGAAGCCGGGGTCGCCACCGGAACGCAGGAGCAGCCGGTGGGCCAGTTCGAGCCGCGCGTCCACCCGGACGGCCCGCGAGCGCGGCGCCGCCCGCACCCCGGCGGTCAGCTCGTCACCGGCGAACGTGACCGACGTGCACACGTCGCCGCCCGCCGGATGCGCGAACCGCATCTCCTCCCCGGGAAGGTGCAGATAACCGGTGGCGGGCTCGACGATCACCCCCAGCCCCCGGACGTGGACCCGGAACCGGCCCCGCCGGACCAGCACGACGTGCGCGGACGGCGCCGCCTCCGGAGCCGACCAGCGAGCGTGGTCGTCGGTGCACTCGACCGAGCGGATCGCGAAGTGGCGGCTCTCCATCACCGTCCTCGTGGTACGCACCGCACCACCGTACGGCAGCCCGCAGATCCGCATATTCCTTCAATACCGGACAGCCGCCCCCGCCCCATGCTGGGCGAATGATCACTCTTGCCCGCCGCGGCCGGATGCTGGCCGTGCTGCTCACCGGCCAGGTCATGGCCTCCATGGACGGCTCCATCGTCTCGGTGGCGGCGCAGACCATCCGCGAGGACCTGCGGGCGGACGGGGCCGCGATCCAGCTCATCGTGTCCGGGTACCTGCTGACCACCGGCGTGCTCCTGGTGACCTGCGCGCGGATCGGCGACGTGATCGGGCACCGGCGGGCGTTCCTGCTGGGGCTCGGCTGGTTCACCACCGCGTCGCTGCTGTGCGGGCTGGCGCCCACGGCGACCGTGCTGGTGCTCGCCCGCATCGCGCAGGCCGCCGGCGCGGCGCTGCTGACGCCGCAGATCTTCGCGCTCATCGTCCAGCACTTCGACGGGGCGGCCAGGCGCCGGGCGATCGGCGTCTACAGCATGGTGCTCGCCCTGGGGGTGGCGCTGGGCCAGGTCATCGGGGGACTGGTGGCCGGGGCCGACCTGTTCGGGCTCTCGTGGCGGCCGATCTTCCTGGTCAACGTGCCGATCGGGCTGGTCGTGGCGGTGGCCGGGCGGCGGGTGCTGCCGGGCTCGCGTACGGACGGGCAGGCCCGGCTCGACCCGGCGGGCGTCGCGCTGCTGACGGCCGCGATGACCGCGCTCACCGCCCCGCTCATCTTCGGCCAGGACCAGGGCTGGCCCGCCTGGGCGTGGGCCTCGCTGGCGGGCGGCGTGGCGCTGCTGGCGGGGTTCGCCGGTTACGAGACCAGGGCGCGGCATCCGCTGCTGGACCCGGCGGCGCTGCGACCCGCGGGCGTGCGGCCGGGGCTGGCGGCCTGCTGGATCGTCATGGGCTGCTACACCGTCTTCCTGCTCACCCTGACCCTGCACCTCCAGGGCGCGCTCGGGTACTCGCCGCTCCGGGCGGGGCTGGCGTTCGTGCCGTACGCGCTGGGGTTCGGCGCGCTCAGCCTGACCTGGAGCCGCTACCCGCGGCGGCTGCGGGACGCCCTGCCGGTGGCGGGACCGCTCGCGTTCGCGGCCGGAGCCGGCCTGCTGGCCCTGCGCTGGCACGAGGTCGCCTCCGTGCCGCTGCTGATGCTCGCCGGGGCCGGGCACGCCGCCGGGTACAGCCCGCTGATCGCGCGCATCACGTCCCTGGTGGAGCCGCGGCTGGCCTCGGCGATCTCGGCGCTGAACGCCACCGGCCCCGTGCTCGCCGGGGTGACCGCCGTGGCCGGGCTCGGCAGCGTCTACTTCGCCGCGCCCACCTCCGCCGACGGCCTGCGACGGGTCACCGTCGCCGTGGCCGTGCTCCTCCTCATCGGTACGGCCTGCGCCGCCCGGGTCACGCTCGCGCAGCGGAGGAAAGATCCTGCAAAGAAGCGATATGGCGGAAAGAGGGCTCCGGTGTCCCGCCGGTAGCGTGGAGAGTCCGGGGGTCTCGCGGGATGGTGCCATGGTCGGGATGGTGTGGGAGGACGCGCCGTACCCCATGCTGGCGGTCAGCACGACGGGGACCGTCGAGCAGGCGAACAAGGCGGCCCGGCTGCTGCTCGCCGGCCCCGTCGTCGGCGAGCGGGTGGAGCACGCGGCCCCCGAGTGGCTGTCGCGGGCGCACTTCGGGTGCGGAGGGTCGGAGCGGTACGGCGAGATCGGCGACCGGGTGTACCAGGCGCACGCCGTGTACGCGGCGGCCGACCGGGTCGTCTGGTGGCTCACCGACGTCAGCGGCACGCAGCACGCGGTGGACTCGCTGCGGGAGTGGGCCGCGTTCCTGGCCGAGGCCTCCGACGAGCTGCTGCCCTCGCTGAATCTGGACCGCTGCCTGGCGGTGACCGCCTGCCTGGCCGCCCGCCGCCTGGCCGACGCCGCGCTGGTCGTCCTGCCGAGACCCGGACGCCGGTACGCGATCGCCCGCTGCCGCCGGGGAGGCGAGGCGGTCAGGGAGGACGTGTCCATCGACCCTGGCACGTTCCCCGGCCTGGCCGAGGCGTTGCAGGGCTTCCCGCCGGTGCCCACGCGCTGGGTCGCCCCGGAGGAGGCCCCCGGCTGGGCGCTGCGCGACGGGCCAGGCGAGGTGGGCTCGGTGGCGGTGGCCGCCCTGCCCGGCCACGGGCTGCCGGCGGGAGCGCTGGTGCTGGTGCGCGGCTCGCGGGCGCGCTTCTCGGACGACGAGCGCATGTTCGTCCGGCTGTTCGCGCTGTGGGCCGGCTCCGCGATCTCGGTCGCGCGCCTCTACGTCGAGCAGACGGTCATCACCGAGACCCTGATGTCCGAGCTGCTGCCGCCGCCCACGCCGGCCCTGGACGGGGTGGAGCTGGCGGCCCGCTACCGGCCCGCGGGCCCCAGCGAGCGGGTCGGCGGCGACTTCTACGACGTGTACCCGGTCGCGGGTTCCGGACGCGAATCGCTGGTGGTGCTCGGCGACGTGGCGGGCAAGGGCCTGGAGGCCGCCGTGCTCACCGGCCGCATCCGCAACACCCTGCGGGCCCTGCTGCCGCTGGCCGACGACCACCACCGCGTACTGGAGCTGCTGAACGGGGTGCTCGTCAACGACGGCGATCCGACCCGTTACGTCACGCTCGTGCTGGCCTCGTTCCAGCATCGCGGCCCGCGGGTGGCGATGCGGCTCACCAGCGCCGGGCACCCGGCGCCGCTGATCATGCGCAACGACGGCCGTGTCGAGGCGGTCCCGGCCGTCGGCACGCTGATCGGCGTGCTTGACGACATCACCAGCGTCACCGACTCGGTGGTGCTGGAGCCCGGCGAGACCTGCCTGCTCTACAGCGACGGCATCATCGAGGCCAGGGGCGGCCCGCTCGGCGACGAGTTCTTCGGCGAGGAGCGGCTGAGCGAGCAGCTCCGGCAGTGCGCCGGCATGCCTCCCGAGGCGCTGGCGGAGCGGGTGCAGATGCTCGCCTCCCAGTGGGTCGGCGAGGGCGAGCACGACGACATGGCGGTCGTCGCCATCTCGGCGCCCCGCGCGGCAGGGGAGGAACGCCTGTGACGGACGCCGTCGAGGAGCGGGTGGAGGCGTTGTGGGCGGCGGCGACGGCCGGCGACGAGCACGCCGCGACCGGCCTGGCGATGGACGCGCTCGACGCCGGCATGCCCATGGAGACCCTGCTGCTGGACGTGGTGGCCGCCGTGCAGTCGCGCATCGGCCACGAGTGGGCGGCCAACCACATCTCGGTCGCCCAGGAGCACACCGCCACGGCGGTCAACGAGCGGGTGCTCGCCACCCTGGCGCACCGCTCCTCCCGGCCGGCCGATCAGGCCATGGGGCGGATCATGGTGGCGTGCATCGACGGCGAGTGGCACGCGTTCCCCGCGCGGCTGCTGGCCGAGGTGCTGCGGGTGCGCGGCTGGCAGGTCGACTACCTGGGCGCGCAGGTCCCCACGCCGCACCTGGTCGCGCACCTGCACCTGACCAACCCGGACGCGGTGGCGCTGTCCAGCTCGCTGGCGATCCGGCTGCCGGCCGCGCACGCCGCGATCACCGCCTGCCAGGCGGCGGGCACGCCGGTCGTGGCCGGGGGCGCCGCCTTCGGCCCCGACGGCCGCTACGCCCGCCTCCTCGGCGCCGACGCCTGGGCCCCGGACGCCCGGGCCGCCGCCGACCTGCTGGCCGCCGGGCCGCTGCCGCGCCGGACCACCTCCCGCGAAGAGCCGCGGCAACTGGCCGACCGGGAGTACACCGAGCTCACCCGGTCCGCCGGGGACCTGGTGCGGGACATCGTGGCCGACCTCACCCGGCGCATGCCGCAGCTCGCGGGCTACACCGAGCAGCAGCTCGGACGGACGGCGGAGGACGTCGCCTACCTCGTCGACTTCCTGCGCGCCGCCCTGTACGTCGACGACCCCGAGCTCTTCTCCTCCTTCGTGGGCTGGATGACCAGCGTGCTCGCGGCGCGCGGCATCCCGGAGTCCGCGGTGCCGGCCGCCCTGGACGCGCTGGCCGATCGCGTCACCGGCTACCCCCGGGCCCTGCGCATGCTCGCCCAGGCACGCGCCGGGCTCGGGTGAGTCCCGCGATCGGCGGCGCGTGCCTGTCCGGTGAGGGGATCTACGTACGTACGGAGGTCAGCGCACGTAGATGTCCGGCCGCGGGGGCGTGGGCATGCGGTCGCCGAGGAAGAAGCTGGTGTGCGGAGGCTGGTTGTAGGCGGTGTTCTGCCAGGCCACCGAGACGCGGTAGAGCGGGTCGTGCATCAGCGTGTAGATGCGCCGGTCCGTCGGCGTGGTGGTGGCGTGGATGCGCAGGGCGCGGTTGTCGCTGGTGGGCCAGATGACCTCCTCACGCCAGTCGCCGAACAGGTCGGCCGACAGCGACGGGGTGGCCTTGGTGCCGTTGTTGGAGTGCACGCCGGAGGCGGTCAGCAGGCGGGTGTCGGAGCTGGTGCCGTACTTGTCGATCCTGGTCTGGTCGAGCAGTTCCCTGAGCGGGTCGGCGTCCCACCAGATGAGGAAGTTCACCGAGGACGGCTCGCGGCCCGCGCTGTTGCCGGTGACGCTGCGCATCGTGGTGTCCGAGGCGGACCAGAACTCGCCGGCGACCCGGACCGTCGAGATGTCGCCGGCCACGCCGCGGCCGTTGTCGGAGCCCGCGGCGGTGGACCACAGGATGCCGCCGGTGCGCGGGTCGATGTAGAGCGAGCTGGGCTGCGAGGAGGACTCGCTGACCTTGAAGTACTCCAGCCCGGCCCTGGCCGGGTCGAAGTCGCCCAGGTGCTGGGCGTCGCCGTGGCCGGTGCGGGTGGACCACATGCCGGTGCCGTTGTCGTTGACGGCCATGGCGCCGTAGACGATCTCGTCGCGGCCGTCCTGGTCGATGTCGCCGACGGACAGGCTGTGGCTGCCCTGCCCGGCGTACTGGGAGCCGGCCGAGTTGCTGTCGAACGTCCAGCGCTTGGTGAGCGCGCCGTTGCGGAAGTCCCAGGCGGCGATGACGCTGCGGGTGTAGTAGCCGCGGGCCATGATCAGCGAGGGGCGTTCGCCGTCCAGGTACGCGGTCCCGGCCAGGAACCGGTCGACGCGGTTGCCGTAGTTGTCGCCCCAGGAGGAGACCGTGCCGCGGGGCGGGTCGTAGTTCACCGTGGACATGGCGGCGCCGGTCAGGCCGTTGAACATGGTCAGGTACTCGGGGCCGCTGAGCACGTAGCCGCTGGAGTTGCGGTGGTCGGCGCCGGAGCTGCCGATGACCGTGCCGGCGCCGTCCCTGGTGCCGTCGGCGGTCTTCATGGCCACCTCGGCGCGGCCGTCGCCGTCGTAGTCGTAGACCTGGAACTGCGTGTAGTGCGCGCCGGCCCGGATGTTGCGGCCCAGGTCGATGCGCCACAACCGGGTGCCGTTCAGCCGGTACGCGTCCACGAACACGTTGCCGGTGTAACCGGACTGCGAGTTGTCCTTGGCGTTGGACGGGTCCCACTTCAGCACGATCTCGTACTGCCCGTCGCCGTCCACGTCGCCGACGCCGGCATCGTTGGCGCTGTAGGTGTAGGAGACGCCGTCCGGGGTGGTGCCGCCGGAGGGCGGCTGGATGGGCACGTCCAGGTACGAGCCGCCGGTGAAGCGCAGGGAGGCGGGCGAGGCGGCCTGCTCGGCCCCGTTCACGACGGCGCGGACGGTGTAGGAGGACTCGGCCGTGGCGCCGTTGTCGAGGTAGTTGGTCGAGCCCGTCAGGCCGGTCGCGACCCTGGTCGAGCCGCGGTAGACGTTGAAGGCGACGCCGTCGGGGTCGGTGCCGAGCAGCCGCCAGGAGACGAGGTTGCCGGAGCCGGAGCGTACGCTGACCAGCCCCCGGTCCAGGTCCTCCATCTGCTTGGTCGGCGGTGCGGCTTGGACGGGGTGCGCGGTCGCTGCCAGGGCCAGGACGGCGGCCGCGGCGGCCAGGTGTAAGCGCATGGCGGTTTCCTTTACGGTCGGTAAGCGCTTTCCCAATGGGCAAAAAGAAAGTTTCACGAGGCGGGGCGGCGCGGTGATAGCGCTAACAGGACGGCGTGGAGATCGAGGGCGGCGGAAAATGTCGCCCGACCTGCGGGGATGTTCACGGAGGCTCCTCGTCGGCGGCAGGGGTGGCTGGGTCAGCGCCGGGCGTATTTAAAACCGACCGGTATGTCGTCCGCAAGAGTGCCTTGCCGCCGCTTTGACTTCATGCCCGATCCGGATGTCAGCGACCGGCCATGGAACCTACGCCGGCGAACGACGTTGTATGACATGACAAGATTTATTGACTCTTGCGATGTTGGGTGGGTTACATGGTCGATCTCATCCTCAGCGGTGGCACCGTGTACGACGGTCTCGGGTCCCCGGCCTTCGTCGGCGACGTCGCCATCTCGGGCGGCTGGGTCGTGGAGATGGGGCGGGAGCTCGGGGCCGCGCGCCGGGTGATCGACGTCACGGGGCTGGCCGTGGCGCCGGGGTTCGTGGACGCCCACGCGCATTCCGACCTGGTGCCGCTCATGGCGCAGCCGCAGCCGTTCAAGCTGCTGCAGGGCGTCACCACCGAGGTCAACGGCAACTGCGGCTTCTCCTACGCGCCCGACGCCTCCGTGCTGGCGGAGGTGACCGGCGTGGCCGTGCCCGACTGGATGTTCGCCGAGTACCTGGAGACGATCACGGCGGCCGGGCCCACGAACCACATGGCGACCCTCATCGGGCACTCGACGCTGCGCGCGGCCGTGGCCGGGTTCGACGAGCGCCTGCGCGACGGCGACCTGGAGCGGATGTGCGATCTCGCCGCGGCGGCCTTCGCGGCGGGCGCGTGCGGGCTGTCCAGCGGGCTGATCTACCCGCCGGGCGGCTACGCCGGCACCGAGGAACTGGTGGCGCTGGCCGGCGTGGCGCACGGGTACGGGGCGCCGTACGCCACGCACCTGCGTGACGAGGGCGCGGGGCTGGCGGCGGCGCTGGACGAGGCCATCGAGGTGGCACGGCGGGCCCGCGTGCGGCTGCAGGTGTCGCACTGCAAGGTCGCCGGACGGGCCAACCACGGGCGGGCCCGGATGTTGCTCGACCGGCTGCGCGAGGCACGGATGCGCGGGGTGGACGTGCGCGGGGACCAGTACCCCTACGTCGCGGGCGCGACCGTGCTGGCCGCGCTGCTGCCGCCGTCGGCGCTGGCCGGCGGCCGGGTGCGCGAGGTGCTGGCGGCGCCGGCCGAGCGCGAGCGGCTGCGCGCGCGGGCCGAGGCGGGCGGGACGGGGGCGGGCCTGTGGCAGGACGTCACGCCGGAGGACGTCCTGGTCACCGCGCACGCCGAGCCCTCCTACACCGGCCGCTCGCTGGCCGACATCGCCCGCAGGCTGGAGGTGGACGCCTGGGCGGCCACCTGCGCGCTGGTCGCCGCCGACCCCGCCGCCACGATGGTGGCCTTCCTGATGGCCGAGGAGGACCTGACCGAGATCATGGCCGACCCGCTCATCGGCATCGGCTCCGACAACGGGCTCCCCACCGGCCTGGAGCACCCCCGCACGTGGGGCTGCTTCCCGCGCTTCTTCGGCACGTACGTGCGGGAGCGCGAGGTCGTCTCCTGGGAGGAGGCCGTACGCAAGGCGACCTCCGCGAACGCCGACCAGTTCGCCCTGCGCGGGAGGGGCTGGCTGGGGCCCGGGGCCTGGGCCGACATCTGCGTCTTCGACCCGGGCACCATCGGCCATGCCGGCACCTACGCCACCCCCTCGGCCCGGCCGTCCGGAATCGTGCACGTGCTGCTCGAAGGGCAGGTGGTGGTGGAGTCGGGCGAGTTCACGGGCGAGCGCAGGGGCCGCGTCCTACGGGTGCGCTGACCGGGCCTCCTCGCGGGACGCCGCAGATGAATCCGCCGGCCCCGCCGGACAGGGCGAGCAGCAGGGTGAACGGCTGGCTCGCCAGCAGGGCCACCCAGGCCAGGCGATAGGTGCCGAGCCTGCGGTGCAGCAGCACGGCCGCCAGCGGTCCGAGGAGGATCGAGCCGTAGCCGATGACCGTCAGGGACAGCGAGAGGTACCCGCTCGCCGGTACACCGTGCACCAGCGCGCCGCGCGCCGCGTCCTGCACCTCGTCGGTGAACTCGGCGGACAGGGTCGTCACCATCAGGCACAGGGCGATCGCCCGCAGCGCCGGCTCGCGCAGGGTGAAGCGCACTCCTTCCACCGCCTCGCGCCAGAGCCCGGCCCGGGACGGCGGCGGCTCCTCGACCGCCTCGACCGCCTCGACCGTCTGGATCGGCTCGTCGGCCTCGACCCCTCGGAACGCCGCCGCCGCGAGGAGCAGCAACACGCAGACGACGATCACGAGCGCCGGACCCTCGGGTTCGGTCCAGGCCAGCAAGACCCCGATCGCCACCATGACGCCCTGCGGCAGCACGTACAGCAGGGCATTCGCGCCGACCAGGCGGTCGCGGCCGACGATCGCCGGCAGGTACGCCTCCTGACCGACCGGCCCCAGAGCCGTCAGGCAGCCCACCATGATCATCCCGGCCGCGGCGGCGGGAGCTCCCGCCGCGTCCCATCCTGCCGTCGCCCCGCGGGTGATCGCGAGCCCCGCCGCGCCCACGAGCGCCAGCGCGACCAGCACCGTACGGCGCCGCCGCGCCCGGTCCACGAGCACCCCGAGCAGCGGCGCCACCAGAAGGGCGGCGACGGTCGCCGCGAGCCCGCGCAACTGGTACACGCCCGGCGTCACGGAGGCCAGATCGAGCAACGGCGGAGTGCTGAACGTGAGGGCAACGGCGACGAGGGCGACAGCGAGGCCGAAGAGCGGCAGCCGTCGCGGCCGTAACGGGCTAGGAATGATCATCCGGACATCTTGCTACAACCGCCGGAGGGGGCGTGATGGGCCGGTTCGATGGTGGAGCTGGATGAAGTCATCCCGTAGCAGAATGTAACTCCGGCGGCAGGTGTCGCCGACTGCGCGGTGACATGACCACGAAGCGCTCTGGCCCGGATCGTCGGTTGAGCGGACAGTTGAAGTCCCTCCGACACGGGAGACTGCGCATGGAACCCCTGCAGATTCCAGTCCCTGGTGAGCGAACGTCGCAGACGATCCGCCGGTTCAGGGACGAAGGCGGACCCGTCGTTCCCATCGAGTTGCCGGGCAAGGTCCACGCCTGGATGGTGACCTCGTACGAGAGCGTCAACGAGGTGCTGGCCAACGACGGCACCCTGTACAGCAAGAGCCATCTCAACTGCCCCGCCATGCACGACGGCACCATCCCCCCTGACTGGCCGCTGCGCCAGCTCGTCCAGGGCGACCACCTGCTGACCAAGGACGGCGACGACCACCGCCGGCTGCGCGGCCTGATCAACCGCGCGTTCACCCCCGCCCGGGTGGCCTCCATGGCGCCACGCATCCAGGAGATCACCGACGGGCTGCTCGACGGGCTCGCAGGCGAGGGCGAGGTGGTGGACCTCGTACGGCACTTCAGCGAGCCGCTGCCCATCGCCGTGATCTGCGAGCTGTTCGGCGTGCCGGAAGCGGAGCGCTACCAGCTCCGCGAGTGGACGAACGTGCTGCTCTTCCACACCGCCGGCCCGGAGGAGGCCGCCGCGGCGGCGCAGGCGATGCTGGCGTACCTGGCCGCGTTCATCGAGCGCAAGCGCGCCGAGCCGGGCGACGACCTGACCAGCGGCCTCATCCAGGCGCAGGAGGACGACGGGGACCGGCTGTCGGACAACGAGATGTTGTGGATCCTGTGGCTGGTGCTCATCGCCGGTCACGAGACCACCGTGCACCTGATCGCGAACACGGTCATCGCCCTGTGCGCCGACCCCGCCCAGGTGCCCGTCACCGACGACCACGACTCCTGGGCGAGGGTGGTGGAGGAGGCGCTGCGCAGCCGTAACTCGGTGCTCAACGTGATGTTCCGCTACCCGCTCAAGGACGTGCAGGTGGCCGGCACGAAGATCCCGGCGGGCGAGCCGATCGCCGTCGCGCTCGACGGGGCGGACACGGACCCGGCCAGGTACGGCGCGGACGCCGCTCGCTTCGACGCCTCGCGCAAGCCGGACGTGCACGTCGGCTTCGGTCGCGGGCCGCACTTCTGCCTGGGCGCGCCGCTGGCCAGGCTGGAGATGCGGATCGCGCTGTCGTCGTTGTTCGGCCGCTTTCCCGGGCTGCGGCTGGCGATCGGGGCGGACGAGATCCCCTACACGCCGTCGCTCATCACGGAGGGGCCGATGAGGCTGCCGGTGGTGCTCGGGCCTCGCAGCCGGTAGCTGGGGTGGTGCTGGAGAGACGGCCCCTGGAGCTGACTGGTGGGGGTGGTGCCGGACGGCGGGTTCCCGGCGTCCGGCCGGTGGGGTGGTGCTGGAACAGCCGGATCCCGGAGTCAGCCGGTGGGGTGGTGCTGGACGTCCGGATCCCGGAGCCGGCCGGTGAGGTGGTGCTGGACGACCGGGGCCAGGATGGAGGCGGCGTCCTGCCTGGGCAGTGAGGCCAGGGGCCCGATGCGCAGCACGTACCGTGCCGTCGCCACGCCGAGCAGGTAGGCCCCGGTGAGGGCGGCGCGCAGCTCGGCGTCGTCGGCGTCGATGGCCCGCGCCAGGGGCAGCATCACCGCGTCCGTCATGAACGCCGTGACCATGGCCGACGCGCTCGGCGCGGCCGTGGCGGCCCGGATGACGGCCAGCATCCTGGGGCCTGTGTGCGGGTCCTCCCACAGCTCCAGATAGCGGCGGGCGAGGCGCATGCCGAGGTCGGCCGCCTCGCCCTCGCCGGCCAGCGTGACCAGGTCCCGCATGGGCGGGTCGGCGCGCAGGGCGGCCTCGAAGAGCCCGTCCTTGCTGCCGAAGAACTGCACCACCAGAGCGGGATCGACGCCCGCCGTCCGGGCCACCCCGCGGATCGTGGTGCCGTCGTAGCCGGAGTCGGCGAAGCTGCGCTGCGCGGCCTCGAGTATCTCCTCGCGCGTACGGGTCGCGCCTGGTCGCCGCCCGCCGGCCCGTTTTTGTTGTGGCATGCCCCCAGATTATCTCACCACTGTTGAGTTTTGTGTGTTACGGTTAACTCAACAGCGTTGAGTTAGAGGAGTCCAGCCATGGAGTACCTGCTCATCAGGCAGCGGTTCACCGACTACGACACGTGGCGTGCGGCGTTCGAGGAGCTGGCGGAGGTGAGGGCGGCGGCCGGGATGCGCACCGTCCTGGTCACCGTCGACGCCGAGCGGCCGGAGGAAGCGGTCGTGCTTTTCGAATGCGAGGACGCCCAGGCGATGCGGCGGCACTTCGCTTCCGACGCGCTCAAGGAGGCGCACCGGAAGGCGGGCGTGGTGCCCGGCAGCAACCAGGCCAGCGTGCTGATCCCCCGCTGAAGCCTGCTTGCTTCCGGGACGCAGTCCCGCTGATCGGGCATGGCCCGGCCCGAGAGTCAGGCCCCTTCGGGGACGGAGTCCCGCTTGAGCACTGTTTCCAGCAGGCCCGTGACGAGCGGGTCGGCGTCGCCCGCGCGCCAGGCCGCCGCCACGCTCGTGCGTACGCCGCCCGGCGTCACCCGGCGGAAGGCCACACCCCTGAGCCGGATCCGGCGGATGCTCGCAGGCGCCAGTGACACACCCAGCCCCGCCTCCACCAGCGCACACACGGTCTGCCACTCCACCGCGTGCTGCGCCACCTCGGGAGTGAACCCGGCGTCCCTGCACATCCCCGTGATCCGGTCGTGCAGGCCGGGACCGTGCTCGCGCGGCAGCAGTACGAAAGGCGAGCCGGCCAGCCGCGCGAGCTCGACCGTGCGCCCGGTGGCGAGCGGGTGCCCCGACGGGAGCACGGCCACGAACGGCTCGCGCAGCACGGTCGCGAACCCCAGCTCGGGCTCGTCGTCCGGGGGCTCCCGCAGCAGCCCGACATCGATGCGCCGCTCCCGCAGGGCGGCGAGCTGGGGCGCCGTCGTCATCTCGTGGATCTCGATGCGCACCCGAGGGAAACGTTCCCGGTAGGCGCTCAGCAGCTCCGGCAGGATCGTCAAGGCCAGCGAGGCGGCGAACCCGAGCCGGATCCGCCCCGCCCGGCCGCTGCCCACGGCCCGCGCCGCCGCCAGGCCGCCCGCCAGCTCGGCCAGCGCCCGGCGGGCCGAGGGCAGCAGCTCGCGACCGGCCGGGGTGAGCGCGACCCGGCCCGGCGTGCGGCTGAACAGCGCATGCCCCACCTTGCCCTCCAGGCGGCGGATCTGCTGGCTCAGCGGCGGCTGCGCGATGCCCAGGCGATCGGCGGCATGGCCGAAGTGCAGCTCCTCGGCGAGTACGACGAAGGCGTGCAGCTGGGCCAGCGGCAGTTCCGGGCGATCCATACCTCTAGAGATATCAGCCCATGGCTCGGGCTGTATTAGACGTATCGGTGCTGGCCACGTACCGTTCCGCGCATGACGGAGCGACGCGCGATCCTCAGCGGTTCCACGTTCGAGGAGCAGATCGGATATGCCAGGGCCGTGGTGGACGGTGACTGGGTGCACGTCTCGGGGACGACCGGGTTCGACTATTCGACGATGACCATCTCCGACGACGTGGTGGAGCAGGCCGCGCAGTGCCTGCGCAACATCGGCCAGGCGCTGGAGGAGGCCGGGTGCGGCTTCGGCGACGTCGTGCGGGTGCGCTACCTCCTGCCCGACCGCGCCGACTTCGAGCCGTGCTGGCCCGTGCTGCGCGAATGCTTCGGCGAGGTGCGCCCGGCCGCCACGATGCTCATGTGCGGCCTGGCGGATCCGCGGATGAAGATCGAGATCGAGGTGTACGCCCGGCGGCGCGCGGCCTGGTAGGTCAGGTTCGGCCGGCGGTCGTCGGTGGTCATGGTCGCGACCTGCATGACGCCGGTCGTCGTGACGAACTCGATCTCCTCGGACTCCTCCCAGCCCTGCGCCTCCATGCGGGGCGGCGACGGTTGCCAGTTGACGTGCACGCCGACCCTGCCCCTGCGTTTCAGCGTGCGGATGACCAGGGAGTCGGGAGCGGCGGCGACCAGACCGGCAGGCAGATCCGGGGCCGGCGCGGTGTCCTGGTGCGGGTTGACGACACGTAAGCGGTGCTCCTCGGCCACCGCCACCGCGCGTGTGGGCGCGGGGACGAGCAGGCGCGGCTCCGCCCGTACGAGCCGGCCGGGCTCGTGCTGCGGCAGGCCGTGCCGCTTGGCCCACTCGCGGATCTCGCGCGACTTGCCGGGCAGCCCCAGCTCCTCCGCGACGCCGATCCCGAGCCGGGCGCGAGCCTGCGGCCCGACGTCGATGGGCCACACGGTCACCTGGTAGAACTCCGCCGGCACCCCTGTCACGCCGCCTTCGGCGAGGTCCCTGCCGCGGGCGTGCACCCGCATGCCGTAGCGTCCGGGGCCGTGCGCGGTCAGGACGGGGAACCCGCCGGGCGGGTCCGTGCCGAGGCTCACGAGGCGCATCTCGCCCGTTAAGCTGACGAGCTCGACCTCCTCCACTTCGTCCCACCCGTCGCCGGGGCCGGTGGGCGGGGCGTCGGCGAGCCGTACGGTGACGTCCACGACGCCGGTGTGGACGCCGGTCAGGATGACGGCGACGCCGGGCGCCGACGCGGTCAGCCCGTTGGGCACGTCGGACGGCGCGCTCGCGTCACCCTGCTCCTGGATCAGGAACCGGTGGTGGCTCACGTGGACATCGGCCCGGGCGGACGTGCTCATGCGGCGACCCCTTCGGCGCGGACGGCTGCGGCGACCGGGCCAGCGTGCCAGCCGGGTCCGACAGAAACCGTCCGCGGACGGGCCGGCCATGCCCGGCGGCGGCGTCATCGGCACGGTGGGCACGCACAGCGTCGGCGTCGATCGGCGTGACACGGGTGCCATCCGCGCCCGGTGTCAGCCGGCCAGCTCCTCGAACAGGCTCGTCACGCCGATCGAGTCCAGGAGCGAGGTTGAGGGCCCGCCCGTCGAAGCCGAGCCCGCGCAGAGTGCCGGGTAGGTGGTCAGCGTGCTCAGGATCTGGCTCACGCCGATGACGTCCAGCAGCGTGGCACGGCCCTCCGGCGGGCCGGCCGCACCGGCGGAGGGAGAGCCGGCCGTCACGCAGGAAGCCGGGAGGTTGGTGACGAGCGTTTCGAGATGCTGGGCGACTTCCCCGGTGTCGGTGTCCGGGATGGACGACACTTCCGTGCCCAGGATCGCCGTGGCGTTGCCGCACACCAGCACCCGGCCGATGAGGTCCTCGAACATGTCCCGGGCGGGCGAGACCGGCGCCCCGCCCGCGCTCAGCGGGGAAGTCCCGAGGCGGGGCGCGATGGATGCCAAGGGGCTGGGAACCGTGGACGCCGAGGTGCTCGGTGCGGCGGAGACCGAGACGCTAGGTGCGGCGGAGGCGGAGACCGAGGTGCTCGGTGCGGCGGAGACCGACGAACTGGGGGCGGCGGACGGGCTCGGGTTGGGGCCCGACGACTGGCTCGGGCTCGGGCCCCAGTACCCGGGCTGGCCCGGGCTCGCGCCCCCGGTCCCCGGCTGGTACGTGGCGGCGTTCAGCGGCTGATCCGGCAGAGCGTGTTGCGGCTGCCCGAGCATGATCTGCCGCAGCTGGCCCGGCAGGGCGGCTTGCGGACCGTACGGCACCGCGTGCTGCGCATCCCAAGGCATGGCGTACGACACCAGAGGCGCGATGTACGGCACCGCGGGAACGGCGGGTGCGCCGGCGCCGGCCGAGAAGAACCCCTGCAGCCGGCTGCCGGTGACGATCGTGTCCATCAGCCCCCTGATGTCCTCGGCGGTGACGGTCCCGGCGAGCGGCGAGGGTGGCGACCCGTTGATGCTCAACACGTCGCGGATGCTGCACTGGCCGGCGGGCTCCCTCTTGGTTTCCTCCGCGAGGGCCGGCGCGGCGGTCGCGAGCAGGGCGGCGGAGGTGGCGGTGACGACGGCAACGGCATGCCGGTACATGATGCTCCCTAAGGGTGATGATCCAGTTATCGCTGCGATCAGTACCCTTAGTGGTGGTTCAACTACTTCATAGTTGGATCTAGCCCTCTTTACACCGGGGCTCTATTGTCACGCTTCGTGAAATCGTTGAAGGTTCCCGTCGTGGCATACGTACACATCGGGCCCATGGTTGGTACGACGAGTGCGCGGCGGCGACATACCCCGTGAAACACCTGGGAGAAGCACCTCGATAAGGACGATTCCCAGGCGTTGTACTGTGCCAAGAACCGCACCCTGGCCGTTCAGGTCGGCAAGAGCTGGACGCCGGTAGCCTGACCGGACGACCGCCCGCGGTGGCCGTCCGGCCACCGCGGCACCCCCCGGCGGAAGGAGCCGGAGCATGCGCGCGTTCCTCCTCTCCCTGCTCACCACGCTCGCCTTCGTCGCGGCCTGCGGCGACGCCGCGCCCGCGAACCCGGCCCTGCGCACCGAACTGCTCGCGATGCTCAAGCTGGACCAGGAGGTCAGGACCCTGGAGGCGTCCCAGGAGGACTGGGACCGCGTGGAGAAGGCGAACACCGACCGCATGCGCCAGATCCTCGACCAGCACGGCTGGCCCGGGTACGAGCTGGTCGGCAAGGACGGCGCGCAGGCCGCCTGGGCGCTCATCCAGCACGCGGACCGCGACCTGGAGCTGCAGAAGCGCGGTCTGGAGCTGATGCGGCGGGCCGCGGACGAGGGCGACGCCGACCCGTCCGACCTGGCCTTCCTCGTGGACCGGGTCCGGGTGGCGGAGCGGAAGCCGCAGGTGTACGGCACGCAGTGGGAGACCGATCCGCAGGGCCAGTGGCGGCCCCGCACCCCCATCGAGGACGAGGCGAAGGTGGACGAGCGGCGGGCCGGCGTCGGGTTGAAGCCCTTGCGCGAGTATCTCGAGGAGCTCAAGTCGGCAGGGTGACTCCAGCTATATTGAAGCGCTGTTACATTGCTGAGAGGAGCCCTCGTTGTATCCCCCGATCGAACCGTACGAGCACGGCATGCTCGACGTCGGTGACGGCAACCTCGTCTACTGGGAGGTCTGCGGCAATCCGGACGGCAAGCCCGCCGTGGTCGTGCACGGCGGGCCGGGGTCGGGCTGCTCGACCGGCGCGCGCCGCACGTTCGACCCGGAACGTTTCCGCATCGTCCTGTTCGACCAGCGCAACTGCGGCCGCAGCCGCCCGCACGCCAGTGACCCGGCCACCGACCTCACCCACAACACCACCCGGCACCTGATCGCCGACATGGAACTGCTGCGCGAGCACCTCGGCATCGACAAGTGGCTGCTGTACGGCGGGTCATGGGGCTCGACGCTGATCCTGGCCTACGCCGAGACCCATCCCGAGCGGGTGTCGCAGATCGTCATCCCCGCCGTCACGATGACGCGCCGCTCCGAGATCGAGTGGCTCTACCGGGGCGTCGGCAGGTTCTTCCCCGAGGAGCAGGAACGCTTCGTGCAGGGGGTGCCCGAGGCTGACCGCGACGGGGACGTGTTCGGGGTGCTGGCCGCCTACTCGCGGCTGCTGTCCAACCCCGACCAGCGGGTACGCGAGAAGGCCGCCCAGGACTGGATCACCTGGGAGGACGCGGTGATCTCCCAGGAGACCAACGGCAAGCCCAACGCCTACAGCGACCGGCCCGCCGACGCCGTCATGGCCATGGTCCGCATCTGCGCGCACTACTTCTCCAACGCCGCCTGGCTGGAGGAGGGCGTGCTGCTGCGGAACGCGGGACGGCTGGCCGGCATCCCCGGCGCGCTGATCCACGGCCGCCTCGACATGGGCGGCCCGCTCCACACGGCGTGGGAGCTGACCAAGGCCTGGCCGGACGCCGAGCTGCACGTCGTGCAGGACTCCGGACACACGGGCAGCGAAACCTTCAGGAAGGTGCTCCACGAGGCGATCGAGGGCTTCTCCCCGGCCAAGGAGGGGTGAACCCGCGGCTCGCGATCATCTCGGGGGTTTGGACGGTGCCCCTGGTGACCATCGCCTCGCCGTCGGACGACTCCGTACGGGTGAGCCGCGGGTTCGCCGGCCGGCAGGCGGACAGGGTGCGGCGAGGCGCCGCCAGCAGCATCGCCACCCCTTGTCCGCTCGCTGACCTGCCGTAACCGTATCCGGGCCACCCATTCGGCCACCACCTGTTTAGCGTTGCGGCCGGCGCGTGTTCACGTTCGTGACCTGGGCATGTCGTGGAGGGTTTCGGCGATCGCGGCCGGTGCGCGGGCGGGAGGGGCGCTCCGGCGGCAGCACCTCCACCGACGTCTTGCGGATGTGGTCGTAGACCAGCGAGGTACGCACGTCGGCGATGTTGCGGTGCCGCGAGACGTGGTCGAGCACGAAGTCGCGCAGATGCCCGGCGTCCCGCACGCCGACCTGGATGATGAAGTCGTCGCCGCCCGACACGACGAACACGGCCAGCGTCTCCGGCAGCGCGGCCACGTAGTCGCGGAACCCCTCCACGGCCTCGCGGATCTTGGGGTGCAGGCGCACGTTGATCAGCGCCTGCACCGGCCGGCCGATCGCGTCGAGGTTGACCTCGGCGTGGAAGCCCTCGATGACGCCGGACGAGCGCAGCGAGCGCACCCGCTCCAGGCAGGTCGAGGGGGCGATGCCGAGGTGCTCGGCCAGCTCGCGGTTGGTCTGGCGGCCGTCGCGCTGCAGCTCGGCGAGAATCGCCGCATCAAGTTCGTCCACGTACGCATCTTGGCACGTCTTTCCGAATTTTCTTCGGAAATACTGCTTCCTGGTTGGTGGAACGGCGGCTGTGGTGTGACTCTTCTGGGACAACTTCGGAGGAGGGATCCGTCGATGACCGTGCTGGACGAGCTCGAACGCCGTACCGACCTGCCCACCAAGGAACTCGCGGTCAAGTGGGTGATCGTGATCGACCGCGACCTGCCCAGAGGCCTGCAGGCCAACGCCGCGGCCTGCCTGGCCGCCTCCGTCGGGGTCGCCGTGCCGGCGATCGTCGGGTCGGGCGGCGTGGACGCCTCCGGGCTCCCGCACGCCGGGCTGCCGTGGACGGGCTGCACGGTGCTGGGGGCGCCGGCCGCTCTCGTGAGCCGGATCAGGAAGGACGCCGCCGCCGAGCCCGGCCTGGTGGTGACCGACATGGCGGCCATCGCGCAGCGGACCAACGTCTACGACGACTACCTGGCCGAGCTGGCGCGTACGGAGGAGCCGCCGTACTACGCGGTCAGCCTCTTCGGGCCGCGGGCGATCGTCGAGCGGCTCACGGGGCGGCTGCCGTTGCTGCGGTGAGCGGGCGTCCGGCCGGGCCAGGCGCCGAACGTGCGGATGCCCGCCACACCCCCTCGTGACCTGCGAGGCACCCGCCCGGGTGCCTCTCATGAGCCGCCAGGCAGCAGCCTGGCCGCCAGGAGGATCGCGAAGACGATCAGTGCCGCTCCGCACGCCGCCTCCAGCACCCGTACGGCCGCCGGAGGCAGCGCCCTGCGCAGGACGGCGATGAGCCCCGCCGAGACGAAGCACCAGGCGAGGGAGGAGGTCATGAACCCGGCGAAGAACACGGCCAGGCTTCCGGCCCCCGCGTCCTCACCCAGCACGGCGCCGACCGCCCCGGCCGCGCCCGACCAGTACACGACGTTCCAGGGGTTGCCCAGCGACATGGCGGCACCGACCGCGACCGCCCCCCTCCTGGACCGTTCGCCTGTGACCGCACCCCGGCTGGACGCGGGTTCGGGCCGTGGGAAGGCGGCGTCGCGCAGGCCGGACACCCCGAGCCAGGCGAGCAGCAGGCACCCGGCGACCGTCAGCGGCACCCGCAGCACGGGGACCGCGAACAGCGCCCCGACGCCCGCCAGCCCGAGCACCGCCCACACGGCGTCACCCGCCAGCGACCCGGCCTGCACCGCGAACGCCGGCCCGAACCCGCCCCGCACACCCCTGCGCAACGACTCGCTGAACACCGCGCCGGGCGCCGCGTTGAACACCAGCCCGATCCAGAGGGCCAGCGTGAAGATCTCGGACATGGCGTCCACTCTGTCGGCGGGCGTCGTGCCGCGTCTTGTCAGATGTTGATGGCCCGGTAGCGGCCGGGCGTGATGGCGTACGCGGCGGTGAAGTGCCGGTGGAAGTGGGCCTGGTCGGCGAACCCCAGCCCGTGGGCCACCTCCGCGACCGCCAGCCCCCGGCGCAGCCGGCGGCGGCCCTCTGCCAGCCTGGCCTGCAGGTGCCACGCGTACGGCGGGCAGCCGGTGGCCCGGGTGAAGGAGCGCACGAGGTGCTCCCGGGACATCCCGGCCTCACCGGCCAGGTCGGCCAGGCGCGGCGCGCTGGACAGGTCGGCCCGCAGCCGGTCCAGCACGGCGGCGATCCTGGCGTCCCCCGGCTCCGGCCCGGGAGACCGGCGGGCCAGGGCGGGGGCGGCGAGATCGAGCAGCCGGAGGAGCACGAGCGTCAGCCGCTCCTCGACCAGAGCGAGGACATCGTCCCCCACCCCGTCCAGGCCAAGGCCGGGAAGGTCGCTCGCGGACCCGCTCACGCCGAGGCGGTCGCTCGCGGGCTCGGTCAGGCTGGGGCGGTGGTTCCCGGATCCACGCACGCCGGGGCGGTCGGTTCCCGTCACGGCCAGGCGGCCGGCCGCCCGGAGCAGTTCACGCCGCAGCCGAGGGGCGCGGACGACGGGGTGGGAGAAGTCCGGGGGCGGGCCGCCGACCAGCGCGCCGAGCACGTCCGGCGGGACGTACCAGCTCACGCAGGTGAACGCCGCCCCCTCGGGCGTCCGCGTGGTGCAGGACTGGACCTGACCCGGGTTGTACGCGGTCACCTCGTCCAGATCGACCTCGAACGAGGACCGGTCCAGCCGCACCCGCTCCCGCCCGCTGACGTTGACGCTGATGACGTACTCGTCGTGGCTGTGCCGGGCGAACCCGCCGGACGTCGGCGTGACGACGGCGAGCTGGGTACCGTTCACCTCCCTGACCTGCATGCTCGCAAGATTAGGTCATACGGGAGGAACCAGGTCGAAGTAGCGATCGAGCACGGCCTTGTCCCCGCGCACGGCCAGCGCTCCGGCCGGGATCCGCCGCCAGAGGAACAACATCAGATCCGACGCCGTGCCCGCCAGCTCGACGTCGAAGTCCGTCCCGTCGCCGACCCGTACGCGCTCGCCGTCGAAGCACACCACCCAGTCGCCCGGCCCGTCGGCCCGCAGGAACCGGAACCGCTCGCCCGCACCCGGCGGCGCCGACGTCCAGGCCCGCCGCGCCGGCGCCATCACCTCGAATGTCTGCGTGATCGCGTCCACCGCGATCTCCTCGTGGATCGGGCCGGCCGCGCCGACGGCGTTCTCGGCGTCCCAGCGGTGCACGGCGGCCTCGATGATCTGCATCCGCAGCCAGAACCCGACCGTGTGCTCCCGCGACCAGGTCCACGCGGGATCGTCCGGCGAATGTCGCCTGAACAGCGCTTCGAGCCGGGCGGCCCCCTCTTCGAAGGCGTCCAGCAGGGTCGCCGGGATCGGCCCCGGAGTCGGGTGCCGGCCGGAGACCGGCCAGCCCGCCGTGTCGGCGGGGAACTCCGTCCTGGCCAGCTCGGCGGGGTCCGGGGGCCCGTCGAGCCGGTCCCTGATGATGGCGATCACGAATCGATGCACCGCGGCCAGGTGGAACACCAGATCGGACATCGTCCAGTCAGGGCAGGACGGCACGACGGGCGCGTCACCCGCCCCGGCGGCCCTGCGGGCGGCGTCGTGGAAGGCGCGTACTTCCCGGTGGAGATGTGCGGCAGCATCCATGGCCTCACTGTGCCGCACGCCGGAGATCCACCTCCATCGGTTTACGCCGCGCGCGTGACCCGGCGATCCCGGCGATCCCGGCGATCCCGGCGACGGCCAGCGCGAGCCCCACCAGCGCGGCGCTCACCCACAGCGGCGACCGGAACCCGAGTCCGCCCTCGATGGCCAGCCCGCCCAGCCCCGGGCCGAGCGTGGCGCCCACGTTGAACGCCGCCGTGGCGAAGGCGCCGCCCAGGGTGGGCGCGCCGGTGGCGGCGTACATGACCTGCGAGATCAGCGTGGACCCGACCGCGAACGACAGCGTCCCCTGGACGAGGACCAGCACGATCGCCGGCCCCGCCGCCCCGGCCGCCAGCGCGAACGCGGCCCAGCCGGCCGCCAGCGCCACCCCGCCGGTCACCATCAGCGGCACGGGACGGCGGTCGGCGATCCGCCCGCTGATCGTCACCCCGGCGAACGAGCCGAGCCCGAACAGCGCGAGCATCGCCGGCATCCAGGAGGAGCCGATCCCGCTGACGCCGGTGAGCACCGGCGCGAGGTAGGTGAAGGTGCAGAAGGTGGCCCCGTTCACCAGGGCGCCGAGCAGCAGCAGCACCAGTAGCCGGGGCCGCCGCAGCGCCCGCAGCTCACCCCGCACGCTCCTCCCGGCACCTCCCTCCGGAGCCCCGTCCGTGGCCCCGTCCGGGGTCCCCTCCTGAGCCCCTGCCGTGGTCCCGTCCGGAGCGCCGCCGGGCACGGACTTCAGGACCGCGACGATGGCAGGCACCAGCGCCAGGGCCACCGCCCAGAACGCCGACCGCCACCCCCACACCTCGCCGAGCAGCGCCCCACCGGGCACCCCGGCCACGCAGGCGATGGTCACCCCGCCCAGCAGGACGGAGGTGGCGCGCCCCTTGGCGTCCGAGGGCGCCAGGGCGACGGCGGTCGCCATGGCCACGGCCAGGAACCCGGCGTTGGCCAGCGCCGCCACGACGCGGGTCACGACCAGCACCTCGTAGCTGGTGGTGACCGCGCCGACGACGTGCGCGAGAAGGAAGACGACGAGGAAGGCGAGCAGCGCGGCCCGCCTGGACAGCCGCAGGCTCAGGGCGGCCATCAGCGGCGCCCCCACCACCATCCCGGCTGCGAAAGCCGAGGTCAGCAGCCCCGCGGCGGGAATGGACACGCCCAGATCGCGGGCGATGGCGGGCACGAGCCCGGACAGCATGAACTCGGACGTGCCCTGGGCGAAGACCGCCAGCCCGAGCAGGTAAACAGCGAAAGGCATCAGACAGCTCTCACAGGAAGGCGGGCAGGACGGAAGACCGGTCCCGCTCGCGATGAAGCAGCCTGGCGGCGGCGCGGGAAGGCAGCGCGCGGCTCAGGCTGGAATGGCCCGTGACACGGTGATCCGGATGGCGAGAGCGCCCATGGAGAACACCCGCCTCAAGGGGCGGGGAGGCAGCGCGGAACGGCCACCGGACGACCGGTGGCTAGCGTCTTGACGCCTCGGGGCTGGACATGGGCGTCAATCTAGCATGGACGCGACCGTGGAGCGCTGGGAGAGAACGATGAACGCCAGACCGTACGTTGTGATCTTCGATGTGAACGAGACGCTCATCGACATGGAGCCGCTGCGGGCCAGGTTCGAGGACGTGGGCTGTCCGGGGAGCAGCTGCCGACGTGGTTCGCGAGCGTGCCGCGCGACGGTTTCGCGCTCACGGCGACCGGCGGGTTCGCCGAGTTCGCCCGGATCGCCGCGGACGTGCTCAAGGGGCTGCGGTTGCAGGACAAGGCGGTGGAACACGTGCTGAGCGGGCTCGCCGGCCTGCGGGTGCACCCCGACGTGCCGGACGGCATGCGGAGCCTGCACGAGGCGGGCATCAGGCTGTTCACCGTGACGAACGGCTCCGCCGCGATGACCGCGGGCATCCTGCGCCGCGATGACCGCGGGCATCCTGCGCCGCGAGGGGACCGGCGCGGCGTGCCGTGCCCGAGCGTGATGTCCGCCCCGCACGTCACGGCCCCCGGCCTGCGCGCGCTGGCGGCCCTGTGGCGATGAGGGGTCAGTGCCGCCGCAGGAAGTCCAGCACCATGGGGCTCGCCACCTGCCTGAACTCCTCGAAGTACGCGTGCCGCGCCCCCTCGATCATCCGCAGCTCGGCCCCCGGGATGCGCCCGGCCAGCAGCGGGGCGTTGGCCGCCGGGTTGAAGACGTCGTCGGTGCCGTGCACGACCAGCGTGGGCGCCGTGATGCCGGGCAGCGCGTCCCAGGCGTCGTGACCGGCGCTGGCGGCCAGGTGGCGGCGGCGCGCGTGGGCGGGCAGCCGCGGGTCGCCGATGGTGCGGTACGGGCCGGGGTGGGCGGCCAGCCAGGCGGGCGTGTACATGAGCTCCAGCAGCGCCCGCTCGGCGGCGGCCCGGTCGGGCTGGGCCAGCGACCTGCGCACCTCGTTGCTCCGCTCCACCCCGTGGGCGCCGCCCGGCGAGCTGCAGCCGAGCACCAGCGCCCCGACCCGCGCGGGATGGTCGGCCGCCAGCCACTGGGCCACCCGGCCGCCCATCGACGTGCCGTACACGTGCGCCCGCTCCACGCCCGCCTCGTCGAGCACGGCCAGCACGTCGGCGGCGAACCCGCGCGTGCTGTACGGCTCGTCGGGCTTGTCGCTGCCGCCGGTGCCGCGGTAGTCGAGGGTGATGGTCCGGTAGGAGCCGAAGTCGTCGCGAACGGAGTCCCACCAGCGGTGGTCGTTGGCCTGCCCCTGCAGCAGCACGAGAGGCTCTCCGTGGCCGCGGACCTGGTAGGACAGCTTCACGCCGTCAGGGGTGGTTGCATAGGACACGAACTCGATGGTGCCATGTCCGGTGCGCTGCCCCGGCTCCGACGTCCCTGGTGAGAGCCCACGAGAGAGAGGACCACACCGATGAAGTACATGATCCTTTCGTACGCCTCCCAGCAGGACTACGACGAGATGTCCGGCAAGGACGCCGGGCGCGGCGCCTGGTCGGAGGAGGAGCTGGCGGCGATGACGACGTTCATGGCGGCCGTCAACAAGGAGCTGGAGGAGTCGGGCGAGCTGGTCGAGACCCGCGGCCTGGCGGCGCCCGTGCACACCCGCAGGGTCGGCCTGCGCGACGGGGTCCCGTACGTGACCGACGGGCCGTACGCCGAGACCCAGGAGGTGCTGGCCGGCTACTGGATCGTGGAGTGCGAGAGCTTCGACAGGGCCGTGGAGATCGCCGGCCGCCTCGGCCGGTGCCCGGCCCCGGAGGGCGCCTATGCCAACGTCCACGCCGACATCAGGCCCGTCATGGAGTCGGCCGAGGACCTGGGGTTCTGATCGCCGTGAGCGGACCCGAGGACCTGCTGCGCGAGCTGGCGCCGCAGGTCCTCGGCGCGGTCGTGCGCCGTTACGGGCACTTCGACCTCGCCGAGGACGCGGTCCAGGAGGCGCTGCTCGCGGCGGCCACCCAGTGGCCGCGGGACGGCGTGCCGGACGATCCGCGCGCCTGGCTCGTCACGGTGGCCGCGCGCCGCCTGACCGACCTGCTCCGCGCCGAGCAGGCGCGCCGCCGCCGCGAGGACACCGTCGCCGCCCGCGCGCTGCCGGACGACTGGCTGTCCCCGCCCGCCGACCGGCCGCCGCCCGCGTCGGACGACACGCTGGTGCTGCTGTTCATGTGCTGCCACCCGTCGTTGTCGCCGCCCTCGCAGATCGCGCTCACGCTGCGCGCGGTCGGCGGCCTGACCACGGCGCAGATCGCCCGCGCCTTCATGGTGTCCGAGGCGACGATGACGCGCCGCATCACCCGGGCCAAGCAGCGGGTCAAGGACAGCGGCGTGCCGTTCCGCCTGCCGGGGGCCGCCGAGCGCGCCCAGCGGACGGGCGCGGTGCTGCACGCGCTCTACCTGATCTTCAACGAGGGGTACGCCAGCACGTCGGGCCCCGACCTGCACCGGGCCGAGCTCGCGGCCGAGGCGATCCGGCTGGCCCGCATGGTGCACCGGCTGCTGCCCGATGACGCCGAGGCGGCGGGGCTGCTGGCCCTCATGCTGCTCACCGACGCGCGCCGCCCGGCGCGCACCGGCAGGGACGGCGCGCTGATCCCGATGGCCGAGCAGGATCGCACGCTGTGGAACGCCGCGTTCATCGCCGAGGGCGTCGAGCTCGTCACGAACGCGCTCTCCCGGGGCGTTCCGGGGCCGTACCAGCTCCAGGCCGCCATCGCCGCCCTGCACGACGAGGCGCCGACCGCGGAGGAGACCGACTGGCCGCAGATCACGGCCCTGTACGAGCTGCTGATGCGCGGCTCCGGCAACCCCATGATCGCGCTCAACCACGCCGTCGCCGCCGCCATGTCCCGCGGCCCCGAGGCCGGGCTCGACCTGCTCGAAGGCCTCGCCGGCGACGACCGGCTGTCCGGCGACCACCGGCTGCACGCGGTCCGCGCGCACCTGCTGGAGATGTCCGGCGACGGCCAGGGCGCCCGCGCGGCGTACAGGGAGGCGGCGCGGCGCGCCATGAGCCTGCCCCAGCAGCGCTACCTGCACGCCAGGGCCGCCCGGCTAGAGCCTGATGTGCCGGATCGTGACCCCGATCCGCCGCAGCCGGTGGCGTAGCGGGCCGTCGGCGTCGGCCGCCAGGCTCAGCCCGGCGGAGGCCGCGATCCGGTCGGCGACCTGCGGCACCGTCAGCCGGTCCGTCTCGACGTGCTCGGCGAACCGCGGTGTGCGCAGCCGCTCCAGGCACCCGTCGAGCCTGGCGACCGCGAACGCCTCCCGCTTGAGGCTGCGGCTCAGCGAGCGCTCCCGCAGCCGCGCCAGCACCGTCTCGCGGCCGGCGACGAGCGCGAAGTGGCGCACCTCGTGGCCGGCCTCGCGCAGGCGGCCCAGGATCTCGTCGTAGTAGGCGGGCTCGACCAGCGTCATCGGCGCGATGACCACGCCCGGCTGCTTGCTCAGCACCAGGTCCAGCACCTCGAACACGCCCTGCCGCCAGGCCGGGTGCAGCTGGAAGTCCGAGCGCAGCGCGCGCGGCGTCATCCTGTGCAGGCCCATGCCGACGTGCTCGGGATCGCACACCACGCTTCCCGGCAGCCTGCGGTGCAGCTCGTACGCGGTCTGCGTCTTGCCCACCCCGAACGGGCCGTTGATCCACACGAGCATGCGGCTCAGCTTAGGGCGGAAGACAGTGAGACTTCCCCCGTTTCGAGCGGGTTTGGCGTCGAATGGAGCCATGGACGACACGATCCCGATCGGCGAGGCCGCGCGCCTGCTCGGCGTGAACGCCTCCGCCCTGCGGTACTACGAGGAGCGCGCCCTGGTCGCCCCGGCGCGCCGCCGCCAGGGGCGGCGCGTCTACGGCAGGCAGGAGCTGCGGCGGCTGGTCTTCCTGCGGACGATGCAGCGGCTCGGCGTGCCCCTGGACACCGCGGGGGCGATGCTGGACGCGCCCGGCGAGCAGTGGCGGGCGGCGGTGCGGGAGCGGATCGGCGAGCTGGAGGCGATGATCGTCCGGGCCAGGGTGGCGCAGGAGGTGCTCCGCCACGGGCTGCGCTGCCAGGAGGAACATCCGGCCGTGGAGTGCGAGGTCGCCGTCGGGATGCTGGACCGGCTCATCGACGGCTGCACGTTCGAGCAACTGGCGGCGGAGCACGATCCGGGGTGGACCGGGCCTGCGGTCGAAAAATAATCGTCGTGGCGGGGGAATGGATCCCGCCGGGGTGTGGTTACATATCTCGTGGCCGGTGTGCCCAGTGTCCCCGGGCCTCACCTATTGCCTTCACGGAATACCGTTCGGCTGGAGCCGTGTTGTGCCTTTCGCCGAGAGGCGACACGCACACCGGTACGCACTCGTAGAGCGCCCGCCCTCCCCGGAGGGCGGGCGCTCACGTGTGTGCCCGCAGGTACGGGTCCGTGACGCCGCCGGGAGAGGCCAGCGCCTCGGAGTCGAGCCCGGTCAGCCGCGCCCCCGCCTGGTAGGCGCTGTCCAGGAACTCCAGCACGGCTCCCACCGGGTCCTCCATGGTCCGCACGTCGTCGTAGCGCAGCACGGCCAGATGGCTGCCCCTGGCGGGGACCCACTCGGCCTGGGCGGGCCGCAGCGGCTCCCGTTCCAGCCCGTCGGGCTCCGGCGCGGTGTAGGAGTAGAACGCCGGCCACGGCCGCTCCTTGTCCCCGAACCAGAACCCCGAGCTGATCACCTCCCAGCTGTAGGCCTCCCGCGTCACCGGGTCGGCGTCGGGCGAGACCTTCACCACCCGCCCGGTGAACCGGGTGACCGCGATGTCGAAGGTGTGCCAGAAGTGGTGCACCGGGCTCGTCTTGCCGGCGAAGTCGGCGGCGAACCGGTCCAGGAGCTGCACCACCTGCGACAGGATCCGCCAGTAACGGTTGATGAGCACCGGGTCGTAGCGCGCGTGCAGGGTGTCCTCGGCGAACGGCGTGTCGTCGCTCAGGTCGAACGGCACGCCCCAGATCTCGGGCCGGATCCCCAGCCCGGCCAGCGTCTCGAAGAGCCGGTCGTGGAACGAGGCCACCGACCTGCCGATCAGGCTGAACTCCGCGCTGCGCCCGTCGAAGACGTCCACCACCAGCCGGTGGCGTACGAGGTCGAAGTCGACGCAGAACAGCGGCTGCTCGCCCAGCCCGCCCATCGGCCGCGTGGTGAGCCCCCGCCCCGTCGGGTGGAACGGGACCTGCCACCAGTGGTTGCGCCGGTTGCTCGACGCCAGCCGGATCTTCCCCACGATCTGCGCGAACCTGTGAAAGGTCTCCTTGGCCTCCTTCCACTCCGCGAGCGGCATGGCCGGGAACAGCTCCATGACGGCCCCCTCCGACGTAGAGCATTTCCCGACAATCGTAACTACTGGGAGTATTCGGTCAGCTCCCAGGGGTCGTGCGCGGAGAAGACCGCCACGCCGTGCTCGTTCGCGAGCGAGCGCAGGCGCTCCTGGCTCGACAGCCGCCGCCCCTCGTCCACCTGGGCCTGGACCTGCACGAGGTCCATCAGCGGGTGGGGGCGCGGCTCGCGGGCCAGCTCGCCGTGGTAGAAGTACGCGTCCCCGGCGTGCAGCAGCCACCGGTCGCCGTCCCTGACCGCCACCCCGGCGTGCCCGTCCGAGTGCCCGTCGAGCGGCACGTACAGGAAATCGTCCTCCGGCAGGCCGGTCAGTGGCCGCACCCCGTCCACGCCCAGCCACCGGGTGCCCGTGCCCGGGTACGTCACCCAGCGCGGCGTGTGCGCCCAGTGCGAGGGCCGGTAGCGGCGGTTGGGGGCCTGCTCCAGAGCGGCCTTCAGCTCGGCCTCCATGACGTGCACCTCGGCGTGCGGGAAGTCGGGCAGGCCGCCGCTGTGGTCCACGTCCAGGTGGGTCAGGACGATGTGGCGCACGTCGGAGGGGTCGTACCCGAGCGCCGCCACCTGCCGCACGGCCGTCTCGGCGGGGGACAGCACCGGCTCGACCAGCTCCGCCCACTCGCGTTCGAGGTGCAGGGCGGGGTCGGCCACGTCGTCCAGGCCGAGGCCCGACTCCACGAGGACCAGCCCGGAGGCCGGGGTCTCGACGAGCAGCGCGTGGCAGACGACGGGCGCGGGGGACAGGCCGTCGGGGGAGTCGATCTCGCGCATCGAGGCGAGGTTGAGATGGTGAATTCGCATGCGGATAGACTGCGACTTGAAGTGCGGTTCAAGTCAAGGAGCCAGGGTGTGAACGACACGTTGATCGACATCGGTGACGTGGCCAGGCAGAGCGGGCTGGCCGCGTCCGCGTTGCGGTTCTACGAGCGCAAGGGGCTCATCCAGGCCGAGGGGCGCAACGGGCTGCGCCGCGCGTACCGGCCGGAGACCCTGGAGCGGCTGGCGCTGATCTCCTGCGCCCGCGACGCCGGGTTCACGCTCTCCGAGATCGGCGAGTTCCTGCGGGCGGGGCCGTCCGACGAGCGGCTGCGCGCCCGCATGGCCGCCAAGGAGCGGGAGGTGTCGCAGCGGGTCGACCAGCTCACCCGGCTGCGCGACAGCCTGCGCCACGCGGTGGTCTGCACGCACGACCCGCTGGTGGAATGCCCCGAGTTCAAGCAGGCCGTACGGCGGGTGCCCCAGGGCTGAGGGGAACCCGCCGCCAGACATCAGGCCGAGCTGACGTACTTCCTCGGCCGCAGGGCGTGGGCCCGCAGCGCCGCCAGGGCCGCGAGCTGCCCCGGCCGGTCCATCCGCACGGCCAGCTCGTCGCTGAACGCCAGCCCCAGCGCCGTGAGCTGGGCCACCAGATCGGTCACCGGCCCGGTGACGTCCTCCAGGCTCGTCGCCGGATGCCAGCCCTCGCCGCCCACCACCTCGGCCACCCGCTCGCGCAGCTTCGCGGGCGACATGAGCGTGCCGTCGGCCAGCAGCATCAGCGCCGCCTCCCTGGCCGACACCTCGAACTCGTGCTCGCCCCTGGCCAGCAGCAGCCGGGTGACCGCCGACCACATGGCCGACTTCGACTTCAGCAGCCGCAGGCCGTACTCGGTGATGGCCAGCTTGGCGCCGTCGCGGCGGATCGCGCCCAGCTCACGCTCGGCCAGGTCGCGCAGCCGCGCCGCCTCGGGCGAGGGCGCCAGCCGCAGCGGCAGCGTCTCCCCGGAGGCGGCCACGGACAGCAGCCGGTGCAGCGCGGGCAGCGGCTGCGGCGCCACGGGCGCGTGCAGCCGCACCTCGAACGGCTGGGCCAGCTCCCGCCTGGCCGGGCCGCGCCCCAGCACCCAGCGGTTGAGCCGCTCGCCGTGCACGCGGTTGAGCCAGCTGTCGCCGCCCAGGTCGGCGCGCGGCTCGGTGAGCCAGCGCCGGGTCAGGGCGGTACGGTCGACGCTCTCGCCGGCCACGATGGCCAGCTCCAGCGCGGCGGAGCAGGCGATGTGCGCGCCCAGCTCCTCGGGCCCCATGATCATGCTCCACTGCAGCTCGGGCACGTCGGGCGGGAGCACACCCGTGGCCTCCAGCGCCTGCTGGTAGGCGGCGGTGCCGGCGTCGTCGCCCTCGCGGGCGTAGGTGCGCAGGATCTGTACGGTTGTCGAAGACACGCACAGGGCGGCATACCGGTCCATGCCGCCGAGCTGGAGCAACCGCCCCAGGGAACGTGCCAGGCGCTCCATGTCGCCGCTGCCCTTGGCCGCCCCGGCGTTGGGCGGCGCGACCTTGAGCGGCAACGTGTACCAGAGGAACTCGCAGACGTCGAGCTGGGTCACCGTCTCCAGCGGCTCCCCACCCGTCAACCATTCGACGGCGGTCCTGGCCTCCTCGGCCAGATCCGGGTGAGATCGCTCCAACTCGGCGAGAAGGGCGGTGACATCCGGTGCACTCATGCCTCGAAGTTTGCCGTATCGACCCCGGGCCTGACGATGACCGAATCCGGTGCGTATTGGGTCTTGCACAGCGACTACCTAAGAAACCCCTATTGAGCCGACTGTAACGTGATCATATCCACCGTTTCTCGAACAACATGCGGGCCTTCCAGTCCACGTACGGGATCAGCTCGGCGGAGAGAATGGGGTGCAGCCACCAGAAGTTGATGAGCGCGAGCAGGGCGAACGCGCCGACGACGGCGGCGCCGAGGGTGCGCCGCATCGGCGTCGAGCCCTTGACGGCCGGCGTGGACGGCCCGATCAGCAGCCCGGCGCACAACGTGATGGCCAGCACCATGAACGGCACCATCGGGATGGCGTAGAACAGGAACATCGTGCGGTTGTCGGCGATGGCGAAGTAGAACCACGGCAGCCAGCCCATCGCGTACGCCAGCAGCACGGCCCCGGCCCGCCAGTCGCGCGAGGAGAAGTACCACGCCACCAGCGCCACCAGCGCGGCCACCGCGCCGAACCAGATCACCGGCGTGCCCACGCCGAGCACGGCCTGCGAGCAGTCCTTGACGCCGCACGTGTTCTGCTTGCCCTCGTAGAAGAAGGCCACGGGGCGCAGCAGCAGCGGCCAGGACCACGGCTCCGACATGTACGGGTGCGAGGTCTCCAGCCCGCTGTGGAAGGTGAAGACCTGCCACTGGTACTGCACCCACGACCGCATCGAGTCGAAGACGAAGAAGAGCGGGTTGCCCGGCGAGGTGGCCTGGTCCCAGTTGCGCCCGTAGCCGGAGGCGTTGACGAACCAGCCCGTCCAGGTGGCCATGTACGCCACGAACGGCACGACGCCGAACGCCACGACCCCCTGCGGCACGTCCTTGTTGACCGCCCCAAGGTAGGGCCGGCGCAGCCCCACGGCGCGGCGGGCGCCGAAGTCCCACATCAGCGACATGATCGCGAACGCGACCGCGAACGCCAGGCCCGACCACTTGACCGACATCGCGAAGGCCAGGCACACCCCGGCCCCGATCCGCCACCACCTGATGCCCAGCGACGGGCCCTGCGGAGACACAGGCGAGCCCTCGTACCACGTGACCAGCTTCTCGCGCGCGCGGTCACGGTCGACCACCAGGCAGGCGAACGCCGCCAGCACCCAGAACATCAGGAAGATGTCCAGCAGCGCCGTGCGGGAGAGCACGTAGTGCAGGCCGTCGAGCGCCAGCAGCAGGCCGGCGAAGCAGCCGAGCAGCGTCGAGCGGGTCATCCGGCGGGCCACCCTGGCCAGGATGAGGATGGACAGCGTGCCGACCACGGCGGCGGCGAAGCGCCAGCCGAACGGGTTGAGCCCGAACAGCCACTCGCCGATGCCGATCATCCACTTGCCCATGGGCGGGTGCACCACGTAGGAGGCGCACTTGCCGAGGTCGTCCGGCGTGCACGCCTGCCAGATGTCGGTGTTCCCCGCGATGATCGCCTTGTCGGCGTCCTTGATCGTGACCTTCTCGACCCCGTGGGTGATGAGCGAGAAGGCGTCCTTCATGTAGTACGTCTCGTCGAACACCACGGCCTTGGGATGACCGAGCTGAACGAAGCGGAGGATCCCGCCGAACAGGGTGACGAGCAGTGGCCCCACCCATCCCCACAACACGCTGCCGCGCATGGGGGGCACGACCCGATCGCGTACGGACCGCGTCCTGGGATGGCTCTCGCCGACCTCCGAGCTCTCGTAGGCCTGGTACGGGGAATCGGTCACCGCCATTCGGACATCGTACGGGCCCCAGAGCGGTGGTTACCAAGGAAACACGGTCTATTTGGGATGCCCTGCAACAATGGTCGGGTGACTGGGAACGGCAGGTTGGTGCTGGCAGGAGCCCCCATTGGCCAGGTCGGAGACGTCTCGCCGCGGCTGCGTGAGCTGCTGGCGGGCGCCGACGTGGTGGCGGCCGAGGACACCAGGCGGCTGCGCAGGCTCGCGTCCGACCTCGGCGTCGAGCTCACCGGCAGGGTGGTGTCCTACTACGACCAGAACGAGGCGGGCCGGGCCCTGGAGCTCGTCGAGACGCTGAAACAGGGCCGCACGGTCGTGGTGATCACGGACGCGGGCATGCCGGGCGTGTCCGACCCCGGCTACCGGCTGACGCAGCTCGCGGTCGAGGCGGGCATCACGGTCACCGCGCTGCCGGGGCCGAGCGCGGTCACCACCGCGCTGGCCGTGTCGGGGCTGGCCAGCGACCGGTTCTGCTTCGAGGGCTTCCCGCCGCGCAAGACCGGCGAGCGGGCCCGCCGCCTGGGCGCGCTGGCGGCCGAGGAGCGCACGATGGTCTTCTTCGAGTCGCCGCACCGGCTGGAGGAGTCGCTGCGGGCCATGGCCGAGGCGTTCGGGCCCGACCGGCGGGCCGCGGTGTGCAGGGAGCTGACCAAGACCTACGAGGAGGTGCGCAGGGGCGGGCTCGGCGAGCTGGCCGAGTGGGCGGCGCCGGGCGTCAAGGGCGAGATCACGATCGTCGTGGCGGGGTTCGCGCCGGGCGAGGCAGAGCCCGACCTCGACGCCCTGGCCGCGGAGGTGGACCGCAGGGTCGCCGCGGGGGAGCGGCGCAGCCTGGCCGTGGCCGAGGTGGCCAAGGGCGCGGGCGTCCCCAGGCGAGAGCTGTACGACCTGGTTCACAGGAGAACCGCCACGCCATAGGGTGCGCATCGTGAGGAACTGGGGGGTGCCGGCACAGCGACTGATCCCGCCGATGCAGGGCGGCGCCCTCCTGGGCTGGCTGGCGCCGCTCGCGGTGGCGATCTTCGGCGGGATCCTGCGGTTCGTCCGCCTGGGCGAGCCCAGGGCCGTCGTCTTCGACGAGACGTTCTACGTCAAGGACGCCTACTCGCTGATCGTCCACGGCGTCGAGATGGCCACGCTCGGCGACGTCAAGAACCCCATCGCCGACCAGCGCCTCATTGCCGGGAACCTGGACATCTTCAAGCAGTGCGGGCAGCCGTCCGAATGCGCCTCCTTCGTCGCCCACCCGCCGCTGGGCAAGTGGATGATCGGCGCGGGGGAGTGGCTGTTCGGCATGGACCCGTTCGGCTGGCGGTTCGCCGCCGCGCTGGCCGGCACGCTGTCCATCCTCGTCATGGCCAGGGTGGCGCGCAGGATGACCCGCTCGACGCTGCTGGGCTGCCTGGCCGGGCTGCTGCTGGCGCTCGACGGGCTGCACCTGGTGCTGTCGCGGACCGCGCTGCTGGACATCTTCCTGATGTTCTGGGTGCTGTGCGGGTTCGCGTGCCTGGTGGCCGACCGCGACTGGGCGCGGCGCAAGCTGGTCGGCTGGTACGAGAGCGCGCCCGTCACCGAGCTGGGCCCGCGGCTGGGGCCGCGGCCGTGGCGGCTGGCGGCGGGGGCCTGCCTGGGCGCGGCGTGCGCGGTCAAGTGGTCGGGGATCTTCTTCCTCGTCGCCTTCGCCGTGCTGTCGATCATGTGGGACCTGGGAGCCCGGCGGGCGCTGGGGCTGCGCGAGCCGTACCGGGGGGCGCTGTCGTACGACCTGCCGGGCGGGTTCGCGGCCATGACGCTCGTGCCCGCGCTGGTGTTCACGGCGTCGTGGGCCGGCTGGTTCGCCTCCGCCGACGGCTGGGGCCGCAACTGGGACCGGGCCACCTCCTCGGGGCCCGTGTTCTTCGTGCTCGACTCGGCGCGGTCGTGGGTGCAGTACCAGACGCAGGTGCTGGGCTTCCACAGCGGCCTGGAGGACTACCACCCGTACATGTCGGAGCCGTGGACCTGGCCGCTGCTCTTACGGCCGGTCTCCTTCCACTACCCCACCGGCCTGCCGCCGTCGTCCTGCGGCGCCGGCCAGTGCTCCCAGGCCGTGCTCGGGGTCGGCACCCCCGCGCTCTGGTACGCCGCCGCGCTCGCGCTGCTCGGGCTCGTCGCGTGGTACGTCTCCTCCCGCGACTGGCGGGCCGGGGCGACGCTGCTGGCCTTCGCGGCCGGCTGGCTGCCGTGGTTCTACTACGCCATCGCCGACAACCGCACGATGTACCTGTTCTACATGATCCCCGTGGTGCCGTTCATGGTGCTGGCGCTGGTGCTCATGGCGGGGCTCATCCTCGGCAGGCAGGACGCCCCCGCCACCCGGAGGGCGACGGGGGCCGCGGTCGTGGGCGCGGTCGCGCTCGTCGTGCTGGTCAACTTCTGGTGGCTCTACCCGGTGCTGACCGCCGAGACGATCACGCAGTCACAGTGGTGGGCTCGGATGCTGATGAGCTCTTGGGTGACCGCCGCCCCCAAGTGACCCCGCGGCGCAGCGTGATCGCCGCCGCGATGCAGGCCAGAGGGACGGCCGGAAGCACGTACCGGTAGTCGAACTCCGCCGTGGCCGCCGGCGCCAGCAGCAGCCCGACCGCGCCCAGCCACGGCAGCACCACCGGCCCGCCGAACTTCCGCCAGCGCACCGCCACGCCGTACAGGCCGATCAGCAGGATGCCGCCGACCATGATGCCGCGCAGGTAGAAGACCTTCTGGTAGCTGCTCATGATCGTGGCCCACGGCTGCACGATCCGGGTCTCCGGCGGGCCCTGCTCGTAGCTGAAGGCGTCGGTGTCAGTGCGGCCGCCCGCGTACGACGCCCACTTCGGCAGCCGCTTGGGCTGGCCGTTCTCGTCGAGTTGCTCGTAGGGCTTGAACTCGTACATCAGGTAGGTCGGCTCGTCGGGGAACGTCGGGCGCGACCAGTTGAACGAGCGGAAGAAGTCACGCGCGACCACCCGCAAGTAGTCACCCGGCTGCGACAGGATCGCCCGCGTCGCGAACTTGCTCGCGGCGTCGTTGGTGATCTCGCTCCACTTCTTGTTGACGCCCCACCGGTGCAGCACCTCGCCGGTGCCGTTGCCGTTGCCGTTGCCCTGCCCCCACAGGTACCACTGCGCGTGGTCCTTGCGGTCCTCGACGGGGTCGGTGATGCACAGCAGCAGAAGCTGGACCTCTTTGTACTTGTCGATGTCCATCTTGTTGCAGTCGGCGAAGATGGCGGTGCGCATGTAAAGGATGAGGCCGTCGCTGTTGGTCATGGCGAATTTGCCGTACGCGGAGGCGAACCATCCCATGTACGCCATCACGGGGATCGCGCAGGCGGTGATCACGGCCGTGATCGGCCGCCAGCCGGTGCGCTTGACCAGCAGGTAGAGCACGACCAGCGCCAGGATCGGCAGCCCGATCGAGCGGGTCAGCCAGGTCAGCGCCAGCAGCAGCCCGACGACCGCGCCCGCCTTCCACGTCAGCCGCCGCTTCCACAGCACCATCGTGATCACGCCCACCACGAGCAGCATGAACAGGGTGTCGGACATCACCATCTGTTCGAGCTGGATCTGGTAGGCGTCGAACAGGACCGGCGCCGCGGCCAGCGTGGCCCCCCACTTCGGCAGCCTGAACTTGATCCGTAGCAACGCGTAGATCAGGCAGGCCGTGGCCAGGCCCATGAGGTGCTGCGTGAACGTCACCAGGCTGAAGCTGTGGAACGGCTGGAGCAGCATCAGCCAGAAGCTGTAGCCGTCGGGCCTGATCGGGTGCGGCCGCGGGTGCAGCGCCACCGAGACGTACTCGTAGGAGTCGTTGAACCACATGGCCGGGCCGTAGCCGAGCATGGTGATGAGCCGCAGCACGGCGCCGACGCCGATAGCCGCGGCGAACACCCGATGCCTGCGCACCATGGCCAGCAAACGGGCCATCCTGCCTGGGGCGGAGGGGTCCACAGGGGTAATCTCCGCGACGCTCACCATGCTGTAAAGAATGCCAGTCGTTTCCGGGTCTGTGCCCGAGCACGGGCCCGTTCAGGGCATGATGGTTCACTGGAAGAGCCTTAACTGAAGGGTAGACACGTGGAACTGACGGTGGTCATGCCCTGCCTCAACGAGGCGGAGACCGTGGAAGTCTGTGTACGCAAGGCACTGGCGTGCATGGAGGAGCACGGCATCGAGGGCGAAGTGCTGATCGCCGACAACGGCAGCACGGACGGCTCGCAACAGCTGGCCCGAGACGCCGGGGCCCGCGTGGTCCATGTGGACGAGAAGGGATACGGAAACGCCCTCATGGGCGGCATCAGGGCGGCGCGCGGCAAGTACGTCATCATGGGCGACGCCGACGACTCCTACGACTTCACCGCGCTGCTGCCGTTCGTCGAGCAGCTTCGCGACGGCGCCGACCTGGTCATGGGCAACCGTTTCAGGGGCGGCATCTCCCCGGGCGCCATGCCGCCGCTCCACCGCTACCTGGGCAACCCGGTGCTGTCGTTCATCGGGCGGCTGTTCTTCCCCTCGGCGATCAAGGACTTCCACTGCGGGCTGCGCGGCTTCCGCCGTGACTCGATCCTGCGCCTGCAGCTCCAGACGGGCGGCATGGAGTTCGCCTCCGAGATGGTGGTCCGCTCCACCCTGGCCGGCCTCGACGTGCGCGAGGTCCCGACCACGCTCTCGCCCGACGGCCGCTCCCGCCCGCCGCACCTGCGCTCCTGGCGCGACGGCTGGCGTCACCTGCGCTTCCTGCTCCTCTACAGCCCGAAGTGGCTGTTCTTCTACCCCGGCGTGCTGATGATGATCGTCGGGCTCGTCGCGGGCACGGCGCTGGTGTTCGGGCCCGTGGAGATCGGCGAGCTGGCCTTCGACGTCGACACCCTGGTCGGATCGGCCGCCCTGGTGGTGATCGGCTTCCAGGCGGCACTGTTCGCGGTGTTCACGAAGGTGTACGCGGCGGAGGAGGGCTTCCTGCCGGAGTCGCCGCGGATCAGGCGGCTGATCGACATCGTGAGCCTGGAGAAGGGGCTCGTCGTCGGCGGGCTGCTGGCGCTGGCCGGCCTCGTCGGCCTGGTGATGTCGCTGGTGCACTGGCAGGTGCGCGACTTCGGCGAGCTGGACCCGCGCGAGTCGCTGCGCATCGTGGTGCCCGCGGCCACGGCGCTCATCATGAGCTTCCAGACGATCTTCGCGGCGCTGTTCATCAGCATCCTCGGCATCCGCCGCACCCGCGAGACCCCCATCGACAACGCCGCCGCCGCGGCCGAGGAGGCCGCCGCCGCGATCTCCCTCGAAGACTCCGCGACCCCTCTCGGGAACGCCAAGAGTTAGGGATAGTTTTACGCGCCGCCGTGGACGGACACCCGCCGTCGCCGGCGGGCGTCCGTCCAGGGAAACGGCTTCTGACCGGTCAGTGGCGCGCCGCCGTTACGGGGCGCGCCGCCGGCCGTTGCCGTGGCCGGGCGCGACCACGTCACCGGGCAACCCGGGCTCGCGTGACGGCGGGCGCGCGGTGAAGGGTCACAGGCCGTTTCCTGGAGGGCCGCCAGCCGGAGTGCGGCGGGTGGTGAGCCACGGCACCGCGTAACAAATGAATCTCGCAGACCCGTAGGCTGAGCATCATGACCCAGCACATTCTTACCGCCGTGGCGTGGCCGTATGCGAACGGGCCCCGCCATATCGGGCACGTATCGGGGTTCGGCGTGCCGTCCGACGTCTTCAGCCGTTACCAGCGGATGGCGGGCAACAACGTGCTGATGGTCTCCGGCACGGATGAGCACGGCACCCCCATCCAGGTCCAGGCCGACAAGGAAGGCGTGAGCGCCAAGGAGCTGGCCGACCGCTACAACCGCGTCATCGCCGAAGACCTGACCGGCCTCGGCCTGTCGTACGACCTGTTCACCAGGACGACGACGAAGAACCACTACGCCGTCACGCAGCAGATCTTCAAGGGTCTCTACGACAACGGCTACATCTTCCCCAAGACCACGATGGGCGCCATCTCGCCCTCCACCGGCCGCACCCTCCCCGACCGCTACATCGAGGGCACCTGCCCCATCTGCGGCTACGACGGCGCGCGCGGCGACCAGTGCGACAACTGCGGCAACCAGCTCGACCCGATCCAGCTCGTCAACCCCAAGAGCCGCATCAACGGCGAGACGCCGGTGTTCGTCGAGACCGAGCACTTCATGCTCGACCTGCCCGCCTTCGCCGAGGTGCTCGGCTCCTACCTGCAGTCCAAGCAGGGCGAGTGGCGCCCGAACGTGCTGAAGTTCGCCCTCAACCTGCTCGGCGACCTCCAGCCCCGGGCGATCAGCCGCGACCTCGACTGGGGCGTGCCGATCCCGCTCGACGGCTGGCGCGACCAGCCCAACAAGCGGCTGTACGTGTGGTTCGACGCGGTCATCGGCTACCTGTCCGCCTCCATCGAGTGGGCCAGGCGCTCGGGCGACCCCGACGCGTGGCGCCAGTGGTGGCAGAACCCCGACGCCCGCGGCTACTACTTCATGGGCAAGGACAACATCGTCTTCCACGCCGAGATCTGGCCGGCGATGCTGTTCGGCTACAGCGGCATCGGCGCGCGCGACGGCTCGCCCGGCTCGCTGGGCGCGCTCGACGTGCCGTCCGAGGTGGTCTCCAGCGAGTTCCTGACGATGGAGGGCAGGAAGTTCTCCTCCTCCCGGCAGGTCGTCATCTACGTGCGCGACTTCCTGGCCCGCTACGACGCCGACGCGCTGCGCTACTACATCGCCGTGGCCGGCCCCGAGAACCAGGACACCGACTTCACCTGGCAGGAGTTCGTCAACCGCAACAACGGCGAGCTGGTCGCGGCCTGGGGCAACCTGGTCAACCGGTCCATCTCGATGGCGGCGAAGAACTTCGGGGCGGTGCCGGAGCCGGGCGACCTCACCGACGCCGACAGGGCGCTGCTGGAGCGCTCGCGCAACGCGTTCGGGCCCGTGGGGGCGGAGCTGGGCCGTTCGCGCTTCAAGAACGCCATCACTGAGGCGTTCGACGTGGTGCGCGAGGCCAACAAGTACCTCGCCGACCAGGAGCCGTGGAAGCTCAAGGACGACCCGGAGCGGCAGAAGTCCATCCTGCACGTCGCGCTGCAGGTCGTGGACGACGCCAAGACGATGCTCACGCCGTTCCTGCCCAGCTCGTCCAACAAGGTCTTCGCCATGCTGGGCGGCGAGGGCGTCTGGTCGGGCATGCCGGAGATCCGCGAGGTCGACGAGGACGGCGGCACCCCGTACCCGGTGATCACGGGCGACTACGCCGACGGCGCCGCCCGCTGGGAGCACCGGCCGATCAGGCCCGGCACCCCGCTGGCGCCGCCCGTGCCGCTGTTCAAGAAGCTCGACCCGAAGGTCATCGACGAGGAGCTGGCCCGGCTGGGTGAGTGACGGCGGTCTCGGTGCGCCGGCCGGGTGAGTGACGGCGGCTTCGGCGCGGCGGCTAGGCTTTGATGGCGTGACCAAGCTTCCCGCCGTGCCAGAGCCGCTCTCCTCACCCGTGTTCGACAGCCACTGCCACCTCGACATCATGGTCGGCAACAGGCAGGCGTCGTCGGGCGACCCGGTGGCGCAGGCCGCGCAGGCCGCCTCGGCGAGCGTGCGGAGCATCCTCGACGACGCGCGGGCCGTGGGCGTGACGAGGCTGGTCACGATCGGCTACGACCTGGCCTCCTCCCGCTGGAACGCCGAGGTGGCCGCCGGGCAGGAAGGCGTGTACGCCGGGGTGGCCATCCACCCGAACGAGGCGCACGAGGCCACCGCGGAGGTGCTGGCCGAGATCGAGGCGCTGGCCGGGCGGCCCGAGGTGCGCGCGGTGGGGGAGACGGGGCTCGACTACTACCGCGACTGGGCGAGCAAGGACGACCAGCACGCCAGCTTCCGCGCGCACATCGAGATCGCCAAGCGCACCGGCAAGGCGCTGGTCATCCACGACCGCGAGGCGCACGACGACGTGCTCAAGGTGCTGGCCGCCGAGGGTGCGCCGGACAAGGTGGTCTTCCACAGCTTCTCCGGTGACGCCGAAATGGCGAAGAAGTGCGTCGAAGCCGGATATTTCATGTCGTTCTCCGGGCCTGTGACGTACAAGAACGCCGGCTACCTCCGCGAGGCGGCCGAGCTCGCGCCCGCCGAGCTCATGCTGGTCGAGACCGACGCCCCCTACCTCCCCCCGGTCCCGCACCGCGGCAAGCCCAACGCGCCCTACCTCATCCCCCTCACCCTGCGTTGCCTGGCCGAGGTCAAGAACGTCCACCCGGACGAGTTGTGCGAGGCGATCAGCGTCAACGGAGTCACAGTTTTCGGCGAGTGGTGACCAACTTTTCGCGAACTCCGGGATACAAGCACCGGACAAGCGTAAAGTTCGGGCCGTCCGGCACCACATCGGAGGTGGCTCGTGCGAGGAAAGAGGCGTGCGCCCCGACCGCCCGTTCCATGGCGTTCCCCGTGGACGCCGGTCGTGTGCGTGGCGGGGGTGGTGGCCGTCGGAGCGCTCGTCGTGGTGTCGTTCCTGGTCAAAGAGGTCATCGTGGTGGTCGACGGCGAGCGCAGGCATGTCCGGGCGTTCGGTGGAACGGTCCAGGAAGTGCTCGCCGACGCCGAGGTGTCCGTGGGGTACGGCGACGTCGTCCGGCCGTCCATCCAGGCGGCGGTCGACGACGGCGCCACGATCGAGGTGCGCCGCGCCCGTCCCCTCACCCTGACCCTCGACGGCCGCACCAGCACGCATCTGGTCACCGCCACGAACGTGGGCGACGCCCTGGCGGAGCTGGACATCGCCCCCGCCGCCGGCAAGCTCTCGGCCCCGCCCGGCGATAAGGTGCCGCTGGAGGGCATGGAGCTGACCGTGTACACGCGGCGGAAGGTGTACGTGGTGGCCGGCACCACGCGGGTGACCTCGCGTACGACGGCCAGGACGGTGCGCGAGGTGCTCAAGCAGAAGCGCATCGCGCTGCGCCGCGGCTACCTGGTGAACCCGCCGCTGAGCAGCTTCCCCAAGGACGGCACGGTCATCACGGTCACCCCGCCGAGGACCGTGCAGATCCAGCCCGAGGTCGCCGAGCTCGACTGGGAGGCGCTGGCCGAGTGCGAGTCGCACGGCGACCTGGAGGCGTACAACCCGGACGGGCCCTACTACGGCCTGTACCAGTTCAGCCTGCCCATGTGGCAGGCGGTGGGCGGCATGGACACGCCGAGTACCTGGCCGGAGGAGGAGCAGACGTACCGGGCGCAGGTTCTCTACCAGCAGGTCGGCGGCAGGTGGCAGGGCCAGTGGCCGCACTGCGGCGACCGCCTGTTCACCATGAACGCCCGCCGCCCCGCCTCCTGACCGCCCTGCCCGGTCGCCCCCGCCGGCACCGCTGAGCGCTCGCCAACCGGTGTCGCCACCGGCGGCACCGCTCAGCGCTCGCTAACCGGCGAGCGAGACGCCGAAGTCGGCTCCCTTCGGTGGCTGGATCGGTTGCGGTGCCGCCTCGTCGTTGCGGGCCGCCACCGCGACCTTCCCGTACGGCGCGGCGTCCGGCTGCCCCACGTACAGCTTGTTGCCGCTGAAGGCCACCGACCAGCCGAACAGCCCGTCGGCGGTCGCCAGCTCCCGGACCTCGGCGGCGTCCTTCCAGGAGACGACCCGGACACCACCGCCGTACGGGGCGCCGATCGCCAGCCGACCGTCCGCCGAGACGGCCATCGAGAACCCGAACGCCTGCTTGCCCCCCTGCGTCACCCTCCTCGTGGGCTTGCGCGCGGGATCGAGGAGCTGGACGTACCCGGGCCCGGGCGAGCCGACGGCGTAGCCGGAGCCCTCGGCGTACGCGACCGCGTACCCGAACCGGTCGCCGGAGGCGTTCGTCGGCGAGTCCAGCTTGAACGAGGTGATCCGCGGCGCCAGCACGTCGTCGATGAACACCACCGAGCCCGAGTCGATCTTCCCGGCCTCGATCTGGCGGCCCGCACCGTCGTCGTTCTCGTACGGCACGCCGACGACCAGCCCGTTCTCCGGCCCGAACGCCATCGACCAGCCGAACTGGTCGCCCACCTCGCTGTTGCCCCGCACGTCCACGGTCTCCTGGCTGACCCTGCGCAGCTCGCCCGCGCCCTTGCGCACGTAGACGGCGCCCACGTCGAGGAGCCGGGCCTCGTCCTCGTACGGCGCGCCGATCGCCACCAGGTCGCCGCGCGCGGCCATCGACCAGCCGAAGTGCGCGAACCGCTGGGGCTGCGGCGCCGTCAGGCGCTCGGGGGCCGCCGCGCCGCCACCGTAGACCACGTACGCGGCGCCGGCGTCCTCGGTGCCGTCCACGTCCGCGTACGGGGCGCCGATCACCAGGTCGGCGCAGGTGTCGCCGTTGACCTGCGCCAGCCGTACGGACCAGCCGAAGCCGTCGCCCCTGGCCAGCCCGGGAACGCCGACCGGCACCACCTTGCCGCCGGACAGCACGTGCACCGCGCCCTTCTGGTCGTCCGCGAACGGATCGCCCACCGCCACGTCGTCCACGCCGTCACCGTCGAAGTCGGCGGCTCCGGAGCAGGCCGCCGCCGTGGCGGGGGTCACGGCGGACGCAGGGGGGACCGCGGCCGCGGCGGGGGTCACGCTCGCCGTGGCCGTTCCAGCCATGACGGCGAGCGCGGCGAGCGCGGTGAGGGCCGCTCTGAGCGTCACAGCGCCACCTCGATCAGCTTGCCGTTCTCCAGCAGGGTCGCCGTCAGCTTCATCGGCTTGCGGTACATGGCCAGGTCGAACACGAAGGCGCTGTCCACCCGGGCACCGGGCAGGATGGCCGGCGGCAACGTGACGGGGGCCGGGTCGTGCTCGCCGCCCCGGTCGTCGACCATGGTCACCACGGGCTGGACCAGCACCCTGCGCTCGCCGCCCGGGTTGAGCATCGTCCAGCGGATCACGCAGAGCTGGCCCTTGGCGGACGTGATGCCCTCGAACTCCTTCGCCCCGCACTCCGGCGCCCCGGTCACGATCGCGACGGGGTCGTCGAAGCTCGCGCCCAGCGCGAACCTGCGGCCCACGTCGTTCGGGCTGGGGCTGCCCGCGGCCTGGGTCGGGGTGCCGGGGGTCACGGTGGTGGTCGTGTCACGGGCCGAGGTGACGATCAGTACGGCCACGGTCACCACGATGGCCAGCACGGCGGCCGCGGCGGCGATGAGCCACCGGGTGCCGGGCGTGCGCGTGCCGCCGATGGTGTCGTCCTCGTCGGCTCGCTCGGCTCTCTCGGCCGGGGAGCCCAGCGTGCCTGGGTGCGTGTCCGGCCCTAAGCCGGCCGCCTGCGGCAGGCGCCCCACGGCTGCGTCCTGCCGCGCGGGCTCCGGCGCGGTACGCCGGCGCGCCGGCTCCAAACCGGCATCCTGACGTGGCGCCTCTGCCCCCTGGCCGTGCGCGGGCCGCCAGGCGGTGCCCTGCTGTGCGGACCCCGGCCCGGCGCTCTGCTGTGCGGACCCCGGCCCGGCGCTCTGCTGTGCGGGCCCTGGCCTGGTGCCCTGCAGCTCGGGGCCTGATCGGGAGTCCTGCCGGGACTGCGCGGGCTCGTCTCGCGACTGCCCGGGCTCCTGCTCCTGCCGGGAGGCCTTGCCCGAGCGGAACAGCCCGAGCCGCCGCCGAGGAGCCTCCGCCTGCCCGGGCACCTGCCAGCGTGCCAGCTCCTCCCTGGCCGCCTCCTCCTCCCGCCGGGCCCGCTCTTCCAGGGACGACGGCGGCGCGCTCCCCGCTTCACCGGACCCGCGCGCGCTCGCGGGATCCGGCACGCCGGCGGAGCCGGGCACGCTCGCGGAGGCCGGCGCGGTGGACGGACCGCCAGGACCGGTCGCCGGGCCGGCGGCTCCGGGGGCCGCGGGGCTTCTCCCTCTCCGTCCGGTCGCGTCACTGGGCGGGGGCGTCGTGAAGGTGGCCGTGATGTCCGGCTCGTCCACCACGTTCGGCGGCGGCTGCCACTCGCTGAGCATCTCGTTCGCCACCAGCGTCGGCGGATCGGCCGCCGCCCGCATCGGCGCACTCCCTCCCACCAGCGCGATCAGCAGATCCTGCGCGGTGGGCCGCAGGGCCGGGTCCATGGAGGTGGCCCGCCGTACGAGCTCGTTCAGCGGCGCGGGCAACGCCCCGAGGTCGGGCGGGGTGTTGAGCACCCGGGAGGCCATGGTGATGGGGTCGCCGCGCCCGAACGGATGCCGCCCGTTGCCCGCGTAGGCCACCAGGCAGCCCCAGGCGAAGATGTCGACCGCCGGGCTGACCGGCTCGCCGCGCACCTGCTCGGGCGCCCACCATCCCGGGCTGCCCAGCAGCTCGCCGGAGAGCGTGAACCCCGTCTCCCGGTCGAGCGCCCTGGCGATCCCGAAGTCGATCACCCGGGGCCCGGACAGGGAGAGGATCACGTTCGCCGGCTTGAGGTCCCGGTGCACCAGCTCCGCCACGTGGATGGCAGCCAGCGCGGCCGCGACGCCGAGCGCGACGCCGTGCAGCGGCCCCGGCTCCAGGGCGCCGTACGTCGTTATCTGGTCCGACAGCGGAGTGCCCGCGATGTACTCGGTCACCATGTACGGCCGGCCGTCCCCGGTGTTGCCGTTGTCCAGCACCTGGGCCGTACAGAACGACGCCACCCGGCGAGCGTTCTCGACCTCCCCATGAAACCGCGCCGCGAACCCCTCCTGGTTGGCGAACTCGGCCTTGACCACCTTGAGCGCGACGAACCGCCCCGTCGGCGCCCGCGCGAGGAACACGGTCCCCATGCCGCCCTCGCCCAACCGGCCCAGCAGCCGGTACGGCCCGATCGCGCGCAAGTCGGTCGGCCGGAGCGGCGCGGCGCCCGTTGGTTCCATGAGCGACGTCCCTTCCTGTTCCACGCCATCCTCTCCTTTGGTCTCCCCATCCGCCATCGCACGTTCTTCGATGCGGGAGACTGGTTGGATGATGAGGCTGTTGGGCCCTGCAGAAATACGTATTTTGGCGAACAAGCTAGATCTACGTCCGACAAAAAAACTGGGCCAGAACTTCGTGATCGACGCAGGGACCGTCCGTCGCATCGTCCGCGTGGCCGACCTCTCGCCCGATGACGTGGTCATCGAGGTGGGTCCGGGCCTGGGCTCGCTCACGCTCGCGCTCCTGCCGGCGGCCGCGCACGTGGTCGCCGTCGAGATCGACCCGGTGCTGGCCGGGCAGCTCCCCATCACGGTGGCCGAGCGCGGGGCCGCCGACAGTCTCACGGTCGTCAACGCCGACGCCATGAAGGTCACGCTCGACGACCTCTCGGGTCACAGCCCTACGGCCCTGGTGGCCAACCTGCCGTACAACGTGGCCGTCCCGGTGGTGCTGCACCTCCTCGAGGTGTTGCCGTCGCTGCGCAAGGGCCTGGTGATGGTCCAGTCGGAGGTGGCCGACCGGCTGGCCGCCGGGCCGGGCTCGAAGGTGTACGGGGTGCCGTCGGTCAAGGCGGCCTGGTACGCCGACGTGCGCCGGGCGGGCCCCGTCGGCCGTACCGTCTTCTGGCCCGTCCCCAACGTCGACTCCGGCCTCGTCTCCCTGGCCCGCCGCGACCCGCCGGTCACGTCGGCGTCGCGGGAGGAGGTGTTCGAGGTGGTGGACGCGGCCTTCGCGCAGCGCCGCAAGACCCTGAGGGCGGCGCTCGCCTCCTGGGCCGGCACGCCCGCCGACGCCGAGCGTACGCTGCGGGCGGCCGGGGTGGACCCGTCGGCGCGAGGCGAGCAACTCGACGTCACGGCCTTCGCCCGCATCGCCGAGCTCAGACCCTGACCATACGGGGGAGCGGTCCCCGAGGCCGCAGCGCCCTGTGACGCGGCAGTCCCGCCGCGCGAGGTCCCGCCGCGCGAGGGCGGTGCGCGCGAGCGCCTGTCGCACAAGGGCGGCGCGGCACAAGGGCGGCGCGAGGGCGGTGGGGCGGGGGAGCCTCGCCCCGGGGATGCGTCACTCGAAGGCGCTGATGGTCACTTCGGGCCGGTCCCGCTTGGTGTAGAGGTCCCAGGCGGTGCCGGCGATCAGGTCGGGGTCGAGAGTCCTGATGCCCACGTCGCCGAACCGCTCCGGCCGGGAGAGCACGTGCGTGTGGATGTCACCCCGCTCGATCAGCCCGCCGATGATCAGGCTCCCGGCGTAGACGTCCTTCCCGGCCAGCGCCGCGTTGAGCGTCAGTGAGTAGTTGCGCAGCGCCGCCGAGGAGATCGCCAGGCTGCCGAGTGCGGGCATCGGCATGACGGAGCTGAGCCCGCCGGCGAACAGCAGCCCGCCCTCGCCCCTCTCGACCATGCCGGGCAGTACCCGGCCGACCAGGTCGACCGCCGGATACACCACCTCCATCGCCTCCCGCACGTCGGCCGAGGTGATGGAGGTGATGGGGGCGGGGGCGACGTCCAGGTCGGCGGCCCCGGGCCCGTAGTAGAGAACGTCGATCGCGCCGAACCGCTCGCCGATCGCGTCCAGCGCGGCCGCCGCCCGGTCGCGGTCGCGCACGTCGGCGACGAACGCCGCCGCTTCCACCCCGGCCGCGGCCAGCGACGCCACATATCCGGCGTGGCGGGCGTCGCTGCGCGAGACGAGCGCCACGGCGTATCCCTCGCGTCCGAACCGGTGGGCGATGGACATGCCGAGCCCCGGCCCGGCTCCGATGACGACGGCGGTCTTGCGTGCTGCTGCGGACATGACGATGCCTTCCCTTCAACTAAATCGAGGGTTCCCTCAACTTGATGGGCCGACCGTACCACAAAACTTGAGGCAGCCCTCGATTTCGTATGATGGAGGAATGGCAGCCGGAACCAAGCCGCTGCGGTCGGATGCCGCGCGCAATCGCGACAAACTGCTGGTCGCCGCCACCCAGCTCTTCGCCGAGCGCGGCCTCGACGTGCCCCTGGAGCACGTCGCCCGCCGCGCCGGCGTCAGCATCGGCACCCTCTACAACCACTTCCCGACCCGCGAGGCACTCCTCGGGGCGGTCATGCCCCAGCGGCTGGCGGTCCTGGAGCGGATCACCGCGACCGCGCTGGCCGACCCCGACCCCTGGGCCGGGTTCGTCGGCTTCCTCGAGGGGCTGTTCGCGCTGCAGTCCGAGGACCACGGCCTGAACGAGGCCCTGACCCAGGGCTTCTCCCTGGCCAGCGACGTGAGCCAGGCCTGTCACCAGGGCTTCGTGGACGCCCAGCGGATCATCGAGCGCGCCAAGGCCGCCGGCCGGCTCCGCGCCGACTTCGGGCCTCAGGACCTGATCACCCTGATCTGGGCGATGTCCCAGGTCATCCGCGAGTCCATGGGCACCGCTCCGGGCGCGTGGCGCCGCTGCCTGGCGTTCTTCCTCGACGGCCTGCGCGCCGAGGCAGCGCACCCCCTGCCCGGCGAGGCAGCGCACCCCCCGACCGGCGAGGCCGCGCAGCCCGTGCCCGGCGAGCCCGCGCGCCGCCTGCCTGACGGGGCCGCGCACCCCGTGCCCGGGGAGGCCGTGCACCCCGTGCCCGGCGAGGCCGCCGCCCGCTAGCGGCGGCCCCGGCAAATACCCACCAACTTGACGCTCCGCGCCGGGGAGCGGCCGGGACATGCGGTTCATATTTCAAGAACCGCATGTCAGGCCGGCGGGCACGGATAACATCGAGTGTCCTTGACCCCGGCAAGCGATGAGAGTGGCAGAAGATCGATGAGTTCGGTGACCGTACGTGTGCCCGCGAAGGTCAACGTGCAGCTTTCTGTCGGCCCGCTCAGGGAAGATGGTTACCACGACCTGGTCAACGTCTTCCACGCGGTATCGATCTTCGATGAGGTGGTGGCCAGGGAGTCCGAGTCGATCACCGTCCAGGTCAACGGCAAGTGGTCCGACCAGGTGCCCGTCGACGACACCAACCTCGCCATCCGGGCCGCCCGCGCCCTCGCCAAGCACGCGGGCCGCACCTACGGCGCCGACCTCGTCATCCAGAAGGACATCCCCGTGGCCGGCGGCATGGCGGGCGGCAGCGCCGACGCCGCGGGCGCGCTGGTGGCCTGCAACGAGCTGTGGGGCCTGGGGCTGCCGTTCGAGGACCTGATGGAGATCGCCGGAGACCTGGGCAGCGACGTCCCGTTCTCGCTGATCGGCGGCACGGCCGTCGGCACGGGGCGCGGCGAGCAGCTCAGCGAGCTGCCCACCGGGGGCACGTTCCACTGGGTGTTCGCGCTGGCGAACGGCGGGCTCTCGACGGCCAGCGTGTACGCGGAATGCGACCGGCTCAGGGAGGCCTCCGGCGCCCAGGTGCCCTGGCCCCAGCTCAACGACTCGCTGATGGAGGCCCTCGGCACCGGCGACGCGTACGCCCTCGGCTCCAACCTCAGCAACGACCTCCAGGCCGCCGCGCTCAACCTCCGCCCCGAGCTCGCGCCGACCCTCGACGCGGGCCGCCAGCACGGAGCGCTCGGCGCGATCGTCTCCGGATCCGGTCCCACCTGCGCCTTCCTGGCCATCGACGCCACCCACGCCCGCGACCTGGCGCAGAGCCTGACCGCGACGGGCGCGGCCCACACCGCCGTGGCCGCCCACGGCCCCGTCCAGGGCGCCGTCCTGGTCTGACCGGAGCGACCGGCGCCTGCTCGTTCCGTCCGAAGGACGGCGGGGAGGCCCGTGGGAAGCCGATACCCTGGGTAGGCCATGAATCTGGTCAATCTTGAGTCTGTCTCCCACGCCTACGGCCCCAAGCCGCTCCTCAGCGACGTCTCGCTCGGGGTGGAGGCCGGCGAGCGCATCGGCGTCGTCGGGCGCAACGGGGGCGGCAAGACGACGTTGCTGTCCGTGCTGGCGGGCACCGTGCGCCCCGACAGCGGTCGTGTCACGCACAACCGCGGCCTGCGCGTCGGCTTCCTGTCGCAGCAGGACACTCTGGACCCCGGCGCCACCGTGAGCGAGATCGTCCTCGGCGGCCTGGCCGAGCACGAGTGGGCGGGTGACCAGCGCGTACGCGAGATCCTCGCGAACCTGATCGGCGACCTCGACCTCGGCTCCAGGGCCGGCGACCTGTCGGGCGGCGAGCGCAGGCGCACGGCGCTGGCGAAGCTGATGATCGACGACCACGACCTGATCATGCTCGACGAGCCCACCAACCACCTCGACATCGAGGCCATCGCGTGGCTGGCCGGGCACCTGGCGGGCAGCAAGAGCGCGCTGGTGGTGGTGACCCACGACCGGTGGTTCCTCGACGCCGTCTCCACCCGCACCTGGGAGGTCGTGGACGGGCGGGTCGAGCGCTACGAGGGCGGCTACGCGGCGTACGTGCTGGCCAAGGCCGAGCGGGCGCGCATCGCGCAGGCCGCCGAGGAGCGCCGCCAGAACCTCATGCGCAAGGAGATCGCCTGGCTGCGGCGGGGCCCGCCCGCCCGCACGTCCAAGCCGAAGTTCCGGATCGAGGCCGCCCAGGCCCTGATCGCGAACGAGCCGCCGCCTCGCGAGGCCGTCGAGCTGATGCGCTTCGCCGCCGCCCGCCTCGGCAAGACCGTCTACGACCTCGAGGACGTCACCCTCCACGCGGGCGGCCCCGGCACGGGCCCGCTGGTGCTCGACCACCTGACGTGGCAGTTCGGCCCGGGCGACCGGATCGGGCTGATCGGGGTGAACGGGTCGGGCAAGTCGTCGGTGCTGCGGCTGCTCGCCGACACGATCAAGCCCGATTCCGGCCGGGTGGTCAGGGGCAAGACCGTGCGCCTGGCGCACCTGTCCCAGGAGCTCGCCGAGCTCGACCCGGCCCGGCGCGTGCTGGAGTCGGTGGAGGAGGTACGCAAGTACCTCCAGCTCGGCAAGCGGGAGTGGACCGCCTCCCAGCTCCTGGAACGCCTGGGCTTCCGCGGCGACGCGCAGTGGAAGGTGATCGGCGACCTGTCGGGCGGTGAGCGGCGGCGGTTGCAGCTCCTCCGGCTGCTCATGGACGACCCCAACGTCCTGCTGCTCGACGAGCCCACCAACGACCTCGACATCGAGACGCTCAACGAGCTGGAGGACCTGCTCGACGGCTGGCCGGGCACGCTGATCCTGGTCAGCCACGACCGCTACTTCCTGGAGCGGGTCACCGACCGGTGCGTGGCGCTCCTGGGTGACGGCAAGCTGTCGTTCCTTCCCGGCGGGGTGGACGAGTACCTCGAACGCCGCGCCGCGGGCACGGCGGTGACCGCCCGGCTCGGCGCCGGCGCCCCGGCGCCCGCGGCGGAGGCCGGCGTGCCGGCCGCTCCCTCGGGTGCGGCGGCCGAGCAGGGCGGGCTGTCCGCCAAGGAGGAACGCGAGCTGCGCAAGGAGCTCAACCGCCTGGAGCGCCAGCTCGACAAGCTCAGCGACCAGGAGTCCCGCCTGCACGCCGCCATGGCCGACGCGGCCAGCGACTACGCCAAGCTCGGCTCGCTGGACGCCCAGCTACGCGAGATCACCGCCCAGAAGGACACGGTCGAGGCCGAGTGGCTGGAGGTGGCCGACCGCCTGGGCGACTGACGCCACGCCCGGGCGGCGCGCCGGAGGGCGGGCGGGATCCGGGAGGGGCGGGCGGGGGTCAGAGCGGGGAGTCGAAGGGCGTGAGGAGGGTGCGGAGCAGCGACGCGAGAGCGCGCTGATCCGCCGCCCCCAGCCCCGACAGCAACTCCCGCTCCCGCCGCAGCAGGTCGTCGAAGGCGGCGTCCACCCGGGCCAGCCCCGTGTCCGTCAGCGACACCAGCACCCCGCGCCGATCCTCGGGATCGGGCCGCCGCCGCACCAGCCCGGCCTGGGCGAGCCGGTCGATGCGGTTGGTCATCGTGCCGGAGGTCACCAGCGTGGCCCGCAGCAGGGCTCCGGGGCTGAGCTCGTAGGGCTTGCCGGCCCGCCGCAGGGCGGTGAGCACGTCGAACTCCCATGGCTCCAGATCGTGTTCGGCGAACGCCGCCCGCCGCGCACGGTCGAGATGCTTGGCGAGTCGTGACACTCTAGAGAGCACGTGGAGCGGCTCGACGTCAAGGTCGGGGCGCTCCGCTCGCCAAGCCGCGACGAGGCGATCGACCTCGTCTCTAGCATCCTCCGTCATGACACACAAGTGTACTGTCTTGACATCGAGATATCTCTCTCGATATCAATTATCTCTATGTCAAGAGATATTTGGGACCCTGTCACGTACGCGGTCTACGCGGACGAGCGGTCACGGCCGTTCATCGAGCTGATCTCCCGGGTCGGCGCCGTCGAGCCCGACTACGTCGTGGACGCCGGCTGCGGCAGCGGCGAGCTCACCGTGGAGCTGATCAGCCGCTGGCCCAACGCGACCGTGGAGGGCTTCGACTCCTCGCCGGCGATGATCACCAAGGCCCGCAAGCTCGGGTCGCCGGTCAGGTTCGCGGTGGCCGACGTCGCCATGTGGCGCCCCGACCGGCCCATGGACGTGATCGTCTCCAACGCCGTCCTGCAGTGGGTGCCCGCGCACCGCGACGTGCTGGAGCACTGGGTCGAGGAGCTGGCCCCCGGCGGCTGGCTGGCCTTCCAGGTGCCGGGGAACTTCGACGCCCCGAGCCACGTCGCGATCCGCGAGCTGTGCTCCTCCCGCGCCTGGTCCGACAGGCTCGGCGACCTCGCCAGGGGCATGCCCGTCGGCGAGCCGCTGGAGTACGTCGACCTGCTCAACCAGGGCGGCTCCCAGGTGGACGCGTGGGAGACGACGTACGTGCACGTCCTGCACGGCGAGAACCCCGTGCTCGAGTGGGTCTCCGGCACCGCCCTGCGCCCCGTCTTCGACCGCCTCGACCCCGACGAGCAGCGGCGCTTCAAGCAGGACCTCGCCAAGCCGCTCGCCGAGGCCTACCCGGCCAGGAGCTACGGCACGCCGTTCCCGTTCAGGAGGATCTTCGTGGTGGCGCAGAAGTGACGATCAAGGGACTGCATCACGTGCAGCTCGCCGCGCCCGAGGGCAGCGAGCCGGCCTTACGCGAGTTCTACGCGGGCGTGCTGGGCCTGCGCGAGGTGCCCAAGCCCGCCGGGCTGGCCGCCCGCGGAGGTGTCTGGTTCAGGGGCGAAGGGGTGGAGATCCACCTCGGCATCGAGGAGGGCTTCAGGCCCGCGCGCAAGGCCCACCCCGCCCTCCTGGTGGACGATCTCGACGCGTACGCGGAGAAAATGCCCGATGCGCGGGAAGACGCCCTGTTCCCGGGGTACCGACGCATCTATGTTTCTGACCCGGTGGGCAACAGAATCGAACTCCTGCAACCCGTGTGATGTTCACCTTGCGGTGGCATCATGGTCCGAAATCGGACACTTGTGAGGTGTAGTGGGCATCGAGATCGAGGACAAGTTCGACGTCCCTCCGGAATTTGAGATCCCCGACCTCGGTGGTCTCGCGGACGTCGCCGGCCCCAAGAGCTACCAGCTGGTGGCTCTCTACTTCGACACCCCCGACCTGCGGCTGGCCGCGCGCGGTGTCACGCTGAGGCGAAGGCGGGGCGGCGCCGATGCCGGCTGGCACCTGAAGCTGCCCAAGGCCAAGGGCGTGCGCCAGGAGATCACCCACCCGCTCACCCGCAGCACCAAGCTCGTCCCCCAGGAGCTGGCCGAGCTCGTGCGCGCCTACACCCGCGGCGCCGAGCTGAAGGTGGTCGCCGAGCTGGAGACCCGCAGAAGCGTCACCATCCTGAAGGACGGCGAGACCGGGCTGGTCGAGATCGCCGACGACCGCGTCAAGGGCACCGTGTACGGCGCCGAGCCCAAGATCGTACGCTGGCGCGAGGTCGAGGCGGAGCTGCTCGAAGGCGGTACCCGGCAACTGCTGGCCAAGGTCGGCAAGCGGCTCAGGAAGGCCGGCGCGAGCGCCTCGGAGTCCACTAGCAAGCTCGCGAAACTCCTCGAACCCGCCCCCCTCCCCACGGCCCCCACGGAACCGGGCAGCGCCGGTGAGATCGTCATCGGCTACCTGGCGGGCCAGGTCAAGGCCCTGCTCTCCCAGGACCCGCGCGTGCGCCGGGCCGATGAGGACGCCGTCCACCAGATGCGCGTGGCCGCCAGGAGGCTGCGCAGCGCGCTCAAGGCGTTCAAGACCGTCGTGACGGACACCGGCGAGGTGCAGGAGGAGCTGCGCTGGCTCGGCACCGTGCTCGGCGAGGCCCGCGACCTGGAGGTGATCAGGGCCAGGTTCACCGAGGCGCTCGCCGGCCTGGCACCGGAGCTGGTCACGGGCCCGATCCAGGCTCGGCTCGGCTCGGACCTGCACAAACGCGAAGAAGAGGCGTACGAGCGGATCAAGGAGGCGCTCAGCGGCGACCGTTACTACGTGCTGCTCGACTCGCTCGACCGGCTCGTCGCCGCTCCGGCGCTGGGCAAGGCGGCGGCCAGGCCGGCGCAGACGGAGCTGCGCAGTGTCGCCGCCGCCAACTGGAAGCGGGTCACCAAGCGCTACGACGAGGCCCAGGCCATCGAGGACCTGGAGCGCCGCGAGCTCGCCATGCACGACGTGCGCAAGGCGGCCAAACGCGCCCGCTACACCGCCGAGGCGCTCCAGCCGAGCCTGGGCGCCGACCTGGGCAAGCTCGCCAAGCTGGCCGAGAACGTCCAGGAGGTGCTCGGCACCTACCAGGACGGCGTGGTGGCGCAGGAGACGCTGGCCAAGGAGGCCGAGAGCGCCCGGCAGGCGGGCGAGGACACCTTCACGTACGGGCTGCTGATCGGGATCGAGCGCAACGCCGCCGAGCGGGCGCACGCCGAGTTCCCCCGGGTCTGGAAGGAGACCGTCAAAGCGGTTAGTAAGGTTCTATGAACCTTCCTACCATCCCCTTCGCGCGCAGCAGTCTGCTCGAGGTGCCCGAGGCGTACCGGGAACTGCGGGCGGCGAAGGGCATCGCGAAGGTACGCACTCCGGCGGGCGACGAGGTCTGGCTGGTCAGCGGGTACGAAGACGCCCGCGCCCTGTTCAACGACGGCCGGCTCGGACGCTCTCACCCGGACCCGGACAACGCGCCACGCCTGTCGGGGTCGCCGCTGCTCGGCGGCCCCCGCGGCGACGTGGCCACGGAGAAGGCCGAGCACGACCGCATGCGCAGGTTGTTCATGCCGGCCTTCTCCGCGCGCCGCATGAAGCGGCTCAGCGGGCACGTCGGCTCGCTGGTGGACGAGCGGCTGGAGCACCTCGCCAAGCTCACGCCGCCGGTGGATCTGCACGCCGAGCTGTCCTTCCCGCTCCCCGTGCTCGTCATCTGCCAGCTCCTGGGCGTCCCGTTCGAGGACAGGGAGTACTTCAGCGGCCTGTCGCACCGCATGGGCGACATGCGCGACCGGGAGCGGGCGCAGGCCGCCATGGACGAGATGAGCGCGTACACGGCGGGCCTGATCGAGCGCAAGCGGCGCGAGCCGGCCGAGGACGTCCTGTCGGACCTGGCCGGAGAGCTGGACGACGACGGGACGATCGCCGAGCTGGCCGGCTCGCTGCTGTTCGCCGGGCACGAGACGACCGTCAACCGCATCGACTTCGGCGTGCTGCTCCTGCTCGCCAACCCCGGCCAGCTCGGCCTGCTCAAGGCCGATCCGGGGCTGGCGCCGGGGGCGGTCGAGGAGATCCTGCGCCTGGCCTCGCCCAGCCTGCACGGCCTGGCCAGGTACGCGCACGAGGACATCGAGATCGGCGGCCTGACGATCCGCAAGGGAGAGGCCGTCGTGATCACACCCGGGGCGGCCAACCGGGACGAGCGGACCTATCCGGATCCGGACGCGTTCGACCTGCGCCGCCCGCTGACCGACCCGCACCTGAGCTTCGGGTACGGCCCCCGCTTCTGCATCGGCGCCGGCCTGGCCAGGGTCGAGCTGGAGGCGGTCTTCGGCCGGCTGTTCCAGCGCTTCCCCACGCTGCGCCTGGCCGTGCCGGAGCAGGAGCTGCCCCGCACCGAGGGGAGGATCGCCGACGGGTACGCCGAGCTGCCCGTCACCTGGTGAGGCTCAGGTCGGGTAGCGCTCGACGCTGACGACCCGCCCGCCGGCCCTGTGCAGCACCCCGAACGAGCCCTTGCGCAGGTGCACGTCCTTGCCGCTGAGGGCCTCGATCAGGCCGGGCAGCACCTTGCCGTGGCTGCACACGGCCGCGGGCGCGGAGAGGTTCCCGACCAGCGCGGGGGTCTTCTCCGGGTCCTGGCTCTCCTCGCTGAGCAGCGGCTCGACCCTGATCTCCGCCCCCGCCTCGGCCGCGTACGGCTCCAGCGTCTGCACGCAGCGGGCGCTGGGCGAGCTCAGCAGCAGCTCGGGCCGGTAGGCGGGCAGCGCGGTGGCCAGGTTCTCCGCCTGGGAGGCCCCGTCGGCGTCGAGAGGCCGGGCGTCGTCGTCGCCCTGCCACTCGTTCCTGGAGCCGGCCGAGCCGTGCCGGACGAGGAGGAGGGGCACCGTGCCGAGCGGCGCGGCGCCCAGCGCCCGCAGCAGCCCGGCGTCCCACTCGTACGTCAGCAGCCGCCTGGCCTGCGCCACGGGCAGCCAGCGCAGCTCGTCCACCTCCTCGCCGGGCTCGAACCCGCCGTCGGCGACGGCCCGGGCCACCCAGTAGTCGACCCGCTTGAGCCGGCCGGCGCTCATGTAGTGGACGGGCGGCAGCGCGCGGCCGAGCAGCACGGTCAGGCCGGTCTCCTCGCGGACCTCGCGCAGGCCCGCGGCGATCACGTGCTCCCCGGACTTCAGCTTGCCCTTGGGGAAGGTCCAGTCGTCATAGTTGGGGCGGTGGATGACGGCCACCTCGGGGCTGCTCTCGTCGCCCCTCCAGACCACGGCTCCGGCGGCGCGGAGCAGGTCAGTCATCAACGGTCCTCCATCGACGCGTACCGATGAGACGGCTCTGCATGTCCTCGCCCTGATGGCGGACCCACGTGCCGTCGGAGTTGAGCCACCACGTGGTCGTGGTCTCGGCCATGGCCTGGTCCATCAGGTCGATGAGGTAGGCCTTGTGCTGCTGGGAGGTCACCTTGACCAGGGCTTCGACGCGCCTGTCCAGGTTCCTGCGCATCAGGTCGGCGCTGCCGATCCACACCTCGGGACGCCTGCCCAGGCCGAACTCGTACACCCTGGAGTGCTCCAGGAACCGCCCCAGCACCGAACGCACGCGGATGTTCTCGGACAGGTCGGGGATGCCCGGCCGCAGGATGCAGATGCCGCGTACCCACAGGTCCACCGGGACGCCTGCCCTGGACGCGCGGTAGAGAGCGTCGATGATCGGCTCGTCCACCAGGGAGTTCGTCTTGATCCTGATCCGCGCGGGCCGCCCGGCCTGCTGGTGGGCGATCTCCCGCTCGATCCTGGCCACCAGCCCGCTGCGCATCGAGTGCGGCGCGACCAGCAGCCGCCGGTAGGCGGAGTGGTGGGAGTAGCCGGTCAGGTGGATGAACAGGTCCGTCACGTCCTCGCCGACCAGCGGGTCGGCCGTGAGCAGGCCGAAGTCCTCGTACTGGCGGGCGGTCTTGGGGTTGTAGTTGCCGGTGCCGATGTGGCAGTAGCGGCGCAGCTCGCCCGAGGGCTCCTGGCGGACGACGAGGGCGAGCTTGCAGTGGGTCTTCAGCCCGACCACGCCGTAGACGACGTGGCAGCCGGCCCGCTCCAGCTTGCGGGCCCAGGAGATGTTGGCGTGCTCGTCGAAGCGGGCCTTGATCTCGACGACCACCACCACCTGCTTGCCCGCCTCGGCCGCGTCGATGAGCGCGTTGACGATGGGGGAGTCGCCGCTGGTCCGGTAGAGGGTCTGCTTGATCGCCAGGACCCTCGGATCCTCGGCCGCCACCTCGATGAAGCGCTGCACGCTGGTGGCGAACGAGTCGTACGGGTGGTGCAGCAGGATGTCGCGCTCGCGCAGCGTCGAGAAGATGTCGTCCTCGGCGTTGATCACCTCGGCGGGCACGAACGGCCGGTAGCTCAGCTCGCCCCTGTCGAGGTCGGCGATGGCGTGCAGGCCGGTCAGGTCGAGCGGCCCCGGCAGCCGGTAGATCTCGTGCGGGGCCAGCTCCAGCTCCTCCACGAGCGGCGCCAGCACCTCGGGCGTGATCGTGTCCTCGACCTCCAGCCGCACGGGCGGCCCGAAGCGCCGCCTGAGCAGCTCCTTCTCCAGGGCCTGCATGAGGTTCTCCGTGACGTCCTCGTCCACGTCGAGATCCTCGTTCCTGGTCACGCGGAAGACGTGGTGCTGGAGGATCTCCATGCCCTTGAAGAGCTGCCCCAGATGGGCGGCGATGACGTCCTCGAGCGGCACGAACCGGTCCTTCGACGCCTGGACGAACCTGGGCAGCTGCGAAGGGACCTTGACCCGGGCGAACACGGTGTGCTCGGTCGCCGGGTTACGCACGAGGACCGCCAGATTCAGGCTGAGCCCGGAAATATACGGAAACGGGTGGGCGGGGTCCACGGCCAGCGGCGTCAGGACGGGCCTTATCCGCTCCCTGAACAGCTTGCGCAGCTCCGTACGCTCCTCGCGGCCCAGATCGTCCCACCGGACGATCTCGATGCCCTCGCTCGCGAGCTGCGGGCAGATCTGTCGGTGGAAGACCGCCGCGTGCCGCCGGGCCAGCTCGTCCGCGATCCCGGCGATCCGCACCAGCTCCTCGCGCGGCTTGAGCCCGCTCTTGGTGCGCAGCAGCAGGCCCGTGGCCATCCGCCGCTTGAGCCCGGCCACCCGGACCCGGAAGAACTCATCCAGGTTGCTGGCGAAGATGGCCAGGAAGCGCACCCGTTCGAGCAGCGGCAGCGAGGGGTCCTCGGCCAGTTCGAGCACGCGTAGGTTGAACTGGAGCCAGCTCTCTTCGCGGTTGAGAAAGCGCTCCTGTGGCAGGGGCAGGTCATTGGCAGGCTCGAACGGTTCCGCGGACATATGGCGTATATTGCCCCGTTTGGTTGAACAGAACGTTAACGTAGCCGCAACGGCTCACCCGTGAAGGTCAGCCCTGCTCAACCCAATCGTCACTCTCCGCGCCCATTCCGTTCAAGAGTCACTCGGGATGATCTACCTGTTCGAGACGGGCGGCGCGCTCGGCCAGGCGGGCTTCGCGCTGGCGGATCTTCTCCTCCCGCTCGCGGGCCTTCTCGGCCTCCTTCAGCAGCCGCTCGCGCTCCTTCAGCTCGCGTACGCGGGCCTTCTCGGCCTCCTTGAGCTCCTTCTGGCGGACCTTCTCCGCCTCCCTGAGCTCCTTCTCGCGAGCCTTCTCCAGCTCGCGCAGCTCCTTCTCGCTGGCGGGGCGCGGTTGCGGCGGCTTGGCCGCGCTCGTCAGAGCCCGGCTCGTGGCCGTGATCGTCGGGTTGGGGTTGAGCCCCGTCAGGCCGTTCCAGGCCAGGTTGACCAGGTGGGCGGCGACCTCCTCGCGGCCCGGCTTGCGCACGTCGAGCCACCACTGGCCGGTCAGGGCGACCATGCCGACCAGCATCTGGGCGTACATCGGGGCCAGCTTGGGGTCGTAGCCGCGGGCCGCGAACTCGTCGGCCAGAACGTCCTCGACCTGGCTGGCGATCTCGCTGATCAGGCTCGCGAACGTGCCGGTGCCCGAGGCGGCGTGGGAGTCGCGCACCAGGATGCGGAAGCCCTCGCTGCTCTCCTCGATGTAGCGGAGCAGGGCCAGCGCGGCCCGCTCCAGCTTGACCAGGGAGTGGGAGGCGGCGAGGGCCTCGGTGATCATGCCGAGCAGCTTCTGCATCTCGCGGTCGACGACGACCGCGTAGACGCCTTCCTTGCCGCCGAAATGCTCGTACACCACGGGCTTGGACACCTGTGCGGTCGCTGCGATCTCTTCGATAGAGGTCCCGTCGAACCCCTTCTCCGCGAAGAGGGTGCGGCTGATGCGGATCAGCTGCTCTCTTCGCTCGCTTCCGGACATGCGCCTGCGAGATCGGGGTTCGGTCACGGTTTCCATAATGACGGCCATGCCCGCACCGCCGCTCACCGGCTGAACGCCGCCGGCGAGCCGAGGGGCGTCGGAAAGCCGGGGGCCGTCGGCGAGCTGAGAGGCGCTAGGCAATGCGCTTCGCCGCCAGCCGCTCGGGCGTCGGCCAGCGCACGTCGTGCACCCATCCCAGCTTCTCGAAGATCCGGATCAGGCCGGCGCTCAGGTCGATCTGGCCCTTGAGCGCGCCGTGCCTGGCGCAGGTGGGGTCGGAGTGGTGCAGGTTGTGCCACGACTCGCCGAAGGACGGGATGGCCAGCCACCACACGTTGCGGGACTTGTCGCGGACCTGGAAGTCCTCCTCGCCGAAGACGTGGCAGATCGAGTTGATCGACCAGGTCACGTGGTGCAGCAGGCCGATGCGGACGAGCGAGCCCCAGAACAGCGCGGTCAGGCCGCCCTGCCAGGACCAGGTGAACAGCATGCCGAGCACGCCGGGCAGCAGGATCGAGGTGAGGGCGATGGGGCCGAACCACTTGTGCAGCTTCAGCACGTCCTGGTCCTTGCACAGGTCAGGGGCGTACTTCTCCCTGTTGGTGCGCTCGCTCTCGAACAGCCAGCCCATGTGGGCGTAGAGCAGGCCCTTGGCCATGTTCTTGAAGCCGGGGCCGAAGCGCCACGGCGAGTGCGGGTCGCCCTCCTTGTCGGAGAACTTGTGGTGCTTGCGGTGCGTGGCCACCCAGTCCAGCACGGACATCTCCAGGGACAGGCTGCCCGCGATGCCCATCGCGATCTTCAGGGGCCGCTTGGCCTTGAAGGAGCCGTGCGTGAAGTAGCGGTGCAGGCCGACGGTGACGCCCAGGCCGGAGACCACGTAGAAGACGAAGGCGATGGCGATGTCCGTCCAGCCGAGTCCCCATCCCCAGGCGAACGGCACGGCGGCCGCGATCGCGACCAGAGGCAGTCCGACGACCAGGCCGAAGGTGATCAGTTCGGACTTCGACTTCGGTTCGGCTTCGAAATCGGGCTTGGGGGCAGGTGCAGAGCGCTCGGCGACAACGGTCATCGGCGACCTCCAAGGGCATGTATGAGATTGAATGTCCGGGCTACGCAACCGTAACCTACGCAAGCGTAAGTAAGGAAGTCCTAAGGGCGGAATGGTGAGAAGCTGCTGCGAGCCGGGGCAAGGTGAGTGGGATTCGTGTCTTGCGTCTTTTCGGCCTGTCTGTTACCCGCGCGCAGGCAGGACATGCGTGAGGGGTAATACGGGCGCGCGTGCGGGTGCGGGGTCGGTATCGTAGAGGGGTGTCGGACATCACGTGTCCGATCTGTCCCGGATCGTCTAATCGGCAGGACAAGTGGTTTTGGTCCACTTTGTAGGGGTTCGAGTCCTCTTCCGGGAGCCTTGAAGACCTCCCCCAGAGAATGTTCTGGGGGCGGCCAGGTATCCTCACGGTGTCGGGAGGGTAGCGGTGCGGTTGACGTACCGAACGCCCTGAGTAGTTGACGTACCGAAGCCCGATCCGTCCAGTCACAGGGAGCCTCAGCCCGTGAGTGTGCCGCGCCCGGCAGCCGTGATCGTCCTCGCCGCCGGCGAGGGCACCCGGATGAAGAGCCAGACCCCGAAAGTCCTGCATGAGGTGTGCGGCCGCGCGCTGGTCGACCACATGCTCGCCGCCGCTCGCGACCTCGGTCCCGAGCAGCTCATCGTCGTCATCGGCCACGCGCTGGAGCGGGTCGGCGGCCACCTGGCCGCCACCAGCCCCGACGCCCGCGCCGTCGTGCAGCGGGAGCAGCGCGGCACCGGCCACGCCGTGCGCACCGTGATCGAGGAGGTCGGCACGATCTCCGGCACCGTCCTCGTCACGTACGGCGACGTGCCGCTCCTGCGTACCCAGACCCTCACCGACCTGCTCGAACGGCACGAGGCCGAGGGCAACGCGGTCACCGTGCTGACGGCCGAGGTGCCCGACCCGACCGGTTACGGCCGGATCATCCGCGACGAGGCCGGCGCCGTGCTGGAGATCGTCGAGGAGAAGGACGCCGGCGCCGAGCAGCGCGCCATCAAGGAGATGAACTCCGGCATCTACGCCTTCGACGGCCTGCTCCTGGCCGACGCCGTCAAGCGCGTGTCCACCGACAACGCCCAGGGCGAGGAGTACCTCACCGACGTCCTGGCCATCCTGCGCCGCGACGGCCACCGGGTGGGCGCCTGCGTGGCCGGCGACTTCGTCGAGGTCGAGGGCGTCAACGACCGCGTGCAGCTCGCCGCCGCCCGCAAGGTGCTCAACCAGCGCCTGCTGGAGCGGCACATGCGCGCCGGGGTCACGATCATCGACCCGGCCAGCACCTGGATCGACGTCGGCGTGCGCATCGGTCCCGACGCCGTCATCCACCCCGGCACCCAGCTCCACGGCGCCACCGTCATCGAGTCCGGAGCCGAGGTCGGGCCCGCCACCACGCTGACCGACACCCTCGTCGGCGAGGGCGCGGTGGTCCGCAACGCCGTCGCCGACCACGCCGAGATCGGCCCGGAGGCCAGCGTCGGGCCGTACGCCTACCTGCGCCCCGGCACCGTGCTCGGCCGCAAGTCCAAGGCAGGCACGTTCGTCGAGATGAAGAACACCAAGGTCGGCGAGCGCTCCAAGGTGCCGCACCTGACCTACGCCGGTGACGCCACGATCGGCCAGGACGTGAACATCGGCGCCTCCACCGTCTTCGTCAACTACGACGGGGTCAACAAGCACCACACCACCGTGCGCGACGGCGCGTTCGTCGGGTGCGACACCATGCTGGTCGCTCCCTTGACGGTCAACGAAGGCGCCTACACGGCGGCGGGTTCGACCATCACCGACGACGTCCCGCCGGGCGCGATGGGCGTGGCACGAGCGCGACAGCGCAACATCGAGAAATGGGTCTTGCGCAGGCGCGCGGGCACGAAGTCGGCCGCGCACGCGGAGCGGGCGCTGGCCGAGCAAGAGCAGGAGAATCAGCAGTGACCAGCATCAAGCAGCCCGGAGAGAAGAACCTCATGCTCTTCTCCGGGCGAGCCCACCCGGAGCTGGCCGCGGAGGTCGCCGAGCACGTCGGCGTCTCCCTCACCCCCACCAAGCTCATCGATTTCGCCAACGGTGAGATCTACGCCCGCTACCTGGAGTCCGTACGCGGCTGCGACGCCTTCGTCATCCAGAGCCACACCGGGCCCATCAACAAGTGGATCATGGAACAGCTCATCATGGTCGACGCGCTCAAGCGGGCCTCCGCCAAGCGCATCACCGTGGTCATGCCGTTCTACGGCTACGCCCGCCAGGACAAGAAGGGCCGCGGCCGCGAGCCCATAACGGCCAGGCTCATCGCCGACATGTTCAAGACCGCGGGTGCCGACCGGCTGATGTCGATCGACCTGCACACCTCCCAGATCCAGGGCTTCTTCGACGGCCCGGTGGACCACCTGTTCGCCATGCCGGTCCTGGAGAGCTACCTCAAGAACAAGCTCGACCTGGAGAACACCACCGTCGTCTCCCCCGACACCGGCCGCGTGCGGCTGTCGGAGCGCTGGGCCGACACGCTCGGCACGCCGCTGGCGTTCATCCACAAGCGCCGCGACCTCGACGTGGCCAACTCGGTGAAGGTCAGCGAGGTCGTCGGCAAGGTGCGGGGCCGCACCTGCGTGCTGATCGACGACATGATCGACACCGCGGGCACGATCTGCAAGGCCTCCGACGCCCTGTACGAGCAGGGCGCCACCAACGTCATCGTGGCCGCCACCCACGCGGTCTTCTCCGACCCGGCCGTCGACCGCCTCAAGAACTCCCGGATCTCCGAGGTCATCGTCACCAACACGCTGCCGCTGTCGCAGGCCGCCAGGTTCGACAAGCTCACCGTGCTGTCGATCGCGCCGCTCATCGCCCGCGCGATCACGGAGATCTTCCAGGACGGCTCCGTCACGAGCTTGTTCGAAGGCGACACCTGAGCCGATAGACTGTCGAGGTTGCGCTCGTAACGCCTTCCGCTAGGGCGGGTGAGGGTGAGCGCCGAAGACCATCCGACTACCGCATCCCTAGGAGATGTCGTGTCCGAAGTACGTATCGCCGCCGAGCCGCGCACCACGTTCGGCAAGGGCGCCGCTCGCAAGATCCGCCGCGCCGACAAGGTGCCCGCCGTCCTCTACGGGCACGGCATCGACCCCAAGCACCTGACCCTGCCGGGCCACGAGGTGCTGCTCGCCCTGCGCACCCCGAACGTGCTGATCCACCTCAAGGGTGACGGCGTCGACGAGCTCGCCCTGCCCAAGGGCGTGCAGCGCGACCCGATCAAGGGCTTCGTCGAGCACGTCGACCTGCTCCTGGTCAAGCGCGGCGAGAAGGTCACGGTCGAGATCCCGGTCACCACGGTCGGCGACGTCAACTCCGAGGGCCTGCTCGACCAGCAGCTCGTCTCCGTCGCCGTGGAGGCCGAGGCCACCCACATCCCGACGGGCGTCGAGGTCGACGTCGAGGGCCTGGAGATCGGCACGGTCGTCACCGCCGCCGACCTCAAGCTCCCGAAGGGCGCCACGCTGGTCGCCGACGCCGAGACCGTCATCCTCCAGGTCATCAACAAGCCGACCGAGGCTGTGGAGGAGACCGAGGCGGAGGTCGCCGAGGGCGAGAGCGCCGAGGCCGCCGCCGAGGGCGAGAGCGCGGAGGCTCCCGCCGCCGAGTAAGCGCGACGGGTTCATTCGTGAACGGGGCGGCCGGACTCGAGCCGTCCCGTTTCCGCATATGAGGGGTCGTACATGAGGGGCAGGGCATGGATCGCTGGCTGATCGCCGGACTGGGCAACCCGGGGGCCGAATACGCGGGCAACCGGCACAACGCGGGCTTCATGGTGCTCGACGAGCTGGCCGCCAGGGCGAGCGGGCGGTTCAAGGCGCACAGGAGCAGGGCCGAGGTGTGCGAGACGAGCGCCGCCATCCTGGCCAAGCCCCTGACCTACATGAACCTCTCCGGCGGGCCCGTCAAGGCGCTCTCCGACTTCTACAAGATCGGCCCCGAGCGGCTGATCGTCGTCCACGACGAGCTGGACGTGCCGTACGGCGCGCTGCGCGCCAAGCTCGGCGGCGGCGACAACGGCCACAACGGCCTCAAGTCGATCACCAAGGTCCTCGGCACCCGCGACTACCTGCGCGTCCGCTTCGGCATCGGGCGCCCGCCCGGCCGCATGGACCCGGCCTCCTTCGTGCTGCGCGACTTCGCCACCATGGAGCGCAAGGACCTGCCCTTCCTCGTGGACCGGGCGGCCGACGTGGTGGAGTCGCTGATGATCCGCGGCCTGGAAGTCACTCAGAACGATTTCCACCGGTCTGATCTGCACATTTCGGGCCCTCCTCGCTGATCACCGCATAGGGTCGTTCGCCAGTCTGCCGGTTCTCGCGCGGCTACTATCTGTGACTGTCCGTTCAGGGAGATCGTTCGTCACACAACACCTCCTGGAGGCAAGGCGTGCGCGGCCACGAGCTCTTGACCGTCGTCTGGTCTGGTCAAGGGGTCACATGGGGAAGCAGGCCGCGCACGCCCTCCTGGGTCCACTCCTACCGGCTCAGAGCCGTGCTGGGCGACCTGTGCGGGGCCTGGCTCGGGGCCGGGGCGGCGTTCACGGTCAGGTTCGGCGGGCTCACCCCGTACGTGCTGCCGTACCTGCTGGTCAGCCTGGCGCTGCCGCTGGTGTGGTGCTGCGCGGTGGCGCTCAGCCGCGCCTACGAGCCGCGCATGCTCGGCGTCGGCTCCGAGGAGTTCCGCCGGGTCGTCCAGGCCGGCATGGCGCTGACGGCGGGCACGGCCATCGGCTCCTACGTGACCAAGACCGACGTCGCCCGCGGCTACGTCGTGCTGGCCCTGCCGCTGGTCACGCTGCTCACGCTGATCTTCAGGCACGCCCTGCGCCGCTCGCTGTACCGCCGCAGGGCCGCGGGGGCGTGCATGCGCAAGGTCGTCGCCGTGGGCCACGCGGCCTCGATCGCCGAGCTGGTCCGCCTGTTCCGCAGGGAACGCCACCACGGCATGGACGTCGTGGCCGCCTGCCTGCCCGGCGGGCACGCCGGCGGGCGGCTGGAGGAGGTGCCCGTCGCGGGCGACCTCAGCGACGTGCCCCTCGCCGTCGAGCACTTCGACGCCGACACGGTGGCCGTGCTGGCCTGCCCCGAGATGGACGGCCAGGCGCTGCGCCGGCTGGCCTGGCGACTGGAGCGCAGCCACACCGAGCTCGTCGTGGCCCCCGCGCTGATGGACGTGGCGGGCCCGCGCACCACGATCAGGCCGGTGGCGGGCATGCCGCTGCTGCACGTCGAGCACCCCGAGCTGGCCGGGGCCAGGCAGCTCGTCAAGAACGTCTTCGACCGGCTGGTGGCCGCCGTCCTGCTGGTGCTGCTGTCGCCGCTGCTGGCGGGGCTGGCGGTGGCGGTGCGCTCGACCAGCCCGGGGCCCGCGCTGTTCCGCCAGACCAGGGTGGGCAGGGACGGGCGGCTGTTCACGATCCTGAAGTTCCGCACGATGCGGCGCGGCTCGGAGGAGCAGAAGATCACCCTGGTGAGCGACCGGGAGGGCGTGCTGTTCAAGATCCGCAACGATCCGCGGGTCACGCCGCTCGGCGCGCTGATGCGCAGGCACTCGCTGGACGAGCTGCCGCAACTCCTCAACGTCGTGCGCGGCCACATGTCGCTCGTCGGCCCCCGGCCGCCGCTGCCGGACGAGGTGGCACGCTACGGTGACGACGTGCGCAGACGACTCCTCGTACGCCCTGGGCTGACCGGGCTGTGGCAGGTCAGCGGTAGATCTGACCTATCGTGGGAGGAATCCGTGCGTCTCGACCTGCGTTACGTGGAGAACTGGTCCCTCACCCTGGACCTCCAGATCCTGTGGAAGACTTGGTCGGCCGTCGCCCGCGGGCAAGGAGCATATTGATGACGATTCGCGACGACCACGCCCTGGCCGCCGACCTGGCGACCGAGGCGGGCGAGAGGCTGTTGCGGGTCCGCGAGCGCGTGGGGTTCTCCGACTCCGCCGCGCTGCGGGCCGAAGGCGACAGATCCTCTCACGTCTACCTCATGGAGTCGCTGGCCAGGTTGCGGCCCAGCGACAGCGTGCTGTCGGAGGAGGCCACCCGCGAGGAGCGCCTCGACCCCCGGAGGTTGAAGGCCGAGCGGGTGTGGATCGTCGATCCCCTTGACGGCACCCGGGAGTTCTCCGAGGAGGGCAGGGCCGACTGGGCCGTGCACGTGGCGCTGTGGGAGCGCGGCAGGCTGGCCGCCGGGGCCGTGGCGCTGCCCGCGCAGGGGCGCACGCTGACGACCGCCGAGCCGCCCGAGCTGCCCTCCTTCGACAAGGGCCGCTTCCGCATCGCGGTGAGCCGCACCCGGCCGCCCGAGTTCGTGCAGAAGCTGGCCTACCTCGTCGGGGCCGACCTCGTGCCGATCGGCTCGGCCGGGGCCAAGATCTCGGCGGTGCTCACCGGCGAGGTGGAGGCGTACGTGCACGCCGGCGGCCAGTACGAGTGGGACTCCGCCGCGCCCGTCGCCGTCGCGCTGGCCGCCGGGGCCCACGCGAGCCGCATCGACGGCTCGGAGGCCACCTACAACCAAGCCGACCCCTCACTACCAGATATTCTGGTTTCCCTACCGGAGCTGGCGGCATCCCTGCTCGCCGGCATCCGGGACCTGCACCGCTAGAACCCGCCGGAGGGAGCTCCATGCTGCAGCGCGACTACACGACGTCGCAGCTCGACGTGCTCGAAGCAGAGGCCATTCACATCATGCGAGAAGTGGCTGCCGAGTTCGAGCGTCCCTGTCTGCTCTTCTCCGGAGGCAAGGACTCGATCGTCATGCTCCGCATCGCGGAGAAGGCGTTCTGGCCCGCCGCGATCCCGTTCCCGCTCATGCACGTGGACACGGGGCACAACTTCGACGAGGTCATCGAGTTCCGCGACCGCCGCTCCGCCGAGCTGGGCGCGCGGCTGATCGTCGCCAGCGTGCAGGACTCCATCGACCAGGGCCGCGTGGTCGAGGAGACAGGCCGGCGCGCCTCGCGCAACCGCCTGCAGACCACCACGCTGCTCGACGCGATCGAGGAGCACGAGTTCGACGCCGTCTTCGGCGGTGCCAGGCGCGACGAGGAGAAGGCCCGCGCCAAGGAGCGGGTGTTCTCCTTCCGCGACGACTTCGGGCAGTGGGACCCGAAGAACCAGCGCCCCGAGCTGTGGAGCCTGTACAACTCGCGCATCCGCAAGGGTGAGCACATCCGCGTCTTCCCGCTGTCCAACTGGACCGAGCTCGACGTCTGGGACTACATCAGGCGCGAGGGCATCGAGATCCCCTCCATCTACTTCGCCCACACCCGCAAGGTCTTCGAGCGCGACGGCATGCTGCTGCCCGACTCCGACGTCGTCCAGCGCGGCGACGACGAGCCGCTGTTCGAGGCCGTGGTGCGCTACCGCACCGTGGGCGACATGACCTGCACCGGCGCCGTGCAGTCCACGGCCGCCACGGTCGAGGAGATCATCGAGGAGATCGCGGCCACCCGGATCACCGAGCGCGGGGCCACCAGGGCCGACGACCGCTCCTCCGAGGCCGCGATGGAAGATCGCAAGCGAGAGGGCTACTTCTAACGATGGACATTCTGCGCTTTGCCACGGCGGGAAGCGTCGACGACGGCAAGTCCACCCTCATCGGACGGTTGCTCTTCGACTCCAAGGCGATCTTCGAGGACCAGCTCGAGGCCGTCGAGCGCACCTCGCGCGACCGCGGCACCGAGTACACCGACCTGTCGCTGCTGACCGACGGGCTGCGGGCCGAGCGGGAGCAGGGCATCACGATCGACGTGGCCTACCGCTACTTCGCGACCCCGCGCCGCAAGTTCATCATCGCCGACACGCCCGGGCACATCCAGTACACGCGCAACATGGTCACCGGCGCCTCCACCGCCGACCTGGCGATCGTGCTCATCGACGCCCGCAAGGGAGTGCTGGAGCAGTCGCGGCGGCACGCGTTCCTGACCTCGCTGCTGCGCGTCCCGCACCTGGTGCTGGCCGTCAACAAGATGGACCTGGTCGACTACTCCCAGGAGCGCTTCGAGGAGATCAAGGACGAGTTCACGGCGTTCGCGTCCAAGCTGAACATCGCCGACCTCACCTTCATCCCGATCTCCGCGCTCAACGGCGACAACGTGGTCTCCCGCTCGGAGAACATGCCGTGGTACCTCGGCACGTCCCTCCTGCACCACCTGGAGAACGTGCACATCGCCTCCGACCGCAACCTGACCGACGTGCGCTTCCCCGTGCAGTACGTCATCCGCCCGCAGCGGGCCACCGACCCGGCCTTCCACGACTACCGCGGCTACGCGGGCCAGGTGGCCGGCGGCGTGCTCAAGCCCGGTGACGAGGTGGTGCACCTGCCGTCGGGCCTGACCACGCGGATCGCCTCGATCGACACCTTCGACGGACCGGTCGAGGAGGCGTTCCCGCCCATGTCGGTGACGCTGCGGTTCGAGGACGACCTGGACGTCTCGCGTGGTGACATGATCGCCCGGCCCAACAACCAGCCGCAGGCGGCGCAGGAGCTGGAGGCGATGGTCTGCTGGATGGCCGACGGCGTCAAGCTCGGGCCGCGCTCCAAGCTGACGATCAAGCACACCACCCGTACGGCCCGCGCCCTCGTCCGCGACCTGCACTACCGGCTCGACGTCAACACCCTGCACCGGGACGAGGAGGCCACCTCGCTCGGCCTGAACGAGATCGGCAGGGTCTCGCTGCGCGTCACGCAGCCGCTGTTCGTGGACGACTACGCGCGTAACCGCGCCACCGGCGGCTTCATCCTCGTGGACGAGACCACGAACGCCACGGTCGGCGCCGGCATGGTCATCGACGCCAGGTAGATCTTTTGGGGTTCGGGTTACCGTCCCTTTACTCTCCGCAGTAGGGTCGTCGCGTTCCGTTGTCACGACGGGAAGGCCCTCCTCCGTTGACCGATCGCACGTCCGCCCAGGTGATCTACCTGGGCGGCCTCGGCCGTAGCGGCACCACGCTGCTCGAGAGGCTCCTTGGCGAGCTTCCCGGGGTGGTGCCGTTGGGCGAGGTGGTGCATCTGTGGGACCGGGGGGTTCTCGCGGAGGAGCTCTGCGGGTGCGGTTCGGCGTTCCCCGCCTGTCCGTTCTGGCGGCAGGTGGGGGAGCGTGCGTTCGGCGGCTGGCGATCCGAGCTGGCCGAGCGGATGGTCCTGTTGCGTGGCAGGATCGACCGCACCCGCAGGATCGCGCGGATCGCGCATCCGGATCTGGCCGAGTACGCGCGGGCGTACCGGCTGCTGTACGACGCGACCGGGGCACAGGTCGTGATCGACTCCAGCAAGCACGCGTCGCTGGCCTGCTGCCTGCTGGCGAGCGGCGTGGACGTACGCGTCGTGCACGTGGTCAGGGACCCGCGCGCGGTCGCGCACTCCTGGGGCCGGACCGTGCGCAGGCCCGAGGACGGGCGGCCGATGACCCGGTGGGGCCCGGTCCGCACCGCCCTCCACTGGTCGGCCCAGAACACCGCGCTGGAGCTGCTCCCGGGGCGCGGCGCCCGCGTGACCCGGGTCCGTTACGAGGACCTGCTCGCCGCGCCCGGCGAGACCCTGACGGCGCTGGCGCTGCGGCTCGGGCTGCCCGAGCCCGAGCTGCCGTTCCTCCAGGGCCGCACGGCCTGGCTGGGGCCCTCCCACACCGCTTCCGGCAACCCCATGCGCTTCCACGTGGGGCGGGTCGAGCTGCGGCGCGACGACTCCTGGCGCGCCGGCCTGCCCGACGCGCACCGGCGGGTCGTCAACGCCCTCACCTGGCCGCTCAGGGCCCGCTACGGCTACTGGGGGGTGGTGAGGTGAGCCCGTCGGTGGGCGTCGTCATCCCGACGCGCGGCGACCGGCCCTCGCTGCTCCGCCAGGCCGTGGACGCGGTGCTGCTGCAGGACTACCCGGGCGAGCTGCAGGTGGTCGTGGTGGCCGACGGCCGCTCTCCCCACGACGTGGCCGGCGTTCCGCGTCCCGTGCGCATCCTGCCCAACACGCTCACGCCTGGGCTGCCCGGCGCGCGCAACACCGGCATCGCCGCCTGCGGCACCGACCTGATCGCCTTCTGCGACGACGACGACGTGTGGCTGCCCGGCAAGCTCGCCGCGCAGGTGCGCGCCCTCGACGAGGCGGGCGGCGAGTTCGCCAGCTGCGCGATCGAGGTGGAGCACGGCGGGCGCCGCGTGACCCGCCTCGCGGGCGCCTCCTCCGTCAGCGCCGGCGACCTGGTGCGCTCGCGGATGATGATGGTGCACTCATCGACGTTCCTGTTCGCCCGAGGGCTGCTCTGGCCCGACGAGAGCGCGCCCGGCGGGCAGAACGAGGACTGGGATCTGGCCCTGCGCGCCGCCAAGCGGCGGCCACTCGTTCACGTGGACCGGCCGCTTGTGCTGGTGCGCTGGGCCGGTTCCCATTACGCGGTCCGGTGGACGGACCGGATAGCCGGGCTTGAGTGGATGCTCGCCCGGCACCCCGAGCTGGCCGTGGACCCGCGTGGTGCGGCGCGGGTCCGCGGTCAGCTCGCCTTCTGCCACGCCGCGCTGGGGCAGCGGCGCGCGGCCGTCCGCTGGGCGCTGCGCGCCCTCGCCGCCCGGCTCTGGGAGCCGCGCGTGCCGCTCGCGCTGGCGGTGGCGTCGGGTCTGGTCACCGCGCCCACCGTGCTGTCCGCCCTGCATGACCGGGGACACGGCATTTGACCCTGTCACCAGGCGATACAGGGCCCCTCACGGACGCCGCCCCGCCCCCGACCCAGCCCCGGACCACGCCCGCACCCCGCCCGCCGTCCGCCAGAGCGGCGGCCGCGCCGGTGGGCGGCGAGCGACCGAGGGCGGCGCGGGTGCAGGTGGCCGGGGTCGGGGTGGACGCGCTGACCGAGAGCGAGGTCGTGCGCCGGGTCGCCGAGGCTCTGGAGGCAGGGCGCGGGGGGCGGATCGTCACCCCCAACGTGGACATCTGCCGCGCCGCCGCCGCCGATCCCGCGCTCCGCGAGCTGGTGTGCTCCGCCGACCTCGTCGTCCCCGACGGCATGCCGCTGGTCTGGGCGGCGCGGCTGCTCGGTACCCCCGTGCCCGAGCGGGTGACGGGCGCCGACCTGATCTGGTCGCTCAGCGCGCTCGCCGCCCGCCGCGGCTGGCCGGTCTACCTGCTCGGCGGTGGCCCGCCCGAGGTGGCCGGCAGGGCCGCCGCCGAGCTCAGGAGCCGCCATCCCGACCTCAAGATCTGCGGGACGCACGCGCCGCCGTACGCGTTCGACGCCACCCCCGAGGGGGCGGCCCGGGTGCGCGGGATGGTGGTGGCGGCCCGGCCGCGGCTGGTGTTCGTCGGGCTCGGCTTCCCCCGGCAGGACCGGCTCATCGCCAGGCTGCGGGAGGAGCTGCCGGGGGCGTGGTTCGTGGGCTGCGGGGCGGCCATCGCGTTCGCCGCCGGCACGGTCGCCAGGGCGCCCGCGTGGGCCGGGCGTGCCGGGCTGGAGTGGGCGTTCCGGCTGGTGCGGGAGCCCGGGCGGCTGGCGGGCCGCTACCTCCTCGACGACCTGCCGTTCGCGGTACGGCTGCTCGGCGGGTGCCTGGCCACCCGGCTCAGGTTCCCGTCAGGGCGCGGACGCGGGCTGCCTCCTGCTCGCTGAGCCCGCGTGGCCCCTGCGCGAGCGCCTGGCGCGAGTCCATCCGCCGGTACGCCGTGCGTGACAGGCCCGACCACGCGAAGCCCGTCCCCGGGCCGCCCGAGGGACGGCAGCAGGCCCGGACGATCCGCCGCTCGGCCGCGGGGGTCCACCGCAGCCCCGCGTACGCGTACAGGCGCCGGAAGCCGGGCACCGGGTCGGCGGCCAGCGACTCGTACGAGGTGACGAGGATCCCCGGCGTGCGTTCCAGCACCGACCGGGTCAGGCGCCACAGCGCGGCCGCCCTGGCCACGCGGTCCCGCGACCCGGCGAGCGCGCGCAGCTCCAGCACCTCGGGGTGGTCCCTGACCAGCAGCGGCTGGTCCAGCAGCTCGTGGAAGTACACCGTCCACCCGAGCCGCCGCCAGCTCGCCACGAACGACACCGGATCCCGCACCAGCGCGATCACCCGGCACCCCAGCCGCCGCGCGAACCACCCGGCGCTCAGCACCGCGAACGGGTCGTCCAGCAGCGCCCGGCGGCCCGACAGGCGGCCGAGCGTGAAGGCGGTGCCGTAGCGGAGCAGGCGGGCCAGGTCGTACGGGGAGCGGTTCGCGCGCAGCTCGGCCAGCCAGTGGTAGCGCAGGCCCACGGTGTCGCGGAAGGCGGGCAGCCAGTCGCCGGAGTTGTCGTCGCAGATGTACTGGAACCGGTGCGTCACCCGCGCGTCGAGCACGCCGGGGCAGTGGCCGGGCGGGTGCTGGGGGTTGAGGGGCTCGTTGACGTAGACGAGCTCGCCTCCGGCGGCGAGCATCCTGCCCACCCAGCTCGTCCCGCTCCGCGGCAGCCCGGTGACCAGCACGGGGCTCCTGCCACCGACGGTCCCGTCGCAGGCAGGCGGGGTGACGAGGTCGGGCGTCCTGTCGCGGGCAGGCGGGGTGACGTGGCCGGCTGTCTCGTCGCCGGTGTGCGGGATCATGCGACCGCCGTCCCGCGGAGCGCCGCGAGGGTGTGGCGGCCGAAGGGGTGCAGGCCGTAGCGGCGGTGGAGCTGCCAGAGGGGCAGCAGGTTCTTGACGATGACGCCGCCCGCCCACCCGGCGACCGCCCCGAGCGCCCCGTGGGCCGGGATCAGCGCCAGGTCGAGCAGCACCGTGCAGCTGATCGCGGCCAGCAGGTTGGCCAGGCTCGTCCCGGTGTGCCCGGCGGCCGTCAGCACCACGTCCACCATCCCGCAGGCCGTCGCCACCATCATCGTCCCGGCCAGCACCAGCGCCACGGGCACCGCCACCCCGTACGCCGGCCCGAACAGCCGCAGCACCCACGGCGCCGCGGCCGCGTACGCCAGCCACACCGGCCAGGTCAGCAGCACCAGCCAGGCCGTCGCCGCCTGGTACAGCTCGCCGGCCCGCTCCCGCTCACCGTCGGCCAGCGCCCTGACCAGCCCGGCCTGCACCGTCTGCGCCAGTCCCTGGTTGGCGAGCTGCCCGACGACCTTGAACCGGGTGGCCGCCGTGTAGACGGCCGCCTGCGCGGGCCCGGCGAGCACCGCCACGATGACGATGTCCACCCGCTGGAACACCGCCTGGATCGCTCCCGCCACCGACCGCGGCGCCGTGTAGCGCCACAGGTCCCGCCCCGTCCCCGGCAGGTACGGCGTCCGCGGCACCCGCCTCCTCAGCCCGGCCGCCGCCAGGACCAGAACCGGCAGGTACGGCACCCCCCACGCCACCGTCAGCCCCCACCCGGAGACCCCCGCCAGCGCCGCCCCGCCCACCAGCAGGACCTGGCCGACCGGTACGAGCACCCCGTCGAGCAGCACCGTGGGCCGCATGACCCCGAACCCGCGGGTGGCGGCCAGCAGCACGTCCGCCACCACCATGATCGGCAGCAGCGCGGCCAGCGGCCCGAGCCGCGGGTACAGCGCCACCGCCGCCACCGCGGCCACGAGCGCGCACGGCACCAGCGCCGCCCGGATATATCCGGAAATGCCGAGGTAGCTGTAGGTCTTGGCGCGGGCGATGAAGTAGATCAGCCCGTTCCCGGCGTCCAGCTTCGCGATGCCGGACACCATGAGCGCCAGCGCGGTCGCCGTGAAGAACGCGCCCGCCTCGGCCGCCGGATACGCCCTGGTCACCACCACCACGAGGACGAACTGCGCCAGCGCCCCCAGCGCCGCCCCGCCGAGCCCGGCCAGCCCCCTGCGCCCGATCACCGCCGCCACGACGGCTCACCACCCAGCCAGCGCGCCAGCCGCGCGTCGTACGCCTCGAAGTGGTCCCGCAACGCTCGCGCCAGCACCTGGGGCACCCGGCGCGGCAGCGCCCGCCCGTTGTGCCGCTCGAACGCCGGATACCCCAGGTGCGGCACCCCCAGGAAGTCCAGCACCCGGTCGTAGACGGGCTCAGGCTCGGCGAAGAAGCGGTGGCTGTCCAGCACGAGGATGCGCTCGCGGCCGACCAGCGGCTCCAGCCGGTCGAGCTGGTCGGCGTAGCGGCCCCTGGCGAGGTAGGCGTGGTGGCGGTGCGAGTGGTGCAGCGCGAACGGCGACCCGCGCAGCAGCTCCTCGGCCCCGGCCAGGCGCTGGGCCTCCAGCTCCACCGCGTACTCGAAGTGCGACTCCGTCTCGAACCCCCTGGCCAGCTCGTGGGCGTGCGCGGAGACGGCCCGCTCCACCGGGTCGCGGACCAGCACGATCACCTTGACCCCCGGCAGGTCGCCGGCGATGCGCTCCCCGGCCAGCGGATGGAACAGGTAGTAGGGGGAGGACTCGTAGGCCTGGGCGCGCATGCCGTACCGGTGGTGGAGCAGCGCCGCGCCCACCCGCAGCGGGAAGTGCGCCTGGTACCAGGCCATCCCGCGCCAGTAGGCGACGTCGAAGTAGTGCACGCCCTTGTGCAGCACGGGTTTGAGCAGCAGCGGGTGCTGGGCCAGCGCCCGGTACAGGGAGGTGGTGCCGCACCGCTGCGCACCCGTGATCAGGAACGCGGGCAGCAGGCGCGCCCCCGACGTGAACCGTCCCGTGGCCCGCGAGAGCGACAGCACCGATCGCTTCATCGTCCTCATGTCAGCAGCTCCTCGTGATCGACGGCCGGGTTGAGCCAGGACTCCGGCGGGCCGAGCGGCGCATGACCGTCGGCGGCGTGCCGCTCGGCCAGCACGATGAGGTAGCGCAGCGCGGTCTGCCTGGCCGCCGACGGCGTCACCCCGAGCGGCGCCAGCACCCGCGCGGCCCGCGCCACGCACGCCCGCGCCGCGAGCGGCGGCGCCATCCTGCGCAGCGCCCGCTGGAAGAAGTGGTGCACGGCGTCGAAGCCGTACGGCACGCCGATCTCGTACCGCTCCCAGTCCCACACCAGCAGCCGCCCGTCGTGCGAGCGGCACATGTTCCAGGGCGCGAGGTCGCCGTGCCAGGCGGGGCGGCCGTCGCCGGTGCCGGCGATCTCCCTGACCGCGTCCAGCAGCAGCGGGCCCGGCACCCGGCCGCGGCGCGCCCTCCCGGGCACCGGCAGGGGTGACAGCGCCAGCACGGACAACCCCCGCCATTCGCCGTGGTGCAGCACGCTCGGGGCGGCGACCGTGTCCAGCGACAGCCCGGCCAGCCTGCGCAGCGTCGCCGCCTCGGCGTCGACCAGCGCGCGGGCCCGCGCGCTGTCACCGATCTTCACGAACGCCAGCCGCCGCCCGCCCGAGTGCGCCTCCAGGATGGGCTTGCGGTTGGCCCGCAGCGCCGGCCGCACGTGCAGGACGGTCTCGACCGGCCGGTGGAAGACCTCGCTGAGGTGCGCCGCGATGGAGCCCTCGACGGGCACCACGACCGGGGAGCCGAGGTGCCACCAGCGGCGCGGCGCCAGCCTGCGCGGCACGGCGGCGTGCGGCAGCAGGGTGTACTCCCTGGGCGCGCCGGGCCCCGGATACAGCAACCGCACGGTCTCCGCGAGGTACCCGAGCCGGACGGCGGCATCCCTCATGAGTTCCTCCACAGCAGGGCGAACGAGACGAGGTAGAGGGTGAGGGGCGTGACCAGGCCGTCGTAGATGAACATGTAGAGCAGCACCAGCCCCATCACGAGCACCCCGGCCAGCCCGACGGGGCTGCGGTCGCGCCAGTGGCGCCGGATCGCGCCCAGGAAGAACGCCACGTACAGCGCGGCCCCGGTGAACCCCTGCGTGATGATCAGCAGCCAGAGCTGCCCGTCGCTGCCCAGCGGCGGATGCCCGCACGTGTCGCACCAGTCGGTCTTGCCCGTGGTGATCGTGCGGTGGTTGCCGGTGGCGTTGCGCGTGTTGCCGTACCCGATCACGGGGGAGTGCCCGGCGGCGGTGAGGGTGGCGCTGACGGTGAAGGCGCGGATGTCGTTGGAGTGCGGCCGGTCCAGGCGCTGCGCGAACAGGGAGGCCAGCGGGCTGAGCGCGAACGCCAGCGCCGCCGCCGCGAGCCCGCCGCACAGGGCGGCCCTGGTGCGCCCGCCCACCCGGACGATCACGTACAGCACGGCCAGGCCGAGGCCGATCCACAGGCCGCGGTTGAGCGAGTACACGATCGGGATGGCGGCCAGGGCGAGCACCACGGCCACGAAGAGCCTGTGCCGCGCCCTGCCGTACACCCACCAGCCGACCACGAACCAGACCAGCAGCACCGACGCGTTGCTGCCCCAGGCGTTGGCCCACTCGTACGGCGCCTCGGGCCTGGGGGAGGCGAAGCCGAGCACCTTCTGCGTCTGGGCGGCCGTGGGGTGGATGAGGTTCTGCACGAACGAGTTCCCGCTGATCCACTCCGGCAGCAGCATCTCCACCGGCGAGGTGTAGGCGAAGCCGGGCAGGAACACGCCGAGCAGCCCGCCCGCGACCGTGCTGACGAACAGCACGCCGAGCATGCGTACCAGGCGGAGCTGCGGCAGCTCCCGCTCGGTGAGGTTGCCCAGGTACAGCACGGTGATCAGGACGGAGCAGTAGAGCGCCAGCCGCATGCCGTAACCGATGAGCCGGCCCGCCCCGAGCCCGCCGTACGTGCCGGGCGGCGATTCGCCCAGCATCAGCCCGCTGACCAGGTATCCGGCCAGCAGCAGCACCCACAGCCCGAACCCGCGGGGCACCCTGATCGGCCGCCGCCGCCACAGCACCACCGCCATGGGCACGGCCAGCACGATCACCGACAGCCCGCCGAACCCCAGCGCCCACCAGACCGGGTAGCCGACCAGCAGCGCCGCGATGGGCCACGCGGCCCGTGTCATGCCGGCCCCTTCACGTCGGCCCTGTCACGGTTGCTTGCCGGGGCGTCTCGGGTGGTGGTGGAGCGCCTGCATGGGGGTGGTCTCGGCCGACACGCTCGGCTCCAGCTCGCCGCTCGCGACGAGCTTGCCGAGCGGGCTGTGCGGGCGCGGCTCCAGCAGCGGCACGAACGACGGCACCGCGTCGGTGGTCGTCACCACGCCGATCACCGGCACGTCGTGCCGGGCGAGCTGGCGGACGGCGGCCGCGACCTCGTCGGCGGAGACCAGGCCCAGGCCGATCAGCAGCACGGCGGCGTCCGACCTGGCCAGGTCGCGTACGTCGGAGCCGTCGAGCACGACCAGCGGCGCGCTCACGGCGAGCGGCTCGGCCAGCGACGAGGCGTACAGGTCGGCGGGCAGCGCCCGGATCAGCAGCCGCTTGCCGGGGCACGCGGAGACGACGGCGCAGGCCAGGTCGTGCAGCGCGCCGTGCTCGCGCGGGCTGGACAGGTCGCTGAGCAGGGGCAGGCCGGTGAGCCGCTCGACGTCGGCGGGCGTGCGCAGGCGCCGGTCGAGGCGGTCGCGGAGGTAGGCGGCGGCCGAGCCGATCAGCAGCCCGGCCATCAGCCCGGTGCCCAGGTAGAGGGGCAGCCTGGGGGAGCTGGGCGCCTCTGGTGGCGCGGCCTGGCTGATGACCGTGCCGGGGGTGATCGCGACGGTTCTGAGCGCGTCGTACTTCAGTGCCAGGCTGGCCGCCTGACGGTTGAGCACCCCCTGCCGCTGGGCGGCGATGGCGTGCTGCGGGCTGCCCTTGGGCAGGGTGCCGAGCTGCTTGATCACCTGGTCGATCGCGGCGTTGACCTGCCTGAGCTTGCTGAGCACGGCCTCCTGCTGCTCGGCCATGGAGGTCAGCGCGCTCTCGCGGCGGTTGGCGAGGTACGCCTCGGCGTACGCGCCGGCCTGCGCGGCCGCGGTGGCGGGGTGGGCGGCCGTCACCGAGATCCACAACACCGCGGAGTTCGGTGGCACGGTGACCTCGACCGGTTCGATCCTGTCGAGCCCGAGTGCTCTGGCGGCGCGCGCCGCGACCACGGCCGACTGGGCGACCTGGGCCTCGGTGTCGAGGTTCAGCGACTCTCGCTGGCGGCTGGTCACCTGGTTGGCCTGCTCCTGCGGGCCGACCGGCATGACGAGCACCTGCGTCGTGGCGGTGTAGGCGGGCGGGGTCAGGCGCATCAGCGCCAGCCCCGCGGTGCCGCCGAACACGACGCAGCCCACGAGGAGCAGCCACCGCCTGCGCAGCAGCGAGAGGTGCTCGTCCAGGTCGGTGCCGGAGCTCATGTGCGCCCACTATAAGAGGGACGGTCAGCACCCAGGTTGAATACTCAAGATTTTCTCCGGTAAGGCCATAAACAAGCAATCGGATAAAGCGAAATATCAGGAAATTTGGAACGTCACCTCACCGCTACGAACTGGGGAGACTTCCACACTGGCTGAAGTTCCAGGAATGACATGGCAAGGTTCAGGTGTGAGATGCGGGGTCGTTCGACGAGGGGGTTGGAAGGCTTTGCAGCAACGGGGCATTTCCCAGGAAAAACCATTCACCACCGCAATTCTGGCCATGGTCGTGCTGCTGGCCGCCTGCTCCAGCGCCGAAGGCTCCGACGTCCTGCCGGTGCCGGTCCAGGCTCCCGTGGCCAAGCCGGCGGGCGCGCCCGCCTGTACGGCGACCACCCGGCTCATCCCGTCCTGCGGCGCGTGGTGGGGCATGGCGCCCGAGGTCTTCACCGGCGCCCCGGTGGAGCAGGCGCTGCACGGGGCGGAGTCGCGCATGGGCGCGCCGGCCGACGTGCTGCACGTCTACCACCGGGGCAGCGAGCTGTTCCCGACCGCGGCGGAGATCAGGCTGGCCCGCGACCCGGCCCGGCCGCGGCTGCTCATGATCAACTGGAAGCCGTCGTTCGACCACACGTGGGCGGAGATCGCCGAGGGGGCGCTCGACGCCAGGATCGACCGGCTGGCCGGCCATCTGAGACGCACCTTCCCCGAACGGTTCTTCCTCACCCTGCACCACGAGCCGGAGAACGACGTCGACGCCTCCTCGGGCTCCGGCATGTCGGCGGCCGACTACGCGGCCATGTTCCGGCACGTCGTGCTCAGGCTGCGGGAGAAGGGCGTCAAGAACGCGGTCGTCGTCATGACGTACATGGGCGCGCCCAACTGGGCGGCCAAGTCCTGGTTCGAGGAGCTGTACCCCGGTGACGACGTGGTCGACTGGGTGGCGATGGACCCGTACGCCGACGACCGGGTGCACGACTTCGACGGGCTGGTGAACAAGACGCGCAAGGAGTACCCCGACTGGCCGGGCTTCTACCGGTGGATGCAGGCGCGCTTCCCCGGCAAGCCGGTCATGGTGGCCGAGTGGGGGGTGTTCGAGCGGCCGAAGGACCGCTCGTTCAAGCGGCGCTTCTTCGAGTCCGCGCTCAAGCAGATCAAGCGTTACCCGCAGATCAAGGCCTTGCTCTACTTCGACTCGCCGCAGGCGCCGCGCGGCGACACGAGCTTCGACTCCGACCCGGGGGCGGACCGGGCGTTCACCGAGCTGGCTCGAGATCCGTACTTTCGCTCGACACCCGTGCCGCGGCCCTGACCCGCACCCGCCAGCCGATCACGGTGACCGCGGTGGCGGCGAGCAGCGCCCAGACGGTGAGCGTGTTGCTCACGTCGAGCAGCTTCAGCGCGGAGGCGAGCAGGACGATCGCCAGCATGGCCCTGATCAGGCCGCCGGGAGCGCGCGAGGAGATCCTGGCGCCGAGGTAGACGCCCGGGATGGAGCCGATGAGCAGCGACAGCGTGAGGTCCAGCTGGAAGTCGCCGAACAGGATGTGACCGAGCGCGGCGGCGGCGACCAGGGGCACGGCCTGCACCAGGTCGGTGCCGACGAGCTGGTTGGCCTTGAGCGCCGGGTAGAGCACGAGCAGGGCCACGATGATCAGGGACCCGGAGCCGACGGAGGAGATGCCCACCACCAGACCGCCGACCGTACCGACCAGTAGGGTAGGAATTGGGCGCACGACGATGTCGTGCGCGCTCGACGTGCCTCCCCGCCCGCCGAGCCAGCTCTTCAGCGCCATGCCCGCCACGGCCAGCAGCAGCGCGACGCCGAGCGCGTACTTGACCGCGTCGCTCACCGCGAACGCCCTGGCCAGGAACACCCCGCAGAACGCCGCCGGCACCGAGCCCACGCACAACCAGGCGACCAGGCGCAGGTTGACCGTGCCGCGGCGCAGGTGCACGACGCTGCCGACCGGCTTCATCACGGCCGAGGCGACCAGGTCGCTGGAGACCGCGGCCAGCGGCGGGACGTTGAAGAACAACATCATCATGGGGGTCATGAGCGCGCCGCCGCCCATCCCGGTCAGCCCGACCACGATGGCGACGACGAATGACCCGGCGATCAGCGCCCAGTCGATCAACGGATCCACCTTCCGCTCCTGAGCGTGTCCAGCACCCTGGACACGGCCGCCTCGATCGAGATGTGCGTGGTGTCGATGACCAGGTCGGCGTTGTCCGGCTCCTCGTAGGGGTCGGAGACGCCGGTGAACTCGGGGATCAGGCCGGCGCGCGCCTTGGCGTACAGGCCCTTGCGGTCGCGCCGCTCGCACTCCTCCAGCGGCGTGGCGACGTGCACGAGCAGGAAGTCGGCCCCGACGGACTCGACCATCTCGCGCACCTCCTCGCGGGTGGCCGCGTACGGCGCGATCGGGGCGCAGATGGCCAGGCCGCCGTGGCGGGCGGCCTCGGCGGCGACGAAGCCGATGCGGCGGATGTTCAGGTCGCGGTCCTGCTTGGAGAAGGTCAGGCCCTTGGAGAGCAGGTGGCGCACCACGTCGCCGTCGAGGTAGGTCACCGTGCGGCTGCCCAGCTCCAGCAGCGCGTCGCGCAGCCCGCGGGCGATCGTGGACTTGCCCGAGCCCGACAGGCCCGTGAAGAACACCACCAGGCCGCGGCGGTGCGGCGGGCCGGGGATGTGCACGGGATCGGGACCCGCCAGGTGCTCGGTGGCGCCGTAGGCGGTGGCGACGAGCTCGCGCAGCTCCAGGTCGAGCTCGGGCTCCTCGCGCGGGGCCAGCGGCACGGGGACGACGAGCGTGCCCGCCGGGAGCTGCTCCTTGGCGCGCAGCGCGGCCCGGACGACCGCCGGGCCCGCCTCGCCGTACGCGAGGGGGAGCAGCAGGATCGTCCCGTCCAGCTCCTTGGCGGTGGCGACGATCTCGTCGAGCTCGTCGAGCGGGCCGCGCATGGTGACGGCCAGCGCGGGGCTCCCGCCGAGCGCCTCCTTGACCTGGGCGGGGGTACGCCGCAGCCGCCCGAACGGCCCGTGCTCGGGGGAGCTCAGCGCCTTCAGCGGCCCCGAGGTGAGGCCGTCGGGCTCGTGCGCCGTCACGGTCATGACGGCCAGCGGCAGGCCCTCGGGGTCGAGCAGGGTGACCTCGTCGCCCGGCTCGACGGCGGCGTCGAGATGGAGGGTGACGGGTGCGGGCCACGGGGTGCCGTCGGCGAGCGTGCCGCGCTCGTGCACGGTGTGCAGGTCGTCGTGGCCCAGGAACCCCGTCAGCGGCTCGAACGCGCCGGAGAGCAGCAGTTCGAGATCGGCCAGCTCGCGCGGGTCGGGGGTCCACTCCACGTTGTCTGCATCCCAACTATTCCGATTGAATTGGTAGGGAAGGAGTCTACCGGCTGATACCAGTGTGTCGCTAGACCCCCTCCTGGGGTCGGTGGGGCCCCAGCATGCCTCACAGCAACCGCGCGAAGTGGTGCTGAGGCTTGCGGATCACCATGGTGATCTCGTCGTGGGAGGCGGGGAAGCGCCCGCTGGTCAGCTTGGACGCCAGCACGACGGCGGCGGCGCCGATCCGGCGCGAGCGGGCCGGCCCGCTCAGGTTGCGCTCGTCATCGGTGATCATCAGGCCGCGGCTGAGACAGAACGCGTGCAGCCCGTCGCTGGAGGCCAGGGGCTCGTACACGGCGGGCAGCGGGCCCGGCGTGCCGGGCCGGACCAGGCCACGCCAGAGCAGGCGGCGCAGCGGGCCCGGCGTGAGGCGGTCGAGCAGCCCGTACGCCGACCGCCGGTCGCGCATGCGCAGCAGCACCAGCCCGCCGGGACGCAGCGACTGCAGCAGCCGGTCGAAGACCAGCTCCGCGTGCCGCACCCGCTCCAGCAGGAACGACAGCTGGATGATGTCGAAGCCGCGCGGCGGCAGCGGCACCGAGCGCAGGTCACCCAGCTGCCAGGCGACCAGGTCGGCCCGCTCCGCCAGGACCCGCCTGATCGCGGGATGGTCTTCGTCGGCCCCGGTGGCCCTGGTCTCGATGTGCTCGAGCACCAGCGGCTCGTCGTGGGCGCACCCGGCGACCAGCACGTCCAGCCGCCTCATCGGTTGCCCGGCAACGTGCTCGCGGACCCGTTGACCGAAGAGGTCGCCTCGCTGGGCGACCGATCGCACCTCAGACATGTGACCTACAGTAATCAACCGCTCCCCCCTCGTAATGCATTTCCCTGCTAGCGTCCTGGCCTGTGAGCGATCAGGTCTACGTCGGCAACGCGGGTCTGGACGCCGCGGGCGACCGGGGATGGTTGCTCGGTCACTTCAAACCCCCCGGCGATCCAAGACACAGCGACGACGTCGAGATCAAGTGGGGCGTGCACCCCGCCGGCGACGAGCGGGCCGAGTGGGTCAAGGGGGAGGCGCGCACCGCGCTGCTGGTGCTGATCAGCGGCCGCTTCCGGGTGGAGCTGCCGGGGCGCAGCGTGCTGCTGTGCGAGCCGGGCGACTACGTGGTGTGGGGCAAGGGCGTCGACCATTCCTGGCGGGCGGAGGCGGCCTCGACGGTGCTGACCGTGCGCTGGCCCTCCGTGCCTGGTTATCGAGTTGGCTGAGCCGCCGCGGCGAGTAGGCTGGTGAGGGACCCCCGCGACCTGATACGGCCGGGGGTAGTCGTGTTGCCGTCGTGGGGCTGTGGGCGTATCTGATGAGTCTTTCCGGGCTACTTGACCTTGTTCGCGCCGACCCGAAGCTGACCGCCGCTCTCGAAGAGGGCGGCGACGTCGCGCTGATCGCGCCTTCCGCGCTGCGCCCGTTCGGCGTGGCCGCGCTGGCCGGGCACGATCAGCGCACCGTGCTCGCCGTCACCGCGACGGGGCGTGAGGCGGAAGACCTCGCCGCCGCGCTGACGAGCCTGATCGAGCCCAACTCCGTGGCGGTGTTCCCGGCATGGGAGACGCTGCCGCACGAGCGGCTCTCGCCGCGCAGCGACACCGTGGGCCAGCGGCTGGCGGTGCTGCGCCGGCTGGCGCACCCGGTCAAGGGCGATGCCGCCGCCGGGCCGCTCAGCGTGATCGTGGCGCCGATCCGCGCCCTGCTCCAGCCGATCGTGAAGGGCCTGGGCGACCTGGAGCCCATCCGGCTGCGGGCCGGCGACGACGCCGACCTCGACGACGTCGTGGACAACCTGGTCAACAACGGCTACCACCGGGTCGACATGGTGGAGAAGCGCGGCGAGGTGGCCGTGCGGGGCGGGCTGCTCGACGTGTTCCCGCCGACCGAGGAGCACCCGCTGCGGCTGGAGTTCTGGGGCGACACGGTCGAGGAGATCCGCTGGTTCAAGGTCGCCGACCAGCGCTCGCTGGAGGCGGCCGAGGACGGGCTGTTCGCGCCGCCGTGCCGGGAGCTGCTGCTGACCGGCGAGGTGCGGACGCGGGCGCGGGAGCTGGCCGAGGAGCACCCGGCGCTGGCCGAGGTGCTCGACCAGCTCGCCGAGGGCACGCCGGTCGAGGGCATGGAGGCGTTCGCGCCCGTGCTGGCGGGGGAGATGGACCTGCTGCTCGACCACCTGCCGGTCAGGTCGGCGGTGTTCGTGTGCGACCCCGAGCGGATCAGGGGCAGGGCGGAGGAGCTCGTCCGCACCTCGCAGGAGTTCCTCGAAGCCTCCTGGATCAACGCCGCGGCCGGCGGCGAGGCGCCGATCGACCTCGGCGCGGCCGCGTTCCGGTCGCTGGAGGAGATCCGCGAGCACGCCGACGTGCTGGGCCAGCCCTGGTGGACGATGGCGCCGTTCGGCGGCGGCATCGAGCTCGACGCCCAGGACTCCGAGGCCTACCGCGGCGACACCGCCAAGGCGCTGGCCGACATCAAGGGCTGGCTGGCCGACGAGAAGGCCGTCGTGCTGCTCAGCGAGGGCCACGGCCCGGCCGAGCGCATGGTCGAGCTGCTCAAGGGCGTGGACGTGCCGGCGCGGCTCCAGCAGTTCCTGGACAAGGCGCCCGAGCCCAAGGTCGTGCACGTCTCGACCGGCCTGATCGAGCACGGCTTCATCACCCCCACCCTGGCCGTGCTCACCCACCTTGATCTGGTCGGCCAGAAGGCCTCCACCAAGGACATGCGGCGCCTGCCCTCCCGCCGCCGCAACATGGTCGACCCGCTGCAGCTCAAGGTCGGCGACCACGTGGTGCACGAGCAGCACGGCGTGGGCCGCTACATCGAGATGGTGCAGCGCACGGTGCAGGGCGCCACCCGCGAGTACCTGGTCATCGAGTACGCCAAGGGCGACCGCCTCTACGTGCCGACCGACCAGCTCGACGAGGTCACCCGCTACGTCGGCGGCGAGGCCCCCACGCTCAACCGCATGGGCGGCGCCGACTGGGCCAAGGCCAAGTCCCGGGCGAAGAAGGCGGTCAAGGAGATCGCCGGCGAGCTGATCAGGCTCTACTCCGCCCGGATGGCCTCGCCGGGACACGCCTTCGGGGCCGACACGCCGTGGCAGCGGGAGATGGAGGACGCCTTCCCGTACGCCGAGACGGGCGACCAGCTCGAAGCCATCGACGAGGTCAAGCGCGACATGGAGCGCGGCGTCCCGATGGACCGGCTGATCTGCGGCGACGTCGGCTACGGCAAGACCGAGATCGCGGTGCGGGCGGCGTTCAAGGCGGTGCAGGACGGCAAGCAGGTCGCGGTGCTGGTGCCCACGACGCTGCTGGTGCAGCAGCACATGTCCACCTTCGCCGAGCGCTTCTCCAGCTTCCCCGTCTCGGTCAAGCCCGTCTCCCGCTTCCAGACCGACGGCGAGGTCAAGGGCACGCTCGAAGGGCTGCGCTCCGGCGCGGTGGACGTGGTGATCGGCACCCACCGGCTGCTCAGCCCCGAGGTCCGGTTCAAGGACCTGGGCCTGATCATCATCGACGAGGAGCAGCGGTTCGGCGTCGAGCACAAGGAGGCCATGAAGCACCTGCGCACGCAGGTGGACGTGCTGGCCATGTCGGCCACGCCGATCCCGCGCACGCTGGAGATGGGGCTGACCGGCATCCGCGAGATGTCCACGATCCTCACGCCGCCGGAGGAGCGGCATCCGATCCTCACGTTCGTGGGGCCGTACGAGGAGAAGCAGATCGCGGCGGCGATCCGGCGCGAGCTGATGCGCGACGGGCAGATCTTCTTCGTGCACAACCGGGTGGCCTCGATCAACAAGGTCGCCGCGCGGCTGCGCGAGCTGGTGCCGGAGGCGCGCATCGCGGTGGCGCACGGGCAGATGAACGAGCACCAGCTGGAGAAGATCATGGTGGGGTTCTGGGAGCGGGAGTACGACCTGCTCGTCTCCACCACGATCGTCGAGTCCGGGCTCGACGTGCCCAACGCCAACACGCTGATCGTGGACCGGGCCGACAACTACGGCCTGTCGCAGCTCCACCAGATCCGCGGGCGCGTCGGGCGAGGCAGGGAGCGCGGTTACGCGTACTTCCTCTACCCGCCGGAGAAGCCGCTGACGGAGACCGCGCACGAGCGGCTCGCCACCATCTCGCAGCACACCGAGATGGGCGCGGGCATGTACGTCGCGATGAAGGACCTGGAGATCCGCGGCGCGGGCAACGTGCTGGGCGCCGAGCAGTCCGGCTTCATCGCGGGCGTCGGCTTCGACCTGTACGTCCGGCTGATGGCCGACGCGGTCAAGGAGCAGAAGGCCAAGCTGTCGGGCGCCGAGGTCGAGGAGGAGCAGCCGGACGTCAAGGTCGAGCTGCCGATCAACGCCCACATCCCGCACGACTACGTGACCTCCGAGCGGCTGCGGCTGGAGGCGTACAAGCGGATCGCGGCCATCAACGCCGAGATCGACATCGAGGAGGTCCGCGACGAGCTGACCGACCGCTACGGCAAGCCGCCGGTGGAGGTGGAGAACCTCCTGGAGGTCGCCAGGTTCAGGATCAGGGCGCGCGCGGCCGGGCTCACGGACGTCACGCTGCAGGGCCAGAACATCAAGTTCGGCCCGGCCAGGCTCAGGGAGTCGCAGCAGGTACGCCTCGACCGCCTCTACAAGAAGGCCGTCTACAAGCAGGCGGCCGAGACCCTGCTGGTGCCGATCCCCAAGACCAAGCCGCTGGGCGGGCAGCCGCTGCGCGACCTCGACCTGCTCAAATGGTGCGGCGACCTGGTCGAGGCGATGTTCCTCGAGCCCGCACGGGTAAGCTAGCGGCGGTTTTCTGGTCGGAAAGGGACGTACGTGAAATCGATACGAGTGGCCGTGGCCGCCGCTGCGGTGGTCGCGGCGGTGACCGCCTGCTCCTCGCCCATGCAGGCCGGGGCCGCGGCCGTGGTCGGGAGCGAGCGCATCTCGATGAGCAAGCTCAACAACGACACGCAGGCCTACCTGGCCGCGCTGAAGAAGGCTCAGCTCGACGAGTCGGCGCTGGGCGTGCCGGCCAACCAGGCCGTGCTGCAGCGCCTGGTCAACGTGAGCGTGTCCAGGCAGCTCATGGACCGCCACAAGGTGCAGGTGAGCGAGACCGAGATCGACGCCGCGCTCAAGGATCCGGGCCAGTTCCAGTCGCCCGAGATCAACCTGCTGGCCAACGGCGTCGCGCCGGCCGACGCCCGCGACTACGCGCGCGCCATGGTGGGCCTGACCAAGCTCCAGCAGCAGTTCGGCGGCCAGGCCGGGCAGGAGCGGCTGATCCAGGAGTTCACCTCCATCAAGCCCGTCTTCAACCCGCGCTTCGGCACGCTGAACGCCCAGCGCTCGGAGCAGAACCCGTCGCTGTTCGTCGACACCGGCAGGTTCGGCAAGCTCACCCAGCAGGCGCAGCAGCCGGCCCAGGGCTGATCGTGCCGCTGATCGTCGTCACCACCTCGCCCAGGGTCGCGCCGGGCCTGCTGAGCCACCAGGCATGGCAGGCGCTGCGCTCGGGCCCCGTGCTTACCGGCTCCGGCTCGCACCCGCAGCTTCCCTACCTGGCCGAGGCCGGGATCGAGGTCGAGGTCGTCGAGCCCGACCCGCGGGCGCTGGCCGTGCGCGCGGTGGGCGAGAGCGTGGTGTGGCTGTCGGACCAGGACGGCGAGGACTTCATGCGCGCCGTCGGGCACGCCGCCGTCGCGCTCGACGAGCCGCCGCTGATCGAGGTCGTGCCCGGGTCGTACGACCTGCCGGGGGCTCGGGTGCTCGACCTGGTGGCGGTGATGGACCGGCTGCGTACCGAGTGCCCGTGGGATCGCAAGCAGACGCACACGACGCTGGTGCCGTACCTGCTGGAAGAGGCCTACGAGGTGCTGGAGACGATCGAGCAGGGCGACTACCCCGCGCTCCGCGAGGAGCTGGGCGACCTGCTGCTGCAGGTGGTCTTCCACGCGCGGGTGGCCGAGGGCTTCGACATGGACGACGTGGCGGCCGGGATCGTGGACAAGCTCGTCCGGCGGCATCCGCACGTGTTCGGCTCGGTGCGGGCCGAGAGCGCCGACGAGGTCAACGACAACTGGGAAGCGATCAAGGCGGCCGAGCGGGCGGCCAAGGGCCGCGAGTCGGTGCTCGACGGGGTCCCGATGGGGCAGCCGGCGCTGTCGCTGGCCGCGCAGCTCGTGCGCAGGGCCGAGCGGGCCGGGGCGCCGGAGTCGCTGTCGGCGGCGGTCGGGCAGGGCGTGGCGCGGGAGCTGTTCGACCTGGTACGGCGGGCCGCCGAGGCCGGGCTGGACGCCGAGGCCGAGCTGCGGGCCGCGGCGCGCTCGTATCGGGACCGGGTCCATGCGTGGGAGTCCGCCACCGACTGAGTCCGGCGCGACAGGCCGCGAGATGTCACGACCGGTGAGACCAGGGTGACTTGCCCGGTGGAGCCAAGACCGCTGCATTCGGGGGAGCCGCGGCACGTGGTGGGTCACCGCCTGCTCGGCGGGCTCGGCGACGGCGGACCGTGCCCACTCGGTGCGGGGCCGTACCGATAGGCTCTGATGGCATATCACCTTTCGATTTAGGAGCGCATCCCGTGGCTACCATCGAGGTCGTATACGCCCGCGAGATCCTCGACTCCCGGGGCAACCCCACGGTTGAGGTCGAGGTCGTGCTCGACGACGGCAGCACCGGCCGCGCGGCCGTGCCGAGCGGGGCGTCCACCGGCCAGTTCGAGGCGGTCGAGCTGCGTGACGGCGGCAAGCGTTACGGCGGCAAGGGCGTGGAGAAGGCCGTTCTCGCCGTGACCGATGAGATCCAGGAGGAGATCAGCGGGATCGAGGCCGAGGACCAGCGCATCATCGACCAGATCATGATCGATCTGGACCGCACGCCCAACAAGGCCAAGCTCGGCGCCAACGCCATCCTGGGCGTCTCGCTGGCCGTGGCCAAGGCCGCCGCCGACAGCGCCGACCTGCCGCTCTTCCGCTACCTCGGCGGCCCCAACGCGCACGTGCTGCCCGTGCCGATGATGAACATCCTCAACGGCGGCGCGCACGCCGACACCAACGTGGACATCCAGGAGTTCATGATCGCGCCGATCGGGGCGGAGACGTTCCGCGAGGCCGTGCGCATGGGCACGGAGGTCTACCACGCGCTGAAGGGCGTGCTGAAGGAGAAGGGCTACGCCACGGGCCTGGGCGACGAGGGCGGCTTCGCGCCCAACCTGCCCTCCAACCGCGACGCGCTCGACCTGATCCTGGTCGCCATCGAGAAGGCCGGCTACGTGCCGGGCGAGGACGTCGCGCTGGCGCTCGACGTGGCCGCCTCCGAGTTCCACAAGGACGGCGTCTACACGATCGACGGCAAGGGCCTGTCGGCGCCGGAGCTCATCGCGTTCTACGAGGACCTGGTCGCCAACTACCCGCTCGTCTCCATCGAGGACCCGCTCGACGAGGAGGACTGGGAGGGCTGGAAGGCCATCACCGCCTCGCTCGGCGACAAGGTGCAGCTCGTCGGCGACGACCTGTTCGTGACCAACCCCGAGCGGCTGGAGCGCGGCATCAAGGAGGGCGCGGCCAACGCCCTGCTGGTCAAGGTCAACCAGATCGGCACGCTGTCGGAGACGCTCGACGCCGTGGACCTGGCCCACCGCAGCGGCTACCGCTGCATGATGAGCCACCGCTCCGGCGAGACCGAGGACACGACGATCGCCGACCTCGCGGTGGCGGTCAACTGCGGTCAGATCAAGACCGGCGCGCCCGCCCGCTCCGACCGGGTGGCCAAGTACAACCAGCTGCTGCGCATCGAGGAGCTCCTCGACGACGCCGCCCGCTACGCGGGTCGCGCGGCGTTCCCGCGTTTCCGGCGCTAGTTTCGAGTACGGCTCGCGGGTCCCCGAGATCTCCCGCGAGCCGTACTTGAGGGGGTGTGCAGCAATTGGCGAAGAGGCCGCAGCTGACCGGGCGGGCCGCCATCCTGGCCGTCGTGGTCTGCGCGATCGCGATGAGCCTGGCCTACCCTGTCCGCGAGTACATCAGCGGGCGTCGCAGCATCGCCGAACTGGAGGCGGAGAAGGCCAGGGTGGAGGCGGAGAGGCAGGCCCTGCTGGCACGTGACAAGCAGGCCGACGACCCCAACTGGATCAAGAAGACGGCCAAGGAACGGCTGCATTACTGCGGGCCCGGCGAGAAGTGCTATGTGGTGATGGAGCCGGATCAGGGCACTGAGAAGACGGTCGTCAAGCAGCCGGTGGCGGTGCCGCCGTGGTACGAGACGCTCTGGGAGTCGGTGGAGGCCGCCGACAAGGGCACCGGGCGCCGGGCGGTGACAGGGAAGGAAAGTGTTGGACAGTAAGGACGTCGAGGTCGTCGAGAAGCAGCTCGGGCGGCCGCCCAGGGGCCTGCGCGAGGTGGCGCACCGTTGCCCGTGCGGCAACCCCGACGTGGTGGAGACCGCGCCCCGGCTGCCCGACGGCTCGCCCTTCCCGACCCTGTACTACCTGACCTGCCCGAAGGCGGCCTCGGCCATCGGCACGCTGGAGGGCTCGGGCCTGATGCGGGAGATGCAGGCCAGGCTGGCCACCGAGCCCGAGCTGGCGGCGGCCTACCAGGCGGCGCACGACGACTACGTCGCCAGGCGCGACGAGGCCGCCAAGCAGGAGGGGCTGACGCCGCTCCCGCGTGACATGCAGAGCACGGGTGGCATGCCGGAGCGGGTCAAGTGCCTGCACGCGCTGGTGGCGCACGAGCTGGCGGCCCCCGGGGTGAACCCGTTCGGCAGGGAGGCGCTCGACGCCCTCCCCGACTGGTGGAGTGACGGACCATGCGTGTAGCCGCCATCGACTGCGGCACCAATTCCGTGCGACTGCTCATCGCCGACGTCGGCCCGGGCGCCGATCCGGGCGCCGGCGCGGGCGGCCCGGGCTTCGGCACGGGCGAGCTGGCGGACGTCGAGCGGCTGATGGAGATCGTCCGCCTGGGCGAGGGCGTCGACAGGACGGGCAGGCTCGCGCCCGACGCCCTGGCGCGCACGTTCAAGGCCATGCGCTCCTATCAGGAGCTGATCGAGCGCCACGGCGCCACCGCCACGCGCGTGGTGGCCACGAGCGCGACGAGGGACGCGGCCAACCGGCACGAGTTCGTCGAGGGCGTCCGCGAGATCTTCGGCGTGGAGCCGGAGGTGGTGTCGGGGGCCGAGGAGGCGGAGCTGTCGTTCACGGGCGCGACCAGGGGGCTGGTGCGCCTGTCGCCCGAGACGGAGGTGCCGCAGGGCCCGCTGCCGCCGTACCTGGTGGTGGACATCGGCGGGGGGTCCACGGAGTTCGTGGTCGGCGCCGAGCACGCCCAGGCGGCGCTGTCGGTGGACATCGGCTGCGTGCGCCTGACCGAGCGGCACCTGCGCGATGCGGGCGACCCGTCGCCGGCGGCGGCCCTGGAGGCCGTGGTGGCCGACATCGAGGCCGCGCTCGACCGGGTGGAGGCCGAGGTCCCCGTCCGCGAGGCGCACACGCTCGTGGGCCTGGCGGGCTCGGTGACGACGGTCGCGGGCATCGCGCTCGGCCTGCCCGAGTACGACTCGCGGCGCATCCACCACTCGCGGATCTCGGCCGAGCAGGTCCACGACGTGACGCGGCGGCTGCTGGCGATGACCCATGGTGAGCGGGCCGAGCTGCCGGTGATGCATCCGGGGAGGGTTGACGTGATTGGCGCCGGTGCGCTAATTCTTGACCGGATCGTTCGCCGTTTCGCGTTTTCCCAGGTCGTGGTGAGCGAACACGACATCCTCGATGGAATCGCCTGGTCCCTCGCCGGTTAGCTGAAGAAATCCGGACATTTCCGATCTGCGGGTCGTGTTGAGCGTGCATTCAGTATTGTGATTAGGTAAAGGGGCATTACGGGGGCTTTGCCATATCGCTGTGCGCGAAAGGCGCCGGCGTGGCGACCGTTCCCGAGCGCGTCTCTTCCCTCACGGAATGGAGCACTCTCACATGATGTCTGTTGGGTTAGCACGTAAGGCCGCTGCGTTCGGCGCGTCGGCCGCGGTGCTGGCCGGCCTGTCCGCGGGTCTGATGTCCAGCCCCGCCCAGGCGGCCTCCAAGCCGGCCCCCAAGGTGTCGGTCTCCGCGCCGAAGGCCACGCCGGGCGACTACGACGGTTCCTGCCCGACCAAGATCAACTTCTCGGCCCAGATCAAGGTGCCGCTCAAGGGCAAGACGGAGCTGGCCTACCGCTGGCTCCACGGCGACGGCTCCAAGAGCAAGGTCAACGTGATCAAGCTCTCGGGCAGGGGCACCAAGACGGTGACGGTCAAGCAGTCCATCACCTTCAAGGACGACGTCAAGGGTTGGGAGGCCATTCAGGTCCTCGGCCCGAAGAAGGTCACCTCGAAGAAGGGCTACTTCTCCGTCTCCTGCCAGAAGCCGCAGGAGGACGTGCGCACGCACCTCGACGTGTCGGTCTCGGCCCGCGCGTGGGCCAGCCCGAGCTCGTACGCCGGCCGCTGCGACACCTACGGCGACAAGATCGACTTCACCGGCGTGATCAAGACCAACCGCCCCTCGTGGGTGCGTTACCGCTGGGTCCTCAACGGTGAAGTGGTCGACTACGGCAAGATCAAGGTCCGTGACGCCCGCAAGGTCGGCTTCGGCATCAACCCCCGTCACAGCCAGCGTGGCTGGGCGCAGCTGCAGGTGCTGAGCCCCGACGCGACCTCCTCCAACCGGGCCTACTACAAGGTCTGGTGCAAGGACGACCGCAGGGACGACCACCACGACGATCACAAGGGCGACCACAAGGGCCCTGACTCGCACGCCGGCGCGCTTTCCGCCACCGCTTCGGTGACGACCGGCGCCGGCTGCTCGGTCACCGCCACGGGCTCGGTCACCTCGGCCAAGGCCGGCACGGTCACCTACAACTGGGCGCTGAACGGCACCGTGCTGAGCACCGGCTCGGTCGAGTTCGGCGCTGACGGCGGCTCGAAGCCCATCAACGGCTTCTCGACCACGTCGGAGATCAAGAGTGGCACCGTGACCCTCTCGGTCTCGGGTGCCGGTGGCAGCGACACCGAGACCAGGTCCTACGTCTGCAGCTAGGCCGCGTGAGGCGCGTCTGAGCGGTACGACATCGACCGGTTGAACCGGGTGGCTCCTTCGGGTGCCACCCGGTTTTTCTGTTGCCACTACTGTGCTTTGCACAGTAGTGTGCTTCGCGTGGACAGCAGCCAGCTTCTCAAGGGCGTCCTCGACCTGGCCGTCCTGGCCGTGCTCAACGACCGTGACGGCTACGGCTACGACGTCGTGCGCCGGCTCAGGGAGGCCGGGCTGCAGGAGGTCGGCGACGCCTCGGTCTACGGCACGCTGCGCCGCCTGTTCAGGGCCGGCGCCCTGACCTCGTACGTGGTGGCCTCCGACGAGGGGCCGCACCGCAAGTACTACGGGCTCAACGACGTCGGCAGGGAGATGTACGCCGCCTCGGCCAAGACCTGGGCCGCCTTCTCGGCCACCATGGCGGCCCTGCTCAAGGAGGGACAAGCATGACCCCCGAACAGTACGCGCAGGCCGTACGGGATGCCCTGGCCGACCATCCCGAGCGCGAGGAGCTGCTGGAGGACCTCGACGACCACCTCGCCGAGATCGCCGCCGAGTCGGACCTCGCCCTGGAGGAGCGGCTCGGCCCGCCCGAGGCGTACGCGGAGGAACTGGCCTCCGCCTACGGAGAGCGTCCGCAGAGCGCCGGGAAGCGGCGGGTGGACGCGCGGGCGTGGGCGGCGAAGGTGAGGGCCGCTCTGATGCGTCAGGCGCCCTCCAGGAGCTTCCTGGCCTTCCTGCCGGAGCTGCGGCCGGGATGGTGGGTGCTGCGCGGCTACGTGCTGGCCATGGTGCTGGTGTCGGTCACGGCCGAGCCCGCGCTCGTCCCCATGACGCCGCCCGCCTGGGTCGCCGTCGCGGCGGGGATCTGGGCCTCGGTCTGGTTCGGCCGGCGGAGCAGGCGGCGGGTGGTGGTGCTGGCGGCCGCGGCGGCGAACGGGGTGGCCGCGCTGGCCTTGTTCGTGGGCATGGTGGAGGCCGGCGACGCGATGACGCCGAACCCCGAGCAGGAGCAGGCGGTGTGGATGCAGCCGGCCTCGTCCGACGGCGTCTACAACCTGCGGCCCTACGCCAAGGACGGCAAGCCACTGAGCGACGTCTACCTCTACGACCAGGACGGCAAGCCGTTCGTGACGAACCCCGAGTTCTACGGCTACAAGGTCGACAGGTCGTGCGGCGAGCCGGTGCTCAACCGCTACCCGCTGCCCCTGGTCGAGGAGGAGCCCATGACCGGCGACGACGGTCTGCCCGCCGCCGCGGCGTCCGCCTGCCCCACCGCGACGCCGGAGGCGGAGCCGATGGCCACGGCGACGCCCGAGCGCGAGCGCCCGGACACGAAGCCCCGTGACTGATCGGGCACCATCGGTGTCATGAGCTTCGTACCTCCTGGCACCGGCTGGCCCGACGACCCCGCGACCCCTGACACCCCGGTCGCGCTGGACCCCGCGGACGTGCGCCGCCTCGCCGCCGCCAGCAGCACCCTCGCGGAGCTCACGGCAGGGCAGTCGGTCTGCCGTGCCTGCCCCCGCCTGGTGGAGTGGCGCGAGGACGTCGCCAGGGTGAAGCGGCGCGCGTTCGCGGACGAGACGTACTGGGGCCGTCCCGTCCCCGGCTGGGGCGCGGAGCAGCCGCGGATCCTGCTGGTCGGGCTGGCCCCCGCCGCCCACGGGGGCAACAGGACCGGGCGCATCTTCACCGGCGACCGCAGCGGCGACTGGCTGTTCGCCTCGCTGCACCGCTGCGGCCTGGCCGCGCAGGAGACGAGCACGCGCGCGGGCGACGGGCAGGAGCTGCTCGGCACCCGCGTGCTGGCGTCGGTGCGCTGCGCCCCGCCAGCGAACAAGCCGCTGCCGTCGGAGAAGGCCGCGTGCTTCCCGTGGATGGCGCGGGAGATGGCGCTCGTGGCGCCCTACGTGCGGGTGATCGTGGCTCTCGGCGGGTACGCCTGGCAGGCCATGTGGCCCGCGCTCAAGGACGCGGGATACGCGCTGCCGCGCAGCCGCCCGCCGTTCGGCCACGGGGCCGAGGCCGAGGTGTCGTACGGCGAGGCGCCCGTCACGCTCATCGGCTGCTACCACCCCAGCCAGCAGAACACGTTCACCGGCCGCGTCACCGCCCGGATGCTGGACGACATCTTCATCAGGGCCAGGTCACTGGCTGTGTGACGCGTCCCACCACCCCAGGATTGGCTTCGCCGAGAGCCTTTGACGTAAGCTTGTGAATGCTTTCACAAGCATTCCACGAGGGATGGGGCCTCAGGATGAACAAGCACATTTTGATCGTCGGCGGCGGATACGTCGGCCTGTACACAGCGCTCCGGCTGCAGCGCAAGCTCCACCGCGAGCTGCGCAGCGGCGAAGCCCGCATCACGATCATCGACCCCCAGTCCTACATGACCTACCAGCCGTTCTTGCCTGAGGCGGCCGCGGGCAACCTCTCGCCGCGCCACATGGTGGCCCCGCTGCGCCGGATCCTGCCGAAGGTGCACATCCTGAACGGCACGGTGACCAAGGTCGACCACGCCGGCCGCACCGTCACCTTCCAGCCCGCCGAGGGCGAGCCGCGGGAGGTGGCCTACGACGTGATCGTCATGGCCGCCGGCTCGATCTCGCGCACCCTGCCCATCCCCGGGCTGACCGACATCGGCATCGGGTTCAAGACCGTCGGCGAGGCCATCGCGCTGCGCAACCGCGTGCTGCACCTGCTCGACGTGGCCGAGTCCACCGACGACCCGGAGGTGCGGCGCAGGGCGCTGACGTTCGTGGTGGTCGGGGCCGGCTTCGCGGGCGTCGAGGCGCTGGCCGAGCTGGAGGACATGGCCAAGGACTCGACGCGCTACTACCGCAACATCAAGCCGTCGGACATCCGCTGGGTGCTGGTGGAGGCCACGAACCGGGTGCTGCCCGAGGTCGGCCCCGAGATGGGCAAGTGGACGCTGGAGCAGCTGCGCGAGCGCGGCATCGACGTCAGGCTCGACACCCGGCTGGAGTCCTGCGAGGGCGGGCACGTGGTGCTGTCGGACGGCGCGGAGTTCGACGCCGAGACGCTCGTGTGGACCGCAGGCGTCAAGCCCAGCCCCGTGGTGAACGACAGCGACCTGCCGCTCGACGAGCGCGGCCGGATCAAGGCCACCGCCATGCTCACCGTGGCGGGCACGCCGGGCGCCTTCACCGCCGGTGACGCCGCCGGGGTGCCCGACGTCACGAACCCCGGGCAGTACTGCGCGCCCAACGCCCAGCACGCGGTCCGCCAGGCCAAGGTGCTGGCCGACAACATCGTCCGCCACCTGCGCGGGCAGGAACTGGTCGAATACCGCCACAAGTATGTCGGATCGGTGGCCGGCCTGGGCCTGCATCAGGGCGTCGCCAATGTCTATGGCGTCAAGCTTCGCGGATTCCCTGCGTGGTTCATGCACCGGACCTACCATCTGTCGCGGGTGCCGACGCTGAACCGCAAGGTCCGTGTCGTCGTCGATTGGACCCTGGCCCTGTTCTTCAAGCGCGAGACGATCTCTCTGGGTGAGATGGAGCACCCGCGTGAGGGCTTCAGGGCTGCGGTGGCGACGACCCGCCGCTAGCCCAGGTACGGCAACGCCCCGGCGAGCCACTGCCGGGGCGTTCTCGGCGCCCCCGGTCGCAAGCGGAAGGGGTACCACGGGTGGGTCTATCAGCGGTGACCGTGCTCGGCGTCGACCGGCCCGGCGTGATCGCCGCAGTAACCGGTTCGCTCGCCGACTGCGGGGCGAACATCCAGGACTCGACCATGACGTTGCTCGGCGGCCATGTCGCGATGATGCTGCTCGTCTCCGGCGAGCTGGACCCGGCGGAGCTGATGAAGCGGGTGGGGGCGCCCGACCTGGTGGTCACCGCCTCGGCCATCGAGGCCCAGCGGCACTTCTGCGAGGAGGGCGACGGGCTCGGCTACGTGCTCACCGTCCACGGTCCCGACCGGCCCGGGATCATCTCCGCCGTCAGCGCCGTGCTCGCCGCGGACGGCGGCAACATCACCGGGATGAGCACCAGGCTCACCGGCCGGCTCTACGTCCTGATCGCCGACGTCGAGCTGCCGAAGCAGGTGGACGTGGCGGCTCTCATGCGCAGGCTGGCGGCCGTCGGCGCCAGCCTCGACTCGGACATCACCTTCCGGCCTGTCGAACCGGACTTGTTGTGACCAGGCCAGGGGGTACGGCTCGCGAGGTGCTCGGCGCCCCGCACCCCCTCCTGTCCGCCGTGGCCGAGCCGGTGGACCCCACCGCCCCCGAGGTCGTCGCCGCCGCGGCGGATCTGCTGGCGACCCTGCGCCGCGCGCCCGCCACGACGGGTCTGGCGGCCCCCCAGATCGGCCTGAGCTTGCGGCTGATCGCCTTTGACGCCCGGCGCCACCCTCGGAGTAGGTCATGGGCCGGGGAGCTCGTGGTGGCCAATCCACGGCTCGCCAGCGCGGCCCACTGGGACGAGGGCCGCGAGGGGTGCGCGTCGATCACCGGGCTCACGGCCGACGTACGCCGTGCGACGCGTATCACCGTACATGGGCATTTGCCAGGCACGGGCGAGGCCGTCACCATCGAAGCGGATGCCATCGAGGCTCGGTGCATTCAGCACCAACTCGACCATCTGGACGGTCTACTCTTCTTGGACAGAGTCCCCGGAGTGCTATCACTTCACCGCAGACTTCACACTTGTGACGCCTGATGCGAAGTTGTGCTCCTCGGAAGCATGGTCCGTTTCGTATGATTGCGGCGCCCCCGTAGCCCAATGGCAGAGGCAAACCCCTTAAAAGGGTTGACGTGCGGGTTCGAATCCCGCCGGGGGCACTTGCCAACTTATACCCAATTTAGGTCTCTGACCTGGGGGTTTACCGCAACCGCCGGATGGGCTCCCGCCGGACTCCCGCAGCCGATATCGAGTTGTTATGGAGTTGCCCTGTGACCGGGCGATCACTGCTGGTGGATGGGTGGTCCCGGCGCCGCCCGTGACGGGAGAGCGAACTTCGCCGCGGTAGCCTCCTGTTCGCCTGCTCGAAAAGTTTTCGTGCTCTGACGGATATTGACAAGCCGCTGGTTCTCTGCCTTCACCTTTGCGGGAGTTTCTTTCCGTGAATGGTCGGCTACGCCTTACAACCGAAGTTTTCCGCGCCGGGGAAACGTCCATAGTGCGAGACCGGGTCCGGGCGGCGCGTGCCGTGGCCCTCGGGCGCCGCCCGTGGGAAGATTTCCCTGTCGCCTGATGACCTGGGGAACTTCGCGGCGGGCACGTTCGTTGTGAACGCTGCCGAAGTCCCGAATGAACATCGATCTGAGCGTCAGTTGACCAAGGTGCCGCCGCGCCCCGTAGGCTCGGCGTCACAGGAGGCAGCGATGGAGAGCAAGAACCCCGTATTCAGCAGGTCGCGGCAGCAGGCCGCAGCGGGCTGGGCCGGTCCCACCCCGTCCCCCGACCAGCTGCAGAACATGTACGACGCGCCGTCGTACGCACCACCGTCCCGGCCGGCGTATCGGACCATGACGCTCGACGACGTCGTGGTCCGAGGGTTCCTGACCCTCGGGACACTCGTCCTGGCCGCCGCTGCGGCCTGGTATTTCAACGTGCCGCCCATGGTCGCGATCGGCGCCGCCGTCGTCGCGCTGGTGCTGGGCCTGATCGTCTCGTTCACGATGAGCACCAACCCGGCGCTCATCCTGGGCTACGCGGTCGCCGAGGGCGTCTTCCTGGGCAAGATCAGCTTCGTCTTCAACGGCATGGCCAGCGGCATCGTGTTGCAAGCGGTGCTGGGCACGGCCTTCGCGTTCGGAGCGGTGCTGGCGGTCTACGCCCTGCGCATCGTCAGGGTGACACCCAAGCTGGTGAAGTTCGTGGTCGCCGCCGCGATCGCGGCCGTCGGGCTCATGCTCGTCAACCTGCTCGTCGGCCTCTTCAACGACGTCGGCCTGGGCCTGCGCACCGACAGCCCGCTCGGCTGGATCTTCAGCGTCGCGATGATCCTGCTCGGCTGCTTCTTCCTCCTGCTGGACTTCGACTCGATCGAGCAGGGCGTCAAGCAGGGCGCTCCGGAGAAGTTCGCCTGGCAGTGCGCGTTCGGCCTGACGCTGAGCCTGGTGTGGATCTACCTGGAGATCCTCCGGTTCGTCAGCTATTTCACCAGTAGCGACTAGCCGTTCAACGCCGCGACATGCAGGAGGGCCTCGCCGTTCAGGCGGGGCCCTCTCGCTGTGCGACCGAAAATCTACCTGCCGTCACAGAATGATGCCGGACTTGGGGCTTGCCATTCGCGTGTCCGTGTTGCAGTGTCGAGCAAAGGACCTTAATCCGCGGAGGTGCCCATGTCCTTGAACCACTCACCGGAGACGCAGACGAAGCTCATCGCAAGGGTCCCAACGATCACGGGACGCGAACTCCCCGAGTGGTTCCAAGCCATCGACAACGGCCCGGCTTTCCTACGGTGTGACGAGCGGGCCAACTGGCTTGCCGACGAGCACGGGCTGACCCACGGCTACGCCGCCGCCATCGTCCACGAGCACGAGCGGCATCGCCGTAACCGGATGGGCTACATCTAGGCCCAGCCATCCCCGCGCCCGCGCCCCAAGCGCGGGCGCGTCATCATGAGGTCATGGATCTCGACAAGGCACTCGACTTTCTCCGCAGCCATCACCGCGCGGTCCTGCTGACCAGGCATCGCGATGGGCGCCCGCAGATGTCCCCGATCACGGTCGGGGTTCAGGACGGCCGCGTGGTCATCAGCTCCAGGGAGACGGCGGCCAAGGTCCGCAACGCGCTGCGCGATCCCCAGGTGTCGCTGTGCGCGTTCACGGACGGGTTCTTCGGGGAGTGGATCCAGGTCGACGGCACGGCGGAGATCATCCACCTGCCCGAGGCCATGGAGCCGCTCGTCACCTACTACCGCGACATCTCCGGCGAGCACCCCGACTGGGACGACTACCGCGCCGCCATGGTCCGTGACCGCCGCGTCATCATGCGCATCACCCCGACCCGTGTGGGACCGACCCGGCACGGGTAGCGGGGGTTCGGCGAGCCGCGGTGAGGACCCCGGCCGCGGCTCGCCGTGCGTTCAGCTTGGTAGAGCGGTCAGCTCAGGCGCTCGATGACCATCGCCATGCCCTGGCCGCCGCCCACGCACATCGTCTCCAGGCCGATGTTCTTGTCGTGGTGCTGCAGGCTGTTGATCAGCGTCGAGGTGATCCGCGCGCCGGTCATGCCGAACGGGTGCCCGACCGCGATCGCGCCGCCGTTGACGTTGAGCCGGTCGAGGTCGATGCCCAGCTCCCGGTAGGAGGGGATCACCTGGGCCGCGAACGCCTCGTTGATCTCCACCAGGTCGATGTCGTCGATCGCCATCCCGGCCCTGGCCAGCGCCTGCGTCGAGGCCTCCACGGGGCCGAGGCCCATGATCTCGGGCGACAGGCCGGAGACGCCGGTGGAGACGATCCTGGCCAGCGGCGTGATGCCGAGCTCGGCGGCCTTGACGTCGCTCATCACGACGACCGCCGCCGCGCCGTCGTTCAGCGGGCAGCAGTTGCCGGCCGTGACGGTCCCGTCCGGGCGGAAGACGGGCTGCAGGCTGGAGACCTTCTCGTACGTCGTGCCCGCCCGCGGCCCGTCGTCCTTGGCGACCACGGTGCCGTCGGGCAGCGTCACGGGCGTGATGTCCTTCTGCCAGAACCCGTCGGCCAGCGCCTTCTCCGCCAGGTTCTGGGAGCGCACGCCGAACTCGTCCTGCTCCTGGCGCGAGACGCCCTTGATCTGGGCCAGGTTCTCGGCCGTCTGCCCCATGGCGATGTAGACGTCGGGGACCGCGCCGTCCTCGCGGGGGTCGTGCCAGGTCTTCCCGCCCTCGGCGTACGCCTTGGTGCGGTCGCGGGCCTCCAGGAAGAGCGGGTTGTGCGTGTCGGGCAGCGAGTCGGAGTTGCCCTTGGCGAAGCGCGAGACGGTCTCGACGCCCGCGGAGACGAACACGTCGCCCTCGCCGGCCTTGATGGCGTGGAAGGCCATCCTGGTGGTCTGCAGCGAGGAGGAGCAGTAGCGGGTCACCGTGGTGCCGGGCACGTTGTCGAGCCCGAGCATCACCGCCACCACCCGGGCCATGTTGAAGCCCTGCTCGCCGCCGGGCAGGCCGCAGCCCAGCATGATGTCCTCGATCGAGGCGGGGTCGAGCTGGGGCACCTTGGCCAGCGCCGCCTTGATCATCTGCACGGTCAGGTCGTCGGGGCGGATGTCCTTGAGCGACCCCTTGAAGGCTCGTCCGATCGGGGAACGCGCGGTTGCGACGATGACTGCCTCGGGCATGGCCCCTCCTTTGTCGGCGCTAATAGTAGAACTATATTCCAGTTCTCCGCGCAAGGCCCGCCGCCCCCCGGTCCTCGGGAGAGTCAGCCGTACATGCCGGGCGCCGTCGCCGCGTGGTCGTTGACGGCGTGCAGGGCGCCCTTCTCGTCGCGCCACAGGCGCCAGCCTTCCTGGCTGCCGGTGAACCAGGGCGGCGGGACCGTCACGGGGGAGACGCGCTTGCCGGTGCCGAGGTCGTACTCGCACAGGGCCGCCGTCGAGTAGAAGCCGGGAGGCTGCCCCTTCAGCGGCAGCGGCTTGGGGTCGGTGACGCAGAAGGACCAGCCGCGCGCCTCCTCGACCGGCACCGGCTTGCCCCCGGCCACGTCGAAGGCCGTGCCCTTGGAGTTGTGCTTGAGGAAGCCCAGCTTGTCCATGCGGTCGGGGAAGGCCAGCCACCAGCCGGAGCCGGGCACGTCGGTGGCGCTGATCTGGCCGACCACCCGCCCGCTGGCCGGGTCGAGCCGGGCGAACCCGCCGTAGGCGCCCTGCGGGTCGACCGGCCGGACGACCGGCGCGAAGCCGGGGGAGCCGCTCGGGTAGACCCGTACGACCGAGGGCCGCATCCAGTTGATCGTCCCATCGGCGATGCTGACGGAGAACAGGCCGAAGGTGGAGACCTTCTTGCTCTGCGGGTTCGTGTACGGGGCGACGTACCCGACCAGGTCGTCCCCCGCCGCGCCGAACGCCCACCCGCCCGACAGGTCGATCCCGGGCCCGAGCGCCTGCTCGATCGGCTGCTGCCACTGCAGCTTGCCGGTCTTGACCTCGTACGACTCCACCATGGGGTTGGCGGCCAGCCTGAGCAGCACGACCCGGCTCGGATCCGACCACTCCACCTCGGAGATGCCGGGCAGCCTCCACAGCTGCTTGCCGGTCGCCGGGTCGAGCACCACCATGCGGGCCTTGGCCAGGGCGGTGTGCTCGGACAGGCAGACGTACGGTCCGCAGCGCTGCGGACCGAACGTCGAGTGGATCGGCCGCGTCCACCGCTGCGCCCCCGAGTGGGCGTCGCGGGCCACGAGCGTGGCGTTCCACCTGCCCTTCTTGCCCGGGTCGAGCGCGACCACCACGCCCTGGCCGCCGGGCGTCTCCACGATCGCGGGAGCCGAGACGCCCATGCCGGGCAGGCGGCCGGCCATCGTGGCGGGGTAGGCCCACAGACGCTTGCCGTCGCGCAGGTTGACGGCGACCGTCTCCAGGGCGCCGTCGGGCCTCATGGAGGTGACGGCGACGACCCCGCCCGCCACCGCCGTCCGGCTGACGGCGTTGACCTGGGTGTTGTGCCAGGTCGGGAACTTCGAGGTGGCCGCGTCGCTGCCGGAGCAGGCAGTGGCGGCAAGAGTTCCGGCGAGAGCGATGGACGTTTTCCAGAGGGGCCGGAGCACGGGCAATTCACTCCAAAGAGAATGGGGGAGTGACGGCTCCGGCGCGAAGAGTGACCGGCTGGAGGCGTGCGGCCGTCAGGTGTCGTTGACTGCCTCGCCGAGTCGCCGGCGGAACAACGTCGCCCACTTCCCGTGCAGGCCCGTCGCCCGCCCGTCGACCCGGGTCGCGGTGACCTCGGTGCCGGGCTCCTCCGCGGCCGTAGCCGCCGCGAGGTAGATCGGTTGCAGAGCTTCGCCCCGTGCGGGCCGCGGCTCAGGCCACAGCCCCAACGCAGCGCACACCGACGGTAGCACCGCGTAAGCGGCCTGCGCGTAACCTCGGTCAGATGGATGGAAACGATCGGGTCCGAACATTTCTGTCGGATTTGTAGCGAACTCGGGGCCCAGGACGTCGGCGAACGCCACCGTACGGCCGCCCGCGTCCACCACCGCGACCGTCTGCGCCGCCGCGAGCTGCCGGCTCCACCGCCGCGTCACCCAGCGCAGCGGCTGCGCGATGGGCCGCACGGTGCCGAGGTCGGGGCAGGTGCCCACGATCACCTCGGCGCCCGCGTCCCGCAGCCGCCGCACGGCCTTGGTCAGGTGCCGTACGGCGATGGCCGGCGGCGTCTGCGTGATGATGTCGTTGGCGCCCACGAAGATCACCGCCACGTCGGCCTCCATGGCGAGCGCCACGTCCACCTGCTCCGCCAGCTCCGCCGAGGGGGCGCCGGACTTGCCCGCCACCACCAGGCGCACCGGCCGCTCGGCGACGGCGGCCAGGCCGTTGGCCAGCAGCACGGCGGGGGTCTTGGCGGGGTCGGTCACGCCCAGGCCCACGGAGGTGGAGTCGCCGAGCATGGCCATCTTGATCGGCTCGCCGGGGAACTCGCCGTACACGCCGTCGGAGGGCGGCCCGTCCAGGCCGTGCGGTTGGCCGATGACCTTGCGGGCGAGCAGGCCCTCGGCGATCAGCAGGCCGTACGCCGTGGCTCCCAGAGCCGTCAGCCCGCCACCTCCGAGCGCCGCCGCTGTAGCGATCCTCCGCGCCGCGCGCGCCATGCCAGCTGCCCAGACCACGTACGTGCCTCCTCGGTCCAACTCGGCGGTAGCGTTTGCTTGATAACTAGCCGAGGGCCTGCCACCCCCACTGGATCTCGGCCGTTGGCAAGCTGACCAAGCTTCGGTGAAGAAGGTGAACACCTCGGTGCGCGTTTACGATTCCCTCGTCGACCTCATGGGGAACACTCCGCTCGTCCGGCTGCACAAAGTCAACGCGGGAGTGCCCGCTCAGGTGCTGGCCAAGGTCGAGTACTTCAACCCGGGCGGATCGGTCAAGGACCGCATCGCAGTCCGGATGATCGAGGCCGCGGAGAAGTCCGGCGAGCTGCGCCCGGGAGGCGTGATCGTGGAGCCCACCTCCGGCAACACCGGGGTGGGGCTGGCCATCGTGGCCCAGCAGAAGGGCTACCGGTGCCTGTTCGTGGTGCCGGACAAGGTGGCCCAGGACAAGATCGCGGTGCTGCGCGCGTACGGCGCGGAGGTCGTGGTCTGCCCGACCGCCGTCTCGCCCGACCACCCCGACTCCTACTACTCGGTCTCCGACCGGCTGGCCCGCGAGGTGCCGAACGCCTGGAAGCCCGACCAGTACTCCAACGTCAACAACCCCGACTCCCACTACCACTCGACGGGCCCCGAGCTGTGGGAGCAGACCGACGGCAGGATCACGCACTTCGTGGCCGGCATCGGCACCGGCGGCACGATCAGCGGCACCGGCCGTTACCTCAAGGAGGTCTCCGGCGGGCGGGTCAAGATCATCGGTGCTGACCCGGAGGGCTCGGTCTACTCCGGCGGGTCCGGCCGTCCGTACCTCGTGGAGGGCGTCGGCGAGGACATCTGGCCGGCCACGTACGACACCGAGATCTGCGACGAGATCATCGCGGTGTCCGACAAGGAGTCCTTCAACATGACCCGCCGCCTGGCCCGCGAGGAGGGGCTGCTGGTCGGCGGCTCGTGCGGCATGGCGGTCGTGGCGGCGCTGCGCGTCGCGTCCGCGGCGGCGCCCGACGACCTGGTGGTCGTGCTGCTGCCCGACGGCGGCCGCGGCTACCTGTCGAAGATCTTCAACGACGACTGGATGGCCGACTACGGCTTCCTGACCACCTCCTCCGACGAGGGGCTGGTCGGTGACGTGCTGGCGCGCAAGGGGCCGGGGCTGCCCGAGTTCGTGCACGCCCACCCGCACGAGTCGGTCGGCACCGCCATCTCGATCATGCGCGAGTACTCGGTGTCCCAGCTTCCGGTGATGAAGGAGGAGCCGCCGGTCATGGCGGCGGAGGTGATCGGCTCCATCGTCGAGCGCGACCTCCTCGAAGCCCTCTACCACGGCAGGCTCTCCTCCGACGATCCGATCTCCGATCACATGTCCGCGCCGCTACCCACGATCGGCAATGGTGAACCTGTGGCGCGTGCGGTTGAAGCGCTGGAGAAGGCGGATGCGGCGGTTGTGCTCGAGGACGGCAAGCCGGCCGGGCTGATCACCCGCCAGGACCTGCTCGCCTTCCTGGCCAACCACTGAGCGTCAGGGGAGTGGGAACTCGGCCACCACTTCCCAGGCGCCCTGCCGGGACGGGCCGGCGTAGAGCCGGCCGCCCAGCGCCTCCACCCGCTCGGCCATCCCGACCAGCCCGAACCCGCCGCCCAGCCGTGACACCCGCGGATCGGAGCCGGCCCCGAAGTTGCGCACCCGCAACACCACGACCCGCTCGTGGCGCCGCAGGTCGGCCTCCACCCAGGCCGTGCGGGCGGCGTGCTTGCGGATGTTCGTCAGCGCCTCCTGCAGCACCCGGTGCAGGGTGGTCATGACCTCGGGCGGCAGCGTGCGATCGTCGAGGCCGGCGCCGATCTCGAACGCCACCTTGGGCCCGTCCGCGGAGAACCTGTCGGCCAGCATCCGCAGGTCGGCCAGCGAGGTGCCCGGCTTGCGGTCGGCGCCGTCCTCCGTGCGCAGCACCGCGACCATGCGGCGCATCGAGGTCAGCGCGTCCGAGCCGGCCGTGGCGATCGCGTCCAGGGCGGGAGCCACCGCCTCCGGCCTGGTCTCGGCGACCGTGCGGGCGGCCTGGGCCTGCACGACGATGCCGGTGATGTGGTGGGCGACCAGGTCGTGCAGCTCCCTGGCCAGCTCCAGGCGCTCGGCCCGCCGTACCGAATGCACGGCCTCCGTGCGGCGCTCCTGCTGGAAGCGCAGGTAACCGCCGGCCCCGGCGGCCGTCGACCAGCCCGCGAACAGCAGGAACGCGAACGCCAGCCCCGAGCTCTGGTAGTCGCGCCCGCTCGCCTCGCTCATCAGCACGATCAGCCCCGCACACGCCAGCACGGCCGCCCGGCGCACCGGCTCGACGTGCCGCAGCACCCCGATGATCAGGATGAGCAGCGAGCCCGTCTCCGCCATGCCCGGCGCGGCGGAGGCACCGGACCAGCCGGCCAGCAGCGAGATGCCGAACGACAGGGCCAGCATGATGGCGAACCCCTCCACCCGGTACCTGCGGCGCAGCACCACGGCCGCGATGCCGCACACGCCGCAGGCCAGCACCAGCCACTGCACGCCGCTGACGACGCCGGCCAGCACGAGGTCGAGCAGCAGGAGCATGCCCAGCCAGCCGTACATCGCGATCTCGCTCAGCCGGCGTAGCCAGTACACGATGCGCTTCGAATCCCCCACGGCGTCGAGCCTAAGCCGGAAGTCGGACATGTCGTATCAACCGTTCGGCCGAGAGGGCCTGACGGAGACCAGCCCTTCAGCGGAGGCGGCGGGCGGGGCGTGTCACCGATGCTGGATGTGTCGGAAGGGGAGAGGACATGGTTGCCATCGGGTTCGCGTTGCTGGGTGTCGGGCTGGTCGTGGGCGTGCTGCTCGCGCTGGCCGACCCCGTGCTGCTCTCCCGCATCAACGGGGAGCGGGCGGAGGGCGGCAGCGGCCGGTTCATCAAGGTGGACGCGGAAGGCGGCAGCGACCCGTTCGTCAAGGCGGACGTGGTACGGCTCCCGCCCCGGTCAGGCGGGGACCGTCACGAGCCCAAGGCGGCCTGAACAGGTCCGGCTCGCGCGGGCATGGTGCGCGAGCCCGCACGGGAGCTTCGTGGGGACGGGCTCCCGTGAGCGGCCCGCGATCCGGAGGGGACCGGATCGCGGGCCGTCCGCGTGACAGCGGCCTGTAACGTGACCTGTATGAGCAACGGTTTTGAAACTCTGGCCATCCACGCAGGTCAGGAGCCCGACCCGCTGACCGGCGCGGTCGTCCCGCCGATCTACGCCACGTCCACCTACAAGCAGGACGGCGTGGGCGGCCTGCGTTCCGGATATGAGTACAGCCGCTCGGCCAACCCCACCAGGACCGCGCTCGAAGCCGCGCTGGCCGCCGTGGAGGGCGGGGCGCGGGGGCTGGCGTTCGCGTCGGGGCTGGCCGCCGAGGACACGCTGCTGCGTACGGTGTGCAAGCCGCAGGACCACGTGATCATCCCGAATGACGCGTACGGCGGCACCTACCGGCTCTTCGCCAAGGTGCACGAGCGCTGGGACCTGCACTACGACCCCGTGCCGCTGCACGACCTCGACGCCGTGGCCGCGGCCATGACGCAGAAGACGAGGGTGGTCTGGGTCGAGACGCCCACCAACCCGCTGCTCGGCATCGCCGACATCGCCGCGCTGGCGCAGCTCGCCCACGACAACGGGTCGCTGCTGGTCGTGGACAACACCTTCGCCTCGCCGTACCTGCAGCAGCCCCTCGCGCTGGGCGCCGACGTGGTCGTGCACTCGACCACCAAGTACGTCGGCGGGCACTCCGACGTGGTGGGCGGCGCGCTGGTGGCCGCCGACGCCGGGCTCGGGGAGGAGCTGGCCTACCACCAGAACGCGATGGGGGCGGTGGCCGGGCCGTTCGACGCGTGGCTGACGATGCGGGGGCTCAAGACGCTCGGCGTACGCATGGACCGCCACTGCGACAACGCCGAACGCGTCGTCGACCTGCTGCTCGCCCACCCGCGCGTGACCGAGGTGCTCTACCCCGGGCTGCCCGAGCACGCCGGGCACGAGGTGGCGGCCAAGCAGATGCGCAGGTTCGGCGGCATGGTGTCGTTCCGCGTCGCCGGGGGCGAGGCCGAGGCGGTCGCGGTGTGCGACAAGGCGAAGCTGTTCACGCTCGGCGAGTCGCTCGGCGGGGTCGAGTCGCTCATCGAGCACCCGGGCAGGATGACGCACGCCTCCGCGGCGGGCTCGCCGCTGGAGGTGCCCGCCGACCTGGTGCGGCTCTCGGTCGGCATCGAGACCATCGACGACCTGCTCGCCGACCTCACCCAGGCACTGGGCTGATCGCTTATTCAGGCACGACCATCAGGAACAGGATCACCAGCCAGATCACGGACAGCAGCCCGCTGATCGCGGCGATCCGCCCCTTCTGCATCTTGGCGTCGTCGTCGGCGCTCTCGCTCGAGAGCGCCTGCACGGCGGTGCGCAGGTCCCGGTCGATGATCACCAGCATGACGGCGGCCACGATGAACAGCGTCATCGACGCCGTCATGTACCACCGCCCGAGCAGCCCGTCGCCGAGCACGATGCCGAGCACCAGCCCGAACACGAACACACCCAGGCTCCCGAGGCTGTAGATCCTCGTGATGCGCTGGATGAACTGCAGCGCGGGCACGTTCTTGGTGCGGATGGCGCGCGGCGCGGACATCGTCGCGGCGGTCACCGGCCCGATCGTGAAGATCGCGAAACCGATGTGCAGCCAGAGAAGCAGGGACGGCATGGCAGAGAGACTAGTCCCCGGTGATCTCGCTGGGGGACTCGACACTCTCTTTGCCGTCACCAGAACAACGCATGCACAGCTCCGAGGTCGCCACCGCGACGACCATCAGCACCAAGAGGAGAACCGTGGCAATCATGGTCACCCCTCCTTCCCCGTGTCGGACGTAAATATCGTCCGTAATGACTAGACGGACGTGCAACGGAATAAGTTCGTCGCGGGTATTGTTGCGTGTCGCCGTTCTTTCCTTACCGTCTGGGCACAGGGAGGTGCCGTCCGTGGCCATCAGGCACGTCGAGCCGTACACCGACGAGTGGCTGCAGCAGCCGATCAGCTACGTCCAGCAGGTCGTCGACCTGCTCGGGGCTGAAGTCGCGGACTGGTGGGAAGGCCCGTGCGATCCCAGAGATGCCACGGTGAGGCTCACCGACGACACCGCGCTGGTGTGGGACGAGGAGAGCGGCTGGCGCCTGGGCGCCTTCATCTCCGGCGACCGCGGCCGGCACACGGAGCTGACGGGCATCCGCTACCTGGGCCACGGCCTGCTCCCCCGCCCCGAACGCGTCCCTTCGGCCCTGAAGGACGCGCGGGCCGGCGTCGGCGCCAGCTCGGCCTGGCGACCCTGCTACCGCTCGCACCGCAACTGCCGTGACGGCTTCGACGTCGCCCTCGACTTCTACGCCCTCGCCTGAACCCGGACGAAAGCCCCGGGCTGCGGCCCGCCCCGGCCCGGTCAACTCGCGGCGCCGTCGAGCACGGCCTTGATGGACGCCTCCAGGATGTCCAGGCCGGTGTGCAGCTCGTCCTCGCTGATCGTGAGAGGCGGGGCGATGCGGAAGATTCCCCCCATCCCGGGCAACTGCACGATGTTCATGTGCAGCCCCCGTTCGAGGCAGGCCGAGGTGACCGCCTGGCCCAGCGCGTCCGCGGGCGCCCTGCTCTGCTTGTCCTTCACCAGTTCCAGGCCCTGCAGCAGGCCCCGGCCGCGGACGTCCCCCACGACCTCGTAGCCGTCGCGCAGTGCCGCCAGGCGGGTGCTGAGCTGGTCGCTCGGGTAGGAGGCGCGGGCGACGAGGCCGTCGCGGTGGATGACGTCGAGGACCGTCAGCGCGACGGCGGCGGCCAGCGGGTCGGAGACGTGCGGTGGTGACGACGGCCGCCACGGGGAGGCCGGCGCCGAGGGTCTTCGAGAGGGTCAGGATGTCGGGGGTGACCCCGTCGCGTTCGAAGGCGTACATGGTGCCGGTGCGGCCGAGGCCGGTCTGGGCCTCGTCGAGGATGAGCAGCATGCCGCGCTCGTCGCACAGCTCCTTGAGGCGGCGCAGGTAGCCGGGCGGCAGGTCGATGATGCCGCCCGACGACAGGATCGGCTCGACGAGGCAGGCGGCGAGGCTGCCCGCGGACTGCTGGTCGACCAGGGCGAAGCCGTAGGCGAGCTCGCTCTCCCAGTCGTGCGATCCGTCGGGGGAGCGGAACGGCGAGCGGTAGGCGTTGGGGGCGGGCAGCGCGAGGTTGCCCGGGGTCGGCGGGCCGTAGCCGCGGCGGCCGGCCGAGAAGGTGGCGGAGGCCGCCCCCTGGGTCATGCCGTGCCAGGAGCGGTCGAAGGAGACGATCTCCCAGCGGCCGGTGGCGAGCTTGGCCATCTTGATCGCGGCCTCGTTCGCCTCGGCGCCCGTGGTGAGCAGCAGCATCTTGGCCAGCTCGGGAGGCAGGGTGGCGGTGAGCCTGCCGGCGAGCTCCAGCACCGGGGTGCTCAGCATGCCGCTGTAGAGGTGGGCCAGCGACGCCGTCGCGGACGAGACCGTGGTCACGATGTCCGGGTGCGCGTGGCCGAGGATGGCGCTCATCTGGCCGGAGGTGAAGTCGAGGATCGGCGTGCCGTGGTGGTCGAAGACGTACGCACCGGAGGCGCGCTCGATGACTCGTGGGGTGAAGCCGGCTCCGTAGCGGATGAGGAGCCGGTCCGCCTCGTCCCAGAACGTCCTGTCCATCGCCAACCGATCATCTCTGGCCTCGCCCGAGACGTCGGGCTGAATGTCATCTTCGATCGATGGCGACAACCGTTACAAGGGACGCGGCGCAAGCGGATGCTTGAGGTTGATTGTCGCTTATGGTGTGTTTCGTGACTGCCAGTCAACGCCGCCGCGACCAGCTCAAGGAGTTCCTGCGGGCCAAGCGCGAAGCGCTCACACCCGCCGACGTCGGCATGCCCGCCGGAGGCCGCCGCCGTACACCCGGGCTGCGGCGGGAAGAGGTGGCCGTGCTCGCCGGGGTCGGGGTGTCCTGGTACACCTGGCTGGAGCAGGGGCGCGACATCAAGGTCTCCGACGCCGTGCTCGACGCGGTCGCCCGCGCGTTGCTGCTGGACGAGGCGGAGCGCACGCACCTGTACGTGCTGGCCGGGCTGAACCCGCCGGACCCGGCCGGGCAGCCGGGTGCGCCGGTGAACGACCAGCTCAGGGCCGTGCTGGAGGCGTGGATGCCCAACCCGGCGCACGTGCTGGACCGGCACTACAACCTGGTGGCCATGAACGACGCCTCCCGGTGGGTGTTCGGCTACGACGACGACGTACGCAACTGCATGGTGGCGTTCTTCACCCATCCCATCTACCGGGGCCGGTTCACCGCGTGGCACGAGTTCGCGCCGGACATGGTGGCCGACTTCCGCGCCGGAGCCGCCCGGTATCCCGACGACCCGGTCTTCGGGGAGATCGCCGAAGGGCTGCGCGCGGCCAGCCCGGAGTTCGCCCAGTTGTGGGCACGGCCCGACGTGCGCTCCCGCTCGCAGGGGATCAAGGCGATCACCCACCCCGAGGCCGGGAACCTCGTCTTCGAGTACTCGCTGTTCCGGCTGCCGGACCGGGCGGATCTGAACGTGGTGCTGCACACGCCCGACCCCGACACCGACACGAAGGAGAAGGTGGAGAGCCTGGTGGCCGTACACCCAGGATGAGCTGACACTGCCTCGCCCGCAGCCGTCCCAGCACGATGGACGGCATGAAGGCAATCACGATTCCCGAATTCGGCGGCGCCGACGTCCTCCGGCTCGACGAGGTCGAGATCCCCGAGCCAGGGCCGGGGCAGGTCTCCATCGACGTGGCGTACGCGGGCGCCAACTTCGCCGAGATCCTCTACCGGCAGGGGCTGGCGGACGTGCCGCTGCCGTTCGTGCCCGGGATCGAGGTGTCCGGCCGCGTCCGGGCGCTGGGCCCCGGTGTCGAGGGGCTGCGCGCGGGGCAGCCGGTCGCCGCGCTGACGATCGTGGACAGCGGCGGGTACGCCGAGGTGGTGGTCACCTCCGCCGAGCTGGTGGCCCCGCTGGACGGTTACGAGCTGGAGCTGGGCGTCGCGGCGGCGCTGCCGTCCAACAGCACGACGGCGTTCCTGGTGCTCGACCGGGTGGCTCGCATCGAGCCGGGGGAGAGCGTGCTGGTGCACGCGGCGGCCGGCGGCGTGGGCAGCCAGCTCGGGCAGGCCGCCCGGCTGCTGGGGGCGGGCCGCGTGGTGGGCACCGTGGGCAGCCCGGCCAAGATCGAGGCCGCCAGGGCGTTCGGGTACGACGAGGTCGTGCTGCGGGAGGAGGCGGCCGGGGCGGGGCGGTTCGACGTCGTGGTGGACATGGTGGGCGGCGCGGCCCGCCGCGGCAGCCTGGACCTGCTCGCGCCGATGGGGCGGCTGGTCGTGATGGGCAACGCCTCCGGCGCGGAGGACGTCGGCATCCCGGCCAACGAGCTGTGGCTGACCAACAAGACGGTCTCCGGGTTCAACCTGGCCGCGTTCTCCGCCGCCTTCCCGGAGACCGCGGGGCAGGCGCTGCGCCGGGTCGTGGCCGGGGCCGCGAGCGGGGAGCTGCGGGTGCGGGTCGAGTCGCTGCCGCTGGAGCAGGCCGCGCAGGCGCACCGCCGCATCGAGTCCGGCCGCACCACCGGCAAGCTGGTGCTCGAAGTGGGGCACTGAGCGAGGTTTCCGGGTGCGCGCCGAGCGGCGACCGGCCTACCAGCGCTCCACGAGGTGCTCGCGGCCGGCGGGCGGCTCGTACGGCTCGGGCCAGAAGTCGGTGACCCGGCTGATCAGGCCCTCGTCCGAGAACTCGAACCACACGCAGGCGTCCTGCTGCTCGTCGCCGACCCGGGTGTCGAGCCAGGCCGCGGCATGGCGGCCGTCCGCGACGATCCGCCTGACCTTCAGGTGCCAGTCGCCTGGATACTCCATGTTGAACCGGAGGAAGGGCCGCTTGCCGCGGATGCGCTCCCGGGTCTGCGGCATCTCGTAGACCACGTCCTCGGCGAGCAGGGCGGCGAACGCCTCCCAGTCGCGTCGCTCCGCGCTGTCGACGTAGGCGTGCGCGGTCCGGCGGTTGCCGGAGGTCTCGTCCGTGCGGCGGGCCCGCGACGGGTGGAGCACCAGCAGGACGTGCTCGTCGTCGCCGTGCCGCACCGTCCCCGCCCGCTCGAAGTCGTGTCTCTCCAGCAGCCGCACCGACGCGGTGTTGCCGTGGAACGGATCGGCGTACAGGGGCCGGGCCGGCTCCTTGTCCAGGAAGAGCCCGAGCGCGCGGGTGCCGATGCCGCGCCCCCAGAACGCCCGGCCGAACCAGTAGCCGATGAAGCGCCGATCCCCCTCCCACCAGGCCACCAGGTTGCCCGCCAGCTCGCCTCCCACCATGACGGCCTGCACGAACACGGTCGGGTCGCCGAGGATGCGCGTCTTCCAGTGGTGCATGAACGCCTCCCGCTCCCGGGGAGCGAACCGCGACCGCCGCACGGCCTCCGGGTCGTGCTCCTGCTCGAAGAGCACCTCCAGGTCGGCCTCGGTCACGTCCCTGAGCAGCACGATGTCATCCATGACCGGCGAGTCTGCCACCCGGCACCGACAGTTTTTCCGGGATCAGCCGGCCGCCGAGGTGGCCGGCCTCACCGGGAGCGGCGCAGGCGCAGGAAGTCGCTGACGACGTACTCGCCGAGCCGTTCCGCGCTCGGTGAGAAGACCCGGCCGCCGTTCCTGCGGGCCACCTCGTCCACGAACTCCTTGAGCCGGTCGTCCGCCGCCAGCATGAAGACGTTGATCGTCGCCCGCCGCCGGGTCATCTTGTCCACCTCGGCCAGCGTCAGCTCCAGCGTCTCGTGCGACGGCGGCCACTCGAACGCCGACTGGCCGTTGCGCATGAGGTGCGCCGTGGGCTCGCCGTCGGTGACCACCAGCACCACCGGCTCGAAGTCGGGGTGGCGGTCGAGGTGGCGGCCGGCGATGAGCAGGGCGTGGTGCAGGTTCGTGCCCTGGACCATGTCCCAGTCGAGGCCCGCCAGCTCGTCCGGCTGCAGGACCCTGGCGTAGTTGGAGAAGCCGATGATCTGCACGGCGTCCTGCGGGAACTTGGAGGCCACCAGCGCCTGCAGGGCCAGCGCCGTCTGCTTGGCGGCGGCCCAGGTGCCGCGCAGGGCCATCGAGTACGACAGGTCCACCAGCAGGCAGACAGCCGCGGCGCTGCGGCGCTCGGTCTCGGCCACCTCGAAGTCGTCCACCGACAGCCGCACCCCGACCCGATCGCCGAGGGTGACGCCGCCGCTGCGCACCCCGTTCACCAGCGTGCGCACGACGTCGATCGGCTGCTCGTCGCCGAACCGCCACGGCCGCGACGAGCCGGTCAGCTCGCCGGCCGAGCCCGCGTCGTGCTGGTCGTGGTCGCCCCGGCGGCCCCCGTCGAGCGAGGAGAAGACCCGGCGCAGCGCGGTCTCGCCCAGGCGGCGCACGGCCTTCGGGGTGAGCTCCAGCTTGCCGCGCCGGCGCAGCAGGTAACCCTGCTCCTCCAGCTCGCGCTCGATGCGCTTGAGCGCCTCCAGGTCGTCCACCGCGGAGCGGCCGAGCGCGCGGCGTACGGCGTCCTCGTCGATGTCGTCGAGCCGCGCGCCCGGGTAGTCCTGGCGCAGGGCGGTCTCGAGCTGGGTGAGGTCGGCCAGCTCCTCCAGCGCCGTCACGGCGTCGCCCATGGCCAGGGGCTCCTCGCCGGTGAGGCGCTCGGGGGCGTTCCAGGCCAGGTCGGGGCGGCGGGCGTAGAGGGCCTCGCCGAGGCGGCGCATCTGGTCGGACAGGCCCGCCTGGTCGAGGGTCTGGTTGATGAGGTTGCTCAGCTCCTCGCGCTGGCGCGGGGTCATCGAGGCCAGCATGCGCTGCGTGGCGGCGGCGCGGCGGGCCAGGATGTCGACGAGCTCGTCCAGGTTGCGGGGCTTCTCGGGGAACAGGTCCCCATGTTTGGCCATGAAGTCATCGAAGTCGGCCTGGGTGTGCTCGCCCCTGGCGTCCTTGTCGAGCATGTCGTTGAGGTCCGACATCATCTGCCGGATGCGCTCCATCGCCTGCGGGTCGGGGTTGGCCAGCGCGTCGCGCAGGCCCTTGAACTGGCTGTCCAGCACCTCCCTGCGCAGCAGGTCCCGCAGCTCCTCGAAGGTCTGGCGGGCCGCCGGCGAGCGCCAGTCGTAGGTGCTCAGCTCCTGGATCGCGCTGGCCGTGTCCTCGGGCAGCGCGTCGAGCCCGGCCTCCCGCAGCCGCGCGTCGTCGGACGGGTCGGGGAACAGCTCGGCCCGCTCCTGCCCGATCGCCTTGTCCAGCAGGGCCCTGGCCCGCTCCAGCGTGCCGTCGAGCCGCCCGCGCTCGCGCAGGTCACGGCGGCGCTTGCGGACCTCCCTGAGCATGTCGTCGAGCCCGCGGCGCTCCTGCGCGCCGGGCAGGCCGCGCTTGAGCAGGTCGCGCAGGGCGTGGACCGGCGTCGAGCCCGACAGGATGGCGTCGCCCATCTCGTCGAGCGCCGCCCGTACGTCATAGGGAGGGGCCAGGGGGTCGGGGCCGTCGTGGTACTCGCCATAGCGAAAGGCCATCACAAACCCACGCTAACCCGAGAAATCCCCTGGCGGGTCGTTTCAGGCGTCGCCGAAGACCTCCCACACCTCGTTCAGCGCGTCCACGCCCGGCGTGTAGTCGACCTTCACCAAGACCGGGTGCCGGGTGCCCTTGAGCGCCTTCGTGAGATCCGTCCACGTGCACGGCTTCTTGCCCAGGCCGTTCCTGTCCGCGTTCACCGGCCTGCCGGTCAGCCAGCCGTCACCGCACCTGGCGGTGGTGCGGTGGAAGGCCGTCGTGTACGTGTAGCCGAGCTTGATCGTCCTGCCGCCCGCCGTGAACAGCACGGCCGTGTCGTTGACCCGCTTGACGGTGCCGCGGGCCGTGCGCGGGCTGCCCCAGTCGGCGATCAGGATCTCGTTGACGCGCGTGGCCTTCCCGCCCCGGTACTCGACCCGTACGGGCACCGGGCCGCGCGCCAGCGTCTCGGTCAGGTCGCCCGGCCCGCACTTCGTGCGCCCCAGGCCCCTGCCGTCCACGGCGATCCTGCCCTCGGTCTCCACCAGGTCGCACGCGACCGTGACCCGCCCGTACGCGGCCTTGGTGTAGTCGAGCCGCAGCTCCAAGGCCCGGTGGAGGGTCTTGAACGTGTAGGACCTCTTCGAGGCCCGGGTGGCGGACTTCGGCACGAGCCGCAGGTGCCCCTTGCCGTCGGCCCAGGCGAAGCCGTACACGGCGGTGGCGGCCTCGGCCGGCGTACTCAGGGGAACGGCGGCCTCGGCGGGCGTGCTCAGGGAAACGGTGGCGGCGGCGGTGGCACAGGCGACGAGCAGGCGCATGGACGGTCTCCCCCGAACAAACGTGATCAGCTAACCACTATGACGCGGGAGACCGCCGATCTGTTCACGTCCGGTAAACAGTTATGCCGTCAAGGTCTTCCTTGGACAGCCGCCGCATGAGGTAAAGCCCCTCAAGGGTGAACTCCAGGGCCGCCGCGGCGTGCCCCGGCGACTCCTCGCCCGCGCCCATGCCCAGCCGCGACATGACCTTGGCCAGCCCGGCCACGGGGCCGACGCGGTGCAGCAGCTCGCCGGCCGGCACCAGCTCGCCGGACTCCACCTGGTTGCCCTCGGCGAACTTGTCGGTCAGCGCCGACAGGTCCATGCCGCCCAACCGGCTCCTGAACGTCTCGGCCGTCGCCCGGCGCAGCAGGTGGGCCAGGATCTCGGTCTCCCTGCCCTCCTCGCTGACCTCGAACTCCACCTTGCCCCGCAGGCTGTGCACCACGCAGCCCAGGTCCACCACGCGCGTGACCGCCTGCTCCTCGCCGGCGATCGCCGCCCGGCGCACGGCGGAGGCGGCCGCGGTCTCGGCCGCGGCGATGGCGAAGCGGGCCGACACGCCGGAACGGGCGTCCACGGCGGTCGACTCGCGGACCAGCCGGGTGAAGCGGGCGATCACCTCGACCAGGTGCTCGGGGACGTCGGCCCCGATGTCCGGCATGGACTCCTGGCGGATGAGCGCGAGCTCGTGTTCGACGGTCAAGGGGTAGTGGGTGCGGATCTCGGCGCCGAACCGGTCCTTCAGCGGCGTGATGATCCGGCCGCGGTTGGTGTAGTCCTCGGGGTTGGCGCTGGCGATGAGCAGGATGTCGAGAGGCAGCCGCAGGTTGTAGCCGCGTACCTGGATGTCGCGCTCCTCCAGGACGTTGAGCAGCGACACCTGGATGCGCTCGGCCAGGTCGGGCAGCTCGTTGACGGAGAAGACGCCCCGGTTGGTGCGCGGCACCAGGCCGTAGTGGACCGTCTCGGGGTCGCCCAGCGTGCGCCCCTCGGCGATCTTGATGGGGTCGACGTCACCGATCAGGTCGCCCACGGAGGTGTCGGGCGTGGCGAGCTTCTCGCCGTAGCGCTCGTCCCGGTGCTTCCACGCCACAGGCAGCTCGTCGCCCAGCTCGCGCGCCAGCTTCTGGCAGCGCGTGCAGGCCGGCGCGTACGGGTGGTCGTTGATCTCGCAGCCCTCGACCACCGGCGTCCACTCGTCGAGCAGGCCGGTGACGGTGCGGATGAGCCGGGTCTTGCCCTGCCCGCGCTCGCCGAGGAGGACCAGATCGTGCCCGGCGAGCAGGGCCCGCTCCAGATGTGGCAGGACGGTGTCGTCGAAGCCCACGATGCCGGGGAAGCGCGGCTCTCCCGCGCGCAGCCTGGCCAGCAGGTTTTCCCGGATCTCGGCCTTGACGGTGCGATGAACGTGGCCGCTCTCTCGCAACTCGCGGAGAATACGTGGCTGATGCACGGGATCGAGACTACGTCCCCCGCGAGGAATGTGGCAGAGACTTTCGCATCTGGCGGAGATTTCGGATCTTGACTATTGCGTGACGGTTCGTGTGCGTGCTTGTCCCTTTAGTGGGGAGAATCGGGCCTAGGGAACTTGGACATGTCGAGGGAGGCGAGATCCGTGGCCTTGATGACAAGCCGCTTCGCCGACGGCCTCGCCGTGGGTTCCGACCTGGTGGAGGCCGCGGAGCATGCCGTCGGTCAGGCACTGTCGAGGCTCAGCGGCCAAGCAGATCTGGTCTGCTTCTTCATCTGTGGCGACGATCCCGACGACGTCGCGCGGGCCGGCCAGGCCGCGATGAAGCTCGCGCCCGAGGCGCACGTGATCGGATGCAGCGCGACAGGGGTGATCGGCGACGGGCAAGGGGTGGAGCTGACGCCTGCCGTGAGCGCGTGGGCGGCGACCCTGGACGGGGCGCGGCTGACCACGTTCGCGCTGGAGACGCTGGCGGCCGAGGACCGGTTCGTGGTGGTCGGGCTGCCGGAGCGCGGCGGCGACGATCATGTGGCGATCCTGCTGGCCGACCCGTACAGCTTCCCGACCGACGCCTTCGTCGAGCGCTCGGTCGACGTGCTGGGCGACCTGCCGCTGATCGGCGGGCTGGCCAACGGGCTGCAGGGACGGGGCTCCGTACGGTTGTTCGCCGACGGCGAGATCTACACCGAGGGCGCCATCGGCGTGCTGCTCAGCGGGCCGATCAAGGTGAGCACCGTGGTCAGCCAGGGCTGCCGGCCGATCGGGCCGAGCATGGTGGTCACCGCGTCCGAGGACAACCTGCTGCTGGAGCTGGCAGGGCAGCCCGCGCTGGCCCGGCTGGAGGACATCGTCAGCGAGCTGGACGAGGACGATCGCGAGCTGGTCGCGTCCGGGCTGCAGATCGGGCTGGCCATGGACGAGTACGCAGAACGCCACGAACGCGGCGACTTCCTCATCAGGGGGGTCATCGGCATCGACCCGGACCGCGAGGCCGTGGCGATCGGCGACATCGTGGAGGTCGGCAGGACCGTGCGCTTCCAGGTGCGTGACGCGGCCACCGCCGACGAGGACCTGTACGACCTGCTCGACGCCCATCGCGAGGAGCTCGGCAAGGTGGACGGGGCGCTGCTGTTCTCCTGCAACGGGCGGGGGTCGGCGATGTTCGGCACGGCCGACCACGACCCGGTCGCGCTGCGCGACACGCTGGGGCCCATCGGCGTGGCCGGCTTCTTCGCGGCCGGGGAGGTGGGGCCGGTGGCGGGGCACAACCACGTGCACGGGTTCACGGCGTCCGTCCTGGTGTTCTCCAGCGCCCCGGGCGGCTCGTGATCCCGGACGGCCGCTGCGGGCGGGCCTCGGTCCTGGACGGGGGCCGCGGCCGGATCTCGATCCCGGACGGCCGCCGCCCGTGATCCTGGCCATCGACGTCGGGGGCACCAAGATGGCTGCCGGCCTGGTGACCCGCGACGGCACGGTGGCCGCGGCCCGCAGTGCCGCCACGCCGCAGGGCGCGGACGCCGAGACCCTGTGGCGGACGCTCGCCGGCCTCGTCTCACCGCTGGCGTCCTCCGCCGAGGGGGTGGGTGTGGGCTGTGGCGGGCCGCTGACCTGGCCCGACGGGGAGGTCTCGCCGCTGAACATCCCCGGCTGGCGCGGCTTCCCGCTGCGTGCCCGGCTGGCCGCGCTGTTCCCCTCCGTGCCGGTACGCCTCCACAACGACGCGGTCTGCCTGGCCGTGGCCGAGCACTGGCTGGGGGCCGGGCGGGGAAGCGACGACATGCTCGGCATGGTGGTGTCCACGGGGGTGGGCGGCGGGCTGATCCTGAACGGGCGGCTCCTCCACGGGCGCACCGGGAACGCCGGGCACATCGGGCACGTGGTGGTCGAGCCTGCGGGCGGCCCGCGCTGCGGGTGCGGCGGCCACGGCTGCCTGGAGGCCGTAGCCCGGGGGCCGGCGCTGGTCGCATGGGCTCTGGAGCAGGGGTGGGTGCCTGGCGCGGTGCCTGGCGCGGTGCCTGGCGTGGTGCCAGGCACGGTGGCGCGTGATGTGGCGTGTGATGTGGCCCATGAGGTGGCGGTGGCCGGCGCGATCCCTGGCGCCGGTGATGTGGCGGTGGCCAGTGTGGCGGTGCCGCAGGTGGTGGGGGATGGCGTTGCTGGGGGCGGTGCGGCGGGAAGTGGGGCGTACCCGGAGGATGGAAGCGGGGCGTACCCGGAGGATCGGGTCGTGACGGCGCGGCAGTTGGCGGCCGACGCGCGAGCAGGGGATCCGATCGCGTCGCGGGCCCTGCGCCGCGCCGGGCGGGCGCTCGGCGTGGCCATCGCCTCCGCCACCCACCTGTGCGACCTCGACGTCATCACGATCGGCGGCGGCCTGTCCCAGGCGGGCGAGCCGCTGTTCGGCCCGCTGGAGGAGGCGCTGCGGGAGCACGCCAGGATGGGGTTCGCCCGCCGGGTGAAGGTGCTGCCCGCCGCCCTCGGACAGGAGGCCGGCCTCATCGGCGCCGCGGCGCTGCTCCTGTCGGGCGACACCTACTGGCCCGCCCAGGACGCCTGATAGCCCATGCGTGGCGCGCGCCCGGTGGTCGTCGATGCATGACCCGGGCCCGGCGGCCCCGAGGCTGCTCGGGAGGGCCGCCGGGCCCGGGTGCAGGGGGTGTCAGCCGGTCTTGCTGTCCAGGCTCGGCCCCTCGTCCCGCTGCTCCGTGCCCGTGTCGAAGCCGGGCCCCTGGTCCTGCTTCTCCGTGGTGCCGCCACCGTCAGCCGGCACCGGCATCGAGGTGGGCTCGCACTCCGACACCGCGCCCTGGACGATCTCCAGCGTGGTGGCGAACGGCGGCCGGTCGTCGCCGTCCTTGCTCTTCGAGACGGTCAGCACCAGCGTGGACCCCGCCGGCACCTGCCCCTTCTCGATCCTGAAGCTGATCCCGTCGCCCTGCCGGCCGATGCTCCCGGAGAACTGCCCGGAGCCGCCCCCGTGCGTGCCCCGTGGCTGCTTGCAGACCTGCCCCTGCGGCAGGTAGTCCACCACCGCCTTGATCCCGGCCCCGGCCAGGTCGGCCTCCAGCCCCTCGGGATCGGTGAACGCGTTGATCTCCACGCCGACCCCGCCGTCGGCGCCCCTGGTCACCGCGTACGCCGGGCCGCCGGTGACGCCGGTCGCCACCACCACCGCAGCGGTGGCGGCCGCCGCGACCCCCGCCACCGCGGCGGACAGCCCTACCCAGCGGCGCCTGCCGGCCGGTGCAACAGTCGTCATCCTGTTCTCCGCCTTCCTCGTCGTGATCTCTTCCTTGAGTGCACCGAGAAGACGATCTTCGAAGTCGCTCATGCCCGTCCTTCCGAATACACAGCCGAGGGCGAGGTGAAGTGTTCGAGGGCACGCCTGGCCCTGTGCAGCCGGACCCGCGCGGTCACCTGCCTGATGCCCAGCGCCTTGGCGGCCTCGGTGACGGTGAGCTGGTCGATCGCCACGAGCTCCAGCACCGCGCGCTCGCCCTCCGGCAGGCCCTCCATGGCCTCCAGAGCGCTGCGCATCTGGCGCTCGGCGTCGATCCGCTCCTCCATCCGCGTGAGGTCGTCGTCGTCCATCAGGCGACGGCCTGCGAGGCGGCCGGTCGCCCGCGCCTCCCGGGTCGCCTTGCGGTACTGGGCCGACACGACGTTGCGCGCGATGCCGTACAGCCAGGCGATCTCGCTGCCGCGCCCCGGCACGTACGTGTCCGCGGAGTCCAGAACCGCCAGGAAGATGTCCGCCGTCAGGTCGGCGGCGAGGTGAGGATCACTCACCCGCCGGACCACGAACTTCAGCACGGCATCGACGTGGCGGCGATAGAAGGCCTCGAAGGCCACAGGGTCCTCGTTGAGGCGCACAGGCCTCGCTCCCTTCGTCGTTCGCCCTTGCACCCTGTACTTGGGCCGGGCGACGCGAAGCGTTTCCCCGCAGGTCAGGCGGGTTTGCGTGGCTGGAAGAGCCAGGCGTCGAAGAGGGCGTCGAGGTTCTTGCCGGACAGCCGCTCGGCGAGCGCGACGAACTCCTCCGTCGTCACATGACCGTAGCGGTGCTCGGCGGCCCAGGCCTTGAGCAGGGTGAAGAACGTGGGGTCGCCGATGGCCCTGCGCAGGGCGTGCAGGGTCATGCCGCCGCGGGTGTAGACGGACTGGTTGAACAGGTCGTCGGGCTTGGCGCGGCCGGGGGGATAGGTCCACATCGGGTCGGTGGCGGGCCGGTTGAGCAGCTCCTTGAACGTGGCCTCCGCCGTTTTCGTGCCCTTGTGCTCGGCCCACAGCCACTCCGCGTACGTGGCGAAGCCCTCGTTGAGCCAGAGGTCCTTCCAGCGCTTGATGGTCAGGCTGTTGCCGAACCACTGGTGCGCCAGCTCGTGCGCGATGATCGTCTCGTCGGGCTGGAAGCCGCCGTACAGCGGCTTGGTCTGGTTCTCCAGCGCGTAGCCGGCGGAGTAGTCGTCGACGACGCCGCCGGTCGAGGAGAACGGGTAGGGGCCGAACACCGTCGCCCAGTAGTCGGTGATCTGCCCGGAGAGCGTGTAGAGCGGATCGAGCGAGCCCTTGAACCTGGGGTCGGCGGCGGCCAGGTTGGGGATGCCGGCGGCGGTGCTGCCCTGGCGCAGGTCGAACTTGCCCACCGTGGCCGTGGCCAGGTAGGTCGCCATCGGGTGGCGCTCGCGCCAGCGGTAGGTGGTCTTTCCGCCCGAGGTGGTGGGCTGCCCGGCCAGCTCGCCGTTGGCCAGCGCGGTCACCCCGGCGGGCACGGTGATCGTGAAGTCGAACGTGGCCTTGTCGGCGGGATGGTCGTTGTTGGGGAACCAGGTCTTGGAGCCGTTGGGCTCGGAGGCCACGAACGCGCCGTCGGGCGTGGGGATGAAGCCGTAGGTGCCGAGGTTGGCGTTGTCCTTGGCCGGCTTGGGCAGCCCGGCGTAGGCGACCTTGACGGTGAAGGGCGTGTCGTCGGCGATCGCCCTGGCGGGCCGCACGGTCAGCTCGTCGCCCTTCCTGGTGAACGTCGCGGGTGCGTTGTCGACGGCGACGTCGCGCACGTCGAGCCCGGTCAGGTCGAGGTTGAAGCTGGACAGCTCCTGGGTGGCGGAGGCGCGGATCGTGGTGACGCCGTCGAGCCGCCTGGTGGCGGGGGTGTAGTCGACGACCAGGTCGTAGTGGGAGACGTCGTAGCCGCCGTTGCCGTCGCCGGGGAAGTCGGGGTCGCCGATGCCGGGCGCGCCCGCGCGCCGGTCGACGACGCCCTGCCCGGCGGCGGGCGGGGTGGGCTCGTCGGCGGGCGAGCAGGCCAGCACGCTGATGAGCGTCGCCAGCATGGCCACCCCGCGCCTGTCGGAACGCATGAGCGTACGAGCCCCCTTCACTTCGTGACCTGAATATTACGCTGAGTCAGGCATTCACGACGACCGTCCTCGCCGCCTTGTCGTGTACGGCCTGTTTCCGGGGGTCGAAGAGGATCCAGCCGAGATCCACCAGGATGCCGACGCAGCACAACCACCCGAGCACGGTGAACACGGCCTGCCTGACCGCTGCCTGGCCCACCCCTATCCTCCCGCCGTACTCGGACACGACACGGAGACCGAACAGCTTCTTGCCCAGGGTCTGACCGTTCCAGAAGGCGTGCAGCAGCCAGAAGTACAGGAACGCCACCAGGCCGGCCACGAAGGTGTGCTCGACGGGGTAGCGTTCCCAGTCGCCCCGGTTCTCGTTCCAGACGTAGTCCCAGCTCGTCCAGTTGAACGGCGCGGCGGCGATGTTGATCACGAGCCAGTCGAGGACGCCGGCGAACAGCCGCCGCCAGCGTCCCGCCAGCCCCGGTGGCGGCAATCCCATGTTGTCTGGATGACCACCACTAAGTCGGGACAAACTAAAGGTTGCCCCTGCGTTCCTGCTCCCGCTCGATCGCCTCGAACAGCGCCTTGAAGTTGCCCTTGCCGAACCCGAGCGAGCCGTGCCGCTCGATGAGCTCGAAGAAGACCGTGGGCCGGTCCTGCACGGGCTGGGTGAAGATCTGCAGCAGGTAGCCGTCCTCGTCGCGGTCCACGAGGATGCCCCGCTTCTTCAGCTCCTCGATCGGGGCCCGCACCTGCCCGATGCGCGCGCGCAGCTCGGGGTCGTCGTAGTACGAGTCGGGCGTCCGCAGGAAGCTCACCCCGGCGGCCCGCATGTGGTCGACCGTGGTCAGGATGTCGTTGGTGGCCAGCGCGATGTGCTGCACGCCGGGCCCGCCGTAGAACTCGAGGTACTCGTCGATCTGCGACTTCTTGCGGCTGACGGCCGGCTCGTTGAGCGGGAACTTGACCTTGCGCGTGCCGTCGGCCACCACCTTCGACATGAGCGCCGAGTACTCGGTGGCGATGTCGTCGCCGATGAACTCGGCCATGTTCGTGAAGCCCATCACCTTGCGGTAGAACTCCACCCACTCGTCCATCTTGCCCAGCTCGACGTTGCCGACGCAGTGGTCGACCGCCTGGAACAGCCGCCCGTTCTTCGTCGCGGGCGGCGCGACCAGCGGCTCGGCGGGCGCGTAGCCGGGCAGGTAGGGGCCGCCGTAGTTGGACCTGTCGACCAGGGTGTGCCGGGTCTCGCCGTACGTGGCGATGGCCGCGAGCACCACCTTGCCGTGCTCGTCCTCCATCGTGTGCGGCTCCACCAGCCCCTTCGCCCCGTGGGCGACGGCGTAGGCGTAGCCGGCCTCCACGTCGGGCACCTCGATGGCCAGGTCGATGACCCCGTCACCGTGCTCCGCAACGTGCCGCGCCAGGTCGGTGCCCGGCCGGATCGAGGCCCGCAGCTCGAAGGTGGCGCTGCCCGAGGTCAGCACGTACGCGGCCACGTCGGGGCTGCCGTTCTCCGGCCCCCTGTAGGCCACGAGCCGCATGCCGAACGCGGTCGAGTAGTAGTGGGCCGCCTGCCTGGCGTTCCCCACGGCGAACACCACGGCGTCCATGCCGTTGACCGGAAAGACATCACTCATACCGTTAACTGTTTATTTTCCTGGACGAGTTGCGCAACAGTTACCTCAATGAGTGGACAATCTGCCTAGTCATCAGGCGCTCGGTGGGGTATTTCTGTACAGCATGACGACGATCGACGAGCTCGACTCCCGGCTGATCGCCCTGCTGACCGCCGAGCCCCGGCTGGGCGTGCTGGAGTGCTCGCGGCGGCTCGGCGTGGCCCGTGGCACGGTCCAGGCCCGGCTCGACCGGCTCATGGACAGGGGAGTGATCACCGGCTTCGGCCCCGACGTGTCGCCCGCCGCGCTCGGCTACGACGTCACCGCGTTCGTCAGCATGGAGATCAGGCAGGTGGCCGGGCACGACCCGGTGGCCGACCGGCTGGCCCGCATTCCGGAGGTGCTGGAGGTGCACACGATCACCGGCGACAGCGATCTGCTGTGCCGCGTGGTCGCCAGAACGAACGCCGATTTACAGCGGGTTATCGATCGCATCGTCGACGTACAGGGCGTACTCCGGACTAATTCGATCATCGCACTGGACACTCCGGTTCCCTACCGCGTGCTGCCTTTGGTCGCCGATGTTCCGCGTCGCGAGGTCCGGTAGACGTACTATCGCTGAGGGACTAGGCACCATTGTCGATCGTTTACCCTTACCATTCGCCCAGCTTGCGGGGGTTGGACGAAGGTTGACGAGGGGGTCGAGGGTGCGGAGTGGCGGTGGTAGCGGAATGCGGAAGAGGCGGCGGATTCTCCGGGTTCTCCTGGTTTCAATCGGCACGGGAATCGTCGTACTGGCCGGGCTTTTCGCCATTGCCTGGGCATTGACTCCCATTCCCGACACGACCCAGAAACAGGCGACCGCGCAGGGCTCGGTGATCTATTACCGCGACGGCAAGAGCGTGCTCGCCAGGCAGGGCATCGACCGCAGGAAGGTCGAGCTCGCCCGGGTGCCGAAGCACGTGCGCGACGCGGTCATCGCCGCCGAGAACCGCTCGTTCTACGAGGACGCCGGCGTCTCGCTCAAGGGCACCGGCCGGGCCGTCTGGTCCACCCTCACCGGGCAGCAGCTCCAGGGCGGCTCCACCATCACCCAGCAACTCGTGCGCAACTACTACAGCGGGCTGAGCCAGGAACGTTCCGTGACCCGGAAGTTCAAGGAGATCCTCATCGCGATGAAGGTCGACCAGTCCAAGTCCAAGGACTGGGTGCTGGAGCAGTACCTCAACACGATCTACTTCGGCCGCGGCGCCAACGGCGTCCAGTCGGCCGCCCGCGCCTACTTCGGCAAGGACGTCGAGGACCTGACCGTGTCCGAGGGCGCGTACCTGGCGGCGGTGATCCAGCAGCCCAGCCGCTTCGCCGACCCCAAGGGCTCCGACCTGGCCGCGGCCAGGGAACGCTGGCAGTCCGTGATCAACGCCATGGGGCAGACCGGCACGCTGGCGGCAGAGCAGGTAGCCGCGCAGCGGTTCCCCGAGCTGCAGGTGCCGAAGAAGCCGTTCGAGCTCAAGGGCCAGGCCCAGTACATGCTGGAGCAGGTCACCGCCGAGCTGAACCGCCGCGGCTACACCGACGAGGACATCAACAGCGGCGGCCTCAAGATCGTCACGACGTTCGACAGGAAGCTCATGCAGGCCGCCCAGCGGGCGGTGGAGGAGACGCTGCCGGACAGCACGCCCAAGAAGGTGCGTACGGGGCTGGCGGCCGTCGATCCCGCCACGGGCGAGGTCGTCGCCTTCTACGGCGGCAAGCCGTCGCAGTCCAAGTACTACGACAGCGCGTTCTCCGCCAAGGTGATGGCCGGGTCCACCTTCAAGCCGTACACGCTGGCCGCGGCGCTGAACAACGGCTTCGACCTGTCCACCAGGGTCGACGGCAACTCGCCGCTGCGCGTGGCCTCGGCGTCCCAGGCGATCCCCAACGACGGCGACCGCTCCTACGGCCAGATCAACCTGGTCAGCGCCACCCAGAACTCCGTCAACACCGCCTTCGTGGACCTCGGCCAGAAGGTCGGCCTGGACAAGGTGGCCGCGACCGCCGAGGCGGCCGGCATCCCCGCCGCCCAGCTCGAGAAGCAGAAGGAGGCCGCCTCCTTCCCGCTCGGCGTCTCCTCCGTCAGCGCCGTCCAGAACGCCTCCGGCTTCTCCACCTTCGCCAACAAGGGCGTGCACGTGGAGGCGCACGTGGTCAGGTCGGTCACCGACGCGGAGGGCCGCAAGGAGGTGGTCAAGCCCGTCGAGACCAAGGTGGTCAGCGAGCAGGCCGCGGCCGACACGATCTACGCGATGGAGCAGGTCGTCAAGTACGGCACCGGCACCGCCGCCCGCCTCTACGACCGCCCGGTGGCCGGCAAGACGGGCACCACCGACGACTCCAGGTCGGTCTGGTTCAACGGCTTCACGCCGCAGCTCGCGGTGGCGGTGGACATGTTCCGCGACGACAACGCCACGGTCAGCATCCCCGGGTACGGCACGCAGTTCGGCGGCCAGCTCCCCGCGCAGATCTGGCGGGCGTTCATGACCGAGGCGATGGCGGGCAAGCCGGTCGAGGAGTTCCCCGAGCCGTCGGAGTTCGGCTGGTCGTCCGGCTACTCCGAGCCCGACCGCGACAGCGACGTGCCCGACCAGGAGTACACCCCGCCGCCGAGCCAGGACGACTGGGACCGGCCGGAGCCCGACTTCAGCCCGCCGCCGTTCTCCGACGGCCCGCCGCAGACGCAGGCCCCGGAGAACGACGGGCCGGACGAGCAGCCGGAGCAGACGTCCCCGCCGGAGACGGACGTCCCCGACCAGCCGTCGGTGCAGGAGAGCGGCGTGGACGGCGGCAGGGGCGGCCGCGACGAGCAGCCGGGCCGCTAATCCACTCCGCGACGAGCAACCGGGGCGCACCACCCGGCCGGAGCGAGCAGCCGGGCCGCTGACCGCCTCCGCGACGAGCAACCGGCCCGCTAGCGCCCGTCCGAGGCGAGTTCGGCGCGCAGGGCCTCGACCGTTGTCACGGGCATGCGGCAGGTGAATCCCCTGCACACGTACGCGGCAGGCGCCTCGCCGACCAGGCCGCGCCCCTCCAGCAGGGCGGGGAAGGTGCTCTCCCGCGGCACGAGCGGGTCGCCGCTGCCCCGGTCGGCGGTGTCGCCCCGGCCGAGCGCGACCACGAGCCCCGGAGTGTCCGCGAGCAGCGCCTCCCGGTGCAGCGCCGCCGTGCGCGGATCGTCGGCGGGCCCGACGACCGCCACCTCCACCGGCCCCGACAGCGCCGCCCGCGCCACGGCCAGCCCCCACCCCGCGAACCTGGCGTGCCCCGCCGCCAGCACCGACACGGTGCCGAGCGCGGCGAGGGCGGCGTCACGGTGGCGCATGGAGCCGGTCAGCGCACCGTAGGAGAGCAGCGCGCCGGCGGCCGCGTACTGGCCGGAGGGGGTGGCGTTGTCCGTGGGGTCCTGCGGGCGCTGGAAGAGCCGCTCGGCGTCGTCGGCGGTGTCGTAGAAGCCGCCTTCCCCGTCGGAGAAGCGGTCGAGCACGGTGTCCAGCAGCGAGCCCGCCTGCCGCAGCCAGCGGGCCTCGCCGGTCACGCCGTACAGGGCGATCAGGCCGTCGGCCAGGTCGGCGTAGTCCTCCAGCACGCCGGCGTTCGTGCCCGCCCTGCCGTCCCTGGACGTGCGCAGCAGCCTGCCGCCGCCCAGGTGCGTGCCGGCCAGCAGCTCGGCCGCCTGCGTGGCCGCCGCCACCAGGTCGGGGCGCTCGAACACCACGCCGGTCTCGGCCAGGGCGGCGATGGCCAGGCCGTTCCAGGAGGCCACGACCTTGTCGTCGCGCCCGGGGCGCACCCGGCGCTCCCTGGCGGCCAGCAGCCGCGCCCGCACGTCCGCGTACCGCGCGGGGTCCTCGGGGTCGCGCAGGAGCTGCAGCACGGACGCGCCGTGCTCGAACGTGCCGGCGGGCGTCACCTCGAACAGCCCGGCGGCCCACCGGCCGTCGTCCTCGCCGAGCACCTCGCGCAGCTCATCGGGCGTCCAGACGTAGAACTTGCCCTCCACGCCCTCGCTGTCGGCGTCGAGCGCCGAGGCGAAGCCGCCCTCCGGCGTACGCATCTCGCGCAGCAGCCAGCCGGCCGTCTCCAGCGCCACCCGCCGGGCCAGGTCGCCGCCGCCCGCCTTCCACCAGTGCGTGTAGACGCGCAGCAGCAGGGCGTTGTCGTAGAGCATCTTCTCGAAGTGCGGCACGACCCACCGCGCGTCCACGCTGTAGCGCGCGAAGCCGCCGCCGAGCTGGTCGTACATGCCGCCACGGGCCATGGCGTCGAGCGTCCTGCCGCTCATCTCGCGCTCGCCGGAGCGCAGCAGGAACTCCAGCACCATCGACGGCGGGAACTTGGGCGCCCCGCCGAACCCGCCGTTCGCCGCGTCGAACGACTCCCGCAGGTTGTCCTCGGCCTGCCGCAGCGTCTCCTCGCCCGGCCGCGGCCCGCTCGGCAGCGTGGTGTGCGTGTTGAGCGCCTCCACCACCTTCGCGCCCTGCTTCAGCACCGACTCCCTGTCGCCCCGCCACACGTTGTGCACCTCGGTGAGCAGGCGCTGGAAGTTGGGGCGCGGGAAGTACGTGCCGCAGTAGAACGGGTGACCCTCGGGCGTGGCGAACACCGTCATCGGCCAGCCGCCCTGGTGCGTCATGGCCTGCGTGGCGCCCATGTAGACGGCGTCCACGTCGGGCCGCTCCTCGCGGTCGACCTTGACGTTGACGAAGTGCTCGTTCATCAGCCGCGCGGTCTCGGCGTCCTCGAAGCTCTCGTGGGCCATGACGTGGCACCAGTGGCACGCCGAGTAGCCCACGCTGATCAGCAGCGGCACGTCACGGCGGCGGGCCTCCGCGAACGCCTCCTCGCCCCACGGGTGCCAGTCGACCGGATTGTCGGCGTGCTGGAGCAGATAGGGGCTCGTCGCGTCTTTCAAGCGGTTCATCAGGACCTCCCCAGCCCAGCCTAGACGGCGGCGGCCGCCCGGCCGGGGATCAGGGGGTGCGGTCGGAACAGGACGCGGCGTAGGTTACGGGCGTGGATATGGACTTCGTCTGCGCCCAGGCCGGTCGTCCGGCGTCGGCCCTCACGCGCAGGGACGTGGCGCGCGCGCTGCTCGCCGTGCCGTCGGGCGTGGCGCTCGTGGCGCTGCCCGACCTGCGGCGGGCCATGATGTCGGCGGGCAACCCGCTCTCGCTCGCCTTCTGGGACTCCGCCAAGGCGACGCTCAGCTTGATCGAGGCGGGGGTGGCCACGGTGGGCGACGTGCAGCGGTGGGTGGAGTCCACGGGCACGGAACCGATCCTCATGACGCCCAGCTACTTCGTCTGGCCGGAGGAGGACGAGCGCGGGCCCGTGGCGAGCGAGATGTTCGCCCGGCTAGTGGCGTACCTGGAGGAGCGGGTGGCGTCGGGGGAGATCGATCCCGACGCGCTGGTCAGCGGCGACCAGGACGCCCGCACGGCCTACGAGGAGCTGCAGGAGCGCTGGCTGGGCACGCCGCTGCCCGACGGCCGGGTGCCCGGGTTCGCGGTCAGCGACGAGCAGGACGAGGAGCTGTTCGCGGCCTGGGACGAGGAGGAGGCCTTCGCGCTGGAGGAGCTGCGCCGGATCATGGCGCAGCTGCCCAAGCAGCCCGAGCTGCCCGTCGCGGAGCTGGAGGCCGCCGCGGCGCGGCTGCGCGCGCTGCTCGCCCTGCCCGGTTATCCCGCCAACGTGCTGCGGGCCTGCGCCGGGTTCGACGACCGGCCGGTGCCGGACGGCGACGCGGAGCTGTGGCTGGCGGTGGCTGCCGGCGTGGCGGGGCCGATCTCGGACCTGTCGGACGGCGTGGACGTGCTGGAGGAGTTCGCCGACCTCGACAGGGACCTGAGCGAGGAGGACACCGCGCTGGCCAACCTCTGCGCGATCCAGCACGCCGACTGGCTGGCCGGGGTGGCGGCGCTGGTGCGCATGGGCCCCGGGGTGCTGGCCTCGCCCGAGCGCATGGCGCGGCTCATCGCCGAGTCGGAGGACATCGACATCGACGAGCATGACGACGACGACCTCGGCGCGACGGAGGGATTGTTCGAGTCGGTGGTGAGCCTGTGGCGGCTGCTCGGCGTCGTGGACAAGGACGACGTGCTCACGCCGCTGGGCTGGTGGGGGCTGCCCAAGGCGCTGGAACGCGCCTGGTCGCCCGCCGCCGAGTGACCGGCCGGCCCACGGGCTCCCCGACGTGACCGGCCGCCGACCGGCGGCTCAGGCCACGAGCTCCTGGAACTCGGGGTGGCGCTCGATGTACTTGGCGACGTAGGGGCAGCGTGGCTCGACGCGCAGGCCGGTGTCGGCGCTCGCCTGCAGGGCGTGCCCGACCAGCTTGCCCGCCAGCCCCTGCCCCTCGTACGCGGGCAGCACCTCGGTGTGCGTGAAGACGACCTTCGTGGGCAGCAGCAGATAGTCGGCGAACCCGGCGACCTTGCCGTCCACGAGGATCTCGAACCGGCTCTCCGTCGAGTTGTCGACTATTTCGATCGGCATCTACTTCTTGGCCTTCTCGTCGTCGCGGGCCGCGCCCTCGATCTCGCTCTCGTGCGGCACCTGGATCTTCGACATCTGCTTGTTCATCGACTTGATCAGGATGTACAGGGCGAGCCCGAGGAGGGCCACGACGACGAACCCGAGCAGACCCGGGCTCACTTCACCTGCTGCTAGAACCATCACCCCTCCAGTCTGCCACCGAGGTGCCGTGGTCCGTTCAGTGGCAGGCGGGCTCTACCTCGTCGGCGTGGATGCCCGCGAACAGGTCGTCCTCCGGAAGCTCGGTGTCGACCAGCGAGCGCGCCAGGTGGTAGTCCTCGGTGGGCCAGATCTCCTGCTGCAGCTCGCGCGGGCAGACGAACCACCAGCTGTCGGGGTCGACCTGGGTGGCGTGCGCCTTCAGCGCCTCGTCGCGGATCTCGAAGTAGTCGCCGCACGGCACCCGCGTGGTCACCGGCCACTTGGCGGGGCGGTCCTCCCAGCGGGAGATCCAGTCGGCGTACGGGGAGCCGAGGCCGCGCTCGGTCATCGCCTCGTGCAGCGCCTCGAAGCGCTCCTTGGTGAAGCCCATCTGGTAGTAGAGCTTGAGCGGCTGCCAGGGGTCGCCGGTGCCGAGGTAACGGTCGGGGTCGCCGGCCGCCTCGAACGCCTCCACGGAGACCTTGTTGGTCATGATGTGGTCGGGGTGCGGGTAGCCGCCGTCGTCGTCGTAGGTGATGATCACATGCGGTCTGAACTCGCGGACGGCGGCCACCAGCGGCGCCGCGGCGTCCTCCAGCTTCTGCAGGGCGAAGCAGCCCTCAGGCAGCGCCTCGTCCTCGTTCTCCGGCAGCCCGGAGTCCACGAACCCCATGAAACGCTGCTCGACGCCGAGGATCTCGCGCGCCCTGGCCATCTCGGCCTTGCGCACCTCAGCGATGTTGGCGACGATCTCAGGCCGGTCCATCTTCGGGTTGAGCACGGATCCGCGCTCGCCGCCCGTGAGGGTACAGACCAGTACTTCCACGCCTTCACGCACGTAACGCGCCATGGTGGCGGCACCCTTGCTCGACTCGTCGTCGGGGTGGGCGTGGACGGCCATCAGCCTCAGCGGTGCACTCACGGGCTCGATGCTCCTCAGTTGGGACCGGTCAGTCGCCCAGAGAGGTTAGTTTCTGCTGGGCGGTCGCGAGGGCACACCCCCCGCGGGCGACAATTGTCTCGGATAACGCTGAGGGAGTGCAGGGAGATTCCGCCATGGTCACCAAAGATGCCGGGAACGGGCCAGTTCTCGGCACGCCCGACGACTTTCCGGACCGACCCAAGCGAGGTGGCCGGCTGGTCGTCCACGTGGTGATCGGCGTGCTGGTGGCCATCATCGCAGGTGGCTGGGGCTACGTGATGTGGTCGATGACGGCCGGCGGGTCGGAGGCGCCGGCCCAGGTCGTGACGTTCAAGGTGAACGGGCCCAGCAGGGCGGAGATCACCTTTGAGGTCTACAAGCCAGACGATAGGGTGGCCGTCTGCCGGATCAGGGCTCTGGACGTCAATCATGCGGAAGTGGGCAGCAAGGAAGTAAGAATCGCGGCTGGTGAGGGTAGTAAGCAGCTCAAGGAAAGCCTCGACACGAGCGGTCAGGCGACTTCCGTCCACATCCAGTACTGCAATCTCGTATAGTGAGACATTTGGGGAAGCGTTCGAGCGGTTAACTTGTTAGCCTTTCGCAATTCAACCGTACGCAACCTCAAGTGATCTCAGGGCCCCCTAGGCAAGCAAGGAGAACCCGTGGCCGACTCTCGCGATGAGAACGTCACATGGCTGACGCAGGAGGCGTACGACCGCCTGAAGGCGGAGTACGAGTATCTCTCTGGCCCCGGGCGCGTCGACATCGCCAAGAAGATCGAGGCCGCCCGTGAAGAGGGCGACCTGCGCGAGAACGGCGGATACCACGCCGCCAAGGACGAGCAGGGCAAGATGGAGGCCCGGATCTTCCACCTCCGGCAGATTCTCGACAACGCCCAGGTGGGAGAGGCCCCCAAGGCCGAGGGCGTGGTGGGCCCCGGCATGACCGTGACCATCCGGTTCGTCGGTGACGACGACGAGGTCACCTTCCTGCTCGCCTCCCGCGAGGAGAGCGGAGCACCGATCGACGTCTACTCGCCCAAGTCCCCGCTCGGGGCGGCGATCAACGGGAAGAAGATCGGAGAGAAGGCCACCTACTCCCTGCCCAACGGACGGCAGAACACCGTCGAGATCCTCGAGGCTGTGCCGTACATCGGCAACTGACCCCCCTGGACCACGACCGCCGGGCCCACGCTGGCCCGGCGGAATTTTCGCATGGGTCCGGAATCCGGCAAGACCTCAGTTTCTTAGTCAAGACCCGTAAACGGCGCAACACCTACAAGCTGGTGCCGTTCATCGTGGTGACCCTGGTCGCGGTGCTGACGGCCGACGTGCTGTTACTGACCCAGCCGGACGCCGCCATGGCGCCCGTCGACGAGGTCGTGCGGGCCACGCCCCGGCAGACGCCGCTGGCGCAGAAGCGGCCGGTGCAGCAGCAGCCCGCCGTGACGACGCAGCCGGTGGCGCCGCTGAGCAAGCTGCACAAGCCCAACCTGTTCGTGCTCACGAGCAAGCCGTTCACGAACGAGATGCTGCAGAAGGTCGCCAGGCTGTCCGGCGTGCGGGCGCTGGAGCTGGCCGACGCGGCCTCGGTCACGCTCGACGGCAAGCGCGTGCAGACGCTGGCCGTCAACCCCTCGACGTTCCGGTCGTACACCCCCAAGGTGACCGCCTCGTCCGACGCGCTGTGGCAGAACGTCGCGGCCGGAGACGTGGCGGTCTCGTTCGTGCTCGGCAACGACGGCGGGCTGTCGCTGCACAGCCGCGTGTCGGCGGGCTCGGCCGGGCAACTGCGCATCGGCGCGTACGCCACGACGGGCTTCGGCGCCGTGGACGCCGTGGTGTCCAAGGAGGTCGGCCGCTCGCTGGGGCTGCCCCGCGACAACGCGCTCATCGTCAGCGCGCCCAAGGCGAACTCCGACACGCTGCGCAAGAGAATCATCAGGGCGCTGGGCAAGGGCACGCAGGTGGCCATGGTCAACCCGGTGCTGCCCCAGCCGCAGCAGAAGGTGACCCAGCGGAACTGGCCGGCGGGCTCGTTCATGACCGGCGAGCAGCTCACGGTGGCGCTGAAGGCGGCCGTCTCCAAGCTGGGCCGCCCGTACGTGTGGGGCGCGGAAGGGCCCAGCACGTTCGACTGCTCCGGCCTGGTCCAGTGGGCCTTCGCGCAGGCGGGGGTGCGGATGCCCCGGGTGACGCACCAGCAGTGGGTGACGGGGCCGCAGGTGCCGTACTCGCAGGCGCAGCCCGGCGACCTGCTCTTCTGGCGCAACGACCCGACGAACCCCGACTACATCTCGCATGTGGCGATCTACTGGGGCGACGGGAAGATGTTGCACGCGCCGCGTACCGGTGACGTGGTCAAGATCGCCCCTGTGAGCACCAGAAACCTGGCCGGGGTCGTCCGGGTGAGCCCCATCGCGGCGGCCAAGGTCCGCTGACCCTCCCTTCATGGACAGGACCTCCTACCTGCGCGTGCATTCTGGGCGCAAGAATGTAATGTTGATTACATGTCTACAGACGACGCGACCGCGCAGGTACGCGGCTGGTTCACCGGGCGGCTGCCCGAGGGGTGGTTCACCGGGGCGCCCGAGATCGTCAGGGACCGCGAGGAGATCGCGGTGCTCGGCACGCTGCCCGACCCGCCGGCCGACACGCCGGAAGCCGAGCGGCAGGCCCTGATCGAAGGGCTCGCCAGGAGGTTCAGGGAGGAGACGCGCGAGCGGCGGATCGAGATCGCCAGGGAGGCCGAGCACAGGTTCCGGCAGAAGGTGTCCTGGGGCGTGGTCTGCGGCGGCCAGACTGTGATGTTCACCACACTCTCCGTGCCCGTGATGACGCGCCTGCGCCAGGCCGAGCGCCAGGTCCTCGACACGCTCGTGGCCGCCGGTGTGGCCAGGAGCCGGAGCGACGCGCTCGCCTGGTGCGTGCGCCTGGTCGGCAAGAACACCGACGAGTGGCTCGCCGAGCTGCGCGACGCCCTGCAGCACGTCGACCGCGTTCGCTCCGCGGGGCCCGACGTCAATTCCGGAGAGCGGCCAGCGGAAACGGCTCCGGGAAAGGACTAAACCACTTGCGGAATTGGTTTAGACCAGCGTAATTGGACTGGACCACTCGCCTCCGGACGTGTGAAAAATTCCTCTTTTAAATCCTCTCCGCCTGGGTAGGCTCCCCCAATCGTCAGGGCCGCTGCCTGCGGCGACGCACCCGTCAATAGGTCTATGCCAATTGGCTTTCGGGGCGCCTCGTCGTTAATGATGACTGGGCCCTGAGAGAGTGGAGGAGTCAAGTCGTGTCCGTTTCCGTGGAAGTAGAAGCGCCCACCAGCAATCGCGAATTGGTCGCGTGGGTGAACGAGATCGCCGCCCTCACCCAGCCGGACCGGGTCGAGTGGTGCGACGGGTCGGAGGAGGAGTGGACTCGGCTGACCAACCTCCTCGTGGAGCAGGGCACGCTCACCCGCCTGGCCGCCAGGCCCAACAGCTTCTACGCCAAGTCCGACCCCACCGACGTGGCGCGGGTCGAGGACCGTACCTACATCTGCTCCGAGCGCCGCGAGGACGCCGGTCCCACCAACAACTGGATCGCGCCCGGCGAGATGCGGCAGACGTTCGGCGAGCTGTTCAAGGGCTGCATGCGCGGCCGCACCATGTACGTGGTGCCGTTCTGCATGGGGCCGCTGGGCGGCGAGATCTCCCAGCTCGGGGTGGAGATCACCGACTCCGCGTACGTCGCCGTCTCCATGCGCGTCATGACCCGGATGGGGGAGCGGGCGCTGCGGCTGATCGAGGAGCGGGGCGAGTTCGTCAAGGCGGTCCACTCCGTCGGGGCGCCGCTGGAGCCGGGCCAGGTGGACGTGCCCTGGCCGTGCAGCTCCACGAAGTACATCAGCCACTTCCCCGAGAGCCGCGAGATCTGGTCCTACGGCTCCGGCTACGGCGGCAACGCGCTGCTCGGCAAGAAGTGCTACGCGCTGCGCATCGCCAGCGTGATGGCCCGCGACGAGGGCTGGCTGGCCGAGCACATGCTCATCCTCAAGCTCACGCCGCCGTCGGGCGAGACCCGCTACATCGCCGCCGCCTTCCCCAGCGCCTGCGGCAAGACCAACCTCGCCATGCTCAAGCCCACGATCCCGGGCTGGAAGGTCGAGACGATCGGCGACGACATCGCCTGGATGCGCTTCGGCGACGACGGCCGCCTCTACGCCATCAACCCGGAGGCCGGCTTCTTCGGCGTGGCCCCCGGCACCGGCCAGGTGACCAACGCCAACGCCATCCAGACGCTCTGGGGCAACAGCATCTTCACCAACGTCGCGCTCACCGACGACGGCGACGTGTGGTGGGAGGGCCTCACCGAGGAGCCGCCCGCGCACCTCACCGACTGGAAGGGCCGCTCCTGGACGCCCGACAGCGACGAGCCGGCCGCCCACCCCAACGCGCGCTTCACCACGCCTGCCGCGCAGTGCCCGACCATCGCGCCCGAATGGCAGGACCCCAAGGGCGTGCCCATCTCGGCGATCCTGTTCGGCGGTCGCCGCGCCACCGCCGTGCCTCTGGTCACGGAGTCGCTGAGCTGGCAGCACGGCGTCTTCCTCGGAGCCAACGTCGCCTCCGAGAAGACCGCCGCCGCCGAGGGCAAGGTCGGCGAGCTGCGCCACGACCCGTTCGCCATGCTGCCGTTCTGCGGCTACAACATGGGCGACTACTTCGGCCACTGGCTGGAGATCGGCCGCCGCGAGGGCGCCCGGCTGCCGAGGATCTACTACGTCAACTGGTTCAGGAAGAACGACGAGGGCAAGTTCGTCTGGCCCGGCTTCGGCGAGAACAGCCGCGTGCTCAAGTGGATCGTGGAGCGGCTCAACGGCGAGGCCAAGGCCGTGCCCACGCCGATCGGCCTGCTGCCGGCCGACCTCGACACCCAGGGTCTCGACCTGTCGGAGGACGACCTGCGCATGCTGCTGACCGTCGACCGGGAGGTCTGGCGGGAGGAGGCCGCGCTGATCCCGGGCCACTTCGAGACGTTCGGCGACCACCTGCCGAAGGAGTTGTGGGACGAGTACAACGCGCTGCTCGACCGCCTCGGCTGAGCCTGCGCTGAGCGAAGCTCCCGCGCGCGGTGCGGCGGGGGTCGGAGAGTCTGAGCGTCGCTCCCTTGTGCGGTGCGGCCCGGCCGTCTAGCTTGGCCGGACGCCGTACCGCTGCTCGGGAGTGCCGCCGTGGATCTCGTCCTGCTCATCGCCGCCTTCGCGGTGTTCTTTCTGGTCGGCAGCGCCGAGCAGCGCGTCGAGCGGGAGCGCAGGCGCGTCGGCGAGGCCACGCCGAGCGGCACGGGGCACCAGCTCAACCACTACGAGCTGGCCTATCTCTCCGGTGGCCCGCGGCGGGCGATCAACACGGCGCTGGCCGTCCTCGCGACGGCCGGCGCCGTTCGCGTGTCCCGGTCCTCCCAGGTCACCCCGGTGCACGGGGCGCGGCCGTCGGCGGTGCCGATCGAGCAGGCCGTGCTCGACGCGCTGGCGGCCAGGCCGGGCGGCTGCCGGGCGAGCGAGCTGCGGCGGGAGCTGGAGCCGCATCCCGCGCTGCGCGCCCTGGCCGGCGGGCTGGAAGCCCGCGGGCTGATCGTGCGGGAGGGGGCGTTCGCGACGGCGTGGCGGCTCAGGGACCGGGCCCAGCTCGCCGTGGCCGTGGCCGTGGGATACCTGGTGCTGGTGGCCGTGCTGGCCGCGATCGGCGTGGCGGGCCAGGAGGGCTACGTCGTCGGGACGTTCCTGATCTCCGGGTTCGCGGTGATCAGCGGCGCCGCTGCGCTGCACCGGCAGAAGCGGCGGCTGCGCAACGTCGTCACCCGCGAGGGCCGCGACGTCCTGGTCTCGGCCCGCGCCTACCACCGCAGGGGCGTACGCGACGACAGCTCGCTGGTCCTGGCCGTCGGCATCCCCGTCGCCCTGTACGGGCTGCACGATCTCGGCGACCAGACCCTGTGCGACGGGCTGTCGGCCGGGGACCCGCGCGGTGACTGCGCCGGCTCCTGCGGCTCGTACGGCGGCGACGGCGCGACCTTCGGCAGCGACTCCCACGGCGGGTTCGACTCCGGCGGCGGCTCGTCGAGCTGTGGCGGAGGGTCGAGCAGTGGCGGTGGATCCAGTTGTGGCGGCGGATCGAGCTGCGGGGGCGGATCCGGCGGGAGCTAAACGAGCAAAACCCGGGCCCGCGCGGGCCGGGCCTCTACCTTGCGAACAAGTGTCTTTCCGGCACGCAGGCTGATCGGCCGCACGAGGGGAGGCCGCACATGGACCTGTTCCTGCTCATCGTATCGGTGGCCATCGCGGCTTATGCCGCCGCCACCACCTCCGCCATCACCCGCGCGCACGCCGCGATCAGGTCGGCCGCCGCGGGAACCAGTCTCGGGGATCTCGGCCACTACGACCTGGCCTATCTGGAAGGTGGCCCGAACCGGGTGGCCGACACGGCCATCGCCATCCTCGCCGAACGCGGCGACATCCGGGTGTCACGCGGCGGGCGGGTGCACCGGGTCATCACGAGCACCCTCGCGGCGGAGCCCGTCGAGGAGACGGTCCTGGGCCGGGTGGCCGAGGACTCGGGCCTGCCGCTGAGGTCGCTCAGGATCGAGGTCGTCAGGAGCCTGACGATGCAGCGGATGAAGGAGCACCTCACAGCACGGGGGCTGCTCCTGCCCGACGGCGCCTTCACCCAGGTCCGGAGGCTGAGCCTGCGGCTGCGGCTGCTGTCGCTGCCGGCGTACGCGGGCTTCGTGATCGAGGGCCTGACCCTCGCCCTGGCCCCGAACCCGCACGCCGTGCTCGCCACCCTGGTCTTCCTCGGCACGGTGATCGGCGCGGAGGTCGTGCTCCGCGGCCACCGGTCCGGAGTCCGGGCCACGCTCACCAGGTCCGGCAGGGAGGCGCTGGACTCGGCCAGGCAGGCGTACGCCCGGGGCGTCGCCGAGGGGCCCGTTTCGCTCGCGCTCTACGGCGTCGAGTCGCTGCGCGACCCGGATCTGCGGGCCGAGCTCGGCAAGCAGGAGCCCCGGCGGGGGCGGCGGCGCGGGGGCTCCTACGCTGGGAACGGCTCGGCGGGCTGCGGCGGCGGGGTCTCGCACGGCAGCTCCCACGGCACCGCCGGCTGCGGAAGCGGATCGTCGGGCTGCGGCGGGGGCGGCGGCTGCGGCGGCGGTGGTTGCGGAGGAGGAAGCTGACCATGGCGGGGCTGGGAGTGGGCATCGGCTGGCGGTCCGAGCTGGACCTGACCATCGAGCGCATGGCGGGCGTCGACTTCGTCGAAGTGGTCGCCGAGAACATCAAGCCCGCCCACCTGCCGGAGTCGCTGCGAGTGCTGCGGGCCAGGGGCCTGCCGGTGATCCCCCACGGGGTGTCGCTCGGGGTCGGCGGCGCGGAGCCGCCCTCCCCGGCCCGGCTGGCCCACCTGGCCGCGTGCGCGCAGGCGCTGGAGGCGCCGCTGGTCAGCGAGCACCTGGCGTTCGTACGCGGCGGCGGTATCGAGGCCGGGCACCTGCTGCCCGTGCCACGCACGCGCGAGTCGCTGAAGGTCGTCATCGAGAACGTGCGCCGGGCCCAGGACGCGCTGCCCGTCCCGCTGGCCCTGGAGAACGTCGCGGCCATCTTCGGCTGGCCCGAGGACGAGCTGACCGAGGCGCAGTTCCTGGCCGAGCTGGTGGAAGCCACCGGCGTGGGATTGCTGATCGACGTGGCCAACCTCTACACCAACCAGTTCAACCTGGGCCTGCCGGCGGTGGCGGCGCTGGACACGCTGCCGCTGGAGCACCTGGCGTACGTGCACGTCGCCGGCGGCTACGAGCACCACGGCATCTGGCACGACACCCACACCATGGCGGCGCCCCAGCCCGTGCTCGACCTGCTCACCGAGCTGTGCTCCCGGGTCACCCCGCCCGGGGTGCTGCTGGAGTGGGACGACGAGTACCCGAGCGACGCCGTGCTGGCGAACGAGCTGTCCAGGATCAGGGCCGCGATGGCGGTGGCCGGAGAGGCCGGATGAGCCCGGAGGAGGCGCGGCGGCTCGCCGACGCACAGGGGCCGTCGGCGCAGCCGCCGCGGCCTGCCGCCCCGCACAAGCTCGGCGAGGAGCGAGGGCTGGATGAGGAGCGGCGCAGGCGGCTGGCCGAGGCTCAGGGGCGCGTCGTGGCGGCCCTGGTGGCCGGGGCGGAGGTGCCCGAGGGCTTCGACCCGGAGCGCATGCGGGCCCAGAGCGTCAGCCTGATCTCCAAGCGCCGCGCCATCGTGGCCAGGATCCGCCCGGACACCGCCCAGGCGGCCGGCCCCGACCTGGCCGCCGAGTTCGCCGCGTACGCCAGGGCCCGCGCCACGCCGCCGCCCGACTACCGGACCGACGCCGACGACTTCGCCGCCTGGCTGCGCGAGCGCGGCCGGATGCCCGACGCCCCGGCCCCCAGGCGCCGCTGGTGGTCCCGCCTGCCCGGCATGCGCTGATCGGCCATTGATCACCCCGCCCCTTCCTGGCATACGCTGATCGCAGCAAGCGCTTGGGAGGCGGCATGCGGATCGTCAACATGGGCGAGTGGCCCCTGGGCCAGGAGGACGAGCGGCGGCACGACCCCGGCGGCGAGCCGCTGTGGAACGAGTCCTGGTACTACGACTTCGTCTCCGAGGACGGCCGGACGGGCGGCTACGTCCGCCTCGGCCTCTACCCCGGCTGGGACCGCGCCTGGTACTGGGCCTGCCTGGTCACCGCCGGCGGCGACCGGGTCACGGTGCTCGACCACGAGGCGGCCCTCCCCGGCCCGGACCTGGCGGTGTCGGGTCCCGGCTACACGGCCTCCCACCGCACCGCCGGCCCCTTCGAGCGCGCCGAGATCCGTCTGAGCTCCGCCGAGCTCACCCTGGACCTGGAGTTCCGCACGGCGGCCGGCGTCTACGGCTACGCGATCACCCCGCGCTACGAGATCCCCTGCGAGGTCACCGGCACGATCGGCGGCGTGCCCTTCCACGGGCACGGCGAGCGCGACCACAGCTGGGGCGTGCGTGACTGGTGGTCGATCTCGTGGTCGTGGAGCAGTGCCCGCCTGGACGACGGCACGTACCTGCACGGCATGCGCGCCAACCTGGGCATGGAGCTGCCCTGGCCGGCGTTCATGGCGAGCAAGGGGAGCCTGGCCCACGTCGAGGGCTTCTCGGCTGCCACCGCCTTCGACGGTGACCGGCCGGCCCGGACCGTGCTGGACTTCCCCGGCTGCGCCACGACGGTGCGCCCCATCGCGTTCGCCCCGGTGACGCTCACCTCGCCCGAGGGCGTGGTGGCCGAGTTCCGGAGGGCGCTGTGCGCGTACGAGACCGAGGACGGGCGCACGGGGCACGGCTGGACGGAGTGGCACCAGCCGCCGGGCTGGCGGGGGCACGACTGGGAGCCGAGGGTTCAGCGGGGACGCGGGGGGTAACGGGGAGGGAGTGGGGGGTCTACGCTGCGTCGACGGGTCCTATCTGACCGTGACGCCGGTCGCGTGCACCGACAGCGTCGGCGCGCCGTACGAGATCACCCTGGAGCTGCACCGCGACGGCACCCCGTACGGCACCGTGGGCGAGCGCTGCGGACACCTGCTGGCGCGCCTGGCGCGCGGCGTCGACGAGGCCCGCCAGGGCAGGGGCGCGGCCAGGCGCTGGACGGATCCCGACGACCGCTTCCCCTGCGACGAGCCCGACAGCGAGCTGTTCTCCTTCCGTTACCTCACCAGGGCCGGGCTGGGCGGGGGCGAGCTGCGCTGCCAGTTGCGCACCATCCCCGTGTGGCAGCCGGGCCCCGGCGAGTGGCGGCTGACCAGGAGGGCTTACGTGGAGGCCTGGGGCGCCACCGGCGTGGGCATGCGCGCGGTGCTCACCTCCGCGGAGCTGTCGGTGTTCGTCCGGCAGCTCGTGGATGAGGCGGAAGGGTGTCTGAAAGGTTGAGAGTCTGCGCAGGAATGGCGTAGACGGAGCGGGCACGGGCGATTCGCGGTGATAATTGCCTGTTGGAGCAAACGACCAATGGGGCATCAGCACCGCTGGGGAGGCACTCCGTGGGCCTGCGCGATCTGGTCTACCGGCTGTACGAACACCGGCTGGAGGCCAAGCTGTCGAAGGACAGCATTCCCCGGCATGTCGGGGTCATCATCGACGGCAACCGCCGCTGGGCGCGTGCCATGGGCATGCGTGACGTGTCCACGGGGCACCGCAAGGGGGCGGACAAGATCTCCGAGCTGCTCGGCTGGTGTCGCGAGCTGGGCGTCGAGGTGGTCACGGTCTGGATGTTGTCCAACGACAACCTCAACCGGCCGCGGGAAGAGCTGGAGCCGCTGCTGCGCATCATCGAGGACGTGACGCAGGAGCTCGTGGCGGAGGGCTGGCGGATCAGCCCGGTCGGCGCGCTCGATCTGCTACCTGACCGGACGGCTAATGTCCTAAAAAATGCAAAAGAAGCGTCATCACACCGTCCAGGCCTGATTGTGAACGTTGCAGTTGGGTATGGAGGAAGACGTGAGATTGCCGATGCGGTGCGCTCACTGCTCCAGGAGCACGCGAGCAGGGGAGCGAGCATCGAGGACCTGGTCGAGGTACTCGATGTCGAGCACATCGCGGAGCATCTTTACACTCGCGGCCAGCCCGACCCGGACCTCCTCATCCGGACCTCGGGCGAGCAGCGTCTGTCCGGCTTCATGCTCTGGCAGAGTGCTCACTCCGAGTTCTACTTCCACGAGGCCTACTGGCCGGACTTCCGCAGGGTGGACTTCCTTCGGGCGCTGCGCGATTACGCTGCGAGACACCGGCGTTACGGTTCCTGACACGACAATCGGGTATCCAGGACGTAACGTTGGAAGTGTCCGGTCACAGGTCGGACATTTCGGAGAGGGCCCGCCTTTGCACCAACACTTGCCGAGGGGGGCCGGACTCCGGCGCCGACGGCAGCTCGCGGTCGGGGACGCGGGTCCGGTCCGATTCCCACCTCGTCTGCAGGGTGCCCGCACCAAGGGGCACCCGGGGGAGAACGTGTGGCAGTGTCCTCGAGCAACCCTACTCACCAGTCGGCCAAGCGCACGTACGTGCTGGACACCTCGGTCCTGCTAGCCGACCCGGCGGCGATGACCCGGTTCGCCGAGCACGACGTGGTCCTTCCGATCGTGGTCATCACGGAGCTGGAAGGCAAGCGTCACCACCCGGAGCTCGGTTACTTCGCCCGCAAGGCCCTGCGCTACCTGGACGACCTACGGGTCCAGTACGGCAGGCTGGACGAGGCGATGCCGACGGGGGACGGCACGATCAGGGTCGAGCTCAACCATAGCGATCCGTCCATTCTGCCCGTGGGCTTCCGCCTCGGCGACAACGACACGCGCATCCTGACCGTGGCCCGTTCGCTGGCCAGCGAGGGCTGCGACGTCGTCCTGGTCTCCAAGGACCTGCCGATGCGGGTCAAGGCCGCCTCGATCGGCCTGGCGGCCGAGGAGTACCGCGCCGAGCTGGTGCACGAGTCGGGCTGGACAGGCATGGCCGAGATCCAGGTCACCACGGACGACGTCGAGACGCTCTTCGAGTCCGGCACCGCCGACCTGGAGGAGGCCAGGGAGCTGCCCGCGCACACGGGCCTGCGCCTGCTGTCGGCCAAGGGCTCGGCGCTCGGCCGGGTGCAGCCCGACAAGTCGGTGCGCCTGGTCCGCGGCGACCGCGAGGTCTTCGGCCTGCACGGCCGCTCCGCCGAGCAGCGCATCGCGCTCGACCTGCTGATGGACCCGGAGATCGGCATCGTCTCGCTCGGCGGCCGGGCCGGCACCGGCAAGTCGGCGCTGGCGCTGTGCGCGGGCCTGGAGGCGGTCCTGGAGCGCCGCCAGCACCGCAAGGTGATCGTCTTCCGTCCCATCTACGCCGTCGGCGGGCAGGAGCTCGGCTACCTGCCCGGCACCGAGGGCGAGAAGATGGGCCCGTGGGGCCAGGCGGTCTACGACACGCTCGGCGCGATCACCTCACCCGAGGTGATCGAGGAGGTGCTCGACCGGGGCATGCTGGAGGTGCTCCCGCTGACGCACATCCGCGGCCGGTCGCTGCACGACGCGTTCGTGATCGTGGACGAGGCCCAGTCGCTGGAGCGCGGGGTGCTGCTGACCGTGCTGAGCCGGATCGGCGCCAACTCGCGGGTGGTGCTCACCCACGACGTGGCCCAGCGCGACAACCTGCGCGTCGGCCGGCACGACGGCGTGGTCGCGGTGGTGGAGAAGCTGAAGGGTCATCCGCTGTTCGCCCACGTCACGCTCACCAGGTCCGAGCGCTCCCCGATCGCCGCGCTGGTGACGGAGATGCTCGAGGACATCACCATGTGACGCTCACTTGAGCTCACCGCACGTGTGCCGCCCCTCGTCCTTCGGGGGGCGGCCCGCCCGCTCCCGCACGATCCGCACCACCTCGTACGCCGCGTCCTGCTGCGCGGTGCAGACGATCTGCGCCATGCCGAGCTTGGTCAGCGTGCCGTCGCCGCTGATGTAGACGGTCAGCGTCGAGGTGCGGGGGAGCTGGATCTCGTCGCGCTGCGGCGGATTGATCGAGTTCCTGGTCCGCAGGTACGTGAACCCGCGCAACGCCGTGTCCCGGTCGCCGAGCGGGCGGGAGGAGGCCTCGAAGAGCGCGCCGAGCACGCTCTCCACGGTGTCGTCCTCGACGTCGGCCGGCTCCCGCGCCAGCTTGCCGTTCCTGACCAGGTAGATCGTCTTGGTCGGCGGCGGGATCTTGACGGTGGGGGCGCTGCCCCTGTCCTGCACGTCGGTGGGCGAGATGCCGCAGGCCGTCGTGGCCAGCAGCAGCAGGGCGGCGATGCTCGTGAGGGCCTTCATACGTGCGGGAGCCAGACCGTGAAGAGGGTGCCCGGGTGCTGGGGGCGTACGGAGATCGTGCCCCCGTGGAGCTGGACGTTGGCGCGGGCGATGGCCAGGCCCAGGCCGCTGCCCTGGCTGCGCGCCCGGCCCGCGCCGGCCTTGAAGAAGCGGTCGAAGACGTGCGGCAGCGCCTCGTGCGGGATGCCCTTGCCGTGGTCGCGCACCTTCACCTCCAGTCCGTTCTCCGTGGTCCTGGCCGTGACCACGACCGGGGGCAGGCCGTGCTTGAGCGCGTTGCCGACCAGGTTGGCCACGATGACGTCGAACCGGCTGGGGTCGAGGTTGGCGGTCAGTCCCTGGGATGCGGTGACCGTCACCTGGTCGCTCCAGCCGCGTACCTCCAGGCAGTCCTGGATGGAGTCGGCCACGTTCACCGGCTCCAGGTTGAGGGTGGCCGTGCCCGCGTCGAAGCGGCTGATCTCGATGAGGTGCTCGACCAGCTCGCGCAGGCGCTCGATCTCCCTGAGCACCAGCCGCACGGCCTGGGCGGGCGCCTCCGGCAGGTGGTCGGCCTCGTCGGAGAGCATGTCGGCCACGGCCGTCATCGCGGTCAGCGGCGTGCGCAGCTCGTGCGAGACGTCGGCCACGAACCTGCGCGACATGGCCTCCAGCGAGCGCAGCTCCGACACGCTCAGCTCCAGCGCGGCCGCCGCGTCGTTGAACCGGGCGGTGAGCCCGGCCAGCTCGTCGTGGCCGTGCACGGGCAGCCGGGTGTCCAGCCTGCCCTGGCCGAGCGCCTGGGCCGCGGCGCTCAGCCGGCGCACCGGCAGCAGCACCTGACGGGCCGACAGCAGCGCCACGCCCAGGGCGCTCAGCACGATGACGAGGCCGGTCTGGGCCAGGGCCGTCCTGAGCGTGTCGAGCTGGCGCTCGTCGTCGCGCAGGGGGAAGAAGACGAACGCCTGCAGGCCGGTGGACTCGGGCCGGCCCGCGTTGTCGCGGTAGACCTCGGCGCCGACGATGAGGTAGAGCTCGTTGTCAATGATCTTGCGTTGGGTGACGACGCTCTGCTTGGCCCTGCCGTGCAGCTCGTTGGGCACGTCGCTGAGCGACATGGGGCCCTCGGTGGCGACGAGGGTGCCGTACTCGACCAGCGCGCTGCGGCCGGGCCCTGCCAGCGCGTGGGCCACGCGGTCGAGCTCCCTGGAGGTGGGGGCGGCCTCGCCGGGCCTGAGCTTGCCGATCGGGAAGTCGATGGTGGCGAGCTCCTTGGTCACCAGGTCCAGCGAGGCGGCCTCGGTCCTGGTGAGCAGCGCGGTCTTGGCCAGCTCGTAGCCGATGGTGGCGACCAGCAGGGAGGCGGTGACGGCGACGAGGGTGAAGGTGATGACCAGGCGGGCGCGCAGCCCTGTGGGACGGGGGATCACCCGGAGGATCGCGGGGCGGATCACGGAGGGCTGAACCGGTAGCCGAAGCCGCGCACGGTGTGGATGAAGACGGGCTCGGCCGGCTTGGGCTCGATCTTGGCGCGGATGCGCTGCACGCAGGCGTCCACCAGGCGGGAGTCCGCGATGTGGGTGTGGTCCCAGACGGCGCGCAGCAGGTAGCGGCGGTTGAGCACCTGGCCGGGGTGCCGGACGAGCTCCAGCAGCAGCCGCAGCTCCGTCGGGGTCAGGTGGATCTCCTTGCCGGCCAGCGTGACCTTGAGCGCGCCCCGGTCGATCACGAGGTCGCCGAACGTGATGCGGTCGGAGGCGGCGGACTCGGCGCGGCGCAGCACGGCGCGGATGCGGGCGTCCAGGACGCGCGGCTCGACCGGCTTGACCACGTAGTCGTCGGCGCCGGCCTCCAGCCCGACGACCACGTCCAGGTCGTCGCCGCGGGCCGTGAGCAGGATGACGGGGAGCTGGTCGAGCTTGCGGACGCGGCGGCACACCTCGACGCCGTCGATCCCCGGGAGCATGACGTCGAGGATCGCGATCTCCGGGCGGCGGGCTCTGATGTGGTCGAGAGCCTCCTCACCCGTCGCGTACGACGTGACGGAGTGCCCCTGCCTGGTCAGCGCCAGCTCTAGAGCCGTACGGACCGAGGGGTCGTCTTCTACGAGGAGGATGCCAGCCACGCGCACATTATTATTCCATGTCTCGAATACCCGGTATGTGTCACCAAACTGTGACACGGCCCAGATGTGATCCGGAAGAAGGGCCGCGACCCTGAAAGCGGCTTCCCTTCGGAGAACGGGCGCCCGAAGGGAAGCCGTCCATGATGTGACGAATGTCACAATTTTTCGGAAACGCAGGGCTAACCTGCTGCTTGGTGAAATTTACGTCAAGCGATTCCCGCGTTTCGGTTGCGGACCACCCCCCAGGACAGGGCAAGCTCATGCTTCGTGAGCCCCGGTCCGCAGTTGAGTGAGCGCCCCCCGAAGGAAGACCTCCCCTCGGCGCGCCGGCCTTCGCGCTTCACTCCCAAGCGCATCATCATCACCGTGCTGTCGCTGGTGATCGTCCTCGGCGGCGGCGGCTACACCGCCTACCGCGCCGTGCAGAACGCCAGCGAGCCGCCGAAGCCGCCGATGTCGCTCACCGACCTCGGCAAGATCGCCAGCGGCGACCTGTACGCGCCCGACCCCGAGGCCGACCTGCTCAAGGCCGAGGCCGAGCAGGCGTACAAGGCCGACCAGCTCAAGAAGGGGCGCACGGGCGCGGCCGGCAAGGGCCTCGACTGGGTGGTGCCCGAGCAGGCCCCCGGCGGCGACGGCTTCCCCGCCCAGAACTTCCCGCCGGGCAGCGACCCCTCGCCGGGCTCCAACAAGGCCACCGCGAAGTCGATGCTGGCCTCGTTCGGGTTCGGCGCCGACCAGTGGGGCTGCCTGGAGCGGCTCTGGCACAAGGAGAGCGGCTGGAACGAGCGGGCCATGAACCGCTACTCCGGCGCGTACGGCATCCCGCAGTCGCTGCCCGGCAGCAAGATGGCCAGCGCCGGCGCCGACTGGCAGACCAACGCCGCCACCCAGATCAAGTGGGGTCTGGGCTACATCAAGGGCCGCTACGGCACGCCCTGCGCCGCCTGGGGCCACTCGCAGCGCGTCGGTTGGTATTAAGTCGGGAGCGGGTCAACTTTCCTTCCCCAATCGGCAAGCCGTCACGCCCGATCCTGTATACGGGCGCACGCTGGCCGCATGGGTGTGAAGGTCAGTGTGATCATCAATGTCCACAATCCGGGTGACACCGCCGACGCGTGCGTCCGCTCCGCGCTGGAGCAGACGATGCCCCCGGACGAGTACGAAGTGATCGTCGTGGACGACGGGTCCACGGACGGGACCGCCGAGCGCCTGGACATCATCGCGACCGTTCGCGAGAACGTCCGGGCGCTGCACCTGCCGTACACGGGCTCACCCTCGCGCGCCCGCAACGTCGGCCTGGCGGCCGCCGCCGGCGACTACGTGTACTTCCTGGAGCCGGGCGACCGGCTGGAGCGGGACGCCGTCGAGCGCATGCACGACCGGGCCGTGGAGACCGACGCGGACGTGCTGGTCGGCCGCCTGGTCCGCGACTTCGGCCCGCCGATGACCGCCTTCGCGCGCAGCACCGGCCGGGCCGACATCCTGCGCGACCGGCTGCTCACCCTGCTTCACCCGCAGCAGCTCTACCGGCGCGCGTTCCTGGAGGAGCACGAGCTGGGCTTCTCCGTGCCGGGCAGCCGGATGGGGGAGCAGGCGTTCGTGCTGCGTGCCTACCTGCAGGCCAAGGTCATCGCGGTGCTGGCCGATCACGTCTGCTGCCACCTCGGGGAGCGTCCCGGCGTCGAGGAGGAGCCGCGGGCCATCGTCAAGGAGCTGCACAAGCTGCTCGACGACATCGACACCTACGTGGGCGAGGGGCGCCAGCGCGACCGCATGTACGCGTACTGGCTCCGGTACGCCCTCCTGCGCCCGCTGCTGACCAGCAAGTTCGCCGACTCGTCCGTCGATCGGGGCATGCACTTCCGCGTCGTGCAGGAGCTCATGGAGCAGCGCTTCCCCGAGCGCCTCGACCGCCACCTGCCGGTCCAGCTCCGCGTCGTGGCCGCGTACGTCCGCATGGGGCGCCTCGACCAGATCGTGCTCATGTCGAACTCCTCCAAGCGCGCGGGCCTGCGCGCCGACCTCACCGAGGTGCGCTGGGACGCCGACGTCCTCGTGCTCGGGCTGACCGCCGAGGTGCTGGCCGGCGACGGCACGCCCGACAAGTACCAGGTGGACGGCGACAGCCTGCACTGGATCCCGCCACGCTCGCTGGAGACCAGGAAGCTGCCCGCGGACGTCACCGACATCACCAGCGACGTCGAGCGGGCCCGCATCGAGCTCTACGTGCGCCACGCCGAGACGGGCGTCGTGCACTTCCTGCCGCTCACCCAGCACGTCGAGCGCGTCCCGGCGGGCCGCCGCAGGGTCCGCGTCCGCATCAAGGGCGAGACCCGGCTGGACATCACCACGGCGGCCCTGGGCGAGCCGCTGCGGCCGGGGGTGTGGGAGGTGCACGTACGCATGTTCAGCGGGGCCAACCAGGCCAGGAGCCGCGTCAGCCACCCCGACGGCCCGCTCAACTGTCTCGGCGTGCTGGCCCAGCGGCCCAGGATGCGGCTGGTCGTGCCGTGCTGGAGCGACTCGGGCGAGCTGGGGCTGGCCATCGAGCCGCGCACGTTCTCCGAGTCGATCAAGCTGGTGTCGCCGGGCGTGACGGTCAAGCACCTCGGGCGGCATCTGTACGTCGTGCTGCCGGTGCCGTACGTGCCGCCGAGCGGCGGCCCGCCGCTGGAGCTGGTCATGCGCAGCACCGGCAGGCGCGCCCGCGAGGTGAGCGCCCCCGCCCTGGTCGAGGCCGGGGTGCCGGGCAGGCTCGCCGGCCAGCTCGTGGCCAAGGTGCCGGTCAAGCGCCTGCTGCCCAGCGCCGAGCACTTCGGGCCGGGAAGCTGGCTGTGCACGCTGCGCTCCCCCGACGAGGAGGTCGGGCTGCGGTTCGCGCTGGAGATGCGCAGGGGCAGGATCGTGGCCCGCCCTGCCGCCGCCGCCGATCCCGAGCGCCGCTCGCCCATGGGCCGCGACACCGCGCTGCACCGGCTCGGCCGCAGGCTGCCCGGCGCGCGGCACATCGTGCGTCTGGCGCGCGCGGGCAGGCACCGCTACCTCATGGACTGACCCAGCCCTCCAGCTCCTCGAAGGCGCCTCTGAAGGCCGGGAGCATCGGCTTGAGCCGGTCGGGGTAGAGGTCCACCAGGCTGTCGAGGTGGTTGCCGCCCTCGACCCGGTGGTAGCGGAACGGGCGGTGCGGGCCGACCATCTTCGCGTACACGTCGGAGTCGCGCGAGATCGGCAGCAGCGTGTCCAGCGTGCCGTGCAGGGTGATCAGCGGCTTGGTGATCCTGCCGGTCAGCGCGATCCTGGCCACGGCGGCGTACGGTTTGCGCTCGTCGTAGTCGTAGTCCGCCGCGGCGCCCTGGTAGGACGGGTCCAGCTCCTTCTGGTAGAGCTGCTGGGTGAGCTCCCAGTAGTACTGCCGGTGGAACGGCCACAGGAACTCCGAGCCCGCCGCGAATCCGGCCGCCCGCACCCCGGCCTCGTCCGGGTACGCCTTCAGCGCCGGCGGCAGGAAGTTCAGCAGGTTGTCGCCCTTGACCCGCCAGAGCGTGCCCTCCCAGTCCACGCCGCCGTCGTAGAGCCGGCCGCGGTTCTCCAGCTGCCAGCGCACCAGGTAGCCGCCGTTGGAGATGCCCGCGGCGAACGTGCGCTCGGGCTGCCTGCCGTACCGCTGCCTGACCACGGCCTTGGCGGCCACCGTGAGCTGGGTGACGCGGTGGTTCCACTCGGCGATGGCGTCGCCGGGGCGGCGGCCGTCCTCGTGGAAGTTCACGCCCACGTTGCCCTTGTCGGTGGAGGCGAACGCGTATCCCTTCGACAGGACCCAGTCGGAGATCGTGTAGTCGTTGGCGTACTGCTCCCTGTTGCCGGGGGTGCCGGAGACGACCAGGCCGCCGTTCCACTCCTTCGGCAGCCTGATCACGAATTGGGAGTCGTGGTTCCAGCCGTGCGTGGCGTTGCCGGTGGAGGTGTCGGGGAAGTAGCCGTCGATCTGGAGGCCGGGCACGCCGGTGGGGTTGACCGTGGCGGCCGAGTGCAGCCCGGCCCAGTCCGCGGGGTCGGTGTGGCCGGTCCGCGCCGTGCCGGCCGTGGTCAGGTCGTCGAGCGCGGCGATCCGCGCGTGCTCGGCGCCCGGGACCGTGATCTGGCCCGCCGGCGTCAGTAAGCTCGCCACGAGCGTGAGCGCGACCAGCATCTACGCCTCCCTCAGGTGTTCGGCCAGCAGGCGCTGGAACTCTTCCGGGTGCTCCAGGTGCGGGCTGTGGCCGCAGTCGTCCAGGACGGACTCGCGGTATCTCCCGTACCGCTCCAGCACGGCCCTGGTCTGGCTCACCATGGGCTGGGCGGGGGTGCCGGGCGAGCCGGGCACGACGCCGAGCGCCCCCAGGTGGGCCAGGTCGAACAGCGAGGCGTCCGAGACGATCACGTCGTCGGCGCCCCTGATCCACAGGATCGGCGGCTTGGGGTCGATCCTGTGGAGGTCGTCGAGTCGGAATTGGGTGGGCGCGGCGGCGTTGAGCACGCCGGTCTTGCCCGGTGCCACGCCCGGCCAGGCGTCGGAGGTGGCGGCGTCACCGGGGTAGTGGACCTCGCCGACGCGGGTGGTGAGCATCGCGCGGACGTAGAAGTCCTCGTCGGGGACGGGGCGGTTGTTGACGTAGGCGGAGCGGAAGACGTTGCGCGGAGAGGTGGGAGATTCATCCGACATGTCGCCCGCCCGGAGCCGAGTCACGAAATCAGGATTCGCGGCGCCCGCGCCCGATCCCGCGCCGCCGGGGTGCGTGAGCCGCCCCTCCGGGCCCTGCGTGCCGCCGAAGCCGTAGGGGGAGATCGGGTTGACCAGCGTGACGCTCCTGACGGCGCTCGGGCGGTCGCGCAGCAACTGCAGCACGATGCCGCCGCCCAGGCTCCAGCCCACCAGGTGGACCCGCTCCAGGCCCAGCGCGTCGACCAGCTCGATCAGATCGTCCGAGTAGTCGCGCAGGCCCCTCGTGGCGTCCACGGGCGCCGGGTCGGTGCCGCCGAACCCGCGCAGGTCCACCGCCAGCGGACGGTACGCCTCGGGCAGCGCGGCCATGGCGTCGCGCCAGAAGGCGGCGGAGGAGACGTTCCCGTGCACGAACAGCACGGGCTCGCCGGTGTTCCTGCCCTCGACGGTCAGGACGTGCTGGGTGAGCCTCGGCGTGGTGACCTTCATTTCGCGTAGATCCTCTCGGCCAGGTCGGTGCCCCGAGTCTCCCGGGCGGCGTAGACCGAGACCAGGGTGAGCAGCGCCGCCACCCCGAGGTAGGCCGAGATGGGCACGCTGCTGCCGAACTGCTGGAGCAGGGCCACCGCGATGATCGGGGCCAGCGCCCCCGCCACGATCGCCGAGAGCTGCGCGCCGATGGACACGCCGGTGTAGCGGGTCCTGGTGCCGAACAGCTCGGAGAAGAAGGCCGCCTGCGGGCCGTACATCATGCCGTGGAAGAGCAGGCCGACCGTGACGGCCAGGGTGATGGCCAGGAAGTTGCCGGTGTCCACGAGCGGGAAGAACGCGAAGATCCACACGCCGATGCCGGCGGCGCCCGCCAGGTAGATCGGGCGGCGGCCGACCCGGTCGGACAGCGCGCCCCACACCGGGATCGTCACGAAGTGGATGGCCGAGGAGATCAGCACCGCGTTCAGCACGGTCGAGTTGTCGATGCCGGTCTGCTTGGCGTAGGTGATGACGAAGACGGTCAGCAGGTAGAACGAGATGTTCTCCGCCAGGCGGGCGCCGATCGCGACCAGCACGTCCTTGGAGTGGTGACGCAGCACCCCGACGATCGGGGCCCTGGGCTCCGGTGGGGCCTCCTTGAAGACCGGCGACTCGCTGATCGACAGCCGGATCCAGAGCCCGATCAGCACCAGCACGCCCGACAGCAGGAACGGCACCCGCCACCCCCACGACAGGAACGCCTCGTCCGACTGCCAGGCGGCCAGCGCCGCCAGCACGCCGGTGGCCAGCAGGTTGCCGCCGGGGGCGCCCGCCTGCGGCCAGGAGGCCCAGAAGCCGCGCCGCGCCGTGTCGCCGTGCTCGGAGACGATCAGCACCGCGCCGCCCCACTCGCCGCCGAGCGCGAAGCCCTGGACGAGCCGCAGCGCCGTCAGCACCAGCGCCGCCGCCGGGCCCAGCGTCTCGTACGTCGGCAGGCAGCCGATCAGGAAGGTCGCCGTGCCCATCATCAGCAGGCTGACGACCAGCAGCGTCTTGCGGCCGATCCGGTCGCCGAAGTGGCCGAAGACCAGGCCGCCGAGCGGGCGGGCGACGAATCCGACGGCGTAGGTGAGGAACGACAGCAGCGTGCCGGTCAGCGGGTCGGACTCGGGGAAGAAGAGCTTGTTGAACACGAGGGCGGCTGCCGAGCCGTACAGGAAGAAGTCGTACCACTCGATGGTGGTGCCGATCAGGCTCGCGGCGACGATCTTCTTGATGGAAGTGGCCATGCCGGTCACCGTAGGTTGTGACCGGAGTCACTCATATAGCGTTGGGACCCATAGTGTCGGGCGTGTCTGTGTGGCCGAGCCGGTGCAAGCGGAGGGCGAGCTGGATCTCCAGCGCCCGCTCCGGCTCCAGCCAGCCCTCGCCGAGCAGCTTGCCGATCCGGTCGAGCCGCTGCGTGACGGTGTTGACGTGGATGTGCATGGCCTCGGCCGTGCGCGAGGGGGAGCCGCCGGTGCCGAAGTAGGCCGCCAGCGTGCCGGTCAGGGCGGTGCCCCTGCGGGCGTCGTAGTCGATGACCGCGCCGAGCGTCCTGCCGACGAAGCCGGGCACGTCACGGCCGTCGCCGACGAGCAGCCCCACGAAGCCCAGCTCGGCCGCGCTCGCCCCGTCACCGGCCCGGCCGAGCGCGATCAGCGCCTCCGCGCACCTGCGCGCCTCCTGGTAGGCGGCGGCCACGTCCTCCGGTTCGCCCGCGCGTGAGGCGCCCGCCGTCGCCGGGCTCTGCAGCGACGACGTCAGCTCGCGGGCCACGCGCTGCGCCAGCCCCCCGGCATCGTCGCCGGGCAGCAGCAGCACGACCTCGTCACCCCGCCCCGCCGCCAGCCCGTGCCGCAGCGTCGCCTGCGAGGAGGCCCAGAACGCCGCCCGCTCGCGCTGCCCCGAGTGCCTGGCGACCACCACCACGTGCGGGGCGCCCAGGTCCATGCCGAGCCGCCGCGCCCGGTCGGCCAGGCCGGGCGAGCCCGGCCGGGAGATCAGGTCGTCGAGCAGCTCGCCCCTGACCCGCCCCTCGGCCTCGGCCACGCTCCTGCGGAACAGCAGCAGCAACGCGCACACCAGCGCCGCCCGCTCCAGGATGCGCTCGTCGGCGTCGTCGCTGCGCAGGATCAGCGTGCACAGCGGCTCCCCGCCCACGTCCACGGACGCGATCAGCAGATCGCCCCTGCGCACGGTGCGCCCGAGCGCCCTGGACGCCTGCGCCGCCTCGAACACGCCCGCGTCCAGCTCGCCCACGTCACCGCTGATGGGCCGCCCCAGGTCGTTCAGCACGGCCAGCGAGCCGCCCAGCACGTCGGTCACCACGGCCGCCACGTCCTCGATCCCGCCGCCGCGCAGCACCAGCGAGGTCATCCGGTCGTGCGCCATGGCGGCCCGCTCCACGGCCTCGCCGTGCTCCCTGGCGGTCCGGTGGGCGTGGGAGAGCTCCTCCAGCGCGTTCCTGGTCTCCTGCAGCAGCCTGGCGTTGTCGATCGCGACGGCGGCGTGCGCGGCCAGGCTGGCCAGCAGCGACACCTCCTCCTGGTGGAACGGCCTGGCACTGCGGTTGGCCGCCATCAGCACGCCGATCACCCGCTGCCCCAGCCGCAGCGGCACGCCCAGGATGGCGACCAGGCCCTCCTCCTTGACGGCCTCGTCGATGTGCTCCTTGTGCCGGAACCTGGCGTCGGCGAAGTAGTCGGCCGTCGCGTACGGCACCGCCGTCTGCGCCACGAGCCCGCCCAGCCCCGCCCCCATGGCCAGCCGCAACGCCCGGAACTTGGCCGAGATCGACCCGTCCGTGACCCGCATGTAGGTGTCGCCCCGCTCGGGGTCGTGCAGCGTCATGTACGCGACGTCGGTGGCCAGCAACTGCCTGGCCCGGTGCACGATGGCCTCCAGCACGGCGTCGAGGTCGCGCAGCGCCGCCAGGTCGCCGGCCGTGTCGTACAGCGCCGACAGCTCCGCCTCGCGCCTGGCCCGCCGCTTCAGCAGGTCGCGCACCTTGAGCGCCTCGACCTTGGCCCGCTCCAGCTCCTCGATCGTGGCCGCGTCCGCGCCCGCGGCCCTGGCCTGGATGATCGGCCCCTCGAACTCGACCGCGGACGCCTCCCTGGCCAGCAACTCCAGGAACCGGATGCTCACTAGTGGGCCGTCCAGCCACCGTCCACCGGCAGCGACACGCCGGTGATGAACGCCCCTGCCGGGCCGCACAGGTAGGCGACCAGCTCGGCCACCTCCTCGGGCTCGATCAGGCGCTTGATCGCCGCGGGGGCCAGCATGATGTCGCGCACGACCTCGTCCTCGGGGATGCCGTGCACCTTGGCCTGGTCGGCGATCTGCGCCTCCACCAGCCCGGTACGCACGTACGCCGGGCAGACGCAGGTCGAGGTCACCCCGTGCGGGGCCCCTTCCAGCGCCACGACCTTGGAGAAGCCCTCCAGCGCGTGCTTGGCCGTCGTGTACGCCGACTTGTACGGCGAGGCCCGCAGCCCGTGCACCGACGAGATGTTCACGAACCGCCCCCAGCCCCTGGCGTACATGCCGGGCAGCACCCGGCGCGCGATCAGGAACGGCGCCTCGACCATCACCTTGAGCATCGTGGCGAACACCTCGGGCGGGAACTCCTCGATCGGCGCCACGTGCTGGAACCCGGCGTTGTTCACCACGATGTCCACCGGCTCGTCGGGCAGCGCCGCCACGAAACCGGGCTCGCTCAGATCGGCCACCACCGCGGCGCCGCCCACCTCGGCGGCCACCTTCTCGGCGGACTCGGCCCGCAGGTCCACGACCAGCACCCTGGCCCCCGCCGCGGCCAACCGCCGCGCGCACGCCGCCCCGATGCCGCCCCCGGCCCCCGTCACCAGCGCGGTGCGCCCCGTCAGCTCCTTCGCCATACCTCGCCACCCTAAGCTCTCGCCCCGCCGCACCGCATGGGTGCTGACGACATAGATGGATGACCGCATATGTGGATCAAGGGCGTCTGCTAAGGTGAGGGCATGATCGCGTACTCGTCCCAGTGGTGGCCCGCCTCCTAGGCGGACCTCCGGCGCGATACGCACACGGCCGCCTCGACGAGGCGGCCGTCACCGTTGCAGTGGGTGCCCCCCGTCGAGCACAGACATGAAGGGGCACTCATGACCACCACCTGGCCACGGATCCTCACCACGCTGCTCGACGGCACCTCGCTCACCGCCCGCCAGGCCACCTGGGCGATGGACCAGATCATGTCCGGCATGGCCACCGACGCCCAGATCGCCGCGTTCGCGGTCGCGCTGCGCGCCAAGGGCGAGAGCGTGGCGGAGGTGGCCGGGCTGGCCGACGGCATGCTGGCCAAGGCCTCGGCGATCCGGGTGCCCGGCGACCCCGTCGACCTGGTCGGCACCGGCGGCGACCGGGCGAACACCGTGAACATCTCCACCATGGCCGCCATCGTGACCGCCGCCGCGGGGGCCAAGGTGGTCAAGCACGGCGGCCGGGCCGCCTCCTCCACGGCGGGCGCGGCCGACGTGCTCGAAGCGCTCGGCGTGGCCATCGAGCTGCCGCCCGCCGCCGTGGTGCGGGTGGCGGACGAGGTGGGCATCACGTTCTGCTTCGCGCCCGCCTTCAACCCGGCGCTGAGACGCACCTCCCAGCCGCGCCGCGAGCTGGGCGTGCCCACGGTCTTCAACTTCCTGGGGCCGCTCACCAACCCCGCCCTGCCCTCCGCTCAGGCCGTCGGGGTCTTCCACCCGACCATGGCGCCGACCATCGCGGGCGTGCTGGCCGAGCGCGGCTGCTCCGCGCTCGTCTTCAGGGGCGACGACGGGCTCGACGAGCTGACGACCTGCGGCCCCTCGACGATCTGGCTGGTACGCAGGGGCAGGGTCACCCAGGTCGGCTTCGATCCGCTCGACCTGTCGATCCCGCGCGCCCGCGCCGAGGACCTGCGCGGCGGCGACGCGCGGCACAACGCCGGCGTGGCGCGCGCCGTGCTCTCCGGCGAGCAGGGACCCGTGCGCGAGATCGTCCTGCTGAACGCGGCCGCCGCCCTGGTGGCCGCGGACGGCACCCCGCCGGCGGCCGAGCTCACGCCCGCGCTGGCGGCCGGTTACAAGCGGGCCGCCGACGCCGTCGACTCCGGCGCCGCGCTCTCCCTGCTCACCCGCTGGGCCCACGCCACGCAGCAGGCCGCCGCCCGGACGGTCAGGGCCTAGTCATGGAGAGCACGTCGAGCGCGGCGTCGAGCTGCTCCTCCGTGAGCTTCCCAGCGGCCACGTGGCCGCGCTCGATGACGACCTCCCTGATCGTCCTGCGCTCCGCCAGGGCCTGCTTGGCGATCTTCGCCGCCTCCTCGTAGCCGACGTACTTGTTCAGCGGGGTGACGATCGACGGGGACGACTCGGCGTACTCGCGCAGGCGCTCGACGTTGGCCGTGATGCCGGAGACGCAGCGGTCGGCGAGCAGGCGCGAGACGTTCGCCAGCAGCCTGATCGACTCCAGGATGTTGCGCGCGATGAGGGGGAGCTGCACGTTCAGCTCGAAGTTGCCCGACGCGCCGGCGAACGTGATCGCCGCGTCGTTCCCGATCACCTGGGCCGCGACCATGGCCGTGGCCTCGGGGATCACCGGGTTGACCTTGCCGGGCATGATCGACGAGCCCGGCTGCAGGTCCGGCAGGTTGATCTCGCCGAGTCCCGCGCGCGGCCCCGAGCCCATCCAGCGCAGATCATTGGCGATCTTGGTGAGCGACACCGCGACCACCTTGAGCTGCCCGGACAGCTCCACGATCGAGTCCTGCGCACCCTGGGCCTCGAAGTGGTCGGCGGCCTCCTGGAACGGGATGCCGGTCGCCTCGCGCAGCTTGGCGATGGCCTCCTGGGCGAAGCCCTGCGGCGTGTTGATGCCCGTGCCCACGGCCGTGCCGCCCAGCGGCAGCTCCAGCACGTGCTCCAGGGCCGCGGAGACGCGTACGACGCCGTGCTCGACCTGCGTGGCGTAGCCGCCGAACTCCTGCCCCAGGGTCACCGGCGTCGCGTCCATCAGGTGCGTACGCCCCGACTTCACCACCCCGTCGAACTCGATCGCCTTCTCCCTCAGCGCCTGCGCCAGGTGCCTGAGCGAGGGCAGCAGGTGGAAGGTCACCTCGGTGGCCGCCGCCACGTGGATCGAGGTGGGGAACACGTCGTTGGACGACTGCGAGGCGTTCACGTGGTCGTTGGGGTGCACGGGACGGCCCAGCCGCTCCTCGGCCAGCGTCGCGATCACCTCGTTGGCGTTCATGTTGGACGAGGTGCCCGAGCCGGTCTGGAAGACGTCGATCGGGAACTCGGCGTCGTGCTCGTTCTCCGCCACGTCGGCGGCGGCCTGCGCGATCGCCTCGGCCAGGTCCTTGTCGATCACGCCGAGCTCGCCGTTGACCTCGGCCGCCACCGCCTTGATCAGGCCCAGCGCGGCGATGTGCGACGGCTCCAGGGGCCGGCCTGAGATCGGGAAATTCTCCACTGCCCGCTGGGTCTGTGCGCGCCACCTGGCGCCTGCCGGCACGCGTACCTCGCCCATCGAGTCATGTTCGATCCGGAACTCACTCATGACTTCCAGTCTGACCCACGGCGCTCAGAACGGGCCGAAGCCACCCCCCGCGGGGCTCAGCTCGAGAACAGGGCCACGATCAGCACGGCGATCACCACGGCGGCCGCGGCCGCCACGGCCATGAGCACCAGCATGCCGTTGCGGTTGCCCGTGGGGCGCTTCTCCTCCGGCGGGCCCGCGATCGCGAACAGGTCCGTGCCCAGGCCGTGCCCGCCGAACTGCTGCCCCTGGGGGCCCTGCTGGGGCTGCTGGGGCATCATCTGCGGGGGCCCGGACTGCTGCTGGGGCTGGCCGGGCGGGGGAGCGGGCACCGGGTAGACCTGCTGGCCCGGCGAGCCCTTCGGGATGCGGGTCGTGGCGAAGGAGCCCTCGTCGGCGGGGCGCTGCGGCCGGCCGCCCTGCTCCTGGGCCGCGGGGAACGGGCCCTTGGGGCGCGAGATGCTGACCGTCCGCTCGGGGTCGTAGTCGCCTTCCGGCCCGGTGGCCTGGCCCGCGTTCGGGGCGTGCGAGGCGAAGGGCTGCTGCCCCTGCGGCACGGTGGGCGTGTTCGGGCCGTGCGCCGGGCCCTGCGGCCCCGCCGCGTGCGGTCCTGACGGGGCACCGGGCCCCGAGGCGGGACGCGGTCCGGACGGTCCGCCGGGTCCCGAGGCAGGCTGCGGCCCTGAGGGACCGCCACGCCCGGGCGCGGGCTGCGGCCCTGACGGGCCGCCACGTCCTGGCGCGGGCTGCGGCCCGGACGCGGGCTGCGGACCCGCTGCGCCACGAGGCCCTGCCGCGCCGCCAGGCCCTGGCTGGCCGCCCTGCCCCGGTCCTGACGCGCCACGAGGTCCTGGCGCCGGCTGTGGCCCTGACGGCGCGCCGGGCCCTGACACGGGGCCCCGGGCTCCCGGTGCTCCCGCCGGCCGCTGCCCGGGCGGGGTGTGAGCGCCGGGAGGCCCGCTGAAGGCGTTCGGCCCGGTGGGCGCCTGAGGCCCGCTCATGCCCTGCATCGCGTGGCCCACACCGGAGCCACCCGGCCCGCCGGGGCCCTGCGCCCCGGGCCCCCCGGCACCGGCGGGCACCGGGCCACGGACCTGCGGGCCGCCCGGCGTATGACCAGGCGCGCCAGGCCCCTGGGCAGGAGGCCCGTAAGGCGGCTGGCCGGCCGGCCCTCGACCGCCAGGGGCGGCGCCGGCGGGGTTCTCGGGGGTGGCGAACGGATCGGGCAAAGCGGCCTCCTGCGCCATAAGAGCCTCGGCCGTCAGCACCGGCATCTCGCTCGTGGGGGTGTCGGCGACCATGCGCAGCAGGGTCTCCGCCTTGGCAGCGCTCAGCCGCTGCCGGTAATCCTTGTTCAGCAGTCCGTTCAGCACGGGCCGGAGCTGCCCCGCCTGCGTGGGCGGGTCGGCGCTCTCGGTGAGCAGCGCCGCCAGCGTCTCCGCGATCGTGGAGCGCTCGTACGCGGGCCGCCCCTCGACGGCGAAGTAGAGCGTGGCGCCGAGCGACCAGATGTCGGACTCGGGGCCGGTGTACTCGCCCCTGGCACGTTCCGGGGCGGTGTAGCCGGGCGAGCCGATCACCATGCCGGTCTTCGTCAGCCGGGAGTCGCCCTCGGCCTTGGCGATGCCGAAGTCGGTCAGCACCACGCGCCCGCTCTCGGTGATGAGCACGTTGCCGGGCTTGACGTCGCGGTGGGTGATGCCCTGGGCGTGCGCCGCGCGCAGCGCCCCCAGCAGGTCCACGCCGATCTCGGCCACCAGCCGCGGCGGCAGCGGCCCCTCCTGCTCGATGACCTGCTCCAGCGAGCGGGCCTCGATGAGCTCCATGATGATCCAGGGGCTGTTGTCCTGGATCAGCACGTCGTGGATGGAGGCCACCGACGGGTGGCTGATCCGGGCCGCGATGCGGCCCTCGCGCACCATACGTTCGCGCAGCTCGGCCCGCTGTTCCTCGGTGAGACCCGGGTCCTGGCGGATTTCCTTGACCGCCACCTCGCGCCCGAGCGCGCGGTCGCGGGCCCGCCACACTGTGCCCATCGTGCCCCGCCCGAGCGGGGTGACGAGCTCGTAGCGCTCCGCGAGCAGGCGTGTCTGCTGTTCCGGCATGAGAAGAAGATATCGATTCTCGCTTGGGAAGTGCTTTACCCTCGCTTGCGAAGTTCTCTTGGCCAGAACCGCCGAGGAAGGCACAACTTTATCACCGTCGCTTTGAAACGGGCATAAGCCGACGGCGCTGGACGTGGTTCGACGCGCTTCCTGTGCACGCCCTCACCCGGTTTGCGTTCCTGCCGTGGCGAGGGCACGTTCACGGTGCCCGCCGGCGGGTCCGCCCGGTGCAGCCCGCGGTGCGCGGGCCTGCGTACGAAAGGGGTCTGCGGGATGGGAATCGCCGAGGTGGGACGGCTGGGCTTGCGCGGCGTCAGCGGCTCCTCCGCGGAGCCGCCCGCGGCGACCCTGGTCAGCATGAGCGAGGCCCGTACGGAGTCGAGCCTGGTCGCGGGGTCGATCCTGAGCAGCGCGTCGAGCACGGGCGCCAGCGGGCCCGCCTTGGTCATCGGGATCGGCTCGCCGCTGGTCAGGGCCGCGAGCGCGGCGGCGGCCGTACGCCTGCCGTGCAGGCCCCTGCCCTCGACGGCGGTGTAGAGGGTCGCGCCGAGCGACCACAGGTCGGCGGCGGGGCTGGCCTTCGAGCCGAGCACCCGCTCTGGAGCGATGTATCCGGCGGACCCGAGAACGATGCCCGCCTGGGTGATGGAAACGTCACCTTCCAGCGCGGCCAGGCCGAAGTCGGTGAGCACCGCGCGGTCCTCCGTCACCAGCACGTTGCTCGGCTTCACGTCGCGGTGCAGGATGCCCTTGGCGTGCACGGCGCGCAGCGCCCCCAGGATCTGCCGGCCGATCTCGGCGGCCTTGCGGGGGTGGAGCGGTCCGTTCTCCTGGATGAGCTGCTCCAGGGACCTGGCCCGCAGCAGCTCCATCACGATCCACGGCCGGTCGTCCTCGGTGACCACGTCGAAGACGGTGATCACCGAGGGGTGCGCGACCATCGCGGTCGCCCGGCCCTCGCGCTCGGTGCGCGCGCACAGCTCGGCACGCAGCTCCTCGTCGAGGACCGTGGGCAGCCGTACTTCCTTGACCGCCACGTCCCGGTCGAGCAGCTCGTCATGTGCCCGCCAAACGGTGCCCATGCCGCCGCGACCAACCGGCTCCACGAGCCGATAGCGCGCGGCGAGTAGGTAACCGGAGGGCGCACGCATGCCAGGCAGCTTACCTATTTGTGTAAACCGACCAGTAGAGGCGGGGCCGATAATTTGTTGCGAACTTAAGTCATGCCGCCTGACTCGTCACGTCAGCAAACCTCCTGGCCACATCCTCCCAGTTGATGGGGCCACACAGTTTCTCGACGTGGTCCGGACGGACGTTGCGCTACCGAAGGTAGTACGCGTGCTCCCACGCGTCGAGCGCGAGCAGTGGCGTGGTGTTCGTCCCGGCGCCGCCGCGATGGCCGAAATGCTCGTCGATCGCGTCCCTGAGCGGCCCGTCGGGACGGTCGCCGCCGTCCGGTGACGGGTTCTCCCGGAAGGCCGGGCGCGGCAGGTGCGTGGCGTGGCTCCGGGATCTCGCCGGTGACGGCGGATCGGCCCCGCCGCGCGGGCGGGTTCGCGCCGTCCCCGGGAGCGTTTTACCCGCGACCACTCTCAGCGCGTTTGCGCAGCTCACCGGGCGCTTGTGCCCATCGGCACAACGACTTGCCGAATATTTGTGCATGATGCCTGGTAGGGGACATTCAGGCGTACGGCAGGCTGACTGACAGGGATCCACGGGGCGCCGTCAGCGACTTGTAAGGGTGCCGTAAGGAGACGGGGGCATGGTTAGGACCAGGAAAGAAGGCGAGCTCTCTCGCTGACCGTCATCCAGGAAACTGTCGGTGTCGAAGGTCAGACTGAGAGCAGAACGCCCGAGGTCCCACCGATGAAGCCAGACCACTAAGGACGTGATGAGGATGCGCCAGACCCAGGTTCGCCGCCGGCCGAAGAAGCCGACCAGAGCCGCACTGGACCTCCGCACGCCGTCAGGGCGCACGTTGCCCTTTTGAGGACCCGCAACCCGGAGCGCAATCTGAGAGGTGCGCCATGTGCAGTCACAACCCCGTTTGCCCTAATGCCGACTCCCTCGACCGCGAGCGGTCGCACGTCATCTCGGCCCACCCCGACCAGGGCTGGAGCCTTCTCTGCAACGGCGTCGTGCTGTTCGACGACACGGGTCTGCTGCTGCCCGACGGCTCCGTCGTGGCGCCGCACCGGGCCCCGGTGGCCGCTTGAGCATCTCTCGGGTCACCGGGCCCGCCGCCTCGCTCACCCCCGCGGCCGATCGTGCCGCCCTTCCCGCACACGCGCGCGGCGGCACGATCGCCTGCGTGACGCCCGTCGGCGCCTGACTCCCCGGCGCCGGCGTCAGCGCCGGCCGATGGACAGGACGGGGCCGGTCCTGTCGGTGAAGAAGTCGTCGCCCTTGTCGTCCACGACGATGAACGCGGGGAAGTCGACGACCTCGATCTTCCACACCGCCTCCATCCCCAGCTCGGGGTACTCCAGAACCTCCACCTTCTTGATGCAGTCCTGCGCCAGCCGCGCCGCGGGGCCGCCGATGGAGCCCAGGTAGAAGCCGCCGTACTTCTGGCAGGCCTCCGTGACCTGCTTGGACCGGTTGCCCTTGGCCAGCATCACCATCGAGCCGCCCGCCGCCTGGAAGCGCTCCACGTACGAGTCCATGCGCCCGGCCGTCGTCGGCCCGAACGAGCCCGAGGCGTAACCCTCGGGGGTCTTGGCCGGACCGGCGTAGTAGACGGCGTGGTCCTTGAGGTACTGGGGCATCTCGCCGCCGTTGTCCAGCAGCTCGGCGATCTTGGCGTGCGCGATGTCGCGGGCGACCACCAGGGGGCCCGTGAGGGACAGGCGGGTCTTGACGGGGTACTTGGTGAGCTCGGCCAGGATCTCGGGCATCGGCCGGTTGAGGTCGATCGAGACGACGTCGTCCGAGAGGTGCTCGTCGGTGGTCTCGGGCAGGAAGCGGGCCGGGTCGGTCTCCAGCTTCTCCAGGAACACGCCCTCCGGCGTGATCTTGGCGAGGGCCTGGCGGTCGGCGGAGCAGGACACCGCGATGGCGACCGGGCAGGAGGCGCCGTGCCTGGGCAGGCGGATGACGCGCACGTCGTGGCAGAAGTACTTGCCGCCGAACTGTGCCCCGATGCCCAGCTTCTGCGTCAGCTCGAAGACCTTGGCCTCCATCTCCAGGTCCCTGAACCCGTGCCCGGAGGGCGAGCCCTCGGTGGGGATCGAGTCGAGGTAGCGGGCGCTGGCGTACTTGGCGGTCTTGAGCGCGTACTCGGCGGAGGTGCCGCCCACGACGACGGCCAGATGGTACGGCGGGCAGGCCGCCGTGCCGAGCGAGCGGATCTTCTCCTCCAGGAAGGCCATCATGCGCTTCTCGTTGAGCACGGCCTTGGTCTCCTGGTACAGGAACGACTTGTTGGCCGAGCCGCCGCCTTTGGCCATGAACAGCAGCTTGTACTCGTCGGGGTGCCCGTGGGGGTCCTCGGCGTACAGCTCGACCTGGGCGGGGAGGTTGTTGCCCGTGTTCTTCTCCTCCCACATGGTCAGCGGGGCCATCTGCGAGTAGCGCAGGTTGAGCTTGGTGTAGGCGTCGTACACGCCGCGCGAGACGTGCTCGGCGTCGCGGCCGTCGGTCAGCACGTGGCGGCCGCGCTTGCCCATGACGATGGCGGTGCCGGTGTCCTGGCACATGGGCAGCACGCCGCCGGCCGAGATGGAGGCGTTCTTCAGCAGGTCGAGAGCGACGAAGCGGTCGTTGCCACTGGACTCGGGGTCATCGACGATCTTCCTGAGCTGGGCGAGGTGCGAGGTGCGCAGGAAGTGGGAGATGTCGTGGACGGCCGTCTCGGTGAGCAGGCGCAGCGCCTCGGGGTCGACTTCGAGGAACGTACGCCCGGCCGCCTCGACCTTCCGCACCCCCTCCGAGGTGATCAGCCGGTATTCCGTCTCGTCGGCTCCAAGCGGCAGCAGGTCGGTGTAGTCGAACTCGGCCATGTCCATCCTTTCGGTCGCTCAAGAGATTACGCGCACCGAAAGGAGGGGACGGCCGTCAGGCCTCGGACGGCCGCACGGCCGCCTTCGCGCCCGCGCGTTCCGCGCTGAGGCCGATCAGGATGCCGGCGACCACGAGCCCCGCCCCCAGCAGGTCGTACGTGGTCGGCATGGCCACCCCGAGCACGGCCCCCGTGACGATGGCCGCCACCGGGATGAGCCCCGCGAACAGCCCGGCCCGCCCCGGCCCCAGCTTGGGCAGCGAGGTGTACCAGAGGAAGAACGCCACCACGGTCACCACGACCGCCAGGTAGGCGAACCCGAGCGCCTCGGCGAGCGTCGGCACCCTGAGCATGTCCGTCCCCGCGTCGAGCAGCCCGACCGTGGCCAGCATGGGCACGGCCAGCGTCGTCGAGTACGCCGACACCCGGATCGGCCCCAGCTTCGGCAGCAGGGGGATGGCCAGCAGGGAGAAGCTCACCTCGCCCACCAGTGCGCCCAGCGCCCACAGCAGGCTCTCCTGGGTGCCGCTGCCGAGCCCCGTGGCCAGCGTCGCGCCGGCCACCACCACGCCGGCCCCGAGCAGCAGCCGGGGCGCGGGCCGCCCGCCGGCCAGCGCCAGGGCCAGCGGCACGGTGCCCAGCACGGTGCCCACCAGCGCGGGCCCCGAGGCGCGGGTGGACTCCACCACGGCCACGTTGAAGAACACCAGGCCCAGCAGCGTCAGCCCGAGCAGGCAGAGCGTCTCGCGCCACGTCATGCGGACGAACCGCAGGCCGAGCACTCTCGTGATGACAAGCAGGATGACCGAAGCCACGAGATACCGAACCGCCTGGCCGCCGTATATGGGGTATGCGCCCACGAGTCCGGAGACCCCCGCCAGCGTTCCGACCAGGAACATCGCCGCGGCGGCGCCCACGATGCCGTTTCTCGTGCCGTTTTTCATGCCGTTTGTCATGCGAAGGATGCTAGGGAGACAATGGTTCGCAGAAACAGTCCAATGTCCCGCTGGGAGACAGGACCAATATGGCCGACCTCCATATCCAGATAAATCGCGGGAAGGGAGGCATTGCCGGACAGATCGCGGCTGAGCTGCGCGAATCCATCCGGGGCGGGCGGCTCACGCCGGGCACCCGCCTGCCCGCCACCCGCGACCTCGCCACCGACCTCCAGGTCTCCAGGGGAGTGGTCGTGGAGGCGTACGAGCAACTGGTCGCCGAGGGCTTCCTGGTCTCCAGGGTGGGTGTCGGCACGCAGGTCACCCCCCAGAACGCCACCCGCGCCGCCCCCGAGCCGCGCGGCTCGGCCCCCGCCCGGTCCGATCCGGGCCGCCGGGCACCGAGCGCCCAGGCGTCCCCCTCGTACTACGGTCATCGCCCCACCTCCCCCGACCTCGGCCACTTCCCCCGTGAACGCTGGCTCGCGGCCGTAAGGCACGTCCTGACCACCGTACCCTCGGACGCCTTCGATTACGGGGACCCTGGCGGCGTGCCCGAGCTGCGCGAAGAGCTGTCCGCCTACCTCAGGCGGGTCAGGGCGGCCGACGTGCGCCCCGAGCACCTGATCATCGTCGGCGGCGTGGCGCAGGGGCTCAGCCTGGCCCTGCACGTGCTGACCCAGCACCGCCCGCTGCGGCTCGCCGTGGAGGACCCGACCAGCCACCGGCAGGTGCCGCTGCTGCGCCGGGCGGGCGCGCACCTGGTGCCGGTGCCGGTGGACGAGCAGGGGCTCGACGTGCGCAGGCTGAACGGGGACGCCGTGCTGGTGACGCCCGCCCACCAGTTCCCGACCGGGGTGGTGCTCTCGCCGGCGCGCCGGGCGGCGCTGATGGAGTGGGCGTACGCGGGGAACCGGGTCGTCCTGGAGGACGACTACGACGCCGAGTTCCGCTTCGACCGCGACCCCGTCGGCTGCCTGCAGGGCCTGGCGCCCGACCGGGTGATCCTGTCCGGCAGCGTGAGCAAGGCGCTCGCGCCCGGGCTGCGGCTCGGCTGGGTGGCCGCGCCGCCCGACCTGGCCGAGGCCATCCGGCGGGCGCGGGGCGAGCTCGACCTGGGCTCCCCGGTGATCGAGCAGTACGCGCTGGCCCACTTCCTGCGTACCGGGGGCTACGACAAGCACCTGCGGCGGATGCGCAGGGAGTACCGGCGCCGCCGGGACGCCCTGGTCGAGGCGCTGGCCGAGGAGCTGCCGGCGATCCGGGTCAGGGGCATCGAGGCCGGGCTGCACGTGTACCTGGAGCTGCCCCGGGGGTGGGACGAGTCGCGTACCGTGCTCGCCGCCCGGCAGCTCGGCCTGTCCGCCGAGCCGGTGGGGCCGATGCGGGAGCTGCCGGGGCCGGCGGCCGTGGTGGCGGGGTTCGCGCGGCTGCCCGCGCACAAGGCGGCCGAGGTCGTACGCGGATTGAAGGTCCGCATGTCAGGACAAACTGTTGACTGAGGGAGAAGTGCTCGCTTAGAAAGAGAGCCAGACGTGCGAACGGGAGGCGCCATGCGTGTGGGACTGCTGGGTCTGGGCCGGATCGGGGCCTTCCACGCCGCGACCCTGGCCGCGCACCCCCTGGTGGACGAGCTGATCGTGAGCGATCCCGTACGCACGTCACCGCACGGCAGGGCGGGCGACCCGTTCGAGGCGGACGCCGTCGTCATCGCCACCCCGACCAGCACCCACGCGGAGCTGATCATGAAGGCGTGCCGGCTGGGCATCCCGGCCTTCTGCGAGAAACCGGTGGCGGGCACGGTGGCCGACACCGTCAAGGTGCTGGAGGCCGCCGCGGGCAACCGGGTGCAGATCGGGTTCCAGCGCAGGTTCGACCCCGGTTACGTGGCGGCGGCGCACGCGCTGCGGGCCGGTGAGCTGGGGGAGCTGCACCGCGTGCACCTGGTCACGGCCGATCCCGCGCCGCCGCCCGCCGCGTACATCCCGCTGTCCGGCGGGCTCTTCCGCGACTGCCACATCCACGACTTCGACATCCTGCGCTGGGTGACCGGCCGGGAGGTGGTGTCGGTCTACGCCAGGGGGGCCAACCGCGGCGCCGCGTTCTTCGCCGAGGCGGGCGACGTGGACAACAGCGCCGCGCTGCTGACGCTGGACGACGGCACGCTGGCCACCCTGCAGGGCTCGCGGTACAACGGCGGCGGGTACGACGTGCGCATGGAGCTGGCGGGCACCAGGCGCACGCAGGCCGTCGGCCTCGGCCCGCGAGCCCCGCTGCACACCACCGAGGGCCTGCCCGGCCCGGAGGAGCCCTGGCCGGACTTCGTGGCCCGCTTCGAGACCGCCTACCGCGCGGAGCTCGACGCCTTCCTGCGCAGCGACCGGAGCCCGTGCCCGATCGAGGACGCGCTGGAGGCGCTCTACGTGGCCGAGGCCGCCGACCTGTCGCTGCGCGAGGGCCGCCCCGTCGAGGTCACCGAGGTGCGGCGATAGCGGGGTGCGCCTCTTGGTCGCGGGGGGCGCGCTCCGGGTCAGGGGGTCACTTGATCGCGGGGGCGCGGCTCGGGCTGGGGGTTACTTGATCGCGGGGGCGCGGCTCGGGCTGGGGGTTACTTGATCGCGGGGGCGCGCTTCGGCTCGAAGCCCGCGGCCAGGGCGATGATCGCGGCGGCCAGCACCAGCGGCGCGGCGAACGCCACCCGCATGTCGGCGGCGTCGGCGATGCCGCCCACCAGGGCGGCGCCCACGATGAAGCCGACGTAGTTGAAGAGGTTCACGCGGGCGATGGCCACGCCGGTGCCCGCCGGGTCCAGCTTGCCCGCCGCCGAGAACGACTGGGGCGCCACCACCGCCAGCCCCACGCCCGTGAGCCCGAACGCGACGATGCCCAGCGGCTGCGTCGGGGCCAGCACCACGCCGACGAACCCGAGTGTGGCGATCACCCCGCCGATCCTGACGATGGCGGCGGGGCCGTACCGCCTGACGGCGAAGTCGCCGCCGAGCCTGACGGCCAGGGTGGTCGCCTGGTAGGCGGCGTACGCCAGCGGGACCACGGCGGGGCTCGCGCCGAGCACGTCCTTCATGAAGACGGTGTTGAAGTTGGACACGGCGGCGTCGCCGACGTACAGGAAGCCCATGGCCAGGCAGAGCGGGATGATCGGCCGCCACGGGAAGCGGCCGGCGGCGGGCGCGCCCGCGGCCTCGACCTTCTCCTCCTCGCGCGTGCACAGGTCCCGCCCGGCGTAGAGCGAGCCGGCCACCGCGAGGACCATGGGCAGGGCCATAATCACCGGCAGTGGCAGCCCGGCGGCTCCCGACGCCCACAGCGCCGCGGCCAGGCTGAACACGCTCCACACGCAGTGGAACCCGTTCAGCACCTCCACGCCGTACCTGCGCTCGACGGCCACGCCCTGCATGTTCATGCCCGCGTCCACCGCGCCCACCGCCACCCCGAACAGCAGCAGCGCCGACAGCAGCAGCGGCACGTTCGGCGCGAGCCCGGCCAGCACCACCGCGCCGGACACCACCGGCTGGGCGATCCGCAGCAGCAGCTTGCTGCCGAACCGCGCGGCGAACGCGCCCGCCGCCACGCTGCCGACGCCCGCGAACACGGGCACGACCAGCAGCAACATCGTCAGCGAGCCCTCGTCGAGCTGGTGCTTGGCCTGGAGGTTCGCGACCTGGATGAGCAACGAGGCGAAGGACAGGCCCTGCACGGCGTAGACGACGTACGTGGCGACGCGGGCCTGGCGATCACGTGCGGACGGCACAGCGGCCTCCTGATCGGGGGGGAATCAAACGTGAGGCGCGGTCAGGTTAACGGCTGCCCAAGGCCCTCCGCCAGGGGCGAGATAGGCTGCCGCGAGTGAGACGGGGCTACGCGACCGGTGCGGCGCGCAGGGAGCGCATCCTGGCCACCGCGCTGCTGGAGTTCGCCGAGCACGGCTACCGCGGCGCGTCGCTGGCCCGCATCGCCGAGCGCGCCGAGCTGTCCCAGGCCGGGCTGCTGCACCACTTCAGGAACAAGGAGCTGCTGCTCGTGGCGGTGCTGGACTACCGCGACGAGCTGGACGTGCGCACGTTCGACCTCGAGCCGTCCGGCGGGATCGACGCGCTGCGCGCCCTGGCCGGAGTGGTCGAGCACAACTCCCGGGTGCCGGGCCTGGTCCAGCTCTTCTCCGTGATCAGCGGCGAGGCCGTGACGCCCGGCCACCCCGGGCACGACTGGGCCAGGCGGCGCTACCGCCGGCTGCGCGAGATGGTGGCGACGGCGCTGCGCAGGGGCGTCGAGCGGGGCGAGTTCAGAGCCGGCCTCGACGCCGAGGCGCACGCCGACCGGCTGATCGCGATGATGGACGGCCTGCAGACGCAGTGGCTGATCGACCCGGACCGGGTGGACATGGCGGCCGTCTTCCAGGGCTACGTGGACGACCTCATCGCCACCCTGCGCCCCTGACCGGCGGGCTCAGGCGCGTCGTCCAGCCGCCTGGCGGCGGCCCACACGCCGAGCGCCAGCAGCGCCGCCACCTCGGTGACGGCCAGCCCCCGCTCCACCAGCCCCAGCGGCATGACGCGATACCACGGCAGCCCGTTGCCCGCCCCGATGAGCATCGCGGCGCCGATGCCGGCCACCCACAGCACCGAGCAGATCCCGAGCCCGAACGCCACCAGCGTGGCCCTCGACCGCTCCCGGTGCCGCCACGGCCGGGCGATGATCACGGCCGCCAGCGGCAGGCTGAGGAAGGCCACGAAGCTACCCACCCGATGGATGCTGCCGCTCAGGCTCGGCCCGACCGACCAGTCGTGCTTCTCGAACCAGGCCGTCAGGAACAGCCCGACACTCCAGCCCAGCAGGGCGACGATGCCGAAGATCCCGGCCAGCCGCTTGCGCGCCAGCGACACGCCGATGGCCAGCGAGCCCGCCGCCAGCAACCCCACCCCGAGCCCGAAGATCCACCCGTCGGGGCCCAGGCCGTGCTCGCTGATGGTCCTTCTGAACGGGTTCGTCTCGTCGAGGTTCGTCAGGTCGAGGCCCAGGATCACCATGCTGCCCGCGCCTGCCGCGCCGAGACCCCATCGCGCCGGTTGATGCACGCACACCTCCCTTTTGCCGGGACAACGGCGATGCGTGGGCGTAGATTCCTAAGAAATTCATGAGAAAGCCGAGCCGGACTCCAGCGCCCCCGCCGCCATCCGCTCCACCTGGCGCAGCTCGGCCAAATCCGCCACGATGCCTCGGGTCCTGCCGCCGGCCCGCTCGGGCGCAGTCCGACCCCGACCGTTCCGGCCGAGTTGCGGACCAGGGTCATCGGCCCGCGCCGCGCTCCGCGCCGTCCTGGCACGCGGTGCGCTGCCCGCCGACGTTTACCTGGAGCTCGCCGTCGATCTCCTGCTCGGCGCGACGCGGTACCGGCTGCTCAACCGCCACGCCGAAGTGAACGAGAACCTGGCGGAGGAGATGGCCGCTCTCCTGGCCAGAATCCGCTGACACCGGGTCAATCGGCACGAGCGAACTGGGCGAGAGCCGGATATCGTCAGAAGTGTGAACGAACGCGCGGGATCGTGGTTGCCCAAGCTGCAGGAAGTCGGCGAGCGGCTGGCCGAGGAATGGGTGTCCGCTCGCCGTCCCCCGGCGCCCGACGACGTGCCGCAGCCGCACGAGCTGCGCGCGTCCGACGCCGACCGCGAACGCATCGCCCAGGTGCTCCAGGACGCCCACGCCGACGGCCGGCTCACGCTGGACGAGCTGGAGGAGCGGCTCGGCGTGCTCTACTCCGCGCGTACGCTCGGCGAGCTGGCCGCGCTCACGACCGACCTGCTGCCCGCCGACCAGCAGCCGCTCAACCTCGACGGCCGGCCGGTCTCGGCCATCTTCAAGCAGGAGCAGCGGGGCGGGCGCTGGGTGGTGCCGGCCGAGCTGGGCGTGACGGCCATGTTCGGCACCACGAAGCTCGACTTCCGCGACGCGATCCTGCAGAACCGGCGGATCATCATCAACGCCACCCTCGTCTTCGGCGGGCTGGAGATCCACGTCCCCGAGGGGCTCGAGGTGATCAGGGTCACCAAGGACAAGACGGTCCGCCTGACCAAACAGCCCACCGAGCCGGGGGCACCGGTCGTCGAGGTGCGCACGACGAACTTCGCGGGCGAGATCAAGGTCAAGGAGCCACCCCGCCGCAAGCGCCGCCGCTGACGCCCAGCCGGGCCATCCGGCCGTACCTCATCCGGCGGCACCTCAACCCGCGGTGCCGCCCCAGCCCACGGTGCTGCCCCAGCCCGCGGTGCCGCCTCCGTGTGCTGTGCCTCAGCCCGCGGTGTCGAAGTTGATCGCGCTGTACGCGCGCAGCTTCCAGAGCTGGTGCTCGCTCTCGATCTTGCGGATGGTGCCCGACCGGCCGCGCATCACCAGCGATTCCGTCACCGCGGAGCCGGCGCGGAACCGTACACCCTGCATGAGCTCGCCGTGCGTGATCCCGGTCGCGGCGAAGAACACGTCGTCGGACCTGACCAGGTCGTTCGTCGTGAGCACCTGACCGAGGTCGTGCCCGGCCTCGACGGCCCTGGCCCGCTCCGCGTCGTCGCGCGGCCACAGCCTGCCCTGGATCACCCCGCCCAGGCACTTGAGCGCGCACGCGGCCACGATGCCCTCGGGCGTGCCGCCGATGCCCAGCATCAGGTCGATGCCGGTGCCCGTCCGGGCCGCCATGATCGCGCCGGCCACGTCGCCGTCGGTGATGAACTTGATCCGCGCGCCCGTCTCCCTGATCTCCTTGACCAGCCGCTCGTGCCTGGGCCGGTCGAGCACGACCACGGTCACGTCGGACGCCGAGCAGTGCTTGGCCCTGGCCACGGCGTTGATGTTGTCGGCCACGGGGGCCTCGATGTCCACCACGTCGGCCGCCTCGGGGCCGGTGACCAGCTTCTCCATGTAGAACACGGCCGACGGGTCGTACATCGAGCCGCGCTCGCTGACCGCGATCACCGACACCGCGTCGGGCATGCCCAGCGCCGTCAGCCGCGTGCCGTCAATGGGGTCCACCGCCACGTCGCAGTCGGGGCCGCTGCCGTCGCCGACCTGCTCGCCGTTGAACAGCATCGGGGCGTGATCCTTCTCGCCCTCGCCGATCACGACCACGCCGTTCATCGACACGGTGTTGATGAGCTGGCGCATGGCGTTCACGGCAGCGCCGTCCGCGCCGTTCTTGTCACCCCTGCCGACCCAGCGGGCGGCCGCCATCGCGGCGGCCTCCGTGACGCGGACGAGCTCCAGCGCCAGGTTGCGATCGGGGGCGTGCTCGCTGGTGGCGAGCGCCGGTGGCACGGAAGTCTGGTCGGACATGATGACTGGCCCTCCTCGTGGGACAACTGCCTCGATCGTAGTTGCCGGTCTCTTCCCGGTCAGAGGGGGTTAATCTGCTTACCGAGAACGGTTTTTGCGTCATACCATGTGCGCGCCAAGGATCTTGCCTCCAACATGGAGCGTGGCGCCCCCGCCGTGGAGGAGATCCCGTATGAGCCCTGATGTGGAGAATGCGGTCGCCCAGCCGCGTACGTCCGAGCGTGGTGCCGCCACGCGCAGCTCGCTGCTCGCCGCCGCCAGAGAGATCTTCGTCTCGAAGGGCTTCGCCGAGGCGGGCGTGACGGACGTGGTGGCCAGGGCCGACGCCAGCGTGGGCAGCCTCTACCACCACTTCTCCGGCAAGGCCGACCTGTACCTCACGCTGTGGGAGGAGTTCCAGGCCAGGCAGACGCAGCGGACCAAGCGGGCGGTCCGTTCGGCCCGCGCCGACGGCGAGAGCGACCCCATGCGCGTGTTCGTCGGCGCCGCCCGCGCGTACCTGGAGGGCTGCCTGGAGGAGCGCGAGCTGGCCGCGCTGTTCCTGCGCGGGGACGGGCCGCCCGGTTTCGACGTGGTGATGCGCGACCGGCTGCGGGTGTGGGCCCAGCGCAACGCGGCCTTGTTCGAGGACGAGCCCGCCCTCGTCGTGGTGGTCACCGGGGCGCTGGCGGCGGCCGTGTCCGAGGTGGTGCGCTCCGGCGATCGCGGGCTGGCGGAGGAGGTGCTGGCCATCATCGGCCGGATCCGCCCGGCCGCTTCGGCGACCACGCCCTCCAGCGGGTAACCTCGCCAACTGTGCGACGGTTCACCCAAGGTCTGTACGGCTACGCGGTAGCCCTTTTCGTGTGCCTCGCGGGGGCCGGGCTGTTCCTGCTGGTCACCCCGCAGAGCCGGGAGGAGCACATCCCGCGGCTCGAGTACTCCATCACCGTCGCCAACTTCGGCCACGCGGTGCCCTTCGGCGTGTGGGCCCCGCGGCAGGACCCGGCCGGCTGGGTGCCCAACAGCAACAGGATCGCCAAGGGCGAGAACGGCGCGCAGGTCCTCTACCTCGGCTACGCCACCGCCAAGCGCGAGCACGCGATGTTCGCGCAGAGCAACGAGCAGCCTGCGGCCGGCTTCGCCAACCGCATGTCCAACACCGACAAGACGGAGGGCACGCAGCAGATCGGCGGTGTGGCGTGGGAGCAGCGCTTCCGCGAGGACAAGAACCAGCGCTCGCTGGTGCGCGTGCTGCCCGACGTGACGCTCGTCATCACCGGTACGGCCGACTGGGCGGAGCTGGGTGAGCTGGCGGCGCAGCTCCAGCAGCGGCCCAAAGGCTGAGGTTGTCGGCCGGCGCGTCTAGGGTGGTGGCCGTGGCAGAGGAATCAGGCGAGAAGACCCCGTCCTACGAGCAGGCCCGCGAGGAGCTGACCGAGGTGGTGCGCCGGCTGGAGACCGGAGGGCTCACCCTGGAGCAGTCGATCGAGCTGTGGGAGCGGGGGGAGAAGCTGGCTGCCGTCTGTGAGGAGTGGCTCCAGGGGGCTCGCGTCAAGCTCGCCGCCGCCATGGCCCGCCGCTCCGACCCTGCCTCCGGCCACTCGAACGACGCCCCCTTCTAGCGGGCGCGCCTTTTCTCGGGCTCGGCTCGGCCGCGCCTTCGCGGGCTCGCTCGCGCCCAGCGCGCCGGGCCCCCGCACCGTCGCGCTGCGCTCGCCGGACCGCTCGGTGCCTACCGTGGCGCGAGCAGCGGTCCTTGCCGGCCGACGATTTCCCACGAACGGCTGCCCGCACCGGCCGATGGTCTCGTGTGAACGACCGCCTGCACCGGCCGACGGTCCCTGCGGTCAGGAGGCCGTGCGGAGGAGGGCCACTACCGGGATGCGGCGGGTGGTCTTGGCCTCGTACTCGGCGAAACCCGGAGCCTGGGCCACCATCCGGGCGTAGAGCTCGTCGCGCTCCGCACCCTCGACGAACTCCGCCTTCACCTTGAACTCCTCCGTCCCGACCTCCACCGTCGCCTCGGGCGTGGCGCGCAGGTTGTGGTACCAGGCCGGGTGGTGATCGGCGCCGGCGTTGGAGGCGATGATGACGTAGCGGTCACCGTCCGCCAGGTACATGACCGGAGTGGTGACGGACCTGCCGCTCTTCGCTCCCGTGGTGGTGAGCAGCACCAGGGGGGAGCCCTCGAACATGCCGCCGACCCGGCCCTCGTTGGCCCGGAACTCGTCGATGATCTGCTGGTTGAAATCGCTGGGCATCCTCGGCTCCTCAAATAATCGGAGAATTCTCCGGTTGACAGATTAATCGGAGGACTCTCCGTTTACAACCGGTATGCTGCGCCCGTGCGCGAACGTCGATCGTTGCCCGTCGTCGGGCAGCCCCAGCCTGAGCGTGCCGACGCCGCCCGCAACCGGCAGAAGATCATCGAGGTGGCGGCGCGCATGGTCACCGAGTGCGGCGCCGACAACCTCTCGCTCGACGAGGTCGCCCGCGAGGCGTGCGTCGGCGTGGGCACCGTCTACCGGCGGTTCGGCGACCGTACCGGGCTGCTGCTGGCGCTGATCGACGAGCGGGAGCGGCGGTTCCAGGCGGCGTTCCTGTCCGGGCCGCCGCCGCTCGGCCCCGGCGCGCCCGCCCGCGAGCGGATCGTGGCGTTCCTGCACGCGCTGGTCGATCGCATCCTGGCGGACGAGGCGCTGTTCCTGCTGCTGGAGAAGGGCGGCACGGCCAAGCGCTTCACCGGGCCGTACCGGGTGCACCACATCCACCTCGCCACGCTGCTCGCGCGGGCGTGCCCGGGCGCGGACGCCGCGTACCTGGCCGACGCGCTGCTCGCGCCGGTCAACGCGCACCTGATCGCCTGCCAGCGGGAGGAGCGCGGCATGACGGTCGAGCAGATCAAGTCCGGCCTGGAGGCGCTGGCCGGGGCGGTCACGCGCGCTACGTCATGAGGCCGAGCAGGTTGCCCTCCGAGCCGCGGAAGGCGGCCATGCCCGGAACCGGTCAGGCGTCCGGGTCCTCCGCGCGTACGGTGACGCGGTCGTCGGTCAGGCGGATGGTCAGCAGCGTGCCGGGTGCGACGTCCTTGGCCAGGCGGACGACCTCGCCCGACGGGTGCTGCACGATGGCGTAGCCGCGCTCCAGAGTCGCCGCCGGGGACAGGGAGACGAGGCGGGCACGCAGGTGGGCGAGGTCGTCGGCGGCGCGGTCGAGCGAGCCCGACAGCGAGCGCCTGGCCCGGTCGCGCAGCGCCTCGGCCTGCTCGGCCCGGCGCTCCAGCTCGCGTACCGGGTCGGCCAGCGAGGGCCGCGAGCGTACGGACGTCAGCCAGGACATCTCCCGGTCGAGCCAGCCGCTCATCACCCTGCGGCCGCGGTCGCGGAGCTGGCGCACCAGCGTGAGCTGCTCGCCGACGTCCGGCACCACCTTCTTGGCGGCGTCGGTGGGGGTGGAGGCGCGTACGTCGGCCACCATGTCGAGCAGCGGGCTGTCCTGCTCGTGGCCGATCGCGCTCACCACAGGCGTCCGGCAGGCGGCCACCGCGCGGACGAGCGTCTCGTCGGAGAAGGGCAGCAGGTCCTCCAGGGAGCCGCCGCCGCGGGCGACGACGATCACGTCGACCGAGGAGTCGGCGTCGAGCTTGCGCAGCGCCTCCGTCACCTCGGTCACCGCGTACGGCCCCTGGACGGCCACCTCCTCGACCTTGAACCGCACGGCCGGCCAGCGGCGCCGCGAATTCTCCAGCACGTCGCGCTCGGCCGCCGACTCGCGGCCGCAGATGAGCCCGATCGTGCCCGGCAGGAACGGCAGCCGCCGCTTCCTGTCGGCGTTGAACAGCCCTTCGGCGGCCAGCAACTGCCTGAGCCGCTCCAGCCTGACCAGCATCTCGCCCACGCCCACCGGGCGCATCTCCAGCGCGGTGAACGCGAACGAGCCCTTGTTGACCCAGAAGTCGGGCTTGACGTGCAGCACCACCCTGGCGCCGTTGGACGGCCTGGGCACCGTCGCCTCATAGACGCCGCGCGGGGCGGTGACCCTGGCCGACACGTTGGCGACCGGGTCGCGCAGGGTGAGGAACACCGTGCCGCCACGCGCGCTCAGGTCGGTGATCTCTCCTTCGACCCAGACCGTGCCGAGTCTGCCGATCCAGCCGCCCACCATCTGCAGGACCGTGCGGATCGGCAGGGGGGACTCAGGGGTGGTCTTCGAGGTCATGGGGGAAGACTAGTGACCTATTCGCCGGCCTGGAGCTTGGCGAGGCGGTTCTCGAACATCTTGATGACCTCGGGCCGCGCCGTCGTCCCCCGCTCGTAGGCGAGGAAGTCGCCGATCTGCTCGGCCGTCTTGCCGCGCATCCTGGCGCGCAGGGAGGCCACGGTCAGCTCGGACCAGCCGGGCAGCGGCTCGGTCAGGTTCACGGCGGCGGCGGCGACCGGCTCGGGGGCGGCGGCCGGCTCGGGGGCCGCGGCGGGCTCGGCGGTGGCGGCGGCGGGCTCCGGCGCGGGGGCGGGCTCGGCGGCCTTGGTGGTCTTGGCGGCCTTGGTGGTCTTGGGCTCGGCCTTGGGCTTCCTGGCGGCCTTCGGCTTGGGAGCGGGGGCCTCCACGGCAGGCTCGGCCACGGCCTTGGGGGCGGCGGGCGCGACCTGCTCCGCAGCCTCAGCGGGCTTGGGCGCGGCCTGCGGCTCGGCGGGCTTGGGTGCAGCCTCGGCCTGCGGTTCGGTGACCTTGGGTGCGGCTTCGGCCTGCGGCTCGGCGGCCTTGAGGTCGGCCTCGGACGCGGCGGGAGGCGCGGTGGGGGCGGCGGCGGGCGCGGCGGTGGCGTCGGCCTGCGGTTCGGTGACTGTCGCGGGCTTCGCCTGGTTCGCCGGTTCGGTGACCGTGGCGGGCTTCACCTGCTCCGCCGGCTCGGTGACCGTGGCGGGCTCCGCCTGGCCGGTCGGCTCCGTCTTGGCCGCGGGCGTGAAGATGACCGGGTCCGGCTTGGCCTTGGCGACGCCGTTGGACTCGGCCGCCCCGGAGCGGGGAGCGAAGATGACCGGCTCCTTGCGCGCCGGCTTGTCCTCGGAGGACTCGGAGGACTCGGCGGGGGCGGCGGCCACCTGCTCGGCGGCGGACGGGCGGGAGTCGTACTCCTCCTCGCGCTCCTCCTTGCCGCCGAGCCCCTTGATGGAGTTCTTCATCCGGTCCACGAGCAGCAGCGCCTGCCCGGCGGCGCTGAGCGTGGTCTGGACGACCATGAGCGGCAGGTCCTTCGCCTTCTCCTTGAGCTCGTCCTTGTTGGTGACGGTTCTTGCGATGTTGCGTATCACGTCGCTGAGGGACATGTACGTCTCCCTGGGAGGTCAGTATGGGACGGCTAGTCTGGCAAACCGTGGGCAACCACGCACGCGCGGGCCAGATGGCCGCTCCACGTAGCATAAGAAGTATGGAGCCCCAGACCCCCTCTTCCCGCCGAGTCCTCGTAGCCAAGCCACGGGGTTACTGCGCCGGAGTCGATCGAGCCGTGGTAGCGGTCGAGAAGGCTCTGGAGCAGTACGGCGCCCCCGTCTACGTCCGCAAGCAGATCGTCCACAACACTCATGTCGTGAAGACGCTCGAGGCCAGGGGCGCCATCTTCGTCGACGAGACCGAGGAGGTGCCCGAGGGGGAGATCGTGGTCTTCTCCGCCCACGGCGTCTCGCCGGCCGTGCACGAGGAGGCCAAGCAGCGCAACCTGCGCACCATCGACGCCACCTGCCCGCTGGTGACCAAGGTGCACAACGAGGCCAAGCGGTTCGCGGCCAAGGACTACGACATCCTGCTGATCGGGCACGAGGGTCACGAGGAGGTCGAGGGCACCTCCGGTGAGGCCCCCGACCACATCCAGCTCGTCGACGGGCTCGACTCGGTCGACAAGGTGCAGGTCAAGGACCCGAGCAGGCTGGTGTGGCTGTCGCAGACCACGCTCTCGGTCGACGAGACCACCGAGACCGTGGCCCGGCTCAAGGAGCGTTTCCCCACGCTGATCGACCCGCCCAGCGACGACATCTGCTACGCCACGCAGAACCGCCAGATCGCGGTCAAGGAGATCGCCGCCGAGTCGCAGCTCGTCATCGTGGTCGGCTCGGAGAACTCCTCCAACTCCAAGCGGCTGGTCGAGGTGGCCAAGGACTACGGCGCGCAGGAGTCGTACCTGGTCGACAACGCCGACTTCATCTGCGACGAGTGGCTCGACGGCGTCACCACGGTCGGCGTCACCAGCGGCGCCTCGGTGCCGGAAGAGCTGGTCGAGGAGGTGCTGGCGAAGCTGGCCGGGCACGGGTTCGGCGACGTGACGGAGGTGGAGCCGGTGCAGGAGAGCATGCGCTTCGCCCTGCCCCACGAGCTGCGCAAGGACCTGCGCGCCTCGTAGCCTCGCGGCCTCAGTCCTCGCCGCGCGGGGTCCCGTACACCTTGGGCTCGAAGTACCCTTCGGGCTCCGGCACGAACGGCTGGCGCGGGCGCGTCATCTCCGCGCCCGCCTTCAGCTCTTCCCGAAGCTCCCGTACGTTGTCGCGGAGCCCGCGCCGCCACGCGATCCCCAGCACCAGGGCCGAGCCCGCGAACAGCCACGGCGCCCCCTGCGTCATCGACGTGTAGAGGCCCAGCGCCAGCGACTGCACGATCGACACCGAGCCGAACGCCCGCCCCAGCTCCACGAAGAGCGTGGCGCAGAAGAACACCAGCGGCGGCGTCACCACCAGCGACAGCAGCTCGCGCCGGTTGACCAGCACCACGCCGAGCACGCTGGCCAGCACGAACGCCGCGCCCACGATCTGCTCCACGCCGAACACGGCCGTCAGGACGTAGCCCGCCAGGGTGGCCACCAGGGCGAGCGCGATGGCGCCGCGAGCCGTCAACCTGACCGCAGAGCGCCTGCCCTTCTCACCCACCACTGGCCCACCCCCATTTACTGCGACCCGCCTGCCAACTTACCGTTCGCGTGGGTTATCAGAGATGAGGTTTCGAGCAGTTCTGGGGAGGCCAGCGGCCTGGGCAGCCCTTCGAGCATCTCGGGCGCGTCGAGCTCGCCGTCCACGACGCCGAGATCGTGCAGCTTGCGCGCCGTGACCAGGACGCGGCTTTCGAGCGATCCGACCGACTTGTTGTACGCCTCCACGGCCCGCGTCAGCGCCTTGCCCAGCGACTCCACGTTCCTGCCCAGGGACGACAGCCGCTCGTACAGCTCCTTGCCCAGCTCGAACACCGCCCGCGCGTTCTCGCTCAGCGCGGCCTGCTGCCAGGCGTAGTGCGCGGTGCGCAGCATCGTGATCAGCGTCGTGGGGGTGGCGATGTGCACGCGCCGCGTCATCGCGTACTCCAGCAGCCCGGGGTCGCGTTCGAGCGCCGGCGCCAGGAACGCCTCGCCGGGGATGAACAGCACCACGAACTCCGGCGACGGGTTGAACCCCTGCCAGTACGCCTTGGCCGCCAGCCGGTCGATGTGCTCGCGCACGTGCCTGGCGTGCGCGTCCAGGCGTACGGAGGCGAGCGATTCGTCCGAGGCCTCGGCGGCCTCCAGGTAGGCGGCCAGCGAGACCTTGGAGTCGACCACGATGTTCTTGCCCCCGGCGAGCCTGACGACCATGTCGGGCCGCATGGAGCCCTCGGTGACCTGCTCGTCGAAGTCGCAGTGGCGCTGCATGCCGGCGATCTCCGCGACCCTGCGCAGTTGCAGCTCGCCCCACCGGCCGCGGGCCTCGGGCCGCTGCAGCGCCCTGACCAGGGCGGTGGTCTGGGAGCGGAGCTGCTCGTTGCTCTGGCGGACGAACTCCATCTGCTTGGCCAGCTCGGCCCGTGCCGCCCGCTGCCCCGACTCGGTGTCACGCAGCTGCGACTCGACCCGGGCCAGCGCGTCCTTCAGCGGCTCGACCAGGTGCTCGACGGCCTGCTTGCGCTGCTCCAGGTCGCCGGTGGCCTCCGCGCGGCTGGCCGCGAGCCTGGTCTCGGCCAGTTCCAGGAAGCGGATGTTGTTGACGTCGAGGGCGCGCGTGGACAGCGCCTGGAACCGCTCGGCGAGCTGCTCCTCGACGTAGACCAGCTTCTCGGCCGCCGACTTGGCGCGCGCGTCGGCCTCGGCCACCCGCACCGCCGCCCGTGTCCTGGCCACCAGGAACCCCACGAGCAGACCGACGGCGAGACCGATGAGAAGCGACACGACGTCCATCCCAGCGATGATCCCAGGATGCGGGGCGCGAATCTTCCCGACACGCTTGGGCGTTCCGCTTGTGCGCCTCATCGCCCGTCACGCACAGTACGGGGATGGATACGGTACCGAAGCTCGCCGCCGCGGGCGTCGCCGTGGCTGCGGTCATGGTCGCGCTGGGCGGCGCGGTCATCGCGGGCTCGGGGGAGGCCACTCAGCCCCGCCCGGTGCTGCGCTGGACGCCCGGCGCGTGCGTCACCGGCGAGCTGGCGCTGACGGCGTGCAACGGTGGCGACTCCGAGGTGGTGGCCATGGCCTCCGACCCGCCGGCGCCCGGCGAGTGCCCGGTGGACACCGACGAGGTCCTGCGGGTCGGCGCGGGCCGTACGGCGTGCGTGCGCAACTTCCTGGAGCCGCATCCCGGCGCCCCCGGCGGAGGCGGCGGCCTGCTCAGGCCGGGCGACTGCGTCACGCTGGACGGCCGCGAGCGGGCCTGCGCGCGGCCCGGCTGGTACGGCAGGGCGCTCGCCCTCGCCGGCGAGCCCGCCGCCTGCCCCGACGGCACCCTCGACACCCTCGACACCCTCGACGGCGACTCCCAGGTCATCTGCCTGGGCCGGGGCGGCCAGGTGCTCGACCGCGGCGCCTGCGTGGCCGAGCCCGCCACCGACGTGATCGCCCGGTCGGCCGTCACCCGGGTGCCCTGCGACTCCCCGCACGCCTGGGCCAGGGTGCTGTCGTTCGAGGTCACGCCCGCGCGCTGCCCGCCCAGCTCGCGGCGCTACCTGCGCGCCGACGAGGGCAACCGTCCGGTGACCTGTCTGTACGTGCTCAGCCAGTAAACTCTGCGTTCGTGAGTCTCTCCATCGGCATCGTCGGCCTGCCCAACGTCGGTAAGTCCACGCTCTTCAACGCGCTGACCAAGACCGGCAACGCGCTCGCGGCGAACTACCCGTTCGCCACCATCGAGCCCAACGTGGGCATCGTCGGCGTGCCCGACGACCGGCTGCCCGTGCTGGCCGAGATCTTCTCCTCGGCCCGCATCCTGCCCGCCAAGGTCGAGTTCGTGGACATCGCGGGCCTGGTCAAGGGGGCCTCGGAGGGTCAGGGCAGGGGCAACCAGTTCCTCGCCAACATCCGCGACACCGACGCGATCTGCCAGGTCATCCGCGTCTTCAGCGACCCCGACGTGACGCACGTCGACGGCGAGATCTCCCCGAAGCGCGACATCGAGACGATCAACACCGAGTTGATCATGGCCGACCTGCAGACGGTCGAGAAGGCCGTGCCGCGCCTGCAGAAGGAGGCGCGCAACAACAAGGACAAGAAGGCCGCCCTGGAGGCCGCCGAGGCCGCCCTGGCCGTCCTGGAGACCGGCAAGACCGTCTTCGAGAGCGGCCTCGACCGTGAGGAGCTGCGCGAGCTGCACCTGCTCACCGCCAAGCCGTTCCTGTACGTGTTCAACCTCGACGCCGACGAGCTGACCGACACCGCGCTCAGGGAGCAGCTCTCGACGCTGGTGGCCCCGGCCGAGGCCGTGTTCCTCGACGCCAAGATCGAGTCGGAGCTGGTGGAGCTCGACGAGGAGGAGGCGCTGGAGCTGCTGCAGTCGGTGGGCCAGGAGGAGTCGGGCCTGCGCCAGCTCGCCAGGGTCGGCTTCGAGACGCTGGGCCTGCAGACGTACCTGACGGCCGGGCCGAAGGAGACCAGGGCCTGGACGATCCGCAAGGGTGCCACGGCGCCCGAGGCGGCGGGCGTCATCCACACCGACTTCCAGCGCGGCTTCATCAAGGCCGAGGTCGTCTCCTTCGACGACCTGGTGGAGGCCGGTTCGATCGCCAACGCCCGTTCGGCGGGCAAGGCGCGCATCGAGGGCAAGGACTACGTGATGCGCGACGGCGACGTCGTGGAGTTCCGCTTCAACGTCTGACGTCTTCGACGGCACGGCGCTCACGGACAGCGAGCGTTCGCTACGGTAGGTTACCGACGGCGGCCGGCGGCGAAGCCCCCATAGGCGTCTGGTGTCCCTGGAACGACCAGACGTTTGTTCCAGGGATAACTGATGCGTCAACCACTTTGGGCCCCCGCGCGTCGAATCGTCACGGCGTTCACGCTGAATCGGGAGGCCCTCATGTTCCGTCGCATCATCAGGAAGAGGCGCTCGGCGCCCACGCTCGCGGGCATCAGCCTCGAGGAGGAGCTGGCCCTCATCAGGGTCGAGCTCATGTACGGCCTGCGCGTCAACCGCGAGGCGTACCTCCGCAGGAAGGTGGACGAGCGCGTCGAGATGGCCACGCGCATGCGCGAGCGCGAGCCGGCCGAGATGCTGGCCGATCTCCGGGGTTCGCTGGAGCGCTCGGTGCGGCCGACGGTGGTGGACCTGCACAGCCGGCGTCAGGCGCGGACGAGCCAGGATCCCGAGCCCGCCTGACCGGCGGTCGCTGATTCCGACCCATGCCGATTCCGCAGGTCGAGACAGGTCCATGCCTATTTTGGACAGGAATCCGTGGCTGCCGCGCTATGCGATTTTAGGCGTCTGGCCTGGTCAAAAGGCGATTGCAACGGGAACTGACAGGAATCGGCACTGTGGCCTGTCATGCGGGCCCGGTTTGCCGGTGGGGAGGGTCATGCCGCAGCATGGGCGTGGCTTTCTCGGAACAATGGCGGAGACCGGATAGGGTGACTACTTCACCGCGGATGATGGGGATCGGCAACGGACGACACCGCGCCAGCCGGGGGGATCGGCGCGAGCGGAGGCGTGATGGCTCGTAGGTCTACCGTCCAGCACGATCCTCGGATCGCTGACGGGCCCGGGCTTTCCGCAACCCTGGACACGGCTGACTTCGAGGCGCCGCCGCCCCGCAGGCCGCGGCGCGGCGGCTGGTCGGGTGGCGGCGGACGATGGCTGGTGTGGACCGGCCGCATCATTCTCTGGGCACTTATCGTGGTTATCGTGGTGAATGGGATTCGTGCCCCATTTGAGCGGTTTACCCAGCAAGAGCCTGCTTCGTCCAATGTGGCCGCGCAGGTCGACAAGGGATTCCCCACCGACGGCGGCATGGCGTTCGCCGCCCAGTTCGCTGGGGTTTATCTGAATTTCAGCCCGGAAGACGCGGCCAGCAGGTCCAGCAAGCTCGCGGCGTTCCTGGCCGAGGGCATGGACCCGCAGATGGGCTGGGACGGCTACGGCAAGCTGGCGGCCGTCGCCGTCCAGCCGTACGACATCGAGGCGACCGACGCCCACAACGCCGTGGTCAGCGTGGCGTTCCAGAGCGGCCCGCGCCGGATGCTGCTGTCGGTGCCGATCTACTACTCCGGCGACGACGCCGGACGGCGCTTCGTCGTGGCGGGCCGCCCGGCGGTCCTGCCCGCCCCGGCCCCGGCCGACCTCCCCCAGGTGGCCGCGCCCGAGACCGACGACGCGGCGGCCGCCGAGCTCAAGCCCCAGCTGGAGGGCTTCTTCAAGGAGTACGCGTTCGGCGACGCGGCCGGGCTGCAGCGCTACGTCGCCGCCGGCAAGAGCCTGCCCAGCTTCGGCGGCGCGTTCACCTTCTCGCAGCTCAAGGAAGTCGTGGTGCCTGTGGGGGGTGCCACCCGAGAGATTCAGGCGGTCGTGGTGTGGGCGGTGCCCAGCGGCGACGCCCCGCCCACTCCCAACGCCACCGACCCCGCGGCGGTCGGCGGCACGCTGGAGCAGGTCTACCGCCTGACCGTGGAAAAGCAGGGCGACAAGTGGTTCGTCGCCGACATCCGCGGTGGCGGCCGCGTCGTTGGATAGAGGCACGGCCGCGCCGCTGATCGGTACCCCCCGGGAGGACAAGAAGTGACCTTGAAGACCGTAGTGCTCACCTTGATCGAGATGTCGCCGACACCGACCCCGGTGTCCACCGGCATCGACACCGGAGGGCTCGCCAACTTCCTGCGCGCGTTCTTCGCCCCGTTGTTCCTGGTCGTCGTCTCAGTGGTCGCGCTCTTCTTCCTCTTCACCCGTGAGATCACGCGTTTCGTGCAGTTCCTGATACTGGCCGTGGCCATCGGAGTGATCTTCTACGTGCCCAACATCATCGAGGTGACAGCGCGGGCCATCGCGGGCGCACTGGGCATCAGATGAGGGTTGAGACCGCTTCGCGGCGGTCATGAACGAGCGGGTGGAGAGGAGGACCGTGTGGACCTGCCCACGTATACGAACATCTGGCGGATAGAGAAGCGGCTGTACAAGCTGTACGACCTGCGGCTGCCGATGCCGCTGCCCATCGTCTGGATCGGCGTGTTCGTCGGCGTGTTCGTCCCGTGGTCGCTCCTGCTGGTCCTGGTGGGCGTGCCGGTGGAGATGCCCTGGCACGTGCTGTTCCTGGTGCCGCCGGGCATCGTGACGTGGTTGTCCACCCGTCCGGTCATCGAGGGCAAGCGGCTCACCGAGCTGCTCGAGTCCCAGCTGCGCTACCTGGGCCAGCCGAAGGCGTGGTACCGCATGGCGCCCAGCTCGGAGCCCGAGACCGTCACGTTCTCCGGCCGCGTCTGGCGCACCGGCCCCGCCCGCGCCAAGTCGAAGGCGCCGCGCAAGGCCCGCCAGCCGCAGCGCAGGCGCGAGGGCCAGCGGCTCACCGGGCCCCGCCAGGTCCGCCCCGCGGTCGCCGCCGCCGCTGCCGCCGCCTCCCAGGCTCCCGTCGCCGAGCCGCCCTCCCGTACGGGCTGGGGCAGCCGCCGGGGCACCGCGCCCGCCCTCAAGGGCCGGGTACGCCAGGGAGCCGCGTCTCCGGCACCCGGGGCCACGGCCGGGCCGGTGTGGCGCGAGAAGGGGGTCTCAGGCGGCTCTGGGCGGCGTCCGGAGCGGCCGGTGTCGCTCCTGGAGGAGGCCGTCGGCGCGGCGCACGCGCCGGCCGGGCCCGACCACGTGGACATGCCACCCGCACAGGACGAGCTTCCCGCGATCGAGACCACCGGCGGGCAGGCGGAGGGCGGCCCGCGCCGTGAGATCGCCGCCGGTCAGGAGGCCGTCGCTGTCGGCGGAACCGCCGGCGAACATGACGACGAGGCCACGGACGACGCTCGCGCCGCGCGCCGCGCGCCGGAGCAGGGCCCCGCCACCGGGCAGGAAACCGCGGTGGCTCGCGATGCGCAGCCTCTGGGCGCGCATGGGGAGACGAGCGCCGAGGCGGTGGCCGCGCGCGAGGCGAGCGTGCCGATCAAGACGGCGGAGAGCCGCAAGCCCGCGGCGGGCAAGCCCATCGACACCGAGGCGCTGCGGCGGTTGCGGCGGCTCGCGGCCAGCGCCGACGCCCCCGCCGACGCCCCCGGACGCGCCGAGACGGTGGCGCGCAGGGGGTCGTCGGAGCGGGGCGAGGACGAGGTCGCCAGGGACCAGCACAGGAAGGGCCAGCCGCCGCGGCTCGCCCGGACCGGGCTGGAGTTGCCCGGCACCCAGCGGGTCTGGCCCCCGATCAACCCGAACGCCAAGCCCCTGCCCCGCCCGGCTGTCCGCGGGACGCAGGAGGGCCGGGAGGACACTCCCGCGGACCTCCGCCAGGACCACGGCGACCACCGCACACCGGGACCCGTTCCGGCGGATCCGGCCGGGGGCGACGTGCCGGGCGCGAGCGTTGTGCCTGGCACTGACGATGTGCCCGCCGCCGGCGATGCGCCGGTCGCCGGCGATGTGTCCGGCGCCAGAGATGTGCCAGGCACTGGCGATGTGACGGGCTCGGCTGATGCGATCGCGGCCGATGCGGTGGGCGCGCGCGACGGGGCGCACGGCAAGCAGCAAGCCCGGCCGGACGCCGCGCTGCCGGACGCCGTGCCACAGGCGCCCGCCGAGGTCCAGGCGGTTGCCGAGGACGGTGGCGTCGCTGAGGTGCCTGAGCGGCCGGAGCCGGTGACGGCCGGCGAGAGTGCCGCGGTGACCGGCGACGGCAGCGAGACGGCAACAGGCGACGGTGACGAGACGGCAGCGGGCGACGGCAGCGAGACGGCAGGTGGCGACGGCAGCGCTGCGGAGACAGGCGACCGCGGTGCCACGACGGCGGATGCCGGCGTCGCGCCGGTGGCGGGCGAGCCCGTCGACAAGGCGGCTCAGCACCCGGGCAGCGCCGAGGCTCAGGAGCCGAGCAGTGGCGCGGCTCAGCAGCCGGGCAGCGGCGTGGCCCAGGGGCCGAGCAGTGGCGCGGCTCAGCAGCCGGGCAGCGGCGTGGCCCAGGGGCCGAGCAATGGCGCGGCGCAGCGGCCGGGCAGCGGCGCGGCGCAGCACCCGGATGATGGCGCGGCTCAGGAGCCGCGGGAGGCGGCCGGTGGGCGGAGTGGCGCTGGCGGGGTGCGGGGCGGGCGGCCCGGTGAGATCGTGGCCCCCGTGCCGGTCCCCAGGCCGGGCGAGGGCCGGGTGCGCAGGGTCGAGTCCGTGGTGGGCAGGGACTCCGGCGGCTGGCGCCGCATCGCGCAGGTCGTCGTGGGCGGCGGCGGGGTCCGTACCGACGGCTCGGAGATCGACGAGGCGCGGGCCAGGGGCGTCTTCCCGGGCGGCCGGCGGATCGTCGTGCTGGGCTGCACCGGCGGAGCCGGGCAGACCACGACGGCGCTCATGCTCGGCCACACCTTCGCCCAGGTACGCGACGACAGGGTCGTGGCCGTCGACGCCAACACCGGCGGCGGCACGCTGACCAGCAAGATCCAGCCGGAGACCCCCGAGACCCTGACGTCGCTGCTGTCAGGGCTCGACCGGGTCAGCGGCTATCTCACCATGCGGGGTTACACCACGCGGACCGCCTCCGGGCTCGAGGTGATCAGCGCGGACACCGACGCGGGCGCCGAGCAGCGCCTCGCGGACCGGTCCTTCTTCTCCGACCACCGGCTCGGCGAATCCATGCGCCTGCTCGACCGCCACTACAAGCTGGCCGTCATCGACCCGGCCGCCGCCCTGGCGGCCAGGTTGCTGCCGTACGCGGACCAGCTCGTCCTGGTGGTTCCGGCGAGCGAGGAGGCGCCGGAGGCGGTGGCGATGACGTACGAGTGGCTCGACGGGCACGGCTGCGCGGAGCTGCGCAGGCGGGCGGTGATGGTGGTCAACGGCGTCAGCAGGCGCTCGATGACCGACGTCGAGCAGGCGGAGTCGGTGGCCAGAGGCAGGTGCAGGGCCATCGTCAGGGTCCCCTGGGAGGACGATCTGGCGCCGGGCGGCGCCGAGACCGTCGATCCCGGGCAGTTGCGCGCGGCCGGGCGGCGGGCCTATCTGGCCCTCGCCGGTGTGGTGGTCGCGGGCTTCGCGGCACAGACCGTACGGACGAGCGAAGAGGAGTTGGCGAGTGACCCCCCGGGCACGAGAATCGGTGAGCGATAAGTGAACAAGCGAGCAGGTCTGGCCCGTTCATGCGCCGAGGGGGCGGCATGAGCAGGGCGTCCCGAGCGCACCAGCGCCTCGCGGTCCGCTACTTCGACGACCGCATCCTGCTCACGGACACCTGCGCATGGGCGTACTTCCGGCTCCCGACGGTCAGCTACGAGTTCGTCACGCCGGAAGAGCGCGAGGCGCTGGCCACCAACATCACGATCGCGCTGGCGGCGATCAGGATGCCCGACGCCGAGGTCCACCTGAGGGTGGCGCACCGCACGTACCCCGCCGCGGAGTGGGCCATGGCGCTGAACGCCACGTCCGACGAGGGGCCTGGCTGGCGCGACTACCTGGAGGAGATGTACCGGCACGTCTGGGCCAAGGACTTCTGGACCAAGGAGGTCTACCTGGGCGTGCGGCTCGGCCCGCGCGGCAAGCAGCTCGGCAGCGGCGTGCTGTCCCAGCTCCTCGGCTTCTACCAGAAGACGGAGAAGACGCTGGGCATGGAGGACGACCAGGTGCCCGACAGCGAGATCGGGCGGTGGACCGAGCAGGCCGAACGGCTCGGCAGGGCGCTCGCGTCGAGCGCGCTGTACGCCCGTCACGCCACCTCGGTCGAGGTGGCGTGGTTGTTCCAGCACGCGGCCGCCGGCTCGGTCGGCGATCCGGCGCCGTCGGCGAGCCCGCGCAGGCGCTGGGGCAGGGGCGAGATCGAGTCGCTGGTGGAGGGCGAGATCCACAACGGCAGGTCGCTGCTGCGGATCGTGCAGCCCCAGGGCGACTCGTACGTGGCCTACCTGTCGTTCGCGCGGTTCCCCGACCTGATGCCGTTCCCCGACGGCGAGCCGTGGCTGCACTTCGCCGACCAGTTGCCGTTCCCGGTGGAGGTCTCCTCGCGGATGCGGCTGATCCCGCCGGTCAAGGCGTCCAAGGACGTGGCGCGCAAGCTCGCGCACGCCCGCGACATGGACCACCACATCCGCGAGGCGGGCGCGGAGGCGCCGCTGGCGCTGGCCGAGCAGATCGACGCGGCCCGCATGCTGGAGCACGGCATCACCAAGGAGCGGCTGCCCTTCGTGTACGGCTGGCACCGCCTGATCGTCTCGGCCCCCACCGAGGACATCTGCGTGCAGCGGGTGGAGGCGGTGGTCGAGCACTACCGCGACATGGGCATCGACGTGGTGAACTCGACCGGCGACCAGTTCTCGCTGTTCTGCGAGTCGCTGCCGGGCGAGAAGGTGCGCCTGAACGCCTACGCCCAGCGCCAGCCCCTGCGGACGATCGCGGGCGGCATGGCCACGGCCACGGTCGATCTGGGCGACCGGCTGGATGAGGGCAGCGAGGGCTGGCTGGGCCCGTACATCGGCGAGACCGTCGGCAGGGCGCGCAGCATCGTGCACTTCGACCCGCTGGTGGCGGCCACCCGCAACCGGCCGACCGCCATCGCGATCACCGGCGAGCCGGGCGGCGGCAAGACCACGCTCGCGCTGCTGATGATCTACCAGATGGCGCTGCGCGGCGTGACGGTCGCGGTGATCGACCCGAAGGGCGACGCGGAGTCGCTGGTGCAGCTCCTGGAGAAGCGGGGCCGCAAGGCCCGGGTGATCCCGCTGGGCTCGGCCGCGCCGGGGCTGCTGGACCCGTTCTCGTTCGGCGACGACATCGCGGCGAAGAAGACGATGGCGACCGAGACGCTGCGGCTGCTGCTGCCCCGCATGTCGGAGGAGCGCGAGTCGGCGATGATCCAGGCGGTGGCGGCGGTGTCCAACGGCGAGGACCCCTCGCTGGGCAAGGTCGTCGACTTCCTGGAGCACGCCGACGACCCCGCCTCGAAGAACCTGGGCGCGGTGCTGCGCTCGATGTCCGAGATGCACCTGGCCAGGCTCTGCTTCGACCCGTCGGGCGGCGACCAGATCGACTCCGAGGGGTGGACGACCGTGTTCACGCTGGGCGGCCTGACGCTGCCCGACGTGGCCACGGGCAGGGAGGACTACTCCTACGAGCAGCGGCTGTCGGTGGCCCTGCTCTACCTGGTGTCGCAGTTCGCGCGCAGGCTGATGAACGGCCTCGACCGGCGCGCCCCCAAGGCGATCTTCCTGGACGAGGCGTGGGCGATCACCTCCACGCCCGAGGGCGCCAAGCTGGTGCCGGAGGTCAGCCGGATGGGCCGCTCCCGCAACACCGCTCTCGTGCTGGTCTCGCAGAACGCGGGAGACCTGCTCAACGAGCAGGTGACCAACTGCTTGTCGTCCGTCTTCGCGTTCAGGTCCACGGAACGGGTGGAAGTGGACCACGTCATGTCCCTGCTCGGGGTGGAGCCGTCGGAGGAGCACAAGGCCGTGCTGCGCTCGCTGGGCAACGGCGAATGCGTATTCCGCGATCTGGATGGCAGGGCGGGCCGGATCGGAGTAGACCTGATCTCCGAGGAACTTCTCCGCTGGCTCGACACGAACCCGACGCACGACAAACCCGGCGCCGCCGGGCATGATGATCATCAAGGGGGCGTGGGCAGGGCGCAGGAGGTACGGTCATGAAGATCCGGCTATCCCGACGACTGGCGCTCGTGCTCGCGCTCGTCAGCGCCGTTCTGGTGGTGCCGCTCGTGCTGGGCGCCACCACCACCCCGGCCGCCGCGGCTCCCTGCGACCTGTCGGGCCCGCTCTCGCCCGAGATGGTCGGCAGCGGTGTCGACGGCCTGATCCAGCCGCCGGCCACCGCGGGCCCCCCGCGGGCGGCGACCACCAACTACACGCAGTTCGGCATGAGCGGCCAGTTCTGGCACACCCACGATCTGACCTGCTCCGACTACGTGGCCGTGCTCGGCAACATGTGGGCCAACGGCATCTTCACCGCGGCCAAGGCGGTCGACCGGCTGACGATCACCACGTACCAGGCGGCGGCGACCGAAGGGCCGCTCCAGTCCATCAAGGACGTGGTCGACGACATCGTCACGAGCCTGTCCAACGCCATGTACTGGCCCTACCTCCGCCCGATCGTCATCCTCGGCGCCATCTGGCTGGCCTGGTACGGGCTGATCCGCAAGCGTGCCACCACGACCGCGGAAGGCGTCATCTGGATGGTGCTGGCGGTCACCGTGGCGGTCTGGTTCTTCAGCCGTCCCGGCGACTTCACCGGCCTGGGCAAGGTCGTCACGGACAAGACGGGCGAGGTGGTCAACTCCGCCTTCTCCGGCCTGCCCGGCGCGGGCGGCGCGTCCTGCCTGCCGCCGCCCGGCAACGCCAACCCGCAGGTCACGACCGGTGGGTACGCCCAGAGCGGCACGCCCGGCGTGGACCAGAACGCCGACGCGCTGTGGTCCACCCTGGTCTGCAAGCCGTGGCTGGTGGGCCTTTTCGGCACCTCCGACCCCCAGCAGCCGATCGTCCGCGACTGGGGCCGCAAGGTGCTGGAGATGCAGTCGGTCCCGGCGCCACAGGCCGGCCAGCCCGCCCCGGACGTGGGGGCCAGGCAGTCGGAGTACGCCTCGCTGGCCGACAAGCTCAGGAACGACCCCCGCTACGCCACCTTCTCCGGCCGTGACTGGTCGAACCGGCTCGGAGTGGCCGTCGGAGCGTTCATCGCGGCCATCGTCGCGGGGCTGCTCATCTTCCTCGTGGCGGTCTCGCTGCTGGTGCTGAAGGTGGGCTTCCTGCTGTTGCTCATCCTCGGGCCGATCTTCCTGCTGATCGGCGTGCATCCGGGCAGCGGGCGGATCGTCGCCATGCGCTGGGTGGAGATGCTCATCGGCACGCTGCTGCGGCAGGCCGTGCTGACGGTCGTACTCAGCGTGCTCGTGTACGGGTACGCGCTGATCATCTCGACGGCCATGCCATGGGGCATGCAGGTGCTGTTCATGGCGTTGCTGACGATCGCGGTGTTCTTCTACCGGCGGCCGTTCCAGCACCTGTTCGCCTCGATGAGCGGCCACACGGTCACCACCCGCATGCTCGGCGAGGCCGCGAGCTCGTCCGTGCTCGAACGGTCGGCGGGCGCGCTGCCGCCGGTCGCCTCGGCCAGGATCGGCCGCTGGGGGCTGCGCAAGGCCGAGCCGCTCATCAGGGCGGCGGGCGCGGTCAACCCGGCGGGGGCGGCGGCCTCGGCGGCGGCCGGGCAGATGCGCGTGCGCGGCGAGGAAGGGGAGGGCGCCGCTTCCGGCACCCGGATCCCGGCCACGGCGGCCCCGCTCGACACCGACCAGCAGGGTGGCAAGGCGGCCGGCCGGGCCACGCTCGAACCGCGCAGGGGCACCGCGCCCCCGCTCAACCTGAACGGCGCGCCGGCCCGCACCCGCGGCGGGGCGGCGGGCGGCCCCAGGATGGGCGCGGCCTCGCCGACGGCGGGCGGCTCCGGCGGCTCGGGCGGTTCTGGCTCGGGCGGCGGCTCGGGCTCCGCCGGCGGCTGGTTCGGCGGGGCGTCCGGCGGCGGCTGGGCCCGGCGCGGCGGCTCCGCGGGCGGATCCGGGGGCGGCTCGGCGGGCGGTTCGCGTAGCACGGGCGCGCGCACCTCGCGCTTCGGCGGCTCCGGGGGCTCCGCGAGCTCCGGCGGCTCGCGCGCGGGCGGGACACGCTCGCGCGGCGGCTCGGGCGGCGGCGGTCTGTTCGGCGGCGGCGGCTCGGGCGGTTCGGGTGGTTCGGGTGGCGGTCTGTTCGGTGGAGGAGGCTCGCGCAGGTCAGGCAGCGGCTCGAACGGGTCGAACGGCTCGCGCGGCGGCCTGTTCGGCGGTGGCGGGTCGGGCAACGGAGGGTCCAGGTCAGGCGGCGGCACCTCGCCCGGCCCCCGGATCTTCGGCTCGGACGAGCCGTCGTCCCGCGCCTCCGAGGCGCCCCCGCTCTGGCTGCGCAGCAGCCGCAACGGCGGCGGCTCCGGCGGTGACAGCCCCGACGTGCCCTTCTGGCTCAAGCCGAGCAACCCCGACAAGGACTGAACATGGCACAGCCGGGTGACAGGCGAGGGGTGGCCTTCGCCGCCGTCGTCGTGGTCATCGCCGCGGTCGGCATCTACCTGACGATGTGGCCGGACTCGTCCGACCAGGCCACGCCGGAGCCGGAGGCGAGCATCGCCACCAGCTCCGCCGTGGCGTCGAGCACGCCGCTGGCGACCGCGAGCGCCGCGCCGTTCGACATCTACGCGTACCTGCCGATGCAGAAGGAGCAGCTCGCCGCGGCGGCGGACCTGGCCGAGCGGTTCACCGCCGCGTACGGCACCTTCCGCTACGACGAGGACCCGGCGGCGTACGCGGAGCGGCTGAAGGTGTACTCGACGCCGGAGCTCGCCGGCACCCTGACCAGGACGGTCACCTCGGCCGGCTTCGTCGAGCAGAACCGCGTCGACCAGACCGTCTCCACCGCCACGGCCCGGCTGAAGGAGATCAGGCAGGTCGAGAAGTCCTCCGTCGTGTTCGTCATCACCGCGAGCCGGCAGGTCACCGCCAAGAGCGGCAACAAGCTGGCGCAGGAGGAGTACGCGGTCACGGTCAGCCAGCTCGGCGCCGACTGGCGCATCTACGACATCCTGCCGTCCACCGAAGGCCAGGAGGGTGACCAGTGAAGCTCTCCAGGACACGGCTCGCCCTGATCATCGGCGCGGCGGGGCTGCTGCTCCTGGTCGCGGTCCTCGTCTCGCCGCTGCTGCTGATGTCGATGCCGTCGTTCCTGGCCGACGGCGGTATCACCGTCGACTGCGAGGACACCGCCCAGGTGGAGGAGGTCTCCGACTCGGCCGCGTCCGACATCCCGGCCGAGTACCTGGAGCTGTACAAGGAGCACGGCAAGAAGATCGGCGTCCAGTGGAACATCCTGGCGGCCGTCGGCAAGCGCGAGACCGACCACGGCCGCTCCACCCTGCCGGGCGTCAGCAGCGGCACCAACGCCGCGGGCGCGGCCGGGCCGATGCAGTTCCTCATCTCCACGTGGGGCGGCAAGGCCAGGATCCCGACGTCGTCCGAGTTCAACGGGTACGCCTCCGACGGTGACGACGACGGCGTGGCCGACGTCTACAACCCGGCGGACGCCATCCTGGGGGCCGCCAAGATGCTCAAGCGCAACGGCGCGCCCGAGAACGTCCGGCAGGCGCTGTTCGTCTACAACCGGGCCTGGTGGTACGTCGACCAGGTCGAGGAGATCGCCAGGCAGTACGCCAAGTCCGGCGTGGTCAAGGTGCCGCCGCAGGCGTCGGAGGACTGCGACGACCCGCTGGTGGAGGCCGCGCCGAGCGACCTCGTGGCCAAGATCCTGCAGTACGCGCTGGCGCAGCGCGGCAAGCCGTACCTGTGGGGCGGCACGGGGCCCGACTCCTTCGACTGCTCGGGCGTCATCTACGCGGCCTACAAGGCGGCGGGGCTGACGATCCCGCGTACGACGTTCACGCAGTGGCCGTTCGGCGTGAAGGTGTTAGAGGGTGAGGAGCAGCCGGGGGACCTGGTGTTCTTCAACGCGGGGCCGGGCACCTCTCCCGACAACCCCGGCCACGTCGGGCTGGTCGTGTCGAAGGGCAAGATGCTGGAGGCCCGGTGCCGGTTGTGCGGGCCCATCAAGGTGACGAGCTACCAGGCGCGCAACAACCGCGTGGGCTTCACCCGTCCGTTGCAGAACCCCGACGTGGTCGAGCAGATCAAGAAGCTGCAGAATCCTTCCCTATGAGCATTGTGGTCGTTGCCGCGGTGATCGTCGGCCCGGGTGGGCGGGTGCTGGCCGCCCAGCGTGCTGAGCCTGCCACGCTGGCCGGTGGCTGGGAGTTCCCCGGGGGGAAGGTGGATCCGGGGGAGAGCGAGACCGCGGCGCTGGTGCGGGAGTGCCAGGAGGAGCTCGGCGTGGAGGTCGCCGTGGGCGAGCGCGTCGGCGGGGACTGGCCGCTGGCCGAGGGGTACGTCATGCGCGTCTGGCTCTGCTCCCTGCTGTCGGGCCGCCCCGAGGCGAAGGAGCATCTGGCGCTGCGCTGGCTCGGGCCGGGAGAGTATTACGACGTCGAGTGGCTGGGAGCGGATCTGCCCATCATGAAGACCGTGGAGAATCTGCTCCTGCGTGATTAGGACATCCCTCTCTGTGACACAATGATTACTGTGCGTAATTTGTCGCGGCGGGGGAGTGGGGAGCGATGCGGAGGAGCTGGGTCGTCGCCGGTGTGCTGATCCTGGTGGCGGTGCCCTCCGTGCCCGTGGCGGCGGCTGGGGTGTCGCTGGTGCTGGAGCGGGTAGGCGGGGCCGACGGGGTCGGCAAGTGGGTCAGGACCGGGGACACGCAGCGGTTCCGGGTGCGGCTCAACGGGATGGGGCGGGGGGCCCGGGTCGCGGTGGCGGCCAGCCCTGTGGAGGCGCTGACGAAGGTGGCCTGCGAGCCGGCGCCGGGGCGGGCCTCGCGGTCCGGCCCCGAGGCGAGCGGCGCACCCGGGACAGCGGCCGTAACGGGTCCGCCGGCCGCGGCCTCTGGCACGCAGCCGGCGCCTCGTGCCGGTACGGCGTCTCATGCCGGTACGGCTTCTCGCGTCGGTACGGCCTCCGTCATCGGCGCGGTTCCGAAGGTCACCGGGACGTCGCACACCGGTGTGGCGGCGACGCTGACCATGCGGGCGCTGTCCGTGGTGGGCGGCGCGGGCGTGAAGGGGACGGCGCCGCCCGGGACCCGGGTGTGCGCGCTGGGGAAGGTCTCCGGCGAGCGGGCCGTGGACATCACGCTCAAGGCGCCGGCGGATACGAAGGAAGTGGTGCTGGCCGCCGTGGCCAGGGTGCGGGACGCCGAGAGCGGCGGGCTGACGACCATGAGCAGGACCGCCGCCGTCCGCGCGGGTGAGGTGATCACGGGCGACGCGGCGACGTTCGCGGGGCCCGCCCACCGCCTCCACCCGCAGCGGCCCGGCGCGGTGCGGCCGGACGGCACGAAAACCCGGTCGGGCACCCCGTCTCAAGCCCTGCCACCTCGCGCCGGAACCGCGCCCGCTCAAGCCACCAGCACGCCGGCGCGCGCCCCAGCCTCCCCCGCACCCGCCCAAGCCACGCCTGCGCGTGCGCAGGCCACGCCCGCACGCACCCGAGCCGCCCGAGCCACGCCTGCGCGTGCGCAGGCCACGCCCGCACGCACCCGAGCCACGCCCGCACGGGCGCGGGCCGCGTCGCGGCGCGCGCGGGCCGCGACGGTGCCGCCGGCGGCCGGGTCGCTCGTCATCCCGAGCACGATCCCCAGCGTGGCGCCGAGCGTGGTGCCGAGTGCGATGCCGAGCGTGGCGCCGCAGGGCGTCACTTCGGGTGCGGTGGCGAGCGTGGCGCCGGCGCCTTCCGCCGACGGTGCTCCGCAGCCCGCCGCCAGTGGCGTTCCGCAGGCGTCCGCCCCGCCGGCGCCCTCCAGCGGCCTCTGGCCGGCACCCGCCGGCGGCGCCCCGCAGGCGTCGGCCGGCGCGTTCCCGCAGCCCTTGGCCACGGCGCCCGGAGCCGTTCCCAGCCCGTCAGGGGCGATTGTCTCGTTCCAGCCGGAGGCCGCTGGAGGGGAGGCGCCGTTGCCGTGGGGGATGGCCATGTCCGCGAAGCCTGTCGAGCCTGTCCGATGGGTCAGTCCAATTGACGGCCCGAAGGCGTTGCCCATGGTTGTCGGGGGTATCGGACTACTGATGGCGGGCCTGTGGGCCGTTGTCACGGTACAACGAGGCCGTAAACGGAGAAAGGTGTTGTAATTCCGTCTTTACTGTTACTTTTACCCGGCTAGTATTCCCTTGACCATGGTTCCGGGACCACGCGGAGGGCACCGGTGGCACGCACACGAGCGACAGCCGTGTCCGCAATCGTCCTGGCGCTCGGACTGACGGGCGCCGGTGCGACGCCGTTCATCGTGCAGAGCGCGAGCGCCTCGGTGGCGTTCGACCCGATCGTGGAGCCCTGCGATCCCGACGTGACGCTGTGCGGCGACATCACGCCCGAGACCACCATCACGGTCACCACCACGTTAGGTTCGCCGAGCCCGACGGGGCCGGAGGAGGCGCCGGAGACGACGGTCACCAAGACCGTCACCGCGACCCCCACCAAGACGTCCAAGTCGCCCACCCCGACCAAGACCACGTCCGCGCCCGCCCCCATGCCGACGCAGACGCCGACCACGCCGGCGCAGAACCCGCAGCCCCTGCCCACCCAGAGCGCCGAGGTGCCGCCGGTCATCCCGACCACGCCCACGCCCGAGCAGTCGGTGGAGATGCCGGCCATCGCGCCGACCGACACGCCCTCCAACACGCTGCCGAGCCAGACGCAGGCCGCCTCCACCGAGGAGGTTCCGCTGGAACTGCGCAGGGCCGCGCCGGAGTTCGACCAGACCGACCTGACGCGCAAGCTGAGCATCCCGGCGCTGGTGCTGGTCCTGCTCGCGCTGTTCGCGGTCCTGATCTTCGAGGGCAGGCTGCGCAGGATGGCCCACGCGGCGGCCGTCCGGAAGGCGGGGCCCCCGCCGATGACCTCGCCGATGCCCAGCCCGGCCATGGGGCCGGAGATGCACCCGACCGGTGGTTACCCGGCGGGGCCCGGCTACGCCGCCGCCACGGGCGGCTTCCCCGCCCCTGCTCCGGCCTATCCGGGCGGCACGGCGTACGCGCCGATCATCAGCTTCGTGCCGGTGCAGACCTATCCGAGCGGCCCGCCCCAGTACGGCTACCAGGACCCGAACCACCCGTACCCGCCGCAGGGCTACATGCAGGAGCCGCCTGCCACGGAGCCCGAGCCCGTGGTGCTGCACCCCGACGAGTTCGACTCCTACAGCGAGCCGCCCAGGTCCCGCGAGCGCGACATGTTCGAGCCGCTGGTCCCGCCCGCGCCCGTGCCGGCGGACATCCCGCCGGGCGGCGCCGACCCGTACGAAGGCGGCGTCGAGCAGCCGCTCGGCCCAGCGTCGGCCGCCGAGGCGGGCGACTCGGTGCCGTGGGAGCAGGAGCAGCCGGGCTCGCTGTTCCAACCCGCACGCGACTACGAGCCACCGCCCTACCTGCCCCCCGACGAGGACGTGACGGCCGTGCAGCCGTTGCCGCAGCCTCCGGCGGAGGCCGGGTCCGAGCAGCGGCAGGAGCCGACCAAGGAACTGCCGGACGCCACGCGCAAGCGGTTCGGCAGGAAGAAGAAGTAGCGACACGCGGAAAGCGGGGGCCGGAGAACCGGCCCCCGCTTTCCGCGTGCGGCTGCTGTTACTTGCGCCTGAAGATCTTGTTGCCCAGCCACACCAGCGGGTCGTACTTGCGATCCACCACGCGCTCCTTCATCGGGATCAGCGCGTTGTCAGTGATCTTGATGTGCTCGGGGCAGACCTCGGTGCAGCACTTGGTGATGTTGCAGTAGCCGAGCCCGTGCTCCTCCTGGGCCGCCTCCTGCCGGTCCGCCACGTCGTACGGGTGCATGTCCAGCTCGGCGATCCGCATGAGGAAGCGGGGACCGGAGAAGTTGGCCTTGTTCTCCTCGTGGTCGCGGATCACGTGGCAGACGTTGTTGCACATGAAGCACTCGATGCACTTGCGGAACTCCTGCGAGCGCTCGACGTCGACCTGCTTCATCCGGTACTCGCCCGGCTGCACCCCCTCCGGCGGCGTGAAGGAGGGCACCTCCCGGGCCTTCTGGTAGTTGTACGAGACGTCGGTGACGAGGTCCTTGATGACGGGGAACGTCCGCATCGGCGTGACCGTGATGGTCTCGTCCTCCTCGAAGGTGGACATCCGGGTCATGCAGCCGAGCCGGGGCTTGCCGTTGATCTCCATGCTGCACGAGCCGCACTTGCCGGCCTTGCAGTTCCACCGCACGGCGAGGTCGGGGGCCTGCGTGGCCTGGAGGCGGTGGATGATGTCGAGGACGACCTCGCCCTCGTTCACCTCCACCGTGAAGTCCTCGAGCCTGCCCTCGCCACCCTCACCGCGCCAGACCTTGAACTTTGCCTTGTAGCTCATGACTTCGCTATCCCGTCGAACTCGGCCATCTCTTCGTCGGTGAGGTACTTCTTCAGCTCGTCCCGGTCGAACAGGCTGATCAGGTCCTCACGCATCGAGGGCTGCACCTTCTCCTCGACCTTCACGGCGTTGCCGTCCTGCGTGGAGCAGACGAGCAGCTTGCGGCGCCAGTCGGGGTTCATGCCGGGGAAGTCGTCGCGGGTGTGCCCGCCGCGGCTCTCCTCGCGCATGAGCGCGGCGCGGGCCACGCACTCCGACACCAGCACCATGTTGCGCAGGTCGATCGCCAGGTGCCAGCCGGGGTTGTAGATGCGCGAGCCGGCCGCGCCGACCATGCGCACGCGCTCCTTGAGCTTCTCCACGACGCCGAGGGCCTCGGTGATCTCCTCGGCCTTGCGGATGATGCCGACCAGGTCGTTCATGGTGCGCTGGAGCTCGTGGTGCACCTCGTACGGGTTCTCGCCGCTGCGGCCCAGCGGCGCCAGCGCCTCCTCCCTGGCGCTCTCCACCTGCTCGGGGAGCACCTTGGGCCGGGCCTTGAGCGAGTCCACGTACGAGGCCGCGCCCGCGCCCGCCCGGCGCCCGAACACCAGCAGGTCCGACAGCGAGTTGCCGCCCAGCCGGTTGGAGCCGTGCATGCCGCCGGAGACCTCGCCCGCCGCGAACAGCCCGGGCACGGCCGCCGCGCCGCTGTCGGCGTCCACCTCGACGCCGCCCATGATGTAGTGGCAGGTCGGGCCCACCTGCATGGGCTCGGCGGTGATGTCGACGTCGGCCAGCTCCTTGAACTGGTGGTGCATCGACGGCAGCCGCTTCTTGATCTCCTCGGCGGGCAGCCGGGTGGAGACGTCGAGGAACACGCCGCCCTGGGGCGAGCCGCGCCCGGCCTTCACCTCGGCGTTGATCGCGCGGGCCACCTCGTCACGCGGCAGCAGCTCCGGCGGGCGCCGGTTGTTGGCCTGGTCGGTGTACCAGCGGTCGCCCTCCTCCTCGGTGGTGGCGTACTTGTCCTTGAACACCTCGGGGATGTAGTCGAACATGAAGCGCTTGCCCTCGGAGTTGCGCAGCACGCCGCCGTCACCGCGGACGGACTCGGTGACGAGGATGCCGCGCACGGAGGGCGGCCAGACCATCCCGGTGGGGTGGAACTGGATGAACTCCATGTTGATCAGGTTCGCGCCGGCGAGCAGGGCCAGGGCGTGGCCGTCGCCGGTGTACTCCCAGGAGTTGGAGGTCACCACGTACGACTTGCCGATGCCGCCGGTGGCCAGCACCACGGCGGGGGCGTCGAAGAGCACGAAGTTGCCGGTCTCGCGCCAGTAGCCGAACGCGCCGGAGATCGCGTCGCCGTCCTTGAGCAGCCGGGTGACCGTGCACTCGGCGAAGACCTTGATGTAGGCCTCGTAGTCGCCGTGCGTCTCGTAGTCCTCCTGCTGGAGCGCGACGACGCGCTGCTGCAGGGTGCGGATGAGCTCCAGCCCGGTACGGTCGCCCACGTGTGCGAGCCGTGGGTACTCGTGCCCGCCGAAGTTCCGCTGGCTGATCTTGCCGTCCTTGGTGCGGTCGAACAGCGCGCCCCAGGCCTCCAGCTCCCACACCCGGTCGGGGGCCTCCTTGGCGTGCAGCTCGGCCATCCGCCAGTTGTTGAGGAACTTGCCGCCCCGCATGGTGTCACGGAAGTGCACCATCCAGTTGTCGTCGGGGTTGACGTTGCCCATCGCGGCGGCGGCACCGCCCTCGGCCATGACCGTGTGCGCCTTGCCGAACAGCGACTTGCAGACGATCGCCGTCCGCTTGCCCTGCTGGCGGGCCTCGATGGCGGCTCGCAGCCCGGCGCCGCCCGCGCCGATGACGACGACGTCGTACTCGTGGCGCTCTGTGTTGTAGGTGTTTTCCACTGAAGCTGTCCTTACGCGTACGGGAAGGCGATGATGCCCTTGGCCACCAGGCGGACGTACAGGTCGGCGCCCATGACGGAGAACATCGAGGCCCACGCGAGGGGTTGGTGCTTGGCGTTGAGCTTGGAGACGAACGTCCAGGCCCGGTACCGCAGCGGGTGGCGGGAGAAGTGGTTGAGCCTGCCCGCCGTGATGTGCCGGCAGGAGTGGCACGACAGCGTGTAGGCGTTGATCAGGACGGCGTTGAGGACCAGGATCCAGGTGCCCAGCCCCAGCGGCTTGTGCACGAGCGCCAGGACGGCGTCGTAGGCCAGGACGAGGCCGATCACGATGGCCGCGTAGAAGAAGTACCGGTGGACGTTCTGGAGGATGAGCGGGAAGCGCCGCTCACCGGTGTACTTGCCGTGCGGCTCCTGCACCGCGCACGCCGGCGGGGACAACCAGAACGAGCGGTAGTAGGACTTGCGGTAGTAGTAGCAGGTCAGCCGGAAGCCGCCGGGCAGGCCGAGGATCAGCAGCCCGGGCGGAAGGGCGTACCAGTCGCCGAACGGCGCCCACCCGAACAGCCGCGCCCCTTCCGGGCACGACGTGGCCAGGCAGGGTGATGAGAAGGGGGCGATGTACGGATCGACGAAGTAGCTCGTATCGATGATCGCCCATACACCGTAGACCAGGAATGAGCTGAGCCCCAGGAATGTCAGGAGCGGGACCAGCCACCATCTGTCTGTGCGCAAGGTGCGCACCTTGACTTGCGCACGCTGCCGTCGGACCGGAGCGTCGGGCGTCGTCTGGGTCATCGCGGACCTCTCCACCTCCCGCGGACCCATCTGCGCAGGGGGTCCGTGGTTCGTTTCGCTGGGCGCGCTCACACGGCGGTCTCCCGCTCGGGCGCGCATTGGTGGGGGATACGTTACGACGACAGGATCGAAATTTGTGAGCGGGGTCACTCACTTTTTCGATGACTGACTGTGATTCCTGTCACGTACGCGCGTCAGACCGCTACCCCTGCACCGGCAACTTCACCACAGTGACGAAAAAATCATCGATTTGCCGGACAACCCGGATAAATTGCTCAAAATCCACCGGCTTCGAGACATATGCGTTGGCGTGCAGCCGGTAGCTGTGCAGGATGTCCTCCTCGGCCTCCGACGTCGTCAGGATCACCACCGGGATCGTACGGAGCAGGACGTCCGCCTTCACCTCCCGCAGCACCTCCATCCCGCTCATCCTCGGCAGGTTGAGGTCGAGCAGGATCAGGTCGGGCCGCGGCGCCTTGGCGAAGCCGTCGTCCTGGCGCAGGAACGCCATCGCCTGCTCGCCGTCGTTGACCACGTGGAGCCGGTTGCGCAGCTTGTTGAGGTCGAAGGCCTCCTTGGTGAGCAGGATGTCCCCCTGGTCGTCCTCGACCAGGAGCACCTCGATCGGGCGCCATTCGTTCATCGTTCGCCTCCAGCGGGCATCGTCCAGCGGAACGTGGCGCCGTGCCCGTCGGAGTTCCCGTCCAGCCACAACTGCCCGCCGTGATACTCGACGATCTTCCGGCACAGGGCCAGCCCGATGCCAGTCCCTGGATACACGTCGCGCGGGTGGAGGCGCTGGAAGATGAGGAAGATGCGGTCGGCGTACTTCGCCTCGACCCCGATCCCGTTGTCGGAGCAGCTGAACTCCCACATCTCGCCGTCCCGCCTGGCCCCGATGTGCACGCGCGGCGGCTCCTCGGAGCGGAACTTGACGGCGTTCTCGATGAGGTTCTGGAAGAGCTGGGTGAGCTGCAGCTCGTTGCCGTTGAGGCGGGGCAGCTCGTCGCGGGTGACGGTGGCGCCGGCGTCGTCCAGGGTGGCCGAGAGGTTGTCCAGCGCCCGGTCCAGCGCCGCGCCGGAGTCGATCTCCTTCTTCTCGCCGGTGACCCGGCCGACCCTGGAGAAGTCGAGCAGGTCGTTGATCAGCAGCTGCATGCGCTTGGCGCCGTCCACCGCGTAGTGGATGTACTGCCTGGCCCGCTCGTCGAGCTGCGGGCCGTAACGCTGCTCCAGCATCTGGGTGAAGCTGGCCACCTTGCGCAGCGGCTCCTGAAGGTCGTGACTGGCCACGTACGCGAACTGCTCCAGCTCCCCGTTCGACCTGCGCAGCTCCTCGGCCTGGTCGCTGGCCACCCGCCAGGCCGAGACGATGCGGGCGCGCATGGAGTCGATGTGGCTGGACAGCTCGGCCAGCTCCGCCGGCCGGTCGACGTGCAGGTCGTGGTCGAAGTCGCCGCCGGCGACCGTACGGACCTGCGCGGTGAGCTGGCCGATGGGCTTGAGCACCGCGTACCGCACCATGGCCGCCAGCCCGACGCCCAGCCCCAGCAGCAGGCCGAACACCACGATGAGGGCCATGTTGAGCCGGTCGAGCTGGGCGGCCAGCTCGGGGGGCGGGTGCAGCGCCTCGGCCTGGGTGCTCATCGACATGACGATCACGACCCCGGCGGCGAACGTGACGCCCGCCAGCGCCCCGATCAGCACGAACCAGCGGGCCACCGGCAGCCTGCCGAGCCCCGTCGGGGCCTTGGGCGGCGGCAGCGGGTGAATGCTCATTCTTGTCTCCTCCGCAGCATGACCACCGCAAGGTCGTCGCTCAGCGTGCCCACATGGGTGATGAGGCGGTCGAGGTCGATGGCGCCGTGCTCGCGTACGAGCTCGACCAGGCCGTCCACGCCCAGCAGGTGGCTGGGCTCGCCCACCGCGGCCTCGATCAGGCCGTCGGTGTAGAGCATCATCGACCACTCCCCGCCGAGCGGCACGTCCAGCACCGACCACGTCGCGTCGGGGAAGATCCCCAGCGGCGGGCCCGACGGCGTGCCCTGCACCACCTCGACGGCGCCGTCGCGCACCAGCACGGGCGGCGGGTGGCCGACGACGCGCATGCTGGCCGAGCACAGGTCGGGGCCGATCGTGGCCATGCACAGGGTGGTGAAGATCTCCGGAGCCTTGCGCTCGGCGCGCAGCAGCGTGTCGAGCGTACGCAGCAGCGTGTCGCCCGTCTGCCCGGCCAGCACCAGCGTGCGCCAGGCGATGCGCAGCGCCACCCCCAGCGCGGCCTCGTCCGGGCCGTGCCCGCACACGTCGCCGACCACGACGTGCACGGAGCCGTCGGGTGTCTGCACGGTGTCGAAGAAGTCGCCGGCCAGCGTGCCGCCGCTGCCCGGCAGGTAGCGGGTCACGTGCTCGATCGCCGCGGTACGCAGCAGCGGGTCCGGCAGCAGGGCGCCCTCCAGCCGGGCGTTCTCCTTGGCCGTCAGCTCCGCCTGGACGAGCTTGAGCTGGGCCAGGTCGGCGCGCTTGCGCTCCATCGCGTACCTGATGGAGCGGGCCAGCAGCCGCGCGTCCACGTCGCCCTTGACCAGGTAGTCCTGCGCGCCCGACTGCACGGCCGAGACGCCGACGTGCACGTCCCGCAGGCCGGTGAGCACGAGCACGGCCGTGTGCGGCGATGCCACCGCCAGGACCTCGTCCAGCGCCTCCAGGCGGCTGGCGTCGGGGAGCGACAAATCCACGAGCACGCACTGGATCTGGGGGGTCAGCTTCGCCTTGGCCTCCCGCAGGCTCCGCGCCCGGAAGATCCTGGGCGGCGCCACGGCCTGCTTGAGCAGCTCCTCGACGAGGAAGGCGTCTCCGTCGTCGTCCTCGATGAGGAGCAGCGTCAGCGTTTCCGAGAGATTTGCCGTCAAAACGCCTTCTTCTGGGAGTGGGGCCTCTTGTTGCTCATTCTGCGATGAGCGCCACCCCTTGTGGAAGCGTGCCCTCATGACCGGCCTCGACCACGAACGCCAGCAGGGTCTCCTTGAACGCCTGCGCGGCCCTGGTCGGCTCGACGTCCTTGCGGTGGGCCAGCGCGATCGTCCGGCTCAGCCCCGGCGGCGCCAGCGGCGTGCCCAGCAGCCCCGGCCGCCCGTCGAGCACCATCGACGGCACCACGGCCACCCCCAGCCCGGCCTCCACGAACCGCAGCACCGCGTCCATCTCCCCGCCCTGCACCGCGAACCTGGGCTCGAACCCCGCCTGCCGGCACGCCGCCAGCGTGGCCTCCCGCAGGTCGTAGCCGCGCCTGAACATCACCATCGGCCGGCCGCGCAGGTCCTCGATGTGCAGGTAGGGGCCCTTGATCTGCTCGTGGGAGGGCGAGACGACCACGAGGTTCTCGCGCAGGATCTCCTCGGTCACCAGCGCGGGGTCGTCGCTCTGCAGCGGCATGATGATCAGCGACAGGTCGAGCTGCCCCCTGGCCAGCGCCCGGACCAGGTCGCGCGAGCCGCCCTCCTCCACCAGCAGCTCGATGCCCGGGTAGGCGCGGTGGAAGCGGGCCAGCGCGTCGGCCAGCAGCCCCGCGCAGAGCGACGGCGTGGCGCCCAGCCGCACCCGGCCCCGGCGCAGCCCGGCGAGCTGGGCCACCTCCTGCCGGGCGGTGTCGGCGTCGGCCAGGATGCGGCGGGCCAGCGGCAGCAGCGCCTCGCCCGCGGCCGTCAGCGTGACGTTGCCGCGCGCCCGCGAGAACAGCCGCGCGCCGAGATCGTCCTCCAGCGCCTTGATCTGCTTGCTGAGCGACGGCTGGGCGACCCGCATGCGCTCGGCCGCCTGGGTGAAGTGCCGGGTCTCGGCCACCGCCACGAAGTACGCGAGCTGCTGGAACTGCATGTGATTTTCCTCGCACCGGCGCGGCGTAAGCGGCCTGTAAAAGCCGCGCCTACCCACATCATAGCCTCGGGCTATCGAAACCAAGCCCATCATGACTTGGACGGATCATCGCTGGATATCTAGCGTTCAACCGTGACTGCCACGATAGAGCGCGGCTCCGCCACCGCGCCTGTTAACACCCCTGCTTCCAAGAAGACTCCAACGCCGAAGAAGCCGGGCGGGTTCCTGAGCTCGTCCAACGGCAAGAAAGTCGTCATGGCCGTCACGGGCGCCGTGATGGTGAGCTTCCTCGTGCTCCACATGCTGGGCAACCTGAAGATCTTCTTCGGCCGCGAGTCCTTCAACGACTACGCCCACTGGCTGCGCACGCTGCTGGAGCCGTTCGCGCCGTACCGCACGGTCCTGACGATCCTGGAGATCGGCCTCGTGGTCGCGGTCGTGCTGCACATGTGGGCCGCGATCTCGCTGTCCCGCCGCGCGGGCAAGGCCAGGCCCGTCAAGTACGTGGCCAAGAAGTCGCAGGCGAACGGCTACGCCACGCACATCATGCGATGGGGCGGCGTGACCATCGTGCTCTTCGTGATCTGGCACCTGCTCGACCTGACCTTCGGCGTCGTCAACCCCAAGGGCTTCGACTCCGCCCCCGCCGACCGGATGATCTCCGGCTTCGACCCGTCCCGGTGGTGGGTCACGCTGATCTACTTCGTGGCCGTCGTCATGGTCGGCATGCACCTGCGCCACGGCATCTGGAGCGCCTTCCAGACGCTCGGCTGGGCCAACAAGGACCGCAACAAGGCGCTGCGCGCCACCGCCGGCCTGCTCTCCATCGTCCTGGTGATCGGCTTCCTGGTCCCGCCCCTCGCGATCACGTTCGGAGTTGTCAAGTGAAGTACACCGAAGGCCCCGAGATCAGGGACACCAAGGCGCCCGCCGGTCCCATCGAGGAGCGGTGGGAGAAGCGCAAGTTCAGCGCCAAGCTGGTCAACCCGGCCAACAAGCGCAAGCTCAACGTGATCGTCGTCGGCACCGGCCTGGCGGGCGGCTCCGCCGCGGCGACCCTGGGCGAGCTGGGCTACAACGTCAAGTCCTTCTGCTACCAGGACTCCCCGCGCCGCGCCCACTCCATCGCCGCCCAGGGCGGCATCAACGCCGCCAAGAACTACCGCGGCGACGGCGACTCCATCTACCGCCTGTTCTACGACACCGTGAAGGGCGGCGACTTCCGCGCCCGCGAGTCGAACGTCTACCGCCTCGCCCAGGTCTCCGTGAACATCATCGACCAGGCCGTGGCCCAGGGCGTGCCGTTCGCCCGCGAGTACGGCGGCCTGCTCGACACCCGCTCGTTCGGCGGCGCCCAGGTCTCCCGCACCTTCTACGCCCGCGGCCAGACGGGGCAGCAGCTCCTGCTCGGCGCGTACCAGGCGCTGGAGCGGCAGGTCGCGGCCGGGACCGTGGAGATGCACACCCGGCACGAGATGCTCGACCTGATCGTCTCCGACGGGCGGGCGCGCGGCGTCATCGTGCGCGACATGGTCACCGGCGAGATCGAGCGCCACCTGGCCGACGCCGTGGTGCTCGCCACCGGCGGCTACGGGAACGTGTTCTTCCTGTCCACGAACGCCAAGGGCTGCAACACCACCGCCATCTGGCGGGCGCACGAGCGCGGCGCGTACTTCGCCAACCCCTGCTACACGCAGATCCACCCGACCTGCATCCCGGTGTCGGGCGAGTACCAGTCCAAGCTGACGCTCATGTCGGAGTCGCTGCGCAACGACGGCCGCGTCTGGGTGCCGCTGCGCAAGAACGACGAGCGCGCCCCCGGCGACATCCCCGAGGACGAGCGCGACTACTACCTGGAGCGCATCTACCCGAGCTTCGGCAACCTGGTGCCGCGCGACATCGCCTCCCGCGCCGCCAAGAACGTCTGCGACGAGGGCCGCGGCGTCGGCCCCGGCGGCCTGGGCGTGTACCTGGACTTCCGGGACGCGATCAACCGCCTCGGCCGCGACGCGGTCGAGAAGAAGTACGGCAACCTCTTCGAGATGTACGAGCGCATCACCGGCGAGAACCCGTACGACGTGCCGATGCGCATCTACCCCGCCGTCCACTACACGATGGGCGGGCTGTGGGTGGACTACGACCTGCAGTCCACGATCCCCGGCCTGTTCGTCATCGGCGAGGCCAACTTCTCCGACCACGGCGCCAACCGCCTCGGCGCGTCCGCGCTGATGCAGGGCCTGGCCGACGGGTATTTCGTGCTTCCCACCACCATCGGCGACTACCTCGCCAACGGCCCGTACGGGGACGTGGACGAGGAGGCCGTGGCCGAGGCCGAGATCAAGGTCCGCAACAAGATCGACCGGCTGCTCGCGGTCAACGGCACCCGTACGCCCGACTCCTTCCACCGCGAGCTCGGCAAGCTCATGTGGGACTACTGCGGCATGGAGCGCACCGAGGAGTCGCTGCGCAAGGCACTGGAGCGCATCCCCGAGCTGCGCGAGGAGTTCTGGCAGAACGTCAAGGTGTCCGGCATCGCCGAGGAGCTGAACCAGGTGCTGGAGAAGGCCGGCCGGGTGGCCGACTTCTTCGACCTGGCCGAGCTCATGTGCCTGGACGCGCTGGTCCGTACGGAGTCCTGCGGCGGCCACTTCCGCGCCGAGTCCCAGGACGCCGACGGCGAGGCGCTGCGCGACGACGAGAACTTCGCGCACGTCTCGGCCTGGGAGCACTCCCCGGAGGGGCCGGTGCTGCACAAGGAAGCGCTCGAGTACGAGTACGTCAAGATGACCCAGCGGAGCTACAAGTGAACCTGACCCTGAAGGTCTGGCGTCAGAGCGGCCGGGACGACGCCGGCCGCATGGTGACGTACAAGGTGGAGGACGTCTCCCCGGACATGTCCTTCCTGGAGATGCTGGACGTCCTCAACGAGCGCCTCATCCTGGAGGGCGACGACCCGATCGCCTTCGACCACGACTGCCGCGAGGGCATCTGCGGCATGTGCGGCATGGTCATCAACGGCGTCGCCCACGGCGAGCAGCGCGCCACGACGACCTGCCAGCTCCACATGCGCCACTTCGAGGACGGCGCGGAGATCACCATCGAGCCGTGGCGCGCGGCCCCCTTCCCGGTCGTCAAGGACCTGGTGGTGGACCGCAGCGCGTTCGACCGCATCATCCAGGCGGGCGGCTTCGTCTCCGTCCCGGCCGGCTCCGCCCCGGACGCCCACAGCGTCCCGGTGCGCAAGGAGGACGCGGACTCCGCCTTCGACGCGGCGACCTGCATCGGCTGCGGCGCCTGCGTCGCGGCCTGCCCGAACGGCTCCGCCTCCCTCTTCACCGCCGCCAAGATCACCCACCTCAGCCTGCTCCCGCAGGGCCAGCCGGAGCGGCTGTCGCGCGCCAAGGCCATGGTGGACCAGATGGACGCCGAGGGGTTCGGCGGCTGCACGAACACGGGCGAGTGCACGGCGGTGTGCCCGAAGGGCATCCCGCTGGACACGATCGCCCAGATGAACAGCGACTACTTGAAGGCCAACGCCAAGTAGCAGGTGGGCCGGGGCTCACCCCCCGTTGCCCGGGTAAGTGGTTCACCGTCTGATGCCCGCCCCGCACAAAGGGCTTCGCCCTTGAAAGCGCTTCGCGCGGGCGGGCTCAGGCTGTTCTTTCGAGGCGCCTCCGGCGTCTCGTCTCCCACCCGTTGCCCGTGGAGGCGGTGGGCCGTCGACGCCCACCTCGGCCGTGGCGGATCCCAGAGTCGGGTTGCCCGTCCACGAGCTGTGTGGAGAGGTCTCCTCCGTCGTACGGGTGCAGCCTCGACAGCGGACATCAGGTACACGAGACGCCTGGACCCTCTGGGCGGCCCTGCTCGATGGGCGCGTTCGGTGACCACCCATGCGGAGGAGCGGATCAGCCCTCGCCCATCCATGTCCTGGGCCACGGCTCACAGTGTGACAGAATGTGATTGTGCGACAACCCCCAGCGAGGTCGTTCAATACCGCCGGTCCGTGCGATCCGCGACGCCACTACATGTTGCCTCCCGCCCCACGGCTTCCCGGGGCGCGGGTGCTCATCGAGATGGATCGCTACTTCGTGCTGCACGCGCCCCGGCAGACCGGCAAGACAACCACACTGGACGCCCTGGCCTCCGAGCTGACCGCCGAGGGCGACATCGCCGCCCTGATGTTCTCCTGCGAGCGCGCCAAGTCGGTCGGTGATGACTACGTGGCCGCGGAGGAGATTCTGCTGGAATCCCTCCGTGAGGCCGCGGAACGCGCGGGATGGCCGGCAGAACTGCTGCCGCCGGATCCCCGGCCGGAGGCCCCGGCGGGTGCCCGGTTCGGTTCGGCGCTGACCGAGTGGTGCCGCCGCTGCCCGCGCCGGGTGGTGCTGTTCATGGACGAGATCGACGCCCTGCAGGGCAACAGCCTGGTCAGCATCCTCAGCCAGCTCCGCCACGGCCACAACGCGCGGCCAGGGGGCCAGCCGTTCCCCGCATCCGTGGCGCTGTGCGGGTTGCGTGACCTGCGTGACTACAAGGTCGCCTCGGGCGGCGAATCCGGCCGGTCGAACCCGGCCAGCCCGTTCAACATCATCGCCAAGTCGCTGCGCCTGGGCGACTTCACCACCGACGAGATCGCCGAACTCTACGACCAGCACACCCAGGCGACCGGCCAGGAGTTCGCCAAGGACGCCGTGGACCGCGTCTTCGAGCTGTCCCAGGGACAACCATGGCTGGTCAACGCCCTCGCCAACGAGCTCATCATCGAGATGGGAGTGACCGGCGCCATCACCGCCGGGCAAGTGGAGGAGGCCAAGGAGCGGCTGATCCGGGCACGCGCCACCCACCTGGACTCCCTGACGGCCCGGCTGCACGAGCCCCGGGTCAAACGGGTGATCGAACCCATCGTGGCCGGCACGGCACCGAGCATGGACGCCACCATCGACGACGACGTCTCCTACGTCCACGATCTGGGCCTCATCCCGGACACCAGGAGGCTGGAGATCGCCAATCCGATCTATCGAGAGGTCCTGCTCCGGGTCCTCGGCGCTCGCACGGAGCGGCTCGTGACGGCCCATCCGCGCAGCTTCGTGCTGCCGGACGGCCGCTTCGACCTGTCGCGCCTGCTGCAGGAGTTCGTCGTGTTCTGGCGCGAGCACGGCGAGGTGCTCATCCAGCAGGAGGGCTACCACGAGGCCGCCTGCCAGATCATCCTCATGGCCTTCCTGCACCGCCTGGTCAACGGCGGCGGCCAGCTCGACCGCGAGTACGCCGCCGGCACCAAACGCCTGGACGTCCTGGTCCGCTGGCCCTACACCGGCCCGGACGGCAAGCGGCTGATGCAACGCGAGGCCATGGAGTTGAAGGTCTGGCGAGCCAACGCAGACGACCCGACATCCGAAGGCATGGCCCAGCTCGACCGCTACCTGGACCGGCTCACTCTGCCCACCGGCGTTCTGGTGATCTTCGACCGGCGCCCCGAGGCCCCGTCTTGGAAGGAACGCGGCGCCTTCGAGCAGGCGACCACGCCATCCGGCCGCCAGGTCACCGTCCTACGGGTGTGAGACCCGTACCTCTCAGCGCCAGCCCCGGGGCCAGGTCATCAAGGTCCTGCACGGCCACGCCCTCTGAGCCGGCGAGCGCGCCCGGGCTCAGGCGGTCTCGGCGCTGAGGGTCTGTGCCACGGACCGGCGGGCCGCCAGGCGGGCGGGGAGGGCGGAGAGCGCCACCGTCACCAGGAGGGTCGCGAGTGCGGCGATGAACATCGTGGAGAACGGTGCGAGGACCGCGTTCCTGGCGCTGAAGGCGGAGAACACGCCGATGCCCAGGGGGACGCCGATGACGGCGCCGGGCAGGCAGGGCAGGAGCTGGGCGATGGACAACCCCGCGGAGACCTGCCCGGGGGTGGCGCCGAGCGCACGCGCGATGGCCATGCTCGTCCGGGCTTGCATGGCCGTGGTCCAGGTGAACGTGATGGTGTTCACCACGGCCAGCGCGATCAGCAGGGCGGAGACCGCGATCAGCAGGTGGCCGGCGTTCTCGTCCCGCAGGTTCGGCAGGGCGGAGGAGCCGTTCAGGCCGTAGCCCCTGGACGGCTGCGCGGAGAGGGACAGCAGGCCGGTGAGCGCGATCAGCGTGGTGGCGGTCGAGCACGCCTGCAACGCGGCCCGGCCCGGACGGCGGGCGGTCAGCCGCAGCCCGAGCAGGAACGGCGTGGGCAGCAGCGCGGACAGCGCGGCGAGCCAGGGGCGGCGCCGGGGCCGGTGGGCGGTGTCGGCCAGCGCGGTGACGGTCGCGGTGCGCAGGGCTCGCAGCGTGGGGCGCAGCGCCGACAGCACCGCAACCGCCACGGCCAGGAGCGTCGTCGCGGCGATGACGGGGCCGGACGGCCCGCCGATGTCGCCGATCCTGCTGGCGGTGGGGCTGGCGACGACGGGTACGGTCAGGCGCGCGATCACCAGCCCCAGCGCGTCGGCCAGCAGCGCCACGGCCAGGTACTCCGTGAGCAGGACGGCGCCGATCAGGCCGGGGGTGGCGCCGACGGCCTTGAGCAGCCCGGCCCGCCGGGTCTGCTGGACGGCGCGGCCGGTGGCCAGTGCCGCCACCCCGGTGACGGCCAGGAAGCTGAGCAGCCAGCTGCCGAGCACCAGGATGGGCTGGGTGCCCCTGAGGATGACGGTGTCCTGCTCGGCGTTGAGCTGCCAGGAATGGAAGTTGATCCTGACGCCGAAGTCGCGGTGGGCCTCGCGGAAGGCCTCGGTGGCGGCCGGGTCGCGCAGCTTGAGGTCCACGGCCGTCGTCACGGGGAGATCCTGGGACGACGCCAGCGTGCGGGCGTCCTGCCGGGTCATCCAGGCCAGGCCGGTGTAGTCGCTGGGGCCGCCGCCCGGGCCGATCTGGGCCGCCCAGGGGTAGATGGAGGTGGCCGCGGTGACGGCGATCCCGACGACGGGGTACGGCCGGCCGGCGATGGTGATCTGGTCGCCGACGCCGACGCCCAGCGCGGTGGCGAAGCCGCGTTCGAGGACGGCGCCGCCGGAGCGTACCCACTGGCCCGAGGTCACCAGCGGCCGGTTGAGCGCGCCGGGCTTCTCGGCGAAGCCGTGCACCACCACGGGGGACGTCACGGAGCCGCGCGTGGTGAGGTCGGCGTAGACGATGTGGTAGGGGCCGTGGTGGCCGGCCACGTCGGGAGCGTCCGCCAGCTCGGACAGGGCCGAGGTCACGGCGGGGCCCGTGTCGCCGGACAGCGCCACCACGTCCGGACCGGCGGTGGCCGCGCGGGTCTGCTCGTACAGCGTCCGGCTTGCCCCGCTCAGGGACAGGCCCAGGGCCAGGGTGGCCGTGGCGATGGTCACCGCCAGCAGGAGCATCATGGCCTGTGCCCGGTGCCGGCGTAGGTCGGCGAGCACCAGGCGCACGACGAGCACGAGGGAGCCCATGCCGTTCAGCCCTCCAGCCCGATCAGCCCGCCGAGCCCGCCGAGCCCGCCGAGCCCGCCGAGCCCGCGCGGGTGGGATCCGGCCAGGCTCGTGTCGTCGACGAACATCCCGTCACGCATCGAGACCAGCCGATCCGACGTGGCCGCGACCCGCTCGTCGTGCGTGACGATGACCAGGGTCTGCCCTGCGGAACGCAGCTCCTCGAAGATCCTCAGCACGTCGAGGGTCGCCGCGCTGTCGAGGTTGCCGGTCGGCTCGTCGGCCAGGACCACCAGCGGCTGGTTGGCCAGCGCGCGGGCGATGGCGACCCGCTGGCGCTGCCCGCCGGACAGTTCGGAAGGCAGGTGCCGGGCGCGGCCGGCGAGCCCGACCCGTTCCAGCAGGACGCCCGCGCGCCGCCTGGCCTCCCGCAGCGAACGGCCGGCCAGCAGCGCGGGCAGCTCCACGTTCTCCGTCGCCGACAGCTCCTCCACCAGGTGGAACGCCTGGAAGACGAACCCCACGGACCGGCGCCGCATGCGCGCCAGAGCACGCTCGCTCAGGTCGTCGATGCGCTGCCCGGCCAGCCACACCTCCCCGCGGGTGGGCCGCTCCAGCCCGCCGAGCAGGTGCAGCAGGGTCGACTTCCCGCAGCCGCTCGGCCCCATCACCGCCAGCATCTGCCCCTCGGGGACCTCCAGGTCGACCTCGTCGACCGCCCGGACCCGGCTCTCCCCTTGACCGTGCTCCTTCACCAGGCCACGGACCCGGACCACGGCACTCGACTCGTTCACGCACCCTCAACTCTGTCGTCGGCCCGCAGATCGTCGGCCCGCGAGTCGTCAACCCGCGGGTCGTCGGCCCTGGACCAGGCTCGCTCGCAGGCTTCGAGCCAGCGCAGGTCCGCCTGCAGCCGCAGCACGACCCCCTCCAGCAGGAGCAGGGCCTTCGAGCCCGCCGGCTCGGCCAGGATCGCCTGCTGCACCTCACGCAGGCGGCGCAGCAGCTCACGGCGCTGTGCAGCGACGAGCTCGACCGGGTCGGCGAGCCGGGCCGCGGCCGCCGCGACGAGCTTGAGATGGAACTCCGCCTGGTCCGGCTTGGGCCAGCCCACCTCGGACAGCCACGCCGTCACGCGCTGCTGCCCGGCCGGCGTCAGCGCGTAGACCTTGCGGTCCGGCCGCTCGGGCAGGCCGTCAGCGCGCTCGCAGACGACCAGCCCGGCCTTCTCCAGCCGGGACAGGGTCACGTAGATCTGGCCGGGGTTCATCGACTCGCCCAGCGGGCCCAGGCTCTGGCGCAGCCGGGCGCGCAGGACGTACCCATGCGACGGCTCCTTGGCGAGCATCGCCAGCACTGCGTCTTGCACGGCATCCCCCTAACGGTTAGCTAAGAGCTAGCGGTTAGCCATGCGGGCTGTCAACTCGATGTTCTGCCGGAGGTCGTAGCCCGTGGAGGATGAGGGGGCCAGGTGCGCGGAGAGCGGGCGGCTGGTGAACGGGCCGCCGTCCGGCCGGCCGTCCAGGGCGTCGCGGCCCATGCTTCGGGATCTGCCGCATCGAGGACGGCCGGTTCGCGGAGCTGTGAGGGCGTGCTGCGCGCACCGCCCATCCCACCGATGAGGGCTGGGAGCCGGAAGGCAACGCATCCGCGGGCTCGGTGGCCGCGCCCGGCGGGGCGGGCCGGGCCGGGGGCGCCACCCCTCGGAGTGACACCCTGTTCGACCAGCGTCGATCTGGTCGGGACGACAGGATTTGAACCTGCGACCCCTTGACCCCCAGTCAAGTGCGCTACCAAGCTGCGCTACGTCCCGGTCATGTCGGACGCCTACGGTGTAGAAGGACGTTCCGACCGGCCACCACCTTACAGGAGGAGCCGGACTCGTCGCGTACGCTCCCTGCGGCGCAGGCGCCCGACGAAGGGGATGGGAACGATGGAAGACCACAGTGAAGAAGTCGTCCTCTACTGGCGGCCGATGTGCACGTACTGCATGAAGCTACGCTTCAGCCTGCTCTTCACCCGCCTCCGCCACCGCAAGGTCAACATCTGGAAGGACCCTGACGCGGCCGCGTTCGTGCGCTCGGTGGCGAACGGGTTCGAGACCGTGCCGACCGTGACGGTGGCGGGCAGGCCGATGGTGAATCCCTCTCGGCGCGAGCTCCTGGACGCCGTCAAGACGTACGCGCCGCACCTGTTGAAGGGCGCCGGCGAGTAAGGCGGCCAGGGCCTGCTCCGTTCAGGTGACCCAGACGCCAGAGTCGTTGCCCGTGGAAGGATGCCCTGGCAGATCGAACGGGGCCCTGGCCGCCGTCACCCGGCGTGACATTGCCGCTACAGATGCTAGTGCAGGATGCGGCCGACGTGCGGGCGCCCTGGTGAAGAAATCTCGGGTGAGGCGTAACAACGGGAGGGCTCGGACCACTTCCTGGTGTCAGAAGAACGACGCATCCCGAACGAAGGGGCTGGGCGGTGACGGATGATGCGCACCGGTTCACCGGCATGTACGACGAATGCCGGCAACGCGTGTGGGCCTACGTGGTCAGCCGCGCGGGCCGGCAGGTGGCGGACGAGGTGGTGAGCGAGACGTTCGCCATCGCCTGGCGGCGGCTGGAGGACGTGCCCGAGCCGGCGCTGCCGTGGCTGCTCGGGGTCGCCAGGAACGTGCTGCGTGACAACGTGCGTGCGGAGCTGCGGCGGGAGGCGATGGCCGCCGAGCTGCGGGCCTGGACCGAGGGGGACGTGGCCGACCAGGTGACCGAGCGGATGGGGGTGCTGCGCGCGCTGGCCGCGTTGCAGGAGGACGATCGGGAGATCCTCGTCCTCGTCGCCTGGCACGGGCTGACGCCCAAGGAGGCCGCCAAGGTCATCGGCTGCTCGTCGGCGGCGTACCGCGTACGGCTGCACCGGGCGCGCAAGCGGCTCAAGCAGGCGATGGAAGCCGAGCCGGAAGGGCGCGTCCCCGAGCGACCCAGGTCTCACGTACGGAACCTCAGCGAGGAGTGGTCATGAACCCCATCGACGAGCTTCGGGCCGCCAGGCCCGCGCACCTCGGCGACCGGCCGGTGGTGGATGAGCGGACGAGGGCCGTGGAGCTGGCCCGTGCCATGTCGCGGCCCAGGTCGGGGCCGGGGGAGAAGCGGCGGCGCAGGGCCGTCGTACGGCCCGCGTGGGGGCTGGGGCTGGCGGGGGCGGCGGCCGCCGCGGTGACGGCGGTGGCGGTGGTGATGTCGGGGAGCGGCGCGGCGCCCACGACGCCGCGCACGCCCGGCAGCGGGCAAGTGGCGGCGAGCGCGGGGACGAGCGCGGGGACGAGCGCGGGGACGAGCGCGGGGACGGGCGGGACGAGCGCGCCGCGGGTGACGCTGTCGGCGCGGGACGTGCTGCTGGCCGCGGCCGAGAAGGCCGACCGGCAGGCCGAGGGCAGCGGCGACTGGTGGCGGAGCGTGACGGTGAGCAGGCACCTGTACGCGGCCAAGAACGGCGGCTACCTGGTCATGGACCGGTCACGCAGCGAGGGGTGGACACCCGAGGCCACCGGGGGCGACCAGTGGGCCCGCAGCCGGCAGCTCGGTGCCGAACCCGCCACCGAGGCGGATCGGCAGGCTTGGGAGCGGGCCGGGTCGCCGTCCGAGATCGAGGTCGTCGTCCCGGGGAAGGGCAGAGGGAAGGGCAAGTACGGGCCGATGACCCTGTCCACGTCCGCGGGGAAGGCCACGACCAGCCACACCCCGCTGGTGGACGGCGACAAGGTGTTCTGGCTCGGCAGGAACGTGACCATGAAGGAGCTGCGCGGGCTGCCGAGCGACCCCGGCGAGCTGAAGAAGTGGCTGATGGCCTCCTACGCGGGGCACGGGACCGAGTCCACCAGCGAGAAGATGTCGGGGGACGCGTGGCTGTTCAAGGTCAGCGTGGGGCTGATCATGGACATGCCCGTGACGCCGGAGGTGCGCGGGGCGGCGTTCCGCATGCTGGCCGAGCTCGACGACGTGAAGGTCACCGAGAACGTGACCGACGCCGAGGGGCGGCAGGGCACGGCCGTGTCGGTGGAGGAGCGCTACGAGGCGGGCGGGGTCTCGGAGAACCGGCTGGTCTTCGACGAGGCGACCGGGCGGGCCCTGGCCAGCGAGTACGTGGTGGTGAAGCCGGGCGGGCTGCAAGCCGCCTTCGAGCCGGGCACTGTCTGGAGCTCCAACGCGCTGATCGAGGCAGGCTGGACGGACGACAAGCCCGCCTCCTGACGCCTCCTTGACCGCCGGCTCCTTACGAGGCCTGTCAGCCGCTCTGGCGGGCCTCGTCGTTGGCGTTCGTACGGATCTGCTGGATGCGCTGCTTGGTCAGCCCGAGCAGCTCGCCGATGTCGCCGTCGGACAGCCCCAGCTCGTGCATGTGCTTGACCCGTTTCTTCAGCGTCCGCGTGTAGTCCTCGGCGATCGCGGCCGCCTGGCGCTGGAGGGCGGCGAAGTCGTCGAGGTCCTGCTCGGACAGGCCGGGCAGCGTGTAGTGGAAGACCGGCGACGGCGGCCGGTCCCGGTCGCCGAACAGGAACGGGAGCCCCTCGGCCACGTCCGCGTGCAGCTCCCTGAGCGTGCGCGCGGACATGCCGCCGGCCACGCCGTCCACCTGGGCCAGCCAGAGGTTGCCGGCCATGGTGACGTGGACGTCGACGCGGTCTGCGGTCATGGGTGCTCCAGTCAGTCCTTCAGCCAGCCCTCGCCGAACAGGTGTGCCAGCCCTCGTTCGAGGGAGTCCACCAGGTGCGGTGTCTCCCCGGGGTAGAGCGGGACGATCGCGCGGGCGGCGACCCGGCCCTCGGCGTCCCACAGCAGCAGGAACCGCTGCCGCCTGGTCGTCTCGGCCCAGTCGCAGCGCAGGCCGTGGTGGCGGGAGAGCCCGATGATCCGATCGCGGATGGCCGCGTAGTCGTCTCGTTCTACCACACGCGGCAGACTATATCCCTTGGCTACCAGCGACAATGGGTCTTGTCGGCATGATTTCGCCATGCGTGTTGGTTACCGCGCCTGATCGCCGCGCCTGGTAGCCGGGCTGGATCACTGCTCGCCCCAGGCTCGGACGAAGGCGTCCACGGCGGCGACGGCCATCGTCCGCAGCTCCGCGTCCTCCAGCTGGCGGGTGCCGAGCTGGGTGCGGGCCTCCAGCGGGCCGAGGAGCAGGGCCAGGAACTGCTCGGCCGCCAGGTCCGGATCCGCGGCCCGCAGGCGGCCGGCCAGGGCGAGGCGGGCCAGGCGGTCGGCGAGCGCCTGGTTGAGCCGGTCGGGGCCGCTTTCCCGGACGATGTCCAGGATGTCGGGGAAGTGGGTGACCTCCGAGTAGAGCAGCCGGCGCAGCGCGCACGAGCGGCCGTCGGTGTGCAGGCGGAGCAGGGCGTGGGCGACCTCCTCCAGCGTGCCGCGCAGGTCGTCGCCGGTGGCCGCGAGCGGCTCCAGGGCGGCGATCCGCTGCTCCAGGATGCCGCGGGCGGCGGCCTCCAGGGCATGCCTGAACAGCGTCGCCTTGTCGGTCATGTGGTTGTAGACCGTCGGCTTGGCGACGCCGGCCTCGCGGGCGATCGACTGCACGCAGGCCTGCGCGTAACCCTCCCGGGCGAACACCGTGAACGCGCCCTCCAGGATCGCCTGCCGCTTGTCGATGCGGCCCCGCGTGGTGGTCATGTCCTCGATTGTACTCACGAGTTCAGCTTCATGGACGTGGTGGTTGCATGCAGACGCGATAGGTAATTATGTTGAACCCATGAGTTCAAAACTGCGGTGGACGATCGCCGTGATCCTGCTCGGCGGGCTGCTGGGCATCCTCAACAGCACCATGGCCGCGGTCGCCACCGGCACCCTGGCCGCCGCCTTCGACACCTCGCTGAGCACGATCGGCTGGGCGTCCACCGGGTTCCTGCTGGCGGTGACGGCCACGATCCCGTTCACGACCTGGGCGGTGGACCGGTACGGCGGCAAACGGCTGTGGGTGGCGGGGCTGGTGCTGTTCCTGGCGGGCTCGCTGGCCGCCGGCCTGGCCTGGAACGTGGGCAGCCTGATCGCGTTCCGGGTGGTGCAGGGCGTCGGGGCGGGGCTGCTCGATCCGCTCGTCCTGATCCTGCTGGCCAGGGCCGCGGGGCCGCGGCGGGCCGGGCGGGTGATGGGGCTGATGGGCGTGGTGCTGTCGCTCGGGCCGGTGCTCGGCCCGATCGCGGGCGGGGCGATACTCGGCGCGCTGACGTGGCGGGCGATGTTCCTGATCAGCGTGGCCGTCGGGGTCGTGGCGCTGGTGCTGGCGCTGCGCGTGATCCCCGCCGACGAGCCGGCGCCGTCCCGGGAGGCGGGCCCGTCGCGGCTGGACGTGGTGGGGCTGGCGCTGCTCGGTCCCGGGTTCGCCGCCGTGGTGCTCGCGCTGTCGCAGACGGCCGAGCAGGGAGCCTTCGGGGTATGGCAGGTGCTGGCGCCGCTGGGTCTGGGGGTGGTGCTGCTGATCGGGTACGGAGCGCACGCCCGCCACCCCGGCCCGCTGATCGACCTGCGCCTGTTCCGCAGCCGGAGCTTCACCGCCAGCGTCACGATCATGGGGCTCGGCGGCATGGGCCTGTTCGCCGGGCTGTTCGCGCTGCCCCTGTACTACCAGCAGGCCCACGGGCACGACGTGCTGGCGGCCGGGCTGCTCATGGCGCCGCTCGGGCTCGGCGGCTCCATCGCGATGCCGCTGGCCGGGCGGCTGTCGGACCGGCTCGGCGCGCGCGGTCTGGCCGCCGGCGGCGGGGTGGTGGCCGTGGCGAGCGTGCTCGCGCTCACCCGTATCGGCCCTGACACGGCGGAGGTGTGGCCGGCGCTGGCGGCGTTCACGTTCGGGCTGGGCAGCGGGTGCTTCAGCGCCCCGACGATGGGCTCGCTGTACCGCACGCTCCCCGGGCCCATGGTGGCGCAGGGCAGCTCGGTGCTCTACATGCTCAACCAGCTCGGCGCCGCGCTCGGCGTCGCCCTGGTGACGCTCGTCGTCCAGACCGCCGACAGCACGATCGCGGGGCTGCGCGGCGTCTTCTGGCTGGCCGTGGTCTCCAACCTGGTCGTCCTGGCCCTCATCCCGTTCCTGCCCGGCAAGGTCCGCGCGCCGGAGCCCGTACGAGAAGGAGCGCACGCGTGAAGACCCTGGTGATCACCGGCGGGACCGACGGGATGGGCAGGGCGCTCGCCCGCACGTACCTGGAACGCGGCGACACGGTTGCCGTCGTGGGCAGGGACGCGGCCAAGGCACTGCCCGGCGCGGTGTTCGTCCAGGCGGACCTGAGCCTGGTCAGCGAGAACCGGCGGGTGATCGAGGAGGTCAACGCCAGGTTCCCGGCCGTGGACGCGCTGGTGCTGTGCGCGCGGTACTTCCGTACGCACCGGTTCGTGACGCGGGAGGGGCTGGAGGGCACGTTCGCGCTGGACTACCTGAGCCGCTTCCTGCTCAGCCACGGCCTCACCGCCCCCCGGATGGTCGTGAACGTCTCGGGGCCCGGGCAGCCGGACGGGCGCATCCACTGGGACGACCTGATGCTGGAGCGCTCGTACGACGGCGTGACGGCGCAGTTCCAGGCGGGGAAGGCGAACGACCTGCTGGGTGTCGCGTTCGCCGCGCGGCACGGGGCGCGTACCCGGTATGTCCTGATCCATCCGGGCGGGGTCTCGACGAGCGTCGCCGGCGAGTACGACGCCGCGACCGCCGCGCACGTGGAGGCGCTCAAGCGGCACGGCCTCCCGGTCGAGGAGGCCATCAAGCCCATCGTGGCCCGCATCGACGACCCGCCGGCCGCGCCGCTGACCGCCTTCATGCGCCACCGCCCGATCGGCCTGGACCTGCCGTCCTTCGATCCGGGGGCGGCGGAGCGGCTGCACGCGCGGACCCTGGAGCTGATCGGTCCGGAAGGCGGCCGGGAGAAGCCGGAGACCGAGCAGTACGGCAACTGACGCTAAATCGGTTGCGGGGGTATGAGAAGTCTGGCCAGATAGATCGCGTTCGGAGTGTGACCGGGAGGAGGCGATACGGGATGGCGTACAACGAGGTGACAGGAACGCGGCGTCCGCTGCGGATGTGGGCGGAGCCGGAGACGGTCGAGCCGCAGGCGATGCAGCAGCTTCGCAACGTGGCGAACCTCGAGTGGGTTCACGGTGTCGCCGTCATGCCGGACGTGCACCACGGCAAGGGCGCGACGGTGGGCTCGGTCATCGCGATGCGGGACGCTGTCTCGCCTGCGGCCGTCGGCGTGGACATCGGGTGCGGTATGACGGCCGTGAAGACGTCGTACCAGGCTGCTCGGCTCCCCGACAACCTGGCCTACCTGCGCGGGAAGCTCGAGCAGGCGGTCCCGGTCGGGTTCGGGCACCACAAGCGGCCGGTCGACCCGGGCCAGGTGCACGGGATGAAGCCGGCCGGGTGGGCGGAGTTCTGGAAGGGCTTCGACGACCTGGCGCCGGCCGTGAAGGCGCGGCGCGAGCGGGCCGAGGTGCAGATGGGCACGCTCGGCGGCGGCAACCACTTCCTCGAGGTGTGCGCGGACGACGAGGGCTGGGTCTGGGTCGTGCTGCACTCCGGGTCGCGCAACATCGGCAAGGAGCTGGCGGAGCACCACATCGGGGTGGCTCGCGGGCTGTCGCACAACCAGGGTCTGGTCGACCGGGACCTGGCGGTCTTCCTCGGCCGCACGCCGGAGATGGCCGCCTACCGGCGCGACCTGTTCTGGGCGCAGGACTACGCGCGGCGCAACCGGGCGCTGATGATGGGGCTGGTGTGCGACGTGCTGCGGCGGCACCTGCCGGAGATCACGTTCGACCAGCCGATCTCCTGCCACCACAACTACGTGGCGGAGGAGCGGTACGACGGGGTGGACGTGCTCGTGACCAGGAAGGGCGCGATCCGGGCCGGTTCCGGGGAGCTGGGGATCATCCCGGGCTCGATGGCCACCGGGACGTACATCGTCAAGGGTCTGGGCAACGCGGCGGCGTTCAACTCGGCCTCGCACGGGGCGGGGCGGAAGATGAGCCGTACCAAGGCGAAGAAGACGTTCACCGTCAGGGACCTGGAGGAGCAGACGGCGGGGGTGGAGTGCCGTAAGGACTCCGGGGTGCTGGACGAGATTCCGGGTGCGTACAAGGATCTGGAGTCCGTGATGGCGGCGCAGACGGATCTGGTGCAGGTGGTCGCGCACCTGCGGCAGCTCATCTGCATCAAGGGCTGAGCGGCGGCCGGCCGAGCGGATCGACGCTCGCCGGCCCCGTCCGAGGTCGTGCGGGGGCCGCGATCAGACCATGTACTGGTCGTGGCGGCGGTAGAGGTCGGTCCACTCCTCCTCACTGAGTTGCCGCCCGCTGCCCACGATGTCGGCCAGCTCCTCGAAGTAGCCCTCGCGAGGAGCACCGGGGGCGAACAGCACCAGCATCGTGGCCGGTCCGTGCGAGTTGCGGAAGGCGTGGATCCCGCCCGGGGGGACGTGGAAGAAGGCGCCGGGGGAGTGGTCGGTCCAGGCTTCGCCGTCGTACAGGCTCACCGTTCCGGTCAGGATGAAGAAGGACTCGGAGAAGGTCCGGTGGAAGTGCGCTCCTCCGCCTGACGGCGCGGCGCCCATCTCCCAGCGGTAGAGCCCGTAGTGGCCGCCGGTGTTCGCGCCGGTGGCCAGATAGTGCACTCTCGTACGCTCGCCGATCAGCAGGTCAGGTGCGGCGTCCGCAAGGTGGAACCTGCCGGTGGTCTCGCCCTTGTCGCCCAGGTAGAGCGCGGCCGGATATGACATTCGTCCTCCTCGTCGGTGTGGTGTCGGCCCAGCCTCGCACACGCGTGGGACGCCGCTGCGACCCAGCCGCCCGGAGGCGGCGGGCGGCGCGAACCGGCAGGTCCGCTCCAGCGGCACCTTTCCCTGCACGAGTCGTCACCTGCCGTCGCCAGGTGACACCCCGACGGCGCGTCAACGAGTTGAGAGAGCGCTCCCCGGAAAGGGGAGGAGCGGGGCCGGCGGACAGTCAAGGTGAGAGTGGGTCGAGGTTGCTCGGGGTGCCAGGCGGGCACTCGGACGGCCGGAGTGCGGAACTCTGATACGTGCTGGTGGCAGGGCATAAAAGGCTTCCGATGCGGGGTGGGGGCGTGCTCTGCAACGGGTCACGGAGGTTTCTGGAAAGTTAACTCACACCTTGACAGAAGTCGGCTGCGCGAGCACTCTCCTTCTCAGGGAGCGCTCCCTCGAATCGAACCCCCCAGTTTGACGGAGACGTTGTGACCCCACTCTTACGCCGTCTCGCGGCGTCCGTCGCCCTCGTCGTCACCGTGTCGCTGCTGTCGGTGCCGCCCGCCCACGCCGCCGACCCGCTGCTGTCCCAGGGCAAGCCCGTCACCGCCTCCTCCACCGAGAGCGCCGCCGCCTTCCCCGCCTCCGCCGCCGTGGACGGCAACCCCGCCACCCGCTGGTCCAGCGCGTTCTCCGACCCGCAGTGGATCCAGGTGGACCTCGGCGCGACCGCCGCCGTCAGCCAGGTCGAGCTGAGCTGGGAGGCCGCGCACGCCACCGCCTTCCAGGTGCAGGTGTCCACCGACGGCGCCACCTGGAGCAACCTCTACTCCACCGCCGCCGGCACCGGCGGGAACCAGACCCTGTCCGTGTCCGGCAGCGGCCGGTACGTCCGCGTCCACGGCACCCAGCGCGCCACCCAGTGGGGCTACAGCCTCTGGGAGTTCAAGGTGTACGGGACCGGGGGCGGCGGCTCCGGCGGCGAGCGGCTGCTGTCGTACAACAAGCCCGGCGTCGCCTCCAGCTCGCAGCACGACGGCAACTGCTGGGAGTGCACCCCGGCCAGGGCGTTCGACCTCGACCCCGCCAGCAGGTGGGCCACGGCGGCCTGGTCGGACCCGGGCTGGATCCACGTGGACCTGGGCGCGACCGCCCAAATCAGCAAGGTCGTGCTGCAGTGGGACCCCGCCTACGCCAGGTCGTTCCAGATCCAGACCTCCCCTGACGCGAGCACCTGGACCACGATCTACAGCACGACCACCGGCACCGGCTTCAAGCAGACACTGAACGTCAGCGGCACCGGCCGCTACGTCCGCATGTACGGCACCCAGCGGGCCGGCGCCTACGGCTACAGCCTGTGGGAGTTCCAGGTGTACGGCACCGGTGGCGCCCCCACCGACCCGCCCGCCCCGCCCCAGGACCCCGCCGACCCGCCCGCCCTGGTGTGGAGCGACGAGTTCAACGGCGCCGCCGGCACCAAGCCCGACGCCGCCAAGTGGCGGGCCGACCCCGGCACCGGCCCGAACAACGAGCTGGAGTACTACACCGACCACGACAACGCCTCCATGGACGGCCAGGGGCACCTGGTCCTGGAGGCCCGCAAGCAGGCCACGCCGGGCTCCACCTGCCCGGCCGACCCGCTCACCGGCAGCACCACCTGCCAGTACACCTCCGCCCGGATGAACACCGGGACGAAGTTCCACTTCACCTACGGCCGCGTCGAGGCCCGGATCAAGGTGCCCAAGGGCAACGGGCTCTGGCCGGCGTTCTGGATGATGGGGGCCGACTTCCTGACCGGGCGGCCGTGGCCGTACAACGGCGAGATCGACATCATGGAGGTGCTCGGCAAGGACGTGAAGACGTCCTACTCGACCGTGCACGCGCCCGCGTACAACGGGGGTGGCGGCGTCGGGTCGCCGTACACGCTGCCGGACGGCGCCGACTACTCCGGCGACTTCCACGTCTGGGCCGCCCACTGGGACAGCAAGGGCATCGTCTACACGCTCGACGGGCGGACGGTGTTCACGATCAGCAAGGACCAGGTGGAGCAGACGCGCGGCCCCTGGATCTTCGACCACCCCTTCTACATCATCCTCAACCTCGCCGTGGGCGGCGACTGGCCGGGGCCGCCGAACGCCGCCACGCCCTTCCCGTCACGGATGCTCGTCGACTACGTGCGGGTCTACCGGTGACCCGCGTCAAGGGAGCCGCCATGCGGATCTTAGCCCTGTTGTCACTGCTGCTCGGCACGTTCGTGGTGGCCGCCCCGCCGCCTGCCGTGGCAGAGCCCGTACGGGTGGCGGAGTTCCTCGCCGACTGCCCGTTCAGCCACCGGCTGCCCGACGACCCGATCGTCTTCCCCGGCCTGCCGGGCGCCTCGCACATGCACAGCTTCTTCGGCAGCCGTGTCACCAACGCCCACACCCAGCTCTCCGACCTGCAGAACGGCGCCACCAACTGCAACCCGGCCGTGGACACGTCGTCGTACTGGGTGCCGACCCTCTACCGGGACGGCGTCCCGGTGGAGCCGGCCATCGTCACGTTCTACTACCTCGGGGAGGGAGTCCGGGACGACATCATCGCCAGGATCCAGCCGTTGCCGCTGGGGCTGCGGATCGTGGCGGGCAACGCCAAGGCGACCGGGCCCGACAGCACGACCATCTCCCGGTGGTCGTGCCTGCACGCCGGGCACGTGGGGGCCTCCAAGGACTTCGTGAACTGCCCGTCGGGCACCATGCTGGAGTCGTACCTGGACTTCCCGCAGTGCTGGAACGGGCGGGACCTGGACTCCGCCGACCACAAGAGCCACATGGCCTACCCGGTGGCGGGGGCGTGCCCGAGCACGCATCCGGTGCCGGTGCCGAAGCTGCGGCAGGTGATCCGGTACCCGGTGAGCGGGGATCCGTCCCGATTCCGGCTGTCGTCGGGCGGCGGGTTCACGATGCACGGCGACTTCTTCAACGCGTGGCCGGTGGCCGAGATGGAGCGGCGGGTGCGTGACTGCATCCGGCCGATCATCAAGTGCGGCGCCGACGGGCGTCCTTCGTAGGTGCCGAGCACGTCCGGGGCGGGTGCGCGCCCGCCCCGGGCCTGCCTCGTTCCCGGGCGGGTGTCCCGCTCGGAGTCGTTCGCTCAGGAGGGCGGTCGTGCCGGTGTCGCGGCGGTTGGTGTGCTCGGTGTTGCTGGTGGCTGTGTCGGTGGGGTGCTCACCTGCTGAACGGGACGCTGTCCCCGTTCCTGCAGGCGCCACGACGCGGCCCGGCGTCCCCGCTCCCGGAGACGTCACGGCGTCCGGCGGGATCCCTGCTCCGGAATTCACCACCACCGACGTGGCGTGGTTGCAGCTCACCGATGCCCTGCACGCGCGGGCCCTGCCCCTGCTGGAGCTGGCACCGCGGCGTGCGGCCAGCCGATCGCTGGCCGGCCTGGCCGTACGGCTCGGCAAGGCGCACGAGGCGGGACGCGGCCGGTTGCGGGCCCTGCTCGCCGAGGCCGGGGTCACCGGTGAGAACCCGCACACCCGGCACGACATGCCCGGCATGCCCACGGCGGAGGACCTGAAGACCCTGGCGGGGCTGCGTGGTGAGGCCTTCGACCGGCGTTTCGCCGCGTTGCTGCGGGCGCATCTGCGGCAGCTCGTGCTGGTCGCGAACGGCGAGCGGGACTCGGGCGGTGCGGCGGCGGCGCGGGAGCTGGCGGAGAGGATGGCGCGCGAGCACAAGGATGATCTCGCCGACCTGGATCGGGCCGTCGCCGCGTAGGTTGAGGGCATGGAGATCGGGGAGCTGGTGGGTGCGGGGCGGAGCGCCGACGTGTACGCCCTCGGTGACGGGCGGGTGCTGCGCCGCTACCGGGTCGACGCCGACGCCGGCCGTGAGCTGGAGATCATGGCGCATGTGGCCGCGCACGGGTTTCCCGTTCCCGAGGTCTTTCCCGGCGAGAGCAGCGCCACCGACCTGGTGATGGGACGGGTGTCCGGGCCGACGATGCTGCAGGCCCTGCTGGACGGGGAGATCGGGATCGAGGAGGCGGGCCGGACCCTCGCCTGGCTGCTGCGACGGCTGCACCGGATCCCGGCCCGGGTTTCCCGCGATCCCCGCGACCGGATCCTGCACCTGGACCTGCATCCCGACAACGTGATGCTGACGCGGGACGGGCCCGTGGTGATCGACTGGTGCAACGCCGGGGACGGGCGGCCCGCGCTGGACTGTGCCCTGTCGGCAGTGATCCTCGCCCAGGCGGCCGTGGACGGTGAGAGCGAGCTGGCGCCGGCGGCGCGGGCGGCGGTCGCCGTCCTGGTCGGGGAGCTGGGCGAGGACCTGGACGCGGGCGACCCGCTCGACGCCGCCAAGGCCCGGCGCGCCGCCGACCGGGGGCTCACCGCGCACGAGGTGAGCCTGCTGGACGAGGCGGTGGCGCTGATCAGACGGCTGGCCGCCCCCGGGGTGAGGTGAGCCGTCGCGCCGGCGGCGCCCATGAACCCCACGGGTGGTGGCGGCACCGGTGCCGCCAGGGTGTCAGCGCCAGGCGCCCTTGGCGGCCGCTTCCTCGGCGAAGGTCTCGAAGGACTTCGGAGGGCGGCCCGTCACCTCGCTCACCGTGTCGGCGACAGGCTGGTCGCCGAGGGCGCGTAGGGCGCCGAACGCCTTGGCCGCGTGGATCGACTCGCCGGAGAAGCCGTTGGCCGCGATGTAGTCCTCGTCGCCGCCCAGGTAACGCACCTCGCGGCCGATGGCCCGGCCGATGATCTCCACGGCCTCCCCGAACGCCAGCGAGCCGGGCCCCGTGAGGTCGTAGGCGCGCCCCGCGTGACCGTTCCGCGTGAGGGCCGCGGCGGCGACGGCGGCGATGTCGTCGGCGTCGACGAAGGCCTGGCGCACGTCGCCGAGCGGGATCAGGACCTCTCCCGCCATGATCGCGGGCCGGAAGAAGCCCTCGTCGAAGTTCTGGTTGAACCAGCTCGGCCGCAGGATCGTCCACTCGGCGCCGCTGCCGCGCACCGTGCGCTCGGCCGCCAGCAGGCGCTCGTCGCCCATGGCCTCGATGGCGCCGCTCGACAGCAGCACGATGCGCTCGACGCCCCGCTCCACCGCCAGCGACACGAACGCGGGATCGACCGGGACGCCGTCGGGCGCCATCAGGTAGAGGGCCGACGCGCCCGACAGGGCCGACTCCCACGTGCCGGGCTCGGACCAGTCGAACGTGGCCTGGCCGCTCCTGGAAGCGCCCCGTACGGTGTGGCCGGCGGCGCGCAGCTGCTCCGCGACACGGCGGCCCGTGGAGCCGGTGGCGCCGAGGACGAGGATCATCACATCGCCTGTCATGCCCCCAGGCAAGCAAAGGGCACCGACAGAACGCGTCAATGGCGCCCCGGGGCTCAGAAGAAGCGGGCGCTCTGGACGTACTCCATGGCCTTGACGAACGCCGGGTCGCTCATGCGGCGGGTCATCTCCTCCTCCGAGACGTCCTCGACCCGGGCCTGGATCCACCACAGGTTGCCGAACGGGTCGCGGACGCGGCCCACCCGGTCGCCCCAGTACAGGTGGGTGACGTCCGTGATCGACGTGCCGCCCGCCTCGACGGCGCGGCGGTGGGTGGCGTCGGCGTCGGGGACGTACAGGCGCAGGAAGGCGGGGGTGGCCGGCCAGCCGGGCGCGGAGTCGAAGAGCATCACGATCGCGTCCCCGATCCGCACCTCGGCGTGTCCGATGCGGCCCTTCTCGTCCGTCACGCGGCCCAGCTCGACGGCGTCGAACGCGGTCTCGAGGTAGCGGATGACGCCGGCCGTGTCGGCGTTGATGATCCACGGCGTGACGGTGGTGTAGCCCTCGGGAATCGACACGGTTCCTCCAAGAAGAAGTGCGGACGCGTGCCACCGACGGTAGGTCCCAAGTAGGTCAAGACCTGTCCCACTTGTCGGGCATTGTGGAATTCATGAGCGAGTCCCGCCTCCTGGCCCTGTTGTCGCTGCTCCAGACCCCGCGCGAGTGGCCGGGCAGCGAGCTGTCGGAGCGGCTGGGCGTCAGCCGCCGCACCGTCAGGCGTGACGTGGAGCGGCTGCGCGACCTCGGCTACCCGGTCGAGGCCACCATGGGGGCCGCGGGCGGGTACCGGCTGGTCGCGGGCGCGGCCATGCCTCCACTGCTGCTGGACGACGAGGAGGCGGTGGCCATCACCGTGGGCCTGTCCACGGCCGCCCGGCATCCGGTACAGGGCATCGAGGAGGCGTCGGTGCGGGCCCTGGCGAAGCTGGAACAGGTCCTGCCCGCGCGGCTGCGTCATCGGGTCAGGTCCCTGGGCGGCGCCACCGTGCCCATGCCCGCGCTCGACGGGCCGCAGGTGGATCCCGGCAGGCTGACCGCCCTGGCGGTGGCCGTGACGGGCAAGGAGCGGGTGCGGTTCACCTATCGGACGAACGACGGCGCCACGAGCAGGCGGCTGGTGGATCCGCATCGGCTGGTGGCGGCCGGGCGGCGCTGGTACCTGCTGGGGCACGACCTCGACCGCGACGACTGGCGGATCTTCCGCATCGACCGCATCGACGAGTTGCACCCCACGGGGGGCAGGATCACGCCGCGCGAGCCGCCGGCCGGGGACGCCGCCGCCTACGTGGCGGACAAGCTGTACTCGTCGGCGCCCACCTACGAGGCCGTCGTCACGGTGCACGCCGCCGCGACGGAGCCGCTCAGGAGCCTGGGCGAGGTCACCCCGATCGGGGCGGGGCTCTGCCGCCTGCGCATGCACGCCGACACCCTCGACTGGCTGGCCTTCCGGCTGACGACGCTGGACTGCGAGTTCGAGGTGCACGAACCGGCCGAGCTCACCGCGCACCTGCGCCGGCTGGCCGCCCGGCTCACCCGTGCCGCTGGAGGCCGCTAGCCGAAGGCGTCCCGCAGCCCGCCGATCGGGAGCGTGCGTCCATGCCCTGATGGCGGGCCGGGGGCGGTTACTCCGTCCAGGCCGCCGTGGCGTCGATGCGTTCGCGCCACAGCTTCTCCCCGCCCCCGCCCGGCTCCCACCGGGCGCAGAAGTCGAGCAGGCCGCGGCAGCGCTCGATCATGAACGCGTGCCGTTCGGCCCAGGACGGGACGGGGTCGCCGTACGCGGTGAAGAAGTGCGACAGCAGCGGTACGTGCTCGGGATGGTGGCTGCGCACGATCCACTCCACCCAGGCCAGGTCCTCCACGGGCCGCCCCGGGTGGGCCCACTCCCAGTCGAGGATCGCGGCGGTCTCGAACGTGTCGGGGTGGAACAGCATGTTCTGCGGCCCGTAGTCGCCGTGCACGATGCCGAGCCGGTGGATGCGCGCCAGCATCCGCCCGCACTCGGTGAACACCTCCACCGCCCGGCCGTCGTCGAGGAGGTCCTGGCCGTGGGAGCCGTCGACGAAGCGGGTGGTCAGGCTCGTGGCGGTGACCTGATGGACCCGGGGGACCGGGAGGCGGCCACGCAGGCGCCGCAGGTATCTGCTCTCCGTGCTCAGCCTGAACGCCGCCTCGGGCCCCTCGTAGCACTTCACGACCAGGGCGCCGTCGCCGAACGTGCTGTTGGTGTACCCGTGCTTCACAAGGGACGATTCTGACGCATCCGCACCCCTGCCGCGTGCCTCGGCACGCCATCCGCGCGGCTCCGATACACGATGTAAGGGCGGAACAAATACCCCAACGGGGCGGAAAGTGCGTGCACCAAGCGGCTGAACGGGAAAAGTACGAACAGCACCATCCCGATCAGCGTGTGCACCTTGTAAAGACCGCTCGCGTGCCCCATCGCCTCCGCGTCGGGCCGCAGCACGAAGATGCCGCGGAACCAGGGCGCGACCGTGGTCCGGTAGCTCACCTCGCTCGGCACGAACCCCGCCACCGTCGTCACCACGCCCGCGATGATCGAGGCCGCGAGCACCACGTACATCACCTTGTCGTTGACCGTGGTCGCCAGGAACACCGGGCCGTTGGTGCGGCGGCGGTAGATCAGCAGGGCCAGCGCCACCAGCGTGGCCACGCCCGCCAGGCCGCCCCAGACGAGCGCGTTGGCGTGGTACGCCTCGTTGGACAGGCCGATGGCGTTGGTCCACGACAGCGGGATCAGCAGGCCGGTCACGTGGCCGACGATCACGACCAGCAGCCCGTAGTGGAACAGCGGGCTGGCCACGCGCAGCAGCGGGCTCTCGTAGAGCTGGGACGAGCGGGTGGTCCAGCCGAACTTGTCGTACCTGTAGCGCCAGATCAGCCCGCCGATGAAGATCACCAGGGTGACGTACGGCGCGACGACCCAGAGCATGCTCTCCGCCCAGTTCACCGGTAACCCCCCACGCTCTCGGCCGGCGGCCCGCCCGCGGCCAGGCGGGCCGCCCTGGCCCGGTCGGCGGGGGTGATCGGGGGCAGCGCGGCGCAGACCGTGCCGATCACGTGCCGGTACGGCGAGTCGCGCTCGGTCAGGGCGGAGAGCAGGAGCTCCAGCCCGGCCCGGTGCTCCTGCAGCAGCGCGGCGCCGGAGGGGTCGCACGCGGCGAACTCCAGCATGACGGGCAGGAAGTCGGGCAGCTCGTCGTCCATCAGCTCCCAGCCCGCCGCGCGGTAGCGCTGCTTCAGCGCCGCCAGCGACTCGCCGCGGCGGCGGGTGTCGCCGTCGGTGTAGTACGTCAGGTAGAGGCAGCAGCGCCGCTGCAGGTCGAACGTCTCCACGTAGTGCGCGGCCAGCTCGCCGGGGCCGAGCTCCGCGGCCAGGGAGAGGAAGGTCGTGAAGTGCGGCTCGGCGGCCTCCTTGATCAGCGGGAGGCGGCGCCAGAACCGTTCGTCGGGGTAGGCGAGCAGGTGGGCTGCGGCCTGCCAGATCACCGGCCGGGTCATGGGACCTCCCGCTTCGGGGGCGCCTGCCGGATCGCGGTGCGCTTCATGAGCTCCTCCGCTTCGGTGGGAAGAGGCCCGCGGGGGTGCCGCGGCCGTCCCAGTTGAGCAGGTTCACCCGGTCGTGGGTGATCTCGCTGCTCGTCTGGCGCTCCTTGAGGCCGTGGAAGTTCTCGATCGCGACCGGCACGGGACGGCCCGACGCCTCGCCGAACGGCTGCTGCATGCCGGGCCCGCCGTCGTAGTCGAGGCTGCAGCCGCCCTCCTCCACGACGCCGGGCACGTTGCCGTACGCGGTCGGGATCACGTATCGGTCCTCGTACTTGGCCAGCGCGAGCAGCCGGTACATGGCCTCCAGCTCCGGGTCCTCCGGCGGCCGTTCGCCCAGGTTGACCGCCCGCATGTACGACCGCATCTCCGCCAGCCGGCGCAGCGCGAACGTCACCGGCGCCGGATCCCCCGCGGTGAACAGCTCGGCCAGGTAGCCGATGGGGATGCGCAGCGCCTCGATGGCCGCGAACAGGTTGTCCGCGTCCTCGCCGTCGTGGCCGGTGGTGGACAGGGCGTCCACGACGGGGGAGAGCGGCGGGACGTACCAGACCATGGGCAGGGTGCGGTACTCCGGATGCAGGGGCAGCGCGATGCGATACCTCTTGATCAGGTCGTAGACGGGCGACCTGCGGGCCGCCTCCAGCCAGTCCGACGGCAGCCCGGCGGCCTCGGCGTCCGGGCTGTTCGGGTCGATGAACAGGTCGAGCTGCGCCTCGTACAGGTCGCGCTCGTCCGTCACCGAGGCCGCCTCCGTGACGCGGTCGGCGTCGTACAGCAGCACGCCGAGGTAGCGCAGGCGGCCCACGCACGTCTCCGAGCAGACCGTCGGCAGCCCCACCTCCACCCGCGGGTAGCAGAACGTGCACTTCTCGGCCTTGCCGGTCTTGTGGTTGAAGTACACCTTCTTGTACGGGCAGCCGGTCACGCACATGCGCCAGCCCCTGCACCGGTCCTGGTCCACCAGCACGATGCCGTCCTCGGCCCGCTTGTACAGGGCGCCGGACGGGCAGGAGGCCACGCACGACGGGTTCAGGCAGTGCTCGCAGATGCGCGGCAGGTAGAACATGTACGCCTGCTCGAACGACAGCTTGACCTGCTCCGACACCTTCGCCAGCACGGGGTCGGGGCCGGGGTCGCCGCCGAGGTTGTCGTCCCAGTTCGCGCTCCAGCCGATCTTCACCGGCTCGCCGCTGATCAGGGACCTGGGCGGCGCGACGGGGACGTCATCGGAGAGCGGGGCGTTGGTGAGGTTCTCGTAGTCGTAGGTCCAGGGCTCGTAGTAGTCCTGGATGGAGGGCATGAGGGGGTTGGCGAAGATGGTCAGCAGCTTGCGCAGGCGGCCTCCGGCGCGCGGCTTGAGCCTGCCCCCGCGGGTCAGCTCCCAGCCGCCCTGCCAGCGCTCCTGGTCCTCGTAGCGCCTGGGGTAGCCTTGGCCGGGGCGGGTCTCGACGTTGTTGAACCAGACGTACTCGACCCCCGGCCTGTTCGTCCAGGTCTGCTTGCAGGTGACCGAACAGGTGTGACAGCCGATGCACTTGTCCAGGTTCATCACCATGGCGATCTGAGCCATCGGCCTCATCAGTACCTCACTTGTTGTGACCTGCGCCGGATGGCGGTGATCTCGTCGCGCTGGTTGCCGGTGGGGCCCAGGTAGTTGAAGGCGTACGAGAGCTGGGCGTGGCCGCCGATCAGGTGCGTGGGTTTGATGAGGACCCTGGTCAGCGCGTTGTGGATGCCGCCGCGCCGGCCCGTGGCCTCCGACTTCGGCACGTCGATCAGGCGGTCCTGGGCGTGGTACATGTACACCGTGCCCTTCGGCATGCGGTGGGAGACGATGGCGCGGGCCACGACGACGCCGTTGCGGTTGACCGCCTCGACCCAGTCGTTGTCGGCGATGCCGAGGTCGGCGGCGTCCTCGACGGAGATCCAGATCGTGGGGCCGCCCCGGGAGAGCGAGAGCATCAGCAGGTTGTCCTGGTACTCGGAGTGGATGGACCACTTGCTGTGCGGGGTGAGGTAGCGCAGGGTGCCGCTCTCGCCGTACAGCGCGGCCAGGTCCAGCGGGGGCCGGTAGATCGGCAGGGCCTCGCCGTACTCGTGCATCCAGTCGTGGTCGAGGAAGAAGTGCATGCGGCCGGTCAGCGTGTGCCAGGGCTTGCCGTGCTCGACGTTGATCGTGAAGGGGGAGTAGCGGCGGTCGTGCGACTCCTTGCCCGACCACTCGGGGCTGGCGGCGACGTGCACCGGCCTGGCCTGGGTGTCGCCGAAGACGATGCGGTGGCCCTCGTGGGTCAGGCCGTCGAAGCTCGCCCCCGTACGCTGGGCGAGCTGGCGGAAACCCTGGGCGGCCAGCCTGCCGTTGCTCACCCCTGACAGGGCGAGGATCGTCTCGCACGCCTTGGCCGCGGTGTCCAGCTCCGGCCTGCCCTTGGCCGCGCCGCGCGGCACCAGGCCGCACCGCTGGCCCAGCCAGACCACCTCCTCGTCGGGCAGGAACGTCACGCCCTTGACCGGGATGCCGAGCTTCTCCGTGAGCGGCCCCAGGGCGGCCAGCTTCTCGGCCGTGGCGCCGTAGTCGCGTTCCACCACCTTCAGGCCGAAGCCCGTGCGGCCGGCGAGCTCGGTGGGGGTGTCGTGCTGGTGCGCCACCGCGACGACGTCCCTGCGCACGCCCAGGTGGTCCCTGGCCAGGTCGCTGAAGGCGCGGGCGATGGCGTGGAAGGTGGCGAAGTCGGTCCTGGTCTCCCAGGGCGGGTTGATGGCCGGGTTGAAGGCGTGCACGAACGGGTGCATGTCCGTGGAGGACAGGTCGTACTTCTCGTACCAGGTGGCGGCGGGGAGCACGACGTCGGAGAAGACCGTGGAGCTGGTCATCCTGAAGTCCAGGGTGACGAGGAGGTCCAGCTTGCCCTTCGGCGCGTCCGGGTCGGGGCTCTCCAGGTTGGAGCGGGCGCCGAGGAGGTGGTGCAGGAAGTACTCGTTGCCCTTGGCGGAGGAGCCGAGGAGGTTGGAGCGCCAGAGGGTGAGCACGCGGGGCCAATTGCGCGGGTCGTCCGGGTTCTCGGCGGCGAGCTTGAGCCTGCCCGCTTCGAGCTCGGCCCTGGTGTACGCGACGGGGTCGTCGGCGTCGCCCAGATCGAGCGGGTTGCGGTCGAAGGCGGGGGCCATCGGCATCCAGCCGTTGCGCACCGACTCCGTCACGAGGTCGGCGGTGTGCTTGCCGGTGAAGTCGCCCCTGGCCAGCGGGCTGGTCAGCGCGCCGGCGTCGAAGCGGTCGTAGCGCCACTGGTCGGTGTGCAGGTACCAGAACGGGGTGCCGGGGACCTGCCTGGGCGGTCTGGCCCAGTCGAGGGCGCCGGCCATGAGCTGCCAGCCGGCCAGGGGGCGGCACTTCTCCTGGCCGACGTAGTGCGCCCAGCCGCCGCCGTTGCGGCCCTGGCAGCCGGTCAGGAGCAGGAGCGACAGGAACGCGCGGTAGATCGTGTCGCCGTGGAACCACTGGGTGGTGCCCGCGCCCAGGATGATCATGCAGCGGCCCCGGGTGGTCTCCGCCGTCCTGGCGAACTCCCTGGCGATCTTGATCGCGCGGGCGGCCGGGACGCCGGTGATGGGCTCCTGCCAGGCCGGGGTGCAGGGCTGGCCGGGGTCGTCGTAGTCGCTGCCCACGCCGTACTGGGCCAGGAGGAGGTCGAAGACCGTGGTGACCGTCCTGCCGGCCACCTGGGCGGTGGGCACGCGCCTGAGCAGGGAGTGGCCGCCGTCGAAGCGGGGGAGCAGGACCTCCGCCTCCTCGCCCCCGCGCAGGGTGAGCTTCGGGGACGTGTCCAGGTTCAGGTTCCAGCGGCCCATGCCGGAGTCGGTCCAGCGGAAGCCGGCCGAGCCGTTCGGGACCACCGGCTCGCCGGTCTCCTCCGACAGCAGCACGGTCTTCCACCCGGCCGCCTCCTCCTGGGAGCCGAGGTCCCGCGCCGTGAGGAACCTGCCGGGCACGTGCGCGTCGCCGCGCTCCTCCAGCGTGACGAGGAACGGCAGGTCGGTGAAGCGCTTGACGTAGTCCGTGAAGTACGGCGTCTCGCGGTCGACGAAGAACTCCTTCAGCAGCACGTGCCCCATCGCCATGGCCAGGGCCCCGTCCGTGCCGGGCCGCACCGGGAGGAACTCGTCGGCGAACTTGGCCGCGTCGCTGTAGTCGGGGGAGACCACCACGACCTTCTGGCCCCGGTAGCGGGCCTCGGCCATCCAGTGGGCGTCAGGGGTTCGGGTGACGGGCACGTTGGAGCCCCACATCACCAGGTACGCGGCGTCCCACCAGTCCGCCGACTCCGGGACGTCGGTCTGGTCGCCGAACACCTGGGGAGAGGCCACCGGGAGGTCGGCGTACCAGTCGTAGAAGGAGAGCATGGCGCCGCCGATCAGCGACACGAAGCGGGCGCCGGTGGCGTGGGAGACCATGGACATGGCCGGGATAGGGGAGAATCCGGCGATCCGGTCGGGGCCGTACGCCTTGATGGTGTGGACGTGGGCGGCGGCGATCAGCTCCGTGGCGAGCTTCCACGAGACGCGGACGAGGCCGCCACGACCGCGGGCGCTCTGGTATTTTTCCCGCTTTTCCGGATTTGTCGTGATCTCGGCCCAGGCGGCCACCGGGTCGCCCAGCCGCTGCCTCGCCTCGGCGTACATCTCGACCAGGACACCCCTGGCGTACGGGAAGCGGACCCGGGTCGGCGAGTAGGTGTACCAGGAGAAGGCGGCGCCGCGCGGGCAGCCGCGCGGCTCGTACTCGGGCCGGTCGGGGCCGACGCTCGGGTAGTCGGTCTCCTGCGTCTCCCACGTGATGATGCCGTCCTTGACGTACACCTTCCACGAGCACGAGCCCGTGCAGTTCACGCCGTGGGTGGACCTGACCACCTTGTCGTGGCTCCAGCGGTCGCGGTAGAAGGCGTCGCCCTCCGTGCCGCCTTTCAGGAAGAGGGTATGCAGGTCGCCGCTGGTGGTCGACCGGCGTAGGAAGCGGCCGGTCTTCAGCAGGAGGTCCTCGGCGGTCATACCCCCACTTCATCACAGAAGGTGACCCTCTGTTACACAGGGTGTATGTCTGAGCTTCGTAAAGGTTCTGAGCTGGGTAAAGGTCAGGTGCGGAACCTGGCTCTGGCCACGGTGGCGTTCGCGGTGACGTTCTGGGCGTGGAACCTCATCGGGCCGCTGTCCGGGAGCTACAGCAGGATGTTGCACCTGTCGCCGACGCAGACCTCGCTGCTCGTGGCGATCCCCGTGCTGGTCGGCTCGCTGGGGCGGATCCCGATCGGGATGCTGGCCGACCGGCTCGGCGGGCGGCGCATGTTCGCGATCATCTGCTTCGTGTCGATCGTGCCCGTGCTGTTCGTGGGCTGGTCCGACTCGTACGGATGGCTGCTGTTCTGGGGGTTCCTGCTCGGCGTCCCCGGCACGTCGTTCGCGATCGGGATCCCGTTCGTGAACGCCTGGTACGAGCCGGAGCGGCGCGGATACGCGACCGGCGTGTTCGGGGCGGGCATGGGCGGCACGGCGCTGTCGGCGTTCTTCACCCCGCGCCTGGTCGAGGAGTTCGGCCGGGCCCAGGCGCACCTGCTCATGGCCGCGGTGCTGGTGCTGATGGGCATCGTCATGCTGGGCGGCAGCCGCGACTCACCCCGCTGGTCGCCCGCCACCGGCTCCGCGCTGCCACGCATGCGGGAGGCGCTGAAGATCAAGGCGACCTGGCAGTGCGCGTTCCTGTACGCGGTGGCCTTCGGCGGGTTCGTGGCGTTCTCCACCTACCTGCCGACGTTGCTGCAGAACGTCTACGACTTCGCGCAGACCGACGCCGGGCTGCGTACCGCTGGGTTCTCGATCGCCGCCGTGCTGTCCAGGCCGCTCGGCGGGACGGCCGCCGACCGGATCGGGCCCGTCAAGGTGCTGGCGATCTCGTTCGCGGGGACCGCGCTGATGGCGCTCGTGCTGACGCTGGAGCCGCCCGTCGAGGTGCCTGCCGGGCTCAGCTTCGTGCTCATGGCGTTCTTCCTCGGGCTGGGGACCGGCGGGGTGTTCGCGCTGGTGGCCCAGGTGGTGGAGGCGTCCAGGGTGGGGACCGTGACCGGGCTGGTCGGCGCGGCCGGAGGGCTGGGCGGGTACTTCCCGCCGCTCGTCATGGGGGTCGTCTACGCCGCCACCGGCGCGTACACCGTGGGTTACGTCCTGCTGGCCGTCACGGCGGTGGTGGCGCTGGTGTACACCTTGCGGGCGTTCTCGCGATGACGAAAATGGTTTGCCGCGTGCGGGGGCGGCTGTCAGGGTTGTCAGGCTATGCGCTCCCTTCCTGAGGCCGATCCCGGCGTGCCCGACATCCGCAGCCCGCTGCGTTTCCTGTGGTGGAACGCGCGGCGGCAGACGGTCCCGTTGCTGGGAGGCATCGGTTACGCCAGCCTGTGGTGGCTGGTGCAGGCGCTCATGCCGTTCGTGCTCGGGAAGGGCATCGAGTCCGTCACCGCCAAGGACACCGGCTCGCTGCTGGCGTGGTCGGCGATCCTGCTCGGGCTCGGGCTGCTGCAGGCGTTCACCGGGATCATGCGGCACCGGATGGCCGTCTACAACTGGCTGGCCGCCGCGTACCGCACCGTGCAGCTCACCTCCAGGCAGGCCGCCAGGCTCGGCGCCACGCTGCCGAAGCGGCTGTCGACCGGCGAGGTCGTCAGCGTCGGCAACTCCGACATCGCCCACATCGGCAGCTCCATGGACATCCTGCTGCGCGGCGTCGGTTCCATCCTGGCCATCGTCACCGTCACCGTGATCCTCATCTCCACCTCGCTGCCGCTCGGGCTGCTCGTGCTGTTCGGCGTGCCCCTCATGGCCTTCGCCGTCGGGCCGCTGCTGCGGCCGCTGCACAGGCGGCAGCAGGCGCAGCGGGAGCTGTCGGGCGAGCTGTCCACCCGCGCCGCCGACATCGTGGCCGGGCTGCGCGTGCTGCGCGGCATCGGCGGGGAGCAGGTGTTCGCCGCCCGCTACCGCGCCGAGTCCCAGCGCGTGCGGCACGCCGGGGTACGCGTCGCCGGGGTCGAGTCGGTGCTCGAAGGCGCCCAGACCGTGCTGCCGGGGCTGCTCATCGCGATCGTCACCGGCGTCGGCGCCTCGTTCGCCGTCGCCGGGGACATCCCCACCGGGCAGCTCGTCGCGTTCTACCTGTACGCCGTGTTCCTCATCGGGCCCACGCGCACGCTCACCGAGGCCGCCGACAAGCTCACCAAGGGGCACGTCGCCGCCGGGCGGGTGATCAGGATCCTGTCCATCGAGCCCGAGGTCAGCGGGGGCAGCGGCGCGAGCGAGGGCGGCGTGCTGCGCGACTCGTACAGCGGTGTCACGCTCCAACCCGGCACGCTCACCGCCGTCGCAGCCGCCGATCCCGACGACGCCATCGCCATCGCCGACCGGCTCGGCCGCTACGTCGAGGGTGACGTCACGTTCGGCGCGGCGGAACTGCGCACGCTGCCGCTGGAGCAGGTCCGCTCCCGGATCCTGGTCGCCGACAACGGCGCCAGGCTGTTCAACGGCCGGCTCCGCGACGAGCTCGACGTGCGCGGCGCCGCCACCGACGCGCAGATCCGCGAGGCCCTGGGCGCCGCCTGCGCCACCGACATCCTCGAGGCCCTGCCCGACGGGCTCGACGCGCGGGTGGCCGAGGCCGGGCGGGAGTTCTCCGGCGGGCAGCAGCAGCGGCTGCGGCTGGCCAGGGCGTTGCTGACCGACCCCGAGGTGCTGATCCTGGTCGAGCCCACCAGCGCCGTGGACGCCCACAGCGAGGCCCGCATCGCCGAACGCCTGGCCAAGGCCCGCTCCGGGCGTACCACCATGATCTGCACCACCAGCCCGCTCGTGCTCGACCGGGCCGAGCACGTGATCTACGTCGAGAACGGCCGCGTGCTGGCCGAGGGGACGCACCGCCAGCTCCTGGACGGCACCCCCGCCTACGCCGCGACCGTGACCCGCGGGGAGGACTGACGCACATGGCGCTGTCGGAACGGCCGGCGGAGGACTGATGGCTCGCGAGATCCTGCCGATCGCCGATCGCAAACACGTGCGCGCCTACGCCAGGCGGCTGACGCTGAAGTACCCGCGCCGGCTCGCGCTGGCCCTCGTCCTGCACGGCCTGGCCGCCGTCGCCGGGCTGGTCGTCCCGTGGCAGCTCGGCGCCCTGGTGGAGAAGATCCAGTACGGCGTCGAGGTCAACGTCGCCGTCGTGGCCGCCGCCATCGGCGCCTTCCTGCTGCTGCAGGGCGTCCTCGTCCGGTACGCGGTGCTGGCCTCCGCCAGGCTCGGCGAGAAGGTGCTGGCCGAGCTGCGCGAGGAGTTCGTGGACCGGGTGCTCGGCCTGCCGCTGTCCACCGTCGAGCGGGCCGGGTCCGGCGACCTCATCACCCGTACCTCCCGCGACGTGGACGCCCTGTCGCGCACCGTGCGGCACGCCGTGCCCGAGACGCTGATCGCGATGGTCACGTTCGTGATCAGCGTCGGCGCGCTGGTGCTGGTCAGCCCGCTGCTCATGCTGCCGATGCTGACGGCCGGGCCGGTGCTGTGGATCGCCACCCGGTGGTACCTGCGGCGCGCCCGCGACGGCTACCTGCGCGAGAACGCCGCCTACGCCGACGTCACCGAGGGGCTGGCCGAGACCGTCGAGGGCGCCAGGGCCGTGGAGGCGCTGGGGCTGCGGGAGCGGCGGCGGGCGCGTACCGACGGCGACATCGCCCGCTCGTACGCGGCCGAGCGGTACACGCTGGGCCTGCGCACCACCTGGTACCCCGCCGTCGAGCTGGGTTACGTCATCCCCGTGGTGGGCGCCCTGCTGGCCGGCGGCCTGTTCTACAGCAGCTCGTGGGTGACGCTGAACCAGGTCGTCGCCGCCATCCTGTACGCGCAGCAGCTCATCGACCCGCTCGACCGGTTCCTGATGTGGGTGGACGAGCTGCAGGTGGGCGGGGCGTCGATGGCGCGGCTGCTGGGGGTGGCCAACGTGTCCGACGACCGGGCGCCCGCCGCGGTGCGGCCCTCCGGGGAGCTGCTGGAGGCGTCCGGCGTCCGCTACGCCTACCGGGAGGGGCGCGACGTGCTGCACGACGTGTCGCTCACCGTCCGGCCCGGCGAGCGCCTGGCCATGGTGGGGCCGTCGGGGGCGGGCAAGTCCACCCTGGGGCGGCTGCTGGCCGGCATCCACGGGCCGCGCACGGGGTCCGTCACCGTGGGCGGCGCGCCGCTGGTGGAACTGCCGCTGGACGAGCTGCGCGGGCACGTCGCGCTCGTCACCCAGGAGCACCACGTGTTCAAGGGCACGCTGCGCGACAACCTGCTCATCGCCCGCCCCGACGCCTCCGACACCGCCGTGCTCAAGGCCCTGGAGGCGGTGGACGCGCTGGACTGGGTGCGGGGGCTGCCGTCCGGCCTGGACACCGAGGTGGGGTCGGGCGGGCTCGCGGTGCCGCCGGCGCAGGCGCAGCAGCTCGCCCTCGCCCGGCTGGTCCTCGCCGACCCCCACACGCTGGTGCTCGACGAGGCCACCTCCCTGATCGACCCGCGTGCCGCCAGGCACCTGGAACGGTCGCTGGCCGCCGTACTGGAGGGGCGGACCGTGATCGCCATCGCGCACCGGCTCTACACGGCGCACGACGCCGATCGGGTGGCCGTGGTGGAGGACGGGCGGATCAGCGAGCTGGGGTCGCACGAGGAGCTGGTGGCGGCGGGGGGCTCGTACGCGGCGCTGTGGAGCAGCTGGCACGGCAGCCCGGCCCCGCGTCCGGCACCTTCAATCGACGACTAGGACGGCTGGGGCAACTGGGGCATTGAGTGCCGCTACTCGGCGACCAGATCGTCCGGCGCGGATCGGGCGAGGTCGGCGAGGGTCGTCAAGGCGCGGGACAGGGTGTCCGGCGAGGGGGAGGCCAGGCCGAGCCGGACGGCGTTCGGAGCGCTGTTGGGGCTGACGGCGAAGGCGGCGGCGGGGGTGACGGCGATGCCGTACCGGGCGGCGGTCGCCACGAACGTGTCGGCCCGCCAGGGCGGCGGCAGCTCCCACCAGCAGTAGTAGGAGCGCGGGTCGCTGCGGACGGCGAAACCGGTCAGGCAACGGGCGGCGATCTCCTGGCGCATGGACGCGTCCCGCTGCTTGGCGCGGCCCACCGACTGTGCGGTGTCGTCCGTCAGCCAGCGGGTCGCCGCCTCCAGCGCGAACCGCATCGGCGTCCACCCGCCCGAGCGCAGCGCCGTCGCCACGCGGGGTACGGCGGGGCCGGGCACGACGGCGAAACCGAGCGACAGGCCCGGCGCGAGCCGCTTGGACAGGCTGTCGACGAGGATCGTGCGCTCCGGCGCGAAGGCGGCCAGCGGAGGCAGGTCGTCGCGGAGGAAGGACCAGATGGAGTCCTCGATCGCGGGCACGTCCAGGCGCGCGAGCACGCCGGCGAGCTCGGCCCTGCGCTCCGCGGGCATGCTGATCGACAGCGGGTTGTGCAACGTCGGCTGCACGTAGATCGCCTTGAGCGGGGCCTTGCGCGCGGCGGCCTCGACCGCCGCAGGATCCAGCCCCGCCTCGTCCACCCGCAGCGGGACGAGCGTGACCCCGACCCGCGCCGCGAGCCCCTTGAGCACCGGGTAGGTGAGCTCCTCCACCCCGAGCCGCGCGCCCGCGGGAACCAGCGCGGCGATGGCCGCCGCGATCGCCTGCCGGCCGTTGCCCGCGAACAGCAGCCGATCCGGCTCCGGGCGCCACTCTCCGCGTGCCAGCAGGTCGGCGACCACGCGTCGCGCCGGCGGGGTGCCCGCCGCGCCGACCGGCCGCATGGACGCCTCCAGCACGTCGGCACGCAACAGCGGGCCGATGCCGTCGGCGAGCAGCTTGGACTGCTCGGGGACGACGGGGTAGTTGAGCTCGAGATCGATCCTGCTGCCCGTGGGCTCGACCAGCGCCGGCCCGGGCTGCGGGGCGGCGGCCCGGACGAACGTGCCCCGGCCGACCTCCCCGACGGTCAGCCCGCGACCGGTCAGCTCCCTGTAGACGCGGGCGGCGGTGGAATCGGCGATGCCGTGGCGCCGCGCGAAGACCCGCTGCGGCGGCAGCCGGTCACCCGGGCGCAGCCGCCCTGCCGTGATGTCCGCGGCGATGGAGTCCGCGATGCGCCGGTAGTCCTCCATACCTCGCGATCCAACCACGACATTGATCCGAGTGCAATTGTAACTATTGTACTGAGATTGCGTCGTCGATAGCTTCGCTGTCATGGTCGAACAGAGTGCGGTGCTCGGCGTGGTGTTGGTGGCGCTCGGCATGGTGCTGTCCCCGGGGCCGAACATGATGTACCTCGTGTCCCGCAGCACCAGCCAGGGCCGGCGAGCCGGGATCATCTCCCTCGCCGGGGTCGCGGCGGGCTTCCTCGTCTACCTGGTGGGGGCGAACCTCGGGCTGGCCGTGTTGTTCTCCGCCTTCCCCGGGCTCCTGACCGTCATCCGGATCGCGGGGGCGATGTACCTGCTGTGGCTGGCCTGGAAGACGCTCAAGCCCGGCGGGGTGTCGGTGTTCGCCGCGCGGGAGGTGCCGCCCGACTCCCCGCGCAGGCTCTTCCTCATGGGGCTGATGACCAACCTGCTCAACCCGAAGATCGCGCTCCTGTACGTCTCGGTCATCCCGCAGTTCATCGACCTCGACCGAGGGAACGTGCTGCTCCAGGGGGTCATCCTGGGCTGCGTGCAGGTGGCGGTCGCCCTCCTGGTCAACCTCTCGATCGTCGTGGCCGCGGGCGGCATCGCCGGCTTCCTGGCGGCGCGTCCCTCGTGGCTCCGCCTGCAACGCCTCACCATGGGCTCCCTCCTCGCCGTCCTGGCCGTCGGCCTCGCGCTCTCCTGACCCCGGCGGCCCCGCCCCCGCCCCGCTGCCACTCCCACGCCGACGCCTCCACGTCGGTGCTCCCACGTCGGTGCTCCCACGCCGGTGCTCCCACGCCGACGCTCCCACGTCGGTGCCTCGCACGATGGCGCCCCCCGCCGCGCTGCCGCCCCCCGGGCCGGCGCTCCAAACGCTGGGGCCCCGCCGTGCCGACGCCCCCACGCCGGCGCCTCGCACGATGGCGCCCCCGCCGCGCTGCCCACGCCGGCACCCCGCCATGCCGATGCCCTCGCCGCGCCGGCGCCCACGTTGGCGCCGTCCGCCGCGCTGCAGCCCCCGCCGCGCTGCAGCCCCCGCCGCGCTGCAGCCCCCCGCGCTGCAGCTGCCACGTCGGCGCCCCATGCTGCCGCCCGCCATATCGGGGCCCCACACTGCCATCCTCATACCGCCACCCCTGAACCGCCGTCCCAACGCCGGTGCCCGCGTCCTGCGTTGAGATCGCCCCCAAGGGAGATAGATGGATGGCGAGCGATGGTGTGTCGTGGCTGTGGCTGTGGCTGTGGCTGTGGCTGTGACTGCTTCAGGCCACAGGGTGCCAGGTCGGGCCGTCGGCGGTGTTGTGGACGCGGCCGAAGACGACGTCGGCGAAGTGCCCGCCGAAGCCGATCGTGTCCGGCTCCTGCAGCTCTTTGACCAGCCGGCGCCGGTGCACGGCCGACTCCACGGAGTCCACGTCGACGCCGGCCGACCACTCCGGATGGCGGATCTGCACCGCGGAGTGCAGCGCGTCACCGAAGACGATCATGCGCTGGCCACCGGACGAGATCGTGTAGCTGACATGCCCGACCGTGTGCCCAGGCGTGAACATGGCCCGTACACCCGGAAAGATCTCCTCGCCGTCGGCGACGGTGCGGGCCTGCGGCTCCATCGTGGCGAGCATCTCCTCGGTGATGTCGTTGGCGGCGCTCAGGTGCCGCTGCGTCCACTCCGGCTCGCCGAACAGGTACGCGGACCGGGCGAAGGCCGGCCGGTCACTGCCGGGGGCGATGTGATGGGTCCAGCCCAGGTGGTCGGGGTGGAGGTGGGTGATCGCCACCGCCTCGACGTCCTCCGGCGTACGACCCAGCTTGGCGAGATTGTCGAGCAGGTCGCCGCCACGCAGAGCACCGATCTTCTCGTTGCCCGGATCGTCGGGCAGGGACACCGGGCCCACGCCCGCGTCGATCATCAGGGCCCGCTCGCCGTGCTCGACGAGCAGCCCGCCGATCGTGGCCACCAGGTTTCCCTCGTCGTCGAGGTAGGCGGCGTTGTCCTGCCAGTCCTGCTTCGTCGCGGCGGGGAGCCAGCCGTACGGCTTGAGTGCCACCACTCCGTCGGGCACATAGCTGATCTTGAGGTCTCCGAGCTGGAGTGAACGGATGGGTGACGTACGACGCAAACGCTCGTCAAAGTTGCTCATGGCCAGGAACTTACAACTAGAACTATTCAAGCTGCAAATGTGATGACTTGAGGTATCGTGCCCGGTATGACGTCCATCGATGGTTCAGGCGCCGAGACCGAGGAGAAGATCGCTCCTGGGGTGCCGATCGCTCATGGGACGCGGACCGCCGGCACGGCCACGGGCACCGTCGGCACAGCCATGGGTGCCGCCGGGACGGAGGTCACGCGCGAAGGCGGAAGCGCGGATGTTGCTGGACGCACCGCTGAGGCGATGGGCACGGCTGAGGCCAGGAATCCGGCGGCCAAGACCGGGGGCGCCGTTGGGATCGGCGGCCCTGCCGACGCTGGGCGCGCAGCCGAGGCCCGAAGCGCCATTGAGGTCGAGGGCGCTGCCAAGGTCGGGAGCGCCACTGAAGTGCATGGTGCCGCCGAGGCCCGCACTGAGGTCCAGGGCGCCGTTGAGGTCCGGAGTGCCGTTGAGGTCCGGAGTGCGGCTGCCGAAGCTCAGGCTCTTGCCGAGCGGAACCTCTGCGGGCTCGTCAGCGCGCTGTCCCGGCAGATCGAGCAGCACGTCAGGGAGCGAGCGGTCACGCTGAACCTGACCGCCCCTCAGGCGACCGCGCTACGCGAGCTCAGCGGCCCCCTCACCATGCGGGAGCTGGCCGGCCGGATGGGGTGTGAGCCGTCGAACGCCACGTTCGTCATCGACCGGCTGGAGGAGCAAGGACTCGTCGAGCGACGCCCTCACCCGAGCGACCGCCGGGCCAAGCAACTCGTCCTGACCTCCGAGGGGAGTGCCCTGCGCGAGCGGCTGCTGGAGATCCTCATGGAGGGCTCGCCCATGGCGGGGTTCTCCTCGCAGGAGCAGATCGTCCTCCAGGATCTCCTCCAGAGGGCCCTGCGCTGAACGAGCCAGTCCATCCAAGGGCTGGATGGCGTGCGTTCGTGCGTGGTGGAGTGCCTGGGTGCGTGGAGCCTTGCGTTCGGTGGAGCGCTTTGGTGCGGTGGAGCGCTTTGGCGGCGGCGTGCTTGAGTGGGGTGGAGCGCTTTGCGGCGACGTGCTTGAGTGGGGTGGAGCGCTTTGCGGCGGTGAAGTGCTGGCCACGGTGAAGTGTTTGCGCGTGGCGGACTGCTCGTGCGCGGCGAAGGGGGTTCGTTCGCGGCGTTCTGGAGCCACTGGTACGGCAGCGCGGCCCCGCCCCCGGCACCCTTCACCCGCCGAGTGCACGGCTGGACCGTCTGGAGTCTTCGATTGACGGGTTGGAGAGCTCGGGTATCCGGGGTGGCGGCGGGGGTTGTTCCCCGCCGCCGAGGGTTTATCTCCGTCGGTCAGGGGCGGGTGGCGGTGGTCAGGCGTACCTTTCCGCGGAGCTGTACGCCGTCCGGGGTTTCGTGGGGGCGTAGCCCGTCGCGGACCGCGTCGCGGAGGATGGCGATGGTCGGTTCGTCGAGGTGGGAGAGGTTGAAGCGGACCGGGCCCATGGCGCAGATGTGGGTGGCCGCCTCGGTGGCGTCGCGGCCGAGGTTTTCCATGGCTTCGACGATGGTCATGTCGACGTCGGTGAAGCCGGCGTCGGTCAGTACCTGGTCGATGCGGGCCGGGTCGGTCATGGACATCATGCCCTGGGCGGCGGGGGACGGTCGCCGCATGTGGTCGCGGAGGGCGGCCGTGGCGCGGGAGTAGTCGCTGTCCGGGGACCCCGGGACCGAGGTGATGATGGCCAGGCGGCCGCCGGGGCGCAGGGCGCGGGCGATGTTGGCGAAGCCGGCGACGAGGTCGGCGAAGAACATCACGCCGCCACGGCTGATGGCCACGTCGTACGTGCCGTCGCCGAAGGCGTGGACCTGTGCGTCGCCCTGCTCGAAGACGGCGTTGGGCACGCCTTGGGCGACGGCGTCGGCGCGGGCTCGCTCCAGCATGGGGGCCGACAGGTCGATGCCCAGGGCGGTGCCTCGTGACGCCCTGCCGGCCGCCAGCAGTGTGGTGCGGCCGGTGCCGCATCCGACGTCCAGCACCTGGTCGTCCGCCTGGATCGCGGCTGCGGCGAAGAGCGCCTCGTTGAAGCCGTCGAGCATGCCGTTGTAGTAGTCCGGGTTGTCGGCCCAGAGCTGGCCTTCCCATCCGTTCCAGGCCTCGGCTTGTTGCGTGTTGGCGATGTTGAGCATGACGCGCACCTCTCGTTAGTTACTAGAGTTGCTCTCTAGTGACGGTTACTAGAGTTAGACTATGGAGATGTGGGCGTCAAGGGGTGCTGCTGAATCAGCAGCGGGTCTTGGTAGGGGGCAGGGTGCGGTCTGTGAGGTAGCGGTTGATGTGGTCGCGGGCGCAGGTGTTCATGCCGTAGAGCGTGTGGCCGGGACCGTCGTGATGGATCGTGACGCTGCCTGGGACCTGGGCGAGGACGCGTTCCGTTGCGTCCGACTCGCCCCACGCGCCTGCGGCGAGCAGCGGGGGGAGGTTGTCCGGAAGGGCCGCCGGCGGGTTGGTGACGGGGACGGGCCAGCCGATGCAGTTGAGGGTGTTCGTGGCGAACGTGTTGGCGGCGCCGGCGTTGGGGGCGAGCTTGCGGAGCCGGGCGATCGTGGTGGTCAGCTGCTTGAGGCTGGTGAAGCGGGGCCAGTCGGTGCATTCCGTGACCGGGGTCACCTGGTCGGGGTAGCGGGCGCCCCTGGCCGGGACGAAGTCGGAGGCGTCGCCCTCGCTCGCCTTGCGGATCGCGGTGGCAAGCTTGGGCCAGGCCGCGGCGCCCTGGCGCGCCAGGCCCAGGGCGAAGGACTGGAGGTCGCCGGCCTTGTAGGCGACGTTCGGGGTCTTGGTGGGAACGGGGGTGCCGGTCGCCCGGGTGATCAGCTTGCGCCAGAGGGCGGGCACGTCCTTGCAGCCGTTGGTGGCGCACCAGGTGAAGAAGCGCCGCATGGACTGCTCGTTCGTGGTGGCCATCGCATCGAGCTCGCGTTGCCAGTCGGCGACGCTGTGGTTCCACGTGCCGTCCAGGACCATCGTGCGGATGTTGCCGGGGAAGAGGCGGGCGTAGTCCTGGCCGTAGAAGCCCGCGTAGGAGGCGCCGTAGTAGTTGAGCTTGCCGTCACCCAGAGCCTTCCTGATCGCCTCCATGTCTCTGGCGTGGTCGGCCGAGCTCATGTTGGCGAACAGCTCCGGGTCCTTCAGGCGGCACGCCTCGGCGTAGCCGCGGTTGGTGTCGGACAGGCGGCCGAAGTCGGCGTCGTCGCGCGGGAGGTCGGCGATGGGGATGCGGGTCCACGTGCACGGCAGTCCCGTGCTGAGGCCCTGGAACTGGTCGCTGCCGTAGCCGCGGGTGTCCCACGTGACGATGTCCATGCTCTTGCGCAGGTCGGTCCACCAGCTCTGCAGGGATCGGGTCGTGGCGATGCCCGGGGCGCCAGGGCCGCCGTAGGAGATCAGGACCGAGCCCTTCGAGGCGCCGGTGGCTTTCAGGCGGCCGAGCTTGAGGGTGATCTCGCGGCCTTTCGGCTTCTGCCAGTCGGCGGGAACCTGGAGGTCGGCGCATTCCATGCCGGTGTCGTTGTCGTTGGGGCATGGGCGCCAGCTGAGTGCGCTGCCGCTGCTGCTGTTGTTGCTACTGGTGGCGGGGGGCGTCGCCTGCCAGGGCTGTAGGGCTGTGCCGAGCAGGGTGAGGGTCAGGGCGAGGGGCTTCAGCATGGCGTTCACGATGCCGGAGCGGGTGGGCGGGGCGCGTCGGACCAGGGTTTGGTCTTCGGGGGAGGGATGTCGGACCACGGGTTGATGGACCGTAGCTCGATTCAGGCGCGAGAGCGGGTCCGCCGCCGGTGGGTCGATGTGCACGGCCGGAGGAAGAGGGCGGGCGGTTCGCCTGTGCGTACGGGGCGTCGGCACCGGACGGGCCCTTCCACCACGTGGCGGGATGGCCTGCGAGGCGGTTGATGGCGGGTGGTCGGAAGCTGGTGGGACGGTTGGTGACGGGTGGGCGAGCCTGCGGGGCGGCTGGGGGCAGGGCCGGGCTGGGAGCCTACGGGGCGGTCGGAGATCGGGCGGGCTCGGGGCTCCTCACCGGGCGGACGCGCCGGCGGACGGATGCCGTCACGCCCGCGCGCCCCTCCCCGCCCCGATGCCCGCCGGGATCAGCCCAGCGACTTCTTCAGGAAGTCCACCTGCAGCAGCAGCAGGTTCTCCGCCACGACCTCCTGCGGCGTCATGTGCGTCACCCCCGACAACGGCAGCACGCTGTGCTGCCGCCCGGCCGCGAGCAGGGCCGAGGACAGCCGCAGGGTGTGGGCGGCCACGACGTTGTCGTCGGCCAGGCCGTGGATGAGGAGCAGCGGGCGCTCCAGTTTGGCCGCGTCCGCGAACAGCGACGACTTCTCGTACGCGTCCGGCTGTTGCTCGGGATCGCCCAGGTACCGCTCGGTGTAGCACGTGTCGTACAGCCGCCAGTCCGTCACCGGCGCCCCCGCCACGGCGGCGTGGAACACGTCGGGGCGGCGCAGCACCGCGAGCGCCGCCAGGAAGCCGCCGAACGACCAGCCGCGGATGGCCACCCGCGTCAGGTCGAGGGCGTCGGGATACTGCTCGGCCACGCCGTGCAGCGCGTCGATCTGGTCCTCCAGGGCGGGGGTCGCCAGGTCGCCGAGCACGGCGCGCTCCCACTCGGTGCCCCTGCCCGGGGTGCCGCGGCCGTCGGCCACGATGACGGCGAAGCCCTGCTCGGCGAACCACTGGCTCTCCAGGAACGCGCCGCGCCGGTTGAGCACCCGCTGCGCGTGCGGCCCGCCGTACGGGTCCATCAGCACCGGCAGCTTGCCCGACCCCTGCTCGTACCACGTGGGCAGCACCACGGCGGTGGCCAGCTCGCGGCTGCCGGAGCGGCCGAGCGAGACGCGCAGGTCGAGGCCGGGGCGCTCGGCGAACGACGGGATCGGGACGGCCATGCCGTCGCGGCGGACGACCGTGGTGGAGACGCCCTCGTCGTCGAGGCTCTGCTCGCTCAGCACGCCGACCCCGCCCGCCATCCGCCCGGAGAACACCCCGGAACGGGTCGAGACGGGCAGCAGCGAGTGCCCGTCCCACGTCCACAGGTGAATCTCGGTCGGATCGCCGCTCGCGCTGAACAGCACGCTGTCGTGGTCGACGTCGAGCACGGCGCGCACCTGCAGCGTCGGCGGGGTGACCGCGCGGTCGCCGACGAACAGCCGGTGCCCGCCCTCGGAGTTGGCCACCCACACCAGCGAGCCGTCGTCGAGGTGCGCGGGCACGCCGCCGACGATGTCGATCCACGCCGGGTCCGTGTCCTCGCGCACGAGGGCGGACGCGCCGGTCGCCGGATCGACCGAGAACAGCCGCATCGTCCGCTGGTCGCGGGTCAGCGTCACGATCGACAGCGCGTGGGAGTCCCACGCCGCCGTGACGAGGTACTCCTCCTCGTACGGCACCGCGACCCGCGACCCGTCGAGCCCCAGCACGAACAGCTCGGTGCGGGCGTTGGGCGTGCCCGCGGCCGGGTAGCGCTGGGCCGCCGGCGTGCGGTCGGGGTTGGCCGGGTCGGCGATGTGCCACACCCGCACGGGAGCCTCGTCGGCCCGCTCGACCAGGAGCGCGTCACTGGTGGGCGACCACCAGTAGCCGCGCATGCGGTCCATCTCCTCGGCGGCGATGAACTCGGCCAGCCCGTACGTCACCGTCTCCGACTCCGGCGAGGCCAGCGGGCGGTCGTCGCCCGTGTCCAGGAACTGCACCCGCAGGGCGCCGTCGGAGACGTAGGCGACGTGCCGCCCGTCGGGCGACAGGCGGGGGTCGACGACCCGGCCCGGCGTGTACAGCGTGCGCGCCTGCCCGCTCGGCAGCTCGACCACGTGCAGCCCGCCGGACAGCGCGAAGCACGCCCTGGTCAGCGCGGTGTCGGTGGCGTAGGCGACCACGCCGCCCGCGGCCTCGCGGCTGCGCTCGCGCCGGGCGCGCTCCTCCGGCGGCAGGTCCTCCTCGTCGGCGTGGAGCGTGCGCGGATCGACCACCAGCCGCTCGACGTGGGTCTCGGTGTCGAGCTCCCACAGGCACGTCACCGGATCGGTGCCCGACTTCGTCCGCAGGAACACCACCCGGCCGCCGTCCGGGGAGATCGTGAAGCTACGGGGGACCCCCAGGGTGAACCGTCGGGTCCTGGCTGACAGGCGCGGGAAGCTCTCGCTCATGGCGTCAATCCTGCCATTGCTACGCTCGTGGGCATGACTGATCGACGGCTCCTGCTCGTGCACGCCCATCCGGACGACGAGTCGATCGGCACCGGCGCGACCATGGCCAAGTACGTCGCGGAAGGCGCCCACGTCACGCTGGTGACCTGCACGCTCGGCGAGGAGGGGGAGATCATCCCCGGCGACCTCGCGCACCTGGCCGCCGATCGGGGCGACGCGCTGGGCCCGTACCGGATCGGCGAGCTGGCGGCGGCCTGCCAGGCGCTGGGCGTCGAGGACCACCGCTTCCTCGGCGAGCCGGGCCGCTGGCGCGACTCCGGCATGATGGGCGTGGCCTCCAACGACCACCCGCGCGCGTTCTGGGGCGCCGACCTCGACGAGGCGGCGGGGGAGCTGGTCAAGGTCATCCGCGAGGTACGCCCGCAGGTCCTGGTCACCTACGACGCCAACGGCTTCTACGGCCACCCCGACCACATCCAGGCGCATCGGGTTTCGCGCAGGGCGTTCGAGCTGGCGGCGAAGCCGGACTTCGGCGAGGGCGAGCCCTGGCAGATCGCGAAGTTCTACCACACGGCCGTCGCCAGGTCCGTCATGCGGCGCGCGGCCGAGGCGCTGCGCGAGGCGGACGTCGACTTCCTGACGGAGAACGTCGACGACATGCCGTTCGGCAGCCCCGACGAGGACATCACCACCGAGATCGACGCCCGCCCCTGGATCGGCAACAAGCTGGAGGCGCTGCGCGCGCACGCCACCCAGATCAGCGTCCAGGCCCCCTGGTACGCGCTGTCGAACAACATCGGCCAGGAGGTGCTGGCCGTCGAGCACTACACGCTGGCCATCGGCGTCCCCGGCCCCGCGGTGCCCGGGCCGCCGGTCGACGCGGGAGGCCTCGGTGAGCCGCACAACCGCGAGAACGATCTCTTCGCGGGCATCCACTAACCTCATTCGACATGGAACATCGCAGCCAGGCCGAGTCGGCGCTGGGCGGGGCGGCGTACGGCATGCTGTTCGTGCTCGGGGTCGTCATGGCCGTCGTGGGCGGCTTCACGCATCCCACGTGGCAGGTCGGTGTGATCCCGGCGTCGGCGATCGTCTGGGTGCTGGCGCTGTTCGGGGTGTGCCTGGGGGCGGGCAAGCTGATGCGCGCCAGGCTCGGGGCCATGGCGACGGCGCTCGGCTGGCTGCTGGTGACCATGCCGTTCACGCTGGAGCTGGGGATGGGGGACCTGGTGATCGCGTCCGGTCCGCCCGGTTACGTCTACCTGTACGGGGGATTGCTGGGCCTCGTCGTGGCCTATCTGCTTTCGCCCACGTCGGGAGGGGGATCATGGCTCTTGCGGGGGTACCCCTCCGAAAAATCAGACGTAGAGGCATAAAGTAGCTAGGTGCATTCCATCGAGCGGCACGTGGACCCGGGAGCGTACCGCAAGGTCGTCGGCCGCTTCGCCACCGGAGTCGCGATCGTGACGACCAGGCTGGGCGACGACGATCACGCGATGACGATCAACTCCTTCACCTCCGTCTCCCTCGATCCCCTGCTCGTGCTGTTCTGCGCCGAGAAGGTGGCGCGCTTCCACGACGCCGTGATGGAGGCCGGGTTGTGGGGCGTGTCGGTGCTGCCGGCCTCCATGGAGGACGCCTCGCGCTTCTTCGCCCACCGGGGCAGGCCGCTGAACGGGCAGATCTCCAGGTGGCCCCACCACCGGGGGGAGTCGGGGGTGGCGCTGTTCGACGGGGCCATCGCCACGGTGGAGTGCGCGACCACGGCGGTGCACGACGGCGGCGACCACTCGATCGTGGTGGGCGCGGTGACGGCGCTGGGCACGCCGTCGGACGGGGCGCCGCTGCTCTACCACGAGGGCCGCTACAAGTCCCTGTGAACGAGCCGGGCCAGGCACATGGTGCCTGGCCCGAGCAAGGTGTCCGCGGCCCTACTGGGCGGCGGGAGCGCTGACCGACTCCGACGGCGAGGTCGTCGCGGTGTCAGTGGGAACGCTGGTGTCGGTCGGGGCGCCGGTGCCGGTCGGCGTCGGGCTGTCCGTGGGCAGCTCGGCCGGCGGCTCCGACGGCGGCGGGCAGGTCGGGATCCCCTTGGGGCTGATCGTGGGACTGACCGTGGGCGACACGGTGTCCGTCGGGGATTCCGTGGGTGGGGTCACAGTGGGGGTTTCGGTCGGTGTCGAGGTCGGGGTTTCGGTAACGGTCGGTGTCGGCGTCGGGGTGTCCGTGACGGTGGGCGTCACCGTCGCCGTCGGGGGGACGGGGACGGTCGGCTCCTCCGAGGGCGGAAGGGTGTCCGTCGGCTCGACGTACGGCTGACAGGTGAACGTCTCCGTGACCGTCGGGCCGGGCTCGGTGACGGTGACCGTGGGACCTGGTTCGGTCACCGTGACCGTCTCGCGGACGGTGACGGTCGGCAGGGGCGCCATGCTGACGCCGGCCTGCCCTCGCTTCTTGTACGTGCCCCGGCCCAGCCGGGTGGTGGCGCTTCCGTCGCCCCCGACGACCGTGAGGTCCACGCTCGCGGTCTTACACGCTCTCCTCTTGCACACTCGCTGTTCGACGTTGAATAACGCCGCCCCTTCATAGGTGATCGAGACGTTCAGGTAGGAGACGCCTCTTCTCTTGACCACCCGCGTCTCGGCGGTGTACTCCCCGTCGGTGGGGGTGGGTGACGCCGTCGGGCTCGTGGTCTCGGTCGGGGTCGGCGACGTCGTGGGGGGCGGCGACGTCGATGGGTCGCCGGCTAACGCCACCTGCGCGTTGAGAGGAGTGTCGGTGAATCGTAGGGAATCGGCCGCTGACGTCTGGGTGATCGCGACTCCGCCGGCTCCTGCCAGTGCGACGGTGCCGAGCAGCGCGCCCAGGGTGGAGAATCTCATAATCCTGCTCTTGTGGGAGATTTCAGGACGGGGATCATTATTCCGACTTGTCAAGATTGGTCAAGACTCAGACGCATGAACAGGCGCTTCCGGTTCCGGCGCGCGGTGAACTACGTGAATCTCTCCACACCGCTCGGCCTGCTGATCGCGATCATGGGCGGCGCGTCCAGGCAGCCCGGCCCCGACGGGCTCGTCCTGGCCTTCGGCTACCGCTACCGCTTCCCTGTCGCCGGGGCGTTCACGGTCGGGAACGTGGTCCTGACCAGGAGAGACGCGCTGGACGAGCGGCTCATCCTGCACGAGGGACGGCACGCCACGCAGTGGGCCTGGTGCCTCGGGCTGCCGATGTTGCCGCTCTACCTGCTGGCCATGCTCGCCTCGGTGGTCGTCTGCGGTCACCAGGCTTCGTACAACGTCTTCGAGCGCCTGGCCGGTTTGGACGACGGCGGATATCCGCACAAGCACCTGTGGTGGCGGCGAATCAGGGGCTCCTGATTGACACGCTCTGTAAAGGGCGCCACCCCTCCGCGAGGAGCGGCGCCCGGCGTCAGGGAGTCAGTTTCAGCGTGTGAACTGCGGCTTTTTTCACCGATTCCGGCTTGGACCACATCGGCAGCAGGTCGCCCCGCGCCCACGCCTCGGCCTGATCCCAGTAGTTGTCGTGGAAGGCGTGCCCGGAGGCTCCCGTCAGGTTGATCCACCGGGACTTGTCCAGGTCCGACAGGTCGACGACCATCCGCATCGACGGCACAGCGGTGATCGTGTAACCGCTCTGAACGTTCCAACCCGTGGCGTTCACCGCGTCCTTGCCCCCGCCCACCGGCAGCGGCCCCCGGTTGAACAGGGCCTCCACCGGCGCGATGCCCGAGGTGCCGAGCGACCCGTTGACCAGTTCGAGCTGGTGCAGGTCGCCCCAGCGCCACGCCTTGACGTCCGTCCCGAGCCGGTCGGCGAGCTCCTGGTGCGCCGAGGCCAGGGCCTGGCGGAGGATGTCGTCGCGGGTCTCGGTGAGGTTCTTGGTGGTCGTGTCGTCCCAGAACGGGTCCTCCGGGGCCTCCAGCAGCCGCCTGACGACCTCGTACCAGCGGTCCCCTCCCGTGGGGCGGGCCGACTCCGGCAGGTCGTCGTCGAACGTCAGCGTGAGCACGTGGCGCCAGACGGCGTTGAAGTACGCGGCGGCGGCCGAGCCCGTGCCCTGCTCGCCGTCCCACGTCTCGAGCATGTCCCGCGCCTGGACCGACGGGCCCGCCAGGTCCACCCGCATCAGGGCGGGGACGAGCGTATCGGCGAAGCCGTTGTGGGTGTCCTGCTGGATCTCGGACATGGTGGCCGCGTCGATCGGGCCCTTCTTGATGGCCTCCTTGATCAGGGTGCGGATGCGTTCCGAGCGGTAGCCGTACGACCAGTCCTTGGCGAGCAGCGGCTTGTACCGCTCGGGGTCGATGACGGCGTTGTTGGCGGTGACGATGAAGCCGTCCGCCGGGTCCTCGACCGAGGGGAGCTGGTCGTAGGGGATGGGGGCGGGGTTCCAGTCGTACGCGCCGCTCCAGCCGGGGACCGGCCAGGTGCCGTCGCCGGTCTGGCGGACGGGGATGCGGCCGGGGGTCTGGTAGCCGATCTTGCCGGAGGTGTCGGCGTAGATGAGGTTCTGCGAGGGGACGTCGAACAGGGACGCGGCCGCCTTGAACTCCTGCCAGTCGCCGGCCCTGTTCAGCGCGAAGATCGCGTCGGCCGTCCTGCCGGGCGTCAGCGCCGTCCACTGCAGGGCCACCGCGTTGGCCTCCCCGCTCGGCCGGGCGGTGGGGATGACCTCGTTGATCAGCGGGCCGTGCCGGGTGCTTCTGACGGTGAGCGTGACCGTCTTGCCCCCGGCCACCTTGATCTTCTCCTCCCGGGTCTCGAGCGGCAGCCGCGAGCCCTCGTACAGGTACGTGTCGCCGTCCACCTGCTCCAGGAAGAGGTCGGCCACGTCGGCGCCCAGGTTCGTGAAGCCCCAGGCGATCTTGTCGGTGTGCCCGATGATCACGCCGGGCACGCCCGAGAACGTGAACCCGGTCACGTCGTACGGGCACGCCTCCGTGATCTTCCGGCAGTGCAGCCCGGCCTGGTACCAGACGGACGGCAGTTGCGCCGACAGGTGCGGGTCGTTGGCCAGCAGCGGCTTGCCGCCGGCGGTGTACTCGCCGGAGATCACCCACGAGTTCGAGCCGAGGCCGGACCGGTCGGCGGCGCCCATGGTGCTCGGCACGTCCTCCAGCATGCGGGCCGCGCCGGCCAGCGCCCGGTTGCCGCGCAGCCGCGGCTCGGCCTGCTGGTCGAAGCGGCGCTGGAGGAGGGCGCCCTCGTTGACGATCGGGAGGTGCCGGTCGTAGGGGTAGCCGGGGTAGAGCTGCTCGACCCGCTCCCTGGGCAGCTTGGTCAGCGCCAGGGCGCGGTCGATCTCGTCCTCGACGTTGGAGCGCAGGTCCCACGCCATCGCCTTCAGCCAGGCCACGGAGTCGACCGGCGTCCACTTCTCCGGCGTGCCGCCGCCGCCCTGGAGCTTCAGGATGGAGTACTCGAGGCTGCGGTCGGAGGCGTTCGGGTTGGCGCTGAGCCAGGCGTTGACGCCGTTGGCGTACGCGTCGAGGTAGCCCTGCGTCTCCTGCGCCAGGTCCGGCACCTCCTGCTCGGCCACCCTGCGCCAGCCCATGGTGCGCAGGGCCTTGTCGTTGTCGAGGGTGGAGGCGCCGAAGAGCTCCGAGAGGCGCCCGGCGGTCATGTGGCGGCGGAAGTCCATCTCGAAGAAGCGGTCCTGGGCGTGGACGAAGCCCTGGGCCATGAACAGGTCCGCGGCGCTATCGGCATAAATATGGGGGATCCCCGACTTATCCCGATAAATCTCTACGTTCCCGGTCAGGCCCGGGAGCCGGAGCGACCCGTCCACCTGCGGGAACGACTTCCGCACCGTGTAGACGACGACCCCTGCCAGCACCAGAACCAGCGCGAGAAGAACGGTCAACACCCGAGCGGACCACCGCAATGGCCGCGGCATCCACGCAAAGGGTCTCACCGCCACCTCCTTCATGCCGAACTGGCATCAAGTCTGGCAGTTCTTGATCACTCCTCCGGACGCTTCAGACCATCCACGTCTGCCCCTCCGAGGTGTCGGAGACGCGTACACCGAGCTCGGCCAGCTCATCGCGCAGGCGGTCGGAGCCGGCCCAGTCCTTCGACTCGCGCGCCCGCTCCCGCGCCTTCAGCAGCTCGGCGGCGCCGGGCGGCAGCACCCTGGGCTTGCCGATGTCGATGGACAGATCGAGCCCCAGCACCTGGTCCAGATGCAGGAACGTCTCGAACTTCGCCCCCGGCGCCACCGACTCGTCCCGCTCCAGCTCCCGCAGGACCCGCAGCGCCGCCGGAGTGTCGAGGTCGTCGTCGAAGGCCGCCTCCGCCCGCTCGACGTGCGCCTGCGACAGGGGCGCGCTGACCGACTCGGCCCACTCGGCCACCCGCGAGCGCCACCTGCGCACCGTGCGGTCGGCGGCCTTGAGCGTGTCCCACGTGAGGTTCATCTGCTGGCGGTAGCGGTGCTCCAGGAACGCCATGCGCACGGCCAGCGGGTCGAGCCCGGCCGCCACCACGTCCGCGAGCAGCACCACGTTCCCCGTGGACTTGGCCATCTTCTGCCCGTCGAAGAGCAGGTGCTCCCCGTGCACCCAGTGATCCACCACCTCGTGGCCGGTCGCCGAGTTCGACTGCGCCCGCTCGTCCTCGTGGTGCGGGAAGCGCAGGTCGATCCCGGCGGTGTGGATCTCGAAGCGCGGCCCGAGAAAGCGCAGCGACATGGCCGAGCACTCCACGTGCCAGCCGGGGAAGCCCCGCCCCCACGGCGTCTCCCAGGTCAGCTCGCCCTCGCCGGGCTTCCACAGGGCCCAGTCGGCGTGGAAACGCTTGCGCGGATCGACGGTCTCGATGCGGTGGGCGGGCTTGAGCGCGTCGAGCCGGTTGCCGGAGATCTCCCCGTAGGAGGGGAACGTCCGTACGTCGAAGAACACCGACCCGTCGGGCACGGCGTAGGCGTGCCCCTGCTCGATCAGCTTGGCGATCAGCTCGACCATCAGGTCGACGGTCTCGCTGGCCCTCGGCATGTGCTCGGGCGGCCGGAGGTTCAGCGCGGCCGTGTCGGCCTTGAACGCCTCCTCGTAGTGGCGCGCCAGCTCCAGCGGCGAGCGGCTCTCGGCCCGCGCCTGCGCCAGGACCTTGTCCTCGCCCTCGTCGGCGGTGTCGTCGACGAGATGGCCGACGTCGGTGATGTTCTGACAGGCCACGACCCGCACCCGCCGCCGCTCCAGGACCCGCCTGATCAGGTCGGACAGCAGGTACGTACGCAGGTTGCCCACGTGCGCGTGGCGATAGACCGTGGGCCCGCACGTGTACATCCGCACCGCGCGCCCGGCGGCGATCTCCTCGACCTGCCTGGCGCGCGTGTCGTAGATCCGCAACATCTCCCGAGCTTAGCCCGGCGTCATCCGCCCAGGAAACCGAGGATGTCCCTGTCGCCGCGCTCGCGCAGCCTGGCCAGGATCTCCTCGCGGGTGGCCGTGTCGGACAGCCCGATCCTGGCCCCGATCAGCCGCAGGCCCTCCATCTCCGAGCTGACGGGCGCGGTGTAGCCGAACAGGTAGAGCGCCCGGTTGATGGGCGGCATGTTGACGGGCGCGGCCGGCAGGTAGCGGGTCAGCAGCTCGCCGCCGTCGGACACGGTCAGGAAGACGTGGTCGCCCTCCTGCGCCTTGTACTCCGACAGCACGTTGCGGATCGAGCCCATCGTGGGCTGGTTATGCCAGCTGATCACCACGTCGCCGGACGGCGCGGAGGCCGTGAGCTGCCCGCCCGGCGCCATCCCCAGGTACGCCGCGAACCCCGTCGGCAGCGGCGACCCGGACCCGCGCAGGTGCTCGGCGTTGACGTCCACGCGGTGCCACCAGCGGCCGTCGCGGGAGCGGAAGCTGCGGCGCGTCTCCGAGACGTCCTTGCGCGGCTGGTACGGCTCCGCCTCGCCGCCGGGGGCGGTGCCCGCCACCCTGATCCAGCCCCGCTGCGTGCGCTCGAACCCGGGCCCGCCCGAGTACGCGCGCACCGAGCTCTCGCTCACGTCGTAGCGGGAGGTCAGGTTCGCCACGATCGTGCTCACCGAGGCCTCGCCGCCGGCCCGCTCGATCTCCCTGGCGATCATCTCCCTGATGCCCAGGTACTCGTCGCCGCCCCACCTGGTCAGCCCGTACTTGTTGCGGTCGACCCGGCGGAAGCGCTCGTCGGCGGTGAGCTGGTTGCGGATGCCGACCAGGCTGTAGTCCTCGCCGATGCGCTCCTGGATCTCCTCGGGCGACAGCGGCGAGCCCGCCACCGCCAGCACCGCCTCGGCCTTCTCGTTGATGCTGCGCGGCCACGGCACCACGTGCTGGCCCAGCACCCGTAGCTGCGGCACGGCCAGGATCCACCGCTCGGCGACGTCCTCGCGCACGCCGAGCTGGGAGACCATGGACACGGCCTCGCCGAGCGGGTGCGGCCCGTCGGCGAAGAGCTGGCGCGTCTTCTCCCTCAGCTCGTCGGCCCCGCCCGCCACGAGCCAGCCGTCGGCCTGCTCGTAGCCGGTCAGCAGCGTGCGCACGAACCGCCACGCCGGGATCCCCAGCGTGCGCAGCTCGGTGCGGTGCCACGGCACGGTGGCCTGCAGGTCGTCGGCCGGCGCCGCGGAGCCCAGCCGGCCGCGCAGCCAGGCCACGTGCGCGACCAGGGCGGCGGCCTCCGGCCTGCTCAGCCAGGCCTCCACGTGGTCGCGCAGGTCGCGCTCGATCTGCCTGATCCGCTCCCGCGTCACCGAGAACCGCTGCGCCAGCTCGTCCAGCGTGGCCCGCTGCGTGGCGTACAGCCGGTCGCGGGCGATGGCCCGCTGCCGGTCGTCCAGCGCGCCGAACAGCTCGTCGATCAGCTCGGGCAACGGCCTGTCCGGCCTGGACGGCCCGGGCACCGGCTCGGGAGCGGGCTCGAGCAGCCGCTCGAACACGCCGCTGAACAGCTTCTGCACCACGTCCTTGCCCAGCGTCTCCGGCGACCGCTCGGCCTCGGCGGGGTCGGAGAAGCGCAGCAGCGGCAGGATGTCGCCGAGCATGAGGTGCCCCCAGCAGGCCACGGCCAGGTCGGCCAGGTGGCCCGCGACGGTCTGCGTGCCGACGATGGCGCACGCGCGGTCGAGGGGGATCGCCTGCCACCAGGCCTCGGGCAGCTGGGGCTCCTCCACGATCGGCGCTATCTGACCAGGGGAGGTCCAGCGCAGGGGTGGCGCGAGGTCGCTCAGGCTGAGGTTCATTGAGGTCCAACCGGCAAAGGGAAGATATCCGCAGTTCAGACTATGTGATCAGAGGGGTAAAAACGGGCTGCCTCTTCCGGAATGGGAGATATAGAGCATCGAGCGCGCCCGGGTGCAGGCGACGAACAGTATGCTCCGTTCGCGTTGCAGGGCACGAGCCCGCGCGTAAGGCTCGTCCGGTGGCGGCCCGGGCACCACGCCCTCCGCCACCCCGATGAGCGCCACCCGCTCGAACTCGAGCCCCTTCAACTGCTGGAAGGTCGACGCCCGCACGTCCAGGCCGGTCAGCGCGCGCTTGGCGGCGCGGACGAACCGCTGGTCGCGGGCCGCGACGGCGATCTCGCCGGCGGGCACGCCGTCCGCCAGCCACGCGTCGATCGTGCCGCGCAGCCCGGCCAGCTCCGCCTCAGGCGAGTCGTACGCCCTGACGACCGGCCGCTCACCGTGCCGGCTCGCGCTGAAGGCCGACAGGTCGGTCACGCCCTTGACCAGTCCGGGCGAGGGGCTGCCGCCGCGCAGGCGTACGGCGAAGGAGAGCAGCTCCTGGGTCAGCCGGTGGGAGCGGTCGAGCGAGTGCTGGACGGCGGGGATGCCCACCGCGCCGAGCGCCACCTTCGTGTCGGTGACGCGCTGGTGCGGGTCGCCGACGATGAACAGGTCGTCCCGCGCCCGCGGCACGGCCGCCCTCAGCAGCCGCCACTGCGCCGGGCTGATGTCCTGTGCCTCGTCCACAACCATGTGACGGTACGGCTTGCGCCCCGGATCCACATCGTCGAGCAGATCACCTGTCGAGATCGACAGCAACCTGAGCGCGTCCTCCGTCAGCTGGGCCAGCGAGCGCGCCCCCGGCCCCACCAGCGCCGGACGGCGGCCCTCCGCGCCGGCCACGATGCGGACGGCCAGGCGTTCGGCGTTGTCCACCTCGACCCGCTTGCGCACCACCTCGTCCTCGATCAGCAGGTCCAGCTTCGCCGACAGCTCGTCGGCCAGGCTCTGCGAGAACGTCACCAGCAGCACAGGGCCCGCCCCCCGCGCCGCCAGATGGGCCGCCCGGTGCAGCGCGACCACGGTCTTGCCGGTGCCCGCGCCACCCACGACCAGCACCGGGTGCTCGAACCTGGCCGCCCTGGCCAGCCGGTGCTGCGGCGGGTACAGGAACGTGCACCAGCCCGGCGCCTCCAGCACCCGGTCCAGCGCGACCTTGTCGGAGACGAACGCCGCCCGGTCCGGGCTGCGCCGCAGCGCCGCGTACAGGTCCTCGGGGTCGATCGGGCCCGGCTCCTGCTCGGTGGCGCGCCAGGCGTTCAGCTCCCGCCACGCCTCCGACAGCGAGCCGCCCCTGGCCAGCACCGCCAGCGGGACGTACTGGGTGGGCGGCAGGAACGGCTCCAGCGCGGCCACGTCGGCCTCGGTGGTGATCAGGCGGAACAGCGGCAGCGCCTCGAGGTCCAGGCCCAGCCCGAGCAGGTCGCCGTCGCAGATCGGCGCGAACAGCCGGGAGGACCTGGCAGACCTGCGTAACGCGGGCTCCACCCGCTCCAGCGCCTCGGCGTCCCACTCCTCCACGACGCCGATCGCCGGGTTGACGCCGTAGCGGTGGCGGCGGGCGTACGACCAGGCGTCGGGGTCGGGCAGCAGCGTACGCAGCCAGTACACGTCCCGCTGCCGCACCACCACCCCGCGATGGCCCTCGGTCAGCCGCAGGGTCGCCACCCGCGGGTCCCTGGCGCCCCTGACCCTCTCCGGGTGCGGGGCGCCCGACACGTTCAGCAGGAACCGGCGCAGCGCGACCACGGCGTCCCTGCGCACCGGCTGGGCCAGTGCGCTGAGCTCCCTGGGAAACTCAGGGCCGATCGCGAGCCGCGGCACCCGGCTCAGTCCAGGAGCTCGAGCAGATCGCGATCCCCGCGTTCGCGGAGCCTGTTGAGCAGGTCGGGCAGGGCGACGGGCCCCGTCATGCCGATCCTGGTGGCGATCACCCTGGCGGCCTGGTCCCGGGTGCCTCCCGGGGCCGTGTACCCCACCAGGCGCAGCGCCTTGGTGATCTTCTCGGCCCCCTGGGCGGCGACCGGGAGGTGCCTGGCCCGCAGCACCCCCTCGTCCGACAGCGTCAGGAACAGGTGGCCGCCCTCCCGGGCGCCCACGTCCACCAGCAGCCGCTCGATGCTCTGGAGGCTCGGCTTGCCGTGCCAGACCATGGCCAGCTCGCCCGCGGCGCTCCTGACCGTCCTGCTCTCGCCAGGCGACAGCCCCAGGTACGAGGCGAACCCCGTCGGCAGCACGCACTCACCGCCCGCGAGCTGCTCGGCCGTGACGTCGATGCGCAGCCACCAGCGGCCGTCGGGCTGCCTGAAGCAGCGCTGCGTCTGGGAGACGTCCTTCAGCGGCTGGTACGGCTTGTCCTGCTCGCCGTTGACCTCCTGCACCGGCTGGAGCGCCGGCGTGAACGCCTGGAACTGCGGCGGCCCCGGGGGCGGCGGCGTGATCCCGACCGGGCCGAACGCCGAAGGCACCAGCTCCACCGGAGGCGGCGGCTGCTGCTGGTACGGCTTGCGCTGCGGCAGCGGCGGCGGCGGGAGCTCCGGCTGCGAGGGGAGCTCCGGTTGCGGCGGGGGAGGAGGAGGCGGCGGGGCCAGCGTCGCCAGCACGAACTGCCACGCGGGGACCTCCAGCGCCTGGATCTCCACGGTGTGCCAGTCGGCCGCGTCGATGAGCTGTTCCTTGGGGGCCGCCGGGCCCAGGGTCCTGGCCAGCTCGTCCAGGTGCGCCCGGTACGGGGCCGCCTCGTCGCTGGCCAGCCAGCGGTCCAGGCGGGCGCGCAGCTCGTCCTCGGTGGCGGAGATCTCGGCCGGGGGGACGGCGAACAGCTTGGCGAGCTGGTCCACGGCCGAGGGCTCGTCGGTGAAGACCCGGTTCTGGGCCACCGCCCAGCTCTTGTCGTCGAGCCCGGCGAACGCGGCCTCGATGAGCTCGGGCAGCGGACGCTCCCGCCCATCGGCCTCGTGCCCGGCGTCGTGTCCGGCCTCATGTTCGGCGTGGGGTGCGTGCTCGGCGCCGGGCTCCGGCTCGTGCGCCGCCTCGGCCTGGAGTGCTTCGGCCTGGAGCGCCTCGGCCTCCTGGATCGCCGGCTCGGGGGCGGGCTCGTCGGCGGCGTCCAGCACCGGTTCGGGCTCCGGCTCGCGGGCCTCGTCGGCCGCCGGCTCCGCGTCGGCGTCGAGGACCCGCTCGGCCTCTTCCGGCGCCTCCTCGTCCAGCGTGGCGCTCTCGTGATGCGCAGCGGCCTCACGGGGCTCGCCGTAATCGGCGTCGAGAGCATCGCCGGCGTAGGCGCCCTCGGCGGCGCGTCCGGCGCCGGGCTCGGCCTCCACAGCGGGCTCGGCCTCCACAGCGGGCTCGGCCTCCACGGCGGGCTCGGCCTCCGCGACGGGCTCGGCCTCTACGGCGGACTCAGCGGCGGGTTCAGCCTCCGCGACGGGCTCGGCGTCCGCGACGGGCTGCCCCTCCACGGCGGGCGTGGCCTCTACGGCGGGCTTGGCGGCGGGCTCGGCCTCCGCGACAGGCTCGTCGACGGGCTGGGCCTCGGCCGGGTATGCCTCCTGCACCCGCTGCACGGGCTTCTCGGCAGCCTCCGGAGCGTCATCGCGCTCCTCGACGCCCTCAGCGGCGTGCTGCGCGGCGACCGGCTCGGAGACCTCCTCCTCGGCCGCCTCCTCCCGCTCCGGGGCCGCAGCGGGCGACTCAGCCTCGTCGGCGACGTACGCGTGCTCGGCGACGCCCCCCGGCTCGTGGGCGACGGGCATGGGCGCGACGGGCACGGGCGCGACGGGCACGGGCGCGACGGGCACGGGCGCGACGGGCACGGGCGCGACAGCCGCGGGCGCGACGGCCGCATGCCCGGCGGGCTCGCCGGGCTCGGGCGCGGGCGGCGCCTGCTCCACGGGCTCGTGGGCGACGGGCCCGTAGCCGGCCGGCGCGTGGGCGAAGGACTCCGCCGGCCGGCCGGTGACGTGCTTGGGCGCGTCCTCGCCGTGCGGGTGCGCCAGACGTACCAGGACGGCGGAGAACAGCGTGTTCAGCACCGGCCGCGCCTGGATGAAGGGCTGGTCCACCAGCTCCCGGCTGGTCAGCGCGAGCAGCCCGGCCCACGACCCGGCGCGGTCGAGCGCGATCGCGACGGCGGGCTCGTCGGCCTCCTCCGGGTCCAGGACGTGCAGCGCCGGCAGGACGTCGCCCACCGCCGCCGCGGGCCAGTGCTCAAGGGCGATCTCCGTCAGCAGCTCGCCCAGGGACTCGGGGCCGATCGCCGCCAGCACGAGCGGCATGGGCAAACTGCGCCACCACGCATCCGGCAGGTCCGGCTGCCCGGTGAGTAGCGTGATCGTCGACGAGTCGCTCCACCTCAACGGTGGTACGAGGTCGCTCAGGCAGAAGTTCATCCCGTTCCGTTCACCAGCCCCTCACGCCGCCGCAGCGGTGCAGCCATAATCTCGCCGCCCACGGAACAGACCATAGTCCGGCAAATCAGCCCTACGCATCATGCTCGACGCATCAACGCCGAACAGCGGCAAAGCGTAGACGCACGTAGTCGGCCATCCAGCCACTCTCCCTGCGAAGCGCGGGCGCGGCCAGCTCGTTCACGCGCCGGAGCAGGGGCTCCACGATCTCGGGGGGAAGCCCTTCGAGCACCGAGGCGGCGAACATGCGCACCCAGTCGGCGGCCCCGCCGGGGCACTCGTCCAGGGGAGTCGGCCGGTCGAAGTATTCGAGCAACCTGACCACGAACCCCTCCTGCTCGAGGCGGCGGGCGTACTCGGCAGGCGTGGGAAAGTACCACGGCAGCTCGGGCTCGCGCAGGCCGTACTCGCGCCAGGCGGTCAGCATCGCGGTGGTCAGCTCGGCGCAGTTGCCGGCGCCGCCCATCTCCGCGACGAAGCGCCCGCCAGGCATGAGTGCCTCGCGGACGCTGGCGATCACGGCGCCGGGATCACGGCTCATCCAGTGCAGCGCGGCGTTGGAGAACACCGCGTCGTACGGATCCACGACCGTGAAGTCGTGCCCGTCGCCGATGATGAAGTCCATGCCCGGATACTGGGCGAGCGCCTTCTCGATCATCGCCGCGGAGCCGTCGATCCCGAGGACCTCGGCGCCCCTGAACGCGATCTGCGCGGTCAGCACCCCGGTGCCGCAACCGAGGTCGAGCACGCGCTCGCCGGGCCGCGGGTCCAGCAGGTCGACCAGTGGCGCGCCCTGCGTGGAGACGTAGCCGAAGCTGCTGTCGTAGGCGCGACTGTTCCACCGCTCCAAGCTCGGTGTGTCGTATCGCAAGACGATCAGCTCACATTCGATCAGACATCGGGCCCCCGTGGCCGTGCTGTCTGTTCACTTTAGAGCCTGATCGTCCCTACGACATATCAAGTCACTTCGGACTCATCCCACGCTCTTTGCCCATTCCCTCTTCAGGTACGCCTTCGCGGCGTCGGCCTGCGGGATCGTCATGAGCACGGGAGGGCCGGGAGGCTTGGGCAGTTTCGCCGCCTGCTCGGTGTCGAGCGTGCCCTTCATGAGCATCGCCTCGCCGCGCGCCGGCCGGGCGAAGCCCTTCTGCAGCAGGTTCTGGCCCTCGTCGGAGAACAGGAACTCCTGCCACAGCCGGGCCGCCGCCGGGTGCGGGGCCGCCTTGTTGATGGCCTGCACGTGGTAGCCGCCGAGGGCGGAGTCGCGCGGGATCGTGACCTTCCAGGCGTCGGGGTGGCTGGCGCCGCGGGCGGCGTTCAGGTGGTCCCAGGCGACGATCACGTTGGCCTTGGCCGGCTCGGTGAGCCGCCCCTCCTGCTTGAGCTTGGCGAACAGCGCCACGCCCTGCTCGGGCCGCGGCACCCCGGCGCGCAGCGAGGCCGCCATGACGCCGTCGAACGCCGCCGCCGCGCGCAGGGGGTCGCCGTCGAGCGCGACCCGGTGGCCGGGCTTGAGCAGGTCGGCGAAGGTGGCCGGCGGCTTGACCGCGCGAGGGTCGTACCCGATGGACATGTAGCCGCCGTAGGCGGCGTACCAGGCGCCGGACGGGTCCTTGACGTGGTCGGGCAGGTCCTGCCAGCCCTGTACCTTGTACGGGGCGAAGCGGTCGGCCCCCGAGACGGCCACGTCCATGGTCAGGTCGAAGACGTCGGGCTTGAGCCTGGAGGCGATCTCCAGCTGCCGCGCGCTGCTCGCCCCCGGTTCGAGCTGGTTGACCTTGATGTCGTACTTGTCGGCGAAGGTGTCGATGATCTCGCCGTAGTTGACCCAGTCGCGGGGCAGGGCGATCACGTTCAGCTCGCCCTCGCGCCTGGCGGTCTCGGCCAGGCGCTCCATGGTGCCGAAGCCCGCCTTCAGCGAGCCGGCCTGGGCGTTGACCGGCGGCAGGTTCTTGCTCTCCGTGGTGGTGGAGTCGGTGGACGACGCGCCGCATCCGGCGCTGGCGAGGATGGCTGCTGCGGCGGCGCAGGTACGTACAGTCACACAACGAATACTTACTGTTGCATTCGCCCAGGTCGAGGAGGCGCGGCCGGTACGACTCTGGCGGCCACCAGGCTCTCCTCGGGGATCGTCACCACCGTGCCGTCCTTTTTGCGAACTTCGAGCACCCCGTCCGCCCACGACACGAGGATTCCCACGGCATCGCGAAACCCGCCGGGAACCCGTCTTCGGGTGGTGATCCGTGCTCCTATGTCCTGACTTGTGATGGCGATCACGAGGCGTGCGACCACGAGTTTGCCACCCTCCGTTTCGGCCAGCTGGCAAGCACGGCAATACTAGGGCGTAGCAAACCGCGGTCAGAGTCATGCCATGGTGCTGGAGAAGAAGGAGCTCGAGGTGACCTACGTCATCGCGCAGCCTTGCGTGGACGTCCTGGACAAGGCGTGCATCGAGGAGTGCCCCGTCGATTGCATCTACGAGGGCGAGCGCATGCTTTACATCCACCCCGACGAGTGCGTGGACTGCGGCGCGTGCGAGCCTGTGTGCCCCGTCGAGGCGATCTTCTACGAGGACGACCTTCCCGAGCAGTGGAAGGACTTCTACAAGGCGAACGTGGACTTCTTCGAAGACCTCGGTTCGCCCGGGGGGGCCTCCAAGGTCGGCAAGATCGACAAGGACCACCCGGTCGTGGCGGCCCTGCCGCCGCAGGGCGAGGACCACTAAAGGTCCCGTCAGCGCCGTGCACGGGGGCATCCGGCGGAAGTGGATGCGCCCCGTTCGCGCGGCGTGCGCGCCTGACGTACGGCAACGCGACACCCTGGAGAATCGTGAACAAGCTGCCTGACTTCCCCTGGGACCGGCTGGAGCCGTACAAGGAGCGCGCGCTGGCACATCCCGACGGCATCGTCGATCTGTCGATCGGCACGCCCGTCGATCCCGTGCCCCGGCTCGTCCAGGACGCGCTCGCGCAGGCGGCCGACAGCCCCGGCTACCCCTTCACCCACGGCACCAAGGCGCTGCGCGAGGCCGCCGCCGGGTGGCTGGGCCGCAGGCACGGCGTCACGGTCGACCAGCAGGACGTGCTGCCGCTGATCGGCTCCAAGGAGTTCGTCGCCTGGCTGCCCACGTACCTGGGCGCCAAGCGGGTGGTCTTCCCCGAGCTGGCCTACCCCACCTATGACGTGGGCGCCCGCCTGGCGGGGGCGGTCGGCACGGCCTCCGACAGCACGCTCGCGCTCGGCCCCGAGCCGGTGGACCTCGTCTGGGTCAACTCGCCGGGCAACCCCACGGGCCGGGTGCTGCCCGTCGAGCACCTGCGCAAGGTCGTGGCCTGGGCCCGCGAGCGCGGCGCGGTCGTCGCCTCCGACGAGTGCTACATCGAGCTCGGCTGGGAGGAGCGCCCGGTCTCGATCCTGCACCCCGACGTCTGCGGCGGCTCCCACGAGGGGCTGCTCGCCGTCCACTCGCTCTCCAAGCGCTCCAACCTGGCCGGCTACCGCGCCGGGTTCGTGACCGGCGACCCCGCCCTGGTCAAGCGGCTGCTGGAGACGCGCAAGCACGCGGGCATGCTGATGCCCCAGCCCGTACAGGCGGCCATGACGGTCGCGCTCTCCGACGACGAGCACGCCGACCGGCAGCGCGAGCTGTACGCCGCCCGCCGCGCCGTGCTGCGCCCCGCGCTGGAGAAGGCCGGGTGGAGCATCGACCACTCGACGGCGGGCCTGTACTTCTGGGCGTCGAACGGGCAGAGCGCCTGGGATCAGGTAGGCAAGCTTTCCGAAATCGGGATTTTGGTCGCACCGGGTGAGTTCTACGGATCGGCAGGTGGGCGGCACATCCGCATCGCCGTCACCGCCACCGACGAACGGATCGGTGCGGCGGTGCGCCGCCTCCAGTAGGATCGCCCGTCATAGCGAGCCGGACCCGCCGGCTCGTCCCGCATACATTGAATAAGGGCTAACGCCGAGGCAGACCGCGAGTGGAGCGAGCTGATCGATGAGCATGACCTCCATGGTCGTACTCGGGCTGAGCATCGCCACCGTCCTGCTGCTGCTCGGGGCCTTCTGGGCCACGTTGCGGCAAGACAGGAAGGGCCGCCGTACGAGCGCGCCGCCTGCAGAGGTCGCCGCGATCGAGACCCCGCTGGCCGCGCCGGTGAGCGCCCCTGGCCATGTCGGCACCGACTACACCGACCCTCGCACGATCCGGATCGGTGACCGGATCGAAGTGCTCGGAGCTCCCGCCCGCGTGCTCGGCGCCATGCACATCTCCTGGCAGGGGCACCAGTGGACCGAGTTCCTGCTGCGTGACGCCTCGCGGCGCTTCCAGTGGCTCTCGGTGGAGGTGCGCGCGGGGGACCCGCCGCACCTGGAGGTGCAGCTCTGGAACGAGGTGCCCACCCAGGGCATGGTGCCGGCCAAGAGCATGATCATCATGGAGGGCGTGGAGTTCTTCCCGATGGACCGGGGCACGGCCGCCTTCCGCAGCGAGGGCGACACGGGCAACCCCGACCGGGGGCTGCTGGACTTCGCCGACTACCGGGCCTCCGACGGGCGGCTGCTGTCCTTCGAGCGCATCCAGGGCGGCTCCTGGACCGCGAGCTACGCCCAGCCGCTCCCGCCGGGCTCCATCTCCATCGTGCGCCGCGCCTCCTGACCCGGGCTACGCCAGCTCCACCCTGCGCGCGCCGGCCGAGCCGCTCTGCTGCCAGCCGTCGGTCTCGAAGTCGTTGACCCAGGTGGCGCCGTCGTAGTCCACCTTCCTGAGCGCGTACGTCTCGGCGTGGGCGACCGACCACGCGGCCACCAGCCATCCGCGCTTCCTCGTGGTGATCGCCGTGCTGCCCATCGCCCTGGCGAGCTGCTTGCGGGCCTCGGCCGTGCGCGGCCGCGGTGCGGGCGTCTTGTCCGAGGGGTACCAGCAGTGCACGGCCTTCGGCACCCGGCCGGTGAAGGCGGCGGCGAGGATCTTCGCCTCGGTCTCGTGCGGCGCGTACGCGTAGCCGCCCGCCGAGCGCTGCACGGCCTGTGCCGCCTCCGCCAGCGGGATCTTCCGATAGTTCTTGACCTTGACCAGCGCGGCGAAGAACTTGTTCGTGGCGTAGACCGGGTCCATGAGCTGCTTCTTGCTGCCCCAGCCCTGCGACTCGCGCTGCTGGAACACCCCGACCGAGTCGCGGTCGCCCCAGTCGAGGTTCTGGATCTTCGACTCCTGCATCGCCGTGGCGTAGGCGATGACCACGGCCCGCTCGGGCAGCCGGCGGCGCGCCGCGACGGCCGCGATGGTGGCGGCGATCCGCGCCTGCTCGGGCAGCAGGGTGCGGACGCCGTCGGGGGTCGTCACGGAGCAGAACGCGTCCTGCGGCTCGGCGAGCTGAGGCACCCTCTTGAGCACCCAGTAGAGACCGGCGGAGACGCCCACGGCGAGCACGACGACGATGATCGCGATGGTGATGACTCCACGTGAGAAGCGCAGGCGCACCCTGAAAAACCTACCCGGCCGGATAAGCTCCGTGGCCATGAGTCAAGTGAGCACCTCGTCACCGCTCCCCTCCGTGGTGGACGAGTTGTGGGAGCGCCGCTCGGAGCTGTCGCCCGCCGACGCAGAGGCGCGTCACCTGGTGGTCGGCGCGGTCGATCTGCTCGACAAGGGCGAGGCCAGGGTCGCCCGGGTGGTGGGCGACGAGGTGGTCGTGGACGAGCGGGCCAAACGCGCCATCCTGCTCAGCTTCAAGGTGCTGGGGCTGGCTCGCTCGCAGGTGGGTGACTTCCAGCACCATGACCGGCATCCGCTGAAGAGCTCGTTCGACGGCGTGCGGGTGGTGCCGGGGGCGATCGCGCGCTGGGGCTCCTACCTGGCGCCGGGCGTGGTGCTCATGCCGTCGTTCACGAACATCGGCGCGTACGTGGACGCGGGCACGATGGTGGACACCTGGGCCACGGTCGGCTCGTGCGCCCAGATCGGGAAGAACGTGCACCTGTCCGGCGGAGTGGGCATCGGCGGCGTGCTGGAGCCGCCCAACGCCGTGCCCGTCGTGATCGAGGACGACGTGCTGATCGGCAGCCGGTCGATGGTCGTCGACGGCGCCAGGGTCGGGCAGGGCGCGGTGGTCGGCGCGGGCACGATCCTGTCCGCGTCCATGCCGGTGATCGACACCGAGACGGGTGAGGAGCTGGCCCGCGGGCAGATTCCCCCGTGGTGCGTGGCCGTGACGGGCACGCGGATGAAGGAGTTCCCCGGAGGCACGTTCGGCCTGCCGTGCGTGCTGGTGATCAAGCGGCTGGAGCCGGGGCGGCGGCACGACAAGGCGGCGATCAACGAGACGCTGCGCGCACATGGAGTGAACACCTGATGCTGGACCTGACCCAGGACGTACGCGACCTGACCGCCGCGATCGTGGACATCGAGTCGGTGAGCGGCGCTGAGCGGGCGCTGGCCGACGAGGTCGAGCGGGCGCTGTCGGCGCTGCCGCACCTCAAGGTGACCCGGTCAGGCGAGACGGTGGTGGCCCGCACCGAGCAGGGGCACTCCGAGCGCGTGCTGATCGCCGGCCACCTCGACACCGTCCCCACCGCGGGCAACCTGCCCAGCAGGGTCGAGGGCGACCTGCTGTACGGGTGCGGCACCTCCGACATGAAGGCCGGCGTGGCCGTCGCGCTCAAGCTGGCCGCCACCGTGCCCGCGCCCGACAAGGACGTCACCTACGTCTTCTACGACTGCGAGGAGGTCGAGGCCGAGCGCAACGGCCTGACCAGGGTCGCCAGGGACCACCCCGGATGGCTGGCGGCCGACTTCGCGGTCCTGATGGAGCCCACGGACGGCGTGATCGAGGGCGGCTGCCAGGGCACGCTGCGCGCCGAGGTCACGGTGACCGGCAAGCGGGCCCACAGCGCGCGCTCGTGGTTCGGGGTCAACGCGATCCACGGGATCGAGCCGGTGCTGGCCAGGCTGAACGCGTACGAGCCGCGGCGGCCGGTGGTCGACGGCCTGGAGTACCACGAGGGGCTGAACGCGGTCGGCGTGGTCGGCGGGGTCGCCGGCAACGTCATCCCCGACCTGTGCGTGGTGACGGTCAACTACCGCTTCGCGCCCGACCTGTCGATCGAGGACGCCGAGGAGCACGTACGCGAGGTGTTCGACGGGTTCGCGGTGAGCGTCGTGGACGCCGCGCCCGCGGCCAGGCCGGGGCTGACGCATCCGGTGGCGGCGGCCTTCACCGCGGCCGTCGGCGGCACGCCGCGCGCCAAGCTGGGCTGGACGGACGTCGCCCGCTTCTCCGCGCTGGGAGTCCCCGCCGTCAACTACGGCCCAGGAGACCCGAATCTCGCGCACCAGCAGGGCGAGTACGTGTCGCTGCCGAAGATCGTGGACAGCGAGCGGGCGATGCTCGACTGGCTGACAAAATGAAAGTGGCCTTCCTCGCCGGCCATTTGGCGGGGAAGACCACTTTCAGTCCCGAGCAGCACCCTCATGCGGTTAGACGCGAGGGAGTCGAAATTCGGTTCCACGCTTCTTTCAAGATTTTTTAGGCCGCCGTTCTACCCCTGCTACCTGCGGATTCGCCAACAGGGGGCAGTCTGGGCATCCGGACGGGCAGGGGGACGGGCGCGAAACGGCCGTCCGAGAGAGGGGCTAGCGTGATCCACATGGAACACAATCGTCGGGAACGCCGCCAGGGCCAGTCCGTGGTCCGGGGGAGCCTCGTCCCCACCTCCACCCACGACCAGCGCCTGCTCGCCCGCCAGGGGCCGTCCGACTGGGTGCACATGGACCCGTGGCGGGTGCTGCGCATCCAGTCGGAGTTCGTCGAGGGCTTCGGCCAGCTCGCCGAGCTGCCGCAGGCCGTCACCGTCTTCGGCTCCGCCCGCACCACGCCCGACTCGCCCGACTACGAGCTGGGCCGGGCGCTCGGCCGGTCGCTGGCCGAGGCGGGCTACGCCGTGATCACCGGCGGCGGGCCGGGCGCCATGGAGGCGGCGAACCGGGGCGCGCGCGACGTCGAGGGCGCGGTGTCGGTCGGGCTGGGCATCGAGCTGCCCTTCGAGCAGCGCATGAACGACTACGTCGACCTGGGCATCGAGTTCCGCTACTTCTTCGTGCGCAAGACGATGTTCGTCAAGTACTCGTGCGGCTTCATCGCCCTGCCCGGCGGCTTCGGCACGCTGGACGAGCTGTTCGAGGCGCTCACTCTGGTGCAGACCCAGAAGGTCACCTCGTTCCCCGTGGTGCTGATGGGTTCGGAGTTCTGGGGCGGGCTGCTCGACTGGATCAAGGGTTCGCTGCTGAGCACCGCGAAGATCAAGCCGCAGGACCTCGACCTGATCAACGTCACCGACGACGTCGACGAGGCCGTCCGCATCATCGTGGAAGCCGACCTGGCCAGGTCCAAGCAGCGCGAGGAGGAAGTGGAGGCCACCGGGGCCCAGACCGCCGAGCCCCAATAGGGTTTGACGACGTGAACATCTGCGTCTTCTGCGCCTCCAGCCTGACCATCGACAAGAAGTACATCGAGCTGGCCGCGAGCGTGGGCACCGAGCTCGCCAAGCGCGGCCACACGCTGGTGAGCGGCGGCGGCTCGGTCTCGTGCATGGGCGCCGTCACCGCGGCGACCCGCGCCGCCGGCGGCCGTACGGTCGGGGTGATCCCGCAGGTCCTGGTGGACATGGAGGTGGCCGACGAGGAGTCGGACGAGCTGATCGTCACCGAGGACATGCGCGAGCGCAAGGGCGTCATGGACGCCCGCTCCGACGCCTTCCTCGTGCTGCCGGGCGGCATCGGGACTCTGGAGGAGCTCTTCGAGATCTGGACGGCGCGGGTGCTCGGCATCCACGACCGTCCCCTGGTGCTCCTCGACCCGTGGGGCCTGTACGGCCCGCTCAGGAAGCTCGTCGAGGGCATGTACGACGAGGGTTTCACCCGTCCCGACGTCTTCGACGCGATCTCCTGGACCTCCACCGTCGACGAGGCGTTCGGCGCGCTCGAATCGCGCGCGCAGCCGGTCCGGCCCAGCGTCGCCGAGCTGGGCGAGGCGACCGGCTGACCTGGGCGGGAGCCGTTCTCCGGCGGTACGCGCGGAATGCACGACTTGCGGTGGAGCGCAGAATGTGGCCCACCGTGTGAGTACGATGCCAATGTGCTGGTCATACTCGCCATCGCCGCCATCGCCATCTTGGCCTGCGTGGTCCTGGTCTCCCTGGGCAGGGGCGGTGAGCTGACCGAGTTCCCGCCCGACGTGCCGCCGCTCGACCTGCCCGAGGCCGGTCATCTCACGGCGGTCGACTTCATGGCGCTGCAACTGCCGGTCAACCTGGTCGGCTACCACACGCAGAGCGTCGACGAGACCCTGCGCCGCGCCGCCGGCGCCATCAGCGCGCGTGACACCCGGATCGCGGTGCTGGAGCAGCGCGTCTCCGAGCTGCTGTCCAGCCGCCTGCACGCGCGGCAGGAGATCTACGCCGCGCCCGGGGCGGGGCCGCGCACCGAGCACGAGCCCGAGGCCCCGGCCACGCCGCGCGAGCTGCCCGACTCGGGCGACCCGGTGTCGGCCAGCGGCGCCTCGGTCGACTGGGACGGCGGCGCGGAGCTGGCGCACCTGCCGGAGGAGCCGGAGTGGCGCGTGCCGCAGCCCGGCGACGCCGAGCAGGCGCCCAACGGCAAGGCCGCGGGCGAGACCGCCGACGCGCCCGCCGGAGAGGCGAAGGCCGAGGACGAGCCCGAGACGGAAGACACGCCGGAAGCCGAGGGGGAGGGCCAGGACGCGTCGAAGGCGGCGGACGGGGAGAAGCCCAGGATCTCGGCCGCCAAGGAGGGTGACGAGCGCCCGTGACCGAGCCGATCCGCTGCACCTGGGCGGGCATGGCCGACCCCATGTACCTGGCCTACCACGACGAGGAGTGGGGCCGCCCGGTCAGGGGCGACGACGCGGTCTTCGAGCGAGTGTCGCTGGAGGCGTTCCAGTCCGGCCTGTCGTGGCTGACGATCCTGCGCAAGCGGGAGAACTTCCGCGCCGCCTTCGACCGCTTCTCGATCCCGAAGGTGGCCTCGTACACCGAGCAGGACGTCGAGCGCCTGCTCGGCGACGCGGGCATCATCCGCAACCGGGCCAAGATCGAGGCGGCGATCGCCAACGCCAGGGCCGCGCTCGACCTGCCCGGCGGCCTGTCGGAGCTGGTGTGGCGGCACGCCGACCCCGGCGCGCCGGTGCCGAGGACGATGGCCGACGTGCCCGCCGTCACGCCCGGCTCGAAGGCGCTGGCCAAGGAGCTGAAGAAGCGCGGCTTCCGGTTCGTCGGCCCGACCACGGCCTACGCGCTGATGCAGGCCATCGGCCTGGTCAACGACCATCTCGAGGACTGCGTGGCCCGTAGCCGGTGAGCTCCACGCTGTGGGAGCGCCCCAGCGACCCGCCGGTTCTCACCACGATGACGGGTCTCCTGCCGGTCCGCACCGTGACCGTGTCGTCGGCGCGGACGATCCCGCCCACCGCGCGATCCAGCGTGACCGTGATGACGTCCGCCGTCCTGGCCGGGTCGGCCACCGCCAGCACCAGCCGCCGGCTCGCCCGGCGCACCATCACCACGCACGGCTGGTCCACGCTCACGATCCACGCGCTGCCCGGGCTCCAGAACGTGGCCCCGAACAGCGCCCGCGTCTCCACCGCCTGCAACTCGGGCGTGTTGGACAGCACCCGCGCGGGACGGGCGTCACGGTAGGAGCGGGTCCGCTCGCGGGTGGCGTTGGGCAGCAGCACGTACGCGTAGCTGGCGTCCAGCGGGTCCACGCCATGGTCCAGCCAGAACGTCACGTAGCGGCGCGTGACAGGCTCGAAGGCGCCCGCGGTGTCGTCGCCCGTGTTGATGTCGCGCCAGCGGCCCGTACGCGTCTCCACGAGCGTCCTGGCGCCCTCGAACACGTAGCCGCCCGTCCCCGGCAGGTGCGCCCAGCCGTCGCCGAGGTGCGGCTCGGCGGTGGTGGCGCGGTTCTCGATCACGGTCTCGATCGCCCGGCCGTCGGAGCTGGAGATGCCGCTGCCCAGCGCCACCACGGCCGATTCGAGGCAGAACCACGACTTGCGCGCCCGCAGGCTCACGCCGTCGCCGACCAGCTCCATGGCGCTGACGCCGTACAGGCCGTCGAGCACCACCCCGCCCGCCCACGCGCTGGGCGGCCGGTGCACGCGGAAGTCGAGGTCCTCGCGCTCGCGCGGGTCCACCGTGATCCCCGGCAGCCGGTACGGGTTCACCGTCGGCCAGAAGTCCCGCCCGTAGTGGCCCTGGTCGCCGGTGTAGAGGTAGGTCATGCCGTCGCCGGTGTACCAGCCGTGCCGGTTCTCGCCGTTGATCGCCTCGTACGCGGCGGTCCGCTGCGACGACATGCTGATCGCCACCGCCCACCCCGGACGCCGGTGCACGACCCGGTCCATCGAGGGGAACACGAAGTGCCCATCGGGCCCGGTCGCTGCCTCGATCGTCTTGTCGTCCAGCACCTCGACCGCCCGCCGGGTCTCCGCCACGCTCGCGTGCTCCAGGTAGGGCAGCGCCTTGCCGCGCTCGATCCAGCCCTTGGCCAGCTCCCTGAACCGGCTCCGGTACGGCTCGGGCGCGCTGCGCGCCAGCAGCAGCACCGCCCCGGTGGCCCCGTGGCCCGCCACGCTGTCGGGGAACGCCTGCCTGCTGGCCGCCCGGCCCCTGACGGTGTCCATGAGCAGCCCGTCGTGGATGAACGGCGCGAAGGAGCGTTCCACGGCGTCCAGCACCACCTGCCGCCCCGGGTCGGAGATCTCCCAGGGCGAGCCGTGCAGCAGCGCCACGGTCTCGGCGACCGCGATGAGCAGGGAGAGCCCGTACGAGCCCGTGTAGGCCACCACCGCGTGCTGGATGAACGAGCCGTCGCGGTGGAAGCCGTCGCCCGAGTCGACGTAGCCGAACACGCTGTGCCGCCCGCCGTCGCGTACGTCCGAGAGCCCGTCGCGGGCCAGCGCCAGCTTGTCCGCTCGGCGCCCCGCCACGCCGCGGAAGGCGACGATCGCGGCCTTGTCGGCCCGGTTGGCGCCGCTCTCGCTGGCGTCCGGCCAGCCGGCGCGGCGGTCGGCGTCCGGGCAGAACCGGTCGATCGCCCCGAGGTAGGCCGCCAGCCGGGCCGGATCGAGCCGGTCGCCGAGCAGCACGCACGCGCGGCTCAGCTCGGCGGGCGTGCCGATCTCCCAGAACCACCAGTTGCCGGTCTCGGGCAGCTGCTCGTTGTAGTGCCGCTCGTACAGCAGGTCGAGCGCCTCGATCACCTTCGCCGCCACGGCGTCGTCGCCGTGCTGGGCGGTGCCCGTCGTGGCCCAGGCGGTCGCGATGGCGCGCAGCCGCCCGTAGCTGCCCGTCACGTGCCCGGGCCGGCCTTCGAGCGGGAGGTCGGGCCAGATCAGGCCGGGCACCATCTGGGCCAGCCAGGTGGCCGCCCGCTCGCTCAGCGCGGCCAGCGGCCGGGCGTAGACCGGGTCGGCGATGTCGAGGTGCCCGCCGGTGAGGAGGGTCACGGCGGTCGTGCGTAGTGCCTCGAAGTCGTGCTCGGCAGGCGATCGCGAGGCGTCGGAAGAGCGCATGCCGCCAGCTTGGCCCATGGGAGCGTGGTCGATCGGTTACTCGGCGTTGAAGGTCGGCATCTCTTTCGCGAGGAAGGCTCTGGTGGCGTTCAGGTGATCGCCGGTCGCGGCGCAGCTGTCCTGCATGTCGGCCTCCATGGCCAGCGCGTCGGGCAGCGCGTGCGTCGCGGCGTAGGCCAGGGCCCGCTTCGTGGCGGCGTAGGCCAGGGTGGGGCCGCTCGCCAGGCGTACGGCGAGCTCGTGGGCGGCCTTCAGCACGTCGCCCGCCGGGACCACGCGGGTGACCAGGCCCAGCTCCAGCGCGCGGGTCGCGTCGAGCGGCTCGCCGAGCAGCATCAGCTCCGCGGCGCGGCCCGCGCCGACCAGGCGCTGCAGTGTCCACGACGCGCCCGAGTCGGGCGCCAGGCCGATGCCGGCGAACGCCAGCGCGAACTTGGCGCGGTCGGAGGCCACCCGCAGGTCGCAGGCGAAGGCCAGCGAGGCGCCCGCGCCCGCCGCCACGCCGTTGACCGCGGCCACCACCGGCTTCGGCATCGTGGCGATCAGCTCCACGATGGGGTTGTAGTGCTCGCGCACCGTGCCCGCCAGGCCGCAGCCCGCCTCCAGGTTGGCGGCGTGCTCGCGCAGGTCCTGGCCCGCGCAGAAGGCCCGCCCCGAGCCGGTGAGCAGCACGGCACGCACGCCGCGGTCGCCGGCGGCCCGCCGCAGCGCGTCGAGCAGGGCCTGCTTGACCTCGACGGTCAGCGAGTTCATGGCGTCGGGGCGGTCGAGCGTGATGGTGGCGACGGCGTCTGCCAGGTCGTAGCGGATCACGTCACAACTCCTTGTCGACGAACGCGGCGGCCGCGGGCAGCAGCCTGGCGGCCTCCTGCTCGAAGTACGCCCTGGCCTTCTCTCCCGGCCAGCCCGCGGGCAGCAGCTCGGGCGGCAGGCCGGGGTCGCGGAACAGGAAGTTGCGCCAGCCGTGCACGAGCCGGCTGCGCGTGGCGAACACCTGGTCGGGCGGGGCTCCTTCGGGCAGCGTGCTGATCAGCGTGACAGCTTCGGCGTGCCAGTGCTCGTACGCCTCGCCGATGGCGGCCAGATCCCAGGCCCTGGCGACGAGCTCGCGCGGGTCGCCCTCCAGTGCCGCGTCGAACCTGTCGGCCCGCACCCCCTCGCCTTCGAGCAGGTTGTCCAGCTCGATCGACGAGCGCGGGCCGATCCAGGTGGTCTCCGACAGCGACGCGTACCCGAGGAACGTCAGGTCGGCCCGCAGCCGCTCCCGGCGCGGGCGCTCCTTCACCGGCTCGAAGACGATCACGTGCCAGCGGCCGTGCCAGGTGAGTGTCCCGGCTCGGTAAATTCTCAACGCGGCCTCATCCAGCCGCCTGACACACTTGGGAGTCAGCCCGTAGCCCGCCCCCTGAGGGAGCCGCAGCGGCCGCAGCCACCCCTGCCGGACCATGCGCGAAACCGCCGTGCGGACCGCTGGAGCGGCGATGTCCAGGGGTTTCATCAGCCTGACGAGCGCGGCGACGGACGCCTGGCCACCGCGCGAGCGCAGGTGGTCTCCGTAGAGGTCGAACAGAGCGGCGCGAGCGTGCACGAAGTCCAGTTTGGACGTCATCGCACGCCTCGACAACGCATTCTGGGAGGAGATCGTTACCCATGAGGGCTCTCGATGCGGGAGAATAGGACATCACAGAAGACGTGAATGCGCCGACCACCCCCTCGGGAGGTCGGAAATCGCGGGCCGCGGGAGCCCAAGGCAGGAAGGGATGCACGCATGGCGGCGATGAAGCCGCGGACCGGCGATGGTCCGCTCGAGGTCACCAAGGAAGGGCGCGGCATTGTCATGCGGGTCCCCCTGGAGGGTGGCGGCCGGCTCGTCGTGGAGATCTCCGCCGACGAGGCAAAGGCGCTCGGCGAGGCGTTGAAGAACGTCGTCGGCTGAGCGCTCCCGAGAGACACACTTGTTCCACGACCCTGGCGTAGAGCGGCGCCAGGGTCGCTGACGTTCGAGGAGAGATTTTCCGTGCCGATTGAGACCACTGCGACGGTGGTCGCCGACGTTCCCGACGACGCCGAGCTGCTGGCCGTGCCCTACGCCGCAGACCTCGACCCGGGGGTCGAGCTGCCTCTGCCGGTGTCCGACCTGCTGGCCCACTACGAGGCCAAGGGCGCGGCGGGCGAGATCGTCGAGGTTCCGGTGGCACGGGCCGGCGGCGTGGGCCGGATCCTGCTGTACGGCGTGGGCGACGGCTCGCCCAAGGCCCTGCGCACCGCGGCCGCGGGGCTGACCAGGAAGGCCAAGGGCCGCGACACGCTGACCGTGGTGACGCCCGACGGCGACGTCACGCCGTTCGTGGAGGCGGCGCTGCTGGCCGCGTACACGTTCAGGATCGGCGGTGCCGGCAAGAAGCCCGTGCGCGTGCTGGCGTTCTCCGGGGCGGACGAGGAGCAGGTGCGGCGCGCGGAGACCGTGGCGCGGGCGGTGGCGCTCGCCCGCGACCTGGCCAACACGCCCTCCTCCGTCAAGAACCCCGCCTGGCTGGCCGAGCGGGCCGCCGACAGCGGCCTGCCGGTCAAGGTGTGGGACGAGGAGCTGTTGCGAGCCGACGGGTTCGGCGGCATCCTCGCCGTCGGCAGGGGCTCGGCCAGCCCGCCCCGGCTCATCCAGCTCTCCTACACGCCCGAGGAGCCGACTGACCGGCACGTCGTGCTGGTGGGCAAGGGCATCACGTTCGACTCGGGCGGGCTGTCGCTCAAGCCGACGGCCAACATGAAGTTCCAGAAGACCGACATGGCCGGCGGGGCCGTCGTCATCGCCGTGCTCGGCGCGCTGGCCGCGCTGAAGGCGCCCGTACGCGTCACCGGCCTGATCGCGGCGGCCGAGAACATGCCCTCGGGCACCTCCCAGCGGCCCAGCGACGTGATCACGCACTACGGCGGGCGCACGGTCGAGGTGCTCAACACCGACGCCGAGGGCCGCCTGGTGCTGGCCGACGCGCTCGCCTACGCCGACGCCGAGCTCGACCCCGGCGCGGTCGTGGACATCGCCACGCTCACCGGGGCGATCACGGTGGCGCTCGGGCCGCACGTCGGCGCCGTCTACGCCTCCGACGACGTGCTGGCCAAGCAGCTCGTGGAGGCGGGGCAGGCCGCCGACGACCGGCTGTGGCGGATGCCGCTGATCGAGGACTACACGCCCGCGCTGGAGTCGTCGATCGCCGATCTGGCCAACGTCGAGTCCGGGTCCACGTTCGGGGCGGGCTCGATCACCGCGGCGCTGTTCCTGCGGGAGTTCGCGGGCGAGCGGCCGTGGGCGCACCTCGACATCGCCGGTGTCGGGCGCAGCACGGCGGACGAGGGCGTGCTGACCAAGGGCGCCACGGGCTTCGGCGTACGGCTGCTCCTGGAGTGGCTGACCCGGGGCTAGCGCTCTGGAGCGGCCGCCCGGGGCTCGTGCTCCTGGAGAGGGGCCGCCCCGGGGGGCTCGTGCCCCTGGAGAGGCGGCTAGTCGCTGATCTTGAGGGCGGCCAGCAGGCCGTCGCCCAGCGGCATCAGCACCGAGCGCAGCCGCTCGTCCGACTGCACCAGCTTGCCCACCTCGCGCAGCGTCACCGTCTCCGGGTCGCGCTGCGCGGGGTCGGCCACGCGGTTGTGCCACAACATGTTGTCGAAGGCCACGATGCCGCCCACGCGCAGCAGGCGGACCGCCTCGGCCAGGTAGTCGGCGTACTCGTGCTTGGCGCCGTCGGCGAACACCATGTCGTAGCCGCCGTCGGACAGCCGCGGCAGCACGTCGAGGCCCCGGCCGGAGATCAGCCGCACCCGGCTGCCGGAGAAGCCGGCCTCCGTGAACGCCTGCCTGGCCAGCCGCTGGTGCTCGGGCTCGACGTCCACGCTCGTCAGCGTCCCGTCCGTACGCATGCCGCGCAGCAGCCACAGCCCTGAGACCCCGCAGCCCGTGCCGACCTCGACGACGGACTTGGCGTTGACGGCGGTCGCGAGGAAACACAGCGCCGCCCCGGCCCCGGGAAGGACGGGCGTCGCACCCATCTCCAGCCCGCGCTGCCGCGCCGCGTGCAGGATCTCATCCTCGTGATGGAACTGCTCCGCATAGGCCAGAGTGGCCTCCACCGGAGTGGTCATCGGCCTCCTCCCCCCACTTTCGTGCGATTGGTCCGCGAGATAGGCACCGATCGCAGCCTAGGGGAGACACGGCAGGACGGGAACTCAGGAGGGACCTAAGGCGTTGCAGGTTTAAACGGGCTTTGCCGGTCCGGAAGGCAGGCAGTGCGCACGAAGGGACGAAACCAGGCACTATGGCGGTAGCGGTGGTCCCAGAGAGAGGAGTTCTGGTGGACGAAAGCGACCACCAGACCGATACTCCCGTGTCGTCTGATTGGACTCCTCCGACGTGGGAGGAGGTCGTGCGGACGCACTCCGCACGCGTGTATCGGCTGGCTTACCGGCTGACCGGCAATGTCCACGATGCCGAAGACCTCACGCAGGAGGTCTTTGTCCGGGTTTTCAGGTCGCTGTCGAGCTACACCCCCGGCACGTTCGAGGGGTGGCTGCACCGGATCACGACCAACCTGTTCCTCGACATGGCGCGGCGCAAGCAGCGCATCAGGTTCGAGGGGCTCGCCGACGACGCGGCCGAGCGGCTGCGCGGTCGTGAGCCGTCTCCGGCGCAGGCGTTCGACGACGCCCACCTGGAGCCCGACATCCAGGCCGCCCTCGACGCGCTCGCCCCCGAGTTCCGGGCCGCGATCGTGCTGTGCGACATCGAGGGCCTGTCTTACGAGGAGATCGCGGCCACGCTCGGCGTCAAGCTGGGTACGGTCCGAAGCCGTATTCACCGTGGCCGGGCGCAGTTGCGGGAGGCGCTCGACCATCGAGCCCCCCGTAATTCTCAACTCCCCCCGACCGTGATCCGTGGGGAGGAAGTCTGATATGTCCCATCTTGGAGAGCGTGTTTCCGCGCTGGTAGACGGAGAGCTCAACCACACCGAGCGCGAGCGCGCGCTCGCGCACCTGACTTTCTGCGCTGACTGCAGGCGCGAGGTCGAGTCGGTGCGGGCGCTGAAGTCGCGCCTGCGCTCGCTGGAGACCCCCGCCATGCCGGCGGACCTGACCATGTCGCTGCTCCGGATGGCGGAGCCGGGCGGGCCGCTGCCGCCGAGGGAGCGCCCTTTCCCCACGCGTACGTTCGGGGGGGTGCCCATCCCCGGGCCGCACACCATCGCGCCCCTGGACAACCGCCCGCGCAGGGCCGCCACTGGTGGAGCCTCGGGTCCTGGCCGCGGTGGTAGGAGGCGTTCGGCGTACGTGGCGGTCGGGGTGGTCTCGGCGGCCGTGGCGATCGGCACCTTCTTCGCGACCACCGGCATCGGCCAGAACAATCCGGCCCCGCCGGTTGAACTGTTCCAGCAGCAGGCCCGTACTACGCCTACGAACGGCTCTTCGACCGCCACGCCTTGACCGGGTCATGCCGGGGAGCAAACGGTTGGCGTAGTCGGCGGCGCGCGGGGCATACGATCTGGGTTCGGGAATTGTCACAAGCAAGTCCTGACAAAACCTTTATAACCCTCGTATGCCGCAAGAGCGAGGATTGCGGTGGCCGAGCCAAGGAGTGGTGAGACTTAGATGACCGACGAGACGCGGTCCACCGAGGGACGCACGCCGTCGGACTCCCCCGAGCCACAGGGGCGGCCGGACTTCCTACCCGCTGACGACAGGCCCGGACAGGAAGGCAGGCGGCCGGAGCCGCCTGCCTCGTTCGGCACCACGTGGGGCGACCCCTCCGGGCGTCCCGAGGCCTATGGCTCGCCGCCGTACGAGTCGCGCTCGTACGAACCGTCCTACGGACCCTCGTACGGCCCCTCGCACGGTGACGCCTCGCCCTCGAACGGCTCCTCCTACGGCACGCCCGATCCCGGCCAGGACAACCGCGCCCAGACCGGCCCCCAGACCGGGCCCCAGTACGGCGCGCCCTCGTTCGGCCCGCCCGACGGCGGCAGCCGGCCCTCCTTCGGCCCTCCGGACGGCGGTAACCGGGGTGGCGACGGTCCTTCCTTCGGCCCCCCGGACGGCGGCAGCCGGATCGGCGACGGGCCCTCCTTCGGGCCGCCCGACGCGACGACCCGCTCCTACGACAGCCCTTCCTTCGGCCCCCCCGAAGGCGGCGCGCGGCCCGACAACGGCACGCGCGCCTACGACAGCCCGTTCTTCGGCTCGCCGGACGGCGGCGCCCGTTCCTACGAAGGGCCGCCGTTCGGCGGTTCGCCCACCTACGGCGGGCCGGCCCAGCCGCCGCCTCCCCGCCAGCCACTCGGGATGGGCCCCGGCTGGGCGCCGCCGCCTCCTGGCGGTGCCGGCGCCGCCAGGCGAGGCCCGGGCACCGGCTTCCTGATCTCCATGGCCGTGGTCATCGCCCTGCTGGCCTCGGTGGTCGGCAGCGTGAGCACGTACCTGCTGACCAAGCCCAGCGGCGCCAACGACCCCTCCTACAGCCTCGGCCCGCTCCCGACCGGAGCCACCAACCGCGAGCCCGACTCGGTGGCGGGCGTGGCCGCGCGGGTGCTGCCCAGCGTCGTCTCGCTGGAGGTCGGCAACGGCAGCAACACCGAGGGCGCGTCCGGGTCCGGCTTCCTGATCAAGAACGGTTACGTGGTCACGAACAACCACGTGGTCGCGCTGGCCGCCAACGGCGGCGAGATCCGGATCGTGTTCAACAACCGCAAGACCACCACGGCCCGCATCGTCGGCCGCGACCCGGGCTCGGACCTGGCGGTGGTCAAGCCGGAGGAGACGTTCGGCACGCCGGAGATCACCCTCGGCAACTCCGATCAGGTGGTGGTCGGAGACCCGGTCATCGCGATCGGCTCCCCGCTGGGCCTGACCGGCACGGTCACGACCGGCATCGTCAGCTCGCTCAACCGCCCGGTCATCGCCGGCGACGAGACGGGCACCAGCTCGGAGGAGCCGGCCTACATCAGCGCGATCCAGACCGACGCCGCCATCAACCCGGGCAACTCCGGCGGCCCGCTGGTGAACGGCAGGGGCGAGGTCGTGGGCGTGAACTCGGCCATCGCCACGCTGGGACGTTCGATGAGCAGCCAGAGCGGCAGCATCGGCCTCGGCTTCGCGATCCCGGTCAACCAGACGCGGCGGGTGGCCGAAGAGCTGATCACGACGGGCAAGGCCAAGCGGCCCAAGATCGGCATCGTGCTCGACAAGGACTACCGGGGTCAGGGCGTCCGCATCGCCTCGGAGCCCGCCGGCGGGCAGCAGCCGGTCACCAAGGGCGGGCCTGCCGACCAGGCGGGGCTGCAGGCCGGTGACGTGATCCTGGAGATCGACGGGCTGGCCCTGCAGGACGGGAACGAGCTGATCGCCCTGATCCGGAGCAAGACGCCCGGCTCGAAGATCAACATCAAGTACCAGCGGGCGGGGCAGGAACGCAACGCCACGCTCACGGTGGTCGCCGAGGACGAGCCCACCCCCTCACCCTCCTGACACCGACCATCCTTCCTTCGTGACCGCGCCGCAGCGGGCTCCCGGGCCCTGCTGCGGCGCGGCTGCTTTCCGGGCCGAGGAGGCCGGCCACGCACGGCCCCGCCGGACGCCTTGCGCCCTGTCCCGCGCCCTGTCCCGCGCCCTGTCCCGCGCCCTGTCCCGCGCCCTGTCCCGCGCCCCATCCCGCGCCCCATCCCGCGCTCCATCCCGCGCCCCATCCCGCGCTCCGTGCCCTGCGCTGCGCCCCGCTCCGCGCTCCGCGCCGCACCCTGCGCCCCGCGCTCGTGCGTGGTTGGTCCGTCATGGAGCGTCGGTCGGTGGCGCATGGTCGGGTTGGGCGCCGTGCGCGTTGCGCCGAGCTGCGCCGTCCCGTGTCACGCCGTCCCGTGCCGTGCCGTCGTGCCGCGGCAGCGTCGCCGTGCCGTTCCGTGTCGTGACGCCTGCTGGGGCGTCGTGAGTCGCGTGCCCTGCGCTGTCGTTCCGGGCCGACGCGCCGGGGGTGTTGGGGAGGGGCGGGTGGATGATATGACCCGGAGGAGACGACCGACCTACCCGATGGAGCCCTTAGTCTGTGGATAGGCCGGGGTTGTCCTCGGAGAGGTTTGACTGCGGTAGGAGCTCACGGTGTTCGGACTCGGGTGGATGGAGGTCGGCGCGCTGATCGTGATCGCGCTGCTCGTCTTCGGTCCAGAAAGACTGCCGCAGGCCGCCGCGCAGGCGGGTAAGACGCTGCGCAACCTGCGCCGGATGGCCAACAACGCGCGCGACGATTTGCGTGCGGGCCTGGGCCCGGAGTTCCAGAACTTCGACCCCGCCGACCTGAACCCGCGTAACTTCGTCCGCAAGCACCTCCTCGACGACCTAGAGGACGACTGGAACGACAACAAGCGATCCGAGCTGGAGCCGGTCGCCGCGTCGGCTCCGTACGGGGCTGAGCCGGTCGATGAGCTCGGTTTCGGGGAACTGCCGCCCTACGACTCCGAAGCGACCTGACAAAGCCGTACATCGCCGTACAGAGAGCATGAAAGAGCCCCCTCCGGAGCCGGGAGGCGACGGAGAGGGCTCAGGGCGAGGACTGGACGGTCAGCGGCGCGGGGCGAGGCCGAGCTGGAGGCCCTTCAGGCTGGAGGAGCGCTTGCTCAGGCCGTCCGCGATCTTCTTGAGCTCGGCGGCGGCCGGCGAGTCGGGGTCGGTGAGGACCAGCGGCTTGCCCTCGTCACCGCCCTCGCGCAGCCGCATGTCGATCGGCACCTGGCCGAGCAGCGGGACGCGCGCCCCCAGCGTACGGGTCAGCGCGTCGGCCACCGTCTGGCCGCCGCCCTCGCCGAAGACGGCGATGCGCTCGTCGCAGTGGGGGCAGGGCAGCCACGCCATGTTCTCGATGACGCCGGCGATCTGCTGGTGGGTCTGGGCGGCGATCGAACCGGCCCGCTCGGCCACCTCGGCGGCGGCCATCTGCGGGGTGGTCACGACGAGGATCTCCGCCCCCGGCAGCCGCTGGGCCACCGAGATGGCGATGTCGCCCGTGCCCGGGGGCAGGTCGAGCAGGAGCACGTCGAGGTCGCCCCAGTAGACGTCGGCCAGGAACTGGTGGAGCGCCCGGTCGAGCATGGGCCCGCGCCAGACCACCGGCGTGTTGCCCGGCGGCTTGAACATCCCCACCGAGATGACCTTGATGTCGTGGGCCACCGGAGGCATGATCATGTCCTCGACCTTGGTGGGCCGCTCGGCGGCGCCCAGCATGCGAGGGATGCTGTGACCGTAGATGTCGGCGTCGACGATGCCGACCTTGAGGCCACTGGCGGCCATGGCGGCGGCGAGGTTGACCGTGACGGACGACTTGCCCACCCCGCCCTTGCCGCTGGCCACCGCGAACACGCGGGTCAGCGAGCCCGGCTGGTTGAACGGGATCTCCTTCTCCGGCCCGCGGTCGCCGCGCAGCTTGGTCTGCAGCGTCTTGCGCTGCTCGGCGCTCATGACGTCGAGTTCGATCTGGACGGCGGTCACACCTTCGACCTTGGAGACGGCGGTAGTGACATCGCGGCTGATCGTGTCCTTCATCGGACAGCCGGCCACGGTGAGGTACACGCCTACGCGCACCGCCCCGTCGGGAGCGATCTCGATGTTCTTGACCATGTCGAGGTCCGTGATCGGGCGACGGATCTCGGGGTCGATGACGGTGGACAGGGCCGCCGTCACCAGTTCCTGGGTTGGTGCCATCGAAGTCTCGGCACGAGGGAGTGCCGTCCCTCCTTAGTCGGTCTATGTGGGACAGGCGCAGGACGCCAGCGAGGATGCCCCTCCATGGTATGAACCGAAGCCCGCGCTGGGTTAATCCGCACTGTTAGATGTCTGTGCAACAACGTCTAAGGTTACTCCGTGACTCTTCTGCGCGACGAGGGCCTGACCGCCGAGGAACTGGCGGTCTGGCGCATGTTGCAACGAGCCCAGGTGCGCGTCACCCGCCATCTGGAGAGCGAGCTGCTCGTCGCGCACGACCTGCCGCTGGCCTCGTACGAGGTGCTCATGCAGCTCGCCGAGGCCCCGCGCAGGCGGCTGCGGATGAACGACCTGGCCGACCGCGTCCTGCTCTCGCGCAGCGGCCTGACCAGGCTCATCGACCGGCTCCAGCGCGACGGCCTGGTGGCGCGGGAGGCGTGCGCCGACGACGCCCGCGGTCTGTACGCGGTGCTGAGCGACCGCGGCGCGGCCCGGCTGGCCGAGGCGACGCCGACCTACCTGCGCGGCATCAGGAGGCAGTTCCTCGACATGCTGGACGCGGGGGAGATCGCGCAGGTGCGCCGCATGCTCGCCAAGCTCGGCGACGAGCTCAGCGCCCCGCCTCCTGACCGCTCTCCTTGAGCTCCTCCAGCAGCCTGCCCAGCTCGGCGCGCAGGTAGTCGCGGGTGGCCACCTCGTTCAGCGCCAGGCGCAGGCCCGCGATCTCGCGGGTCAGGTACTCGATCTCGGCCTGGTTGCGCTCGGCGGCCTCGCGATCCTGCTCGTACTGGATGCGGTCGCGGTCGTCCTGCCGGTTCTGGGCCAGCAGGATCAGCGGCGCGGCATAGCTGGCCTGCAGCGAGAGCATCAGCGTGAGGAAGATGAACGGGTACGGGTCGAACTTCCAGCCTTCCGGCGCGACGGCGTTCCAGATGACCCAGACCGCGACGAAGACGGTCATGTAGACGAGGAACCGGGCGGTGCCGAGGAAGCGGGCGATCCGCTCCGACAGGCGGCCGAACGCCTCGGGGTCGTAGTGCGGGCGCAGCGTGCGGCGCAGGTCCCTGGGCTGGTCGAGGCGGTCAGTCGTCACGGTCGTCGGCTCCCTCGCGCCGGTGCTCCGTCAGCAGGTCGTCACGGTCGTCGGCCCGCTCGCGCCAGTCCTCGGGCAGCATGTGGTCCAGCACGTCGTCCACCGTCACGGCGCCGACGAGACGGCCCAGCTCGTCCACGACGGGGGCGGCGACGAGGTTGTAGTTGGCCAGGTAGTAGGTCACCTGCCGGAGCGTGAAGTCCGGCCTGATGGGGTCGATCGAGGGGTCGAGCACGCTGCCGAGCAGCGTGGACGGCGGCTCGCGCAGCAGCCGCTGGAAGTGCGTCACCCCGAGGTACTTCCCCGTCGGCGTCTCGGTCGGCGGCCTGGTGACGTAGACCTGGCAGGCCACGGCGGGCGTCAGGTCCTGCTGCCTGATGTGCGCCAGCGCCTCGGCGACGGTGGCGGTGGGCGGCAGGATCACCGGCTCGTTCGTCATCACGCCGCCTGCGCTGGTCTCCGGGTACGTCAGCAGCCGCCGCACCGGCGCCGCCTCCCCGGGCTCCATCAGCGCCAGCAGCTCGGCCGCCTGCTCCTCCGGCAGGTCGTGCAGCAGGTCGGCGGCGTCGTCGGGCCCCATCTCCTCCAGCACGTCGGCGGCCCGCTCGGGCTCCAGCGTGCCCAGGATGCCGATCTGGTCGTCGGGCGGCAGCTCCTCCAGCACGTCGGCCAGCCGGTCGTCGTGCAGCGCGCGGGCGATCTCGATGCGCCGCTTGGTGGGCAGGTCGTGCAGCGCGCTGGCCATGTCGGCGGCGCGCAGCGACTCGAACGCGGCGATCAGCCCGGCGGCCCCCTGGTCCTTCTGCAGCGTGTCGAACCCCGACACCTCTCCCCAGTCGACCGTGCGCGGCTCGCGCCGCCTGCCCTTGTAGACGGCGACCTTGGTGATCTCCCAGTTGGACGGCTTCAGCTCCTCCATGCCCACGTCGTACACCGTCATGGGCTCGTCGCCGACGCGTACGGTGAGGTCGAGCATCTGGCCGATGACCAGCGTCTCGGAGGCGCGCTGCTCGAACCTGCGCATGTTGAGCCGCCCGGTGAACACCACGGAGCCGGCCTCGATGCGGCGTACCCGGGTGATCGGCAGGAACACCCGGCGGCGCGGCTGCACCTCCACCACGAAGCCGTGCACCCGGGGGCGCCGGCCGATGCGCAGCCCGACCACGACGTCTCTGACCCGGCCTATCTGGTCGCCGGCCGGGTCGAAGACCGGGGTCCCGGGAAGCCGGGCCACGAAGATCTTCACCCTGCCAGGCTAACAGCGCCGTCCCGCCCGCCCCGGAGGCGCTCGTATCCCGTTGCACCTAGGATGTCCGGCATGTCAGTATCAAACCCGCTGAACGGTGATTACGTGGTGGGTGGTGTGCGATGAGGTATGCGGGGCTGATGCTCGCGTTCGTGTCCTCGTGCTGTTTCGCGTTCTCGGGGCCCATGGCCAAGTACCTCATCGCCGCCGGGCTGGCGCCGATCGAGGCCGTGTGGACGCGGATGGCCGGCGCGGGGCTGCTGCTCCTGGCCGTGCTGGCCGTCTTCAGACCGCGCGCGCTGCGGATCCCCGGCTCCAGGCTGCCGTTCTTCGCGCTGTACGCGGTGATGGCGGTGGCCGGCGTGCAGGCGCTGTACTTCGTGGCGATCACGCGGCTGCCGGTGGGGATCGCGTTGCTGCTGGAGTTCATGGCGCCGGTGATGGTGGTGGCCTGGGTGCGGATCATCCGCAAGGTACGGCTCGCGCGCGCCGCGTACGTGGGCGCCGTCGTCGCGGTCGTGGGCCTCGGGATCGTCGTCGAGGCGTGGCAGGGACTGCGGCTGGACGCGCTGGGCCTGCTGCTGGGGCTGCTGGCCGGGGCGTGTTGCGCCGGATATTTCCTGATGAACGATAGCTTCGGCGACGACATCGACCCCCTCGGCCTGATCGCCTGGGGCATGGCGGGGGCGGCCCTGGTGCTGATCCCGTTCGCCCGGCCGTGGAACATCCCGTGGGAGGCCTTCACGGTCACCGCCGCGCCGGAGGGCGGGCAGCGGCTGCCGGTGCTCGGCGCGTACCTGTGGATGGTGCTGATCGCCACCGTGATCGCGTACATCCTGGGCGTCAACGCCGTGCGGCGGCTGTCGGCCGCGGTGGGCGCCACCGTGGCGTCGCTGGAGGTCATCGGCGGCGCCATCGTGGCCTGGGCGCTGGTCGGCGAGACGCTCGGCGCGTTCCAGATCCTGGGCGGCCTGCTCGTGCTGTCGGGCGCGCTGCTCGCCCAGACCGCCACCTCCAGCGCTCAGCCGGAGGTCGTCGGGGAGCCGGAGGCGGTCACCGCTCCGGGGTGAGCCGCCATACGGTGGACTCGCGGGCCCAGCGCTCGGTGAGGTGCTCGCTGTCGCGGGCGTTGAGCCGCTCCTTGGCCAGCACCGCCACGGCGTCGGCCGCCTCGGCCTGGTCGACGGCCGACACGGCGGCCTCGAACTCCACCAGCCTGGCCCCGTTGTCCTTGCTGCGCAGCGTGACGTGCACCCGGTCGAGCGTGTCGAGCCCGGGCAGCCGCTGCTCCTCGCCCCCCGTCACGAGGTAGATCGCGCCGTCGTGCCAGGCGTGCCAGGCCAGGCGGGGACGGTCGAGGGTGAGCCAGAGGATGCCGGACTTCTTGGCGCCCTCCTCGATGGCCGTCTTGTTGTCGCTCACAGATGTGACTGTAACCGGCGAACCGCCGCCGCCACGATCTCGTCTTGAGGGCATGCGAACGATCTCTTCCGTGCTCCTCCTCGCGCTGGCGACCGGCTGCGGCGCCGCCACGTCCCCGGCCCCTGCCCTTGCCCCTGCCCCGATGACCTGCGCCACCGAGCGTCCCACGGGCACGCTCGACACGAAGGTGCTGTACCAGACCACGATGGACTACCCGCCGTACGACTCGCCCGAGGCGCTGGCGCGGGAGGCCGCCGAGCTGGTCGCCGTGGGGAGGGTGACGGGCTGGCTGCCGGGGCCGGTGATCGAGGAGATCCCGGACAGCCGCACCTACCACGTGCTGTTACAGGTGCGGGTCGAGCGGCGGCTCAAGAGCTCCTCGGCCAAGGTCGTCCACTTCCCGTACTACCAGGGCGCCCTGCTCAGCGCCAGGAAGCCGTTCCAGGACGAGAGGGACTTCGCGCGGGCCGTGCCCGCGGGGACGCGCGTGCTGCTCTTCCTGAAGACCGCCAGGCCGTCCGGGTATCCGGTGGTCGAGGAGCGCACCGAGCTGCCGCCGGGCACCCCGGACTACGCGGCCGCCCCGCAGGGCGTCGTGCTGCACGAGGTGGGCCCCGACGGGCGCGGGCGGGCCGTGGGCGGCAGGACCGAGCTGCTCAGCCTGCCCGGGTGGAACGAGCCGTGCGGCATCGACGGCCTCGTCGCCCGCCTCGAGGCGAACGGCTTCACCGGCTGACCAGTAGCGTGTGCGCATGCGCTCACGACGTTCTGTGCTCGCCGTGCCAGGCAGCAACCCCCGGTTCCTGGAGAAGGCTCAGACCCTGCCCGTCGACGAGGTCTTCCTCGACCTGGAGGACTCCGTCGCGCCGCTGGCCAAGGAGGAGGCGCGGGGCAACGTCGTCGCCGCCCTGCGCGAGGGCGACTGGTCGGGCAAGACCCGCGTGGTCAGGGTGAACGACCTGACGACGCAGTGGACGTACCGCGACGTGATCGAGATCGTCGAAGGCGCGGGGGCGTTCCTCGACTGCCTCATGCTGCCCAAGGTGCAGGACCCGACCGAGGTCGTCTGGCTCGACACGCTGCTCACGCAGATCGAGAAGACCATGGGCTACGAGGTGGGCCGCATCGGCATCGAGGCGCAGATTGAGAACGCCCGCGGCCTGGTGAACGCCGACGCCATCGCCGGGTCGTCCAAGCGGCTGGAGACGCTCGTGTTCGGCCCCGCCGACTTCATGGCCTCCATCAACATGCGCACGCTCGTCGTCGGCGAGCAGCCGCCCGGCTACGTCGAGGGCGACGCCTACCACTACATCCTCATGCGGCTCCTCATGGCGGCCAGGATGCACGACCTGCAGGTGATCGACGGGCCCTACCTGCAGATCAAGGACGTCGAGGGCTTCCGCCGGGTCGCGCAGCGGGCGGCGGCGCTGGGGTTCGACGGCAAGTGGGTGCTGCATCCGGGGCAGGTGGACGCCGCCAACGAGGTGTTCTCGCCGTCGCAGGAGGACTACGACCACGCCGAGCTCATCTTGGAGGCGTACGAGTACTACACCACCGTCGAGAAACGCGGCGCGGTCATGCTGGGCGACGAGATGATCGACGAGGCCTCCAGGAAGATGGCGCTCGTCGTGGCCGCCAAGGGGCGGGCGGCCGGGCTGAGCCGTACGAAGAGGTTCACACCTTGAAGCCGATGGCGGTGAAGAACCAGAACGACGAGGTCAGCCAGAGACCCACGAGCGCCGTGAACGTCAGCCCGCCGAGCACCGGCAGCGTCCAGCCCGGCGTGTCGCGCTTGGGCAGGGCCAGCATCTTCGCGGTGAACACGCCGTAGAAGAAGCAGCCGAGCAGCGAGTGCGCGAGCACGCGCGGGACGTCGTACTGCAGGCCGAGGGCGTACAGGCAGTGGAAGGCGACCGGGATCGTGAGCACGAACGCCAGCCGGCCCGACCAGCGGTGCACGGCGGGCGGGATCGTGATCCCGAGCTTGCCCCACATCGACAGGGCCGAGACCACCTGCACGATCGCCAGCACGAACGCGCCGGTGGTCAGCCACACCTTCATCGGCAGCGCCGCGGAGAAGCCCGCCACGCCGACGGCGAACCCGGTCGGCGTGTGCACCCGCCCGTAGACGCCGAGCGCGAGCACCACGAGGCCGCCGACGAGCAGCGGCACCAGTAACGAGGTCGCGCTGGGGGAGCGGCGCTGCTGGTGGATGGCGGTCATTGCATCTCCTCGATGAAGCCGTCGACGTCCTCGGGGTTGACCGTGGTGCCGTCCACGGTGACGGGGGCGGTGGGCTGCTCGCTGTCGAGCTGCGGGATGTCGAGCTGCTCCTCCCCGGCGAAGGCGGCGCCCACCTGGTAGTAGCCGCCGTTCGGGTTCTTGATCATGATCCAGCCGGCGCGCAGCCTGGCCCCTCTGACGATCCCGGTGGCCCGGTACAGGCCCGACGGCTTGACCACCGTGGGGGCCGTGAAGTCCCACTTCTTGCCGCCGACGGCGACCCAGCCCTCGGCGCGGCCGCCGCCCAGTTCGGCCGTCACCTTGGAGCCGGCGTTCGCCACGCCCTTGAGCTGGAGCTCGCCGTCGGACTCCGAGCCCTTGAACCAGGCCTCGGTCTTGCCGTCGCAGAAGTAGCCGATGGCCTTGCCGTTCCTGATGGAGATGGCGATGAGGGCGCCGTTGCCCTTCACCCGGCCGCCGTAGTCGGCCTTGGCGATCTTCTTGGCAGCCGTCTGCGAGGGGGAGGGGGACGGCGCCGCGGTGTTCTCCTCGGCGGGGGGTGCTTCGGCAGCGGTGCCGGCGGCCGTTTCCTCGGCCGCGGGTGTCGCGATGGTGCTGGCGACACCGAGCCCCAGGGCGAGCACTGCGCCCGCCGCGAGGGTGATGACAGGTCCCAGCCTTGACATGGACTGCTCCCAGGGTCGAATTGCCTACGACTCTGAGCATCCGCCTAAAACGGCGGACCGTCTGTGAACTAATGCGCATCAAGTGGACAGAATGGAGATATGCAGGAAAATCCGGGGTCCCCATTTCCGTACGGCACTCAGGCAGCGGGGTATCCGTACCCGCAGCAGGCGCCCCCCTGGTTCGTGGCCGTCCCTCGCGGGGCCCGGTTCGACCATCTCGCCGCGATCCCCGGCGTCCGTCCGTGGCGGGCGATCGTCGGCACGCTGATCGTCGGCGCCGGGTTCCTGGCGATCGGCGTCGTGGTCGTCGTCGCGTTCATGCTGGGGACGGAGCTCCTCGGCCTGCCCGAGGCCGTGGACCCCGAGACGGGGGTGCCGCGGGGCACCGCGTACGGGCTGACGATGACGCTGCTGTCCATCGCGCCCGTGCTGCTGCTCGTGCAGGGCACGGCGGCGCTCGTCCAGCGGCGCCGCCCGGGGACGCTCTCGTCGGTGGTGGGTCGGCTGCGCTGGTCCTGGATGGCGCGGTGCGCGGCGCTGGCCGTGCTGGCGCTGGCGCTCGGGCAGGGGGCGCAGTATCTGGCCCTGTCGGTCTCCGGCCTGGACGCGGGCATGTTCGGGTGGGCCGGGTGGTCGGCCTTCCTGCCGCTGATCATCGTGATCGTGCTGCTGGTGCCGTTCCAGGCCGCGGCCGAGGAGTACGTCTTCCGCGGCTGGTTCATGCAGGCCGTCGGGGCGCACGTGCGCAACCCCGTCTGGGGCATCCTCATCGGGTCCGCGCTGTTCGCGTCGCTGCACGGGTACTCCTGGGCGGGGCTGGTGGACGTGTTCGCGTTCGGGGTGGTGATGGCGTGGCTGGCGGTGCGGACGGGCGGGCTGGAGGCGCCGATCGCGCTGCACGTGGTGAACAACGTGGTGGCCTTCGGGATCAGCGCGGCGGCGGGGGACCTGGAGGACGCGCTGGATCAGGCGAAAGTGCCGGTACCGTGGCAGGCGTTGGCGGGGACCGTGGTGCAGCTCGGGGTGTATGCGTTTGGTGTGATGTATCTAGCCAAAAAGCAGTCAATCAGGACTATTTTGGAATAAATCCGGCGCGAGGTGCGGGGAATCTCGCTAGAGAGGTCTCGTAATTCCGGCCGAGTCATGCTGGTCTGGATGCTGTCGGGACGGCACGGGCCCCTCCGCGCCGCCCTGGAACGGTCCGCGAACGCGGCCCTGATCTGCCTGTACGACGAGCTCGACTAGGAGGTACGGCGCGTGGCCTCCGGCCCCAGCGAACCGCCACGGCGACCGCCGGAAGACGACGACCCTCGCTCCGAAGGCGCGTCCGAACCCCATTCCCCCTCGCAAGAGCCCAGGATCAGCCACTCACCGCCCGGCCCCACCGACGACCGGGCCAGGGGCTTACCGCTGACCTCGCCCTGGGGCATGCCGCCGTTCGCCGCTCCCATCCCCGACGACGAACCGCAGGAGCCGCCCAAGGGGCGCAGGCCGTACACCTCGCCGACGGCGGAGCCCGAGGACGAGCCGCGCCGGCGCCGCCGCATCGTCAACCGGCCCGACAAGCTGGTCGCGGGCGGCCCGCTCCGCCCGGATGCCGCCACGCCGCAGGCGGACGCTTCCGGCGGCTCCCGGCCCGACGCGGCCGCGTCCCGGACAGACGCCCCCGACGTGCCCCCGGCGGGCGCTGCCGAGAGCCCCCGCGCTGACGCGGGGCCGCAGCCGCACGCGGGCGACGTGCCACCGTCCGGCCCCGACACCGCGCCGCATGCGGGCGACGTGCCCCGGCCCCGCACTGACGCCGGGCCGCAGCCGCACGCGGGTGACGTGCCTTCACCCCGGCCCGACGTCGGCGCGACGCACGGGGACACTCCTCAGGTGCCCCGGCCGCGTTCCGAGGGTGACGCGGCGGCGCCTGGCGCCGGGACGCCTCACCAGCAGGCCCCGGCGGGCAACGGGGAGCGGCGGGACCGCACGCCGCCGTACCGGCTGGTGTATCCCGTGCCGGCCGGCGAGGCCGGCCAGGCGGCCGAGGATGACCGTGGCGAGCCCGCCGGCCGGCAGGAGCAGGACGAGACCGAGGTGCGGCGCGTCGGGCGGCCTCCCGGAGGCCGTCCCACCAGGCCGGACCTGCTGGTCGCGAGCGGCCCCGCGGGCGCGCCGGGCTCCGGCGGCCGGCACCACCGGGGCCCGGCCCCCGCCGCCGTGCGCAGGTCCAGCCCCGCCCGCCGCGGCACCAGGGCCATCCCGATCGTCCTGACGGTCGCCGCGGCCGTCCTGGTGGCCACCGGCGTCCTCGTCTGGCAGTGGAACGACGAGGCCGCCGCCCTGCGCCTGGAGGCGGGCACCGGACGTTCGGGGGACGAGCTGTTCACGATCCCCGCCGCCGGCGTCGGCACCGACCAGAAGCTCAACGACATGACCTCGGTGGGCCGCGCCGTGGTGGCCGTCGGCAGCGACACGACCAGCCCCACCCCGCGCCCGCTCTTCCTGTTCTCCCCGGACGGCGGCAAGACCTGGCGGCTCGGCCAGGTCAACGGCGCCTCCACGGCCATCGTGCGGCGGGTGGTCGGCGGCGAGGGCAGATGGCTGGCCAGCGGCGGCGACGAGAGCACCGGCGAGCGCGGCCTGTGGACCAGTGCCGACGGCTACAACTGGACGGCCGTGGAGGCGTCGGGGCTGGCCGCGTTCCGCGCCGGTGACCGGATCGAGGACATCGCGCGGACCGGCTCCGGGTTCGTCGCCGTCGGGCGTACGACGGGAGACGACGGTGGCACGTGGCCGGCGGCCTGGCGCTCGGACGAGGGCCGGGCCTGGGAGCGCGTCGAGACGAGGGAGCTGGGAGTACGGGAGCTCAGGGCCGTGGTGGCCAAGGGCGACACGGTCGTGGCCATCGGAGTACCCGCGGACGGCGAGGGATCGCGGGTGCTGCGCTCGGCGAACGGCGGGCGTGACTGGCAGGCGACCGGCTTCCAGCTCCCCGAGGCCACCGACCCCCGCGCGGGGACGGTGGCGGTGCTGCCCAAGCGGTTCGTGCTGGTGCCGACGCGGCGGCGTACGGTCGAGGGCGACGTGCGCGTCTACTGCTCGCCGACCGGGGCGCAGTGGTCGCAGTGCGGCTCCATCGGCGGCCTCGCCCCCGAGAGCGTCGGCGTGGAGTCGGTGATCTCCTACCCGTCGGGCGTGGCCGCGATCAGCCCGGGCGGGATGGGCACGTACACGGTGCTGACCACCACGGACGGACGTTCGTGGACGAAACGGGCCGATCTCGGCAACCTGACGGGCGCGACGCTGCGCGGGTTCACGATCTCCGACGGCGGCACCCTGTTCGCCGGCGGCGACCGCGCGGCCTCCGACGTCGACAACCAGCTCGTGCTCATGGCAGCGCCCCCGCGCGGCGACGCCTCGCGCGTGCAACTCGGCGAGGTGGCGGGTCTGACCAGGATCGCCCGCGAGACGAACGCGCTGGCCAGCCACGGCGGCCGGTACGTGGCCGTCGGCTCCGCCTCGGGCGACGCCGGCCTGTGGACGATCAGGAACTGGCAGAGCTGGAAGTCGATGAGCCTGGGCGGCACCGGCAGGCAGACGCTCGAGGACGTCGCGTACGGCGGACGCGGCTGGCTGGCGGTCGGCGGCACCGAGCCGAACGTCGGCGTCACCGACCCCCTCCTCGTCACCTCCACCGACGGCGAGAGCTGGAAGCGGGTCGACGTCACCGGCGACCTGGCCCGCCGGCCGGACCACCCCTACCTGCGCACCGACGTGGTGACCGCGGGCAAGGAGGGTTACGTGCTGGCCGGGCAGTCGAAGGACCAGGCGGGCACGGTCGGCGCCGCCATGTGGTTCACGCCGGACATGCGCAAGTACACCCGCTCCAACAAGCTGCCGCAGGGCGGCGCCGGCGTGCGCGTGCACGACGCGATCGCGAGCGGCGACGGGTACGTGGCCGTGGGCGGCTCCGGCAACGCCGACCAGGAGCGCACCGTGGTCTGGCACTCGGCGGACGGCGTGAACTGGGCCGCGCGCAAGAGCGTGTCCCCGCCGGACGCCACCTCGGCCGGGCTCCGGCGGATCACCACCTACCAGGGCAAGCTCGTGGCCATCGGCACGGCGCTGACGAACGGGGCGCGGCGCGCGTTCGCCGCCGTCTCGGACGACGGGGGCGAGAGCTGGGAGACGGCCTGGCTGCCCGCCGACCGGGCGGCGGCGGTGTACGACCTGGCCGCGGCGCAGGAGGGGCTGGTGGCGGTCGGCTGGCACGGCGTGCCGGGCGAGGGCGACAGCGCGGCCTGGACGTCGCAGGACGGGCTGTTGTGGAACCGCATGGCGCTCACCAAGGACCGCCTGGCGGGCCAGGGGACGCAGTGGTTGTCGGCGGTGGCCGTGGACGGGGCGGAGGTCGTGGCGCTCGGCCGGTCCACGACGTACAGCGCCGACCATCTGATCCTGTGGACGTCCAGTCTGACGTCGAGCAGGTGAGGCTAGCGCCCGGGGAGCACGTCCCACTCGGTCAGGGCCGCCAGCAGGCCCTCCGACAGCGGCAGCCGCTCCAGGTCGGCGCGGTCGCACCAGCGCACGTCCGCCGCGTCGTCCCCGGCGGCGGGCGTCCCGGCGGACACGGTGGCGAGGTAGTCGCGGATCACGTACGTGACCCCGCCCGGGCCCGGCCGGTCCACCGTGCCGGCCAGCCGGCCGACCTCCACGCGCAGCCCGGTCTCCTCCAGCACCTCCCGCCGCACCCCCGCCTCGTCGCTCTCACCGGGCTCCAGCCGCCCGCCGGGAACGGACCATGACCCCATGCCGGGCGGGTGGCCGCGCTTGACGAGGAGCAGCCGGTCAGCGGCGTCGAAGATGATCGCGCCCACACAATTTACGCGCACATGACCAAGATTACGACGGGATAACGGGCAGCGGCCTTGACGTGGCCGTGCCGGAGAAAGCACCGTGGGTAGTTGTGAGAGCGGCTCCAACCTGTCCCCGGTGCTTTGGCCCGCTTCACGGGCCGAGCGCCTGGTCGAGTGCGTTTCGATGTGACACGCACGGCGATGTCCTGCCGTATCAGCCTCCGTGGCCGCCGTCCAGCACCGCGCTTGAGGCGATACGCAAGAGCTCAGTCGTGCCCGTGTGGCTGCCCTGGCCGTTGCCCGCCGGCTGGCTGGTGACCGGCTTCGGCGAGGTCGGCGACCAGCGCACCGGCGCGCGCGCCAGCCTGGTCGCGCTGACCGGGCCGTCGCTGATGGAGGGGCCGGCGGATCTGATGATCATCGCCGAGGAACCGGGCATCGGGCTGGGCGCCGCGTTCGCCGGGCTCGGCGGGCCCGACCCCGGCGAGGGGTTCGACTCGGGCCCGCCGAACGCGAAGATCGCCGTGCTGGGCCATCCCACCGCGCTGTGGTGCGTGGACGGCCAGGACGACCGGGCCGTCTACGCGGGCGAGGCGATGGGCAACTGGCTGTGGGCGATCGCCTGGCCGGCCGACGCCGGATGCGTGATCGCGCTGGCCGAGCTGTCGCTGCTCGACGCCCGTGACCACGAGCTGGACGTGCCGTTCGGGGCCTTTTCCCGCAGACTCGAAGATTAGCGATTCGCGCTGTCAGAGGAACGGACTAGAGTTCGGAAGCGTGACAGCGCGTATCGAGCGAGTGGTGACCGAAGGGGTCGTCGACATCGACGGCACCGAGCACAAGGTCGAGAACAACACCTGGATCGTGGGTGACGACGACGAGGTGATCGTCATCGACGCCTCGCGTGACGCCGACAAGATCCTGGAGCAGGTGGGCGAGCGGGAGGTGCTTGCCGTCATCTGCACGGCGGGCCTGCCCGACCACGTGGCCGCCGCCATCGAGGTGGCCAGCAGGGACGAGGCCGTCGTCGCCCTGCACCCCAAGGACAAGCCCCTGTGGCGGGAGACCTGGCGCGAGACCTGGCCCGACATCGACATGGAGGACGACGGCATCTTCGGCGTGGCCGACGTCCAGCTCGACGTCATGGAGACGCCCGGCGTCACGCCCGGCGGCGTGTCGCTCTACTGCGAGGCGCTCGGGGCCGTGTTCACCGGCAAGGCCCTGCAGGCCGACGGTCCCGGCAAGCTGGGCGGCGAGTACCCGGCCCTGGCCGACCAGCTCACCTCGATCGGCGGGCGGCTGTTCACGCTGCCCGGCGACACGCGGGTGCTGGCCGCGCACGGCGACGAGGTCACGATCGGCGACCTGGAGCCGCACTTCGACGACTGGGTCTCGGGCTCGCTGACCCGCGTCGACACCGAGGCTGAGAGCGAGGGCCCGCTGACCGACGGCACGAGGATCTCCGGGATCAAGCTGGGCGACGACTAGGTGACCGTGCAGGGCCAGCTACCGCTGGACGGGATGCCGCGGCGGCTCTACTCGTGCACGCCGTCGCGGTTGAACACCTGGCTCGACTGCCGCCGCCGCTACCGGTTCACCTACCTCGACCGGCCGCAGCCGTCCAAGGGGCCCGCCTGGGCGCACAACAGCGTGGGCGCGAGCGTGCACAACGCGCTGGCGGGCTGGTGGCGGGAGCCGTACGACCGCAGGACCCCGCTGACGGCGGCCATCCTCCTCACGAACGGGTGGATCACCGAGGGGTTCAGGGACGCCGAGCAGTCGGGACGCTGGCTGGGCCGGGCCCGCGACCTCGTGTCCGGATATGTCGCGACTTTGGATCCGTCCGACGACCCGGTCGGCGTCGAGCGCACGGTCGCCACGCGGACCAAGGTCATCGCCCTGTCCGGCCGCATCGACCGGCTCGACCGGCGCGGAGACGAGCTGGTCGTGGTCGACTACAAGACCGGCCGCCGCCCGCTCACGCAGGACGACGCCCGCTCCTCGCTGGCCCTGGCCGTCTACGCCGTCGCGGCCTCCAGCATGATGCGCACCCCGTGCCGCACGGTCGAGCTGCACCACCTGCCCACCGGCGAGATCGTCGAGTGGCGGCACACCGAGGAGTCCCTGGCCCGTCACCTGAGCCGCGCCGAAGAGGTCGCCATGGAGGCGTCGGAGGCGGACGACCGCTACCGGGCCGCCGTGGGCGAGCGGCCCGGGCCGCGCCGGCCACCCGGTGAGCGGCAGACGATCGGCCCCGCCGAGGTGCCCGCCGACGTCGACAAGCTGTTCGCGCCCAGCCCGGGGCCGATCTGCTCCTGGTGCGACTTCCGCCGCCACTGCCCCGAGGGCCTGGCCGCCGGCCCCGAACGCCAGCCTTGGGACGGCCTGGCCGAATAGCGGTCATCGACCGTAGGGGTCGGGTACCGGCGGCGGTGGCGCTGGGCTCGTCGTGGCCGCCGCGCCGCTGCCCGTCAGGCGGCCCGGCGCGGCCAGCGGCGCGGATCGGTCAGGCCCTTGAGCCCCTTGCCGACGTCGTAACCCGCCGCCCCCAGCCGCTCCCTGGACGCCCGCAACATCTGCCTGGTGGCGGGCATGAAGGCCCGGTCGTGCACGGGCTCGGGCAGCGCGTTCAGGCCCAGTCTGAACGCCTTCAGCGCGGCCGTGACCGTGGCCTGGGGCACCTCGGGCAGCGCGCCGTACATCCGCCTGGCCCAGCCGGGCAGCGTGTAATAGCACAGCGCGCCGAACGGGAACCACGCCGGCTTGCCCGGAGACAACATGCGCAGCTCGCGCGGCAGCCGCGGCCACAACAGGAACCGCACGGTCGAGGCCGCCTCCGGCGTCACGCGCAGGGCGGGGCGCATCTGCTTGAAGTAGGCGTCCATCTCGGCGCACGAGCCGGGCACGTCGTCGAGGTGCAGGCCGACGTAGGTGGCGCTCCTGCGCTGCTCGTACAGGTAGCGGTCGGCCTGGCGCTCGCTGAGCCCCAGCCCGCCGCGCCTGGCCACCTCCAGGTACGACGACACCTCCGCGCAGTGCACCCACAGCAGCAGCTCGGGATCGTCCACCCGATGCGTCCTGCCGGTCTCGGGATCGTGGACGCGCAGCGCCCTGTGGATGCCCCGCACCCGCCTGCCGATCTCGTCGGCCTCCCGCGGGCTGCCGAACGTCACCCGTCCCACGAAGTCGGCGGTGCGGCGCAGCCGGCCGAACGGGTCCTCCTGGAAGTTGGAGTTCTGCCAGACACCCAGCATGGCCAGCGGGTGGAGTGCCTGCAGCATGAGGCCGCGCACCCCGCCCACCCACATCGAACGGTCGAGGTGCACCTGCCAGGTCGCGCTCTGCGGCGGCTGGACGACGATGTCTTCCATAGTAAGTACATGGTTACACCGCATTGGACCTGATGTCCAAGAAGTGCTGCTCCGCCGCGTTCCAGAACCTGACCAGGGCCGCCGCGGTCGTCTCCGGCGCCTCGACGGAGGGGGAGTGCACCGCGCCCGGCACGACCACGCACTCGGCCCCGAGCCGTGCGGCCATCTCCGACTGCAGCTCCGGGGGCCAGCCGTCGTCGTGCTCGCCGTACAGGACGAGCGTGGGAACCTCGATCTCGCGCAGCTCGTCGGTGCGGTCGTGCATGGTCAGCACCTGCTCGGCCATGCACGACAGGCCCGTCGGCGAGTTGGCCAGCAGGCGCTTGTGCAGGAACTCCAGGATCTCGTCGGGCACGTCCTGCGCCAGCGCCTCGGGCTCGAACCTGGCCTGCCAGACGGCCTCCAGGCCCAGCGACGGCACCTCGTCCATGATCTTCCTGCCGTTGCGGGCCCGCCTGCCCTCGATCGCCGCGGGGCCCGAGCCCATCAGCGTGAACGAGGCGAAGCGCGTGCGCCCGTCGATCACCGCCTCCCTGCCCACCAGCCCGCCGAACGAGTGACCCACCAGATGAACGGGGTCGCCGGCGCCGATGACCTGGGAGAGCACGTCGACGTCGGCCCCGAGTGCGGCGCACGTGTAGGAGGCGGGGTCGTCGGGGCCCGGCGTCTCGTACTGGCCGCGCAGGTCGATCGCCACCACCCGGCGGCCCGACTGGGCCAGGGTCATCAGGACCGCGATGAAGTCTTCCTTGCTGCCCGTCAGACCGGGGACCAGGAGCGCGGGCCAGCGCTCAACCACACCGCTGACCGGAATGGCCTCCAGGGCCGCGAACGTGCCCTGTGGCGTCTCGATCTTCTGCGGTGTGACGCCAGGAGGCAGGTCGAGGAATCGCGGCGTACTCACGTGGGGCAACAATACCCAGAGGTCAGCGCCTCGACACCGGCATGTCCACTACGCTGGTGCGAGTTCTGAGGAGTTGTGAGGTATGCGCGATCTCGAGATCCGGCCCGCCACCTCGTGGGACGACGTGCGGATGGTCTTCGGGCCGCAGGGGGCCTATTCCGGGTGCTGGTGCATGTGGTTCCGGCTCACCGGACCGGAATTCCGCGCCACCCCGCCCGACGGGCGCAGGGAGCGCCTCCAGAGGCTCGTGGACGGCGCTGAGCGGGCTCCTGGGGTGCTGGCCTACCTTTCGGGCACACCGGTGGGCTGGTGCGCTGTGGCGCCGCGTGAGGAGCACGCACGGCTCCTCCGGTCGCGTGTCGCCCGGCCCGCCTCGCAGGGGGCGCGGGTGGTCGAGGGGTACCCGAAGGACTCGGAGAAGCGGCTGCCGGCCGATGAGCTGTACCACGGGTGGCGGTCGCTGTTCGAGGAGGCGGGGTTCGAGGAGGTCGAGCGCCGCTCGCCGACCCGGCCGATCATGCGCGTCACGACGGCGTGATGGCCACCGCCTCGCCGGCCCGGCACATGTGAAGGGCGCGCACCCGGTGTGGGTGCGCGCCCTTTGGACTTGCCTGCGCCCTTTGGGCTTGCCTGCGACCATTGGGACGTGCCAGCGCCCGCGCGCGTGGTGCGTGTCAGCCCACGCGCGCCGGGCGTCGCCGGACGGTCAGCCCATGCGGCGGCGGTTGCCGCCACCGCCACCACCACCGCCGCCGCCGCGGGGCTGGCGGCGCTGCTGCTTGCGCTCCGTCGCCGCCGACGGGGCGATGTCATCGTCGTCCGTGGCCAGGTCCGGCGACTGGAAGATCACCGCGAACGGGCTGGGCGGGATGATCCGCTCCGGCTCCCTGCGCACCGGCGGGGGCGGCGTCGAGAAGCTCGTCTCGGGCACCGACGACGTGACGGGCGGCGCCGCGGGTGCCTGACGCTCCGTGACGGCGGGTGCCTCGTGCTCCACGACGGCGGGTGCCTCGTGCTCCACGACGGCGGGTGCCTGGCGCTCCGGCGAGGCGGGCGCGGCGGACGGCTCCACGGCCGTCTCGACGCTCTCCACCTCGGCGGGAGCCGCGGTCCTGCGCGTACGGGTGCGCTTGACGGGTGCCTCCGCGACCTCCTCGGCAGGAGCCTTGCGGGTACGGGTGCGCATGGCGGCGGGTGCCTCCACGGTCTCCTCCTCGGATTCCTCGGCGCGGCGCGAGCGGGTGGGCTTGACCGGCGCCTCGGGGGCGTCGGCGAGCGCCTGCTCGATGGCGGAGGAGGCGGCGCCCCTACGCGTACGGGTGCGCTTGGGCTCGGTGGCCGCCTGGATCTCGTCCGTGGTGAAGATCGCCGGAGTCTCCTCCGTCTTGGCATCCACGAGCTCGACCTCCGGACTCTCGACAGGTGCGGACTCCGCCAGCTCCTTCCCGCCGCGGGTGCGGCGGCGCTGGCGGGGCGTACGGGCGGGACGCTCCTCGCGCTCGTCACGGCGTCGCCCGCCACGCGTGCGGGTCCGGCCGGTCTCGCCGAGGTCCTCGATGCGCTCGGCCGACAGGCCCGCGCGCGAACGGGCGGCGTGCGGTAGCACGCCCTTGGTGCCCTCGGGGATGCTCAGCTCGGAGTAGACGTGCGGCGAGGTGGAGTAGGTCTCCTCGGGCTCGGCGAAGTCGAGCCCGAGCATCTGGTTGATCATCTTCCAGCGGGTCAGCTCCTCCCACTCCACGAACGTGACCGAGATGCCCGTGCGCCCGGCCCGGCCGGTACGGCCGATGCGGTGCACGTAGGTCTTGTCGTCGGTGGGGCAGTCGTAGTTGACCACGTGGGTGACGTCGTCGATGTCGATGCCGCGGGCGGCCACGTCGGTGGCCACCAGCACGTCGATCTTGCCGTTGCGGAACGCCCGCAGCGCCTGCTCGCGCTGGCCCTGGCCGAGGTCGCCGTGGACGGCCGCGACCGCGAATCCACGCGTGTCGAGCTGCTCGGCGACCATGTCGCAGGCCCGCTTGGTCTCGCAGAAGACCATGGTGAGCCCGCGGCCGTCGGCCTGCAGCAGCCGCCCGAGGATCTCGATCTTGTCCATGCGGTGCGTGCGCCACACGATCTGGCGCACCTGCGGCGTGGTCTCGCCCTCGCCGCTCTCGTGCTCGGCGCGTACGTGCGTCGGCCGGTTGAGGTACTTGCGCGACAGCGCGACGATCTCGCCCGGCATCGTCGCCGAGAACAACATCGTCTGCCGCTGCTCGGGGATCAGCTTGAAGATCCGCTCGATGTCGGGCAGGAAGCCCAGGTCGAGCATGCGGTCGGCCTCGTCGAGCACGAGCGCGGTGATCTGGCTCAGGTCGAGGTGCTTCTGCTTGACCAGGTCGAGCAGACGGCCGGGGGTGCCGACGATGACGTCGACCCCGGCCTTGAGCGCCTCGATCTGCGGCTCGTACGCGCGCCCGCCGTACACGGTCAGGACCCGGGAGCCGAGCTTGCCCGCCGCGGTCACGAGGTCCTCGCTGACCTGCGTGGCCAGCTCGCGGGTCGGCACGACGACCAGCCCGCGGGGCTTCTTGCGGTTCTTGCGCGGCTTGCCGATGCTCTGGAGCATCGCGATGCCGAACGCGTAGGTCTTGCCCGTGCCCGTGCGCGCCTGGCCGATCAGGTCCTGGCCGCTCAGCGCGAGCGGGAGCGCCATCTCCTGGATGGGGAACGGTGTGACGATACCCTCGGTCTCGAGGGCATCGGCGATCTCTGGTGTGACTCCGAGGTCTCGGAAAGTCGTCAGCGTGGCCTGCCTCAGTCTCAAATGAAGGCGGGCCTGCCGGGACCGACGGGCGGAAAACGCCCCCGTTTTGTGGGTCCTCGCGGTAGAGCCAGCCCTCTCGCGTCATCAGCGACCGCGCACCCGGGGATTCGGGGGGTAATCGGGGGATTCCCCCGAATTTACACAGTGCGGTCGCACTTTCACAGAGCAGTGTACTCGATACCACAACGCTGACCGAGCTTGCGTATGTTCCCGAAGATTCTCCGAAGTACGCTGCCTTCCATGAAGGAGTCTCCTGGAGTCGTCGACCTGCTCGGTGTGCTGGCCTACGCGGAGCTCAGCGCGTACGCGCGCATGACGGAGGACGCGGCCACCCTGGCGCCCTCCCTGGCCGACAGGGCGGCGCTGAGCGAGCTGGCCGTCACCGAGTACGCCCATTTCCGCCTCCTGCGCGACCGGCTGGCCGAGCTCGGGGCCGATCCCGGGGAGGCGATGACGCCGTTCGTCGGCGCGCTGGACGCCTGGCACGCGCAGACCAGGCCGACGGACTGGCTCCAGGCGCTGGTCAAGACGTACGTGGGCGACGGCATCGCGCTCGACTTCTACCGCGAGGCGGCCAGGCTGCTCGACCCGTCGATCGTCAAGCTGGTGGACGAGGTGCTGGTGGACGAGGAGCGCTCGCAGTTCGCCGTCGAGCGGGTCAGGGCCGGGATCGAGGCCGAGCCGGCGGCGGCCGGGCGGCTGGCGCTGTGGGCGCGGCGGCTGGTCGGCGAGGCGCTCAGCCAGGGCCAGCAGGTGGCCTCGGCGCGGCCGGAGCTCGCGCTGCTCCTGATGGAGTCACAGCAAGAGGGCCATGCGGACATCTCCCGGCTTTTCGCCAAGCTGACCGAGGCGCACAACAAGCGCATGGCGGCGATGGGCATCTGAGCAGCGGCCCCTGAGCGGATCCTGCCATCGGGCGGCTGCCTCCGAGCGGCGGCCCCCATGCGGCTGTCTCTGAGCGGCGCCCCTGAGCCGGGGTATCTGGGCGGCGTATCTGTGCGGGTATCTGGGCGGGTCTTGCCATCGGGCGGCGCGGGGGAGGCCGGCGGTTGTAGCGTGCCGTCATGAGGGCCTCGCGCCGCTACGGCAGTTCTTCGACAAGATGTGGGCCGAACCGCTGGACCACCCGCGCCGTGCTGCGAAGGGAGAGCACGCGCTGCCCGGCCACCGATCCGAGGTGTGATGCCGTCGTCAGGGACCGGCGGCCCCGCGGCTGCCGCCTGACGCGGCCTCGCCCCCGGAGCTGAACCCGCCGCGACAGGCCGGGGCGGGGGGCGTGGCCGGCCGGGGCGGGGCGTGGCAGAGCTCGTGAAGGGTACGGCGCGGACAGCCGTACCCCCCGGCTCAGCTGAGCTGTTAGAGCGTGCCGCCGAATCCGACCGGCCTGGACTCGTCCTCGCCGATCTCGACGAACCCGAGCGCGGCCACCGGCACCACGACCCGCCTGCCCTTCACATCGGTGATCGCGAACACGCCGCCGCGATCGACCGACAGGGCGTTCCTGAGCTCCTCTTCGATCTGCTCGGCGCTGAGGTCGGTCTCGACAACGAGTTCGCGGTGTACGGAGCGTACGCCGATCTTGATTTCCATGGTGGGCTCCCTAGTCGACGGGCTGGCTCACACCCATCGTCGCGGGTAGAACCCTGGAACGGGGCGAATGATCGCGCCCAGCGAACGGGTTATGCCGTACGCGGAAAACCGCTGATGCCCCGCCACGCCAGCCGGGCCATGAGCTGCTCGGCCGCGTCCTTCGGGATCGAGCCCTGCGTGGTGACCCAGTAGCGGGCGCTCACCTCGGCCATGCCCACCAGCCCGACCCCCAGCAGGTGCGCCTCGTCACTGGTGCACCCGGTGTCCTCCTGGATGAGCTCGCTGACCATCTCGGCGCACTCGCGCAGCGAGCGCTCCACCCGCTGCCGCACCGGCGCGACGTTACGCAGGTCGGACTCGAACACCAGGCGGAACGCCTCGCCCTGGCTGGAGACGAAGTCGAAGAACGCGCTGAAGGTGGCCTGCACGCGCAGCTTGTTCTCGTGGGTGGAGGCCAGCGCCTCGCGGCAGCGGTTGACCATGTCGTCGACGTGGAGGTCGAGCAGCGCCAGGTAGAGCTCGAGCTTGCCGGGGAAGTGCTGGTAGAGCACCGGCTTGCTGACCCCGGCCCGCTCGGCGATCTCGTCCATGGCGGCCGCGTGATAGCCGTTCTCCACGAACACTTCCTGCGCGGCGCTCAGGAGCTGCCGGCGTCGGGCCAGTCGGGGCAGCCGGGTGCCCCGGGGCTTGGCATCCGGGGTTGCGGTCACGCGGGTCTCCATTGGTCTCTCAGGCGGGCTGTTCGTGGGTTGCGTCGCACGCAGCGCACATCCTACGTGCCGGTAGGTCACGCGGCGGCGACGGACGCCGACGACGGGCCGCTTCCGCGCAGGTCACGGCCACCGCGCCCGGCACCGGCCCGCTAGCGAACCGGCATCGGAACGGCGCTGAGCCGAGGCCACTCCGGCATCGGGCCGAGGCCGAGCCGACGCCGGACCGGCATCGGACCGATGCCGTGCCGACGCCGCTCCGGCGTCGGGCCGTGCCGGTGCCGGCCCGGCGTCGGGTGGACGCCGGGCCGGCACCGGATCGGCTCAGCGGTAGTCGTCGTCGTCGAGATCGACCACGCGGTCCTGGTCGGACGCGTCCGCCGGATCGACGTCCAGCGGCAGCTCGCGGCGCAGTCGCCCCGTGCTCTGGAGCACCTCGCGGTGCTGCTCGGCGGCGTCGGCCTCCGGCGTCTCGATCGACCTTTCCCCCTCCTCATCGGCGTAGGGGCCTTCGTCCCCGCGTATGTCCATCTCCGACATGTTCGAGTCCCCCTCTCGGTACGACGGAACCAGCCTACGCCCGGCCGAAAAGGTCGCCGCGCTTCTCCACTCTGGCGAGGGCGTCCGGCGCGGTGAACACCAGGTCGTCAGGGTGTTCACAGTTCTCGACCTCCTTCCACGTCAGCGGGGTGGAGACCGTCGGCTGCTCCCTGGCCCGCAGGGAATAGGGGGCGACGGTGGTCTTGGCGGGGTTGTTCTGGCTCCAGTCGATGAACACCTTGCCCGGCCGCAGCTTCTTCGTCATCACGCTGACGATCTGGTCGGGATGCTCCTTCTCCAGGAGCTGGGCCAGCCTCTTGGCGTACGCGGACGGCTCCTCGCGGCAGTCCCAGTCCGCGTACAACTGCATGCCCTTGCTCCCGCTGGTCTTCGGCAGGGCCTTCAGGCCCTCCTGCTTCAGCACGTCCCGCAGCATGACCGCCACCCGGGTGCATTCGACGATCGTCGCGGGCGCTCCCGGGTCGAGGTCGAACACGAGCGTGTCAGGCGGCAGCGCCTGGCCGTCCTCGTCCACGCGCCACTGCGGCACGTGCAGCTCCAGGGCGGCCAGGTTGGCGTAGTAGACGAGCGTGGGCAGGTCGTCCACGACGGCGAAGTCGATGGTCTCGCGGTTCTTGGTGCTGCCGGGGGCGGGCAGGTTCACCCGCCTGACCCAGCCGGGGGTGTGCTCGGGGGCGTTCTTCTCGAAGAAGAACTGGCCGGTGACGCCGTTCGGGTAACGCTTGACGGTCAGGGGGCGGCCCCGCAGGTGGGGCAGCAGCACGGGCGCGATGCGGCTGTAGTAGTCGATGACCTCGGCCTTGGTGAAGCCGTAGTCGGGGTAGAGGACCTTGTCCAGGTTGCTCAGGGTCAGCTCGCGCCCGTCCACCTTGACCGGCACCTTCATAGCGTCACCTCCGCGGGGAGCCTGTCGGGACGCAGACCGCGCCACACCGGGTGCCGCAGCCGTTGCTCGTCGGTCCACATCGTGTAGGCCACCTCCCCGACCAGATCGGGCCTAACCCACCGATTCCTCCACGGAACGTCATTGCTGAACGGGCTGCGCGGGATCTCCAGCGGTCGCAGCAACTGGTACAGCTCGTCCAGCACCGCGTCGGTGAACCCCGTGCCGACGTGCCCGACGTACGTCAGGCCCGCGTCCGTGAACACCCCCATGACCAGCGAACCGACCCCGCCCGCGCGCCGTCCCTTGCCGGGTTTCCAGCCGCCGATCACGACCTCGCGCGTGGTCAGGTTCTTGACCTTGATCCACCAGGGTGACCGGACGCCCGGGCGGTAGGGGGAGTCGAGGCGCTTGGCGATGACGCCTTCGAGGCCCTGCTCGTACGTGGCCGAGAGCAGGTCGGACTCGCCGGGGAAGTACGGCGGCGCGCCGATGTCCAGCTCGTCCAGCAGCGCCCTGCGGTCGCGGTAGGACAGCTCGAACAGCGGCGTGCCGTCGAGGTAGAGCAGGTCGAACGGCATGTACGTGATCGGATACAGCTCCTGCACGACCGGCTCTGGGTCGGTCAGGTGCATGCGCCGCTGGAGCCGTTCGAAGCTGGGCCGGCCGTGCTGGTCGAGGGCCACGACCTCGCCGTCGATGATCGCGCTCTTCAGCCCGAACCCGGAAATTTCCGGATATCTCCGCGTGTATTCGACTCCATGCCTCCCCGTCACCCGCATCCCGCCGTCAAGATGGACGAGGGCGCGGATGCCGTCCCACTTGACCTCGAGGCCGTACTGATCGCGATCGAAGGGCAGTTCCCCAGGTACGGCAAGCATCGGTTCGATTGGGTATGGCATTGGTTGCCCCATGACGGGTATGTGCCCATTGCCGGGCCGGTTGAGAGCTGAGGGGTGACCCATGCGCAGCATCTGGAAGGGTGCGATCTCCTTCGGGCTGGTCACGATCCCGGTCAAGCTCTACTCGGCGACCGAGCAGAAGGACGTGACGTTCCACCAGGTCCACCGTGAGGACGGCGGCCGCATCCGCTACAAGCGGGTGTGCACCCAGGACGGCGAAGAGGTGGCCTACGCCGACATCGCCAAGGGGTACGAGCTGGCCTCGGGCGAGATGGTCGTGCTCACGGACGAGGACTTCGAGGACCTGCCGCTGAGCTCGTCCCGCAGGATCGACGTGCTGCAGTTCGCGCCGGCCGAGCAGATCGACCCCATCTACTTCGCCAAGTCGTACTACCTGGAGCCCGACGCGCAGGGCGCCAAGCCGTACGTGCTGCTGCGCAACGCGCTGGAGAGCTCCGGGCAGGTCGCGGTGGTCAAGGTGGCGCTGCGGCAGCGCGAGTCGCTGGCCACGCTGCGGGTCAGGGACGGGGTGTTCGTCCTGGAGACCATGCTCTGGCCGGACGAGATCCGCACGCCCGACTTCGCGTTCCTGGAGGAGGACATCGAGGTCCGCGCCCAGGAGCTGAAGATGGCCGAGTCCCTGATCACCACCATGGAGTCCGACTTCGACCCGGCCGAGTACCACGACACCTACCGCGAGGCGCTGCAGCAGGTGATCGAGGCGAAGGTGGCGGGCAGGGAGGTCATCCCGGCCCGCGAGGAGGAGGAGGCCGGGCCGGCGGTGGACCTCATGGCGGCCCTGCGGGCGAGCGTCGAGGCGGCCAAGCGGGAGCGCGGTGGCGAGCCGGCCAAGCCGAAGAAGGCGGCGGGCAAGCCGGCGAAGGATGCCAAGGACGACAAGGAAGCCAAGGAAGAAGAGAAGGCCGCGCCCAAGCGCAAGGCCCGCAAGTCCGCCTGAGCCCTTCGTGGGTGTGAGTCCCTTGTCGGCATGAGACCCGCGTCGGTCCGAGCTCTGGGGCTGGTCTGAGCTCTGGGTCGGTCTGAGTCCTGGGATGGTCTGAGCCTTGCGTCGGCCAGAGTCCCGGTCGGCCGTTCAGATCCACAGATACAGGCTGCGGCGGGAGCATGTGACCGGCTCCAGGCAGTCGAAGAACTCCTCCAGCCGTGGGTCCGCTTCCGGCTCGGTCGCCGGCGTCAGGCGGAGGGTGCGCTTGTACGGGCCCGGCACCGTACGGCTGAACTCGCGTGCCGCGTGCTCCAGCAGCGCCAGGTGCCTCGATACGGCCGCCTCCTCATGCGCCCGCCGGCCGGGGACCGGGTCGTCCCGTGAGAGGTCACGGCATGTCTCCGACGAACGGCCACCCCGGTGGGACGGGTGGGCGGCGTCCGCGTCCGTGTCGAGGATCAGCAGGGCACGCAGGCGGGCGTCGGCGTCCTGCCACCGGCGCAGCGCCGTGTCGTGGTCGACGTCCTCCGGCGGGTCGGCCCAGTGAAGTGGGACATATACGGATAAGTAGTGCTTTTTCATTGGATAAATCTTTAAGGCAAGCAATAAGATTCTTAATGCAGAGCAAAAAGGAGTCGTGGCTGTTTGCCCAGGCATCCGCCGGAAATGACACATTGTGGATGACTCTTCAGAAGCCGTCCAAGAGCTGTTTTCGGGTAATCCGGAAACGCGAGAACGGGGCAATCGATCCTTTAGGGGGAAAACGCAATGCCCAAGCTCAAAAGTGTTATCGCCGGCCTCGCCGTCAGCACGGCCCTGACCGGTGGCGTGGTGAGCGTGGGCGCGGCCACCACCATGGCCAGCGCCGACGCCGCCACCCAGGTCAGCACCGGTTCCTCCGTCCTTGCCGGGAACCACTGCGGTTGGGGCTGGCGCCGCTGCGGTTGGGGCTGGGGCCACCGGCGTCACCACAACCACCGCATGAGGGTGAAGATCAAGGTCCACAACCACAACTACAACCGCAACCCGCACCACGAGCCGCGGCACGAGCGTCGTGTGGACGACAACAGGCCCACCAACTGATATGACCGGGCGTTAATGGCGCAGGATTTCTCCTCGCCTCCATGGCGCTTTCCGCGAGGGCTCTCCGGTATCGACCGGGGAGCCCTCGTCATGTCGTTGCCGCCCTTTTGCGGGACGGGTTTGCGGCCGGCAAAGAACGACATGTGGGGTCGGGGCTTGGGTGCGGTTCGCAGGTGGGCCGAGCTGTGCGGGGTGGCCCACCGCACGGTGATGCACCGAGACCCCATCACCGGCCCGCACTCCTGCAGCGCGCCCCCTCGCGCCGCGCACTTCCGCGCCGCGCTCTCGTGGCTCGCGCTGCCGCGAGGCACGCTCCTGTGGCTGGCGCTGCTGCGAGGCGCACTTCCGCGACGCGCGCTCCTGTGGCTCGCACTTTCCGCGACGCGCGCTCCTGTGGCTCGCTCTCCTGCGGCTTCACTTCTGTGGCTCGCGCTCCTGCGGGCCCGCACTCCCGCTGCCCGCACCCTCGCAGCGCGTACGCCCACGACGCGGATGTATGCCCGCCGCCGGCACGCCCGTGGCGCACATGCAAGTAGCGCAGACGCCCGCGGCGCACAGCGCCGTAGCGCGCACCCCCAAACCAAACTCACCCCGGACACGCGAAGTGCCCGCGTCCCCCGGTTCGACGTCCGTTCTTGGTGAGAGGGCGGATGTCGGTTCCCGGCGAACACGGGCACTCGCTTACGTACGGCCCGAGCTCATCGCCCAACGGCGGGGCTCGTCAGCCAAGGGTTCTACCACCGACCACGGTGATGGTGACCGTTGTTGTTGTAGTTCCTGTTGACGATGACGACCCTGATCCGGCCATGGCCGTGGTGCCGGTGGCCCCACCTCTTCCAGCGGTTCCACCCCCAGCCCCAGCCTCCGCAGCGGCGCCAGCCCCATCCGCAGTGGTTGCCTGCGAGGACGGAGCCGCCGGTGCTGACCTGGGTGGCGGCGTCGGCGCTGGCCGCGGTGGTGGCGGCACCCGCGCTCACCACGCCGCCGGTCAGCGCGGTGCTGATGGCGAGGCCTGCGATAACACTCTTGAGCTTGGGCATTGCGTTTTCCCCCTAAAGGATTCGATTGCCCCGTTACGGATGACGACTAGCAAGTCATCCGCACTGTGCATATTTCCCACCTAAAGGGCGACAAACCGGATTTGTCCGTTTTTGCCCAACGCAAGGCCGGCGCATAAAGCATGCCTCGCCGAACCACCGGCAGACGCCGAAATCCCGGCCCGAGACCGGACCGGGACACGACGCAGCGAGGGCCCCCCGGCTGATGCCGGGAGAGCCCTCACCAAAGTTGCCGTGGAGACGAGGAGAAATGAACCTCAGGCCCAGCCGCGACGGTAAATCAGGCCGCCCCCGAGAACTCCTTGCGTCATTGACGCACGGTCATTTACCAGCGCCCGCCGTTGTTGTCGTTGTTGTTGTTGTCGTGGTGGTGGCGGGCGCCGTTGTCGTTGTGGTTGTGGTTGCGGATGACGATGCAGACCTGGCCACGGTGGTGGCGCCGGCCGCCCCAGCCCCAGCCCCAGCCGCCGCCGCCGTGGTGGCCCCTGCCGCAGCGGTTGTTGTGGTGGCGGCGGTGGTGGCCGTGGTGACGACGCCCCCAGCCCCAGCCGTCGTCGGTGCGAAGGGACGTGCCGGTGCTGAACTGGGTGGTCGCGCTGGCCGCGGTCGTCGCCGCGCCCGCGCCCACCATGCCGCCGGTCAGCGCCGTGCTGATGGCGAGGCCTGCGATAACACTCTTGAGCTTGGGCATTGTGTTTCCCCCTAAAGGATCGATTGCCCCGTTCTCGGCGTTTCCGGCATTGCCAGGAAACAGATCTTGGACGGCTGCTGAAGGCTCATCCACCGAAAGACATTTCCGGGGCGGCGCACGGGCAAACAGATACGACTCCATTTTGCTCTGCATTAACAATCTTATTGCTCGCATTAAACATTTATCAAATGAAATGAGAGGATATGTCCGATTGTGCCGCATATGGGATGGCGAACGGCCCGTGGCAACGAGCAGCTCGCCGGCCGTATCCATGTGCTGCCGGCGGTGGTGATGAAGGTGGTGATGTGTCGCGCATGCGGCGGCGCGGTGCCGCGGCGGAGAATTCGAAGGCGAAAAGGAAATGCCGGAATTCTCGCCGTCATTGGCTGCGGTCATCGCCATGCCGGGGCGAAATCGAAAACGCCCCCTGGGATGCCTGCCGTATGCGCGGTGACGAATCGCCGGCTCGCCGCCGTGACGGGCGACCGAGCGAGGCGTGTCACGCTGAGTGTCGTATTAATTTCCCGGAGTGATGGTGATAAACGATCAAGTGTGGCATTTGCCCCATTCTTGGGGCGTCGTATCCCGAACCGGGGGTGTCACCGCCTGCCGATCTTCTTCAGGTAGTGCCCGAAGGCGAACCCCCTGCGGCCGATCTCCGTCCCGTGGATCCGCCGCCACCTCCCGGAGTTCGCGCAGCTTCCCCACGTACGATCGCCCGGATACAGCTTGTCCACGATCCGTCCTCCCGGCTCCACCCGGATGTTGAGCCGGGTCTTCACCCGCACGACGCGGTACGTGCACCCGGGGCGGTCGTCGGCGTTCGCCGGCGCGGGGATGCTCACGGCCGCGAGCCCGCCTGCGGCGAGCACCGCGGCCACGAGGGCGGCGGCGATACGGGACGTGAGCATGGCGGTACCCCCTGTGCACGTTTGAGACGTATCTACCGTGCTGCCAGAAACCTCCGGTAAATAACCGCCCTGTACGGAATCCAGACCCCGCCTGGGGACGATGGTTATCGTTGATGGAACGGGAAGGGACGTTCGGAGAGCGACAAGGAGGAGATGCGATGACCGCGGAGCCGATCCCACACTGGCCAGGGCGAATGATCGGCTCGGTGCACGTTCGGTCCACCCCGGACGGCCCCGCCGAGCAAGCGGTGTTCGTGCACGGGCTGGCAGGTTCCGCCACCAACTGGACCGACCTCATGGACGAGCTCAAGGACACGGTCACCGGCCACGCCCTCGACCTGCCGGGCGCCGGATACTCGCCCGCGCCCGCCGACGGCGACTACACGGTCGAGGGCCACGCCAGGGCCGTGACCGAGCTGCTGGAGCACACGGGCCCGGCCCACCTGTTCGGCAACTCGCTCGGCGGCGCCATCGCCGTCAAGGTCGCCGCCACCCGGCCGGAGCTGGTCCGCACGCTCACGCTCGTCTCGCCGGCCCTGCCCGACCTGCTGCCCAGGTACGGCCCGCTCCGCGTGGCCGCGGCCGCGATCCCCCTGCTGGGCGAGTGGGTGGCGGACAGGCTGACCCTGGTCCCCGCGGAGCAGCGCATCACCGCCTCCATGGCCGTGGTCTGGGCCAACATGGACGCCGTGCACCCGCAGCGCCTGCGCGACGCCATCGAGGAGCAGCGCCGGCGCGACGACCTCCCGTACGCGGGAAGGGCCATGGTCGCCTCGGCCCGCGGCATCGTGGCCGAGTACTTCCGCCGCAAGCACACGCTCTGGGACCACGCGTCGAAGGTCCGGGCGCGCACCCTGATCATTCACGGACGCCACGACCGCCTGGTCCGCCCGGCCATGGCCAGGAAGGCGTACCGTACGTTCCGGCAGGTCAGACTCGTGCTGCTGCCGACGGCGGGGCACGTGGCGATGATGGAGATGCCGCAGGTCGTGGCGGCGGAAGCACGCCGTCTGATCGGTGAGACTCGATTGGGGAATGCCCCACTACCCAGCTAGGTTTCACTGTGAGATAAGACCCCCTGAAACGGGAGCGTAGAAAAGTGTCGTTGCCACCGCTGGTCGAGCCGGCCGATGAGCTGACCGTCGACGAAGTGCGCCGCTACTCCCGCCACCTGATCATTCCCGACGTGGGCATGGCGGGGCAGAAGCGGCTGAAGAACGCCAAGGTGCTGTGTGTGGGCGCCGGGGGCCTGGGCTCGCCCGCGCTGATGTACCTCGCGGCGGCGGGTGTCGGCACCCTCGGCATCATCGACTTCGACGTGGTCGATGAGTCCAACCTGCAGCGCCAGATCATCCACGGCCAGTCCGACGTGGGCAGGCTGAAGGCCGAGAGCGCCGCGGCGTCGGTCCGTGAGATCAACCCGCTGGTCGACGTCGTGATCCACAACACGGCGCTGACCACCGAGAACGTCATGGAGATCTTCTCGGGCTACGACCTCATCGTCGACGGCACCGACAACTTCGCCACGCGTTACATGGTGAACGACGCGGCCGTGCTGCTCGGCAAGCCGTACGTCTGGGGCTCGATCTACCGCTTCGACGGTCAGGCGAGCGTCTTCTGGGCCGAGCACGGCCCGTGCTACCGCTGCCTCTACCCGGAGCCCCCGCCTCCCGGCATGGTGCCGTCGTGCGCCGAGGGCGGCGTGCTCGGCGTGCTGTGCGCGTCGATCGGCTCGATCCAGGTGAACGAGGCCATCAAGCTGCTCACGGGCATCGGCGACCCGCTGGTCGGCCGCCTGATGATCTACGACGCCCTGGAGATGAAGTACCGCGACGTCAAGGTCCGCAAGGACCCCGAGTGCGTGCTGTGCGGCAAGAACCCGACGGTCACCGAGCTGCTCGAGGACTACGAGGCGTTCTGCGGCGCGATCTCCGACGAGGCCGCCGAGGCGGCCAGCGGCTCCACGATCACCGCGCTCGAGCTCAAGGGCATGATGGACCGCGGCGAGAACATCTACGTGGTCGACGTCCGCGAGCCCAACGAGTTCGAGATCGTCTCGATCCCCGGCGCCACGCTGATCCCCAAGGGCGAGTTCCTGAACGGCTCCGCCCTGGAGAGGCTGCCGCAGGACAAGAAGATCGTGCTGCACTGCAAGTCCGGCGCCCGCTCCGCCGAGGCGCTCGCGGTCGTCAAGAACGCCGGCTTCTCCGACGCCGTCCACGTCGGCGGCGGCGTGCTGAGCTGGGTCAAGACCGTCGACCCGAGTCTGCCCAGCTATTAAGGGGTTTGCGCCGGGGCGTCCCGGTTAAGGTCGATGCCGTGAATTCCGCCCGCCCGTGGCCGACACTCGTGGTGGCCTCCGCGCTGACACTGATCTGCGCGGTGGCCGCCGGGGTGGCGGGCAGCGCGGCGGGCACGGAGCTGACCCGCGGCCCCACGGCGGCCGAACTGCGGGCCGCGGCCGAGCGGGAGGTCGCCGACCGCTGGCGCACCTGGCCCACCGGCCGTATCTTTCCCGCCACATTGCCGTACTCCGCCGAGCAGGGCGGGCAGGAACGTGCCAGCAGGATCGGCATCTCGCCGCGCACCTCCTGCGGCGACTCCGTGGACACCAAGGCGGTCAAGGCCCTGCGCAAGGCGGGCTGCCGGGGCGTGCTGCGGGCCACGTACATCGACGCCCTGCGCGGCGTGCTCGTCACCGTCGGCGTGGTCGCCCTGCGCGACGAGCTGGGCGCCGTACGCGCCAAATCCGCCTTCGCCGACACCGGCAAACCCGCTCCCGGCCTGCGCCCGCTGGCCTTCCGCGGCACGCTGTCCGACCGGTTCACACCCGCCGTGCGGCAGGCGGGATCCGTACGGCAGGCGGGGCCGTACCTCGTCCTGACCACGGCCGGGCAGGTGGACGGCAGGCCCGCGCAGGCCGCGGGCGAGCAGCGGCCGGCCATCTTCGCCTTCGCCACCGAGCTGTCCGAGCGCGTGCTGACCGATCTGAGCACGCCCAGGATGCCCGACTGCGGCTCCCGGGAGTGGCGGTGCTGAAAGCGGGCAGGCGTGGAGTGGCGGTCGCGGTGACCGGGGTGCTGCTGTTCACGGCGCCTCCCGCGCGGGCCGACGACGTACGCGGCGGGCAGGAGGCGGTGATCAGCACGCTGGCGCTGACCCAGGCATGGCGGTCCAGCACGGGCGCCGGCGTGACGGTGGCCGTGCTCGACTCCGGCGTCGATCCCGGCCATCGCGATCTGGCCGGCTCGGTACGCGAGGGCAAGGACTTCACCGAGGGCGCGAACCCGCCGGGCACGCCTCCCAGCAGGTTGCACGGCACGTACATGGCCTCGCTGATCGCCGGCCACGGCCACGGGCCCGGAAGAAAACGGGGGATCATCGGCGTCGCGCCCGATGCGGACGTACTGTCTGTAAGGGTCATTCTCGAGGACGAGGAGCCGGGTTTCCGCGCGTTCAACTCGGCCGAACGCTTCGAGAACGTGGTGGCCCGGGGCATCCGCTACGCGGTGGACGAGGGGGCGGACGTGATCAACATGTCGATCTCCAAAGAGCTGGCGACCAGGGAGGAGCGGGCGGCCGTCCGCTACGCCATCTCCAAGGGCGTCGTGCTCGTCGCCGCCGCGGGCAACGACGGGGACCGGCAGGTCGAAGGCGACTTCGCGCCCTACTCCTACCCGGCGGCGTTCCCCGGGGTGGTCTCGGTCGGGGCGACCGACCGGCGGCTGCGGCGGGCCTCGTTCTCCAACTGGAACTCCTCGGTGCTGGTGGCCGCGCCCGGCGTGGACATCATGGGCGCGGGCCCCGGCGACGAGTACTGGGTCGGCAGGGGCACCTCGCAGGCGACCGCGCTGGTGTCGGGGGTCGCCGCCCTCATCAAGGCGAGATATCCCGATATGTCGCCACCGCTCGTGGCGCGGGCCCTGGCCGCCGGCGCCACCGACCGGCCGCCCGGCGGCTACGACACCGCGACCGGCTTCGGCGTCGTCAACGCCGCCAGGGCGCTGACCGAGGCGTCCCGGCTGGCCCGCCACACCGAGACCGCCACCGGCGCCCAGGCCCAGGACCCGTCGCGGCCGGTGACCGGGCGCCCGCCGGCCCCGGTGCGGGTCGTCGTCAGGGACGAGGGGCGGATCACGGCGTACGCGGCGATCGCGGGCGGAGCGGCCGCGGGTGCGCTCGCCGCCCTGGCGGTCATATTCATCCTGGTCAGGCGCGTACGGCGGGCGCACATCTCACAAGAGGCATGATCCGGCCCCTTAGGGGGACGAAATAGACACGAAGCGAATGCGGGAACGAGGCGGTGGTGAAGGCACGTAGGTCGACCTCAGGGCTACCGCGCGCCGGGGGAGAACCCGCGCAGGAGCGGAGCAATCCGCTCGGCGCCCCCACCGGCCGCCGGTCACGCGTGCGCTCGTGGCCGGCGGCGGACTCGCGCAGGCGCACGGCCGCCAGGGAACGGGCGGAGCTGCTCACCCTGCGGCAGGGCATCCGTTACCGCCGCATCTTCGTGGCGCTGCTCGGCGTCATCATCGGCGTCTCGGCCGTCGTCGTGCTGCTCGGCACCGTCGGCCTGTTCGCCGAGACGCGCTCGCGCCCGCTGACGCCCGACGAGCAGAACCAGTACAAGCAGGAGGAGATCGCCCGCCGCTGGCAGGCGTGGCCCGCCACCGGGGTCTTCCCCGAAGAGGTGAAGTACCTCGGGCTGGACCGCGCCCAGCAGTACGCCAGGCGGGTCGGCATCGCTCCCGAGACCGACTGCGGCAAGGCCGCGGACACCGCCGTGGCCGGGGTTCTCCAGAGCCACGGCTGCGTCACCATGTTGCGGGCCACGTACATGGACCAGACGGCCTCCTTCGTGTTCACGGTCGGCGTGGCCGTGCTCAAGGACGAGGCGTCGCGCATCTCGGCCGGCGAGGAGCTCACCCAGGACGACCGCGTGGGCGTGCTGCCGGTGGCCTTCCCCGGCACGGTGAGCGAACGCTTCGGCCCCGACCAGCGCCAGCGCACCGGCTGGGTGGGCGCGGGGCCGTACATCGTGTTCTCGACGGGCGGCTACGCCGACGGGCGCACCAGGGCCGCGATCCCGCCGGAGGAGATCCTGCACAGCGAGCTGTGGCCGGCCGCCAAGTCCATCGGCAACCAGATCGCCTACTTCCTGGCGGACCCGCCCAAGGTGCCGCCCTGCACCCAGGGGAACGTGTGCTGACCGCCGTACGCGTGCTCGCGGCCGCGATACTCGCGTTCTCGGGAACCACCACCGCCGACCCCGTCAGGGACCAGCAGCAATGGGTCCTCGACGCGCTCAACGTCGAGCAGGCGTGGTCCGTCACCAAGGGCGAGGGCGTCACCGTCGCCGTCGTCGACAGCGCCGTGGACACCGGGGTCAAGGAGCTCAAGGGCCGCGTGCACAGCGGGCCCGACATGACCTCCGGCACGATCGAGCGCGAGCTGCCGCCCGGCAGGCACGGCACCGCCATGGCCGGGCTCATCGCCGCCTCCGGCGAGGACGACGGCTTCATCGGCGTCGCGCCCGGCGCGCGTGTCCTGTCGCTGCCCATGGTCATCGACGACGAGCCCGGGTTCGCCGTGCCGCCGGTCGAGGGGGATGGAACGGCGGCCGAGAGCCCGCTCGCCCGCGCGCTCCGGTACGCCGCCAACCACGGCGCACAGGTCGTCAGCATGTCGATCGGCTCCTACGGGCCGCTGCGGTCGGAGCGCGAGGCCGTCTCGTACGCGCTGGGCAAGGGCGTCGTGCTCGTCGCCGCCGTGGGCAACGACGGCCAGACCCCGTACGCCAAGGAGAAGGGCACCTCCTACTGGAGCTTCCCCGCGGGCTACCCGGGCGTCATCGGCGTGGCGGCCACCGACAAGCAGGGCAGGCGGGCCACGTTCAGCAGCGACAACCTCTCCGTGCTGGTCTCCGCGCCCGGCGTCGAGGTGCCCGTGGTCAAGCGCGGAGGCGGTTACGAGCTGTCGGAGGGCACCAGCTCGGCCGCCGCGCTCGTGGCGGGCGTGGCCGCGCTGATCAAGTCGCGTTACCCGAGCCTGCGGCCCGAGCAGGTGGCGCAGGCCCTGGCGGCCAGCGCCAGGGGACGGCCGGCCGCCGGGTACGACGACCAGACCGGCTTCGGGGTCGTGGACGCCGCCGCCGCCCTGAACGCCGCCGAGCGGCTGACCGGTGCCAAGCGCAGTATCGTGCCCGGCATGGAGCACTTCGGGCAGGGCGAGGACTCTCCCGTGCCGACGCGGCCGGGGGCCGACCCGCTGCGGCTGTGGTTGTACGGCGGCGGGGTGCTGATCGCGCTGGTCGCCTTCTGCGGCGCGATCGTCGTGCTCAATCAGCGCAAGGAGGAGTGACCTCGGCCGGTGCGAAGAAGAGCGACCTCGACCAGCGCGAGGAGGGTCGGCCGAGCCGATTCTCGTTGGGGGAGAAGATCCGCTATGGTCCCGCTCCATGGGATACGAGCTGCGGGTGGTGCGTGAGTCGCCACTCGCCTTCGCGGAGCTCGCGAAGGCCATCGCGCCGGCCGGTTTCGAGCTGCGCGGATCCGAGGAGATCGTGATCGGCCACGCGGGCGGCGTGCACGCCGTGGCGCGCTGGCAGGGCCAGCTCGTCGGCGAGCCGGGCTCCGACTGGCAGGTCGCCCAGCTCCTGCGCCTGTCCACCGCCCTCGGCGGCCGGCTGATGGGCGAGGACGGCGAGGAGTACATGCTGAACGAGGGCGTCATCGAGGTCTCGGCGGCCGGCGGCGTGGTCGAGATCGGCAAGTTCGAGGAGATCATCGACGCCGGTCCCGCCGCATGGAGCCCGTGAACCCGTTCGCCGAGCGGGTGCTCGACCTGGTCGAACGCATCCCGCCCGGCAAGGTCATGGCCTACGGCGACATCGCCGAATACCTCGGCGAGGGCGGCCCCCGCCAGGTCGGCAAGGTCATGAGCACGTGGGGAGGCGGCGTGCCGTGGTGGCGCGTCGTCCACGCGGACGGCACCGCCGCAGCCCCCGACCACCTGCGACGATGCCTGGCCCACTGGCGCGAGGAAGGCACCCCGCTGCGCGGCGAACGGGTGGACATGCGCCTGGCCCGCTGGGACGGGCGTTCAGGCGATTTTCAGTAACCCTCCTGACCTGCGGTTTCGTCAAACCGGCGATTCTGTGACATGTGACTCCCATTACCATGGGCAGAACACTGATGGCGGCCCGAAAGGCGGTGCCTCCCCTATGGCAACCGGCGTCACAGCCCAGAGCCAGGGCGGCGATTCGCTCGCCGACCGCCTGAAGGCTGTCCAGGATCTCTGCGATCGTGGCGAGCCTCTCGAAGCGGTCATGCGAGCGGTCGGCCCCGGCGGTCGCGACGCGGCGTTCGACAGCGAGGTGCTCAGCGGCCCACTCGGGGCCCGCATCGACCTCGCGGTCAAGCGTGGCGCGGCGCGACGGCGGGAAATGCTCGACCTCGTGCGCCCGTACCTCAAGGGCGTGGACGCGCGCGTCAAACGCGACCTGCCGGTCGCCCGCCGCGTCATCTGCCATCTGATCGAGCACCGTCCCGACGAGGAACTCGTCGAGGGCGAGACGCTCGCCACGGTGGTCACCGCGGCGGCCGAGCCGTCCAAGCGCATCCGCAAGGGCTTGAGCTGGTACGCCGACCTGCCCTTCCGCGACGAGCTGCCGCCCGGCCTCTACCGCCTGCGCCGCTCCGACCTGGTGCCGGTCACCCACATCGACGACATCGTCTGGGCCGGCGGGAAGCTGCGCGTGAGCGGCTTCGCCTACCTGGCGGGGCTGTCGGTGCGCAGCCGCAGGTTCAACCGGGCCACGGTGGTGCTGCGCGGGCCGCGCTGGCTGCCGCCGATCCGCCTGCGCACCCGCCGCGTCCTGGCCCCCGAGGCCACGCACGGCGCGCGCGAGCCCGGCTGCAACTACGACTGGTCCGGCTTCGCCGCCGAGCTGAGCCCGTGGCCGCTGCGCTGGCGCGGCGCCGTGCGCGGCGTGGTGTCCGGCGTGCGCCGCCGCATGCGGCACCGCCCTTCCGTGCCCGACGCCACGACGTGGCGGGCCGAGATCGTGTTCTGGAGCCGGGGCGCGCGGGCCACGGGCCTGCTGCGCGGCTCCTCGATCGGCCGTCCCGAGCGGCCCGCCGGGCTCAAGCTGAAGCCCGGCTGGTGGGTCAGGCCCGTCTGGACCTCCGACCGGGCGCTGCAGGTCGTGCTCCAGCCCAACAGGGCCGAGCTGACCGGCGTGACGCTCGACGGCGACCGGCTGGAGCTGAAGATCTTCCTGCCCGGCAGGCAGGTCACCAAGGGCCACGCCCGGCTCGGCGGCCACCGTATCGCCGCCGAGTTCACGCCGTCCGGCGACGGCACCCAGGTCGTGGTCGGCCTGGCCGTGCCCGCCCTGCTCCAGGAGAAGGACGGCCGGCGGCTCTGGGTCGAGCCCAAGGGCGACCCGGCGGCCTCCGTCATGCTGGCCGACCTGGTCGAGACCCGCACGCCGGTGGGCGACCGCGAGATCACCGTGCTCGGCGACCGCCGCGACCGCGTCGTCGTCTCCGCCCACCGCATCCGCCCCGTGATCACCTCGGCGGTCTGGGAGGGGCCGGCGCTGCTCCTGCGCGGCCACTACCCCGACGCCCCCGGCCCGCGCACGCTCACGCTGCGCCACCGGTCGGGGCTGTCGTACCTGCTGCCGATGGAGCGCTCCGGCGAGGAGTTCTCCGTACGCGTGGAGCCCGCGTCCATGGACCGCTTCGGCGAGCCCGTGCCGCTGGCCTCCGGCACCTGGAACATGTCGCTGCGCCACCCGTCCGGCGAGATCGTCCCGCTGCGCATGGACCACGCGGCCCTGGCCGGCCTCGACGAGGAGCCGCGCACGCTCGGCGGTCACGTCTTCCGCATGATCTCGACCCGCTTCGACGTGCCGGTGATCACCGTGGAGGAGTCCAGGCCCGCCGAGGAGCGCGGCGTCGCCGGCACCCACGTCCTGCGCCGCGTGTTCTACCCGGCCCAGCGCACCGAGCCGCTGCGCGACACGACCGTCTACGTCGTCAACGACGGCCGCCACTACTCCGACAGCGTCCGCGCCGTCTACGAGGAGCGGCTGCGCAGGGGCGACGACCGCGAGCACATCTGGATCGTCAAGGACGGCGCCTTCGTGCCGCCCGGCGGCGCCACCGTCGTCCGGGCGGGCAGCCGCGAGCACCACGAGGCGCTGGCCCGTTCCCGCCACATCGTCACCAACTCCTTCCTGCCCGCCTGGTTCCGGGCGCGCGAGGACCAGGTGGTGCTGCAGACCTGGCACGGCACCCCCGCCAAGCTCATCGGCAACGACCAGCCCCACATGCAGCGCGACCCCCGGCCGCCGATCTGGCACCGGCAGGCGGCCGAGGTGCGCGGCTGGGACCTGCTGCTGTCGCAGTCGCCCTGGGCGACGCCGGTGCTGCGCAAGGCGTTCGGCTACAAGGGCGAGATCCTGGAGAGCGGCCTGCCCCGCAACGACGTGCTCAACTCGCCCGACCGCGACGCCCTCGCCGCGGCGGTGCGCGAGCGGCTGGGCCTCGCGCCGGGCAAGCGCGTGGTGCTGTACGCGCCCACGTGGCGCGACTACGACCGCAAGAACGCCATGGTCAAGCTGGACCTCGCCAAGGCCCGCGAGGCGCTGGGCGCCGACCACGAGATCCTGGTGCGCGCCCACCCGATGCAGGCCATGCCCGCCGTCCCCGACATCGCCCGCGACGTCACCACCTACCCCGACATCGCCGACCTGCTGCTGGTGGCCGACGTCCTGGTGACCGACTACTCCTCGGTCATGTTCGACTTCGCCTGCACCGGCAAGCCGATCGTCCTGTACGGCTACGACCTGGCGAAGTACTCGTCGAAGCGCGGCCTCTACATCGACCTGCCCGAGCAGGCGCCCGGGCCGCTGCTGTCGACGTCGGCCGAGGTGGTGGAGGCGCTGCGCTCGATCGACGAGGTCGCGGCGGCCCACGCCGACCGCTACGACGCCTTCCGCGCCACGTTCGCCCCCAGGGACGACGGCAAGGCCACGGCCCGGGTGGTGGACCGGCTCTTCTCCTGACCTCGCGTCTCCTGACCTCGCGGGCCGCCGCGAGGTCAGAAGAGGTCGGGCAGGTTTCCCGGCAGCGGGTAGATCTTCTTGGGGTCGTACTCGTACAGGAAGCTCAGGTCCGAGGTCTTGAGCACGATGTCGTCCGGCAGGCTCTCGGCGTACGCGTACAGCAGCGCCGAGATGCTGGTCCCGCAGACGACGTCGCCGTTGCCGATCAGCCTGCGGACGTGGGCGAGCGGCACCCACTCCACCCGCTCCGCCTCCCAGGGGTGGGACGGCGCCCCGATGCGGGTCGCGGAGTCGGCCCGGTAGATGTGGTTCAGCCCGTCGGAGAACCCGTTGCCGGGCTGCACCGCCAGCAGCGGCCGCAGGGCCCCCGGACGCCAGCCGGTCTCCTCCTCGACCTCCCGCGCCGCCGCGGCCATCGGCATCTCGCCCTCGTCCACCTGCCCGAGCGGGATCTCCCACCCCCAGCTGTCGGTGATGAACCGATGCCGCCAGATCAGCAGCACCCGGTCCTTCTCGTCGGTGACGACGGCTCCCGCTCCCGGCGCCGTACGGACGAGGCGGTGGTCGAGATGGCGCCCGTCGGGCAGCTCCACGTCCGCGATCCGCACGTCGAGCCATGGGTCGCGGTAGACCGACCTCTCGGAGTGGACCTGCCAGCGCATGCGATCAACCCCCCGCACAGGGAACGTTGACCCTACGTTACAAGCCGCCACACTCCGTACGCGACCGGATCGCCGAAGTCACTTGCGCAGCTCGACCTCCACGGTCAGCGGCGTCTGCCGGATCTCGTACGAGCCGAAGCCCGCCCCCGGGACGAGCGCCTCGAACTCGGCCTTGGTGTACGCCCGCCGCGGCAGGAACGACCGCAGCGCGAACCTGGTGAACATCCTGGACACCACGCCCATCCTCATCCGCGCCACGTCGTCCTCGACGGCCTGCTTGGACACGTCCCTGCGCAGATCGACGATCAGCCCGGTCCCGCCCGGCCGCAGCACCCGCCGCATCTCGCGCAGCGCCCCCGCCGGGTCGGCGAAGTTCTTGAACGCGGCGAAGCAGACGAGGAAGTCGAAGGCGTCGTCGTTGAACGGCATGGCCGAGGCGTTGCCGAGCCGGAAGTCCACCGGCACGCCGGCGTCGAGGGCCTTGCCCCGGGCGATCGCGATGAACGTCTCGCTGATGTCGAGCCCCGTGACCGTGTAGTCGCCGGTTCCGGCCAGGGCGATCGACAGGTAGCCGGGGCCGGGGGCCACCTCCAGGATCCTGGAGCCCTTGGGGGCGTACTGCCGTACCTTGGCGACCTGCTCGTCGTGGCGGGAGGCGGCCTTGCCGTTGCTGGTGTCGTACCAGCGGGCGATCGGGCCCTCCATGCTGATGCCTCTGTAGCCCTTTGTCATGACAGACACGATATGTCGCGTCCTTGGGAAGTCAAGATATATCGCGCTACAGGTGAAGCTCGTGGCGAACAAAGTGCCCGGCGTGTCGCAAGAAAATCTGACTTTTGCCTCGATACGGTAGGCGGATCGCTAGGGGAGACCGGGCAAGTCGGCACGATCTACCCCTGTGGTCTGGTGGAATCTAGTGCTGTGAGTGCTCAGACCTGGCGATTGGTGCGGCGCGGCAGCGGGGGGCCCGATGTGCCTCCTGTGCTCGATGAGCATCAGCGTGCCGTGGTCGGGCACCGGAGCGGCCCTCTCCTCGTTCTCGCAGGTCCTGGCACCGGCAAGACGACCACGATCGTGGAGAGCGTGGTCGACAGGATCGAGCGGCGCGGCACCGACCCCGAGCGCGTGCTGATCCTCACCTTCAGCCGCAAGGCCGCCGAGGAGCTGCGCCGCCGCGTCACCGGCCGCCTGCGCCGCACCACCCGCACGCCGCTGGCCATGACCTTCCACTCCTACGCGTACGCGCTGCTGCGCCGCGAGTGCGTGCTGGCGGGCAAGGCGCCGCCACGCCTGCTCACCGGCCCCGAGCAGCTCCTGGAGATCCGGCGGCTGCTCCACGGCGAGCTGGAGATCGGCGCCCCCGACTGGCCCCAGTCGCTGCGCGAGCCGCTCAGGACGCGCGGCTTCGCCGAGGAGCTGCGCGACTTCCTGTCCCGTGCCAACGAGCGCGGCCTCGACGCCGAGCGGCTGATCGCCCTCGGCCGGCTGCACGGGCGCGCCGACTGGGCGGCGGCCGGGCGCTTCTCCGAGCGTTACCAGGACAGGTTCGACCTGGCCCCCGAGGAGACCTACGACTACGCCGAGCTGGTCGGCGCCGCCACCGCGCTGCTGGCCAGGCCCGAGATCCGCGAGCGCGAGCGGGCGGCGCACGACGTCGTGTTCGTGGACGAGTACCAGGACACCGACCCGGCGCAGGAGCTGCTGCTGACCCAGCTCGCCGGCGACGGCCGCGACCTGGTCGCGGTGGGCGACCCCGACCAGTCGATCTACGGGTTCAGGGGCGCCGACGTGCAGGGCATCATGAAGTTCCCCGAGCGGTTCAGGACGCTCGACGGCCGCGAGGCGCCGGTGCTGGCGCTGCGCGTGTGCCGCAGGAGCGGGGCCGACCTGCTGGAGGCCTCCCGCCGGCTGGCGGCCAAGCTGCCCGTCGCCCCGGCGCCGACGCAGGAGCCCGGCCAGACCCCTGACGACTGGCCCGACCATCGGCCCGACCATCGACCCGACCATCGGCACGGCCACCGCGACCTCATCGCGCCGCCGGACGCCGACCCTGGCGACGTGCGCGTGCTGCTGGCCGACAGCACCAGCCAGGAGGCCGCGATCGTGGCCGACACGCTGCGCCGCGCCCACCTGATCGACGGGGTGCCGTGGCACCGGATGGCGGTGCTCGTCCGCTCGGCCAGGCGGCAGGTGCCGCTGCTGCGGCGGGCGCTGACCAATGCCGGCGTGCCGACGATGATCGCCGGCGACGAGGTGCCGATCGCGCAGGAGCCTGGCGTGCGCCCGCTGCTCACGATGTTGCGGGTGGCGCTGGATCCGTCCCAGCTCGACGAGGGCGTCGCCGAGGAGCTGCTGACGGGCCCGCTCGGCGGCACCGACATGATCGGCGTACGCCGCCTCCGCCGCGCACTCAAGATCGCCGAGAACGAGGCCATGGGCGTGGCCGCCGGCGAGGCGGCCGGCCGGGGAGATCCGGACGAGGACACGGCCGGCGAGCATGCGGAGGCCCAGGGCGACGAGCATGCGGAGAGCCGGAGCGGCGAACGCGCGGGAGACCGGGGCGACGAGCGTGCGGAGGACCAGGGCGACGAGCGTGCGGAGGACCAGGGCGACGGGGGCGCGGAGGGCCAGGGTGACGAGCCCGTGGTGGCGGGGACTGCCGAGGAGGTCGACGGTCTCCCGTTCAAGGCACGCTCGTCCGGCGAGCTGCTGGTCGCCGCGGTCAAGGACATCCGCGAGCTGACCCGCGTCGAGCCGCACGTCGCGCTGCCCGCCGAGCGGGTGGCGAGACTCCTGGCCGCCGCCCGCGAGGCCGTGCGCCAGGACGGCACCGCCGAAGACCTCCTGTGGACGATCTGGGACGCGAGCGGCCTGGCCCCCCGCTGGAGCGAGCAGAGCCTGTCGGGCGGCCCCAGGGGCGCGCAGGCCGACCGCGACCTCGACGCCGTGGTGGCGCTGTTCGACCACGCGGCCAGGTTCGTGGACCGGATGCCCATGGCGGGGCCCGAGGTGTTCCTCGACGATCTGGCGGCCCAGGAGATCCCCGGCGACACGCTGGCCGACCGCGCCCCCGACGGCGACGCCGTGCGCGTGCTGACCGCCCACCGCTCCAAGGGCCTCGAATGGGACGTCGTGGTCGTGGCGGGCGTCCAGGAGGGCGTCTGGCCGGACCTGCGCCTGCGCGGGTCGCTGCTGGGCGTGGAAGACCTCATCGACGTGGTCGAGGGCGGCGAGCCGAACAAGACCTCGCTGGTCTCCAAGATGCTGGCAGAGGAGCGCAGGCTCTTCTACGTGGCCGCCACCAGGGCCAGGCGCCGGCTGGTGGTCACGGCCGTGGGCGGCGAGGACACCGACGAGCGCCCGTCCAGGTTCCTGTCGGAGCTGTTGCCGGGCGCGGTGGAGTCGGCCACGGTCGACGACCGGGCCCGCTGGCTGAACATGTCCGCCCTGGTGGCCGACCTGCGCAGCGCGGTGACCGACCCGACCAAGCCGCGCAGGGTGCGGCACGAGGCGGCCCGGCAGCTCGCCCGCCTGGCCGCCGCCGGGGTGCAGGGCGCCCACCCCAACGACTGGTACGCGCTCACCCCGATCTCCGACGACCGCCCGCTGAGCTGGCCGGACGGCGTCGTCAGCATCTCGCCGTCGGCGGTGGAGAGCTTCACCAAGTGCGGCCTGCGCTGGCTGCTGGAGACGGCGGTCGGCGCGGCCGGCACCAGCACCGCCCAGGGCCTGGGCAACATCATCCACGCCCTGGCCGTCCTGGCGGCCACCGACCTGCCCAGCGAGGACCTGCTGGGCGACCGCCTCGACCAGATCTGGAACGACCTCGACTTCGGCGGCGTCTGGTACAACCGCAAGCAGCGCCAGGTGGCCGAGCAGATGATCGGCAAGTTCCTGCGCTGGCACAAGGAGAACCCGCGCGAGCTGGTGGCCCTGGAGGAGGCGTTCACGGCGATGGTGTCGGAAGGCGTCCTAATCAAGGGCCGCGTCGACCGGGTCGAGCGCGACTCCGACAACCGCGCGGTGATCATCGACCTCAAGACGGGCGGCTCCAAGCCCAAGGCGGGCGACCTCGATCGCCATCCGCAGCTCGGCGTCTACCAGCTCGCCGCGCTGCTGGGCGCGTTCGCCCGGCACGGCATGACGGAGCCGGGCGGCGCCGCGCTGGTGCAGCTCGGCAAGGCGGCGGGCAAGAACGAGGCGCTGGAGCAGTCGCAGGGCGCGCTGGGCGACGACAAGGACCCGGGCTGGGCCAAGGACCTGGTCGACACCGTGGCGACCGGCATGTCCGGCCCGTTCTTCCAGGCCAAGGTCAACGACGGCTGCCGCACCTGCGCGGCCAGGGCGAGCTGCCCGGTCAACGACAACGGGGGCCAGGTGTGCTGACCCCGGTCGAACTCGCCGGCAAGCTCGGCATCCTCCCGCCCACCCCCGAGCAGGCGACGGTCATCGAGGCCCCGCTGGAGCCGATGGTGGTCATGGCGGGCGCCGGCTCAGGCAAGAGCGAGACCATGGCCGGCCGCGTGGTCTGGCTGGTCGCCAACGGCCTGGTCAAGCCGGAGAACGTGCTGGGCCTGACGTTCACCCGCAAGGCCGCCGCCGAGCTGGCCACCAGGGTGCGGGAGCGGCTCAACGGCCTGGCCGAGGCCGGGCTGGTCGAGCCGGGCGCGCTCGACAACGAGCCCACCGTGTCCACCTACCACGCCTACGCCGCCCGCCTGGTCACCGACCACGCGCTGCGCGAGGGCCTGGAGCCCACCATGCGCCTGGTCACGCCCGCCGTGTCGTGGCAGCTCGCCTCGCGGGTGGTGGCGATGTACGACGGGCCGATGGACAGGATCGAGCTGGGCCCGCCCTCGGTCACGGCCGCGCTGCTGGAGCTGGCAGGAGAGCTGTCGGAGCACCTGCGCTCGCCCGCCGACGTGCGCCGCGTGGGGGAGTGGCTGGAGGCCAGGCACGCCGTGCTCCCCGGCAGGACGACCCTGGCCCAGCGCAAGCCGCTGAACGTGCACTCGGCCAGGGAGCAGCTCCTGCCCCTGGTGGAGCGGTACGAGCGGCTCAAGCGCGCCCGCGAGGTCATCGACTACGGCGACCAGATGTCGCTGGCCGCCAGGATCGCCGCGAACCACAAGGAGGTCGGCGAGATCGAGCGGGGCCGCTACTCGGTGGTCCTGCTCGACGAGTACCAGGACACCAGCCACGCCCAGCTCGTCCTGCTGCGCTCGCTCTACGGCGGCGGCCACCCGGTCACCGCCGTGGGCGACCCGTGCCAGTCGATCTACGGCTGGCGCGGCGCCTCGGCGGGCAACCTGCGCCGCTTCCCCTCGGACTTCCGCACGGCCGCCGGCGACCCGGCCCCGGTCCGCCAGCTCAGCGTCAGCTTCCGCAACGGCGACCGGGTGCTCGACGTGGCCGCCCGCGTCCAGCTCCCGCTGCGCATGGAGGCCCGCGAGGTCCCCGTGCTGGTCCCCGGCCCGAACCGGGTCGAGCGTGGCCGTGTCACCTGCGCCTTCCACGAGACGGCCGAGGACGAGGCCAGGTGGATCGCCGAGGGCATCGCCAGGCTCCTGGGCCAGGAGACCGCCCCCGACGGCCTGCCGTGGGGCGAGAAGGAGCGCAAGAAGACGCTCGCCCTGCAACCCCAGGACGTCGCCATCCTGGCCCGCAAGCGCTCGCAGTTCCCCGCGATCCGCAGGGCGCTGGAGGAGCGCGACATCCCGGTCGAGGTGGTGGGCCTGGGCGGCCTGCTGACCGTGCCCGAGGTGAACGACATCGTGGCCACCCTCCGCGTCCTGTACGACGCCACGGCGGGCGACGCGCTGGCCAGGCTGCTGGCCGGGCCCCGCTGGCGGATCGGCCCGGCCGACCTGCGGGTGCTGGGCGAGCACGCCCGCACGCTGGCCCGCGAGCTGAGCCAGAGCCACCGCGAGGACGACCCGCTCGACCAGGTGGTGGCCGACCTGGCCGAGGAGCGCGGCAGCCTGGTGGACGCGCTGGACGAGCTGCCCGACAGGGAGGAGTGGCTGGAGCCGTTCTCGCCGCTGGCCCGCACCAGGCTGGTGGCGCTCGCCCAGGAGCTGCGGCAGCTGCGCGCGCACACCGCGCAGCCGCTGCCCGACCTGATCAGCGAGGTGGAGCGCAGGCTCGGCCTGGACATCGAGGTGGCGGCGCGCAGCGGCACGGTGGGGGCGTTCGCGGCGCGGGCCGACCTCGACGCGTTCCTCGACGCGGCCTCCAGGTTCGCGGGCGATGCCGAGGATCCGACGCTGGGGGCGTTCCTGGCCTACCTCCAGGCGGCGGAGAGCGAGGAGTTCGGCCTGGAGGCGGGCCGGGTCGGCGAGAGCAACAGCGTCAAGCTGATGACCGTGCACGCCTCGAAGGGCCTGGAGTGGCCGGTCGTGGTGGTGCCCGGCCTGTCGCAGCTGCTGAGCTCGAAGGGGACGATCGCGACCGGCAGCATCTTCCCCGCCACGCCGGTGATGAACAGCCGGTGGACGGAGAACCCGCGCAAGCTCCCGTACGCGCTGCGCGGCGACGCGGCCGACCTGCCCCGGCTGGGCGGGCTGAGCAAGGAGGAGCTGGCGGCCTTCGACGAGCACTGCCGCGAGCGGGACCTCATGGAGGAGCGCAGGCTCGCGTACGTGGCCGTGACGCGCGCCCACTACCACCTGATCGCCTCCGGCTACCGCTGGGGCAGCGCGACCAAGCCGCTGGAGCCGTCCGACTTCCTGCTGGAGATCCGCGACACCGCCGACCGGATCTCGTTCTGGGCGGACGACCTCGAAGAGGGCGCCACGAACCCGCTGCTGGCCGAGCCCGCCGCGGCCACCTGGCCGGTCGAGCCCGAGGGGTTGCGCTACGAGTCGGTGCTCGACGGCGCCCGCCTGGTCGAGGACGCGCTGGCGGGCACGCTGGGGCCGTACGAGGACGAGCCGATCAAGGCGTACGAGGAGGAGCGGCTGAGGGCCTGGCAGCGCGACACCGACCTGCTGCTGCGCGAGCGGGAGCTGCACCGGCGCAGGCCCGCGACCACGGTCGAGCTGCCGATGAAGCTGACCGTGTCCTCGCTCGTCACGCTGGCCGCAGACCCGCGCGAGCTGGCCCGCAGGATCCGCCGCCCCGTGCCGGTCAAGCCCGCGCCGCTGGCCCGCCGGGGCACCTCGTTCCACAAGTGGCTGGAGACGCGGTGGGACCAGCAGCGGCTGATCGACGACCTGGAGCTGTACGACGAGGAGCTCGAAGAGGCCGATGTGCGGCTGGCGGAGCTGCAGGAGCGGTTCGAGCAGAGCGAGTGGGCCGACCGGCGGCCGGTGGATCTGGAGGTGCCGTTCGAGACCATGATCGCCGATCGGCTGGTGCGCGGGCGCATGGACGCCGTCTTCGAGCGGGCCGGCGGCGGCTACGAGGTCGTCGACTGGAAGACCGGGCAGCCGCCGAGGGGCAAGAAGGCCGCCAGGGCCGCCGCCGTGCAGCTCGCCGCGTACCGGCTGGCCTGGTCGCACCTGGCGGAGGTGCCGCTGGAGGAGGTGGGGGCGGCCTTCCACTACGTCCGCGCCAACCGCACCGTGCGCCCGGTCGACCTGCTCGACGCGGGCGGGCTGGTGGCGCTGATCGAGAGCGTCAGGCGCGTAGATGGTGGAAAGCCGGCTTCGGATGCATGAGGAAGTCGTGGTGGGAGATGTTCCAGGCGTAGGCTCCGGCCATCTCGAACACCACGGTGTCCCCCACGCCCACCGAAGTCACGATATTTCGGGCGAAAACGTCTTTCGGGGTGCATAGCTGGCCGACGAGCGTGACCGGTTCGTCCGCCACGTCCGGCCTGCCCGCCGGCAGGACGGTGAACGGCTGGTCGTGCCCCTTGGTCGCCGGCGTACGCAGGTGGTGGGTGCCGCCCAGCAGGACCGCGTACGCCTGGCCGCGCACCCGCTTCACGTCCACGACCCTGGTCACGTAGTACCCGCAGTAGACGGTCAGCGCCCGGCCCGGCTCGATCCGCAGCCGCCTGCCCCGGCCGAGCTCGGCCAGCCCCCTCCCGTACGCCTCCCAGTCGAAGCGGGACCCGGGCGACTCGTACGACACCGCCATCCCGCCACCGAGGTTGACCTCCTCGTAGGCGTTGTCCAGCAACCGCCGCGCCAGCCCGAGCAGCCGCTCCGCGTCGAGCCCGCTGGCCAGGTGGGTGTGCAGGCCGCGCAGCCGTACGCGGTCGCCGAACAGCGGCAGGCACCGCGCCACCCCGTCCTCGTCCATCCCGAACGGCCCGCTCATCGTCAGCGCCGCCCCCTCGACCGGCAGGTCGGGGTTGAGCCGGAGCAGCACGTCCGCCTCCAGCCCGGTGCCGAGCAGGCGGCGCAGCTCGTTCGGGGACTCGACGTGGATGCGGTGGTGCGGCAGGCGCAGCTCGGCGTCGGTCTTCCCGGGCCCGCCCAGCGCCACCCGCGCGCCCGGGAACAGGGCGGTGACGTGCGCGTGCTCGCCCGCCGACGACACCTCGAACCCGTCCACGTGCCCGGCCAGCACCCGCAGCACCTCGGCGTCGGGGTTGGCCTTGACCGCGTAGTACAGCTCGACGGCCCCCAGCGCGCGCCGTACGGACGCGACGTGCTCGTCCAGCGCCGGCAGGTCGTACAGGTAGGCGGGCACCTCGGGCAGGGCCGCGGCGGCCGTCAGGACGTGCGGGCCGATCATGCGAGCGGGTTCGCGATCGGGACGTAACCGGCGGCGCGGTCGGCCGCCCTGGCCCAGCGCACGCCCAGGTTCGCCTTGGCGGGCAGCGGGGCGCCGGCCAGCAGGTCCGACAGCGGCAGCGGCCATCCCAGGGCCGCCGCCTGCCGGTCGAACAGGCTCCTGGCGCTGCGCCACAGCTCGCGCAGCAGCTGGTCGTCCGTGCCCGCGAGCGTGGCGGCGATCTCGGTGAGGTGGTTGACGAGCAGGCAGTAGACCACGCGGGCCCAGCCGCGCTCGGCGTCGTAGGTGAGCGCGCGCGCCACCTCGGGGTGCAGCCCGCCGAGGTCGTGGCGGCCCGCGACGAGCTTGGTGCCCTCCAGGTCGCGGAAGACGGCCTCCACGGGCATGCCGTCGCCGTCCAGGCCGACCAGGACGTTCTGCAGGTGGGGCTCCAGCACCACGCCGTGCGCGAAGTACAGCTCCAGGACCGGCAGCGCGACCACCGTCACGTACGAGCGCCACCACGCGGCCGGGTCGGGCGCCTTCGCGTCGAGTGCCAGGGCGCCGGCCAGGATCGGGGTGACACCGGGGGAGCAGGCGGCCCAGGGGCTGCGCCTGACGATCACGCCCAGGCCCTCGTGCAGCCTGCTGCCGAGCGCGACCGACCGGTATCCCGGCTCGGGGAGCCAGCGGGTCGTCGGGTGATGCGCCGAGACCTCGGCGAACACCGGCCTGAGCCGCTCGGTCAGCTCCACGGCTCCGGCCAGCTCGTACCAGGCGTTCTTGCGTACGCAGTTGGTGATCCGCACGTCCAGGGAGAACTTCAGGCAGACCTCCGCCTCCGGCACGTACACCGTCCGCACCGACGAGGTCGGCACCACCACCGGCCCGGGGCCCAGATCGATCAGCTCGCTCCCGAGCACCGGCCCCAGCAGCTGGAGCTGCCACGGATGCGCCGGCAGCACCCGGTAACCGTCGGGCCCGCTCCCCATGGCGTCCAGCGCCGACGCGTCACCGCCCTCGGCCAGCGCGTCCTCCGGCACGCCGAGCAGCCTGACGGGGAAGCGGGCGTGCGCCTCGGGCGCGTACGCCAGCCAGCCGTCCCCGCCCCGCGCCTTGGGGCTGGGATGGAACGGGTGCCCGTACACCAGCGCCTGCTCCGAGGCCAGCCACGGATCGGCGGGCGGCACGGCCGCTGCCCTGGCCCGCAGGATGGCCGCCACCGCGTCCCTGCTGGCCGCCACCTGCTCGGCGAACTCGCCGTTGTACCCCTGCGGCCCGCTCTGTCCCCGCGGCCCGTTCTGTCCCGGCGACCCGCTCTGCCCCTGTGGGTCGTTCCGCTCCTGCAGCTCTGTCTCGACCAGCCGGACCAGCTCGTCGGCCGCCAGCGGCCGCCACACGCCGGCCTCCAGCCGCTCGGGCGGGCCGTCGAAGCGCAGCGCCGCCCCGCCATGGGTACGCGCCCGCAGCAGCGTGCCCGCCACCCGCAGCAGCAGGTACGGCGGAGCCGGCCACACCAGCCCGCGCGGCCCGGCCACCTCCCGCACGCAGCAGCGCAGCAGGGCCGCCAGCGTCGCCTGCTCGGCAGGGCCGGAAGGCGCGTCGATGGCCAGTCCGTGCATGTTCAGGCTCTCCTCAGGTAGTTCGGCCCGCTGGTGCCGTAGAACTTGTTGACGTCGCGCGCTCCGGAACGTTCCTTGGAGACGAGCGTGCCAGCGGTGATCATGGACTTGCCGGTCAGCCGGGCCGCGTCGAGCGTCCTGGCGCGCAGGAGCCTGGCCATGGGGTCGTCGCCGTACTCGTCGAGCGCCTCGGCCAGCGTGTCCCGCAGCAGCGCGGCGGCCCGGTCGTGCGGCAGCGCGCCGAACGCCACGGCGGCGGCCGCCAGGTGCAGCGTGATGGTCACGAAGACGTCGGCCAGGGCGTGGGGGTCGTCGTTCAGCATGCGCTCGTCGGCGAACTCCGGCACCGCGACCCCGGCGGCCCGCAGCCGCGACGGGGAGGCCAGCAGCCCGTCGTTGTCCTTGACCAGCAGCTTGAGCCGGTCGCCCTGGAAGAGCAGGGCCAGGTTCTGCTGGTGCGCCTCGAGCGCGACGCCGTAGCGGACGAACAGCCGTACGTTCCACCGCAGCAGCAACCGCAGGTAGCCGGGCAGCACGTCGCCCAGCTCGGCGAGCACGCCGGGGGCGGCCAGCGCGGCGACCGGCACGATCTTCCCTTCGGGCAGCCGCCGCACCATCCAGGCGAGGTACTCGTGCCCGGCGTCCGCGTACGTCTGCTCGTCGGCCAGCACCACGTCGGGGCCGGCCAGCTCCCGCAGCAGCAGTTCGGCCCTGGCGCCGTCGGCGAGCGTGCCCGGCTTGATCGAGCGCCGGTTCCTGGCGCCCAGGGTGCTGATGGGCAGCGGCAGCTTGAGATGCAGGCGCGGGCCGACCTCGACGGTCCGCATGGACAGCGTCGGCCGCACGGTGACGGCCGCCTCGTCCAGCATCCGCACCCCGCCGACCTTCCGCACCTCGTCCACGGCCAGCGGATGCACGGGGAACAGCACCTCATCGGCGTCCACGAGGCGACCGGCCGCCGCGAGGCCGGTCGCCTGATCCGGCGGCGCCGCGTCGGCGGGAAGGCGCGCGGCGGAGCCCGGCGCGAGCGCACGGCGTGGAACCGCCGCCCACCGCAGCTCGAACGACCCCCCGAACTCCGGCGCGTACGCCACCAGCTCGGCCTCCGACAACCCCACCCGAGCCCGGGACGTCGGATACACGGGATGATCCACAGAGGCGGCCAGCATCTCGTACGAGGGCCGCGGCACCGAGCCGTTCCGCTCGTCGAACAACTCCAGCGCCGCCAGCGCGGCCACACACTCCTCGAAGAAGGCCGCGACCCCCTCGGAGTCCTCCGGCGCCGAGACCTCGACCAGCGTCTCCAGCACCTGCTCCAGCCCCAGCCGCTCGTCGGCGGCCACCACGAAGTCCTGGAACAACACCCCCGGAGAGAGCCGCACCCACCGCCCATCGGCGAGCGACAGCCCCACCCCGTCCTTGGTCCGGGTGACGCGGGAGGCCACCCCGCCGTAGTCCTCGCGCAACAGGGCATTCAGCACGCGAGCGGCCAGGTAGGCCTCCCGCGACCTCATTCGACCACCCACGGCCGCGCGGCCCGGAACTCCTCGACCGCGGCGTCCACCCGCTCCCGGGAGGGCCCGACGGCCCGCACGACGCCGAGGTAGTCGCGATTGGTCCGGGTCAGGGTGACGACCTCGCCCACGGCCCGCAGCGGCCGGTGCCACAGCCGCACGTCGTCCAGGACCGCGGACTCGGGCCCGGGCGCGCTCTTGATCACCCCGGCCCGATCCGCGACCACGCTGACCGCAGCCCCGAATCGGGAGATCTCCGGAACGGCGGGCACCGACCTCCCGAGATGCACCCCCAGGATCCACTCGAACACCGGCACCCCGAGCACGTCCCCCAGCAGGAAGTCGCAGTGATCGCCGATCACCCGGTAGTTCACCTCGACGATCCGCGGCCCGCCGGCCGTGACCACGTACTCGGTGTGACAGGCCCCGAACCCGACCCCCAGCGCCCGCAACGCCGCCAGCACGTGCTCCTGGGAGCGATCGGAGGGAGCCCAGTCGAGCCGCTCCTCGACGAAGTACGGCAACGCCCCCAGTGTCGTCTCGAACCCGCCGAGCACCCGCGGCCCGCTCTCGTCCCCGAGCGTCTCCAGCGTCCGCAGCGGCCCTTCGAGGTACTCCTCCACGACCAGCGCCTCGCCGGGCCGCCGCCGCCTGACCTCGGCCACGGCCCGCTCCAGGCCGCCCTCGACGAGCATGACGTCCTCGCTGGCCACCCCCTCGCGGGGCTTGAGCACCACGGGGTACGGCACCTGCGCGGGCACCGGATCGTCGGGCCCGAGCCGTACGGAGAAGACCTGCTCGACCCCCGCCTCCATCAGCCTGCGCCGCATCAGGAACTTGTTCTTCGCCGCCGCGCACGCCCGCCAGTCCTTGCCCGGCAGGCCGAAATAGGCGGCGGCCAGCGCGGTCTCGGTCTGCAGGTGGTCGGAGTTGGAGAAGATCGCGTCCGGCCTGCCGAGGTGCTCGATCGTGTCGATCAGCGCGCGCGGGTCCCGTACGTCGCACAGCACCGCGGACGGATGTCGCTCCGGCCGGTCGGTGAGGATCGTCACCTCGCACCCCAGCGCCCGCGCCGCCGGCAGGAAGCCGTCCATCACGGAATCGGTTGGTTTGAGCGCGGTCAGGTAGAGCCGCAACGCGAAGGCACCCCCGAAGAATCAGGTAAGGCTAACCTAACCCGTCGAATCCTAGCCCCACAGAGATCACTACGGTGCGCGGATACCGTAAACACCGGCTAACTGCGAGGTCATAGGATGACAGGGGACTCAGGAGGGGGCGGCACCAGTGGAGACCGCGGAAGAGCAACTCATCGGCCCGCTACTGCTTGCGCGGGGGACCATCGACCGATCGTCGGCCTTGCGCGCCGACGATCGGTGGCTGGAGCGGGCCTGGGCAGATCCCGCGACCAAGGTGCTGGTCATCGACAACGGTCACACGCTCGTGCGGCGGGTGGGTGACGAGGTGCAGGCGGTGCTGTTCACGCCCGCCGACGCGCCCCCCGGGCAGCGCTACCTCCTGGGGGTCGAGGAGGGCGTCGCCTACTTCGCCGTAGCCGCGCCGCTGCCCGGCATGCCCACGGGCGACGTCAACGGCCGCGTGACGATCCCGATGTCCCTGCGCGACACGCCCGAGGGCGAGCCGGTGGCCGCCGGGCTGCGCCAGGTCGGCGGCCTGCTCGGCGACCGCGACGCGGGTCTGCTGGTCTACGCCGTCGCGCTGGAGGCCTGGCACGCCACCCACGAGTTCTGCCCCCGCTGCGGCTCGCGCACCGACGTGCAGGCCGGCGGTCACATCCGGGTCTGCCCGAAGGACTCCAGCCAGCACTTCCCGCGCGTCGACCCCGCCGTGATCATGCTGGTCCGCGACGAGGCCGACCGCTGCCTGCTGGCCCGCGGGCCGCAGTGGCCGCAGGGGCGGCTGTCGATCCTGGCGGGGTTCGTGGAGCCGGGGGAGTCGCTGGAGGCGGCCGTCGTGCGCGAGGTGGCCGAGGAGGTCGGCATCGCCGTCACCAGCCCGCGCTACCTCGGCAGCCAGCCCTGGCCGTTCCCGCGCAGCCTCATGCTGGGCTTCTTCGCCGAGGCCGTGACCACCGCGCTCACGCCCGACGCCGAGGAGATCGCCGAGGCGCACTGGTTCTCCAGGCAGGAGCTGGCGCGGGCGCTGGAGTCGGGCGAGCTGCGCCTGCCGCCTCCCGTCTCGATCGCCCGCCGCCTGATCGAGACCTGGTACGGCGGCGAGCTGACCGGCGACTGGTGAGCCTCAGGCGGCTTCGAGCAGAGCCTTGACCTCGCGGGCGGAGGGGTTCGTCCGGACGACGCGCCCCTTGGGCGTCTCGATCACGACGGTCGGCACGACCTGGTTGCCGTTGTTGACGCTCATCACGAACTCCGCCGCCGACGGGTCACGCTCGATGTCGATGTCGTCGAAGCTGATGCCCTCGCGGGTGAGCTGGGCCTTGAGCCGCTTACAAGGGCCGCACCACGTGGTGCTGTAGACCGTGAGCGCCATCTTGGGACATCCCTCCAAGGTCAGGAAACAGGCGATCCGTGCAACAACGCGCAGTGCCCGTCTAATCCCGGATTACCCGATCCGGGCGGCGATCCACGCCTGCACCCGCTCAGCCACGCCCGGCTCCCGGTAGAGCGGCGAGCTGTGGTTGGTGCCCGGCTGCGTGAACACCGACACCTGCACCCCCACCTGCCCGAGCATCTGCTTGAGCAACTGGCTCTGCACCGGCGGCACGAACTCGTTCTCGGAGTGGATGGTCAGCATCGGGGCGTCCTTGCGGCTGGCGTGCCAGGCCACCTCCATGCTCGCCCACACCCGCGAGCACTTGCCCTTGGGCGCGCAGCCGCCGGCCAGCTTGATCGCGGCCGTGCGGAGCTTGCGCTTGTTGGCGTCGGTGGCCTTCTCTCCGTCGGAGTACGCGCGCAGCGGCGAGATGATCGGCGAGAGCCCCACCACGCCCTTGAGCCCGCCGATGCCGTCGCCGTACGTGCCCACGGCCGCCGCGATGTGCCCGCCGGCGGAGAAACCCATGAGCACGTAGTTGTTCGGGTCGAAGGCGTACCGGTCGGCGTGCTTGCGCGCCGCGGCGATCGCGGCCAGCGCGTCGGTGCGCTGCGCGGGCCACGCCGCGTCGCCCGACAGGCGGTAGTTGAGGTTGAAGACGGTGTAGCCCAGCTCGGCGTAGCTGCGGGTGATCTCCCTCATGTACTTCTTGTCGCCGCTGGACCACCAGCCGCCGTGAATGAGGAAGATCCCCGGCCGCTGCTGGCCGTCGGGCGTCCACCAGATGTCCATGCTCTGACGCTTGTGCGAGCCGTACTGGACGGTCTCCACCGACAACCCGCTGGTGCCCTCGGCGTCTACGGGGGTGTCCGCCGTGGGAGCTGGGGTCGGCTCCATGGACGCGCTCGCGGCGACGGGTGTGAGCGCGACGGCAGCGAGCGCCAGAGCGCTCACGGAAACCGCAGTTCGCACGGCCTTCCTTTCCCCCATGCACATGGTCGGGCCCCATTGTGGGGGAAAAGACCAGTTCTTTGCATCTTGTTGACTACTAGCTTACGAACATACGTCGGCCCCGCATGTTGCCAGAATAAAGTGGTTCTCCGCCAGCGGCTGGGAGGATACACAGGTGAACGACGCGGACGACGTACTGATCGGACTCGACCCCGAGCAGCGCGCTGTCGCCGAGGCCGTGCGCGGGCCGGTGTGCGTGCTGGCCGGCGCGGGGACGGGCAAGACCAGGGCGATCACCCACCGCATCGCGTACGCGGTGCGCAGCGGCGTGGTCGACGCGCAGAGCGTCCTGGCTGTGACGTTCACCACGCGCGCGGCGGGAGAGCTGCGCCAGCGCCTGCGCGCGCTCGGCGCGCCCGGGGTGCAGGCCCGCACGTTCCACGCCGCGGCGCTGCGCCAGCTCACCTTCTTCTGGCCGCGCGTGATCGGCGGCGCGGCGCCGTCGGTCATCGAGTCCAAGCTGCCCGTCCTGGGTGAGGCGTGCCGCAGCCTGCGGCTCGCCCCCGAGCGCTCGGAGCTGCGCGACATCGCCTCCGAGGTGGAGTGGGCCAAGGTCACGCAGATCGGCCCGGAGGACTACGTGGCGGCCGCCGCGAAGTACCACCGCACGCCGCCGATCCCGGCCGAGCAGCTCAGCCGCGTCTACGAGGCGTACGAGCGGATCAGGCGCGAGCGCCACCTGGTCGACTTCGAGACCATCCTGGAGCTGACCGCGGCCGTGATGACCGAGCATCAGGAGGTGGCGGCGCAGATCCGCCAGCAGTACCGCTACTTCGTGGTCGACGAGTACCAGGACGTCAACCCGCTGCAGAAGCTGCTGCTCGACACCTGGCTCGGCGGCCGCGACGACCTCTGCGTGGTCGGCGACCCCAACCAGACGATCTACTCCTTCACCGGCGCCAGCCCGCGCTACCTGACCGGGTTCGGGGTGGAGCATCCGAACGCCTCCGTCATCAAGCTCGTCCGCGACTACCGCTCCACCCCGCAGGTCGTCGACCTGGCCAACCTGGTGATCGCCAAGGGCCGGTCGCCGCACCGCCTGGAGCTGGTCGCCCAGCGGCCCGACGGGCCCAAGCCGGCCTTCACCGAGTACGACGACGAGCCCGCCGAGGCCGCCGGAGTGGCCAGGGCCATCAGGAAGCTGCTCGACAAGGGGGTTCCGTCGCGCGAGATCGCCGTGCTGTTCCGGGTCAACTCCCAGTCGGAGTCGTACGAGGAGGCCCTGACCAAGGCGGAGATCCCGTACGTGCTGCGCGGCGCCGAGCGGTTCTTCGAACGCCCCGAGATCCGCCAGGCGGTCGTGCTGCTGCGCGGCGCGGCCCGTTCCGCCTCCGGCGAGCCCCTCGCCTCCGAGGTCCACCACATCCTGGGCGGCATCGGCCTGACCCCCGCGCCTCCCGGCGGCGGCAAGGCCAGGGAGAAGTGGGAGTCGCTCAAGGCGCTGGCCGACCTGGCCGAGGACATGGCAGCGGACGGGGCCGACCTGCCCGCGTACGTCGCCGAGCTGGAGCGCCGCGCCTCGGAGCAGCACGCGCCGCCCGTCGAGGGCGTCACGCTGGCCTCGCTGCACGCCGCCAAGGGCCTGGAGTGGGACGCCGTCTTCCTCGTCGGGGTCACCGACGGCATGCTGCCCATCATCTACGCGGAGACCCCCGAACAGATCGAGGAGGAGCGCCGCCTGCTCTACGTCGGCATCACGCGCGCCAGGGAGCACCTGTCGATCTCCTGGGCCCTGGCCCGCGCGCCGGGAGGCCGCAAGAGCCGCCGCCCGTCCCGCTTCCTCGACGGGCTCACCGGCCGCGCCTCGTCCCCGCCGCGGATGGCGCCGTCCGCCCGCGAGCGCCGCCAGGTGGCCGCGCCGGTGAGCTGCCGCGTGTGCGCGAAGACGCTGGTGAACGCCGCCGAGCAGAAGCTGGGCCGCTGCTCGGCCTGCCCGGCCGACTACGACGAGGCGCTGCTCGAACGGCTGAAGTCGTGGCGCACGGCCACGGCCAAGGAGGGCAAGGTGCCGCCGTACGTCATCTTCACCGACGTGACGCTGCAGGCCATCGCCGAGCGCGCGCCGGTCACCGAGCAGGAGCTGCTGTCGATCGCCGGGGTCGGCAGGGTCAAGCTCGACCGGTACGGCGAGGCCGTCCTGTCCCTGTGCCGGGGTTCGTAACGGAGCCGAAACCCGGCGAGGGCATCATCGGACAAACCAGACCCCCTCATGGGGTGGAATGGACGACACGCCAAACTTGTCCCAGGGACCGGTAACCATGAGGGGGAACGTGTCCCGAGGAGCGGTGACCACGAAGGGGACGGACACGTGAACTCGGCGCTGAAGGAGCTCCTGGACCTGCTCGACCTGGAGCAGATCGAGCTCGACATCTTCCGCGGCAGGAGCCCGGAAGAGCGCATCCAGCGTGTCTTCGGCGGCCAGGTGGCGGCGCAGGCCCTGGTGGCGGCAGGCCGCACGGTCCCCAAGGACCGGAACGTGCACTCGTTGCACGCCTACTTCATCCGCCCCGGCGACCCGTCCATCCCGATCGTCTACAACGTCGAGCGGCTGCGCGACGGGCGATCGTTCACCACCCGGCGCGTGGTGGCCGTCCAGCACGGCAAGGCGATCTTCACGATGTCCGCCTCGTTCCACGTCTTCGAGGAGGGGGTCTCGCACCAGGCCTCGGTGATGCCCTCGGTGCCCGAGCCGGAGACGCTGCCGACGTTCCAGGACCGGATGTACGAGCTCGTCGGCGACCACCCGGAGCTGCGCGAGTGGTTCACCCGCCCCCGGCCGGTGGACGCGCGCTACGCCTCGCCGCTCACGTGGGAGGCGTTCCAGAACCCCGAGCTGCGCAGCCCGCAGACGAACGTGTGGTTCCGCTACCACGCCGACCTGCCCGACGACCCGCTCCTGCACGTGGTGCTGGCCGCGTACGCCTCGGACTTCACGCTGGTCGACACGATACTGCTGGCCCACGGCATGGCCTGGGGCGCCTCGAACGTCATGGGCGCCTCGCTCGACCACGCCATGTGGTTCCACCGCCCCTTCAGGGCCGACGACTGGCTGCTCTATGCTCAGGAGTCACCGTGGTCGGCGGGGGCCCGGGGGCTCGCGCGGGGTGAGATGTTCACCGCGTCGGGTGACCTCGTGGTATCAGTCGTCCAGGAAGCCATGATTCGCCTCACGAAATAGGCGAAATCGCAGGTAGAAAATATGTTGCCCCTTCCCGGGTTCCCGGTTTAGGGTCATGGTCAAGCGAGTCGGACAGCTCTGTTCGACGACCCAGAGAGTGGAGGTGAGTCCAGGTGATCAGCATTCAGATGTCGGCCACGCAGTGGCTCGCCTTCGCATGCCGTGACTCGGTGAGGCTCGCCGATGGGCCAGCCAAGCCTCGGCAGGAGAAGTCTGCCCGTAGCCAGGCCGCCGCCTTCTACGCGCACGCCCACGCTGGCGTGGCCGCCGCGCAAGGCGCTCCTGTCTACAAGGGACGTATCGAACTGCCGGCCAACCAGCTCACCAAGGGTGGACTGTGCGGTCCGCAACCCTGGAGGGATGCTCCGGTCATAACCTGACCGGCAAACAGCAGCCCCCCAGGCCGCGGATCCGCACACAGGATCCGCGGCCTTCTTGTTTGTCCGTGATCCTCCGACCACCTATGAGGTGCCCGACTAAAGATCAAAGATCGATCGAAGGAGAAAGCAGATGGGGGCGAAGACGATCATGGACCTGATCGACGAAGCCAAGATCCCCTGTCGTACCGACCCTGACCTGTGGTTCGCCGAGTCGCCGGAGGACGTCGAGTTCGCCAAGGCACTCTGCGGCGGCTGCCCGATCCAGAAGGCCTGCCTGGCCCGCGCGCTCGAGCGCGAGGAGCCGTGGGGGGTCTGGGGCGGCGAGCTGATCCTCAGGGGGACCGTCGTTCCCCGCAAGCGGCCGCGTGGGCGTCCTCGTAAGCACCCGGTCGCTGCCTGACCATCACCATCCCGCACCTACGAACCAGAAAGCGAACAAGCGAATGATCACTCGACCGAGCAGGAGCAGAGCAGTGCCGGATCTCATCCATGACCTGGTCAATGACCGAATACAAACCCTCCACCGAGAGGCGGAGGAGCAACGCCTCATCCTGCGCGTCTCGCGCGTGCAGCGGGCGCGGCGGGAGGTCAAGCGGGCGAACGACCGCCTTCGCCAGGCCTTGAGCCGTCAGATCTGACCCGGGAGATCCTGCCGCCGGCGCAGGATCTCCCGGCCAGATCCTTCCTGAGAGCCGGGCGCAACCAGCGCCCGGCTCTTTCCTTTGCCCCTCCCCTCATGTTCCCGCCGCACACCACGCGGCGCGGGCCGCCGCCGCACAACGCGCCGACTCCCGCTACACGAAGGGGGCTGCCGTACGCGCCCGCTTCCCGCCGACGACGTGAGCTGTAGCTGGCGATGCCGCTTGCTTCACGGCGCGGGCTGTTGCGGGCGATGCCCCTCGCTTCACGGCCCGGGCTGTCGCGCCCGACAGTCTCCGCTTCATGGCGCGGGTTGTCGCAGGCGATGGCCCGTGCCTCATGGCGCGGTTGTCGTACGCGATGGCCCGTGCCTCATGACGTCGGCTGTCGTACGCGATGGCACGTGCCTCATGACGTCGGCTGTTGCACGCGACTGACTGCCGAACACGTCAGAGAAGCCCGGCGCCCTGCCGCGCCATCAGCCGGCGGCACTCGCTCCTCGCTGCCGGCCCACCGCCACCATCGGCTCCTCCTCCGCGCCCCAGAGCCGCACCGCCATCCACGCGACCCCGACCGCCGCCATCACCAGCCCGGCCAGGTAGACCGGCTCCGGCACCAGGTTCCGCAGCGACCCGGGCACCATGCCCGCCGCGTAGAGCACCACGCCCACCACGGGCATGTCCCCGCTCCTGATCACCGCCGCGCTGAACGTGAGCACCCCCACCAGCAGAACGGCCGACGTGACCAGAAACGCCCGCCCGGTCCCACCGGCCAGCAGCCTGCTCACGGTGCCACCACCGAGGTAGGGGAAGACGAAGTGCAGCGTGTACTCGACCGCGAACGCCCCGGCCAGCCCGGCCGAGTTGAGCACGTACCCGACGAGCCCGAGCGCCCCGGCGTTGGCGCGGACGAGCAGGTAGATGCCGGTGATCGCGAGTAAGCCGGTCAGCGCCGCGAACGGTGCGATGGCATGGGTGAACGCCGTCTCGGGCAACACCCCGCCCCGCCGGGCGGCGTTGACGACGAGCAGGCCAGCGCAGACGAACCCCGCCACTGCCGCGACCCGTTGAACACTCATGGACGAATCCCCTTTCCCTCGATCCTGGAAGCCCGCCCTCCGGCACCAGCCACTTCGCACCCGGTCCATGAGGCGATAACGCTCGTTATGATGCGCGTTATCGCCCGCTATGGTGAGAGGGTGCCGAGAGCCGTAAGCACCCCGAAAGAACTCGGCGCGCTGCGCCAGGACCTCCTGGACGCGGCCATGCGCATCCTGCGCGAACAAGGCGCGCCCCACCTGACCCTCCGCCGCGTCGCGGACGCCGCCGCGACCTCCACCATGGGCATCTACACCTGCTTCGGCGGCCGAGCCGGCCTGCTGGAGGCCATCTACGAGCACGGCTCCCACCTCCTCCACGAGGCGATGACCAGTTCCCTGAACGGCCACGCGGACCCGCTGGCCAGGATCATGGCGGTGGCGTACGGCTACAGGCGGTTCGCCCTGACCGACCCGGCCCTGTACGCGCTGATGTTCGAGCGCCCGCTTCCCGACTTCGACCCTTCACCGGCGCAACGCGCCGACGCCCTCCGCCGCTGCTTCGGCCTGCTCGTCGAGGCCACCACGGCGGCCACCCAAGCCGGTCTCGTCCGATCCTCGAACCCGGAGCGCTCGGCCTACCTCGTGTGGACCACGATCCATGGCCTCGTCAGCATCGAGCTCACCTGCTCGCTCCGCACCCCGCTGCCCGGCTGGTTCCTGAACTCGCGGGAGGAAGGCGAGCGCATCCTCACCGACGGCGTCCGGGCCCTGCTCGCCGGCCTCACCTGATCAAGGGCGAGCCTGGCCGGGCGAAAAATGCGCTGGCTGGTAGGACACGTGCGAGCGTGAGCCCTACCAGCCAGCCAACGAGCCGCCCCCCGCCTGTCACCCATGAGGCCCGTGCGGAAGATCGAAAGCCTGATGGGGACGCTGCCGGCGAACAGCTCTGCCGAACCGCCGATCACGCGTGCGACCGACTCGCGATCACGAAGGGGACCACGAGGGCGCGCGCACTCCATGACGGCGTCATGCACTCAGGGAGAAGTGAGACAACGCACAGCGCTCAGCTCGACAGGCACGCCCTTGAGGGACGGATCAACCGTGGTCGTCACTTCACCCGCACGAGAGGCCAGGCACTCCCCGGCGCGGACCGGGTCCACAACGGCGCTCGCGGCGGGGGCGGTCGCGAACACCCCCGCGGTGATCAGGGCAGCGGCCGTCAATAGGCGCGCAGATCGGTGCATCTGCATCCTCCCAAGAGAGAGTAACGGTTTGCACGCGTATAATTACACACTGTAGTTGTCGCTCGACAGTACCTTCCACAAACTCCAGCCCTGCCGCCGAGTTTCCCCGCACGCCGCTGCTCAACGTACGGGTGACGGCCGGTGCCGACTCGCTCAGCAGGCGGACGTCGACCGGTTGCCCGGCCGCCCAGCGCGCGGATGCCGATCGGTGCCCACTCGTTCGGTGGACGGGGTGCTGCCGGTCGTGCAGCGTGAGGGGGCCGGCCGGTGCCCACCCACTCGGTGGGCGAGGTGCTGACCGTTTGTCCGGCTGCGCAGCGAGCAGGTGTCGACCTTGTCCATCCGCGCAGCGTGCGGGGGCCGATCGTTGTTCACCCGCTCACCCGCTCAGCCGCTCACCCGTCGCTCGGCTGTTCAGCCGGCTCAGTCGCTCAGTCGCTCAGCTGGCTCAGAGCTGGCTCAGTCGCTCAGCTGGCTCAGAGCTGGCTCAGTCGTTCAGTCGCTCGGCCGCTCAGGCGTTCAGCCGCCCAGCCCGCTTGGCCGTTCGGCCGCTTGGCCGTTCGGTAGGGGCGCCGTTCGGCAGGGGCGCCGTTCGGCTTGTCAGCCGATCGGCAGTGGCTGGTCGTCTGGGTCGTCGGCGAAGCCGGGCACCCAGCGGATCACCTCGTCCCGGAAGCGTGCCGTGGTGCCGAGCTGGCAGAGCACGCCGACGCCCGCCGCGTGGACGCGGTGGATGAGGACGTACGACGGCGGCAGGTTGAGCTGCCGGACCACGTTGGTGGGGCGGAGGTCGGCGACGCTGGCCGCCTGAGCCTGGAGCCACTCCCGGCTGAACGTGAACTCCTCCACCGCCGTCGGCTCCACGTACGGAGCGAGGAAGGCACGCAGCGCGTCGGGGTCGATCTCGAAGTCCTGGCGGATGAACCCCTCCTCGCGCAGGCCGGCCATGACGGTCTCCATGTCGCCCTGATTGAAGATGCGGGTGAGCTGGCCGAAGGCCTTGGGATAGCCGCCGGGCAGCCGGTTGACCGCGCCGAAGTCGAGCACGCCCAGCTTGCCGTTGGCGAGCATGCGGAAGTTGCCGGGGTGCGGGTCTGCGTGGAGCATGCCCACCCGGGCGGGGGAGCAGAACAGGAACCGCACGAAGAGCAGGCCGGCGTGGTCGCGCTGCTCCTTGGTGCCGTCGGAGATGATGCGCGACAGCGGCGTGCCTTCCATCCACTCGGTGACCAGCACCATCTCGTTGGCGGCCACCACGTCGGGGACGTGGAAGTCGGGGTCCTCGTGGAACTCGAGGGCGAAGGCGTGCTGGGCCTCGGCCTCCCGCAGGTAGTCGAGCTCCTCCGCGATCCGCTCGCGCAGCTCGCTCAGCAGGGCCTTCATGTCGAGCCCCGGAAGCAGCGCGCCGAACAGCTTGCCCAGCCGGGCGAGCTGGGAGAAGTCGCCGAGCAGGGCCTTGCCCGCCCCCGGATACTGGATCTTGACGGCCACCTCCCTGCCGTCGTGCCACACGGCCTTGTGCACCTGGCCGATCGAGGCCGCCGCCGTCGGCTGGTCGTCGAACGACAGGAAGTGCTCCCGCCAGCCGTCACCCAGATGCTCCGCCAGAACCCTGTGCACCGTCGACACGGGCAGCGGCGGGGCGGACTCCTGGAGCTTGGTCAGCGTGGCGCGATAGGGGCCGGCGATCTCCTGCGGCAGCGCCGCCTCGAAGATGGACAGCGCCTGCCCCAGCTTCATGGCGCCGCCCTTGAGCTCGCCGAGCACCTTGAAGACCTGCTCGGCGGTGCGCTGCTGGACCTCCTGGGCCACCATTTCCGCAGACTTGCCCCCGATGCGCTTGCCCAGGCCAAGGGCGGCGCGACCGGCGAAGCTGAGTGGAAGGGTGGCCAGTTTGGCCGAACGCGTGACAGCACGGCGCGGAAGATCGCTCACACTGATGCGCGGAACCTCTGCGAGATACCGCTTCCCCCCTTCGTGGTCGTTCTGAGCACGTCAGTCGCGGTCAGGTGCCATGACCATTCTTAGCGAATATGGATTGTTTCGCATACAACGACATTGGGGGTGGGCCTTCCAGGAGCGCCTTTTCCAGCGCCAATCAGGGGTTACGTCCATTGTGCCGTTGGTCACAGCGGGCTCCTTGCCGTCGAGAAAGGCAAGCGCATGGCCTACCACCTGCGCCGCGACGACGGTCGCGAGGGCGACGTCACAGGCGATCTCGCCCGGCGGATACCCGCCCAGCCGGGCAGTGACGATCGGCCAGTACGGGTCGCGATCGCGCCGCGTCAGATCGAGACAGTGCAGGCACGCCGTGTCGCCCGGCAGGACCAGCGGGCCCACGGTCCCGTGCCCTTCGAAGGCGGACGCCAGGAGGTGGGGGATGCGCAGGGAGTCGAGGTCGTTGACCAGCAACATGTCCAGCGGGCCGACCGGGGCCAGGATGACGAGGTCGGGCCGGTCCGACTTGTCCCCGAGAAACGACCCACCGGCCACCGCCTTGACGGTCGGCCGGCACCGCTCCTCCACCCCGCCCCGCTCCCTCTCCCCGCGCTGTTCGGCGGACTGGGCGCTGGAGGGGACACCTCTGCCGGCATGACGTGAAGGGCTGGCAGGGCGGGTGCCGCTGGTGTCGCGTGGAGGAGCAAGGGTGCGGGCGCTCTGTGTGGATGCCGTGCGGGCGCTTTGTGCGGATGCTGTGCGCGCGTTTTGTGTGGATGCTGTGCGGGCGCTTCGTGGGGACGTGGCGCCTGTGCCCGGCCGCGCGGCCAAGGCGGCGGGCTGGGCGCTGGAGGCGCCGCCCGCGTTTTGCGGAGGGGTACCAGTGCGCGCGCTTGGTGGGGGAGCGGTCCCCGTGCTCTGCGGCCGCGGCGACGTGGCGGCCTGAGGGCTGGAGGAGGCTCCGGTGCCCGCCTCACGCGAAGGAGTGCTGGTGCCGGTGCCCGCACTGCCTGGCGCGGTGCTGGTGCCGCTGCTCGCGTCGCGTCGTGGAGGGGTGCTGGTGCGGGCATCGCCACCGGTGGCGCGTGGGAGGGCGGTGGGCCGGGGAGGTGTGGCGCTGGTCGTGGCCGTTCCCGTCGCTCTGGTGGATGGCCTGCCGGTGGTCCGGGTGGGGCGGAGGGGCGTGGAGGTCCGGGGAGAGCCGGGCGTGTCGGGGCCGTCAGTGGGGTTGGGGAGGGGGTCAGGCAGGACGCCGGCCGCGTCGAGGGCCTCCCTGTACTCGGCCGCGGTGGGCTCGTCGGTCTCCAGGGGCGGCAGGCCGGCCGACGTGAGCCGTCTGGCGACCGCCACGGCGCCGGCCTCGCGGGGCATGCCCACCTCCGCCCAGGTGAGGCCGCCAGGGGTGATGTCCTGCGGCCGCGTCTCGTCCGGGTCGAGGACCCGGATGTGGCCCACGCCGGCGGCGGCGAGCAGGGCGACGACCTGGGCCCCGATGCGGCCGGCGCCGTAGACCCGCACGCGTGACCTCCTGCGGCGCTCGAAGAGGGCGATCATGCCGTCGGGGGCGGTGGAGCCGAGGTCGAGGGCGTTGAGCTCGGGTCTGAGGCGGTCTCGCTCCGCCAGGGGGAGGTCGCGGAGGGAGCCAGGGCCGGTGGCGGCGTCGTGGAGCGCGCCCTGGGCGGCGAGCTGGTCGAGCAGGGAACGGGCGCGGAACTCGTCAAGACCCGCGAGGGCCGCCTCGCGCAGGACGGTCTCCAGGTCACGGGTGCCGTCGAGGCCCTCGACCCACTCCCGGACGGGTTGGGTCAGGCCGCTCAGCATGACCGCGCGGAGGGGATGCGTGCCGAGTTGGAGGGTGCGCTCGTCGCGGAGGATGTGCCGCAGGGTGGGCTTCACACGTGGCCTCATGGCGGGAAAGGCTTCCATGAGCGAGCAAGATCCCGAGCGGGTTCCGTGGCGGCTGTGGATAACTTCGGAAACGTGGCTCGCCCCCTGTGGACGGAGTAATGATCAGTGAGGACGGATCCACCCGGTCATATGGGGAATGAGCGGTCACCGATGTGATTACCGGACCATTGATCGTCAACGCCGCGTCCGGCGAAGGCGAAGGCGAAGGTGAAGGCGAAGGAGTCCACGTTACGCTTCCCCGCATGAACGAGCTCTCAGTTGATCGCAAAGACGACGGAGTCGTACTGATCACCCTCAACCGCCCCGACATGCGCAACGCCATGACCGACACCATGACGGCCGAATGGCGCGAGACCATGACGGGCCTGGCCACCGACCGGGACGCCCGCTGCCTGATCGTCACGGGCGCGGGAACCGCCTTCTCCTCCGGCGGCGACCTGTCGTGGATCGGCGAGCGTGGCGCCGAGGCCGTGCCCCCGCTGCGCGAGCGCATGCTGGCCTTCTACCGCACCTGGTTGATGATCACGGAGCTCGAGATCCCCACCGTCGCCGCCGTCAACGGCCCGGCGGTGGGCGCGGGCCTGTGCGTGGCGCTGGCCTGCGACCTCGTGTACGCCGCCGACGACGCCAAGCTGCTGGCCCCGTTCACGTCCCTGGGCCTGCACCCGGGCATGGCGGCCACGTACCTGCTGCCGAGGAGGGCACCGGGTCTGGCCCGCGAGATGCTGCTGGCGGGCCGCACTGTGTCCGGGAAGGAAGCGGCAGATAAAGGCCTGGTAAATCAGAGTTTCCCCAAAAATGACCTAATGTCGGAAGTGACCGGCATCGCCACGAAGATCGCCCAGAACGCTCCCATTGCCACGAGGCTCACCAAAGTAGCCCTCGGCCAAGACCATCAAGACCTGGAAGCCGCTCTGAGGTGGGAATCCTTGGCCCAGCCCGTGACCATGGCCTCCGCCGACATGATCGAGGGCCTGTCCGCGCATCGGGAAAGGCGCATGCCCAAATTCACCGGCTCTTAATCATCTGACCAGCAGAAACAACGTCCACCCTCTGTGGAATTTCGCGAGTCTCGGCTACCGTGCATATGTGCCCCCCGAGACAGTCGAGGTTCGTCGCAGTTCTCGTCGCCGGCGTACGGTGTCCGCATACCGCGACGGCGACAAGACGATCGTGCTCCTGCCCGCCTGGCTGAGCGGCGAAGACGCGGATGAATGGGTGAGCCGGATGCTGGATCGGCTGGCCGCCAAGGAGCGCCGACGAAGGCCGACCGACGAGGCGCTGCTGGAGCGGGCCAAGGAGCTGTCGGCGAAGTACCTGAACGGCGAGCCCGACCCCGTCAGCGTGCGCTGGGTCGACAACCAGCAGCACCGGTGGGGCTCGTGCACCCCCGAGACCGGCACGATCCGCATCTCCACCAGGCTCAAGGGCCTGCCCGAATGGGTCATCAACTACGTGATCATCCACGAGCTCGTGCACCTGCTGGTGCCCAGCCACGGGGCCAAGTTCTGGGCGCTGGTAGAACAGTATCCGAAGGCGGAGCGGGCCCGCGGGTTCCTGGAGGGATTCTCCGCCGCGGCCCACATGGCACCGGAGGAGTGTTGACGCGCATCGCCGCGGTCCTGGTACGACAGAGCATGGCGCAGGCCGCGCCCCCCGGCGTCGATCCGGGAGACTTCCTGGAGGCGGTGGCGGAGGACACGTACGAGATCGTCGCGGGCCTGGAGCTCGTCACCCCTGTCCTGATCACCAGCGTCCCCGGCCTGGACACCATCGTCTGGCCCGGCACCGAGGTGATCACCATCGCCGAGGACGAGCCGCTCAGGCACATCCTCACCCGCCTCGACGCCGATCAGGCCGCCGTCGTCAGCGCCGACGCCCCCGACCTGCCGCCCCTGCTCATCGGCAAGCTGTTCAGGGAGCTCGGCAGGGCGGAGATCACGATCTGCCCGTCGGAGAACGGCGGCGCCGTGGCCATGGCCTGCGCGCTCCCGGCACCTGCCTGGGCGGACCCCGAGCTCGACGCGTACGACGTGGTCAAGGAGCTGCGCGCCCAGGCGCCAGGCCCGCGCAGGGTCGCCACCACCCCGGGCTGGCACCGCCTGCGCACGCCCCAGGACGTCGACCGCCTCGACCCCGGCCTCGAAGGCTGGGACAACACCAGGGCCCTGGTCAGGGCACGATGAGCTCGGCCAGCACGGCCCGGTGGTCGGTGCCCGGCACGTCGCGCACGCTGACCTCGCGCACCCCGACCCGCTGATCCACCAGCACGTGATCGATCGTGATGAGCGGTGGCACCCGCTTGTTCGCCGGCCACGTGGGGATCAGCCCGGCCCCCACCTGATCGGCCGCGTCCTTGTAACCCCGTGACAGCAGCCCTCGCATGGCGGCGTGGTCGAGCGAGGCGTTGAAGTCGCCCGCGATGATCCTGATCCGGTCGGGGGAGGCCGAGGGGAAGGCCGCGAGCGCCGCGTTCCAGTCACTGACGTGCGGCCCCAGCGGCGGGAACGGGTGCGCGTCGATGAACTCGATCGGCTTGCCGCCCGGCAGCGAGATCGTCGCCGCGGGCATCTGGTGCCCGACGGGCGGCATGACGTCCCAGAGCGCCTCGACCGGATGCCTGGAGTAGATCCCGCTGCCGCCGGCGCTCCACTCGTCCTGCAGCACGCGGTGCGGCATGACGTCCTTGAGCCCGGCCGCGTCGAGGTCGGCGACCGCGCCAGGGGTCAGCTCCTGCGTGCTCAGCACGTCGGGCCGGAACTCCCGCACCAGCTTCATGATCGTCGCGATGTCGGCCCTGCCGAACAGCATGTTGATCGTCATGACCCTGAACGGCCTGCCGGTGGTCGCCTCGGCGCTGCCCAGCGCCCTGGGCAGGACGCTGAAGCCGAGCGCCGTGGCCGACAGCAGCGCGACGACGGTCGCGGCCCGCCTGCGCCCGGCCGCCGCGATCAGGAGGGGGACGAGCGAGCCCGCCGCGGCGTACGGTGTCGCGGTCATGAGCTGCGTGGGCAGCGACCCCCGCTCCAGCCCGGCCACCCTGGCCACCGCCCAGGCGGCGAACGGGCTCACCGCGACCCAGGTCAGCGCCGTTGCCGGAAACTTCCTGCGCTTGCGTACGGGTGTCACGATCGTGCCGCCGACGGCAGAAGTCTCCACGCAGGCCCCCTCTTGGAACGACGCAAGTGGACTCTAGCCAAGCAGCCGCGAACCCGAGCCGAGCGCGGCTTGTCCGCGTGCGGCCAATCTCCGCGTCGCCTCGTCGGACAGCTCGGGGATCTCGTCCACGGGGAACCAGCGCAGGTCGAGCGACTCATCGCTCATCACGGCCTCGGCCCCGGCAGGCGCCACGGCCGCGTACTCGACGTCGAGGTGCCAGCTGTGCGGCGGATGGCACCACACGACGTGCCTGTCCACCGCGAGGGGCCCCGGCAGCAGCTCCAGCCCGGAGATCCCCGACTCCTCCCACGCCTCCCGCAGCGCGGCCGCAGCGAGTGACGTGTCGGAGATCTCGCAGTGGCCGCCCATCGGCAGCCACATCTTGGCCTTCGGGTGCAGCGTGAGCAGCACCTTGGCGCCGTCGTGCGACAGCACGGCCGTGGTCGCCGTCAGGTGCCCGGGCACGCACTCGCGCAGCATCGCGTCGTCGTGCGCCCGCAGGTGCTCGAGGAACTCGACGCGCAGCGCCTCTTCCTCAGGCGTCGGCGCGGTCCAGGCGGACAGCACCTCCACCGCGTCGTCGTGCAGCAGGCTCAACCCTCGTCGCCCTTGTCGTCGTCGGGACCCTTGTCGAGCTGTGAGATGTCCCACGCCGCCTCGCCGCGTACGAACGCGTCGGGGTCGTCGAGGTCCTCGGCCGTCGGCATGAGGTCGGGGTGACCCCACAGCGCGTCGCGCCCGTCGAGCCCGCGCGCGCTCTCCAGCGCCCGCCACAGGGCGGCGGCCTCGCGCAGCCGCCTGGGCCGCAGCTCCAGCCCGACCAGGGTGCCGAACGTGAGCTCGGCCGGCCCGCCGGTGGCCCGGCGGCGGCGTACGGTCTCGCCGAGGGCGACGGCGGAGGGCAGCTTGCCCTGCGCGGCCTTGTCGACCACGGTGGCGACCCACCCCTCGACCAGGGCGAGCATCGTCTCCAGCCGGGCCAGGGCGGCCTTCTGCCGCTCGGTCTCCTCGGGCTTGAGCAGGTTGCCCCCGCTCAGCGCCTCCTGGATGGCCTGGGGGTTGTTGATGTCGAGCCCGCGGATCTGCTCTTCGAGAGCGGAGGTGTCGACCGTGATGCCCTTGGCGTACTCCTCCACCGCGCCCAGCAGGTGGGAGCGCAGCCACGGGACGTGCTGGAAGAGCCGGTGGTGCGCGGCCTCGCGCAGCGCCAGGTAGAGCCTGATCTCGTCGGCCGGGACCTCGAGGCCCTCGCTGAAGTGCGCGATGCCGCCGGGCAGCAGCGCGGCCGTGTCGGAGAGCGGCAGGCCGATGTCGGTCGTGCCGACGACCTCGCGGGCCAGCGAGCCGAGCGCCTGCCCGATCTGCTGGCCGACCATCATGCCGCCCATCTGCTTCAGCATGCCCATCAGCGGCCCGGCCATCTGCTGGGCCTCGGGGGGCAGCCCCGAGCCGCCGAGCGCGCCGCCCATGGTGTCGACCATGCGCTCCGCGATCGGCTCGCAAAGCTTTCGCCAAATCGGGATGGTGTTCTCGATCCATTCGGATCGGCTCCAGGCCTGCGGGGTCGACACGCCGCTCGGCAGCGTCGTCGCCTCGTTCAGCCAGAGGTCGGCCAGGCTGAGCGCCTCGACGATCTGGCGGCGCTCGCCTTCCATGACGCTCGGGTCGCCCTCGGCGACCACGGCGTGCCTGGCGATGTTCTTCGCCATGTCCCAGTTGACAGGGCCGGAGCCCTGTGGCGCCGACAACATGTCGGCGAACTGGCGCATCGCCTGAGCCATCTGCTCAGGGTTGCCGAACATGGCGAACGGGTTCTCGTTGGGGTCGTTTTCGCGACCTGGCAGGTCAGTCACCGGTCTACCTCATGCAGGATGGAGGAGGAATCCACATCCGCCACGTTAGTCGTCCGACGGCGGATCAGTGCAAAGTGAGGACCTGGTGCCTACCTCGAAACGCCCGCGTCAACCCGTCGTCGCCGTAACGGGGGCGGCCTCCGGCCTCGGCCGCGAGGTGCTCGCGAAACTCGTGACCTCCGCGGATTTCCGCAGAGTGGTGGCCATCGACGAGGAACGCGGAGACGTCCAGGAAGCCACGTGGAGAGTGATCGACGTACGAGATCCGCTCTTGGCGAACCGGATCTCCGACATCGACGTCCTGGTCCATCTGGCCGGTGACTACGCCGTCGACTCCGACCCCGCCGAGCGGCGGGCGTACAACCTGCGCGCCGCGCAGACCGTCCTGACGGCCTGCGCCGCCGCGCGGGTGCGCAGGGTGGTGCTGGTCACGAGCGCGATGGTGTACGGCGCCGCGCCCGAGAACGAGGTGCCGCTGCCCGAGGACGCCCCCGTGGCGGCCGAGCCCGACACCGGCGTCGTCGGCGACTTCCTGGAGATCGAGTCGCTGGTGCGCCGGTCGCTGCGCAGCCATCCCGGCCTGGAGGTGACCGTGCTGCGCCCGGCCGCGGTCGTCGGCCCGGGCATCGACACGGTGATCACCCGCCACTTCGAGTCGCCCAGGCTGCTGACCGTGAAGGGCTGCAGCCCGCACTGGCAGTTCTGCCACATCGACGACCTGGTCTCGGCGCTGGAGCTGGCGGCGCGCGGCCTGGTCAGCGGCGTGGTGGCAGTCGGCTCCGACGGGTGGCTGGAGCAGGACCAGGTCGAGGAGCTGTCCGGCATCCGCAGCCTGGAGCTGCCGGCGGGCCTGACGTTCGGCACGGCCCAGCGCCTGCACCGCCTCGGCATCACCCCGGCCCCCGCGACCGATCTGCACTACGTCGTCTACCCGTGGGTGGTCGACTGCGCGGCGCTGCGGGCGGCCGGCTGGAAACCGTCGTGGACGAACGAGGCCGCCTTCGAGCAGCTCCTGGAGCTGCGGGAGAACCGTACGACCGTGGTCGGCAGGCGCCTGCCCGTCAAGGAGGCCACGCTGACCGCCGCGGGTGCCACCGTGGCCGTGATCGGCACCGCCGCGATCGTCCGTCAAGTCCGTAAGAAGCGGCGCGGATGAACGGTTAGAGTCTTTCTCGTGGACGTCATCCGCTTGCTCGGCATTCGCGACACCTCGCTCTCCGTCGACGAGGTGCTGGCAGCCGTGGCCGATCACGCCGCGGGCGGCACCGCGTTCTTCGTGGGCACCGTCCGTGAGCAGGACCACGGAAAGCCGGTCACCAAGCTCTCCTACTCGGCTCACCCCTCGGCGGAGGCCGAGCTCCGGCAGGTCGCCGAGAAGGTGGCGGCCGACTTCCCGGTGACGGCGATCGCCGCCGTGCACCGGGTGGGCGATCTGGAGCTGGGCGACACCGCCGTGATCGTCGCGGTGGCCGCGCCGCACAGGGACGAGGCGTTCAGGGCGGCCCGCCGCCTGATCGACGACCTCAAGGCGGAGGTCCCCATCTGGAAGCACCAGGTGTTCGCCGACGGCGAGACCGAGTGGGTCGGCGCCGGCGAATAAGCTCATCGACATGTCACGACGCGCCCTGACCCTCCTGCTCGCGGGATTCCTCGTGCTCGCGCTCGGGGTGATCGGCGCGTTCCGCCCGGTTCCGTACGTCGTGCTGAGCCCGGGCCCGACGGAGAACACGATCGGCGAGGTCGACAAGAAGCCCGTGATCTCGATCAAGGGCAGGCAGACCTACCCGACCACCGGCGCGCTGAGCCTGGTCACGGTGGCCTACCAGGGCGGCCCCGCCGCCCAGATCGACCTGCTGACCGCCCTGCGCGGCTGGCTCGACCCGACGGTGGCGGTGGTCCCGCAGGAGACCATCTTCGCCCCCGGCCGCAACGCCGAGGAGGTCGAGGAGGAGAACGTCGTCGAGATGACGAACTCGCAGGACGCCGCGACCGCCGCCGCGCTGACCGAGCTCAAGATCCCTTACACCGTGGGCGTGGGAGTGCTGTCCACGGAGAAGGGCAAGCCCGCCGACGGCAAGGTGCAGAAGGACGACGAGATCGCCTCCGTCGACGGCAAGCCGACCAAGGACTCCGCGGCCGTCCAGAACGCGGTCAAGGCGCACAAGCCGGGCGAGAGCGTGGTGCTCGGCATCGTGCGTGGCGAGGAGAAGCTCGACGTCACCCTGCAGACCGTGGCCGGCCCCAAGGGGCAGACCATCGTCGGCCTGACGATGGGGCCCAAGTTCAAGTTCCCGTTCGACGTGGACATCAGCGTGGGCGACGTCGGCGGGCCGAGCGCCGGGCTGATGTTCTCGCTCGGCATACTCGACAAGCTGACGCCCGGCGAGCTGACCGGCGGCAAGAAGATCGCCGGCACCGGCACCATCGTGCCGACGGGCGAGGTGGGCGCGATCGGCGGCATCGCGCAGAAGATGATCGGCGCCCAGGACGCCGGCGCCACGATCTTCCTGACACCTCCCGGCAACTGCGCGGAGGCCTTGCAGGCCGCGCCTGACGGCCTGCGGCTGGTCAGGGCCGACACGTTGCACCAGGCGGTGCTGGCGCTCGACGCGCTGCGCACCGGCAAGGGCCAGGTGCCTTCGTGCGAGACCGGATGAAACTTCTGGCGAGCGCCGTGCGTTAGTCGTAGGGCTGGCACAGCGGTGTAGGTTGCCAGTCACGGACCGTTTTTTCATTACGACGAGGGGTTGGCCTTGAGCTTCCGGACCCCAGGAGCCGGCAGGGCGATGCGCTTGCCCCGCCGACCGCGACTGCTTCTGCCTGTGGCGATCGCTCTCGTGGCGATCGTGGCGCTGTTCTTCCTTTTCTCGGGCATTTATACCGACTACCTGTGGTACGACTCGACCGGCTTCACGTCGGTCTTCAGCGGTATGGTGCTGACTCAAATCGTGCTGTTCCTTGTCGGAGCGGTGCTCATGGTCGGCATCGCCGGCGGCAACATGCTGCTGGCGTTCAAGACGCGCCCGATGTTCGGGCCGGCGATCTTCGGTGGCGGCAGCGGCGCCGACCGCTATCGCATGGCGCTCGATCCCCACCGAAAGCTGATCTTCATCGTCGGCATGGGGTTGCTGGCCATCTTCTCCGGCTCCTCGTTCGCGGGCCAGTGGAAGACGTGGCTGGAGTTCAGCAACGGCGCATCGTTCGGCAAGACGGACAAGTTGTTCGGGATGGACATCTCGTTCTTCATGTTCGACTACCCGTTCATCCGGATGGTGCTGAACTTCCTGTTCACCGCCGTGATCATCTCGATCGTCCTGGCGGCGATCACGCACTACCTGTACGGCGGCTTCCGTCTGCAGTCGCCCGGCGTGCACGCGTCCAGGGCGGCCCGCGTCCACCTGTCGGTGCTGCTGGGCATCTTCGTGCTGCTCAAGGCCATCGCCTACTGGATCGACCGCTTCGGCCTGGTCTTCTCCGACCGCGGCTACGTGCACGGCGCCTCCTACACCGACGTCAACGCCGTGCTGCCGGCCAAGACGATCCTCGCGATCATCGCGCTGATCTGCGCCGCGCTGTTCTTCGCCGGCGTGTTCCGGCCCGGCGGGATGCTGCCAGGCGTCTCCTTCGGCCTGCTCGTGCTCTCGGCCATCCTGATCGGCGGCGTCTACCCGGCGCTGGTCGAGCAGTTCCAGGTCAAGCCGAACCAGCAGGGCAAGGAGGCGGCCTACATCGAGCGCAACATCCAGGCCACCCGCGAGGCGTACAACGTCGACAAGACCGAGGTCGAGACCTACAACGCGCAGGCCGACCCGGCGCAGGTCCGGGCCAACGGCGACACCTCCGTCTCGGGCGTGCGCCTGCTCGACCCGGCGCTGCTCGGCTCGACGTACGAGCAGACGCAGCGGATCAGGGGCTTCTACAGCTTCGCCGACCCGCTCGACGTCGACCGCTACCCCGACAGCACCGGCAAGCTCGTCGACCACATCGTCGGCGTGCGCGAGCTGACCGGGCCGCCCACCGAGCAGAACAACTGGATCAACCGCGTTCTGAAGTACACGCACGGCTATGGCTTCGTAGCCGCGCCGGGCAACCAGGTCGACTCCAGCGGCCTGCCCGCGTACGACGCCAAGGACATGCCGGTCACCGGCCCGCTGGTCGACTCGACCAAGCTCAAGGAATCCCGCATCTACTTCGGCGAGGACGAGTCGGCCTCCGAGTACGTGATCGCGGGCGGCGACCCGAACAACCCGCAGGAGCTCGACTACCCGGAGACGGGCGGCACCGGCCAGAAGAACACCACCTACACCGGCAACGGCGGCGTGCCCGTCGGCTCGTTCTTCAACCGGCTCCTGTACGCCGCCAAGTACAGCGAGGCGAACATCGTCCTGTCGGGCGACATCAACGACAGCTCCAAGATCCTGTACGTCCGCAACCCGCGGGACAGGGTCCAGAAGGTCGCGCCCTTCCTCACGCTCGACGGGAACCCCTACCCGGCGATCGTCGACGGGCGGATCCAGTGGATCGTCGACGGGTACACCACGTCCAACGACTACCCGTACTCGCAGAGCGAGAGCCTCGGCGACATGACGCGCGACACCTCCACGGACCGCCGCGTCATCGCCCAGCAGCCCAGCGACAAGATCAACTACATCCGCAACTCCGTCAAGGCCACGGTCGACGCCTACGACGGCACGGTCAAGCTCTACGCGTGGGACGCCAACGACCCGCTGCTCAAGACCTGGAGCAGCGCGTTCCCCGGCGTCATCACCCCGGCCTCGAAGATGAGCGCCGAGCTGCGCCAGCACGTGCGGTACCCGGAAGACCTGTTCAAGGTGCAGCGCTACACCCTGTCGCGCTACCACATCCAGGACCCGGGCGCCTTCTACGGTGGCCAGGACGTGTGGAACGTCCCCGGCGACCCGACCCAGGGCGACAAGAACATCAAGCAGCCGCCCTACTACCTGACCACCACGATGCCGGGCAGCAACACGCCGGCGTTCTCGCTGACCACGACGTTCGTGCCCCGGCAGGGGCCCAACCTGGCGGCGTTCATGGCGGTCAACTCGACGGCGGGCCCCGAGTACGGCCGGATGCGGATCCTGCGGATGCCGCCGTCCTCCACGCCCATCCCAGGTCCCGGACAGGCGCAGAACGCCTTCCAGAGCCGCTTCGCCGGTGAGCTCAACCTGCTCGGCGTGGGTGCCTCGGCGGTCCGTTACGGCAACCTCCTGACGCTTCCGTACGCGGGCGGGCTGGTCTACATCGAGCCGGTGTACGTCCAGGTGACCGCGGGCGGCGGGCAGGAGCCGTACCCGATCCTGCAGCGGGTGCTGGTGTCGTTCGGCAGCAAGATCGGTGTTGCGCGCACGCTGGAGGAGGCCCTCACGGAGATCTTCGGCGGCGAGCAGCAACAGCAACAGCAGCCGAGCGACCAGCAGCAACAGGCCCAGCCCAACACGTCGAACTCGGCGCTGAACTCCGCGATCGCCAACGCCAAGAAGGCGTACTCGGACGCGCAGAAGGCGCTGCAGGCCAGCCCGCCCGACTGGGACGCCTACGGCGACGCCCAGAAGCGGCTGGAGGAGGCGCTGCGGGCGCTGGAGGGGGCCAACGCGCAGCCGCAACAGCAGCCGTCGCCCACGGCCTCGCCGACCGCCTCACCCACGGCCTCACCGGCCGCCTCGCCCAGTACTTCGCCGTCGGCGTCCCCGACGGCATCGCCCACGGCGTCGCCGACGGAGAACACGTCCTGACGCATTCAGTTTGCGCCCACCCCGTGCCGCCCGGTAGCCTACTAAGGCACAAGCGACGCGGGGTGGAGCAGTTCGGTAGCTCGCTGGGCTCATAACCCAGAGGTCGCAGGTTCAAATCCTGCCCCCGCTACCAGGCCGAAGCCCGGATTTCCGGAAACGGAGATCCGGGCTTTCGCGTGAGTGGGCGGATACGCGGTTCGCGCACTACTCGAAAGCCTGTATAGTAAGTACTGACACACCGACGCGGGGTGGAGCAGTTCGGTAGCTCGCTGGGCTCATAACCCAGAGGTCGCAGGTTCAAATCCTGTCCCCGCTACCAGGGAAAGTCCCCGGTCGCCGGTTTATCCGGCGGCCGGGGACTTTTTTGTTTTCCCGGAAAACGGCTGGCCTTGTTCGCTGCCGTCACAGGTGATTACATGATTACATGACAGATGAGGCAGTGCCGACACTCTTCGAATGGGCCGGCGGCACCCAGGCTTTAGAGCGGCTGACCGAGGTGTTCTACCGCAGCGTCGTCAAGGACGACCTGATCGGGCCGCTGTTCGCGCACATGGACCCGGACCACCCGAAGTACGTGGCGATGTGGCTGAGCGAGGTCTTCGGCGGCCCCGACCGCTACACCACCGAGCGCGGCGGTTACCCCCACATGCTCCGCCACCACCTCGGCAAGTCGATCACCGAGCCGCAGCGCCGCAGATGGGTGAACCTGCTCATGGACGCGGCCGACGAGGTGGGCCTGCCCGACGACCCCGAGTTCAGGGCCGCCTTCGCCGGCTACATCGAATGGGGCACCAGGCTGGCCAGGCACAACTCCCAGCCGGGGGCGACCCCGCCGCCGGAGGCTCCGGTGCCGCACTGGGGGTGGGGGGTCGCGCCGCCGTACCGGCCGTAACCTGGAGGAATGAGAGGGCGGCTGCGCGTCTACCTCGGTGCGGCGCCCGGGGTGGGCAAGACGTACGCCATGCTGAGCGAGGCGCGGCGCGCCCGGGACCGTGGCAAGGACGTGGTCGTGGGCCTCGTCGAGACCCACGGCCGCGCCCGCACCGCCGCCCTCCTCGACGGCCTGGAGGCGGTGCCCAGGCGGGCCCTGACCTACCGCGGCACGACGTTCACCGAGCTCGACCCCGGCGCCGTCATCGAGCGCGCCCCCGCGCTCGCCCTGATCGACGAGCTCGCCCACACGAACGTCCCGGGCTCCCGCAACGCCAAGCGCTGGCAGGACGTCGAGGAGATCCTCGACGCCGGGATCGACGTCGTCTCCACGGTCAACATCCAGCACCTGGAGTCGCTGAACGACGTCGTCGAGCGGATCACCGGCGTGCCGCAGCGCGAGACCGTCCCCGACGAGGTGCTGCGCAGGGCCGACCAGATCGAGCTGGTCGACATGGCGCCCGAGGCGCTGCGCCGCCGGCTGGCCCACGGCAACGTCTACCGGCCTGAACGGGTCGACGCCGCGCTCGCCAACTACTTCCGCGTCGGCAACCTGACCGCTCTGCGGGAGCTTGCCCTGCTCTGGGTGGCGGACAAGGTGGACGAACAGCTCGGCCGCTACCGCAGCGACCACTCGATCGCCGGCACCTGGGAGGCCCGCGAACGCGTGGTGGTCGCGCTCACGGGCGGGCCGGAGGGTGACACCCTCGTACGGCGGGCCGCGCGCATCGCGGCCGGCGGCAAGGGCGCCGACCTGCTCGCCGTGCACATCACCAGCGCGGAGGGGCTGACCACGAGGGAGGACCCCGCCCACCTGGTACGCCAGCGCGCCCTCGTCGAGGACCTGGGCGGGACGTACCACCAGGTGGTCGGCCACGACGTGCCGCGGGCGCTGCTCGAGTTCGCCCGCGGCGCGAACGCCACCCAGCTCGTGCTCGGGGCGTCCAGGAGACGGCGGCCGCTCACGCGGGGCGTGGGCGGAACGACCGCCGCGCTCGCGGGGTCGATCGACGTGCACATCGTGCCGCACGAGGCGACGGGAAAGGCCCGTTACCGGATGAGACCGGAGGCCGCGCTGCCGCGCAGGCGGCGGATGTCCGGCTGGGCACTGGCACTGCTCGGGATCCCGCTGCTCGCGGCCGCGCTCCGGCCGGCGGGCCTGACGCTGCCCAGCGAGATCCTGATCTTCCTGCTGCTGGTCGTGGTCGTCGCGCTGACCGGCGGCATGTGGCCGGCGCTCACGGCGGCGGTGCTCGGGTTCGGGCTGCTCAACTGGTTCTTCACGCCGCCGCTGCACACCCTGTCGATCGCCGAGCCGGAGAACGTGCTCGCGCTGGCCATCTTCATGCTGGTGGCGGCCATGGTCAGCACGGTCGTCGACCTGGCGGCCCGGCGCAGCAGGGAGGCGGCGCGCTCGCGGGCCGACGCCGAGGTGCTGTCCACGCTGGCGGGTCACGTGCTGCGCGGCGAGTCGGCGCTGCCGTCGCTGCTGGCCCGGATGCGCGAGACGTTCGGGCTGTCGGCGGTGACCCTGCTCGAACGGGGCGACCTCGACGAGGGCGGCGGGTGGCGGGTCGTGGCGACGTCGGGCGGGCTGCCCGCCACGAGCCCCGGCACCGCCGACCACGACGTCGTGATCGACGACCGGCTGGTGCTCGCCGCGCGCGGGCGCCCGCTTGAGGCCGGCGACCGGCGGGTGCTGGAGGCGTTCGCGGCGGAGGCGGCGGTGGCACTGCGGCAGCAGCGGCTGCGGGAGGCCGCCGACCGGGCCGGGCCGCTGGCCGAGGCCGACAGGATGCGTACGGCGCTGCTCGCCGCCGTGGGGCACGACCTGCGCACGCCGCTCGCCTCGGCCAGAGCCGCAGTGGAGAGCCTGTGCAGCACCGACGTCACCTGGTCGGACGAGGACCGCGCCGAACTGCTCGCCACCGCCGACGAATCGCTGATCAAGCTGACCCGGCTGGTGTCCAACCTGCTCGACATGAGCCGCCTCCAGGCCGGGGTCCTCGGCGTCACGCTCGAACCGGTGGCGATCGAGGACGTCCTGCCGCACGCGGTGGACGACCTCGGCCCGCTGGGCGACCGCCTCGCGACCGACATCCCGCCGGGGACGCCCGAGATCATGGCCGACCCCGCGCTGCTGGAGCGGGTGCTCGGCAACCTGGTGGCGAACGCCGTCCGCCACAGCCCGGCCGGCCAGCCCGTACTCGTGGGCGCGAGCCGGCACGGCGACAGGGTCGAGATCCGCGTCATCGACAGGGGTCCCGGCATTCCGCCCGAAGCGCATGAAAGGGTGTTCCTGCCGTTCCAGCGGCTCGGCGATCGTGACACCCACACGGGCGTGGGGCTCGGCCTGGCGCTCTCACGCGGCCTGACCGAGGCGATGGGCGGCACGCTCACCCCTGAGGACACGCCCGGAGGAGGACTCACCATGACCGTCTCGCTGCGGCGGGCCACGTGACCCGCGTGCTGGTGGTGGACGACGAGCCCCAGATCCTCCGCGCCCTGCGGGTCAACCTGGCGGCGAGGCAGTACGAGGTCGCGGTCGCCCCCGACGGCGGGACGGCGCTGCGCCAGGCCGCCGAGTGGCACCCGGACCTGGTCATCCTCGACCTGGGGCTGCCCGATCTCGACGGAGTGGAGGTGATCCAGGGGCTGCGCGGCTGGACCTCGATCCCGATCATCGTGCTCTCGGGCCGGGCCGACAGCACCGACAAGGTCGACGCGCTCGACGCCGGCGCGGACGACTACGTCACCAAGCCGTTCAGCATCGACGAGCTGCTCGCGCGGGTGCGCGCCGTGACGCGCCGCACGGCGCAGCACGACGAGGACAACGCCACGGTGCAGGTGGGCGAGCACGTCATCGACCTCGCCCGCAAGACGATCTCCGGTGGGGTACGCCTGACGCCCACGGAGTGGCACTTCCTGGAGATCCTGCTGCGCAATCCCGGCAAGCTGATCAGCCAGCGCCAGCTGCTGACCGAGGTCTGGGGCAACGCCTACCTGAAGGAGACGCACTACCTGCGCCAGTACATGGCGCAACTGCGGCGCAAGCTCGAACGGGACCCGGCGCATCCGGTCCACCTGCTGACCGAGCCTGGAATGGGATACCGGTTCCAGCCGTAGGGCGGCTCACGCCTTGCCGACCATGCGCACGGCCTTCCGTACGGCCCACGCCAGCAGCAGAAGCCCGAAGACGACCTGGACGATGCGCATCCAGAGGGGCGAGCCTTTGTCCGCATAAACCACGACGCCGACCCACATCAGGCCGAATATTCCGACCATGACGATTGCCGTCCAGTTCAGCCCCCTCTGCCACATATGCGGAGTCTTGCAGGCGGCCCGCCAAGGGGGAGTATGCCCGCAGTTGTCGCCACGTCAGCGGGCGGAAACTTTGTCCCGTTTGTACGCGTGGGCTCAGAGTTCGGCTCAGCTCAGGGTCGCGTTCAGCCCAGGGCGGTGTTCAGCGCAGGGCGGTGTTCAGCGGGGAAGCGCGCGGCCGGTGCCGACGCAGCGGCGCAGCCGCGGGCCGCGGGGACGCGGCTGCGGCATCTCCTCCAGGCAGGCGAGCAACGCGGCCGCCGTGCGCGCGTCGGACAGGATGCGCTGGACGGCCTCGCCGTCCTCCGGCAGCTGACCGCGCTCGGCCAGCTCGTGCTTCAGGAACGCCAGGGGATCCGGCATGTCCGCCAGCTCGGCCGCGACGGTCGCCCGGGCGGCCGTCAGCAGGCGGAGGTAGTGGGTACGCAGGACGGCCTCACGCATGCGAGCGTGTTCCAGGTCGTCGATCAGAGTCCTGGCGACTCGCAGCAGGTCTCCGGCGTGAGTCGCCCCGTCGGCGAGGAACGCGCGGATGTCGTCGAACTCCGACCGTGTCATGTCGGCCACCTCCGTGAGCGCAGACTGCTCGTAGGTAGTTCGTACCGAGAGGCGATTGCGGATGACTTGCCGTCGGCTTGCGTCAGGGGGATCGGGCCAGGGAACCTCGGCGAGGTTTGAGGGTCATGTGGTGAGGGAAGAACCTCCTGATTACCTGAGTGGGCCGAAGTGGGTGCGCCAGACTGCTAGAGTTGCTTCCCGCAGGGCGATCGAGAGGGCTCCTGGAGCCCCGGAGATACCCGGCGAATCCCACTACCTTCAGGGTCGTCCGTTGATGGTTCGGACCACTTCGAACGGGCTGGTAAGTTAGAGGGGTTGTCTCCGAAAGGGGGCAGGGATTAATTTCCGCAGGTCGAGCAAGTCGGGTCAATTTGACAGAGACTTGAACGGCTGGAAGAATTAAGACCACAACGACGAAATGAA
>NZ_JBGNUV010000011.1:0-414790 GCF_041950525.1 Nonomuraea sp. GTA35 | reverse complement strand
ACAGCCGGCCACCGGCTGAGGCCATCCAGCGGGCAACAACCCAGGGCCGCTTCACCATCAAACCTCGATCGCCAGACCCTCAGCCCGTGATCCATCACGCCAGCAACATCTTCAGAGGGGTCCTAGGAGCTGATGGGGGGATCTGTTGTCGCCGCTTCCAGTCTCGCGCCGGACCTCTTCTCTTCCCTTCGGAAGACCAGGGCCAGCGCGAGGAGAAACACGGAACCCGCGATCGGCACCCATGACAAGCTGAGCGACGGAAGGAAGTTCGCCGCCAGCCCCGCCCGATCGAGCACGGTCGCTGCGGCACGGCTGGACAGCATGGGGCCAACCAAACCCGAGACCAGCACAAGAACGGCGAGCCAGGCGATCCGGCCGGCATTGCCCCTCCTGAAAGACTGCCCATGCACAAGAGAACTCAGCAGAAGAGCAGCCACGCCCGCGCAGAGACCGCCCAGCAAGACGTCTGCACGGGAGAGCACTTGCTCGACAACGGTGGAATCCCATACGGTCAGCGGCAGTTCCCCCTCGCCGAGCACGACGCCAGCGGGAAGTTTCACACCGCTCACCCGCAGCTGATCGGCGGCTTCCAGCGTCGGTACGACGCGTATGGAGATGTATCCGCGAGCCTGAGTAGCACCGTTGATCGCATACGCGATGCCCCAGATCGCCGCGGCGGCTCCAACGAACCTGATCGCGTAGCGGGTCAGATTGACGAACATGCGCTCCATGGGTGCCCCACCAGACGCGTCGATTGTTGTGATTATCCGTCGCGGACATCACCACGGACATACAGCTATCGTTGCGACCGCCTTTACATTGTAGATTTTTGGAGAAGCTAAGCACCTCCCTGTGAGGCATCGCCCAGGCGGTCAGGCGCCGTAGTAGACGAATCCGGCCCAGTGGTAGGGGTGGGCGTGCTGGCGGGCTCGGCCCCAGAGCGTGCGCGCGGCGGCTGGGAGAGCGTCGAAGACGTCGCCGAGCAGGCCGGGGAACGCGGCCAGCTTCTCGGCGTTGGTGCTGTCGCGCAGCCAGCGTTGCGCCTGGCGCAGCGCCCGCGCCGGTGACGGCTCGCGGCCGGGCCACAGGCTGTAGAAACGGGCCATGAGCAGGGCCGTGGACAGGTCGGGCACCGCCCACAGCGAGCCGATCGCGCCGCTCAGGCCCGTGCTGAGGAGCACGCCGGGCAGGGTGAGCGCCTCGTCGCCGCTCTGCGGATGGGCGAGCGCGGTCTCGCATGCCGACAGCACGGCCAGGCGGCCCCGGAGCTCTCCCCCGGTCAGCAGCCGCGGCAGGGTGAGCCACTGGTCCCCGGCCAGGAGCAGGCCGCTGTCCAGGGGCTCGGTGGGATGGGTCAGGCCGTGGCAGGCCAGGTGCAGCACGTCGTGGCGACCGGCCTCAGCCAGGACGTTCCCGACCGTGGCGGCCTCGTCGACGAGGGCGCGGTGGCGCGGGAACGCGGCCTGGACGTAGGGGATCTCCCGGCTCGCGTACGGCAGCGGCGCCAGCGTCGAGGGCGGCGGGCCTACCGTCAGCACGGTCGCGGCCGGCCGGGGTTCGCGGTGCAGGAGGCGGATGTTGGCGCCGTAGGTGAGCAGGACGTCGTCGCAGGCGTAGTGCCGGGCGCCGGTGCCGTGCCAGGCAGCGTGCAGCGGCAGCAGGCCGAGCAGTTGCGTGGGGACCAGGATCAGGTGCTCCTCGCCGGGGAGGGCGGCCAGGACGGGGCCGATCATCGATTCCCACGACCACTGGGTGATCTCGTCCACGGCAGCCTGCCAGGCGGCCCCGGACGTCCGGTCGCCGTAGACGTCGAGGTAAGCGCTGACCCGGGCATGCACGACGGTTTCGTCCAGCGCGGGCAGCCAGATCACCGCCGGCGCCCGTCCGGCTCCGGCGGCCAGGGCCATGCCGCCCCAGACCGTGGCCACCAGGAACACCACGGGGGCGGGCAGCGCCTCCAGCCGCAGATCGGCGACGTCGGGCGGGCTGAGCAGCCGCTCGTACCCCGGCAACCGCCGGATCTCGGCCACGACCTCGTCGAAGTCGGCGCGGGCACGGCGGGCCTCGGCCTCGGTGATGGAGGGGGCGCCCTCGGGCCTGGGGAGTTCGAGCAGCCGCAGCCGCGCGGCCGCCTCGGAGAACCGCCGGCCGAGGCCGCCCTTGCCGATCCGGTCCAGTCCACCAAGATCGGCCGCGTCCCGGCCCGTCGACTCCGACAGCAGCCGGGTGCGGTTCTGCTCCAGCACGACCACGGCGTCGGTCAGGCGATCGGCCCTGGCCAGGGCGTAGGCGGCGCGGGAGAACAGCGACCCGTGCAGGGCCAGGCTGTGCAGGCGCGAGCCAGGTGACAGCTGCACGGCGGCCAGGCGGCGGGCCGCTGTCAGGCCGTGCTCGTACGCCTCCACCGCCTCTGCCCAAGCCCCCCTCCCTGCCGCCCACACGCCCCAGCCCTCGGCCGCTTCGCGCGCGTGCCCCGGAGCCGCCTCCAGGCCCGCCACGCATGCCTGCCGGAAGTAGCTGGTCGCCTGCCGGAGGTCCTCTCTGGAGGTCTCTGCGCCCGGGTCGTGCCGGACGGCGCAGGCGCGGGCGCAGGCGGTGAGCCGAGCGGCGCGGTCGACCGGGACGGCGTCGTCGCCGAGCAGCGTCAGGGCGCGTTCGGCAGCCTCGACCGCGCGGCCGACGTCCCCGGGTTCGCCGCCGCCCGCGCGTGACCGGTCCAGGTAGGCGTGGGCCAGGCCGCGCAGGCGTTCGCCCGGGTGGACGGCCGACTCCAGCGCGAGCAGAAAGGTCGCCACCGACCTGTCGAGGTCGGCCAGATCGCCTTCCGTGTTGCCCCGGGTCCGCAGGGACTCGGCGAGGAACCCGAGGAAGGACTCCCTGGACGGGTGACCCGGCGGGAGCAGCCGGGCGGCCTCCTGCGGTAGAAGACGAAATCGCCATGCGCGCAGGCGTAACGCTCGGGGCCGGGCGGGCGCGGCACCCCGGGCAGGGGCGCGACGCGTTCGGTCTCGGCCACGTCGCCCGGGGCGCCGTAGGTGAAGTACTCCGCGACCCAGACGTGGACGCGCTCTTCCCGTTCGAAGATCGCGGCCAGCCGGTCCGGGACGTCCTCATCCCCGGGCCGCTCCAGCAGCTCGGCGAGTTCGCGGTCAAGGGGCGCGGCTCTGTCGGGCCCGACGAGTTCGGGCAGGTAGGCCCTGAGGGCCCGGGCGGCGTCGAGGATGATGGTGACCTCCTCAATGTCGGGGGACACCCAGATCGTCTCGCGGCCGAACCGGGCGGACAACCCGCCCCCGCGCCGCTTGGCGGCCTCAGCCCGATGACGATCTCCATGGCCCTCGGGCCGGCGCCCGTTCCAGCGCGGCCATGACGACACTCCCGGGCGGATGTCATGGAAGGGCGGCGGCGCGGCCGACAATGTCCGGGACGGACGGCATGCCCAGGCGAATCGTGGTAGTGCGGCGGACCCGCTCGTCGAGCTGGGCGAGCGCGGACGCAAGCTCAGCCGGACCAATCTTGCTGGAGCTCAGAGCCATGAGGATCGGGTCGATGACGGAACACGACGGTGGCTGATGAGTGTGGCTGGAGCTTCGGGCGTGTCCCGGGTACCCGCATTTCAGACCGCGTCGACCAGGTGGCGTGAGGGCCCATAGCCGATCTTCCAGTCCGCGCAGTAGCCGATGAGCCCGTCGGTCGTGCATCGGACCGCGATACTGACCCAGCGGATGTCAGAGGTCGGCGTGTCGTCGTAGAACGTGAAACCGACTGCCGTCTCGAACTGGTCCGAGCCGCAGGTGCACTCGACGAAGTAGCCGGCCTCAGCCTCTTCCTCTGGGGTGGGCCAGTGTTCCTCGCTGTCGAGCATGAAGGTGGTCTGGTCGCATTGAGCGCATGTGCGGCGCACGCATGTCGAGGATTCGTCGGTCTCGAGGACGAAGACCTGACCTGTGCAGTGAGTGCAACGTGCCACAACCACCTGTTGCCCGACATATTCGTTCGGCTCGGCGCCGAAATAGGCGACGAGGTCATTGATGTCGTCTCCGGCCCAGCTGCCGTTGATCTTCCTGAGCGTCACATGAGCAAGGTACCGGGCGCTCTCCGGCCAGTGCAGCCGGATGCCGGCTGGTCATGTTCCGCTTCCGGTCGGACGTCCGACGGAGCGCCGGATATCGGGCACGCCGAGGCTAAGGACGGTCGTGCGGATGGTGGCTTCTTGCATGGCTTGGAGCTTCTGGCCGGCGGCAGCGAGCGCCGTCTCGACCGCGGCCACTTCGCCGAGCCGGCCCTGCTCCTTGGCCTCGGCGAGGCGGTCGATGAGATTGGCGGGGATCTCTTCCAACCGGGGCTGCTGAGCTGGGTCGACGCGAAGGAGAGGGCATCGGACGCGAGCTTCTCTGAACTCTGGGGCCGTTCCGTCCCAGAGTCTCTGATCTGGAGCTTTCTGAAACCGAATCGGTGATGCCAGAGGCATCACCGCGGACCTGGTCCGCGACCTGCTGCAGGAGCAACATCCAGACCTTGCGGGGCTGGCCGTCCGCGAGGTGGCGGGCGGCTGGGGCAACCACATGTGGCGCCTGGGGGAGGAGTTGGCCGTGCGCATGCAACGCATGGACCCCACCCCGGAGCTCCAGCTCAAGGAGCGGCGGTGGCTACCCGTGCTGGCGCCGCGCCTGCCGCTCCCGGTGCCGGCCCCGGTACGGTTCGGCGAACCGTCCGAGCGCTTCCCCAAGCACTGGACCGTGATGACATGGGTTCCCGGCGAGCCGCTGGACCACGGCTCGATCAGCCGCGCCGCCCACGCGGCCGACACGCTGGCGGGCTTCCTCAGGGCGCTCCATGTGAAGGCGCCCGCCGAGGCCCCGGCCAGTTCGGACTTCGGCGCTCACCCCAACAGGTGCACGGACGGCTTCGAGCAGTTCTTGCAGGCCATCGACCCCCAAGCCGTCGGCGATGTCCGCGCCGTCCGGGCCGTCGGGCCGTCAGGGCCGTCTGGGCCGATGCCGTCGCGGCCCCCGGGTGGGCGGGCCCGCCGGTGTGGGTGCACGGTGACCTCCATCCCGCGAACGTCGTCGTCTCGGACGGAACGCTCTCGGGCGTGATCGACTTCGGTGCCTTGTTCGCCGGCGATCCCGCGTGGGACCTCGCCGCCGCGTGGGTGCTGCTCCCCGCGGGCACGGCCGCACGGTTCTTCGACGCGTACGCGCACGCGGACGAGGCGGCGATCAGGCGCGCCCGCGGGCTGGCCGCCATGAAGAGCCTCTTCCTGATGCTCATGGGGCACAACGGGGACCGGGGCCTTCCCGGCGGCAAGCCGCACTGGGGACCTGCGGGCCGGGCGGCACTTGATCGTGTTCTGAAGGGCGTTTGACGCACACTTCTTGAACTTGTTCTCGATCTTGGTTCGGAAGATCCCCGCGGGATCGAGCCGTGCGTCTCCTGCTGATGGAGACACGGCCGGATGAACGCGCCCGTGGAGGCGGGCAGACGCTGCAACGTCCGGCTGCCCTTGCGGATCACCTCGATTGTCTGAGCCTCTGCGGCGGCCGACGAGGCCGAGACGGCTTGCGGACGATCTTCAACCACATCCAGCAGAGCGAACAGCCTCAGCTCATCACGAACCACGATGGGTCGCCGAATGGGCGCGCGTTGTCTGCCGCATGTCTCGGTTTGTCGACGGCTGCCACCGTCGGTCGCGGCCGTGACACGACCATGACACGGCGCGGACGAGGCGGGGACACGGCTGGCCGACAGTGGACTGGGTCGGCCGGCGGGCGAGTCATGGAGCGCTTTGCGAAGCGCAGCCAACCGCCCCCACCGCGACGACGCTGTACGGCCCGGATGGCCCCGGCACCTCCGGCGTCGCCCTCGTCAAGCAGGGCGGGGCGAACCGGCCGGAGGTGTTGTACCCGTCCGCCGGACGGAGAGTCACGGCGAAGGTGATCACGAAAAGGAGCAGGCGTGGCTGATGACAGGCAATGGGGGCGGCGTACGCTGCTGCGGGGCGCCGCCGTGCTGGCCGGTGCCGCCGCGACCGCGCCGCTGCTGGGCGACGCGGCCACCGCGCTGGCCGGCAGCAGTGACGCGGACGCGCTGTTCAAGGCCGGCAAGTTCGACCAGGCCGGCCGCGCGTACGAGGCGATCCTCAGGAAGGATCCCGAGAACCTGCACGCGGCCCGCCGGCGCGGCTATGTCGGGCTGCTGTCCAACCGGTTCCCTGACGCCGAGAAGTACCTCAAGATGGCCCTCAGCCTGGCGCCCGACGACAAGGAAGCCAACCAGCTCCTGGGCGACTGCTACATCCGGCAGGACAAGTTCGCCCTGTCCGCACCACACTGGGAAGCGGCCGGCGAAGAAAGCTACGCCAAGTGGTTCGCGGCGGTCCGCGGCGAGGCGTATCAGGTCCACGGCGAGACCGCGCGGGTGCCGTTCCAGCAGATGGACCCGATGCCGCTGGTGGAGGCCTCGGTCAACGGCGGAGCGGCGAAGCGCTTCACGTTCTACACCGGCGCCCCGAATCTGAGCATGCGCGCGTCGGTGGCCGAGGAAGCCGGCCTGCGCCCCGTCTTCAGCCAGGAGACCGATTTCGGGATGGGCCCCGTACGGGCGTACTGGGGGATCCTGGAATCCTTCGAGCTGGGCGGCATCGAACTGCGCAACATCCCCGTGAGCTGGTCGGCGACGAAGTCGGGCGACGATGTCGACACCGACAGCGACGGCCTGATCGGCATGTGGGTCTTCTACCACTTGCTGCCCACCTTCGACTACGCGGGCCGGCAGCTGATCCTGCGCCGCCGCACCGCCGAAGCGGCCAGGAAGGCACGCGCCGCCGCCGCACGGGCGGGCGCCGAGCCCCTGCCGCTGTGGCTGGCCCGTGAGCAGTACCTGCACAGCACGGGCAGCTTCACCGGCGCCGCCGGCTCCGGCACAGGAGTGGTGGGCGTGAACTTCGGCGGAGTCGGCGAGATCGCCGCGGGCGTGCGCGGGAAAACGGCCGAGCGGTTGGGGATCCGTACCGACTACGACCGCCAGATCGGGACTTTCGCCCAAAGCCACCCGGCCGTCGTCTACCCCTGCTATCCCGAGGAAATCCGCCTGGGCAACGCCGCCGCCAGGGAGGTCTACTGCTACACGAACCCGAACCAGCCGGTCAACGTGCCCTGGCCCTATGGGACGGGGTTCGACTCGATGGGCTGGTTCTCCCACTGCTTCTGGAAGCCCTACAACATCACCGTCGACTTCACCGGCATGAACCTCTACATCGCCCGCGGCAAGGCCGCCTGATCACCGCGACCGCACGGACGTCAGGGGAGCCACGTGGAAGCCGAGGGCCCTGGGACGAGCCGGCCATGCCCCGGCCATGCCCCGGCCTTGTCCCGGAAACGCGCGCCGGAGAGGGGAGAACGGTCAGGGCCACGCGTGGAGTTCCTCCCCGTACGGGTCGTCCGCCACGCTCCACTCGCCGTCGATGCGCATGGTGGCCCGGCGACCGGTGTCGTAGCGGTCCCAGCCGGGGTTGCCGGTCGCGGCGAAGGCCACCCAGGCCGCGTGCATCCGGGCGGCCAGGTCCGACGGCGGCTCGTCCGGCCCGAGCAGGGCTTGGGGTCCGCGCAGCCGGGGCAGGCCGGTGACGTCGAAGACGAACGGCAGCTCCACGGCGTGCGCGGCACCCAGCTCGCCGCCCAGCGCGTTGGAGCGCCACGCGAACGAGTAGCGGTAGGTGGCGGCGCCCCGTCCCGCGTGCGCGTCGGCCAGGCGCCGGCTTCCCACGCCGAACAGCGCGTCGCCCAGGATGGCCGAGCGCAGTTCGCCCCACGACGCCTGCGGCCTGGCCTTGCGGTAGGTCTCGACGAGGCGGGAGGGTTGCGGGTGCGAGCGGGCCGCGGCGGCGTCCGCGTCAGCCGCCGTCGAGGTGGACAGATTCCCGAACGGCGCCAGGTAGAGGTTGCCCTCCTCCGTGTTGGTGCCCACCAGCAGGTCCACGCCCACGCCGCGGCCCGCGGCGACGGCGTCGGCCGGCTGCCGGTCGAGCACGACGCTGAGCGGGCTGAGCCCGACGAGCGGATCCGTGTGGGTCTCGGTTCTCAGGTCGATGCCCGACAGCTCGGGCATGACCTCGACCAGCCGCTCGTCGGGGACGCAGGAGAAGGCGTCGGCGTGCGGCTCGACCCCCAGAGCGCGGGCCGCGGCGCGGGTCACGCGGGCGGCCTGTTCGGGGGTGAAGGCGCCCAGGCCGCTGCCGCTCTGCACGATCGCGCGCCGGAACAGTCCCTCGGCCTCCGGCGCGGCCAGCACGGCGCCGACGACGGTGGCGCCCGCGGACTGGCCGAACAGCGTGACGCGGGCGGGGTCGCCGCCGAACGCGGCGATGTTCTTCCGCACCCACCGCAGGGCGGCGATCACGTCGAGCAGGCCCCGGTTGGCAGGCGCACCGGGCAGGTCGAGGAAGCCCGTGACGCCCAGCCGGTAGTTGAGCGTCACGAGCACGACCCCGTCGCGGGCGAAGGCGGCCCCGTCGTAGACCTCCGACCGCGTGGATCCCGCCACGAACCCGCCGCCGTGCACGAACACCATCACGGGCAGCCGATCCCCGGGGGCGCCCGAGGTCCACACGTTGACGGTCAGGAAGTCCTCGCCGGGGATCCAGCCCGGCCCGAAGTACGGGGTCATGTCGATGCTGCCGATCCGGCGTTCGGCCTGCGGCGCGGTCGGCCCTGGCTCGGTGGCGTCCCGCACGCCGTGCCAGGGGGCGTGCGGGCGCGGGGCGGCGAATCGGGCCGCGCCCGTCGGCGGAGCGGCGTACGGGATGTTCAGGAACACGGTCGTCCCGTCTCGCCGCAGGCCGCGCACGGCGCCTTGCGCGGTGACGACGGTGTCTGCCGCGTGGTGGTTCATCGGTCATCCTTCGAGGTCTCGGCGTACGAGGCGAACGGAGCCCAGCTCTTGATGGCGAACCCGCTCCCTTCGCGGACGACTTCGGCGGCTCCCTGCCCGCCCAGGTGCGCGGGGACGACCAGGGCGCCCCGGTCGGCGGCCCAGCCGAGCACCTTGCGGCGGGTGGCGCGCGCTTCGGCCGGGTCCTCGCAGAAGCAACTGTTGGCGTCCGGCTCCACGAACTGCACGGGGCTGTGCAGCATGTCGCCGACGAACACCGCGCGGTCCGTACCCGATTCGAGGGTGACCACCGAGGACCCCGGCGTGTGCCCCGGCGCGAGGGTGAGGCGCAGGTTGGAGTCGATCGTGTACGAGTCCTCCCACAGCCTCGTCAGCCCCGCCTCGTGGACGGGGGCCACGCTGTCCTCGAACACGTTCTGATTGCCCCGCCCGAGCAGCGGCTTGTGCTCGTTCGCCGGGTTCCAGAAGTCGAAGTCGGGCCTGGAGATGAGGTACGTGGCGTTGGGGAAGGTCGGCACCCAGGTACGGCCGTCCAGGTGGGTGTTCCAGCCGACGTGGTCCACGTGGAGGTGGGTGTTCACCACGATGTCCACGTCCTCGGGCCGTACGCCGGCGCCGGCCAGGTTGTCCAGGAAGTCGGTGTCGAGGCGGGTCCAGACCGGTGAGTAGGGCCGCTCCTTGTGGTTGCCGACCCCGGTGTCGATGAGGATGTTCCTGCCCTCGCTGCGGAGCAGCCAGGTCTGGACCGCGGAGTTGACGATCCGGGTCTCGGGGTCCACGAAGTGCGGCTCCAGCCAGGACGCGTGCTCCTGCCACGTACGCGGCGAGCTTTCCGGGAAGAACGTCTCGGGCGTCATCTCGACGGGCCCGTAGTATTCCCGGACCCGGGTGATCGTGACATCGCCCAGAGTGATCTGATCGGCAGGCATGAGTGTTCCTTGAAACAGACGAGTGGTGATGAGTGCGGGGAGATCCGCCGCCCGTCCATCGTGCGCCGCCGCCCGTGGCCGGCGGTATGCGTCAGGTGACTGCATCCGCTGCGGGGCCACGCGCTTGCTACCGTGGCAGAAGGCGGGGCACGGACCTGCGACGACGCTGCGGTCCTGATCGATGAGATTTCTGGAGGGCCTGTGGACGAGCGGGCGCCCGGCTCCCGCGCCACCGCGGAACGTGACGCGATCGTCGGGCGGGACGCCGAGGTGGAGCGGCTCTCCGCTCTGGTGGCGGACGCGTCCGATGGCGGCCGGGTCCTGCTCCTGTCCGCAGCCGCGGGACTGGGCAAGAGCACGCTGCTGGAGTACGCGGCCCGCCGCGCCGAGGAGTCGGGCCGCCGGGTGCTGCGGGCGAGCGGTCGCGAGTCGGAGAGGGACCTGGCCTTCGCGGGCCTGCACCAGCTTCTTCGTCCGGTGCTGGACGAGGCGACCCACCTGCCGGACCGGCAGCGCCGGGCGCTGCTCGGCGCCTTCGGGTTCGAGCCCGGCACCCACGATCCCCTGCTGACGGGGGTCGCCGTCCTGACCCTGCTGTCCCAGGTGGCCGAACGGGCGCCGCTCGTGGTCGTGCTCGACGACGCCCAGTGGATCGACTCCGCCTCCGCCGACGTCCTCGCCTTCGCCGCCCGCCGGCTGGACGACGACCCCGTCACCCTGCTGGCCGCCGTACGCGACGACGAGCCGGGCGCGCCGCCGGCCGGCATCCGTGACGGCAGGCCGGGCATGGGCCGGGGGCCGGGCTTCGGCCAGGCGTTCCCGATGCTCGTGCTGCCCCCGCTCGACCGCGCGGCGTCCCGGCGGCTGCTCGGCCTGCGCGCGCCGGGTCTGACGGGCAGGATCAGGGAACGCGTGCTCGACCAGGCCGCTGGAAACCCCTTGGCCCTGCTCGAACTGGCCGGAAACGCCTCGCTCAACGCCGACGACCACGGCCCGCTGCCGGTCGGTGAGCGACTGGCGGCCCTCTACGCCGCCCGGCTGGCGGAGCTGCCGGAAGCCGGCCGGCGGGCCCTGCTGCTCCTGGCCGCCGCCGACGTGGAGGATCCTCCCGACGCCGTGCTGGTGCTGCTGCCCGACCCTGACGACAAGGCCTGGCCCGCCGTCGAGGAGTCCGGGCTGATCCGCCGGGCAGGCCGTCACGTGCGGTTCCGCCACCCGCTGGTCCGCTCCGCGGTGTACCACGCCGCGCCGTTCGACGCCCGCCTGGAGGCCCACCGCACGCTGGCCGACGCCCTGCGGGACGAGCCGGACCGCCGTGCCTGGCATCTCGCCGCCGCCACCCTCCGCCCCGACGCGAAGGTGTCGGCCGCCCTGGAGCAGACGGCCGACAGGGCTCGCAGGCGAGGCGGCTACGCGGCGGCGGCCAAGGCGCTGGCCCGCGCGGCGGAGCTGTGTCCCGGGCGCGACGACAGCGCTCGGCTGCTGGTGGAAGCCGCCGGCCTGGCCGTCTTCACCGGGGACCTGTCCTGGGTGGAGGAGCTGGCCGGCCGGGTCCGCGCCCGTACCGACGACCCCGCCGTGCTCGCCGCCGCCTCACTGCACGTCGGGCGGCTGTCCGCGCTGACCAGGCAGCACACCGCCGTCTTCGGCGGCCTGGCCGCGATCGCCGGCGACCTGGCGGCCACCCACCCGGCCATCGCGCTCGACGCGCTCGCCGCCGCCGCGGTGCTGCGCTTCTACTCGGGCGAGGAGTCCCAGCGGCGGGAGATCGACGCGCTCCTGCCGCGCCTGCCCACCGGCCCGCTGCGGGAGTGGGCACGGATCGTGTCGGACCCGTTGGCCGGACGTGAGCCGGCGCCCCATCTGCCCCGCATGATCGCCACGGCCGGGGGCCGCTCCGGTGCGGGTGATCGCGGTGGGGCCCGCGGCGGTGCCGGTGCGGGTGATCGCGGAGGGGCCGGCGGCGGTGCCGGTGCGGGCGGTCGTCCCGAACGGTTGACCGCGCTGGCCATCGCGGCCTGGGTGCTGGACGAGACCCCGCTGGCGGTCCGGACGTTCGACGAGGCCGTCGAGACGTGGCGCACCGCGGGGCCGCTCCCCGACGGGCTCGGTGGCGTTGTCGCGCTGGCCTACTTCGAGTACGGCCGCTGGGACCGGGCCCGTGCGGTCTGCGCCGACCTCCGCGCGCTTCCGGCCGCGGCGGCACTCGACCACGCCGTCGCGTGCGCGAACGCCATCGAGGCCATGGTCGTGGCCTCCCAGGGCGACGCGGCGGGCGCCCGCGCGCTCGCCGACGAGGCGCTGCACCTGGTGGACCCGCTGGAGAGCCGATCGGTCGCCATGTACGCGCGCCGCGCGCTGACCGCAGCCGCCATGGCCGAAGGCGACTACGAGGCCGCCTACGAGCACGCGCGGATGGTCTTCGACACCAACGGCGACCCCGTCCACTACCACGCCTCCTACCCGGCCCTGCCGGAGCTGGCGGAGTCGGCCGCGCGCAGCGGCCATCGCACCGAGGCGATCGAGATCGTCGAGCGCTCGGCCCGTACCCTCGCCCGCGGCGGCTCGCCCCGCCTGCGGAGCCTGGTGCACCGCAGCCGCGCGCTGCTCGCCGAACCCGAGCACGCCGAGCCCGGATTCCTGGCGGCCCTGGCCGATCCCGCGCTGGAACGCTGGCCCTTCGAGCGTGCGCAGACGCGGCTGACGTACGGGGAATGGCTGCGCCGCCGCCGCCGGATCGCCGAGGCCCGGCCGTTCCTCACCGCGGCGTACGACACCTTCCGCCGGCTCGGGGCGCGGCCGTGGAGCGAACGCGCGCAGGCGGAACTGCGGGCGGCCGGTCTGGACGTCGACCCGGCCGGCCCCGGAGCCTTCGCCGGCCTCTCCCCGCAACAGCAGCAGATCGTCCGGCTCGCCGCCCGCGGGCTGACCAACCGGGAGATCGGCGAGCGGCTCTTTCTGTCACCGCGCACCGTCGGCTCCCACCTCTACCGCACCTTCCCCAAGCTGGGCGTCACCGCCCGCTCCCAGCTCCGCGACGTGGTGGAGGCGGCGGCCGTGGACGGCGGCACGACTTGGAATCGATCATGAGCGACGTCGGCATCCGTCCCGTGGCGGCGGCGCCGCTTCTTCGCGTTGCAGGCGGCACACGCAGGATGGCCCGCAGGGAGGCCGGGCTCCAGCGTGGCCGCAGGCCGCGAGAAGGCGCTGCGGCGGCCGACACGCCCGTTAATCCCGTGTTGTCGGCGGGCGAAGCGCTCCTCGCTTACGTACGCGACGCAGGAGCCACGCACCGCTCGCCTGGCCGTGTTCCGCTACAACCTCCCGTCTCGGCAGGCTCAGCCCCATCGCCTGCGAGAAGGAGGCAGATGGCCTGCATGCCCTTGATCGGATTCCGGGTCAGGCGTCCAGCGCGTGGGACCGGTCGATCAACTCCGTCATCGCCCGCTGGAAGTTGCGACGTTGTTGCTCGCTCCAGCCCTCTGCCAGCCGGTCGAAGACCTGCTCCTGCCAGTCATGGGCGTGATCCAGCATGGCCAGGCCGGATGAAGTGAGTGTCGCCTGGCGCTGACGACCGTCTGCATCCGATGCCTGCATGGTCAGGTACCCGGCCTCTGTCGCGCTCTTGACCAGGCGAGATGCACCGCTCTGGTCGATGCCGATTTCGTGGGCCACGGCATTGACCGTTGCCACGATTCCTCGTCGGGTCAGCGAATGGACGGCCTCGGTGACGAGCACGAGCCGGCCCTGTTCGGCCACCTGGGGGTCGCCGGCCAGTGGCCTCCGTGACCAGTGCCGGACAAACGCGAACAAGACCTGTCCAGGCCCCGGGGTGCTCACTCGGTGGCCGCCATCTCGCGGCAGATGTAGGCCAGTTCGAGCGCTTGCTTCAGATCCGGAAGCCGGAGAGCGGCCGTCACCCTCCCATCGGCTACCCGGAACACCGTCGCCACTCGAGTCGAGGCCTTGCTCCCGGGCCAGGTGGCGTCCTCCTCCACGACCATGAGGCGCTCGCTGATCGGATGCCACGACCGCGGGTGCAACGCGATCCCGGAGCGTCCCACCCACTCCGCGAACTGCCCAGGTGTGATCGGTCCGGCGCCCTTCGGGCCCAGGACGACGATCGGATCGCCGACCGCCCTCGCTGAACGCTGCAAGTCGCCGTCGTTCACGCTCGCGTGCCACTCGTTGATGGCTGCTTCCAGTGTCGGTTCCATTCCGAAACTCTATGCGAAACGCATACATATCTGGAAATCGAGATCAAAGACCGCTTCGGGGTTCGTGGACCCGTGGGCACGTGCGTGGCCCACAGGCCGGGCTCGCCGGGCGACTGGTCACGCAGCTCGCGTACTACGTGACGCTGGACTGCGAGCCCGGCATCGAGGTGGCCGGTGAGGCGGCCGACGGAGCCCAGGCCGTGCACCAGGCGCTGTGGCGGCGCCCCGACGTGGTGGTGATGGACCGGCGCATGCCGCACGCCGACGGGATCGCCGCGATGAACGCGCCGACATGGCCAGTGGCCACAACAGGAACATGCAGGATGTATCGCCCAGAGCTGTCCTGGGCCGTGCGACCCTCGTCGGGTTGGTGACAGGCGTTGTCCCCACGGCCATCATCTGGGTGGACACGCCGGAGGAAGAGCTCGGCGGGACCGCTCTCCCTCCGGCCATGTTCCTCCTGGCGATAATCCTGGGCACAGCGGGTGCGCGGCTGGCCGGGCTGCCGCGCTGGGGCATGGCCGGTCCTGTCGGAGGCTCTGCGACCTGGTTGCTCATCGGCGCCCTCGCGGTGCCGGTGCCGGTGCCGGAGTCGGAGCTGCTCGGATCTCTGCCGGCCCTTGTCGCCCCCGTCTACATGGCCGGTGGTGCTGTCGGCTTCGCCCTGTCGGCGTGGCCGTTCATGTCGCCCCTTCGCTGGTGGGCGGTAGCCCTGGCCGTGACCGTGCCTCTCGGATCCTGGGGCGCGGCGCAGCACAAGCCGCAGATCCTGGCCTGGTATGAAGTTCGCAGCTTCGAGAGGTCCGGCGTGCCGCTGATCGCTCCCGCGATCCAGGGTTACCGGCTGGTCCACGTGGATCTCAACGCCGCCGGGCAGCGGGAGCCGGAACCGTCCACCTGGCTGGAGTACTGGCGGGACGCCACGCCGAATCGGGGATTCTCCGAGATCCAGGTCACGGTCTGGCCCGCCGAGGCCGGAAACCCGCGGGATTCCTGCCAGGCGGTCACCGAGAACTTCGGGGTGCCGCTGCGGTGCACGTCGCTCCCGGGCGACCGATGGGTCCGGACCGGTGCCGGGTCCTCCTGGATCACCGTCTTCGCCAGGTCGGGCGATGCGCTGGTCATGCTCAACGGTTCGGGCCTTGCTGAGGCCGACCTGGTGGCAGTGCTGTCCACCTTCCGTCCCATCTCGGCCTACGAGCTGGCCATGGTCGCGTGACAGCGGAAGTACGGCGGCGCCTGGCCCGGCGTCGCGCCTTCACCGCGCAGGGGGAACACGATCAGGCTCATCCCCCTCGCGTGAGGACTCGCAGCCGTGGGACGGAAGCATCGGCGGTGACCATGACCAGCCTCCGCCGTAAACGGGCAGGGCTCCCACGCCTCAGGCAAGCCCACCAAGATCTACGGCCGGCGGGGGAAAGCGTGCTCAATATCGGAGTCAACCGTCTGGACGGGCCGACAAGTCGAAATACGCTGGTAGAACGCGTCGTCCCATGGTGGCGTGCAGTGTCGGGGGGAAAGGCAGCGCCGGCCGGCGGCGACGGGATCAGGAGCCCACGCCACGACACCCTCATTCAAGATAGAAAACTCCAAGGTTCGTCTTCATGAGGATCGGCCCTACCAGGCCATCCAGGGGTAGCCGTCCCGACGCCTGTCGAGGACGGGATGCCTTGATGAGGAAGGAGACGAGGATGCACGGAACCCATGTGCTCATCGCCGGCCCGCTGATCGCCACCCTCGCGTTCGGGTCGATCGGAGCCTCGCACGCCTCAGCAATCCCGACACCTGCAAGCGCCGGCGACAGTCACGCCGCGGCGACCTCGAATGCCGCGCCGCCCGTCTGCAGAACTCTTCCCAAGGGTCAGAAGAAGATTTGCAAGAACGGCTACTCGGACGGATTCGAGGCCGGGACGAAGTGCGGCCAGCCGCTTCAGCGCGGAAGAATTTCCGACGACGAGGCATACGACATCGGCTACACCGCAGGCTTCAACGCAGGCAAGAGGACGTGCAAGTCGTCGTAGCCGGATGCCAGAACGGGCCTGTCCGAGAAGGTGCCGCCGGGCAGGCCCGGCCTGCGCCGTTCGCCCGCGACTCCACCGGCTCGACTCGCGAGGGACCTGGCGCTCGCCCGGGTCAGGGACGAGGTGTTCGGGCAGGCCTCCCACGACGGCGGCCCGTCCACCGCGACACGCCGCTGACCGCCTTCGCGGTCAGCGGCGTCCCGGCCGACTCGCACTGCTGCCGGTGAGCGTCAGAAGTGATCGCGTCGGTGAAGGTGGTGGTGGCGCGCTCAGCGGGCGCCGAGGCAGCCGGCGGCGGGGGTATCAGCGAGGAACCCCGGAGCCGTCGGATCGACGGCGGCGGTGGAGTTGATGGCGTGTGTGGTGAGGCATTCGGCGATGGCGTTCGGATCGACGGTGGCGTTCGCCGCGGGCGCGGTGGAGCACACGGCGGAGCAGAGGCCCGCCGCCGTCAGGGCCGCGACGGCGAACAGGCGCTTGCTGTGCTGCATGGGGGTCCTTCCTGGGCGAGTGATGGTCGTGCGCGCTGCTGAGCTACCGGTGAGCCGTTTGCACCCATTTGCCGTCGTAGCAGGTGTAATAGTTGGTTCCGCTCCAGTCCCAGGCACCATCCCCGTGCTGATAGAAGGTGCGATTGAACCAGCTCCAGTAGCAGCCCTGCTGGGCGTGAGCGGTGCCGGTGAAGCTCGGCGCGAACGCGGCCAGGGCCGCAACGGCGGCCAGGACGGCGGCGAGCTTGCGGGCATGGCGTGTCAAGGCAGTCCTCCCGACGATGCTGGACACCCCCCGACGTGAGGCGTCCCCGTGCTTCAAAGGCTCCCCGCCTCTCACGCCACTGCCAACTGTAAGTAATCAATCTCTTACTCTTAGTAATTATTCTCTCATGATGCGGGGCGGAGGCTTCGTCCTGGGCGCACGGTGTGGGCCAGCCATTCCCGCCTGAGGCTCGGCACAGTCGCGGCCCCGGCATGGGCCCATGTTCAGCCGGAGTGGACCACCGACACGGCCCGCGAGACCTGCGCAGATCTTTCGCCGACGAATTCAGGCGCGGAACACTAGCGGCCTGCCGTGGGCCATGCGTACACGTTTCCGTTGGAACTGCCGACGTACACGAAGCCGTCCGCCACGGCAGGATCGGTCTGCACGGTGCCGCCGGTCCAGAACCTCGATCGCACCGTCCCGGTCGCGGCGTCCACCACGTACAGCGTTCCGTCGTTGTCGGTGACGTGCACCGTCCCGTCCGCGGCCACGGGGCCGGAGCCGCGGCCCCCGCCCAGCGGGAGGCGCCGGCGGACCTTGCCGGTGGCGGTGTCGAGCGCGTACAGCGTGCGGTCGGCGCCGGCGGTGTGCAGGAGCCCGTCCGTCACCGCGGCGGCCCACCCGTAGGCGGGCTGGTCGCCGCCGGCCTGGAAGCTCCACCGGGGCGTGCCGGTGGCGGCGTTCAGCGCGTACGTGGTTCCCCTGTTGTTGCCGACGTACACGGTCCCCCCGCTCACCACCGGGCGGGAGGCGACGATTCCGCCGACCCGCGCCCTCCATCTGATCCGGCCGGTGGCCGCGTCCAGGGCATGCAGGTGGCCGCCTGCGCTTGCGGCGTAGACGGTCGCGCCGACCCGTGTCAGGTGGATGCGGTCGCCTGGCCTGCCGGCCCGGTGGTGCCATCTCCTGGCCCCGGTGGCGGGGTCCAGCGCGTACATCACGCCGTGGTCGCTGCCGGTGAGGACGACGTCGCCGGCCAGCGCGGGGTCGGCGTTGAGCACGTCGCCCTCGGGCCGGAAGGTCCACAGCGTCTCACCGGAGGCGGTGTCGAGCGTGGCGAGTCCGGCTGTGGAGGACCAGGGCGGGTTCCTGACCCAGAGGTGGAGCCGGCCCCCCGCGGCCACGAGGTCGCCGAAGGCCATGATCTTGCGGCTCCATCTCAGCTGGCCGGTGGCGGCGTCCAGCGCCACGAGCCTGCCTGCGGTGCTGGCCACGTACACGGTGCCGTCCGCCACCGCGTGGCCTTCCATCACGGAACCGCCCGTCTGGAAGCGCCACCGCACCGCGCCGGTGGCGGCGTCCAGCGCGGACACCGTGCCGTCGCCGCTGGTGGCGTGGACGACGCCGTCGGCCACCACCGGAACGGTACGGACGGCCGCGTCGGTCGGGAAGCTCCAGCCGCGTCCGCGCGCGGGGGCGGGGGCGCGGATACCCGGCCGGTAACGGGCGAGCAGCTTGTCGCGCAGCAACGGCGAGACGAGCCGCACCGCCTGCCGCGAGGACGAGGTCAGCCGGACGATGACGGGCCCCACATTGATGATCGTCGCGCCGTAGAAGCCGTTCGTCCTGGCCACGGTGTAGGACAACAGGCCCGGGGTCTCGGTGGTGGGGTCCACCTCGCCGATCTCCTTGATGGCGGCGATCTCGGCGGTGAACAGCTTGCGCGCGCCGGCGTCCGATGGCGACACCCATTCCACCGACAGGGAGATGACGGCGCCGTCGTCAGCCGGCGGTATCCAGTCGCACTTGGCCGCGCCGTCCGTTCCGGGGGCCGGGTGGTAGCCGGCCGCGAAGACCGCCAGGTCTCGGGCGGACAGCAGGGCGCAGGCGTCCGGCCAGGCCGTCTTCGGCCGGGCAGGCCCGTGGATCAGCCGGTACGCGGTGAGCCGCCCGTCCCCTGGGACGTCGCTGTGCACGAAGGCCATGCCCAGGCTCGTCCCGGCGAGGGACACCAAGCGGGCGGGCGTGTCGATCGGCAGCCCGCCGAGGCGTCCCGTGCGGGGGTCCACGGAGACCAGGTGGGCGGGCAGCGGCCAGGTGCCGTCCAGCCGGGCGCCTCCGTGCTCGTCCGGCTCGGGGTAGGAGCCGGCGTACAGGAGAGGGGACCAGCGGTCCGGGTTCGTGACCTGGACGGCTTGCGGGCCGGTGGACAGCAGGCGGCCGTCGGGCCCGTAGAAGAAGTCGTCCTCGCCCGCCGAGGCGTGCACGTATCCCTCGGCGTTGGCCGTGATCCTGATCGGCGGGCCGGCGTCCTTCGGCGCGGACGACGTCGGCGGCAGGCGGGTCCATCCGGTCCGCAGGGTGCGCGGCTCCATCGAGGCGAGCCGGATGCCGCTTCCCTCGCAATGGCTGAGCAGCATCACCGATCGGGCGGTCGCGGCGGCGGTCAGCCGGCAACTGCGGGGATAGGTCAGCTCGGCCGTGGGGGTTCCGGTGCGCGGGTCGAGGGCCTGGATGTCAAGGGGTTCGTCCAGCCGCTCGAACACCACGATGGCGCGCTCGGTCGCCACGATCCGGGGGCCGTGGTACAAGCCGGTGTTGTCCAGCCGGGGCTGAGGGCCGGCGAGGGTGAGAGCGCGCTGCCACAGCGGCGCGCCCGTGGCCAGGTCGTGGCCGTGCAGGGTCTGCTCGGCGCCGTCCGGCCTTCCCCTGGAGACGACGAGGGTGCCGGCCGCGATCCAGACGCCGGTGATGGGCACGGGCGGGGCCGGGCCGGAGGGGATGGTGCGCCGGAGCGCGCCGGTGCGCGGGTCGTGGATCCGTACGGTGCCCTGGCGCGTCGCCACGGCCACCGCCTGGCCGGACACGGCGTGCCCCGGGGCATCGAGGAACAGCTCGCCGGCTTCGGCGTCCGCGGGCACCGACCACACCGCACGCCACTCGACGGGTACGCGCGGGACCCTCGTGGGGTGGTTGACGGTCGCGGCCGAGCAGGTCACCAGGATGACCGCGAGCAGGACCGCCGCCGACCGGCGCCCGCCCGCGTTCAGCACTTCCCGGCCTTGCCGACTTTGCGGCCGATCGCGCACGCCTGGCTCCTGGAGATCGGCTGCCAGCCGCCGAGCGGCGCGGTGGTGTAGTACGCGTGGTACTTGCCCGAGATGCCGGTCACGCGGAACGGCGTCATGTCCGGCCCCCGGATGGTCATCTGCTCGGTTCGGTCCTCCGCGAGTACGGTGACCTGGAGGTCGAAGGCGTAGTAGGCGGCTGTGCCCGTGATCGCCATGGAGAGCGTGACCCGTTCGTCGCGCTTGAGGTCTATCTGCTTCTTCCTGAAGTACGTGGTGTCCGGGTCTTCGGTGGAGGTGAAGCGGGGGGCGGGCTCGTCGAGGTCGGCGGTCACCTCGACGGTGTCGGCCTCTCCCGCGGGCGTGTGGAGCAGCAGCGCGCCGTCCGAGACGGGCTTGCGGTCCAGGACGCGAGGCTGGATGTCGACGATGCGCAGGTTGCTGCGGTTGCCGATGAGGACGACGGTGACCTCGGCGGTCTCGAGCGGGGCCCAGTCGTGGCGCGCCATGACGGTCTCGCGTCGCGAGCCGGACGCGCTGCCCAGCAGGACCGCCCGGTCGGCGGGGTCGGTCACCGGTCTCCTGAGGGTCGTGTCCTGTGCGGCGTACTCGACGGCCACGTGGCCGACCTTGATCGGCGGCTCGCCGCTGATGCGGTCGACGGTGTCGGGGCCGCTTGCGTTGAACCAGGCGGTGAACACGACCCCGATGGCCGTGACGAGCACGGCGCTGACGATTCCCGCCAGCCACGTCCGGATGGCTTTCCCGTCCCCGGCCTCCTCGGTCCGGGGGGCGGATGCTGCACGCCTCTTCTGACGCGTTCGGGCCACGAGACGCCCCCTTGTGAGCGGCGAACGGCAGCCGATTTTAGCGGGCGGGACCGCCGCGTCGCCGCGCCATTGACGAATTCTTTCCGGGACGGGCAAGCCGCTCGGAAGGCTCGACATGAAAGAGGCCGGAATAGCTTGATTCGGTCCCGTCACTTTGCGGGCAATAGAGGTATCCGTGAATGCACGCGAGAAGTCGTCGAAGATAAAAGCCGGACATCAAGGGGCATCATGCGGGCCGACGGCCCGATCTACCGTGATCCGCAGGGAGCAGTCGTCAGATCCCGTCTATCGATGAGTGTGGTCGGACTTCCCAGGCCGGCCGCTGGAGGCGATCGTTGTACACGATGATGTCGGCGTGGTCGGTCGGGCGGGCTGTGGCGAAGTAGAGCTGCTGGGAGGGGATGTAGCGGTTGCGCCAGGACCGTTCGATGTCGGCGGTGTCGGCGGTGGATCCGGTCAGCTCTGCGTCTCGGTCCCGGGCGCGATCCACCGTCCGCTCGAAGGGGACGGACACGAAGATGCGCAGGTCCCACCGGTCGATGAGCTCTGGGCGCAGGAGGAAGACGCCGTCGAAGAGCAGTACGGCGTCTGCGGAGGCGGTCCTGGCCGGCGGGGACGACGGGGTGTCGGTGTCTCTGTCGTAGACCGCGTGCTGGAACCTTCGGTCTCCGCCTGGGCCCAGCGGATCCAGCAGGACGCGGCACAGCGCGGCGCGGTCGTGGGCGTCGAAGTAGCAGCCTTCGGCCGAGTACCGGCCGCGCCGGTAGCGGTGTGCGCGGGGGAAGAGGAAGTCGTCGATCGTCGCGCGGATGACGTCACGGTCCTGCGCGCGCAGGACGACGGCGAGCTCGTCGGCCAGCGTGGTCTTGCCGGCGGCGGGCGGCCCGTCGATGGCGACCCGCAGCGGGTGCGCGGCCGTGACGGACCTGATCGCCTCGACCAGCCGGCTGATGAGCTCGCCGCGGGTGCCTCGGTCCATTGCCGCCTCTCCCGGTAGGGCGAGGAAGCCTGCGGCGGTCGCCCGTCTCCGGGCCGGCGCGCCGGTCGTTGACCCGTGGCGCCTTCACCTCGACGGCACCCGCCGAGCGGCGCTGAAGTCGGTACGGCTCGCTGTCCTAGGAGTCCTCATCCTCGTCCCAGTCGTCCTCCTCATCGTCCCACAGGTCGCTCGCCTCCAACGGGTGGTCGTCGTCGATGAGGGAGTCGTCCACCTCCCGCCGCCAGGCGTGGCTGTCCGAGGGATCGGCCCAGCTCAGCTCGGTGATCCTGGGGATGGGGATGGTGGCCCGCCGGTGGTCGACCATCCAGGAGTTGCGGAAGAAGTCGAACCTGAGGTGGCGGCAGCCGCCGGACTCGTTGTAGATGATCGGCGGTACGAGGAACTGCGCCACGCCGACCTTGGCCGCGACGGTCACGTAGTCCTCGGGGATGGACTCGTCGTTCCAGCAGGCGGCGAAGTTCACCGGTGTGAGGGCGTTCTTGCCGAGCACGTGGATGAGGCCGTCCTGGACGACGAACCGGTCCGGGTCGAGGGCCACGTCCTCGCCGAGCATGAGGATCGGCGCGGGCAGGATGTGCGCCTGGGCGAAGGACTGCGCGTCGGTGTAGAGCTTGATGACGTCGTCGAAGCGGGTGGGGTCGAAATGCCCGGACGAGTGGAACGGGCAGCACATCGCATCGGGCTGCTCGGGCTCGGGGAAGAACGCGGACTTGTCCACCCGCGTCATCACCGAGCCGCCGTGCTTGTCCCGCAGGAATCCGGGGATCCAACCGGCGTCGCCGGCCTCGATCACCTCGGTCCGGCACTGCGCGCGGAACGCGGTGTCACCGAGTTTGCAGTTGAAGTAGTCCAGCAGGGTGATGGCCGCACACTCCGCCGCCGACAGCGCGTCGGTCTTCGGGAACCAGAAGTCGTAGCCGTTGGCCACGAAGTGCACCCCGCGGAACTCCTTGTGCACGAACGTCTCGCGGGCCGGGCCCTCGCCCGTGCCGCCGCCCCAGTGGGCGGCCGCCACCTGGTTGTAGTACGCGTCGGCGTGCCGGGCCAGCTCCGGCGCGAACACGCTCTCCCCCGTCAGGTAGCACGCCTTGCTGAACAGCGCGCCGATCTCCTGCGCCTCGGTGACCTCGTCCGAGGTGAAGATCAGCTCGGAACGCAGGAACACCTTGCGGCCGTCGTGGTAGGGGGCGCCCTCGTGCTCGTACCGCTGATCGAAGATCACGCATGTGAAGGGGGCGATCTCGCCGAGCGCGGCACCGCCGACCAGGTCCAGCGCCGGCGAGCCGGTGCCGCCGGTCAGGTACAGCAGCAGCGTGTAGCGGGAGATGTGCCGCCGCGCCGCGTCGTAGTACGGCGTGTCCCTGTGCAGGTGGAAGTTGGCGTCACCGGGCTCGAAGGCGTTGCACCGGAACACCGGGTTCACGTGCGAGAACCCCTCGGCCACCGGCGGCGGCAACGCGTCGGCCACCGCCGCGGTCAGCGCCTCGGCCAGCAGCGCCGAGTGGAAGATGAACCGCCGGCCGCCCCGGGAGGCGGCATTCAGTGGCGGCACGTAGAGGTTCATGCCGTCCAGCCGGGTCAGCCGCTCGCGGGCCTGCTCCGGCAGGCGCAGCGAGAACGACAAGACCCCTTGCGCGTGCTCCGCCGGGTCGGTCAGCTCCATCTCCAGCGGCACGGCCTCAAGAAGACGGTCCAGCGGGACGATGTTCTCGAAGGTGCGGAACGACAGCTCGTGCGGATCGGCGAACACGGCCGCCAGGTACGGCGCCTCCGCGCTGGGCCGGGCGAACAGCTCCCGCACCCGCTCGTCGAGGTGCTCGGCGTCGACGAAGCGCACGGCCTTGAACCGTGCCGACGGATGCCAGCAGACCTCCAGCCCGTCCACCGTCGCGGCCGGTCCGGCATCGGTGGCGTCCACCTCCGCCCGATACCGGGCGACCTCCTCGGCGGGGGCGTCCCCGGCCGACAGGGCGAAGAACCGGTCCCGAAGTTCGATGCTCACACGCACCTCCACATGCTCCGCAGCCCCGGCGGAAGGTTCGCGGCCTGCGCCAGTTTCCGCACGCCGTCCTGGCCCACATCGGAGTCGTACAGCCACAGCCGGGTGAGGGATCCGGCGAAGGGGGCGGCGAGCAGGGCCTGCGCGCCCGCCTCGCCGAGGTCGTTGTAGCGCAGGTCGAGCTCGGTCAGCTCGGTGAACCGGTGCAGGCACCGTACGCCCTCGGCGGTCACCCTGTTGCGCTGCAGGTGCAGGCGGCGCAGCCCGCCGAGCTGCGGGCAGGCCGCGAGCGCCGCCAGGCCGGTGTCGGCGACGCGGCAGTACCGCAGGTCGAGTGCCCGCAACCGGTCCGACACGAACAAGGTGGCGAGGAGTTCGGCGCCGTCGAAGCCGACGCTCAGGTAGGACAGGTCGAGCTCGGTGAGCCGGCCGAGGTCCAGCCCCGCCAGAGCCCGCAGGTCAAGGCTGCCCGGGCGCGGCTCGCCGCGATCCACGTCCAGGTACGCGTCCTCGTCGTCGTCCCAGTCCTCGTCGTCCCAGTCCTCGTCCTCGTCGGCCGCCGCGTTCGGGGTGATCCTCAGCGTGGTGACGAACGGGGCGCGCAGCACCTGCTGCACGACCTCGCGGACGTCGTCCGACCACTCGACGGTCACCTCCGTGGCGAAGCCGTACCGGCGTGACCGCACCAGGGCCCTGCCGGGCAGCCCGTCGTCCCATCGCTCCTCGTGCTCGGCGACGAGGCCGGCGATCTCGCGCTCCACGGCCGGCCGGTCGGCTGGGCGGGTGCGTGCCAGGCGCTGCTCGAGCCGGATCAGCGTGCCCCTGGCGTCGCCCTGCTCCAGCAACCGGTCGCTGTACGCGTGCCAGGCGGCGAAGTCGTCGGGGCGAGCCCGTAACGCTTCCTCCATGACCAAGACTTCCATTCGAACGAATGTACGGATCTTCCTTGACATGTCAAGACAAAGCTCCGCTAAGCTATCGCCGAAATGACCTTGTTCGCAGACGTTCCGCCCGATCGGACGCATGATCACGAGCGTGGACAGCTCCGCGCGGCACGGTAGACGTTGCGGCGTCCTGAGGCGGAGCCAGGCCGCCGGCATGGAGGTTCCCCTGTGAGCACACCGGCTTCGGTCCCTCCGGCGGCCGACGAGCAGGACGCCCCCGCCGAGGGCCGGCAGGACGTCCCCGGCGAAGGCAGGCGGGCGTTCGAGCACGCCGCCCGCGCCTGCTACCGGCAGATCGGGGTCCCGTTCCCTGAGCGGGTCGTGCGGGTGCCCTCACCCCTCGCCGGCGCTCTCGCCGCGCCGATCGCCGCCTGCCTGGCCACCGGCCACCGCAACAGGCGGGTCCTGGACTCGGTGTACCGCGCCGTGGACAGCACGGCCGGTGAGACGATCGGGCTGGCCGTACGCGACGCCGTCCAGGCTGCGGCGGACGGCGTGCGGGACGATCCTGTGCACGGCGCGGCGGCGACCGCTCTGCACGCCGAGATCGCCCCGACGACGAAACCGGTGCCGCGCGACCCGCTCTCCGGCATCACCGAGGCCGCGGAGGCGACCGTGCGGGCGGCGGTGGAGGCGGCGGTGGGCGGCCCGCGGCAGGACACGATCCGCGGCGAGATCCGCCGGCTGTGGCCGGCCCGCCTGGCGGGCCACCGGTCCACCCCGGCCGTCTGGTGGTGGTGGCCGTTCCGCAACTTCGTACTGTTCTGCCCGCCTCCGGACGGGCTGCACGAGGAACAGCCCGGCGAGGGCGAGGTGGCCAGGCGCCGGCTGCACCGCGCCGACGGCCCCGCGGTCACCTGGGGCGACGGGTTCGGGCTGTACTTCTGGCACGGCACCCACGTCCCCCGGGCCGTCATCGACGACTCCCTCACCGCCGACGAGATCATCCGCGAGCCGAACGCCGAGATCCGCCGCTGCGCCATCGAACGCCGCGGCTGGGACCGCTTCGTCGTCGAGGCCCGCCTCGCCCAGATCGGGCCGGCCGCGCCCGACCCCGGCAACCCCGGCCAGACGCTCACCCTGCACGACGTGCCCGAGGGCGTCTATCCCACGAGCGTGCGCGTCCTGCTGTGCACCAACGGCACCGTCGAACGGGACGGCACCCGCCGCCGCTTCGGCCTCACCGTCCCCGCCGACTGCACCGACCCCATCGAGGCCGCCGCCTGGACCTACGGCCTCACCCCCGCCCAGTACGCCCAGGCACAGCGCCGGTCCTGACCTTCAAGGAGCCCGAGAAGATATGCCCACCATCGAGCAGGCCATCGCCACCTTCGGCGTCACCGTCGACGAGCACCTCGACCGGCAGGCGGAGATCCCCGTCCTGTCCGGCCTGCAGTTCCAGGGCGACGTCGCCGTCGTGCCGGTCACCCGGGAGCCGGCCCGTACCCCCATCCCCGCCTCCGGCGTCCCGGTCGTCCGCGGCCAGGCCCAGGCCAACACCCACCTCCTGGTCGCGACCGGCAAGGCGTTCTTCACCCCTGACCGGTCCGGCCGTACGCTGGTACTCGGCGTGCTGACCGTCGAGGAGGGCGCGACCGCCTACCTCGCGCACCCCGAGCACGCCTTCACCGGCATCGCGCCCGGCACCTACGAGCTGCGCCGCCAGCGCGAGCAAGCGGACCAGGTCCGGCTCGTCGCCGATTGAGACCAGGGTCATGCGTGTCCCGGCCTTGGAGCCTCAGTGTCCGTCGCTGCCGGACGCGGTCATATGTGTGGCCACCAGTCGCGGTGCCGGACCGAGCCTGCCGTCGTCCAAAGACGACGTGGGCACGGACAGCGCCTTCGTGGAGCCGGCCGTTCGCGCGGCCGTACTTCAGATCGTGCTCCGCCTGGAGACAAGCGGCGAACGCGTGCATTGACAGCCTCCAGCGGGAGATCTACGATCCGATCGAATCGATTCGCTAGCGTCTTCACCACCTCTCAGCAGTCAGGCCCCGGAGCTTGGCTGCGACGCCACGCCAATGAGCGGAATCGATTCACCGATGTCTGGGTCACCAGTCGGCGCACTCACTCGCAGGAGACTGCGATCTCTCCTGCGCGGGGCCGCGACTCCCCGAAGGAGCCACGCACGATGACGATCACCCAACGCCCGCCCACCAGACGCCACCCACTCCTCGCGGCAGTCCTGGCCGCGATGCTCTTCACCGTCCTCCTCCCGGCCGTCCCCGTGCCGGCGCACGCCGCGGACGAATCCATCAGCGTCGACTTCGCCTCATCCGGCGGGGCACCGAGCCACCGCGCGTCCGGCTGGATCTACGGCATGACGGAGAACGCGTCGGGACCGGCGGATCACTTCTTCCGTGACGTGAGGTTCCGGTACATGAGGGCCGGCGGCGCGCAGCTGGGCTCGCCCGGCGGCTGGGTGTCGGGCTCCTACGAGCGCCGGTGGAACGCGACGCTGGCCCAGGCCCGGCGGACGATCGCGCTCGGCGGCCAGTTCATCATCCTCCCGCACGACCTGTGGGGAGCGGACGGCTATCCGATCTCGCGTTTCCCCGGCGACAACGGCGACTGGTCCGACTACGACGCCTTCCTCACCCGGCTGATCAACGACGTGCGGGCCGCCGGGATCACGGTGCAGTGGGACATCTGGAACGAGCCGAACCTCGGCCTGTTCTGGAACCGCCCGCAGGCGCAGTACTTCGAGCTGTGGCGACGCAGCTACCAGCGCATCCGCGCGGCCTTCCCCGGCCACCTGATCGTCGGCCCCAGTTGCGCGTGCGTGCCCTCCACCACGCACGCCTGGTGGAACGCCTACCTTGACTTCGTCCGCGCCAACACGGTGATCCCCGACATCGTCAGCTGGCACTCGCTTCCCGGCGACCCGGTGGCCAACGTGGCCGCCGCCGACGCCACGCTCGACGCGCGCGGCATCCCGCACCCGCGTCCATACCAGATCAACGAGTACGGCGCCAGCAACGAGCAGAACCCGGGCGACGGGTCGTGGTACATCGCCCGGCTGGAACGCGCGGGCGCCGACGGGCTGCGCGCGAACTGGGCGAGCGCCGGCAACCTGCACAACGATCTGGGCAACCTGCTCGTACGGAACTCCGCGGGCCAGCACCTGCCCAAGGGCGAATGGTGGGTCTACCGCTTCTACGCCTCCCAGACCGGCCAAGTCGTCTCGACGACGCCGAGCCCGGCCTACGACGCCTTCGCCACCAAGGCGTCCGGAACCGCCAAGGTCCTGGTGGGCGGCGGCGGGACGACCGGCAACATCGCCGTCGGCCTCCGGCGGCTCGACACCACCAGCGGCCTCGTGCAGAACAACCAGGTCCGGGCGGTCGTGCAGCGCATCCCGTACAACGGCGGCGGAGCCGTCCAGGGGCCGGTCACCGTCCAGAACACGGTCCTGACGCTGTCCGGCAACGCCGTCACGCTGAACCTGCCGCATACCAACGCCGACGAGACGTTCACCATCACGCTGCTGCCGCCCTCCGACGGCGGTTTCCAGTCGGTCGCCGTCGCCCAGCACTCTCAGCAGTGCCTGGACAACACCGGCCTGAGCACGGCGGACGGCAACGTGCAGCAGCAGTTCTACTGCGAGGGCGGCGATCAGCAGCTGTGGAACTTCCGGCCGGTCGCCGGCGTGGCGAACACGTACACGCTGGTCAACCAGCAGAGCGGGAAGTGCCTTGAGGTGAGCGGGAGCTCGACGGCCGACGGCGCCCCGGTACGCCAGTGGACGTGCCTCAGCGGGGCGCAGAACCAGCAGTTCACGCCTCGCAAGGTCACCTACGCGGGCAACGATCCCCGTGACTACCAGCTCGTCGCCCGCCACAGCGGCAAGTGCGTCGACGTGAGCACCATCTCCACCGCGCCCCAGGCGCCCGTCCACCAGTGGACCTGCAACCCGGCGGGCCAGGCCGGCCCGCTCAACCAGACGTGGCGGCTGTGGGGCCGCTGACCGCGGCGGCTGCGTCCCGCCGCTCGTGGGTGGCCGCCGCTTTCCGCCGCTCGTGGGCGGCGGCGAGGATGAGGTAGGCGCTGGCGGTCCAGGTGTAGGCGCGGTCGCGCAGTCCCTCCCCCGTACGGGCGTCGAAGTTCTCGGCGAATCCCGATTTCTCGCACAAGGCGCGGAATCGGGCGCTGATCTCGTCGGCCAGGTCCGGGTATCCGGCGCGGCGCAACCCGTCCTCGATCAGGACGGTCGAGGGCGCCCAGATGGGGCCGCGCCAGTAGCCGTCGTCCTGGTAGTGCGGTGAGCCGGGCAGCTCGGTCGCCAGCCCGAACGCGGTCAGGTGCCGCTCGATCCGTGCGGCCAGGGCGGCCCGGACCGGCTCCGGCAGCTCCTCCCCCAGCACGATCGGCATGAGGTCGAGCAGGCTGGAGCTGGACCAGGTGCGGCCCGAGTGCGCGCCGCGGGCGACGAACCGTTCGCCGTCCCACAGCTCGGCGAGGAGCGCGTCGCGCATCCGGTCGGCCCGCTCGCTCCACCGGGCGGCGGCGTCCGGGCCGGGAGCGAGGCGGGCGAGTTCACGCATCTGGAGGACGAGGAAGGCGGCCAGGTCGGCGGTCTCGACGACGCGCTCGGGGTCGAAGGTGGTGGCGTTGTCCCAGCCGCTGTCGTTGCCGTGCTGGTAGTGCGGCAGCTCACGGCCGGGGGCGCGGCGGGCCTCCAGCCAGAAGGTGGTCCAGCGTTCCAGCAGCTCGTGGATGTCCGGCGCCGGAGGGAGGTGGCGCAGGGCCCAGCCATGGATGGGTGGTTTGACGAAGTTGTGGAGGATCTCGGAGTGGGTGACGGAGTCGGGCAGCGCGCCGGCGGCGTCCTGGTGGTCGAAGGGCAGGCGGTACTGGTCCCAGGCCAGCTCGGGCAGCCCGTCGGCGAGGGCGATGGCGTTGAAGCAGTGGTCCCAGCTCCACACCTTGTCCATCCAGTGCTTGGACATGAGCACGGCCGGGCGGGTGACGAACCCTGCCGGCCGCACGGTGGCCGACCACAGGACGTAGGCGGCCAGCTCGGCGGCGGGCGTGCGCGCGCCGCGCCAGGGAGCGACCGCCGCCACGAACGCGTCGAAGTCCGCCCGCGCGGCCTTGACCACCTGCTCGAAGGGGCCGGTGCTGGTGTAGGGGGCGCGGGCGGTCTCGTACTCCTCGACGGCGATCTCCCACTCGCCGTCGAGGACGAGGCCGCGTTCGGCGGTGCCGAGCGCCTGCGTGCCGAGATGGTCGGCCTGCCCGGCGAGGAGGGTGATGCGGTAGCGGCGTCCGGTCTGGTAGACGGTGAAGACGAACGAGCCGTCCACGGGGTCCCGGTAGAGGTACGGGCCGCTGAACGGCGTCAGCACCGCGTCGGCGGCCAGCAGGCGGAGCCCGAGGCCGCGGCCGCGCACGCGTACCGTGTCGGCGTTCTCGTAGGCCAGGTCGATCCGGCCCTGCTCGCCGGCCCAGGTGAGCTGGTGCGGGGTGGCCGTGATCACGGCGGTGGCCGTGGGGATCAGCTTCAGGATCGGGTGCATGCCGGTCTGGTGGGAGACCAGGTGCACGTCCGCGGCGTAGGTCTTCTCCGCCACGACGGGCGAGAAGCCGAACCATGATCCGCGATGGCTGAACGGGATGTCCCGCAGGGAGAACACCGGGCCGGAAGCGGCGGCGGTCATGAAATGAGGGTCCCTTCTCAGTCTTTGACGGCTCCGGCGGTGACGCCGGCGGCGACGTAGCGCTGGGCGATCACGAGCAGGACGGTGGCGGGGACGGAGGCGATCACGGCGGTGGCCATGATGGCGTTCCACTCCTGGTTGTTGTTGCCGATGTAGTGGTAGATGCCGAGGGTGATCGGCTGGTGGTCGCCGCCCTGGTCGAGGGTGGAGGCGAAGATGAAGTCCGACCAGGCCCACAGGAACGCGAACAGCGACACCGTGATGAGCGAGTTGCGGGAGACGGGCAGCACGATCGACAGGAACGTCCGCACGACTCCGGCGCCGTCGGTGCGGGCGGCCTGCAGCAGCTCGTCCGGGATACCGGACATGAACGTGGTCAGGATGAGCACCGCGAACGGCACGGCGAGGGTGGAGTCCGCGACGATGAGGCCGGGGACGGTGTTGAGCAGGCCGGTGGTGAGGAAGATGGCGTAGAAGCCCATCGCCATGATGATCCCCGGGATCATCTGCGCCACCAGCAGCACGAAGCTCAGCACCCCGCCGCCGCGCGGGCGCAGCTTGGCCAGCGAGTACGCCGCCGGCGCCGCGACCAGCAGGGTCAGTGCCACGGTGCCGAGCCCGACGATCAGGCTGGTGCCGAGGTAGGGGAGCTGCTGGTCGAGCACCGCCCGGTAGCCGTCCAGGGTGCCGTTGACGGGGAACCAGTGGGGCGGGCTCTTGCGCATGTCGGTGTCGCGGGTGAACGACACGTTGATCATCCAGTAGACGGGGAACAGCATCACGGCGGTCAGGATCAGGCCGACCGCGCTCTTCCAGTGCCTCATGCCAGGGCCTGCCTTCGCTGCACGCGGATGTAGACGAGCCCGAAGGCCAGCGCCATCACGATGAGCAGGTTGCCGACGGCGGCGCCGGGCCCGAAGGAGGGTACGAGGTTGCCGAAGCCGAGCCGGTAGGACCAGGTGGCGAACGTGGTGGAGGCTCCGCTGGGGCCGCCCTTGGTCATGATCCAGATGATGTCGAACACCTTCAGCGTGTAGACCAGGCCGAGCAGCAGCGTGATCGCCGACACCGGGCGCAGCAGCGGGAACGTCACCTTCCAGAAGCGCTGCCGGCCGTTCGCCCCGTCGATCGCGGCGGCCTCGTACACGGCCGCGGGGATCGCCTGCAGCCCGGAGTACAGCACCACGAGGTTGAACGGGATGCCGATCCAGATGTTGGCGATGATCACCGACCACAGCGCCCAGTCGGGCGAGGTCAGCCAGTTGACCGGCCCGATCCCGAGCCAGCCCAGCGCGGCGTTGACCACGCCGGAGTCGCTGTTGAGCATCCACGACCAGGTCGAGGCCGACACGATGAGCGGCAGCAGCCACGGCACCAGGAACAGCGCCCGGAGCGTCGCCGACAGCCGGAAGTTCTTGACGAAGAACAACGCCAGCGCCAGCCCGATCGTGAACTGGAAGGCCAGCGACACGAGCGTGAAGACGACGGTGTGCCAGAGCGCGGGACCGAAGGTGGCGTCGCCGAAGACCTTGGCGTAGTTGTCGAATCCCGCGAAGGGCGCGCCGCCCTGGACGAACGAGCGCACCGTGTAGCTGCGCAGGCTCAGCTCGACGTTGCGGAACAGCGGGTAGGCGTAGAAGAGCAGCAGGTAGACGACGACCGGGGCGAGGAACGCCCACGCCGCCCACTGCCCGGATCGGGTGCGGCTCGCCGGGCGGGCCCGGCTCCGGGCCGGGGCGGGCCGCACCGCCGTTCGTGTGATGTCGCTCATGCCGCTACTGGGCCGCGGCGGACTGTGCCGCTGCCATGGCTTCCTGCGGGGACTTCGAGCCGCTCAGCGCGGCCTGCACCGCGCCCCACATCGGCTCGGAGATCTTCGGGTACTTGGTGCCCAGGTCGTCGCTGGTACGGCCCTTGGCCGCCTTGACCGCGTCGACCCACACCCGCAGGTCAGGGGTGGCCGCCACCTGCTCGGCCTGCACGGCCTCCGTCGGGGCGATGTAGGACAGGGTCGTGGTGGTGGCGAGCGAGTTGCCGGTGCTGGTCAGGCAGGCGACCAGCTTCTGGGAGGTGGCGTAGCGGCCGGTGTCCGCCTGCACGGGCACGCTGACGAACTCGCCGCCCGTCGGCGCGGGCGCGGTACCGCCGGTCCTGCCGGGGATCGGGATGATCCCGTACGGGAAGCCGGCCTTCTTGGCGTTGGCGAGCTGCCAGGTGCCGTTCTCGGCGAAGGCGAAGTCGCCGGTGGCGAACTCCTGCCAGCTGGTGGTCTGGGTGTTGTTGATGACCGAGTTGGGGGCGTAGCCCTTCTTCAGCCAGTCGCTCCACAGCGTCACGGCCGAGACGCCCTCGGGGGAGTCGAGCTTGGTGAGGTTCGCGCCGGAGCCCCAGAACCAGGGCAGGAACTGGAAGCTGCCTTCCTCGGTGCCGATCGCGGAGAACGTGATGCCCTTCTTGCCGGCCGCCTTCACCTTCTCCAGCGCCGCCGTCAGCGACGCCCAGTCCTTGACCGAGGCGATGTCCACGCCGGCCGTCTTCAGGACGTCCTTGTTGTAGTACAGGGCGAGGGTGTTGGCGCCGATCGGGATGCCGTAGGTCTTGCCGCCGCTCTGCCCGGCGGCCAGCAGGTTCGGCGCGATCGCCGACGCGTCAAGCTTGTTCTCCTCGGTCGTGGTCAGCACGCCGGCCTCGGCCAGCGTCGAGACCACCGGGTTGTCCACGATCAGCACGTCCGGCGAGTTGCCCTGCTGGGCGGCCAGCAGCGCCTTGTTGGTCAGGTCGCTGGTGTCGTAGCCGGTGCGCTCGACCTTGACCCCGGCGTCGGTGCCGCACTTGTCCAGCAGCTTGACCCACTCCGAGCTCTTGTCGTACTGCGGGTACGGGTCCCAGATCGTGTAGGTTCCGCCGCCCGCGGCCTGCCCGGCGCTCGCGGTGCCGGCGTCACTGCCACCGGACGTCGACGAGCAGGCCACCAGCCCGCCCACTGCGGCCACGACCGCCAGACTCGCGCCGGCCGCACGCCGGCTCCTTGCCGCTGATCTCATTGAGCTGACCTCCGCTGACAGGCGTTACGCGGCTGTTTCGAGACGAAGTCGAATCGATTCGTCGAATCGGTTCGCCCGAACATAGGCCCGCTCCCCCGCCCGCGTCAATGAGCAGGAGCGCAAGGATGCGGAGATGTTGCGCCGAACGCGCGCGAGAAGGCAGGTCGCCGGCCCGGGACAGGCCTGCGTACCACGGCCAGAACCGATTCGACATACGATGGTCCGCGACCGGCAGGTTCGGACGAGGAGCACGGTGAACATCGGAGAGATCGCCAAGCGGGCGGGCGTGTCGCGCAGCACGGTCTCCTACGCGCTCACCGGCAAGCGCCCGGTGTCGGAGGAGACCAAACGCCGCATCCAGGCGGTCATCGACGAGCTGGACTACCGGCCCAACGCCTCGGCCAGGGCGCTGAAGGAGGGCCGCACCCGCACGATCGGCCTGGTCATACCACCGGCCAGCCAGCGCCTGACCGACATGCAGCTCGGTTTCGTGGCCAGCGTGGTCGACGCCGCCGCCCGCGCCGACCTGGACGTCCTGCTGTCGCCATCGGGCGGGGAGCACGACCGCTCCTTCGAACGGGTGGTCAGCGGCCGGCGCGTGGACGGCGTCATCCTGATGGAGATCCGGCTGGAGGACGACCGGGTCGCCCGGCTGCTGCACAGCGGCGTGCCGTTCGTGGGCATCGGCCGCACCCGCCGCCCGGAGGAGATGTCCTGGGTGGACGTCGACTACGAGACGCTCATCGCCAAGTGCGTGCACCACCTGGCCGACCTCGGTCACCGGCACCTGGCGCTGGTCAACCGCAACGCCGAACTGGTCGCGGCCGGGTACGGCCCCGGCCACCGCGCGCAGGCCGGCTTCGACCGCGCCGTGGCCGAGCGCGGCCTGCGGGGCGTGCGGGTCTGCTGCGCCGACGACGCCCAGGCCGGGCAGACCTGCCTCCAGCAGCTCCTCGCCGAGCACCCGGAGCTGACCGCCGTCGCCACCATCAACGAGGCCGCCGTCGCCGGCCTGTACCGGGGGCTGGCCGAGGCGGGGCTGAGCGTGCCCGGTGACTTCTCCATCGCCGGCGTGGCGGCCCAGCACTGGGCCGAGAGCGTGCATCCGCCGCTCACCGCCGCCGACGTCCCGGCCGACGAGATGGGGGCCCGCGCCGTGGAGCTGCTGATCCAGCGCATCGCCGACCCCGCCACCCCGCACCGCCATCTCCTGCTCGCGCCGCCCGTCTCGCTCCGCAGCACGACCGGCCCCGCCCGCCCCCGCGCCTGACGACCTCTCGGGGGCGTGTCGCGGAGGTTTCCGGCTCTTGACCGCCACCCGACGGGACGCTTATCGTCCAGTCGAATCGATTCGACCGGATTCGTCCCCCCTCCCTGAACGGGAACGCGCATGTCTCAACCCTGGTCCCGGCGGGCCCGCGTACGCCTGCGGCACGCCGCCCTCGCCTCCGCCCTCGCACTGACCGCCGTCCCGGCAGCCGCCTTACCGGCCGGCGCCGCGGCCGTCCCGAACCTCGTCCTGCACTACGACTTCGAAGGCGACCTGTCCGGCGGCACCGTCACCGACCGCTCCTCCTCCGGGCTCGACGGCACCCTGGTCAACCCCGCCTCCACCGGCACGGCCACCGGCGCGGACGGCACCCAGGCGCTGTCCCTGCCCGGCGGCCCGACCGGCTCCGCCACCGCCCCCTACGTGTCCATCCCCAACGGCCTGTTCCGCGACCGCCACGCCATGACGATCTCGACCTGGCTCAACTGGTCGGGCGGGCCCGACTTCCAATGGGTCTACAACCTCGGCAAGGACGCCGGCACCGCCACCTTCGTCACCCCGTCCTACGCCGGCGAGGCCACCACCCGCTCCTCCATCAAGCCGGTCAACGGCAACTCCGAGGTGGGCGTGCCCGGCGCCCAGAAGCTGCCGACCGGCCGGTGGGTCAACCTCGTCACCACGATCGACGGCAAGACCATTACCTACTACGCCAACGGCGCCGCCATCGGCAGCACCACCGCCCAGCTCGACCTGGCCGCGGTCATGCACGCCGACGGCAACACCACCTCCGGCTTCCTGGGCAAGCCGTTCTGGGGCGGGCACCCGTTCCTGGCCGGCGACCTGGACGACTTCCGCGTGTACGACGCCGCCATGACCACCGAGCAGGTCGCGGGCCTGGCCGGCGAGCACCTGGCCACGATCACCGCGGTCGAGCAGACCACCTTCGAGGTCACGACGTACCCCGAGATCGCGCCGGACCTGCCGGGGACCGCCCAGGCGCAGTTCTCCGACGGCATCCGCCGCCGCGTGCCCATCACCTGGGACGCCGTCGATCCCGGCCGGTACGCCCAGCCCGGGCAGTTCACCGTCAAGGGCACCGCGCACGGCACCGCCGTCCAGGCCACGATCAAGGTGATCGGCAACGACCTCTCCATCGACCTCGGCACCGAGACCGGTCTCTTCCACGGCGGCGCGTCCGGCACCCTGTACGGCGTCTACGGCGAAGGCGTCCCGAACCGCAACCTCCTCGAAGGCATCAACCTGCGCACCGTCTCCACCAAGGCGCAGGACGGCCCCCAGCACCCGGGCGCCGACGCCCTGGAGGTGGTCAAGCCGCTGGCCGACGCCACGGGCGGCGACGTGTACATCTACATGACCGACATCTACCGCGGCTTCCCCTACCAGTGGCCCGGCGACACCCCCGAGGCCCGGCTGGACGACTTCAAGGCCAAGATCGCCAAGCAGGTCGACCAGGTCCTCAAGCTCGACCCGAAATATCAGGACAACATCGTCTTCGTTCCGTTCAACGAACCCGAAGGCAACATGTTCGGCACCGGCCAGTGGAGCTACAACCGGATCAGCTGGCTCAGCGACCCGCAGCACTACTTCAAGGCCTGGGACGAGATCTACGCGCTCATCAAGGGCAAGATGCCGGACGCCCGCATCGCGGGCCCCAACACGAGCGTGCTGTACGCGCAGGTGGAGGGCTTCCTGCGGCACACGGCCGCGAGCAGGACCGTCCCCGACGTCATCACCTGGCACGAGCTCGGCGACCCGGCGCGCATCCGTACGAACGTGGCCAAGTACCGCGGCTGGGAGCGCGCCGTCCTCGGCGACCGGCGGCTGCCGATCAACCTCAACGAGTACGCCTACAACTACCACACCTCGGTTCCCGGCCAGATGATCCAGTGGATCTCGGCCATCGAGGAGTCGAAGGTGGACGCCGACATCGCGTACTGGAACATCGACGGCAACCTGTCCGACTCCGCCGTGCAGGCGAGCCGCGGCAACGGCCAGTGGTGGCTGCTCAACGCCTACGGCCAGCTGAGCGGCAGCACGGTCAAGGTCACCCCGCCGCGCCCGGACGTCAGCTACACCCTCCAGGGCGTCGCCACCCTCGACAGGGCCAAGGCGCAGGCCCGCGCCCTGTTCGGCGGCGCGGCGGGCAAGGCCGGCGTCCGGTTCGACAACATCGACACCGAGCTGTTCGGCACCACCGTGCACGCACTGGTCCAGGAGATCCCGTGGACCGGGCAGCTCGGCGACTCCGCCCAGCCCGAGGTCCTCGCCGAGCTGGACCGGCCGGTGCGGGACGGCTCCGTGACCTTCGCCTTCGGCGACGCCCTGCCCCGCCTCAAGGAGGCGTCGGCGTACCAGATCATCCTCACGCCGGGTGAGGACGCGACCTCCCCCGCCCAGGCGACCAAGCTGTGGCGGGGCACGTACGAGGCCGAGGACGCGAGCCACACCGGCGCGCCCTACCACCGCAACGGCCCCGAGGGCTCACCCTCGGACGTCGCCAAGTTCTACACCTCGGGCGGCTACAACGTCGGCGGCCTGCGCACCGGCTCGACCCTGGCACTCGACTTCAAGGTCTCCGTGCCGCGGGACGGCGCCTACGACCTGTCGGTCTTCGCCAACTCCCTCAACACCTCCGACGCCGTCCGCGAACAGGGTCCCACCAACGTCTTCCTCCGCGTGGACGGCGGCGCCGAGCAGGAGCTGCACCTGCCCCTGGGCTACAAGTGGGTGGTCTGGGACCACGCCGACACGAAGGTCACGCTGACCAAGGGCGACCACGTGCTCACCCTGGCCGCGCGCAGCCTCGACGGCACCCGCGCCACCGAGGGCGACGCCATCATCGACAAGATCGACCTCTCCCTCGCCAACCCGGCGGCGGCCGAGACGATCTACGAGGCCGAGTACGCCACCCTCGACGGCGCCCGCACCGACTACACCCGCAAGAAGGTCTCCGGCCCGGGGCACACCGCCATCGGCAAGGACCAGAGCGCGACCTTCTGGGTCTACTCCCCCGGCGACGGCGAATCCACCCTCAGCCTCGACACCCTCGGCGGCGGCCGGGCCTGGCTCGACGTCAACGGCCACCGCCTCACCGGCGTCAACGCCGGCACCAAGGTCAAGGCGTTCCTGTCCGGCGGCATCAACAAGATCACCCTCACCGGCCAGTCCGGCACGCTACGCCTGGACCGCCTCCGCGTCGCCGACACCGACGGCACGCTCAAGCCCACCTGGTACGAGGCCGAGTCCGCCCGCCTCGCCGGCACCGCCGAGGTCACCACGCACCCGCTGGCCGGCGGCGGCAAGGCGGTCACCGACATCGGCGGCAAGCCGGGCAACGCCAACACCCTCACCTTCGACGTCACCGCCCCCGGGCCGGGCACCTACGCCATGACCGTCCGCTACTCCAACCCCGAGCAGTCCCCCGCGTCCCACTACAACCCGGACCCGCTGGCCCGCCACGCCGAGATCTCCGTCAACGGCGCCCAGCCCCGGCGGGCCTGGTTCCCGCACACCTTCCACGCCGGCAACTTCTGGGAGCAGACCATCCCGATCCAGCTCAGGAAGGGAGCCAACACCGTCACCTTCGGCTCCCAAGAGCTGCCGAACTTCGACGGCGGCACCTACATCTCCGACACCTTCCCCGACATCCTGCTCCGCTCCAGGTACGCCCCCGACGTGGACAAGATCGCATTGACGCCGCTCGCCCGATGACACAGGCCGGGCGGAGCATCACCTCCGCCCGGCCTCGTCACTGCCGGACGGCTGTTGACCGGTGGCGGCGGCGCCGACGCACGCGCCTTCAGGCCGGAGCGATCTGCCGAGCTCGCCCGTGGGGGTGGAGTACTCGCGGACGCCACTCGGCGAGTCGCTGCGCGAGCCGTTCTCGCACCTCTACACCTGGGCGGTCGAACACGCCGACGACATCGGCGCCCGGCAGCGGGCCTACGACGCGCGCTCCGCGAGTGCCCGCCCACCCAAGGCACGGTCCGCGCAGGCGCGCCAGGGGCAGGGCGGGTCGTCGCGGGGAACGCGTTGGGCGCATGGGGCGTGTGCGGAGACTCGGGAGCCCGCCCGCTCGCGGACGGTCACCCGATGCGGCTCCACGTCCCTGGCGTGCCGCTCGCCTTGCAGAGGTAGAGATCGACCTGGGCGTCCAGCATGATCTCCCCGGTCTCGTGGAACCCCGAGGCAGGCGGGCCGTTCGTGGCGGTGGGACGAAGCTGGATCGAGGCCCTCGTGCCCGACGCGTAAAGACCCACGCCCGACTGCCCGAGCGCGATGACGGCGAATCCTGATTCCGACCCGGAGGCGTTGTCAGCCACCACGCCTGCCCCGCTGTTACTGCTGGTGGAGGCCAGGATCGCGGTGCCGTTCTGGCTCGTGGCCAGCAGGCCGGGGCCGTTGACGCCCTGGGCGGTCACGCCCGTGCCGTTCGCGCTGTACGCGTGGACGCCGCTGCCCTGGTTGCTGAAGGACCAGCATCCGGCTCCGTATGTGCTGACCGCGTACACGCCGGCGAAGGCGCCTGGGGCGGTCGCGAAGCCCGCGACGCCGGCGCCGGGGCCCTGTCCCGTCACCGCCCATGCGCTCGGGGCGGTCGTGGCGACGTTCAGGGCGGACGACGCGGTGCTGGAGAGCGTCGTCGGGGCGTTGGCGGCGTTCAGCACGCCGAGGATCATCGGATTGCCCGTGTCGGCGGATGTCTGAACGGCGTCCGCCTGGTCGGCGAGCGCATCGTGTGACTCCTGCGCGGTGAGCAACTCCTGCGCGACCTGCTGGATGCGCTCGATCTCCTGGCGTAGTTCTTTCGTCCTCTGGGCGAGGAACTCGTCCCGGTTTGGCTGCATGACGTGATGGTGCGCCCGAACGGTGGACCCGGCCCGCCCGTCCGGGTGGCCTCTTCCGGCCAGACAGGCATGTGTCACTTCTGGGACGATCTCCTGCACGGCCTGGTGCATCACAGTCTGCGGACGTTCTCGGCCACGTAGTCGAAGCTGTCCTGCGAGCGTTCGACGAGGTCGAACTCGACCTCCTCGCCTGCCTCCAGAACCCGGTATCCGCTCCCCACGATATCGCTGAAGTGCACGAACGCATCACGATCGGCCGGGAGCGCAGGAGAGGAAATCGCTCCCCACCCCTTTTCGGCCTTGAAGAACTTCACAGTGCCACGCGTCATGATCATATTGTCGCTGATCACTTGGAGAACGAGGGCCGGACCGAAGTCCGGGGCGGTCACGCCACGTGCGCTCGATCGGCGGCGCCGGGCCGGCCGGGTGTTCCGTGGCTGGGCCAGGCGACGTCGTCAACCGCCAGAAAAGGCTCGTGGGCCACGGCCGCGGGGGTCACCCCGGCGAACTCCATGACGTCCCGATGCAGGTGGGACTGGTCGGCGTAGCCGCCGTCCGCCGCGACCCCGGCCGCGTCATGCCCCGCGGCCAGGCGGTGGACGGCATGGTCGAAGCGGACCAGCTTCGCGGCGCGCTTGGGCGGCAGGCCGATCTGCGCGTGGAATCGCCGCCACAGGCGCTTGCGGCTCCAGCCGAGCTCGGCCGCCAGCAGCTCCACCCGGACCAGGCCGCGGCCGGCCACGATCCGGTGCCAGGCCCAGGCCACCTCAGGCTCGACCGGCGCCCCCGCCTCGCGCCGACGGGCGAGCAACGCCTCGATCAGCGCGAAGCGATCCTGCCAGGAGGAGACCTCGCCCAGTCGCTCGCTGATCCGTGACGCCTGCCTGCCCCACAGGTCGTCCAGCGTCACCACGCGGCCGTCCAGCTCGGCCGGGCCGACGCCCAGAATCGCGCGGGCGACCACGGGCGACAGGCGCACCTGAACACAAGCGATGTCCTGGCCTCGCACCCACATCGCGCCGCCGAGCCCGAGCCCGGCGACAAGACTCCCCTGGTGCCGCCGACCGGCGACGTCCTCGACGACGGGCGGGCCGGCCCCCACGTCCAGAGCCAGCGTCACGGCCGGGTGCGGAATCAGCCGGTGACCCTCCGGATCCGTGCCCCGGTCACGGAAGCCGGCCATGGTGACACCCGTCACCCTGCTGCGCCGCACTGACGATGCGGCGTCCCACACCAGGGCATCGTCACGTTCGCGCACAGTGGACCGCATGCTCCCATGCTAGGGGAGCCGAGCGAGGGGAACATTTGTCCAATCCACCGGCGCGCACCAGCGGCGACAGTTGGGCTCATGACCATTCCCGACGGGACCACGGAGAGCTGGACGCCACGATGTCCAGCATGCGCACGACAGGCTCCAGGGGCGAGCGCGGCCCGGCACCTTCCACGGGTCGCAGGCGATCCCGACCCGACGGCTGAAACTCATCGCAGGAAGGTCGTCGCGGCATGACCGTCACCCCGATCGATCTCTTCGAGTCATCCATCCACCTGCGCCAGGGCGGCGAGATCCACGCCGGGAGAAGATTCACGGACTCCGGCCAGGACGGCTGGCAGCTGACGGCCTTCCACGCGAAGACCGGCGCCGACGTCCACGCCGACCACTGGGAGATCCATCCCGAGGCCGAGGAGATCATCTCCTGCCTCATCGGGAAGATCCGCCTCTACCTCCGCCCCGAGCAGCCGGGGCAGCAGGAGGAAGAGATCAGGCTGACGGCCGGAACCGCCGCCATCGTCCCGCGCGGGCGGTGGCACCGCATCGAGCTGGACATCCCCAGCACCATCATGGCCGTCACCCTGCCGCGAGGCCGCCGCCTGGAGATGCGGACCGGAGCCTGGAAGCCCACGCCGGCCCGCTCGCATCCTGCCCCTTCATCCACCGCCCCCTCACCTGCCATCGGTCCGGCCACGGGCCGGGTCGTGACGAGATCGACGAAGACCGGAGAACGATGACCACGACCACCGACCTCGCTCAGACGATCGAGCAGCCGGATGCCGATCCCGCGGCGGGGCAGAGCATGACACGGCTGCTGCGCCCTCACGTGCGGAGTTTCGCGGCCGTGGTGATCCTGCAGGTCGTCGGGGCGCTCGCGGGTCTGGCGCCGCTGCTGGCGGTCGTCGAGCTGGGCCGTACCCTGCTGTCGCCCGGCCCGATCGACCACGCGCACGTCCGGACCACGGTGATCGCGGGTGCGGCCGGCCTGCTCGTCCGGCTGCTGTTCACCGCCGCGTCGTCGGGCATCGGGCATGTTCTCGACAGCCGGGTGCAACTGACGTTCCGCCGGCAGCTGGCCGCGTCGCTGGGACGCGTCCCGATCGGCTGGTTCTCCCGGCGCCGCACCGGCGAGCTGGCCAAGGTGGTGGGCGAGGACGTGAGCGCCGTGCACCCGTTCATCGCCCACGCGCCCGGCGAGCTCGTCGCCGCGTTCGTGGTGCCGCTGGTGTCGCTGATCTACTTGTTCACCGTCGACTGGCGGCTCACGCTGATCACGCTGATCCCGGTGGTGCTGGCGATGGCGCTGGTCCCGCTGCTGATGCTGCCCGCCAGGACGCGCGAGCAGCAGGACTACGACGCGGCCATGGGACGGATCTCCAGCTCGGTCGTCGAGTTCGTGCAGGGCATCTCGGTGGTCAAGGCGTTCGGCGGAGGCGAGCGCGCCCACCGCTCGTTCCTGACGGCCGCCGACGACTTCGTCAGCATCTTCTCCCGCTGGGTGCGCGGCATGTCCGTGATCGCCGCCGGGATGCAGCTGGCGCTGTCGCCGCCGTTCGTGCTGCTCACCGTGCTGGCCGGTGGCGCGGCGCTGATCACGTCCGGTGGCCTGGCCCCGGCGGATCTGCTGCCGTTCCTGCTGCTCGGGCTGGGACTGACCGCTCCGGTGGCGGCGCTCGGCCACGGCTTCGACGATCTGCAGAGCGCCGGACGCGCGGTCGGCCGGATCAAGGACGTGCTCGCGGTCCGGCCGCTGCCCGAGCCCGCCCGCCCGCGTCCGCCGCAGGGGCACCGGGTGGAACTGCGTGACGTCCGCTTCGCCTACGAGGTCGATCACGGGGCCGAGCACGAGGTGCTGCGCGGCATCGACCTGGTGCTGGAGCCGGGGACGGTCACCGCGATCGTCGGGCCGTCGGGAAGCGGCAAGTCCACGCTGGTCCAGCTGCTGCCGCGGTTCTTCGACCCCACCCACGGCTCGGTCCTTCTCGGCGGCGTCGATCTGCGCGAGATCGGCAGCCGGGAGCTGTATCGGCAGGTGTCCTTCGTCTTCCAGGACGTCCGTCTGCTGCGCGCCTCGGTCGCCGACAACATCGCGCTGGCCGTGCCGCGAGCCGGCCGCGACGACGTGGTCCGCGCTGCCCGGCTGGCCGGCATCCACGACCGCATCCTCCAGCTGCCACGCGGATACGACACGGTGCTCGGTGAGGAGGCCAAGCTGTCCGGAGGCGAGGCGCAGCGGATCTCGATCGCCCGCGCGCTGCTGGCCGACGCGCCCGTTCTGGTGCTGGACGAGGCGACCTCCTTCGCCGACCCGCAGACCGAACAGGCGGTCCGCCGGGCCCTGGCGACGCTGAGCCGCGACCGCACGATCGTCGTCATCGCCCACCGGCTGGAGACGGTCGCCGACGCCGACACCGTCGTGGTGCTGGAGGACGGGGCGATCGTCGAACGCGGCAGGCCCGCCGACCTGCTGACACAAGGCGGAAGGTTCGCCGAGTTCTGGCGATCCCACCGATCCGCCGAGACCGAGACCCACGGTGGCGTACTGCGAGGAGACGAGCCCCGATGATCCGAATGTTGCTGCGCGTGCTCGGAGACGAGTACGCCCGGGCGATGCGCCGCACCGTGATCCTGATGACGATCACCGCGGTGGTCGAAGGTCTGTCCTACGCGCTGCTGGTCCCGGTGCTGCGGGCGCTGCTCGGCAGCACGCCCGCGGACGCCGTGCCCTGGCTGGTCGCGTTCGGGGCCGCGGTCGTCCTCTACGCCGTGCTGCGCTACATCAGCGACTTGTCCGGCATGCGGGTCGGGACCACCATGTTGCGCGGCATGTATCACCGGCTCGGCGAGCACCTGGCCCGCCTCCCCCTCGGCTGGTACGACGCCGGTCGTATCGGCGAGGTGTCCGTCCTGGCCGGCCGCGGCCTCCTGCAAGCCATGGGCGTGGCCGCGCATCTGCTGGCACCGTTCATCTCCGCACTGGTCACGCCGCTGACCATCGTGGCCGTGATGACCGCCTTCAACTGGCGGATGGGGCTGGCCGCGTTGCTCGCCGCACCCGTCGTGGCGGCGATCCAGGCCTGGACGGCACGCGCGACGGCCGCCGCCGACGCCGAGCGTCACGAGCGCGACCAGGAGGCCGGCGGGCGCGTCATCGAATTCCTCCAGGCCCAGCCGGTGCTGCGAGCCGGCGGCCGGACCGGCGAACGCTTCCAGCTGCTCGACGACTCGCTGCTGGACGTCCAGCGCGCCTCCCGCCGTACCGTGCTGGCGACGCTGCCCGGCGCCGTGGGGCTGACGCTCACCGTGCAGGCGGTCTTCACCGGGCTCCTGGTCCTGGGCGCCCACCTCGCGCTCGGCGGGGACATCAGCGCGGCGGAGATCCTGGCGATCCTGGTGCTGGCCGCCCGCTGCGCCGACCCGCTGCTGTCGCTGTCGGACATCGGCGGCAAGCTCCGCGGCGCGCGTGCGGAGCTGGCCAGGCTCGAGACGGTGCTGCGCACCGAGCCGCTGCGGGAACCTCGCGAGCCGATCCAGCCGGCGCACCACGGCCTGGAGTTCGACACCGTCACCTTCCGGCACGGCGAGCGCACGGTGTTCGACGAGGTGTCGTTCACCGTCCCGGAGGGACAGCGGCTGGCGGTCGTCGGGCCGTCCGGGGCGGGCAAGAGCACGCTGCTGCAGCTGCTGGCGCGCTTCTACGACGTGGACGCCGGCGCGGTGCGCGTGGGAGGCGTGGACGTGCGCGCGATCAGCACCGAGGCGTTGATGGCGCGGATCGCCATCGTCTTCCAGGACGTCTACCTCTTCGACGGCACCATCGAGGAGAACGTGCGCCTGGGCCGTCCCCACGCCGACGAGGCCGACGTACGGGCCGCGGCTGCCGCGGCACGGCTGGACGAGGTGATCGAGCGCCTGCCCGGCGGATGGGCGGCGAACGTCGGCGAGGGCGGCGCGCTGCTGTCCGGTGGTGAGCGCCAGCGGGTCTCGATCGCGCGGGCGCTGCTGAAGAACGCTCCCATCGTGCTGCTCGACGAGGTGACCTCGGCGCTGGACCCGGTCAACGAGGCGGCCGTCCACGAGGGCATCGAGCGCCTGATGGCCGGCCGGACGGTGGTGATGGTGGCCCATCGCATGCGTACCGTCCACCGCGCCGACCGCGTCATCTTCCTCGACGGCGGGCGGATCGTGGAGGAAGGCAGCCATGACGAACTGCTCGGCCACGGCGGCCGCTACGCCGACTTCTGGAACATCTCCATGGCTCCCGCTGCGCGGGAATGAGCCGGAGCGTGCTGCCGGGGTCGTGGCGGCCGCTCCGGCCAGGGACCCGCTCGGCCGTCCGGCCTCCCGCGAGCCGCTGCTGCTCGGCGCCCGGCCGATCGGCTCACAGCGGTTGTGAGGATCCGGACAGGTCGTGCGCGGCCGTGGCGCTGTGACGCTGGTAGTGGCGTGCCGCCCGGGCGCGGTTGCCGCATGACGGCTTGCACCACTCCTGCCGCCCGTGGCTCTGCACGAAGTAGCGCACGCAACGCGGCGCGTTGCAGGCCCGCAACCGCTCCCGCCGGGGCCCGCTCAGGAAGTCGATGGCGGCCCGCGCCAGCGCCGCGACCAGCCGGACGTTCGCGTCGCGCTCGGCCGACAGCACCCCCGCCCACGGCGTCCCGCCGGCCGGCCAGTCGAGCTGCGGGACGATCGCCTCGCGGGCGGCCGCCGCGTTGAGCCGCGCCAGCGCCTGCTCGGCGGGCATCAGCCGGCCGGCGTCGGCCCTGCTCGGCGGTGCCGGGCTGACCGCCTGCGCGAACCGGCACCGACCGGGCGACCCGGCGCGCCACCCAGGTCATGGACCACCTGCGCGCGCTGCCCCGCCCCGTCGACGCCCTGCTGGTCACCGGCGACATCGCCGACCACGGCGAGGAGGCCGAGTACGAGCAGGCCGCCGGAATCCTGGCCGCACCCTTCCCCGTGCTCACCTGCCCCGGCAACCACGACATCCGCTCCGCCTACCGCAAGGCACTGCTGCGCCGGCCACCCGGCACCGACCCCATCAACCAGGTCCACCACATCGCCGGCACCGCCATCCTGATGTGCGACTCCACCATCCCCGGCCACGACGAGGGCCGCCTGGACCCCGGAACCCTCGCCTGGATGCACACCACCCTCGACGGGCTCGCCCCGGAGACGCCCGCCCTGATCGCCTTCCACCAGCCGCCCGTCGAGCTCCACCACCCGCTGCCCGACTCCGGGCGGCTGCGAGAGCCTGACGCCCTCGCCGCGCTGCTCCACGCCCATCCTCAGGTCGTGGCGGTGCTCACCGGCCACGCGCACACCGCCGCCGCCTCCACGTTCGCCGGCCGCCCCCTGATCGTCGGACCGGCCGTCACCTGGACCCTGCGCCTGCCGTGGGAGGGCGACCAGCCCGCCGACCGCGAGCAACCGCCCGGCCTCGCCTTCCACGTCCTGGACGGCGACCGCCGCCTCACCACGCACTACCGCGTCGTGCTCCCGGCATGATCCACCCGTACGGGGTCGCCGCGTTCCTGCTGGCGATCCTGCCCATCATCGCCACTCCCGGCGCCAGCCTGACCCTGCTGATCCAGCACGTCACGGCCGGCGGCCGCCGCCAGGCTCTCCCGGTCCTCCTGGGTACGGTCACCGGCCTGTACGCGCACGCGACCCTGGCCGCCGCCGGCCTGTCGGCACTGGTCATGCACTCCAGCCAGGCCTTCACCGCCGTCAAACTCCTCGGCGCGGCCTACCTCGTCGGCCTGGGCCTGTGGACCTGGCGCTCCGCCACCCTGCCCCCGTCTCCCACGCTCACGGACCAGCCGAAACGGACCGGCTCCGTCTACACCCAGTCCCTGCTCGCGAACGTGCTCAACCCGAGGGCCGCCTCCATCTACCTGACCCTGGTCCCGCAGTTCGTCCTCTCCGGCCGTCCCGTCGGCGGGCAGATCCTCACCCTGGCCACCGCCCACGCCCTGCTGATGGCGGTGTGGCTGCTGACCTGGACGGCCCTCATCCACCAAGGGGCACACCTCGTTCGCCAGGCCCGCTTCAAGCGTGCGGTCGGCAGGGTGGCCGGGGCCGCGCTCGTCGTCCTCGGCGTCCGGGCCGCCGCGACGTAGGCGTGGCGGATCACGGCGTCGGCACCCTGGCGCCGGGGCAGCCCGGGTCGATGCGGCCGGTGGTGAAGTAGGCGACCAGGTCGGCGGCGCATTCGCGCAGGGCTGAGGAGTGCGCGTCGTCGTCGACGGTGTAGATCCTGCCGCCGATCTCGGCCTGCATCCGGGCGGCGTACTCGTAGGCGGACATGAACTCGTAACGGTGCCCGGCCAGGACCAGCGACCCCTCGCCGTGGCGCAGCCGGGTCGTCTGTGCCGGCAGCGGCCAGCCCGCGCAGCCGGCGCCGAAGTAGGAGGCCCGGCCGGTCACCGGATTGCTCTTGAGCAGCTTCTGGTAGGCCTTCCAGGCGGCGGAGAAGCTGAGCCGGCTGTGGTCCTCGTTGCACTTGACCGCGCGGTTCATCGTCATGTTGACCCACTCCGTCGCGCCGGGGACGGGCGCGGGCTGCCGGGCGCCGAAGAGCTGCTTGACGGCGGGCGGCGCGGTGCTGCCGCTCGCATCCCGCAACTCGGCGAGCGCCCTGCCCGCCTGCGGCCACTCGGGCCCGCACGCGTGTCTCCTCGTGCTTGGCCAGGCTGTTGCCCGGGCCGGCCACGCTGTCGAGGAAGACGCGGCCGGTCCGGTCGGGGAAGAGGCTGCGGTAGACCGCGCCGAGCCAGGTGCCGTAGGACACGCCGAGCAGGTTGAGCTTCGGCTCGCCCAGCGCGGCCCGCACCGCGTTGAGGTCGCGGGCCACGTTCACGGTGGTGAGCCGGCCGAGGAAGGCGGGATCGGCCCGCCCGCAGGCCCTGTTGCCGGCGGCCTCGGCGTCGTAGTTCCGCTTGGCCGCCGCCTTCGTCAGCGGCCCGGCGCTGCCGCCGATCTGGCCCGAGCCCGCGCAGTCGACCTTGGTGCTGTAGTTCACGCCGCGGGGGTCGAAGCCGATGAGGTCGAACCGCTCGTTCAGCCTCGCGCTCTCCTGGTTGTTGAGCGTGACCCGGAGCGGGTCGAGGTAGCCGGGCTGGCCCGGCCCGCCCGGGGCGACCGCGAGCGCGCCGAGCCGGTGCTCCTGGTGCGTGGCGGCCAGCCGGGTGACCGCGATGGTGATCTGCCGGCCGTCAGGGTCGCCGTAGTCCAGCGGGACGCTCACGGTCCCGCATTCCAGCCGCTCCAGCAGGGTGCGGAACGCCGCTGCCTGCTCCTGGGGATAGCCCATGCCGGCGATCGCCGCATCGGAGTAGGACGGGCAGGCCTTCCAGTCGACGGCCGGATCGGCCTGGTCGGCCGTGGCGGTGCCCGGTAGGGCAGCGCCCAGCATCGCGCAGCTCAGCACGCCGAGGCGCACCCTGGTCCAACGTTTCACGACAACGCTTCTTTCCTGGTCGGGGCAGAGGGGAGATTCGCCAAGGCCACCGGCGGGCCGCGTGAGGCGTGGCCGCCGGAGGGCTCCGGTCATCGGCCGGGGCAGAGCACGGCTTCGGCGGCCTTGGTGGTGGCGTCGCCGACGGCCATCGCCTTCTCGTTGTCGATCTTCAAGGTGGCGGCGATCGCGAACTGGATCCGGCCGTCGGTCGAGGAGAAGGTGGTGGAGCTGATGCCGGGCAGGCCGCCGGAGGCCGAGGAGACCGTCCCGCCGCACAGGTTGGGGAACGGCCGTGGCAGCTGTCGCTGCAGGTCCTCGGGAACCAGCTTGCCGTGGCTGAGCGCGCGGTAGAAGGCGCTGACGTCGTGCGCGGTGGAGATGGCCCCTTCGGGGGCGCTGGTGGCGTTGAGCCGGTCGACGTCGCGCGGCCTGCCCTGGGCGTCGGGGTGGTAGCCGTGCCCGTGCGGGCCCCTGATCCGGTCGGACACCTTGGTGGCCAGATAGGTGTGCTTCATGCCGAGCGGGGCGAACAGGCGCCGCTGGAACTCGGCGGCCCGGTCGTGGCCGGTCACCTTCTCGATGATCATGCCGAGGAGCACGTAGTTGGTGGTGGAGTAGCGGTACTTCCCGAGCTCACCCTGCGGCAGAGCACGTGCGGCCCGCACCAGGTCGATCGGCTTGTAGGCGGTGGTGAAGTCGAAGACGTCGAACTTCCCGCTCTCGGCGAAGTCGGGGATGCCGGAGGTGTGCCGGATCAGATCCCGCACGGCGATCTTCTCGGCCCCGTCCCCATACACCCCGGGCAGGACGTCACCGAGCTTGTCGTCCAGGCTGAGCTTGCCCTCCCCGACCAGTTGCAGAACGACCACGGCCTCCATCAGCTTGGTCTGGGACGCGATGCGGTAACGCGAACCCGAGGGGATACGCCCGCCCTTGCCGCCGAGCAGGCGCGAGCCCGCCGTCCCCCTGCCCATCCGCTTGCCGTCGACGTACACCTCACCGATGGCCCCCACCACGCCATCGATCCTCGCCAGGCCACTGATCGCCTGCTGGACGTCCCCCAGCTTGACCGGCTCGGCGGCAGCGGGTGCCGGTACGCCGAATGCCAGCATCGCGCAGGCCACCCCGGCGGCCAGGCCGGCAGTCTTGCCACGCCTCATCGATGTGATCCTCTCGCTACGGAATTTCGAGGGTGACCACATCTACCGACCGGCACCTACCGGTGACCGATCGTCGGACCATACGCCTTCCATAGGGGGGTTGCGATGGTGCTCTCTCATCGAGACGACCTTCATCGACGAGGAGAGCTCCCGGCCTGTGCCACGCCGGGGCAGGCGCTGAACCGGCCCCGGCGTCTTCTCAGGCCGCTGACCGTTTCTCGGGCAGCTGACCGTTTCTCAGGCCGCTGACCAGCCGCCGTCGACCGGGACGATCGCGCCGTTGACGAACGAGGCCGCGTCGGAGGCGAGGTAGAGGGCGGCGTCGGCCATCTGCTCGGGCTGGGCGAGGCGCTCGCCGAGGGCGAGCACGGGGCCGAGGCGCGCCGAGCCGGTCGGGTCGAAGGACGCGCCGTTGGCGATGTTGGTCATGGTGGGGCCGGGCAGGATGGCGTTGCAGCGGATGCCGTCCTTGGCGTAGGCCCAGGCCACGCTCTTGGTCAGGCCGACGACGCCGTGCTTGGAGGCGGTGTAGGCGGCCCCTGCCGCGCCGCCGCGGATGCCCGCCTCGGAGGCGGTGTTGACGATCGCGCCGCCGCCCTGGCGCAGCATGTGCGGCAGGACCGCGTGAGTGACCAGGAACGTGCCGGTCAGGTTGATCCGCAGGACACGCTCCCACTGCTCGACGGGGATGTCGGCGGGCAGGGCCATGGTGTCCATGATCCCGGCGTTGTTGCACAGCACGTCGATCCGCCCGTACGTGCCGATCGCCGTCTCGACCAGCGCGGCGACCGAGGCCTCGTCCCCGATGTCGGCGGTGGCGGCGACGGCGGCGCCGCCGAGGTCGGAGGCGGTGCGTCCGGCGCTGTCGGCATCGATGTCGCAGACCACCACGCGGGCGCCCGCCTTGGCGAAGGCCACGGCCATCGCCCTGCCGATGCCGGAGCCGGCGCCCGTGACGAGGGCGACGCGGTCGTCGAAGGTCATGGTCAAGGGGTGTCCTTTCGATCGGGGCGTGACAGGAGGACATCGGTGACGTTTCACGGCACACGCGCGCGCCGCATCCAGACGCCTGCCTTGCCGGGCGCACGGAGCCTCAGACAACCGGACTCATACGTCCGGTTGGTACCCTAACCGTTGTGACTGCCGCCCGTCGACCCAACCGAGGCCCGAAAGCCGCAGCGCACAACCGGGCCGCGTTGATCGCGGCGGCACGCGACGCCTTCGCCGCCTCCGGATACGACACCTCGCTCACCGACGTCGCGCGGGCGGCCGGGGTCGGGCAGGGCAGCCTCTACCGCCACTTCCCCGACCGCCTCAGCCTCGCCCTGGCCGTCTTCGAAGACAGCATCGGCGAGCTGGAGGCGCTGGCCGCCAAGCCCGGCACCACCCTCGACGAGGTGCTGGCCCTGGTCACCGAGCAGGCCATCGCCTCGACCACGTTCGTCCGCCTGGTCACCATGCCCCCGCAGCCCGACCCGCGCATCATCGAGCTGCGCGAACGCGTGCAGCGACTGCTGGAGGGCGGGCTCGCCGAAGCCCAGCGCGCGGGCCGCGTGCGGGCGGAGGTGACGACCCACGATCTGCTTCTCGCCATCGGCATGCTGGCCCTGCTTCTCGCCGAGCTTCCCGATCAGACCGAGCGCACGGAGGCCGCCGAGCGGATCTGGCAGATGCTCCGGCACGGCATCGAGACCTGAGCCGTGACGACGCCGTCACGTGCTGGGCGGCGCGCCCGAGCAGAACACTCCCCCATGACTGGTCCTACAGCATGTTCCTGATCGGTCCCGGCATGTCCGGAACGGACTGCCTGAGTAGTCCGTCCACGTCCTCCTGGGTCAGGAGGCGCGACTCCAGGAGGGTTTCGAAGCAGTTGCGCCAGTCCTGTCGAGCTTCGGCGTGCCGCCCCAGGGCGTGTTGGGTCTGGGCGGACCACCAGGCGGTCACGGCGTAGCCGGCGCGGTAGCCGGCTTCGCGCATGAGCGTCAGCGCCACCTGGTAGATGTCGGCCGCCTCGGTGAGACGGCCGGCGTGCATGAAGGCGCGGGCCAAGGTCGCGCGGGACACCCCCTCCCCGTACAGGATGCCGACGCCGTCCCATGCCACGACGGCCGCCTGGGCCTGCTCGATGGCCTCCTCGAACCGACCCTGCCGGTAGAGCACGTGCACCCGGTTGTTGAGGACGGCGCCCCGGGCGTAACGATCTTCGGCCTTCTCGGCGAGGTCCAGGGCGCGTGCCAGGTTCTCGACGGCCAGGTCGAGCTGCCCGATCATGGTGTGGACGACGCCGAGCTTGTTCAAGGAGCTCATCTTCCGATGCGGCAGGGCGGTCTTGTCCCAGCACGCCACGGCTCGTTCCAGGTGGCCGATCGCCTGCTCGTAGCGTCCCTGGTCGCGAAGGATCCAGCCCAGGAAGCTCTCCGCCTGCGCCTGCCCGGCCCAGTCGCCGCACCGCGCGGCCACCTCGGCCGCGTTGCGATGGACGTCGGCCAGTTGCGTGACCCAGCCGCGGTAGTTGAACGGCCAGTGCAGACCGATCGCCAGCCCGACGGTGGTGCCCGGGTCGGTGGCCTGGCGGGCCACGGCCAGCAGGTTGTCACGCTCGGCCTCGGTCCATTCGCCGGCCTCCCGCGCGTCGGCGAGCGCGACACCGGGCCGCTCGGCCGCGTAGGCGGGCTCCTCGAGCCGGACGTGCACGAGTCCGGTAGCGGTGTTGGCCGTGGCCAGGTAGTGGTGAAGCCCGCGGCGGAGTGCGGCCGCACGCCCCGCCGTGGGCAGCTCGCGGGCGTACAAGCGGATCAGATCGTGAAAGCGATACCGGCCGTGCCCCGCGGATTCCAGCAGCCGGGCGTCGAGGAGCCGTTCGAGAGCCGCCTCCGCTCGTGCCTCGGGCCAGTCGGCCAGCGCCGCCGTGGCGGCCGGGGTGTGGGTCGGCGTGTCGAGCAGGCCGAGGAGCGGCAGGACGTGCGCGGCGTCCTGGCCGCTCGGCTCTTCGCTCAGGTGGCGGTGGCTGACCGCGATGCCGGCGCGTACGGCCAGGTCGGCGTGCTCCAGCGTGTCCAGGCGGCGGGTGGCGTCGGCGAGCCTGTCGGCGAGGTAGGACAGTGTCCAGTCGGGGCGGGCGGCCAGACGCGCCGCCGCGATGCGCAGGGCGAGGGGCAGTCCCCCGCAGAGCCGGACGATCCGCCCGGCGGCCTCGGGCTCGGCGTGGACCCGGCCGGGGCCGGCGATTCTGGCCAGCAGCGCGGTGGATTCGGACGGGTCGAGCCCGGGCAGGTTCAGGTGGCTCGCCCCGTCGATCGAGGTGAGGGCCTGCCGGCTCGTGATGACGACCGCACACCTCGGCCCGGCGGGAATGAGCGGGCGGATCTGGCGGGTGTCGAGGGCGTTGTCGAGGATGATCAGCACGTTCCGCGCCGACGTCAAGGACCGGTAGCGGGCCGCGGCCTCGCCGACCGTGGCCGGTATGGCGGGGCCGTCCAGCCCGAGCGAGCGCAGGAGCCGGCCGAGCGCCTCGAGCGGCGTCAGCGGCCGGAGGCCTTCGGTGGCGCCGTGCAGGTCGATGTAGAGGACGCCGTCGGTGAACCGGGCGGCCATGGCGTGGGCGACGTGAATGGCCAGGGCGGATTTGCCGATGCCGCCGGGTCCGTCGATCACGGTGATGGCGGGCCCGTGAGCGGGGCTGCCGGCGGGGCTGTGAGCAGGGTTGCCGGCGGGGGCGAGCGCGGTGCGCAGGCGGTCGATCTCGGCGGTACGGGCGGTGAAGGCGTCGGTGTCGGCGGGCAGTTCGGCCGGCAGGTACGGCTTGCTGACCGTGACCTGCTGGGCCGGGGAGGTCAGGTCGAGGACGGGGTCCTTGACCAGGACGGCCTGGTGCAGGCTGCGTAGTTCGGCGCCGGGTTCGATGCCGAGTTCGGCGATCATCACCCGGCGGGTGTCCTGGTAGGCGGCGAGCGCCTCGGATGGGCGACCGGCGCGGTACAGGGCGAGGATGAGCTGGGCGGCGGGGCGTTCGCGCAGCGGGTGGGCACGCACGTGCACGGCCAGGTCGGCGGCCACCGCGTGGTGGTCCCCTGCGGCGAGGCGGAGATCGGCGTGGTCCTCCAGGACGGCCAAGTGCTCTTCTTCCAGGCGGGTGGCCTCGATGCGCGCCCAGGGGGCGGTCAGTTCGGCCAGCGGCTCGCCTCGCCACAGCTGCAGGGCTGCGCGGAACAGGGTGTCCGCGGTGGCCGCGGCCCCCTGCCTCTGGCCGACGCGGGCGCGTTCGGCCAGGCGCAGGAACAGGTGCGCGTCGATGTGGTCCGGTTCGAGCGCGAGCCGGTAGCCGCCGGGCACGGTCTGGATGATCTCTTCGGTGGCATGGGTTCCGAGGGTTCGGCGTAGTTTGGAGATCACGATGTGGAGTTGTTTGGCCGGGGTCGCCGTGGAGCTGTCTTCCCAGATGTCGGTGAGGATCCGCTCGGCGAGTACGACCTTCCCGGCGTTCAGGGCGAGTCTGGCCAGCACACCGATGCGTCGTTGCCCGGCGAGCCGGACCGGTTCGTCAGCGGCCAGCACCTGCCACGGGCCGAGGAACCTGATCTCCAGCGCCATGCGGACCCCCATCCTTCAGCGGAGTCGGCATTGTAACGAGATGATCGCGCACATTCGCGGCGATAACGGATGGAACGCCGTCTTCGTTGCCGATCAACAAGGAAGATCACGACCGAACTGCCCCCGGTCCGTGCCGGCATGCGCCTGCGCGACCCGCCGAGCTGGAGCCCCGGGAGCGGGGTAGCCCGTGGCGACAGGCGCTGATCATGCTCTTGGCCGGCTGACCGTCACGAACGGCTCATCGCTGGCGTCAACGGCAGAGCATCCTGCCACCCCCCAGAAGGGAAAGCGGCGACGATCGCGGCCGCTTTCCCCGGGGTGGACGACCTCCTTCCTCGTAGCATCCGTGCCTCGGCAGCCGAAGGCGCGGCAGAACTGGTGGCGGCAGCAGGGGGCGCGGACGGCTTCGGTTCAGGCCGGGATGACGTAGGGGAAGGCGCCGGCGCGCTGCCCCGCGGCGACGGCCGGCGTGAGGCCCGAGGGCACGGCGGTGCCGGTGACGAGGGACAGCATGACCTCGGGCGCGTTGTCGGCCGGCGGCCGGCCGTTCCGCGCGGCGAAGCCGAACGTCGCGGGCGTGCCGACCACGTACGGCAGGACGTCGGGGAACAGCTCCCTGGCCACGGTCCGGCCGTAGCCTCCGGGGTCGCCGGTGGCTCCGGCGGCGACGGCGGCGACGAGCCCGGCGAGGTGCTCGCCGTCGGCGGGGAAGTCCTGCGACGGGTGCCGGGTGTTGGCCGGGTTGGTGAAGTCCGTGTCGCCCGGCCAGAAGATCGGCCACATCATCGGGTACCCGGCCCGGTTGATCTGGCGCCAGCCGCCGGCGTCGGTGGCGAGCTTGGTCGCGCACCACACCCCGGTCCGCGCGCCCGGGCGCAGGAGCGGATGGGAGTGCGGCACCTCCAGCACGATGGACTCCACGGTCGTGCCGGCGAAGCTGTTCTGCGCGTCCTGCGGGTTCCAGGCGGCCAGGTCGGGGACGGTGCCCCCGGCGACGGCGCCGTTCACGAGGGCCAGCAACGACAGGTCGATGTAGAACGGGTCGGCGGCCCGCCCCGCCCACAACCGGATGCCGTTGGCGGCGCACGGTTCCCCGGTCCTGCCCTCCAGCACCGGCTCCCCGGGGGCCGTGTCCTCCCGCGCGGCGGCGCCGGTCAGCTCGTGCAGGCGCAGCGCCTGCCGCCCGTCCCGGTCCGGCGCGCCGAAGGAGATCCGGTAGGTCAGGTCCTCGAAGGCGGCGCCGTCGAGGTGCACCTTGAACTCGTAGCGCGCCTCGGGGTGGAAGCCGGGGCGTGCGTAGACGCCGGTGATGTCGGAGTTGACGTCCATGACGAACACCGTGCTGCCCGGCCCGGCGAACACGTACAGGTCGTCGATGAACAGCTGGCCGTTCTGCGCCGCGAGCGGCGTGTCGAGATGGTGAGACATGAGCAGGTCCTCCTAGGAGAGAGCGGGGCCGAGCAGGTCCTCCAGCTCGACCCGCCGGTAGAACTCGCGCCGGACCAGGTCGCCGACCCGGTTGACGGTCTCGGCGCCGTCGTCGGCGGGGTCGATGTGCACCCGGAACGGCCGCCGCCCCTTCGGGGTGCCGACCACCCGGACGATGACGCGGGCCACCTCCGACGGGTCGGCGTCCGCCGGGGCCAGGTCGGCGAGCTTGGCCGCGACCTGGGCCATCAGGTCGCCGTAGAGCTCCTCGTAGGCCGCCGCCACGTCGTGGCCGGCCGGGTGGCCGGCGTTGGCGAAGTGGTTGGTGCCGGTGGTGAACGAACCGGGGACGACGATGACGGTGTCGATGCCGAACCGGGCCAGCTCGGCCGCGTACGAGACGGCGAGGGAGTCCTCGGCGGCCTTGGCCGCGAAGTACGGGCCCAGGTACGGCGGGGTGCCGCCCCTCGTGCTGCTGGAGCCCACCCAGACCACCAGCCCGTCCCGCTGCCCGCGCAGGTGCGGCAGCACCGCACGGTTGAGCCGCTGCGTGGAGACGGCGTTGGTGTCGTAGACGCTGGCGAGCTGCTCGGGCGTGAACGCCTCCAGCGGCCCGAGGACCATGTGCCCGGCGTTGTGCACCACGACGTCGATCCGGCCGTGCTCGGTCACGACGGCGGCCACGGCGGCGTCGACGGACTCCTGGCTGGACACGTCCATCTCGATGGGCCGCAGGTCCACCCCGTGGGCCCGCGAGTACTCGGCGGCCTCGCGCGCCGCGGCGGTGTTGCGGCCGGTGATGTCGCGCATGCCGGCGTAGACGACATGGCCGGCGTCGGCCAGGCCGCGGACGGTCATGGCGCCGAAGCCGCTGGAGGCGCCGCTGACAATGATGATCTTCTTGGACGTCATCTTCCTGCTCCTGTGATGTCTCGTCGGATTGCGTCGGCGGGCGTCAGACGACGCCGCCGTTGGCGTACAGCACCTGGCCGTTGACCCAGCGGGCCGGCCCGGCCAGGAACGCCACGACCTCGGCGATGTCGGCGGGGACGCCGAGGCGCTCCAGGGGCGCCATCCCGGCCAGGCGATCGATCGACGCCTGGTCCTTGCCGTCGAGGAACAGCGGGGTGGCGGTCGGCCCTGGGGCCACCGCGTTGACGGTGATGTCCCGGCCGCGCAGCTCCCTGGCCAGGATCAGCGTCAGCGCGTCCACCGCGCCCTTGCTGGCGGCGTAGGCCGCGTAGGAGGGCAGGGCGATCTTCACCATCGACGAGGAGAAGTTGATGATCGCGCCGCCGGACCTGACCCGGCGGGCCGCCTCCCGGCCGACGACGAAGGTGCCGCGGATGTTGATGCGGTGCATGCGGTCCAGGACCGCGAGGTCGAGCTCGGCGACCGGTGCGAGCACCATGATGCCGGCCGTGTTGACCACGACGTCGACGCCGCCGAAGGCCGACACGGCCGTCCCGAACAGCGCGGCGACCTCGTCCTCGTCCCCGACGTCGGCGCGGGCGGCCACGGCGCGCCCGCCCCCGTCGATGATCGTCTTGGCCAGTGCCTCGGCCTCCGCCGGCCGGCCGGCGTAGCCGATCACGACGGCGTACCCGTCGTCGGCCAGGCGCCGGCACACGGCCTGGCCGATGCCGCCTGATCCGCCCGTCACCACCGCCACCCGGTCGCCTGCCGCCGGGTTGCCCTGCTGTTGATCGTTCATGGGTCGCCTTTCTGCGCCGCCCGCCGCGGCGGGACGGTCCTCGCTCGGAACGCGTCCATCGTGTTCCCGGCGGCTTCGAGCCCTCTTCTGCCAGATGACCTGGCCGGTTACCGGTCAGCGGCGCGGCGCCCAGGGCCGTCACCCGACCTGCGGGCGGACAGGTCAGGTGACGGAAGAAGGCGCGGCACCGGCCGGACCACGATGGCCGCGGTCCCCGATCGACACGCAGGAAAGGACACATCCCATGCCCGACAACACGCTGAGGGGCAAGACCGTCCTGGTCACCGGCGGCGCGAAGAACCTCGGAGGGGCGATCTCACGTGACCTCGCCGCCGCCGGGGCGAGCCTCGCCGTGCACTACCACCGCCGCGCCGACAAGGGCCTGGCCGAGGACACCGTGGCCGCGTGCGTCGCGGCGGGCGCGGACGCGTTCGCGATAGAGGCCGACCTGACCTCGGTGGCCGAGATCCGCCGGGTGCTCGACGCGGTCGTCGAGCGTCACGGCGCCCTGTACGCCACGGTGAACACGGCGGGCCTCGCCAGGGGCAACCCGATGACCGAGGTCGGCGAGGACGAGTACGACGCGCATTTCGCGGTCAACGCCAAGGCCGCGTTCTTCGTCATGGCCGAGACTGCCAAGCGGATCGAGGACGGCGGCCGGATCCTCACCTTCGTGTCGTCCCTGCTGGCCGCCTACACCGGCCGGTACTCGGTGTACGCGGGCAGCAAGGCCCCCGTGGAGCACTTCACCCGGGCGCTGTCCAAGGAGCTGGCGGGCCGCCGCGTCTCGGTCAACAACCTGGCTCCCGGCCCGATGGACACGTCGTTCTTCTGGGACGCGGCCGCGCCGGGCGAGGCCGAGTACTCCAGGACGCAGACGCCTCACGGGGAGCTCACGAAGGTCGAGCACGTCGTGCCGTGGGTGCGTTTCCTGCTCACCGACGGCTGGTGGCTCAACGGCCAGACCGTCTTCCTCAACGGCGGGTTCTCCACCCGCTGACCGCAGGCCACGCGGCGGCGCGGGACCGCCTCGGGGGCCCGCCCCGCGCCGCCGGCGGCCAGAGAAGGAAAGAGAACGATCGTGAGCGAACGGACCCCTGCCGAGGGCCTCGTCGACGTGCACGCCCACTTCGTGACGGACGGCTACGTGGCCGCCGCCAGGGCGGCAGGTCACCTCCAGCCCGACGGCATGCCCGGCTGGCCGCGCTGGGACGCCGCGACCCACCTGGAACTGATGGACGAGTGGGGCGTGGCCACCTCGATCCTGTCGATCTCCTCGCCCGGCGTGCACTTCGGCGACGACCGGGCCGCCCGCGCGCTCTGCCGGGAGGTCAACGACGCCGGCGCGCGGGTGGCACGCCGGCACCCGGGACGGTTCGGGCACTTCGCCTCCCTGCCCCTGCCGGATGTCGAGGGTGCCCTGGCCGAAGCCGCGCGCGCCCTCGACGAGCTCGGCAGCCACGGGCTGGCCGTGCTGAGCAACGCCGGCGGCGCCTATCTCGGCGCCGCCCGGTTCGCGCCGCTGTGGGCGGAGCTCGACCGCCGCGGCGCGGTCGTGTTCGTGCATCCCACGTCGCCGTGCCACGACCCGGTCCCGCGGCGGCCGCGCCCGATGATGGAGTTCGTCTTCGATTCCGCGCGCGCCGCCGCCGACCTGGTGTTCAACGGGGTCCTCACCCGCTGGCCCCGGATCCGGTGGATCTTCACCCACGGCGGCGGCAGCCTGCCGCTGCTCGCCGACCGCATGGAGCTCTTCCGCACCGTCTTCCTGGGCAGGGACGGCCAAGGACTCCAGGACGGCCGCCCCGACGTCCCGGCGGTCCAGCAGCAGCTCGCGGGGCTCTGGTGGGACCTGGCGGGCACGCCGTTCCCCCACCAGGTTCCCGCCCTGGTGAGCGCGTTCGGCAGCCGGCGGATCCTCTACGGCAGCGACTACTGCTGGACGCCGCCCGCCGGCACCGCCGCGCAGGTCGCGTCCATCGACGAGGCGCCGCAACCGCCCGGCACCACCTGGCGGGCGCTGACGACCAGCAACGCCCTGCGGCTGCTGCCCGCCCTCGGCACCGGTGCCGCGTCCGGTTAGCGCGCCTCAGTCGCCGCCGAGATCCGCCAGGCGGAGCTGGCCCCGGGAGGTGATGCCGAGCTTCGGGAAGATCCGGGAGAGGTGGAAGCCGACGGTCCGGTGGGACAGGAAGAGCTGCGTGCCGATCTCCCGGTTGGTCATCCCGCTCGCGGCCAGCCTGGCGATCTGCAGTTCCTGCGGGGTGAGCCGGTCCAGCGTGTCGGGCGCCGGCCGGCCGACCGCCTCGCCCGCGGCGCGCAGCTCGGCCCGCGCGTCCTCGCTGAACGCCGCGATGCCGAGCGCGTCGAAGCTCTCCATCGCGGCCCGCAGCGGCGGGCGGGACTCCAGCAGGCGGCGCCGGCGCCGCAACCACCGGCCGTAGGCCAGCAGGAGCCGCGCCCGGTGCAACGGCCAGCGCGACAGCCCGCTGTCCAGAGCCTGCTGGTAGAGGGGCTCGGCCGCGTCGTCGGGGGCGACGAGCGGGCGGGCGTAGGCGGCCATGGCCCGCAGGAACGGGGAGGTCGTCCGCTTCGCCACGGCGTCGAGCGCGGCGAGGTGGCGTTCCGCCTCCTCGTCCCGCCCGGTGCGGACCGCCGCCTCGATCAGGTCCGCGATCCCCAGGTAGCCCACGTACGGGTGGTAGGCCACGTCGGACGGGTCCAGGACCCGGGCGAACTGCTCGAACGCGTCGCCGTGCTGGTTGTTGACCAGGGCGTGCCGCCCCCGGGCGAACTGGGCGAAGCCGAGGATCGACTGGGCGCCGACCGAGAGCAGCTCCGCCTCCGTCGTCCGGATGAGCTCGTTGGCGCGCTCCTGGTCGCCGCGCTCGCTGGCCAGCGTCGCCAGGGCCAGGTCGGCCACCAGCGCCCAGCGCGGCCGTCCGGTGTCGCGCGACAGCCGGGCGGCCTCGTCCGCCGCGCTCTCCGCCAGCCGGTGCTTGCCGAGGTGGACGGCCGCCCACGCCTGGGAGGCGAGGGCCTCGCCGAGCAGCCCGAGCCGGCCCTGCCGGCGCAGGCCGTCCACGGACGCGCACAGGAACGGCCAGGAGAGGTCGAAGGCCCAGATGGCGGTCAGCGAGGCGCCCAGCGCGTGCTGCTCGGCGGGGTCGGCGACGGACTCGGGGACGACCTCCGGCATCTCGCCGAGGACCCACGCCGCCTCCTTCACCGGGTCCGCGCAGGCGGCGATGGACAGCACCATGGGGTCGCCGTCGCCCCTCCCGAGGCGCCGCGCCGTCTTGACCACGAGGTCGCGGGTCTCCTGGGCGGGGTTGCCGTACCAGCAGCCGATGGACAGCGGCCACAACGCCCTGAGCGCCAGCGCGGCGCCGTCGCTCTCGCTGCCGGCGAGCTGGTCCGCCACGTCGGCGAAGACGCGCACCCGCTCCGGGCTGTACCAGCTCTCCTCGTTGAGGGCCTCCGTCCACAGGATGAGGCGGAGCCGTTCCCCTTCCGCGAGCCTCGCCGACCTGGCCTCGGCGAGTTTCCGGCGTGCGGCGGCCGCGTCGCCGAGCTCGAAGTCGATCTCCGCGGCACGCAGCAGGAGGCGGCCCCGGCTCCCGTCCGCGGCGCTCAGCTGCGCCGCCCGGCGCAGGGCCACGGCGGCGGCGCGCGGCGCTCCCCTGGCGAGTGCCTTGCGCGCGGCCGCCTCGAGCTCGAGCGCGGCGTCGTCGTCAGGGCCGGGGGATGCGGCCGCGCGGTGCCAGGCCCGGCGTTCCTGGTGGCCGTCCAGCGCCGCCGCCAGCGCGGCGTGCGCGGCCAGCCGCCTGGACGGGGTGGCGGCCTGGTAGAGGGCGGAGCGGATGAGGGGGTGGCGGAAACGCACGTCGTAGCCGTCCAGCTCGATCAGCCGGGCCTGGACGGCGGGCTCCAGCGAGCCGACCGAGAGGGGTGTGCCGTCCAGAAGCTCCGCGGCCCTGAGGATCTCGGCGAGGTCGCCCTCGTCGTCGGCGGCGGCGATCAGCAGGATGGTCCTGGCCGCGGCCGGCAGGCCGGCGGCGCGGGAGAGGAACGTGCGCTCCAGGCGGCGGGTGATCGGCAGCCACGGCGCCGACGCCTGCCTGACGCCGTCCCCGCTCAGCGCCGCGGGCAGCTCGGCCAGCGCCAGCGGGTTGCCGGCGGCCTCGGCCAGCAGCCGATCGCGGACGGCCTGGGCGAGCCCCGGGGCGCGCGCGGCGAGCAGCGCGCCCGCCGCGTCGTCGTCGAGCTGCGCCAGCGCCAGCTCGGGCAGGCCCGCGTCGTTCAGCACGGTGTCGTGCCCGTCGCGCACCGCGAGCAGCATGACCGCCCGCTCGGTGTCCAGCCGTCTGGCGACGAAGGCCAGGACCTCGCCGCTCGGCCCGTCGACCCACTGGGCGTCGTCGACGACCAGGACGACCGGCGCCGTCTCGGCCAGGCCGCTGATCAGCTCCAGCGACGCCAGCCCGACCGAGAACAGCTCAGGCGCCACGCCCTCGGCCATCCCGAACGCCGCGAGCAGCGCCTGCCGCTGCCGGGGGATCAGGGCCGGGGCCCGGTCGAGGACCGGCCGGAGGAGCTGGTGCAGCCCGGCGAAGGGGACCGACGCCTCCGACTGCACGCCGACCGCCGACAGGGCGCGGGCGCCCTGCCTGACGGCGGCGTCCCTGGCCGCGCCGAGCAGGGCGGTCTTCCCGATGCCCGCCTCGCCGCGCAGCAGCAGGGCGCCCCCTGCCCCGGCCAGGCCGCGGGAGGTCAGGTCCGACAGCAGCCGCAGCTCGGGGTCGCGGCCGTAGAGCCGCGTGCCTGCTTCCCGTCCGCGCTCCTGCGGCCTGCCGCCGGCACCCGCAGGGGGCGTCACGAGACCGTCCGGCGCGGTGGTCCTGCCGGTTGTCGCGGGCATCGCGTTCCTCCCTCTCCGCCTGCTCGGGCCATGCCGAATGCCCGAGCGGCCGGTCATCAGAGTGACGCTACGAGCCGCACGGCCCGCGCCGCATCGGTCATGTGACCATCGCGCGGCTGCCCGGCCGCATCAGAGGAGGTCAGAGCGGGTCGTTAGCCTGTGCAGCGTGGGACTCATCGGACGGGACCGGGAGATCGGCCGGCTCAACGGGCTGATCGCCGCGGTGGGCGAGGGCGGCGCGTCACTGCTGCTGCGGGGCGAGCCGGGCATCGGCAAGTCGGCCCTGCTCAGGCAGGCCGCCGCGGCCGCGCGCGGGGCCGGCCTGCGCGTCCTGACCACGGCCGGCGTGGAGGCCGAGGCGCACCTGCCGTACGCCGGGCTGCACCAGCTCCTGCGGCCGGTGCGCGACCAGTTCGACGTGCTGCCGCCCAGCCAGCGCAGGGCGCTGCGGGCGGCGCTCGGCATCGTCGAGGCGAGCGCGCCGGAAGGCTATCTCGTCGCCCTCGCCGTGCTGAACCTGCTCGCCGAGACCGCCGAGGCCGGCCCGGTCGTGCTGATCGTGGAGGACGCGCACTGGCTCGACCCGTCCACCGCGGGGGTGCTGGCCTTCCTCGGCCGGCGGTTGGAGTCCGAGCCGATCCTGCTGCTCGCCTCGGCCCGCACCGGCATGGCGACGCCGCTGGACGGGGCTGGACTGCCGGATCTGGTCGTCCCGCCGCTGTCCGAGCAGGACGCCGCCGCGCTGCTCGACGCCCACGCGGGCGACCTGCCCGCCGCCGTGCGCGGGCGGCTGCTCGCCGAGGCGCGGGGCAACCCGCTGGCGCTGATCGAGCTGCCCGCCGCGGTGGACGGCACCGGCGACACCGCCGTCCTCACCGGGCCGTGGCTGCCGCTCACGGCCAGGCTGGAGGAGGCGTTCACGCGGCGGTTCGCCGCGCTCCCGGAGGCCACGCGGGCCGTGCTGGAGGTCGCCGCGCTCAACGACAGCGCGGACCCGCACGAGGCGCTGGCCGCCACGCGCGCGCTCACGGGCCTGCCCGTCACGGCCGCCGACCTCGCGCCCGCCGTCGAGGCCCGCCTCCTCAGCGACGACGAGAGCCGGACGGCGTTCCACCACCCGCTCATCCGCTCCGCCGTCCACCAGGCCGCGGGTGCCGCGCGGCGCCGCGACATCCACCGGACCCTGGCCGGAGTGCTGGCCGACCGGCCGGACCGGAGGACGTGGCACCTCGCGGCCGCCAGCGACCGGCCGGACGAGGAGATCGCGACCGCGCTGGAGGCGGTCGCGGCCCGGGCACAGCGCCGTGGCAGCGGCGCCGCGGTCGTCGCCGCTCTGGAGCAGGCCGCGCGGCTGAGCGTGGATCCGGACCGGCGGGCCGACCGGCTGCTGCGCGCCGCGGACGGCGCGGTCGAGCTCGGCCACCCGGAGATCGTCGACCGGCTTCTCGACCAGGCGGGGAAGCTGGAGCTGTCACGGGAACGGCGGGCGCGCCTGGCCTGGATCAGGGCCGCGTTCGACGACGGCCTGCGCGGCGGGAGCATGGACGCCTCGGCGCTCGCGGACCTCGCCGAGTCCGTCGCCTCCGACGGGGACATCGACCTCGCGGTGCGGATCCTCTGGAGCGCCGCGCTGCGCTGCTTCTGGACCGAGCCCGGCATGCCTGCCAGGAACCGGATCGTCGAGGTGGCCGAGCGGCTCCCGCTCGATCCGCTGGACGCGCGGCTGATCGCCATCCTCGGTTACGCGGCCCCCGTCGCCCGCGGAGCGGTGGTCATCGAGCGCTCGCAGCGGCTGCTCGCGCGGTCCGTCCCCGACCCGCGGACGGCGCGGCTGGTGGGCAGCGTCGCGGTGCTCGTCGGCACCTTCGACGTGGCCATCGCGCAGTCCGCCGCGTCGCTGGCCGGCCTGCGCGAGCAGGGCCGCCTGCAACTGCTGGCCCGCGCGCTCGCGGCGCAGGCGTGGGCGGCGGCGCAGCTCGCCGACCTCACGGTGGCGCTGCCCGCGGCCGAGGAGGCGGGCAGGCTGGCGGAGGAGACCGGCCAGCCGTTCCTGCTCGGCCTCGTCCTCGCCACGCAGGCGAAGATCGCCGCGCTGCGCGGCCTGTTCGACCAGGCCGACGAGCTGGCGGCCGAGGCGGAACGGCTCGGCACCCGGGTCAGCGCCCGCAACGTGCTCGCCACGGCCCAGCACGCGCGGGCACTCGCGGCGCTCGGCGCGGGCGACTACCCGCAGGCGCTCGCCCGGCTCCTGCGCATGCACGACGTCACCGATCCGGCGTACCAGCTCGCCCTGAGCTGCCACACGGTCGCCGATCTCGCCGACGCGGCCCGGCGTGGCGAGCGTCCCGGCGACGCGGCCGGCGTGCTCGCCCGGATGGAGGCGGCGGCGCGGACCACGACGTCACCGTCCCTGCACGACGGGCTGCGGCTGGCCAGGGCGGTGCTCGCGGGGCAGGACGAGGCCGAGGACCTGTTCCGCGCGGCGCTCGCCGCGGACCTGACGCGGCGGCCCTTCATGCGGGCACGCACCGAGCTGGCCTACGGCGAGTGGCTGCGCCGGCAGCGCCGCGCCGCGGAGTCCCGGCAGCACCTGCGCGCGGCCCGGGACACCTTCGACGCCCTCGGCACGTCCCCGTGGGGCGAGCGGGCCCGGCGGGAGCTGCGCGCCGCCGGCGAGCGCAGCAGCGAACGGCAGGCCGCCACCAGCGAGCTCCTCACCGCGCAGGAGCTGCAGATCGCGCAGATGGCCGCCGAGGGGCTGACGAACAGGGAGATCGGCAAGCGCCTCTACATCTCGCACCGCACGGTGGGCGCGCACCTGGCGAAGATCTACGCCAAGCTGGGCGCCACCTCCCGCGTCCAGTTGCACAACGCGCTCCGATAGCGCCGCATCCCCTGTCACCCCCTAGGATCCCGCTCTATGATCATGCGTTTATCCGCCGGCGCGGCCATGGGCCTGGCCCTCCTCTCCGCCCCTGCGCTCGCCGAACCGGTCAAGGGCGCTCCCGACCTGACCCACAACGCCCTCTACAAGGCGGCCAAGCTGCCCAAGGTGGCCTGCAAGCTGAACAAGGGCACGAGCAGCGCCTCCACCAGGAAGTACGTCACCACCCTCGTCGGCTGCCTGAACAAGGCGTGGAAGCCGGCCATCAAGGGCTTCTCCCCGGTCAAGGTGGTGTTCAAGGACGCCGACGACAAGGAGTCCTGCTCCACCGGCATGGACGTGACCGGCTCCTTCTCCGAGATCTGCGCCACGCAGATCCGCGTCCGGCTGGCCGACGACTGGATCAAGGCCAAGAACGACGTGGCCGTGTTCACGTCCGTCGTGCGGACGTGGGGCGGGGTGGTGACCGGGCAGAGCGGCATCGGGCGGGCGTGGTGGGCGCTGGAGAACGGCGCGTCCGAGGCGGTCATGAACGAGCACAACCGCCGCTACTACCTGCAGATCGACTGCTTCTCCGGCGTGTCCGCCAAGGCGGTGGGGCGCCAGGTCAAGGACTGGAAGCCCGTCATCAAGGTGCCGGAGTTCTGGAAGAACAGGTTCCAGGGCAAGACCGAGAACCGCCGCTACTGGCTCGACAAGGGGTACAAGGCGGGCAAACCTGGCGCTTGCAACACCTGGGCGGCGAGCTCGTCCCGGGTCGCCTGAGCCGGCGGCCGGAGCGATCGGCCCCGGCACCCGCTCGACGCGATGCGGATCACGCCGTCACCCCTCGGCACCGACCGGGGCGACGACGATGGTGCGATGGTGGTGAACGGGTGGCTCGCCGATGGGACGACCGTCGGCCTCGATCCAGGCGTGCGCGGCGAACGGGTGGACGCGTACGCCGGCGCACCACGTGGGCCAGGTCCCGCGCAGGCGGCACAGCAGGGCCGCGGCGATGGAGCGGGGCAGGCAGCCCTGCCCGGCGCAGGAGAGGCTGACGGCGATGACGGCGTCCCGGGCGGCCCTGGCCTGTAGGGCGGTGGCCGGGACGGCGCCGCGGCGGGCGAACGTCAGCACCGCGCGGATCCGCCCCGGCGGCAGGCGGGCGATCAGGTGCGCGACGGCCACCGCGGCCAGCGCCGGAAGACGGCGGTGCCGGCTGAGACGGGGCCGGTCGACGGGCACCATGGGCACGCTCATCGCGCCTGCTCCCCGTCGGCGGTCTCGACGATGAGGTTCGCGGCACGCAACTGCTCGACGAGCGCGGCGATGTCCGCCTCGGCGGTGGGCGTCGCGTCCGGATGGGTTCGCACGAGCTCGCGGGCGGCCCCGGCCGGGCCGTGTCCCGCCAGCAGGCTGCGCAGGACGAGCGTGGCGGTGGCGTTGAGCTGGCGGTAGCGGCCGGTGCGCTCGTCCAGGAGCACGGCGACCTCGTCGATCGGGGTGAGAGTGACGCCGGGGTGCAGGCTCACACGCACGACTCCTCCTGTGCGGGGTGGGCGAGCAGGGCTCGCAGCCAGTTCTCGGTGGCGATGAAGACGTCAAGCGCCAGCACGCCCGGCCCGCCCTCCGCCGGGGTGCGTACGCAGGCCCGCCGCAGGGCGGCGGCGTCGGCCAGGCCGCGCTCCACCAGCAGCGAACCGTCGAGCAGGGCCAGGAGCTGGTCACGGTGGCGGCGCAGGCCCTGGTAGATGTCGGCCGAGAACTCGCCCTTGGTGGTGCGTTCGAGGCATTCGGCCGGCATGACCGGGCGCATCGCGGCCCGGGTGAGCGGCTTGTAGGCGCCGGGCGCCGCCCGCTGGTCCAGCCGTACGGCCAGGCAGGCGGCGACGACGTGGTCGTCCAGGAAGGGGGCGTGTACGGTGGCGCCCACGCGGCCCGTCATGATCTGCGCGCCGTCGACGGAGGCGGCGATGGAACGGACGCTCGACAGGCTCAGGTGCTGGGCGCGCAGGGGAGAGTACGGCTCGGCCGAGCACGTGACGAGCTGCCGGCGGACCGCGTCCTTGGCGGCCTCGCTCGTCCAGTCGGGCAGGCGTAGCGGGTGCTCCCAGCCGAAGTCCGGCCGGAAACGGGACAGCGGCGCGCTGAGCGTCCGCGCCTGATCGGCCAGCCACGCGGCGTAGGGACGCCGGTCGGCCAGCTCGCGGATGCTCGCCCACAGCGGCCAGCGGGCTCGGGACCGCTGCTCGCGCAGGTGGGGCCAGAGCGCCGCAGGGTGGCGGCGAGCCAGGTCGTGCAGGTAGCAGGCGGGCAGCAGGGTGACCTCGTCACCGCCGTGCCCGGTCAGGCGCACGGCCGCTCCTCGCCCGGCCAGCAGCGCCGAACTCGCCAGATCGCGGGCCAGCGCGCGCAGCCACCGCGTCGGCTCGTCCAGCCCGGGAACGACCTCGGCCGCTCCGGCGAACCACCTGGGCAGGTTGCCGGACCGGGCCACCTCATGCTCGCCGGGCAGGTGCGCCCGCGCCCGGGCCGCCCACCGCGGGTCGTCATGTTCGGGATCGTCGATGGCCAGCGCGAGCGTGATCAGCTTCGCCGACCGCTGCCCGGCCGTCGCGGCGGCGAGGAAGCTGACCGGTGTGGAGTCCAGCCCGCCGGACAGGTCGCTGGCCACCACCGCGCCCTCGCCGATCCGGGCCGCCACGGCCTCCTCAAGGGCCGCCCTCACCACGGGAGCGCCCTCCTCCAGCGGCACCTCCGGCTCCGGCGCCCGCCACCAGGAGCGCAGCCGTACCCCGTCCGCGTCGATGTGGGCCGCCTCGCCGGGCGGCACCATGGCGACCCCTTCCCACAGCGGTTCGGCCAGCGCGGGCGGCACCATCATCAGCAACCGCATCGCCAGAGCCTGCTCGTCCACCGCCGCCCCGGTCAGCGCGGCAAGCAGCGCCGCCCGGCCGGACGCGACCACCGCCCCGCCGGTCCGCGCGTAGTACACCCGCCGCATGCCGGAGGCGGTGCCCTGCACCCGGACCTGCCCGCCCACGACGGCGACCAGATGGAAACTGCCGGGCAGGGCCGCGGCCACCGCATCGGTGTCCGCCAGGCACCCGAGCCGCGCCGCCGTCCGCCGCAGCCGGCCGGCGGTGACCGGACACGTGCCGATCACCGCCAGCCGCGCGTGGCCGACCTCCGCCGTGACGATCTCGCCTGGCGAGGCGGCCAGCAGACAGGGACGGCCGGACGCGTAGCTCAGCACGACTGCGCCGTGCAACGTCTCAGTGAGGGCTTCGCCCGCGGCGCTGTCGGGCAGCACCGCGAACTCCCCACCGCTCAGCTTACGCACCGGACTCCTCGTCTCACCCGAAGTAGAACCACGCGTCCAGGTGCGGTCCCGCCGAACCGCAGGTCAGCTCTTCGAACTGTCCGATGTCGAGCATCCGCGGGGGTTCGTACGGTTCGTTACCGATCATGACTGATGCCTTTCTCCTGGGATGTGATGGCTGTGCGGACCCGCACCGGGCCCTGCGGGACTCGATGGGCACGGTGGCCTCAGCCCGGGTAGTAGTAGATCCCGTCCATGTTGAGCATTCCGTAGCCGCGGGTCAGCTGCCCGAACTCGCCGATCTCGATCAGCTGTGGGGTTTCGTACGGCTCGTTGCGCTCGTTGTCGATCACGACAGGTCCTTTCGTCCGTGCGGCCGATCGCCGCGTCACCGCCAGTGAAGACCCGCGCTCCCGGTGTCCAACAGGGGCCGGGACGAGCTCAGACGCACTCAGACCGGCACGGACGGGCTCGGACGTGCCCGGACGGGTTGGCCGGCCGGCTGAGCAGCCCAACCGAATCGGCCCCGAACGGCCGTTGACCGTTCGGGGCCGAATCCATGGCGGTTGAGCCACGAGCGACCTGCGCGCTCCCCTGCTTGCCTACGTCGTGACCTGATCCCGATAGCCGCCCGTCAGCGGCTCCTGGCCGCTCAGCGCGATCTCACCGCTCTCGAACCGTTGTCCCGTCACCTGGTAGCTCGCCCTGGCGGCGCCGGGGTCCGAGGCGTCGTAGTCGACCGTGAAGGCCCATTCGCAGGTGAAGAACTTGTGGAACTTGTTCTGCGCGACCTCCACGACGGCGTGGGTGACGAAGGTGTCCCTGATGGTGATGCCACGAAGCTTCTGCCCCTTGGCCCAGACCTTCGGAAGACCCCATCGCGGCGCGTCGTTGGGCGCCACGGCCGTCGGCGCGCCTGGGGCGATCGGCGCGTGCACGCCCTTGTACCAGGGCCGATCACTGGTGTCCAAGGCGTTGGTGAACCTGTTGCTGACCGTCACGCCCTCGTAGGTGGCGACCCGGTCGCTCGTGGCGAACTGCAGGATGCCCAGCTTGGAGGCGCCCCTGAAGTCCTTCTCCGTCCGCAGCCCGGCGGCCATCTCGAACAGCCCCATGCCGACCTCGATCACGTCCGTCTGGTACCGGTAGCCGCCCAGCAGGCCGGCCACGTTCGCCCGCTCCTCGAAGACCGGCTGCCGGACGAGGAGGAGCGGCGTGGGCAGGAGCAGCGTCTGCCCCGCCACCGCGTCCTTGTGATCGAGCGAGAGCCCGCCGCTCATGCACTCCCGCAGGAACGTCGCGATCTCGAACGGCTCCTCGCCGATGTTCGCGACATAGGCGTCGAGCTTCTCCTTCCACCAGTCCCCCAGCTCCCGGATCTCCGCGGCCTCCGCGAGCGCCTTGCGGATCTCCCGCATCGTGGCCGCGAGAGGGAAGTCGGGCGCCGAGACGGCGTTCAGCAACGCCACCACGAACTGCTCGTCCCCACTCAGCCCGGAGACGTCCACGAATTTCTGTAACTGCTCGACCGTCTGCTTGTCGGGCACCGTCTCGTAACGCTTGGCGTACTCGACCGCTGAGAACATCGTCTCCCCCTGCCACCGCAACCGCCTGTGCGGTTGTCCGGGTGTGCAGAGGGAGCATCCGCCGGCCCTGATACCGCTCACTCTGAGGACGTACTCGCCCGCACCGGCCGAAAGCCGGTGGATCGGTGCTCCTTACCGTCGCCCGCCGAACCGGCCGCCACCCGTCGCCGCGAAGCGCACCACCTCGTCGTAGGTCGCGACATCCGGCAAGGCCGTCAGCACGTTCATGAGGCGCTCCTCGGCGTCGGCGTGGTGCTCGGCGTAGGTGTCGTCCAGCGCGAGCCGCGCCTGCGCGGCGACGAAGTTGACGCAGATCGCGGCCTGCATGGCGAACGAGCGGTCCGGGTCCAGTACCGCGGTTCCGCCCGCCGCGCGGTACGCGGCCATCGTCCTGCCGATCGCGGCCCCGTCGACACCGCCGGCGGTGAACCAGCCCAGCAGGGCCCTGGCCAGCTCCCGGTCGGCGCACCCGGCGCCGGTGTCGTCCCAGTCCAGCAGGACCCAGCCGCGATCCGTGACCACCACGTTGGAGCACTGGACATCCAGGTGACACGTGATCCGGTCGTCCGGATCCGAGGGCGTCACCAGCGACGCCAGCCGCCGCAGGCCGGGCAGCGAGGCCGCGAGCTGCTCCTGCCACGGCCGGCGCGCCGCCGCGGCGCCCGCCAGGCGGTCCCAGTCCACCTCCTCGACGGTCTCGTACCAGGGGTCCGGCGGGTCCGGCGCCGCCAGGGCCAGTCCGTGCAGGCGCGCCAGCAGCTCCCCCAGGCGTTCCGGGGTTCCCGCCTCGTCCGGGCGGGCCGCCGGGCCCTCCTGCCAGTCATGGAGGCGGACGCCGCTGCCGCCCAGGGCCGCCGGCAGGTGCCCCACCAACCCACCGCCCGAAGTGGGGACGTTACGCGGGGAGCGCACCCCGGCGGCGGCCGCCGCCTGCTGGAACGCCGCGCCGCGGGCCACGGCCCGCTCGTCCACGCCCCACAGATGCTCCTTGACGGCGTAGGCCGCACCGCCGGCTGTCAGGCGCCAGATCCGTCCCATCGCCCCGCGGCCGACCGGGGTGACGTCCGCACCGGCCGCGTCCAGCCCGAAGAGGTCGCACAGCGCGGCGGGCAGGAGACGCTCGGCGAGCAGTTCCCGGCTCAGCGGTGTGCGATCGCCCGTCATCAAGCCCTCCGCGTCGGTGGCGTGGAGACCGGGGCGGCCGGGAGAGCGTGGTTCGCGGCCAGCGCGTCATCCACCTCCCGGCGCAGGCCCTCGACCTCGGCCGGCCCAGCAGCCCGCGCCACACGCAGAAGCCGTGGGTGCCGAAGAAATCGGCGTCGTGCGCGATCTGCTCATGTCGGTCGAAGCTCATCTTGTCACCATTTCCGGGTTGGACATGCCCCCGAAGCGTCTCCCGCTGGGTGGACGCGGCCGGAATGCGGAGCCTCGCCGGCCCTGGTACGCGACCTGGAGTGCTGTTGTCGGATCGGACAACCTCCGCCGGGCCGGGTTGTCCGATCGGCTGAGTACGGCGGCAGGGGTCGCCTTCTAGCCTCAGCGGCATGATGTCGCCGGAAAGTGTGCAGAGCTGGCTTGACGAACACTTCGCACGGATCGTGGCCGAGCGCGGGGTGCCGGGCGCCTCGGTCGCCGTTCTCACCCAGGGCCAGGTGCTCACCGCCGCCGGTGGTGTCCTGAGCAGGGCCACCGGCGTCGAGGCGACCACCGGCTCGGTCTTCCAGATCGGCTCGATCACCAAGCTGTGGACCAGCGCGCTGGTCATGCAGCTGGTCGACGAGGGCCTGGTCGACCTCGACACGCCGCTGCGCGCGTACCTGCCGGAGTTCCGCGTCGGTGACGAGGCCGCGGCCGCCGCGATCACCACCCGGCAGCTGCTGTGCCACGTCGCGGGCTTCGAGGGCGACATCTTCACCGACACCGGCCGGGGCGAGGACGCGATCGAGAAGTACCTCGCCTCGATCCACGACATCCCGCAGCTCTTCGCGCCAGGAGAGGTCTTCTCCTACAACAACACCGGCTTCGTGGTGCTCGGCCGCCTGGTCGAGGTGCTGCGCGGCAAGCCGTTCGACGAGGTGCTGGCCGAGCGGCTGGTCGCGCCGCTCGGGCTCACGCACGTCGCGCCGAGCCCGTACGAGGCGATCCTGCACCGGGCCGCCGTCGGCCACGTGCCGGGCGAGGACGGCGCGACGGTTCCGGCGCCGACCTGGGCGCTCGCCCGCTCCAACGCCCCGGCCGGCTCGATGCTCGCCATGACCCCGCGCGACCTGCTCGCCTTCGTCGCCATGCACCTGGCCGGCGGCACCGCGCCGGACGGCTCCGCCGTGCTCCGGCCCGGCACCGTGGCCGCCATGTGGCAGCCGCAGGTGAAACTGCCCCGGCTCGCCGGCATGGGCACCGCGTGGGGGCTCGGCTGGGAGATCGAGGAGCACGACGGGCACACCGTCATCGGCCACGACGGCGGGACCATCGGCCAGGCCGCCTTCCTCCGGGTCGCGCCCGAGCACGGCGTCGCGATCGCGCTGCTGACCAACGGCGGCGACGTCTTCGGCATCTTCGCCGACGTGCTGGCGCACCTGCTCAAGGAGCTCACCGGCGTCACCCTGCCGGGCCGCCCGGTGCCGCCGGCCGAGCCCAGGGCGATCGACCCGGCCCCCTACCTGGGCCGCTACCGCGACACGATCTACGACATCACCGTCAGCCAGGACGCCGACGGCGCGATCTGGCTCGACCGGGTGCCCAAGGACATCATGGCCGAGATCGGCGATCAGCCGATGCGCACCCGGCTCGTGGCCTTCGAGGGCGACTCGCTGATCTCGCTCGAGCCGGTCCGCGGCATCCACCTCGTCTTCGCCTTCATCGGCCGCGACGACGCGGGCCTGGCGAAGTACCTCCATTACGGCCGTGTGGTCGCCCGCGCCTGAGACCTCCCGCTCACCCCCTCCGGAAACAAGGACCCACGCATGACCCCCACCCGTACGAGGGCCCTCGCGGCGCTCGCCCTGGCACTGACCGGTTCGGTCGGCCTGGCCGCCTGCGGCAGCCAGGCGCCCGGCCCCGCCGGCTCGGGCGCCTCCGCCGCCTACGCCAACGGCAAGACCTTCACGCTCAACCTGGCCTCTGACCCGGGCGCCCTCGACCCGCAGGGGTCGGCGACGAGCGCCCTGTTCGGCCTGACGCAGTTCGCCTACGACAACCTGGTGGCCGTCGCGAAGGACGGCTCGATCCAGCCGCAGCTGGCCGCGTCGTGGACCGTCGACGGCACCACGGTCACCCTCCGGCTGAAGGACGGGGTCACCTGCGCCGACGGCACGGCGTTCACGGCGCAGACGGTGGTCGACAACATCACGTACGTGGTGAACCCGGACAACAAGAGCCCGTTCCTGGGGGTCTTCATCCCGGCCGGGACGACCGCCTCCGCCTCGGGTTCGACGGTCACCCTCAAGCTCGCCGCGCCGGCCCCGTTCGTGCTGACCGCGCTCGCGAACCTGCCGATGGTGTGCGACGCCGGCATGAAGGACCGCTCCACCCTCAAGGCCGGCACGAACGGCACCGGCCCGTACGTCCTCACCGAGGCGGTCCCGTCGACCCGGTACACCTACGAGCTGCGCAAGGGCTACACGTGGGGTCCCGGCGGCGCCACCACGGCCGAGGCGGGCATGCCGGCCAAGGTGGTCGTCAAGATCGTCGCGAATGAGACCACGTCCGCCAACGAGCTGCTGGCCGGCACCATCAACGCCGTCCAGATCACCGGCCCAGACGCCGGCCGCCTGGCCGGGGCGGGCCTGGAATCCGTGGGCATGCAGGCGCTGATCGGCGAGCAGTGGTACAACCAGGGCGACGGTCACGCCACCGCCGACCCGGCCGTGCGCATGGCGCTGACCCAGGCGCTCGACCTCAAGCAGCTCCAGGTCGCGCTGACCTCCGGCAAGGGCGCGCCCCCGACCCAGCTGGCCGCCATGGAGCCGCTCGGCTGCGCAGGCGACGCCGTGACCGGCCACGTGCCGTCCTTCGACGTCGCCGCCGCCGGGGCCGCCCTCGACGCCGCCGGCTGGACGAAGGGCCCGGACGGCATCCGCGCCAAGGACGGCAAGAAGCTCTCGCTCACCTTCATCTACCCGAACTCGCTCGGCACCGGCGGAGGCGCCGCCGCCGAGCTGGCGGTGGCGGCGTGGAAGGCGGCCGGGATCGAGGTCGCGGCCAAGCAGCAGACCCAGACCGAGGCGTCCGGCGCCGTCTTCGGCACCGGCGCCTGGGACATCGTCTGGATGCCGCTCAACGTCAGCACCCCCGACCAGGTCATGCCGTTCGTCTCCGGCACCACCGCCCCGAAGGGCACGAACTTCGCCTCCATCGACAACGCCGGCTACCTCGCCAGCGCCACCAAGGCGATGCGCGCGAACGGCGCCGAGGGCTGCAAGGACTGGTTCGCCGCCGAGCAGGCGCTCTACAAGGCGGCCGACGTAGTGCCGTTCGCCAACAACGTGGTCCCGACGTTCGTCAAGGGCGCGAAGCTCTCCATCGTCGGCAGCATCGTCCCGACCAGCATCCGGATGCTCGGTTGACGATGAAGACCCCGACGACGGCCGCGCCCGGCCTCGGCGGCCGGGCGGCCGGGCTGTGGTCGCACCCGTGGTTCCGCTTCGCGCTGCGGCGGACGAGACGGCTGCTGCTGGCCCTGTGGGTCCTGGTGACCGCCTCGTTCCTGATGATCCACCTGGTCCCGGGCGACCCGGTGCGGGCCGCGCTCGGGCCGACCGCCCCCGCGGACCTGGTGCAGGCCACGAAGGAGGAGCTCGGCCTGCTCGACCCGCTCTGGCAGCAGTACGCCGGCTTCCTCGGGCGCCTGCTCCAGGGCGACCTGGGCGTCTCGATCACCAGCAGGCTGCCCGTGGGCGAGATGATCGGCCAGCGGCTGCCGGCGACGGTGCAGCTCGCCGTGGCCGCGTTCGTCCTGTCGCTGGCCGTCGCCGTGCCGGTGGGCGTGGTGATGGCGGTCATCACGCGGCGGGGGAAGGGCCGGCGCACGGAGCTGGCGTTCACGGGGACGAGCGTCGTGCTGAGCGCGATCCCCGACTTCCTGCTCGCCGTCGGCCTCGTCTACCTGCTGGCGGTGCAGACCAGGCTCTTCCCGGTGGCGGGCCTCGACGACATCGGCTCCTACGTGCTCCCGACGCTCGCGCTGGCGATCGGCCCCGCCGCGGTGCTCTCGCGCGTCGTCCGCGTCGAGATGCTCACCGTGATGGAGGCCGACTACATCCGGACGGCGCGGGCCAAGCGGCTCACCCCCGTACGGGTGCAGCTCGTGCACGCCCTGCCGAACGCCGTGACGGCGAGCCTGACGCTCGGCGGCATGCTGCTGAGCTCCCTCGTGGCCGGGACGGTGCTGGTGGAGAACGTCTTCGCCTGGCCAGGTCTGGGTTCCACGATCGTCTCCTCGATCGTCGCCAAGGACTATCCCCTGGTGCAGGGCACCGTCCTGGTCTACGGCGTCGGGGTGCTGCTCATCAACACCCTCGTCGACGTGCTGCTCGCGCTGCTCGACCCCCGTTCGACGATCGGAGCCGCCTGAGATGCGAGCGGCACACCTCCTGCGCCGTCCCGTAGGGCTGGCCGGGTTCGGCCTGCTGGTCATCGTCCTGTCGGTGGCCGCGCTCGGGCCGATCCTGTGGGGCGACCGGGCGACGGCCGTCGACACGGGCAACCTGCTCGCCGGCCCGTCGGCCGAGCACTGGATCGGCACCGACAACCTCGGCCGGGACCTGTTCTCCCGGGTACTCGTGGCCACCCGGCTCTCGATCGTGCTGGCGCTCGGGGCGACGGCGATCAGCATCGTGCTGGGCCTCGTCCTGGGGGCCGCGCCGATGCTGGCCGGGCCGCGGCTGGGCCGCCTCGTCACGTGGGCCGTCAACGTGCTGGTGGCCTTCCCCGGGCTGCTGCTCGTGCTCTTCTTCGCCGTCGTCTTCGGCGTCGGCGAGCGCGGCGCGGCGTTCGCGGTGGGGCTCGCCGGGGCGCCGTCGTTCGCGCGGCTGTGCCACACGCTCATCGCCGGAATCTCGGAGCGGGACTACATCGCCGCGGCCCGGATCGCGGGCGTGAGCCGGCTTCGCATCCTGCGCCGCCACGTGCTGCCGAACATCGCCGAGCCGCTCATCGTCAACGCGACGATGAGCGCCGGCGGGGTGCTGCTGTCGTTCGCCGGGCTCTCGTTCCTCGGACTGGGCGTCCAGGCCCCCTCCTACGACTGGGGCAAGCTCATGCAGGACGGGCTCAACGGCATCTACACCAACCCCCTCGCCGCGCTCGGGCCCGGCTTCGCCGTCATCGTCGCCGGGCTGGCGTTCAACCTCACGGGCGAGGCCCTGGCGGCCGCCTTCGGCCTCGGCGACGTCCCCGGCACCGCCCGCCGGAGCCGGATCAGGACCGCCGCCGGCCAGACCCTCGCACCCGCCGTGACAGGGCCCGCCGTGACAGGGCCCGCCGTGACAGCGCCGGTCGAGGGCACGATCCTGTCGGTGGACGACCTGCGGGTGACGATCGCCGGCGCGGGCAACCCCATCCACGCGGTACGCGGCGTCACCTTCGCCGTCCGGGACGGCGAAGCCGTCGGCGTCGTCGGCGAGTCCGGCTCGGGCAAGTCGATGACGGCCCTGGCGGTGGCCGGGCTCCTCGAGGAGCCGATCCGCGTCGAGGCGGGCCACCTGGCCTTCGCCGGGGAGGATCTCCTGGCCGCCGCCGACTCCGCGTCCCTGCGCAAGCGCCTCGGCACGTCGCTGGCCGTGGTGTTCCAGGACCCGATGACGTCCTTCAACCCGGTGCACCGGGTGGGGCCGCAACTGGCCGAGGTGAGCCGCTTCCACCAGGGGCTGAGCCGCAAGGCGGCCTTCGCCCGCGCGGTCGACCGGCTCCGCGCGGTCAGGATCCGCGAGCCCGCGCGGCGCGCCAGGCAGCACCCCTTCGAGTTCTCCGGAGGCATGCGCCAGCGGGCCATGATCGGCATGGGTCTCATGGGGACGCCGCGGCTCATCATCGCCGACGAGCCGACCACCGCGCTCGACGTCACGGTCCAGCAGCAGGTCCTCGGCCTGCTCGCCGAGGTGCGCCGCGACACCGGCGCCGCCCTCCTGCTCATCAGCCACGACGTCTCGGTCGTGACCGACGTGTGCGACCGGGTCCTCGTCATGTACGCCGGCCGCATCGTCGAGGAGCTGCCCGCGCGGGGCCTGCGGACGCTGGCCCGGCACCCGTACACGCGGGCGCTCGTCGCGGCCGTGCCGGACATGGAGACCGACCTGACCCGGCCGCTCGCCGTCATCCCCGGGCTGCCGGTCGATCCGGCGCACGTGCCGGCCGGCTGCGCCTTCGCGGCCCGCTGCCCGCTCGCCGACGACCGCTGCAGGTCGGTCGAGCCCGTGCTGGAGGCCGACACGGCGGGCAACCGGGTGGCGTGCCACAAGGCCGGGCAGCCCCTTCCCGCCCGCACCGAGGAGGTGACCGCGTGAGCGTGCTCGGCTTCCACGACGTCCGCGTGCGATACGGCTCGCACACCGTGCTGAAGGACGTCAGCCTGGAGGTCGGCGACGGCGAGATCGTGGGCCTCGTCGGCGAGTCCGGCTCCGGGAAGTCGACCATGGCGCGGGCGGCCGTCGGCCTGGCGCCCGTGACCGGCGGCCGGATCCTGCTGGACGGCCGGCCGGTGCCCAGCCGGGGCCGCGTGCGCCCGGTGCAGATGGTCTTCCAGGACCCGTACTCCTCGCTCGACCCCCGCATGACCGTCGGCGAGAGCATCGCGGAGGCCATGCCCGGAGGCCTGGGCAGGCAGGCCCGCCAGGCGGAGATCGCGCGCCTCCTCACGCTGGTCCACCTGGACGCGGCCCGGGCCGGCGACCTGCCCGGGCGGCTCTCCGGCGGACAGCGCCAGCGCGTCGCGCTGGCCAGGGCGCTCGCCGCCCGGCCCGAGGTGATCCTCGCCGACGAGATCACCTCGGCGCTCGACGTCTCCGTCCAGGGCGCGGTGCTCAACCTCGTCCGCGACATGCGGCGCGACCTGGGCCTGTCCATGCTGTTCATCTCCCACAACCTGGCGGTCGTCCGGTACGTCGCCGACCGCGTGGCCGTGATGCACAACGGAGAGATCGTCGAGCACGGCCCCACCGCGCAGGTGCTCGGCACGCCCCGGCACGACTACACCCGCCATCTCCTCGCCGCACTCCCCGGAGCGGCGCGCCGGCCACCCGGGGACCCAGGCGCGACGCCTCTCATCCCGATCTCGAAGGAGCAGACATGACCATGGCCATCGACCAGGCCCACTGGCAGAGCCGCCTTGACGAGCTGGCGAGCAAGCACGGCGTCCCCGGCGCCCAGCTGGGCATACTCCGGCTCGGCGCCGGCGGCGACGAGCTCGTCACCGCCGCGACCGGCGTGCTGCACGCCGGCACCGGCCAGCCGGCCGGCACCGACTCGGTCTGGCAGATCGGCTCGATCTCCAAGGTGTGGACCGCGACCGTGATCATGCAGCTCGTGGACGAGGGCCGGTTCGCCCTCGACACCCCCGTGGCGGAGATCGTCCCCGGGTTCGAGCTGCGCGACCCGGGGACCACCGCGGCCGTGACCGTCTGGCACCTGCTCACCCACACCAGCGGCATCGACGGCGACCTGTTCACCGACACCGGCCGGGGCGACGACGCGCTGGAGAAGTACGTCGCGCTGCTGGCCGACACCGCGCAGAACCACCCGATCGGCGCCACCTGGTCCTACTGCAACGCGGGATACTCGCTGCTCGGCCGGATCATCGAGGTCGCCACCGGCAAGACCTGGGACCAGGCGATCAAGGAGAAGCTGTTCGCCCCGCTCGGCCTGACCCGCACCACGACCCTGCCGGAGGAGGCGATGGTCTTCGCGCACGCGATGGGCCACGTCAAGGGTGGCGAGGAGCCCGTGGTCGCGCCGGTGTGGGGCCTGCCGCGCTCGGTCGGCCCGGCGGGCCTGATCACCTCGACCGTCGCCGACGTGCTGGCCTTCGCCCGGATGCACCTGACCGGCGGGCTCGCCGCCGACGGCACGCGCGTGCTGAGCGAGGAGAGCACCGCGGCGATGTCGGCGTACCAGACCGACTGCCCCGAGAAGCACCTGCTCGGCGACTCGTGGGGCCTCGGCTGGTTCCGCTGCGACTGGAACGGCCACCGGGCCTACGGCCACGACGGCAACACCATCGGCCAGGCGGCGTTCCTGCGCGTCCTGCCGGAGGCCGGCGTCGCGGTCGCGCTCGCCACCAACGGCGGCGGCACCCGCGATCTCTACGCCGGCCTCTACGACGAGATCTTCAGCGAGCTCACCGGGGTGAAGCTGCCCGCGCCGTTCGAGCCGCCGGCCGAGCCGGTGACGGCGGACCTGGCGCCGTACGCGGGCACGTACGAGCGCGAGTCGGTGCGCATGGAGGTGTTCGAGGAGGACGGCAAGCCGATCCTGCGCACCACGCTGATGGGGCCCCTGGCCGAGCTCGAGGGCGAGCAGGTGGAGACGTACGAGCTGGTCCCGGTCTCGCCGGGCATGTACGCCGTCCGGCCCGAGGGCATGGAGTCGTGGGCTCCGGTGACGTTCTACTCGCTGCCCACCGGCGAGGAGTACGTCCACTTCGGCGCCCGCGCGACCCCCAAGAAGCTCGGCTGACCGTGCCGGTCACCTCGCGTGGCTCCCTCGGCCTCCGGCCGCTGCTCGCCGGCCGGCCGCCCGGCCGCACGGTGCCGCTGCGCGAGCCGATCGCCGAACTCCTGGAGGAGCAGGCATGAGCATCGAGACTTCCGGCGGGCGGAGCCTGGGCGTCGAGGCTTCCGCCGTCGGCCTGGCGGCGCGCGAGGCGGCGCGATGGGCCGCGGAGGCGGGCGTGGCGGTCCGGGAGCTCCGGGACCTCGACGAGGCCCACGCCGTGATCGCCCTGCTCGTCGAGATCTGGGGCCGCCCCGACAACCCCCTGATCACGGTGGAGTTCCTGCGGGCGCTGACGAAGGCCGGCAACTACGTCGCCGGCGCCTACGACGGCGACCGGCTGATCGGGGTCTGCATCGGCTTCCACGAGGAGCCTGCGGCCCGCACCCTGCACAGCCACATCGCCGGGGTGGCGCCGGGGCTGGCCGGCCGCGGCACCGGGATGGCGCTCAAGCTCCACCAGCGCGCGTGGGCGCTCGCCCGCGGCATCGTCGCGGTCGAGTGGACCTTCGACCCGCTGGTCAGCCGCAACGCCTACTTCAACATCGTCAAGCTGGGCGCGCTGCCGGTGGAGTACCTCCCCAACTTCTACGGCGCGATGCACGACGCGATCAACGGCGGCGACGACACCGACCGGCTCCTGGTGCGCTGGGAGCTGCTCTCGCCGCGGGTCCGCGCCGCCTGCTCGGGAACGCCCCGCGAACGGCCGCTGGACGGCCCGTCGAACAGGCGGGTCGCGGCGCCGGCCGACATCGAGGCGCTCCGCGTCCACGACGCGGCCGCCGCCCGGGGCTGGCGCCACCGGCTCCGCGACGAGCTGGAGCCGCTGATGGCCGCCGGTGGCCGCGTCGTCGACTTCGACCGCGAGCTCGGCTACCTCGTCCGGCTCGCCGGCCCCGGCGCCCGCCCTGACCCCGAACAGATCCGGAGAAAGCCATGAAGCTGCGGGGAATCGAACTTTGCCGCGTCTCGACGCCGCTCGTGCCGCCGTTCCGGACCTCGTCCGGCACGATCCCGCGCTCGTCCGCTCGTTCGGCCACTCGCTCGGCCGCTCATTCGGCCGCGAGCTCCTCGCGGTGACCAGGTCCGCCGAGTGGCTCGTCCTCTGATCGTCGGACGATCCGACCGTGCGGCTCGGCCTCCTATACTGCGGGGCGTGAGCCAGCGTCCCCGTGCCAGCCTCGGCCGGGTCTTGGACGATCTGGGGACCACCCTTCTCGAGCTGGTCGCCGGTGACGTCGACCAGCGCGAAGAGATCAGCGGACTCGTCATCCACGACCCGCTCGACGAACCCGTGCTCGGGCCGCGCTCGCTGGTGCTCGGCATCGGCGTCGACCCGTCCGGCGACACGCTGCCCCGGCTGCTCGGCACGCTCGGCGACCACGACGCGGTGGGCCTGGTCGTCCGGGCGCCCGTCGCCCTGACCCCGCAGGTGCGGGAGGCGGTCGCGAAGAGCGGCGTGGCGCTGATCGGCCTGCGCCGGGGCGCCACGTGGGCGCAGCTCACCGCGCTCATCCGGTCGATGCTCGCCGAGGGGGACATCGGCGAGCACGAGCACGAGTCGCTCGGCGGGCTCCCGTCCGGCGACCTCTTCGCGGTGGCCAACGCCGTGGCCGCGCTGCTCGACGCGCCCATCACCATCGAGGACCGCAACTCCCGCGTGCTCGCCTTCTCCGGCCGCCAGGACGAGGCGGACGCCTCCCGCGTCGAGACGGTCATCGGCCGGCAGGTCCCCGAGCGGTACGCCGCCCGCCTGACCGAGCTGGGCGTCTTCCGCGACCTCTACCGCTACCAGCGGCCGGTCGTCGTCACGCCGCAGGATCTCGGCTACGACGGGATGACGGTGCAGCGCGTCGCCATCGCGGTCCGCGCCGGTGACGAGATCCTCGGCTCGATCTGGGCCGCCATGGACGGCGACCTCGACAGCGAGCGTACGAACGCCCTGCTCGACGCCTCGAAACTGGTCGCGCTGCACCTGCTGCGCATCCGCGCCGGCGCCGACGTCCGGCGGCGGCTGCGCGCCGACCTGATGGTGACGGTCCTGGAAGGCGGCGCGGGCGCGCGGGACGCGCTGGCGCGGCTCGGCCTGTCCGGCCGCACCCTCGTCATCGTGAGCGCGGCCCTGCTCACCGGCGACGACCACGCCTGGGCCGACCACGCCCGCGCCGACCACGGCAGGGCCGCCGAGCTCGAACGGCTCGCGGACGCCCTGTCGGTCCACCTGTCGGCGGCGGTGCCGTCCGCCGCCGTGGCGGCCGTCGGCGGCACGGTCTACGGCCTGCTGCCCGTCATCGTCCCGACCGGCAACCCGGAACAGCGGGCCGTGCGCCTGGCCTCCGACTTCGTGGACCGGGTCGGCGGCAGCCTTCCCGCGATCGTCGCGGTCGCCCCGGCGGGGCCGGACATCAGCGGCATCGTCCACGGGAAGGCGCAGGCCGACCGGGTGCTCCGGGTGATGCGGGAGGGCCACACCGCTCTGCGGGTGGCCCGGCTCGACGACGTCCAGACGCTCGCCCTGGTCCTGGAGCTGCGGGACCTCGCGGCGGCGCGCGGCGAGCGGCCGGTCGGCGCGATCGCCCGCCTGATGGAGTACGACGAGCGCAACAACGCCGGCCTCGTCCAGTCGCTGGAGGCCTGGCTGGACGCGCTCGGCGACGTGGGCAAGGCGGCCGCCGCGCTCTTCATCCACCCCAACACGTTGCGCTACCGGCTCAGGCGGGTCGCCGAGGTGGGCGAGATCGACCTGGAGGACCCGGAGCAGCGCTTCGCGGCGATGCTGCAGCTGCGGATCCTGGCACCCCGTTAGGTGCCGCCCGCGCGGTTCGGCGTCCCGCCGCGGTTTGCAAGCGCCGGCGGCCTGAGGTCATCTAATCCGCGGACCGCAGAAGCATCGCCTCCACCTCCGGCCCGGCATCGGCCGAGCACACGTAGGTGGAGGTTCCGGTCGCCGGATCGACGTAGTACAGCGTTGCACGCTTGCCGCATCTCGAGCACCAGGCGGCAGCCTCGCCGCCGAGCTCAGCCAGTCCGACCTTGATCTCCGGGATAAGAAATGCCATGCGAGAAGCGTAGATCGGCATGGCCAAGACACCCGTGGTGACCGTGTGTCTTGCCGAATTGATGTCCCGTAGATTGTTCGAAGCGGAGGCGACAGGCCGCCGCCGGCCGATCACACGAGGCCGCGTCGCAGCCGGGTGGAGGCGGTCATGACGGGGCCTTGATCTGGCAGATCACCGCGCCGGCGGCCACCGTGGCCCCCACCTCGGCTGACATGCCGACCACGGTGCCGTCCTGATGTGCGGTGAGCGGCTGCTCCATCTTCATGGCCTCCAGCACGACGACCGTGTCCCCCGCGCGCACGCTGTCACCGTCGGCCGCCACCAGCTTGACGATGGTGCCCTGCATCGGGCTGACCAGGGCGTCTCCGGCGGGTGCCGCCTGCGCGGCGCGGCGGCGGCGGGGAACGGCCCTGGAGGCGGCGGGACGCGCGGCGCCGAGCCCGGCGGGCAGGACGACCTCCAGGCGCTTGCCCGCCACCTCGACGGTGACGCGCTCAAGCTCCCCCGGCTCACCGGTGGCGACCGGGCCGGCGTAGGGGGCGAGCCGGTTGTCGAACTCGGTCTCGATCCAGCGGGTGTGCACGGCGAAGTCGACGAACGCCGGGTCCGTCACGACCGCCCGGTGGAAGGGCAGGACGGTGGGCATGCCGTCGATCTCGAACTCGGCCAGGGCGCGGCGGGCGCGTTGCAACGCCTGTTCCCGGGTGGCGCCGGTGACGATCAGCTTGGCGATCAGGGAGTCGTAGGCGCCGGGCACGGTCTCGCCCTGCTCGTATCCGGCGTCGAGGCGGACGCCGGGGCCGGAGGGGGCGCGCCAGCGGGTGATGGTGCCGGGCGCGGGCAGGAAGCCGCGGCCGGGGTCCTCGGCGTTGACGCGGAACTCGATGGAGTGGCCGCGCGAGGGCGGGTCGTCGTAGCCGAGGGGTTCGCCGTCGGCGACGCGGAACATCTCGCGGACCAGGTCGATGCCGGTGACCTCCTCGGTGACCGGGTGCTCGACCTGCAGCCGGGTGTTGACCTCCAGGAACGAGATCGTGCCGTCCTGCCCGACCAGGAACTCGCACGTACCGGCGCCGACGTAGCCGGCCTCGCGCAGGATCGCCTTGGACGACTCGCGCAGCAGCGCCTCCTGGTCCGAGGTGAGGAACGGGGCGGGCGCCTCCTCCACCAGCTTCTGGTGGCGGCGCTGGAGGGAGCAGTCGCGGGTGGAGACGACCACGACGTTGCCGTGGGCGTCGGCCAGGCACTGGGTCTCGACGTGGCGGGGCCGGTCGAGGTAGCGCTCGACGAAGCACTCGCCCCGGCCGAAGGCCGCCACCGCCTCGCGGACGGCGCTGTCGTACAGGTCGGGGATCTCCTCCAGGCTGCGGGCCACCTTCAGCCCGCGCCCGCCGCCCCCGAACGCGGCCTTGATCGCGATCGGCAGCCCGTGCTGCCGCGCGAACGCCGTCACCTCGGCGACGTCCGCCACCGGATCGGGGGTGCCGGCGACGAGGGGGGCGCCGACCTTCTGGGCGATGTGGCGAGCCTGGACCTTGTCGCCGAGCGCGGTGATCGCCGGAGGGGGCGGGCCGATCCAGACGAGGCCGGCGTCGATGACGGCCTGGGCGAAGTCGGCGTTCTCGGCGAGGAAGCCGTAGCCGGGGTGGACGGAGTCGGCTCCGGAGCGGGCGGCCACGTCCAGCAGTTCGGCGATGTCGAGGTAGGTGTCGGCGGGCGACTGCCCGTCCAGCGCGTACGCCTCGTCGGCCAGCCGGGCGTGCAGCGCGTCTCGGTCGGGGCCGGCGTAGACCGCCACGCAGCCGATCCCGGCGTCCCGGCAGGCCCGGATGACGCGGACGGCGATCTCGCCGCGGTTGGCGATGAGCACCTTGCGCAGGCTCACGGGTGTCCTCCCAGATTCCATCGCGACTCCCGCCAGCCGCCGGGGCGGGGTAGGAGGGGGCGCCGCAACGAGCGGCGGGGGCGGCGCGTCACGGGCGCCCATGCGGGTGCCGGTGCGGGTGCCGGTGCGGGTGCCGGTGCGGGTGCCGGTGCGGGTGCCGGTGCGGGTGCCGGTGCGGGTGCCAGTGCATGTGCCGGGGCGGGTGCCAGTGCATGTGCCGGGGCGGGTGACTGCCGCGTGGCGTGCAGGGCTACGACGAGGGCGGCCAGTTCTCCGGACGTCGGCGAGCCTTTGGTGATCTTCACAGCGGGATGTTCCCGTGCTTCTTGGGCGGCAGGGAGTCGCGCTTGCCGCGCAGCAGGCGCAGCGCCCGGGTGACCTCGCGGCGGGTCTCGCCGGGCCGGATCACCTTGTCCACGTAGCCGCGCTCGGCCGCCAGGTAGGGGGTGGCCAGGGTGTCCTCGTACTCGGCGATCAGCTCCGCGCGCAGCGCGTCGGGGTCCTCTGCGGCGGCCAGGCGCTTGCGGTGCAGGATGTTCACCGCGCCCTGCGCGCCCATGACGGCGATCTGCGCCGTGGACCAGGCCAGGTTGACGTCCGCGCCCAGGTGCTTGGAGCCCATCACGTCGTACGCGCCGCCGTAGGCCTTGCGGGTGATGACGGTGACGAGCGGCACGGTGGCCTCGCCGTAGGCGTACAGGAGTTTCGCGCCGCGCCGGATGATGCCGTTCCACTCCTGATCCGTGCCGGGCAGGAAACCGGGCACGTCCACGAGGGTGAGCACCGGGATGCTGAAGGCGTCGCAGGTCCGCACGAACCGGGCGGCCTTCTCCGAGGCGTCGATGTCGAGCGTGCCCGCCAGCCGCATCGGCTGGTTGGCCACCACGCCGACCGGCCGGCCCTCGATCCGGCCGAAGCCGATCACGATGTTGGGCGCGAACAGCTCCTGCACCTCCAGGAACTCGCCGTCGTCCAGCAGCGCGCCGATGACCTCGTGCATGTCGTAGGGCTGGTTCGGCGAGTCCGGGACGAGCGCGTCCAGGGCCGGATCGTCCGACAGGTCCGCTTCGACGTGCGGGTACGGCGGCTCGTCGAGGTTGTTGTCCGGCAGGTACGCCAGCAGCGCCCGCGCGTAGTCGAGGGCGTCGTCCTCGTCGGAGGCCAGGTAGTGGGCCACGCCGCTGCGGCTGTTGTGCACCCGTCCGCCGCCCAGGTCCTCGAACGTCACGTCCTCCCCCGTGACCGTCCTGATCACGTCCGGGCCCGTGACGAACATGTGCGACCGCTCGTCCACCATGATCGTGAAGTCGGTCAGCGCCGGCGAGTAGACGTGGCCGCCCGCGCACGCGCCCATGATGAGCGAGATCTGCGGGATCACCCCGGAGGCGCGGATGTTGCGGCGGAAGATCTCGCCGTACAGGCCGAGCGAGACCACCCCCTCCTGGATGCGCGCCCCGGCCCCCTCGTTGATGCCGATGATCGGGCAGCCGTTGCGCATCGCCAGGTCCATGACCTTGCAGATCTTCTGCCCGTACACCTCGCCCAGCGACCCGCCCGCGACCGTGAAGTCCTGCGAGAACACGCACACCTGGCGGCCGTCCACCGTCCCGTACCCGGTCACCACGCCGTCGCCGTGGCCGAGCGAGCCCTTCGCCAGGGCGTCCAGCTCGACGAACGAGCCGTCGTCCAGCAGCCGCTCGATGCGCTCGCGGGCGGTCAGCCTGCCCCTGGCGTGCTGCTTGGCCGCCGCGCGGGCCTCGCCGACGTGCACCGCCTCGTCCAGGCGCTCCTTCAGGCGGGCCAGACTGCCCGCGGTGCCTTGCGTCGCCATCCACCACCACCGATAAGACTGAGTTTCACGATTACGGTACTCAGTTTCGAAGGGGTTGAACATCCCCGATCCCCGGGAGAATGGCCGTGTGCCGAAACCGCCCATCAAACACCGCCTCGCCGAAGCCGCCGTGACGCTGTTCGACGAGCACGGCTACGACGAGACCACCGTCGACGACATCGCCGCCCGGGCAGGCGTCAGCCGCAGCACGTTCTTCCGCTACTACCGCTCGAAGGAAGACGCGATCTTTCCCGACCACGACGCGCTGCTCGACAGGATCGGCGCACGGCTGCGGGCCTCCACCGCCGGCACCGCCATCGTGGCCATCACCGACGCCGTCCGGATCGTGCTCGCCCACTACGTCGAGGACGCCGAGGTCTCGCTGCGCCGCTACCGCCTGGTGCGCCAAGTGCCCGCGCTGCGCGATCGCGAGATCGCCAGCGTGGCCCGCTACCAGCGGCTGTTCCGCGAGTTCGTCGGCGCGTGGCTGGGCGACTCCCCCGACGCCGGCCTGCGGGCCGAGCTCATGGCGGCCTCCGTGGTGGCCGCCCACAACCAGGTGCTGCGTGGCTGGCTGCGCGCCGGCGGCACCTACGACCCGAGCGAGCCGCTCGACCACGCCCTCGGCTACGTCATCGCCACCTTCCGCCACCTCGAACAACCCCGGGAGAGCGACCAGGTGATCGTCGCCACCTTCACCCGCACGGCCTCACCTCAGGCCGTCATGGCCGCCATCCAGCAACATCTGGGCTCGCGCGCGTGACCCGCCGCACATCGGACGTCCTTCCCCACCGGCCAGGCGGTTCCGCATGCCGGCGGCCTACCGGAGCTCGCTACGCTGACGGGCCCCTCACCTGATCATGCCCGAAGGAACCCTCGTGATCCGCCTCGCGCTCGTGACCGTCTTCGCCGTGCTGCTGTCGATGATCCCCGGCGTGTCTCAGGCCGTGGGTCCGTGGGAACGCGACGTCGCCGCCGACGCGGCGGACACCTGGGTGAAGGCGACGGTCGACCTCACGGCCAGGCCGGCCGGGGCGACGAGCGCGACGTTGCAATGGCGCCTGTACGAGCGCAAAGGTGTCAGCGACTACTTCATCGACGTCAGCGTGGACGACGTCGCGCTCACCGGCCTGGCGATGACCGATCCCGGCGTGGAGAACGCCGCCGCCTGGACGCCCGCGCTGGCCCGCCAGGGCGGCGCGGTCTACTGCTCCGCCCAGGTCTACCACGAGAACTACGGCGCCGACCTCGGTGCGCGCATCGCCAAGCTGTACGCCGCCGGGTGAGCCCCGGGATCGAGCCGGAGACGGAGGAGGTCGCGGGGATCCGCGGCACCCGTGCCGGCTGATCAGGCCGTGGTGCGGGGCCGGCGAGGCGTCGGCTTCAGCTCGACCGGCCGGTGCCAGATGTCAGGCAGCCGATGCGTCAGGCAGGGAGAGAGCACCACGGTGGACCCGGCGGGGATCTCGACCCCGTCGATGACGTCGTCGGCCACGGCCACCCGCGCCATCGCCCAGGCCGTCGAGTAGGCGCGCATCACCTCCGCTGCGTGTAGACCAGGCGGCGCGCGTGCTCGGGCCGGGGCGCGACGGCCACCCTGGAGCCGAACGGGGCGCCGTGGCCCGGCCGTCGGGGTGCCGCCCGACGAGTCCCTTTCGCGGCGCCCCGTCTGGTTACGACAGGCTCAGCCGCAGTGCACGTTGTTGAGCTTGACGCTCGTCCAGGACGGCGAGATTCCCTCTACGTCAATGCACTGGCCGGGCGCCGAGACGTACACCGGGCCCGCGTAGTACTTGTAGTTGTCGGCGTCGCTGTCCTTCCCGCTGCCGTCGCCTCGCGAGATGACGACGCCCTTCCAGCTCGTGGTGTTGGCGTAGGGGCCGTCGCCGTAGACGAGGGCGCAGTTCTTGCCTGTGCTGGAGCTGTAGTACACCTCCAGGATGCCCGTGCGGTACCCGTACTTCTCGATGCCGATGTTGTATACGCCGATCCGGGAGTAGCTGCTGCCGCAGGGCCCGGCCGCGCCTGCCGGGGTGGCGGTCGCTGCCAGCGTGGTGGTGGCGGCCAGGGTAGCGCCGGCCAGGAGGGTCGCCAGCTTGCGTATGCGCACGAAGATCCTTTCGCTTTGCCAGTGGTGTGATCATGAGTACCACTCGGCTCACAGCCGCCGCACACGACTCGTGCGCAATGTGATGGTTCACACAGGTTCGGCGGTACAGGTGGATCCGTCTCCGAGCGCACCTCGGCGACGGTCACTCAGCTGATCGCCGGGCCGGTCAGGGGGTCCATTCGGTTTCGAGAACGGCGTAGATGGCTTCGCTGGCCCAGGTGCCCTTGACGAACTCGTTGTCGATGAGGGTCGCCTCGCGGCGCATGCCGAGCTTCTCCAGGACACGGGCGGAGGCGGTGTTGAGTGCGTCGAGGCGGCCGGTGATGCGGTGCAGGCCGAGGTCGGCGAAGCCGAGGCGGAGCATGGCGCGGGAGGCTTCCGTGGCGTAGCCGTGGCCGTGGTGGTCGGGGTGCAGGATGTAGCCGAGCTCGCCCTGGCGGTGCTGCTTGCTGGTCCAGAAGAGCAGGCAACTGCCGATGAGGTCGCCGGTGTCGCGCAGGGTGACGGCCAGGTCGAGGGCGTCGCCCTCGTCGTGGAGCGCGGTGCGGGTGGCCTTCTTGTCCAGGAAGGTGGCGCTGGTGTCGCGGTCGCGGGGCTCCCAGTAGAGGTAGCGGGCGACGTCGGGGCGCGATTCGTAGGCGTTGACGGCGTCGAGGTCGTCGGGCGTGAAGGGGCGCAGGAGCAGGCGCTCGGTGATGATCGGGTAGTGGGGCTTGAGCACGGGGGAAGTGTAGGGACCGGTCGTGGGGGCTTCAACGCGTTTTCGACGGCGAGGGCGAGCGGCGCCCGCCCAGCGCGCCGGGTCACTTCCGGAGGGCGAGCAGCGCCTGGCGGGCGGCGGCGAGCGCCTCCTCCTCGGAGGCGCCGGCGTGCAGCGCGGCCCTGGCGAACTCCTCGGCCGCCTCTGCCAGCCGCAGCCGGAACTGGTCGGCCGCGCCGGTGATGACGGCCGTCCGGCCGCGGCGCAGCTGGACCAGCCCCTCGTCGCGCAGTTGCTGGTAGCCGCGCAGGACGGTGTGCAGGTTGATGCCGAGGGTGGCGGCCACGGTGCGGGCCGAGGGCAGCCGGTCACCGGGCGCGGCCGTCCCGGCGGCCAGCGCGGCGCGGACCGACGCCGCCACCTGATCGGCCAGAGGCTGGGACGACGCCGGATCTATGGTGATCAGCACTACGCCGCCCCTCCCTGCCGTTGCCTGCTCAACCAGCCGTTGACCAGCGCGGCGGCGGTCGGCGCCTCGCGCGTGGAGTAGACGAGCCACCGGTCGTCGCTCAAGGACAGCGCGAGAACCGGCCCCTTGCCGTTGACGACGCCCCAGCCGGTCGAGCTGTCGTCCAGCTTGTATCGCCCTTCCGGGGCCCGGTCCCTGGCCTCGGCGAAGCGGACCCGGGAGTAGGGCGCCGTCCGCCGCAGGGCGGGCAGCCACGTCGCGCGCACGGTGATGCCGGAGCCGTCGATCTGCAGGCTCGTACGAGCCTGCGCCGCCTCGAACAGCGCCCACAGCGCCAGCAGCGCCGTGCCCTGCCAGGCTCCGGAGCCGTTGCCCGCGCTGACCACGGCGAGCGCGCCCAGCACCGCGGCGAACACCAGCCGGCGGACCGACCACGCCGACGTCACGAACAGGACCCGCTGGTGCGGCCCGAGCGCCATGGCGGGCGCGTGCGGCGGCGGCACGGCCGTGACCTCGGGCGGCCCCGGGACCGGACCGGACGCCCGGTAACCCAGGACGGCCGCGACGACGGTCACGGCGATCTCCGTGCCGAGGTGCCAGGCCGGGCGGGCCACCGGACCCGGGGAGTCGAGCAACGCCGTCAGCTCCAGGACGGTGGAGGTCGTGAGGGAGGCGATGGCGGCGAAGCTCAGGGCCACGACCACGCGCTGCACCTGGGGCACGCGCCAGCAGCTCAGGAACGGCAGGAGGAGGGTGGCCTCGTACAGCACCAGGGAGAGACGCCGCCCCGACAGCCAGCCGTCCCAGGTGGGCGCGTAGCTGGTGTGGGTGGCCCAGCTCTCGATGTAGGCGCGGTCGGGCAGGCGGTCTCCGTACAGGCCGACCAGGATCGTCGGCACGAGCAGGACGAGCAGCGGAGGGACGGCCGCCAGCGTCAGGCGGCGCAGGCGGCCCGGCGCGGCGGGATCGGTGGAACGGGACATGGCCCACCTCCAACTGTTTGCTTTTGACTATAACACTGCAAACAGTGCGGGGAAGGGCTCAGCGCAGCGTGGGCACGGCGCCGCCGTCGGCGCGTTCGACCGTGACGCCGGGCAGGTCCCCGGCCCACCGGCCGGCGATCTCGCCGAGCCGGGCGGCCGACGGCGGTGTACGGCCCAGGCCGATGGCGTACCGGGCCTGCCGGGGGCCGCTGTCGAACGGGCGCGGCCAGGCGTGCACGTCCGGCGCCCCGGCCTCCTCCAGGGCGCCGATCAGCTCCAGCATGCGTCCTCTGACGCGGCCGAGCAGCGCGTCGAGCTCCGCGGAGCGCACGGTCACCACCGCCCAGGCGGCGTGACGGCGGTGCAGGGGCGGCGGGGCGGCCAGCTCGGCGGAGCGGCCCTCCTCCGCGAGCTCCCAGGCCCGGTACAGCTCCTGGGTGAGCAGGTCCAGGCCGCCGGGGGTGACCTGGCGGGCGCAGTTGCGCACGGGGGCGCTGGGTGTCAGCACCACGACGGGGGCGGGCTCCGCGATGGCAGGGCCGCCAGGGGCGAGGCCGACCGGGTCCCGCCAGTTCCACGCGGCCCACGTACCGAAGAACCGGCTCAGCGGGTCGCCGCCGCCGTGCACGGTCCGTGCGGCCATGACCGTCCAGGCCAGGCCGGGAAGCCCGCCGAACGGGGCGGAGTCCAGCCCGCGGGCTCGCGCCCACTCCTTCACCTGCCTGGCCAGGCGGGCGAAGGCGTCGTGGTCCTCCCCCACGGCGGCCCGCACGGCGTCCGCGTCGCTCACCGCGCTCAAGGCGGTCGCCGCCGCCTGGCCCAGCTCGGCTCGGCGGTCCACGGCCTGCCGCGGCGGCAGGGAGCCGGACGGCACCACGGTCAGGTCCACGTCCAGCCCGCCCGTACGCAGGCGCAGGCCCGGCACCCGGGCACCGACCACCCGCCGCAGCCTGGAGACCTCGGGCAGCGCCGCGCGGACCCGCGCCTCGACCTCGGCGAGGTCCGGTTCGCCGGGCAGCACCGCCACCAGGTCCAGGTCGGCGTCCGGCAGCTCGCACCCCATACGCCGCGACCCGGCGACGTGCACCACCCCGGGCTCCAGTGCCTCCTCCAGCCGCCGCGTCACGGCCCCGGCCCCGGCCCCGGCCCCGCGTTCTCGTCGGCCGCCGGGTCGGGGAGCCAGCGGAGCTCGCCCGTGCCCAGCGTGATCCGCGCCCGGGGACGCATGGGCTCGCCGGCCCGGCGCGACAGCAGGACCAGCTCCCCCACCTGCGCCGTCATCGCGGCCATGCGGATGGTGTCCTCGGTGCGCCCGAGGGTCAGGTGCGGGGTGTAGCCCTCGGGACGTCCCCCGCACCGGGGGAACCGCCGCCGCAACGCCTCGTGCAGGCGCCCCCACGGGGCCGGATCACCGGCGGCCGGGTCGAGCCAGGCGGTCACGTGATCGCGATGACGGAACGTCCGCACCCCCTCCAGCCTGGCCGCGAACGGCCCCACCTCGGCCGCCGCAGCGGCCAGCAACGGCGCCGCCGCCTCGAACTCCGACTCCGGCACGAAGCCGAACAGCAGGTTGACGTGCGGGGGCCACCGGCTGATCTGCGGATCGTGCGCCCGGCGCACCTCCTGGATCGCCGGCCACAGCTCGGCCGGCGGCAGCCACGCCACCGCCGTCCGCGCCGTCGGCGGCACGTCGAGCACCCCGCGGTCCCGGACGTCACCCGTGAGGTCGAGGACCGCCTCCACCGCGTAATGATCGGAGATGTACAGCCCTCCGGGATCCGGCGTGTCACCACGCAGCGCCGCCGAGACCACCTGGGGCCTGCCCCGCAGCAGGATCCGGTCCAGCCGCGCGGCCCGCCCGGACCGGGAGGACAGCGCCGCGAGCGGGTTGACGGCCGGGTCGAAGGTGGGCGTCTGGTCGGGCCCGTACGCCTCCGCCCACGCGTCCCGCAGGCCCAGTGCCGCCGCGGGGGTGTCCGTGCCGTCGTTGAAGTCGCCCGCCAGGACCACGTCGCCGTCCACGCCGGCCAGCCCCTCGGCGATCGCGGCCAGCTCGGCCCGCCGCCTGGAGGCGCCGTCCGTGGAGTGATCGCTGGTCAGATGGGTGACGGCGACGACGAGAGGCCCGGTGGCGGTGTCCACCACGACGGCGGCCACCGCCTTGTGCGGGCTCAGCTCGTGCCGTGCCGCCTCTCGCACGGGCAGCCGGCTGAGCAGCAGCAGGCCGCCGTCGTCCACGTCCGGGCCGTACGGGTCGGTGCCGAGCGTGTAGCCGTCCCGTACCCAGGGGGCGGCCAGCAGCATCGACAGCAGCGCGGGCTCGACCTCCTGCAGCGCGATCACGTCCGCGCCGGCCTCCTCCAGGGCCGCGAGCAGCAGGGGGCGGCGGCGGGCGGTGTCGATGCGGTCGCTGTCGTAACGGTCCCACAACGTGTTCCACGTCAGCACGCGCACAGCCGAGTGCGTGGCGGGCGCATGCGTGGCGGGCGCATGCATGGCGGGCGCGGGCGCGGCGGGACGCCAGCCGCCGGCCGGGTCCCAGGCGTGCGGGGTCGAGGCGGTGAAGAACGGCGGGCGCAGCAGGCGCGCGTCCCGTGCCCGGCCGGCCTCGCAGGTGTCGAGCCGGTCGAGCCCCGTGGCACGGTCCCACACCAGCTCGCCGTCCGCCTCGACGAACAGGATCCGGTGCCAGGGGATGTCCCCTCCCGGGGCGAACGCGGGCAGCGCGACGCGCTCGGGGGCGGCCTCGCGCTGGCCCACCCCCATGACGAACCGGGACGGGTCGAACCTCGGGTCCCAGCGGATCCGGTGGTAGATCTCCTCGCTGGTACGCATCACGCCTCCTGCTCGTACAGGGCGCCGTCCACGTCGTCGACGGTTCCGTGCGCCCCGACGTACCACGTGCGATGGGCCTGGCCGGGATACGGCGGGACGAACCGGCGCGACTGCGCGGCCAGCACGTGCGCGGGCACCGGGTGGGCGCGGCGGGCGTTGCGCCGGTGGAGCTCGGCCGCCTCCACCAGCACGACCGCGTGCGTCGTCAGCGCGTCGCGGCGGCGCGCCACGCTGTGGACCAGGCCACGCTGGTGCTGGTTGAGCGAGGTGGCGTCCCACACGACGGTGCCGCCGGACGCCAGGGCGGCGTCGAGCCGGTCCAGCGCCTCGCCGAGGATCTCCTGGTTCGCCCGCTGGTCCGCTCGCGAGCCGCGGGCGTCGCGCAGGTCGTCCAGTGACACGTACGCGTCGATCCCCGTCAGCCCGGCCGCGAACGTGCTCTTCCCGCTGCCCGACGGCCCGGTCAGGTGCACCAGCCGGGGGAAGCGCCCGGGCCGCCACCGCCATGTCGCCGCCACGGCCTCCTCGACCGCGGTGAGCCTGCCCCGTACCCAGGCGTCGCGAGCCTCCGCCCAGCACCGGTCGGCCGCCTCCGCGCCGAGTCCGGCCAGCGCCTCGCGCAGCCCGGCCCGCAACGGCCCCAGCGGCTCCGGCCCGAGCAGCCCTGCCTCATCGGCATGCAGCGCCGACCATTCGGCCTGCTCCCGCGCGTCGTCGGCGGGCCCGGCCGCCGGGACGGACGCCGCGACGGCATGCAGCACGCCCAGATCGGCGGCCAACGCCATCCGCCGTAACCCCGTCTGCCGCTGTTCGTCCGGATACGGCCGCCGCAATCCACCGTGCAGCCCCACCAGGTCCGCCACCCGCCGCGCCGACGCCATGCCCAGCGGGCCCGCCAGGCGCGCCGCCACCCAGGCCCGCGGCCGGGCATGCAGCACGGCCGCCAGCACCCCCGCCAGCCGCGCGTCCCCCCACCGCTCGATCGCGTCCAGCCGCGCCGCCACCTCGGCCGCCGCCTCCTCAACCGCCGCCGCCGCGTGCCCCGCCACCTCGGCCCCCGCCCCCGCGTGCACCGACTCCGCGCGCATCGCCTCCGCGTGCATCACCGCCTCCGCATCGCCCCCGGTGGAGGCGCTCGTGCCGGGACCCGCGCCGGCCGGGGCGAGGTCGAGCGCGGCCAGCAGAGCACCGACGTCCGGTGCGGCCCCGGACCGCACCGACCACAGCGCCGCCCCCGCCCCCAGCCCGTTCGGCACCACCGCGGTGTGCATCCAGTGCGTCCCCGTCCGCACGTGCTCCCGCCGCACCCACTTGGCCACCCGGCCCGCGAACTCCTCCCGCCCGAACCCCTCGGCGGCCCGCACCACGTACCCTTCCTGCCGCTCCGGGTCCAGCCGTAACCCGCGCAGCGCCCGCTCGTCGAAGACGCCACGCCACAACACCGGCGGGACGGGGATCCCCAGCCCCCGCAAGAAGGCGACGGTCCGGTCCCAGTCCAGGCAGCGATCGCCGTCCCACACCGAGAACCCGTAGAACCAGCTGTCCAGCCCCTGGTACGCGATGGAGTGCCGGGCGTACATGTTCTCCCCGCACACCCGCCACCCCGCCGGGATCCGCCCGCCGATCCGTCCCTGCAGGCCCTTCACCCACGCCCGGGACGGATGGTGACCCGAGTCCAGCGACCGGGCATGCAGCCCGTCCGCGTACAGCGTGCTGTTCTCCCCGTCGAGCTTCTCCGTGACCACGACCTCGCGCCCGCGCAGCCCTGACAGGTCACCCGCGCGAACGTCGTCGGGGGTCGCGCCGGGCGACCAGGGCAGGTGAGGGGTCCGCGGATAGTGCACGCGCATGATCCCTCCCCCGTCGGCCGGAGATCACTGTACAAGTCGAGGGCGCAGCCCCGCGTCCCCGCCCTCGCGCACGTGCCGGCCATGGCTGCCTGCGCCTGGCCGGGGCCCGTCGAGGCCGACCTGCTTGCGGCCCGCCCGGCATGGATCACAATGGGCGGAGAAGTCTCGAGGAAGGACGCCGCCATGTCCGTGCTGTCCACCAGGCTTACGGCGAAGTACGCCACCCCTTACCCGTTCGCCTGCGCCGGCATGGCCTTCGTCGGCGAGACCCCCGACCTCGCCGCGGCGGTCACCAACGCCGGCGGCATCGGCGCGATCGGGGCCGGGCTCATGCCCCCTGACCAGCTGCGGGAGACCATCCGCGAGGTCAGGGACCGTACGGCGGGCAGGCCGTTCAACGTCAACCTCATCACCTTCTTCGCCACCCCGGAACAGGTGGAGGTGTGCGCCGAGGAGCGCGTGCCGATCGTCTCGTTCCACTGGGGCCATCCGCCGGAGGACCGGCTGAAGCTGCTGCACGAGGCCGGGGTGTCGGTGTGGGAGCAGGTCGGCTCCCCCGACGCGGCCAGGCTCGCCGTGGACGACGGGGCCGAGCTCGTCATCGCCCAGGGCTGGGAGGCCGGCGGGCACAACTACGGCGGCCTGCCGACCATGGTGAACGTGCCCGCCGTCGTGGACGCCGTGGGCGAGCGCGCGATGGTCCTGGCCGCGGGCGGCATCACCGACGGCCGGCAGGTGGCCGCCGCCCTGTGTCTCGGCGCGGACGGCGTGTGGGTCGGCACCCGGCTGGCCGCCTCGCGGGAGGCCCACGTGCACCCCGAGCACCACCGGCGGCTGGTCGACGCCACCGGTGACAGCGCGGTCCTCACGTCGGTCTTCGGCCCGGAGTTCCCGAGCTTCAACCCGATGCGGCTGCAGCGCAACCGCGTGGTGGCCGAGTGGGACGACCGGCAGGACGAGATCCCGGCCGATGCCGACTCCCTGGAGCAGGTCGGCACCACGGTCGTCCAGGGGCGGGAGACGGCGGTGCGCAAGTTCGGCCTGCTGCTGGCGGTTCCGGAGACGGAGGCCGACTGGGAGGAGATGCCGTGGCTGATGGGGCAGGGCGTCGGCCTGATCCACGACATCAAGCCGGCCGCGGACATCGTCAGGGACATGATGGAGCAGGCCGAGCAGGTGCTGACCGGCTTCGGGGGCCGGGCGGGCTGACCGCGCGCCCGCTACGTGACGCGGGCGGCGGCGAGTCCGCGCCCGAGCTTCCGGAACGAGCGCGTCTTTCCCCGGCGGTGAGCCGGGTCAGGAGGAGGAGACCGGCATGGCGGAGGGACAACCCGTGATCAACAGCGTGTTCGATCAGGACTACCTGCATGACCCGCATCTGGTCTACTCCAGGCTGCGCGCGGAAGAGCCGGTGACGCTCACCACCACCCCCCAAGGCGTCCAGGTGTGGCTGGTCACGCGATACGACGACGTCCGGGCGGCGCTGACCGACCCACGCGTCAGCAAGGACTTCCCGGGCAACCCCGGCATGATGAAGGCCAACGAGGTGGCCGGCGGCGACAGCAGTGGCGCGGCGGCCGTCGTTCCCGACAACATGCTCTTCTCGGACCCGCCCAAGCACGAACGGCTGCGCCGCATCGTCGTCAAGACCTTCACCGCGGGGCGCATCCGCGCGTTACGCCCCCGCATCGAGCAGATCAGCTCCGGGCTGCTCGATGCGCTGGGGGACGAGTTCGACCTGCTCAAGGACTATGCGGTACCGCTGCCCGCCATGGTCATCGGCGAACTGCTCGGCATCCCGGAACGCGACTGGCCGCGGATGATCCACCTGTCCGGCATCACCATCGAGGGCTCGGCCCAGGATCCCCAGCAGGTGGTCGCGGCGGTCGAGGAAACGCTCGCCTACCTGCGGGAGCTGTGCGCCGCCAAGCGGGCCGAGCCGGCCGGCGACCTGATCAGCGCGATGGTCCAGATGCACGACGAGGCCGGACGGATGAACGCCACCGAACTGGTCGACACCGCCTGGCTGCTCCTGGTCGCCGGGCACGAGACCACGGTCCATCTGATCAGCAACGGCATGCTGGCGCTGCTGCGCCATCCCGGCCAGCTCGCCCGCCTGCGCGACGACCCGGGCCTGATCCCCGACATGGTCGAGGAGGTGCTGCGCTATGACGGCCCGATCAGCACCTCCACTCTCCGCTTCACCACCGAGCCGGTGACCATCGGGGACGCCGACATCCCGGCGGGGCAGCTCATCCTGGTCTCCCTGCTGGCCGCCAACCGCGATCACGCCCAGTACGAGCGGCCCGACCAGTTCGACGTCACCCGGAAGCCGGCCCAGCATCTGGCCTTCGGCCACGGCATCCACTACTGCCTGGGCGCGCCGCTGGCCCGGGTCGAAGCGGAGATCGCCTTCCGCCATCTGCTGCGCCGCTACCCCGCCCTCGAACTCGCCGTGCCCGAATCGCGGCTAGCCTGGCGGCCCGGGATGCTCATGCACGGTCTCACCTCGCTGCCGGTACGCCTCACGCGATGACCGGGACCGCTCACGCGCCGCGCGGGTGGCGCGGCTGGTGTCTCCTGCGGCCCGGCCTGCTGCTGTACGGCGGCGCGGTCGGCAGCAACGAGCTGCACGCGCACCACGCGGTCCAGCTCATCGTCGCCACCGAGCCTTTCACCATGGCCGACGCCCACGGCGAACGGCTGACCACGCGGATCGCGGTCATCCCGCCCGACACCGGCCACACGGTGCTGGCCGGGGCCGGCGAAGCCCTGCTCGTCCACCTGGATCCGCGCAGTTCACCGGGCCGGTCCCTGCTCGCGCGCTCCGGCACCGGGCCGAGGGCTTCGACCTGGTCGCCGGCCGCCGCGCAGACCGGCGATCTGCCCGTCCACGGCCCTTCCCCGATCGAACCCGGGCCAAAGAGCCCGCCGCCCGAGAATCCGCCGCCCGAGAGCCTGCCGTCGGAGGGCCCGCCACCCGCGAGCCCGCCGCCCGAGAGCCAGCCGCCTGAGGACCCGGCGCCCGAGAGCCCGCCGTCAGAGGGCCGTCGGGGAACGCGGCCGCTCATGTTCGCCGACCCGCCGGCCGGTCACGCGCGCTCGGCCGAGGCGGCGAGCGCGCTGCGGGCCGTCGAGGCGTGGAGCGGCCACAGCGGCGCCGGAGACGTCCTGCTCCACCCGGCGGTGGAGGCGGCGATCGCCGTGATCCCCGCGCTCCTGCCAGCAGGGCCGGTGCGGCTGCGAGCGGTGGCGGACGCGGTCCACCTGTCGCCGAGCCGGCTGGCGCACCTGTTCAGCGCGCACGTGGGGATCCCGCTGCGGCCCTACGTGCGGTGGCTGCGCCTGCGGCGTGCCATCGACCGGGTGGCCGCCGGGGAGACGCTGACGGCGGCCGCGCACGCCGCCGGGTTCACCGACGGCCCGCACTTCACCCGGGCCTTCCGGCGTACCTTCGGGAACGCGCCCTCCGAGCTCGCCGCCGCGATCGACTGGCTGCCCTGACTCCGGCGCGTGACTAACGCAGCTCGCGCTTGAGGATCTTGCCGGTCGCGGTCATCGGGAGGGTCTCACGGAACTCGATGATCCGCGGGTACTTGTAGGCCGCCATGTTCTCCCTGCACCAGGCGACGAGCTCGGCCTCGCTCGCCCGCGCGCCGGGAGAGGGGATCACGTACGCCTTGACCTCCTCGCCGTGCGAGGCGTGGGGCACGCCGACCACCGCCACCAGCGAGACCGCCGGGTGCGTCATCAGCACCTCCTCCACCTCGCGCGGGTAGACGTTGAAGCCGCCCCGGATGATCATGTCCTTCGTGCGGTCGACGATCGCGTAGTAGCCGTCCTCGTCGCGGGTGGCGATGTCACCGGTACGGAACCAGCCGTCCCGCAGAACCTCCTGCGTGGCCTCGGGCCGCCCGTAGTATCCCTTCATGACGTTGTGCCCGCGGATGGCGATCTCGCCCGGCCCCTCGCCCTCGATGACGTTCCCGTCCCCGTCCACCAGCCGCATCTCCACTCCCCAGATGGGGAACCCGATGGTGCCGGGCTTGGTGGGCCGGCTGAGCTGGTTGAAGCAGGCCGCGGGCGACGTCTCCGACAGGCCGTAGCCCTCCAGGATCGGGATGCCGAACGTGGCCTCGAAGTCCTTGAGCACCTCGACCGGGCAGGCGGCCGCCCCCGAAACCGCCACCTGCAGCGTCGTGGGCACCTCCGCCCCGTCCGCGTGGATCTTCGACAGCATCGCCCAGTACATGGTGGGCACCCCGGCGAACATGGTCACCTTCTCCCCGCGCATGAGCTCCAGCGCCTGGCCCGGCTCGAAGCGCGGCAGGAGCACGAGGGTGGCGCGGCGGCGCAGGCTCACGTTCATGACCGAGGTCTGGCCGAAGGAGTGGAAGAGCGGCAGGACGGCGAGAGAGACGTCGCCCTCGGGATCGGTGGGGAACATCGCGTCGCTGACCATGGTGTTGATCAGCATGTTCGCGTGGGTGAGCTCGGCGCCCTTGGGCCGGCCGGTGGTGCCGGAGGTGTAGAGGATGGCCGCGACGTCCTCAGGCCCGGTCCGCACCGTCTCGAACTCCCCCGGCATCCCGTTCAGCGCCGCCCAGAACGACTCGCCGTGCTCCGACTCGGTGGCCAGCGGCGTGGCCGGCAGGACGAAGAAGTGCTCACAACCCTCGACGGCGTCAAACCCCTCCCGCCCGTGCGCCCCCATCGGCAGCTCGTCGGTGCCCTCGAAGCAGAAGAACGCCTTGGCGTCGCTGTCGTCCAGGTGGTAGGTGATCTCGCGCGGCCGCAGCAGCACGTTGAGCGGGACCACGGTCGCCCCCGCCTTGAGGATCCCGAAGTAGACGAAGGGGAAGTAGGGCACGTTCGGGCAGAGCAGCGCCACCTTGTCGCCCTTGCCGATCCCCCGCGCCACCAGCAGGCCGGCCACCTGGTTCGCGACGGAGTCCACCGCGGAGTACGGCAGGCGCAGGTCGCCGAAGACCAGGGCGGTGCGGTCCGGAGCGTTGCGGGCGCTGTCTTCCAGGATGATCGACAGGTTGAGCATCGTGACCCTCTCGTCGGAACGCGTCGTCCGCCCCCAGGATGCTCCGTGGGGTCCCGGCGAGACTTGTACGAACGTGCCGACTCCATCCGGCCGCTGCACGAACGTGCCGACTCCGTCCGGCCGCTGTACGAACGTGCCGACTCCGTCCGGCCGCGACGGTCGCGGGAACGCGCCGCCGATCAGCCGTGGGCGCAGTCGCTGCGCATGGCGCGCATCCCCGCGCCCCTGCGCGGCCGGGGCTCCGCCCTGCTGAGAACGCTCATGCAGGCGACGCCGCCCCTCGGCGCCGTCATCGTCACCCCGTTCCTCGCCGCAGGCGCCCTGGCGCCGCCGGTCCTGATCATGACCCTCATCGCGGCGGCACCCGCGCCGGCCCTGCTGGCCATGGCCTGATCTCCCGCCGGCGAGCTCGGTCACTGGTGGATGCTTCAGCACCCCGCTCGGGAGGCCCGGCCGCGTGCTGTCCGAGTTCTGGAGCGGCCTGTGAGGCCGGCCGCGCGCGGGGCAGTGGCGGGGCAGGCGCGGGGACAGAGAGGGGCGGGCGCCGGGACGGGAGCAGGGGAAGGCGTCACCGGAGCCGCCCTCCCCGCGCCCGGCCCGCGTCAGAAGTCGTCGGCGGTGCGGATCCGGTCACGGATCCAGACCCCGGCCTCCTTGAGGTTGCCCGTCCCGGCGAACGGCCCGTTCGGGCAGGTCCCGGTGGTGAAGACGGCGCCCGTGCGGAAGTCGTCGGAGAAGTTCCAGTTCACCCAGCTGATCTTCTTCTGGGCCAGCAGGTCGAGGTACTGCTGCGACCTGGTGAAGTTGTTGGCTCCGTCACCGGAGGCGCTCTGGGTGCCGAACTCTGTCACGAAGATCGGCAGCCGGTCGGCGGCCCGGGACAGCGTGTTCAGGTACTCGGTGCCGTGCGAGCCCGCGTAGAAGTGGAACGTGTACATGATGTTGGCGGCGTTGACCGGGTTGTTGACGATCTCGGTCTCGTCGCCGCCGCCGGAGACGCCGAGCGACGACCACGCCCGGGTGCCGACCAGGACGGGGGCGTCGGGGTCGTACTGCCGGATCACCGGGATGAGCTGGTGCGCGTAGTCGCGGATGACGGACCACGTGACCGCGTCGCCGTTCGGCTCGTTGGCGATCTCGTACAGGACGTTCTTCTTGCCGTTGTGCCGCTGGGCGATCTCCGTGAAGAACGTCCTGGCCCGGCTGAGGTTGTACATCGGGTCACCCGGGGTGAGCATGTGCCAGTCCACGATCGCGTACATGCCCCGGGCGGTGGCCATCTCGATCAGGGAGTGCACGCGGTCGGTGAACAGCCGGGGGTTGGTCTCGTAGCCGCCCTCCTGGATGTACATCGAGATGCGCAGGACGTCGGCCTTCCAGTCGCCTGCCAGCGCGTCGAGCGACGCGGTGTTGAGGCACTGGTTGTACCACTGGATGCCGTGGCTGCTCATGCCGCGCAGCTGGATCTGCTTGCCGTTCTCGTTGCAGAGCTTGATGCCGCACACGCGCAACTGCCCGTTCGCCTGCACGGGAGTGCCACTGCCTCCGCCGCCGGCGGGGGTTCCGTAGACCTCCAGCTCCCACAGGGAGTAGCCGTAGGGGGTGCCGCGCTGCGTGCCGTACACGCGGACGTACCGGCCGGTGCCGGTGACGGTGAGGTCGTCGACCGCTCCGTCGCCGGCGGTGGTGGAGTGGACGTCGCTCCAGGTGGAGCCGTCGGGCGAGGTCTGCACCCGGTACGCCGTGGCGTGGGCGGCCTCCCACGTCAGCCGCACCCGCGAGACGTTGTACGCGGAGCCGAGGTCCACCCGGATCCACTGCGGGTCCACCCCTTCGGCGCTGGCCCAGCGCGTGGACGTGCTGCCGTCCACCGCCTTGCCCGGCTCCAGGCCGGCGGCCTCGACCGAGGAGGCCGTCACGGCCTTGCCCTGCGACACCAGGGGGTCGGCCGCCGCCTGCCGCGCGCCGGCCGCGCTCGCGCCGGACGGCACCGCCAGCGGCAGCGCCAGCGCGGCCACGATCGTTAAGATCCTCGCTACTGCACTTCGCCTCACGTACGACTCCGATTCTTCGGGGGGACAGGCAGGGGCGGATCGGCGGGAAGGCCGTCTCGGCTTCACCCGGTTAGGAAGGTTTCTTAACTTGCGGCGCAGCCTAAATTGACATCGCGCCTTACACAAGACCCAAGTTCCAGAAAGGTCACGGCCGCCTCTCCTGGCGGTCCAGGGCCCGCGGACGCGGCCGGCCGCCGTCGCGCCGGGTGTGTCCTCGGCGGAGGCCCGTCTTGGGGTGCCGGTAAGAAACGTGTCATGAGCCCCAAACGGCGTTGATCTTGCTGTGACTTGCCTGGTCAATGCTGGGCGGTCGTGAAACACCCCCCGATGCACATCGACGAGTTGGTCGAGCACTGGACGATCCTGGATGAAGAGCGCGACCTGATCGCCGGAAAGCGCGATGCCACGCGACTCGGCTTCGCGATCTTGCTGAAGTGCTACACGCAGCACGGCAGGTTCCCGCGCGGCCGTTCAGAGCTGCCGGAAGACGTGGTTGATCACGTGGCCAAGCACGTCCGGGTTCCTGCCTCGGAGCTCGGCTTTTATGAGTGGTCCGGCTCCACGATCGAGTGCCACCGCAGTCAGATCCGTACCGCACCTGGGCTTTCGCACCTGCACGACCGAGGACGCAACGAAGCTGGCGGTGTGGCTGGCCGAGGAGGTCGCGCACGCCGAGCGGCGGCCTGAACGGGTTCAGGAGGAGTTGCTCAAGCATCTGCGCGAGGAGCGGATCGAACCGCCGGCGCCTGGACGGATCTCCCGGATCGTGGCCTCGGCCCTGCACAACGCGGAGGTCGCCCGGTCGGTGCGGATCGCCTCCCGGTTGAGTCCCGAGACCACGCAGCGGATCTACGCGCTGGTCGGCATCGAAGATGCGAGCCGCGCGGTGAACGAGGGGGCCGGTGACCGTCAGGAACCTATGGTTGAGGCACCCGCCGAGGACGATGACGACATCGACTCCGGCCTCCTGACGTTGATCAAGTCCGCGCCGGGCAACGTGAGCCTGGAGTCGATGATGACCGAGATCCGCAAGCTGGCGGCGGCACGCTCGATCGAGCTGCCGCCCGGATTGTTCGCCGACGTGGCGCCCAAGGTGCTGGCCGCCTGGCGGGCCCGGGCGGCGGTGGAAGCGCCCTCCCACATGCGCACGCATCCGCGCGAGCTGACGGTGCTGCTGCTGGCGGCGCTGGTCTGCGAGCGGGAGCGGGAGATCACCGACGCGCTGGTGGAACTGCTGATCGCCACCGTGCACCGGATCAAGGCGTGGGCCGACAGCAAGGTGACCAAGGAGCTGATCAACGCGTTCAAGCGGGTGACCGGCAAGGAGAACATCCTGTTCAAGGTCGCCGACGCCGCGCTCGGCCAGTCCGACGATTCGGTCCGCCAGGTCATCTTCCCGGCTGTCAGCGGCGGCGAGCAGACGCTGCGGGATCTGGTGCACGAGTCCCGGGAGAGGACAGTATCCACATTCTGTCTGGCCGAGACCGTTCCGAAGATCGAAAAGTACGCCAAATAGCGATCCCAGAATCACGCCATGGAGCGATGCAAGTCACAGATGATGATCGCCGCGATCGTGGCCATGACAGCCAGGCTCTAACGCCCTGTCCCGCTCATCGGCACGGTGATCCCGCTGATCGGCGGTGCGGTCCCGGGCATCCGCCGCCCGGTCCCGTGCGTCGGCATCGTCCTCACGCTCGGTCAGCTTCAGCTCCGACTCGCGGACCAGGCGCACGCGCTCCACGAGGGCGCGGTCCCGCGGACGGTGCTGTCGCTCGTCCTGGTCGGCCACCGTTCCTCGTGTCGGTGTCGGTGTCGGTGTCGGTGTCGGTGTCGGTGCCGGTGTCTGCGTCCGCTCTGCCCCAGGTGCGCACTGCGCCGCCAGCCGTACGGCCCGATCACACCGTCCGCTGCGTCGAGACGACGCCGCCCACGCATCCCCGGCTGCCTTTTCCTGAGCGGGAAACGGGTCCCGGCGCCGCCGTCGGCTGAGGTCGCGGGACGCCCGGGCGGCTTGACAGCCGCGACGCAAGGTTGCATGGTTAGTTACACATGTAGCTAACCAGTTGGGCGGCCAAGCCAGCGATGGACCACGACCGACCGATCTTCCTTCAGATCGCCGAGCTGATCGAGAACTCGATCATCGACGGGTCGCTGGTGGAGGAGGCCCAGGTCCCGTCCACCAACGAGCTTGCCGCCTTTCACCGGATCAACCCGGCCACCGCGGCCAAGGGCGTCAACCAGCTCGTGTCGGAGGGAACGCTCTACAAGCGACGCGGCATCGGCATGTTCGTCGCCGGTGGCGCCCGGGCCAGGCTGCGCGAGCGGCGACGGGAACGGTTCACCGAACAGTACGTGGAACCCCTGCTCGCCGAGGCCCGCAAGCTCGGCATCGGCCACGACGAGCTGATGAAGATGATCGATTCATTCGGTGCGGTTGTCGGGAGGGACCTGGGATGACAGCGGTAGCAACCGCACACGGGGTGACCAAGCGCTTTGGTGACGTCACGGCGCTCGACGACGTGAGCTTCGCGCTGGCCGAGCACACGATCTACGGCCTGCTCGGGCGCAACGGGGCGGGCAAGACCACCCTGATGCAGATCCTCACCGGGCAGGCGTTCGCGTCGTCGGGGAACGTGTCGGTCTTCGACGCGCCACCGGTGGAGAACCCGGCCGTCCTGTCGAAGGTCTGTTTCGTCCGGGAGAGCCAGCGCTACCCCCACGTCTACACCGTGCGCCACGTCTTTCACACCGCACGCCGGCTGTTTGCGAACTGGGACGACACGTTCGCGCACGGCCTCGCCGCGGACTTCCAGTTACCGGCCGGGCGGCTGGTCCGCAGGCTCTCGCGGGGCATGCTGTCGGCCCTCGGCGTGACCGTCGGGCTGGCCGCGCGGGCGCCCCTGACGTTCTTCGACGAGCCGTACCTCGGGCTCGACCCGGCCGCCCGGCAGCTTTTCTACGACCGCCTGCTCGCCGACTACGCCGGGCATCCCCGCACCGTGGTGCTGTCCACTCACCTCATCGACGAGGTGAGCGACCTGGTCGAGCGGGTGCTGCTCATCGACCGCGGCCGGCTGCTGCTCGATGAGGACGCCGACGACCTGCGCGGGCGGGCGGTGGCGGCCACCGGACGGGCGGAGGCCGTGGACGGGTTCGCCGCCGGACGCACCGAGTTGCACCGCGAGCGGTTGAGCGGCCTGGTCCGGTCGACCATCCTCGGTGGGCTCGGACCGCACGCGAAGGCGCTCGCGCAGGCGCTGGACGTCGAGCTGGAGCCGCTGTCGTTGCAGCAACTCGTGGTCCGCCTGACCGTACCGCCGACGACCACGGCGCCGGCGGACCGGGAGGCCGCCCGATGAACCGCATCCGTCAGGTGGTCCGTCTCCAGATGCCGGCCTGGCCGCAGATCCTTGGATGGACGTGGAGCATGGTGGCCGTCGCGTTCGGCATCAACCTGTTGAGCGTCATGGCGAACTACGACCCGGGCGACGGTGTGACGACCACCGGCGGCCTGGTCAGCCTGTGCGGCGTCGCGATCGCGATGGCCACCGTCTCGGTCACCCAGATCTTCCCGTACGCGCTGGGCATGAGCGTGACCCGCCGGGAGTTCTACCTGGCCTGGTCGCTGCTCGCGGTCGTCCAGTCGGTGCTCTACGCGCTGGTGCTCTGCCTGCTGCGCGCTATGGAACAGGCCACCGGCTACTGGGGGTGGGGGATGCGCTTCTTCGCCCTGCCGTTCATGGATGACGCCAACCCGGTGCTGCTCCTGCTCGGGTACGCGGTACCCATGCTGGTCGTGACCCACCTCGGGATCCTGCTCGGCACGGTGTACCTGCACTGGGGCACCACCGGCGTCCTCGCCGGCCTCACCCTGGCGTTCACAGCGCTCGGGCTGGCCGCCGCGCTGATCACGTGGACCCGGCAATGGCACGCGATCGGCCGCTGGTTTCTCGACCAGTCCCCCACGGCGCTGCTCGCCGGCTGGCCGGTCCTGGTGGCCGCCGCGTTCGCGGTCGGCGGGTACGGGCTCATCCGCCGTGCCACGGCGTAGGCGCGGCGGGCACTCGGCCGCTCCGGACACCGGACAACGCGAACGCCAACATCCGCCGTGATGGGCCGCCAGATTGTCAGCCCTGTCCGCCCCCGTCCTTGGGAGAAATGCAATGACGAGCAACAACACGCCCCCGCCCGCCGAAGGTCTCGGGATCTGGGAAAATCTCGGGATCTGGATCGCATTTGGCGCTGCCTTCGGCCTCCTCGTCGGCGTCGTCGTCGGGGGTTTTTTCGACAACCTCGCTTACGGTGTCGCGCTGGGTTCGTCCATCGGTCCGGGCCTGGGCATAGCCGCCTGGGCCGTCTTCATCGCGCCGCGAAGGAATGCCCGCCGCGACTCCTGAACCGTCGAACCCGAGTATCGGCTACGGGGTCATAGGCGCCACCGGGAAGTCCAGGAAGCAACGCAACGGCGCTGGCGATGGTGGCCGCGTCAGATGATCGCGCCCCGGCGGGCCGAGATCTGGTGGCGGTTGAGTTGGATCAGCAGCCGGCCACCACCATGGCGATGTGGTATCGGTACAGCTTGGTCGAACCGACGCCAGGCCAAGCGGTGTTCCATACTCGGCTCACACTCAGCGTCATCGACGCAGCCGGCGGTCCAGGCGCTCCCGGCGTCGCGGCTGCCGTCAAGCACTCGCCGACCGGATCGTCGACTGGGCGGATGGCTACGCTGCCCGTCGTGTCGAGGTGCGACCAGGTCTCGCGGTCATAGGTCTTCGACGTAGTCGGCGGCGATGTCGTCGGGTGGGTTGGTGTACAGGCGCAGGTAGCGGTCGTTGGCGTGGCCGAGGCGGCGCTCGAGTTCGGCGCGGTTGTGGCCGGAGGCCTGCGACAGGCCGTAGGCGAAAGTATGCCGGGCGTCGTGCGGGCGCAGGGTGCCGAGCTTGCGGTCGGGGTCGGGCATCTGCGCGTCGTGCAGGCGGCCGATCTCGCCGACGATGGTGTTGATGGAGCGGGCCGAGAGGCGGCCGTCGGGGCGACGGGCGGCGATGGAGGCGGCCGACAGCAGCAGCGCGGCCGGGCCGGCGCTGGCGGCGGCGTCGCCGGGCCGCTCCTGGTCGAGGTAGTCGGCCAGCGCCTGGCGGGCGTCGCGGCCCAGGAACACGGTGCGGCTGGTGCGGCCCTTGCCGCGCACGCCGACAAGGCGCGCCTTCTTGGCCTGGCGCAGCCGCTCGGGGGCGGCCGGCTCCAGCTGGTCCAGGTCCAGGCCGACCAGCTCGGCGCGGCGCAGCCCGGTGCCGAACAGCAGGTAGATGATGGCCCGGTCCCGCAGCGGGCGAGCGTGGGCGTGCACCCGGGGCGTGGCGGCGCCGCGGTGACGGCGGCCCTTGAGCTCGTGGAAGGTCTCGATCCGGTCCACGACGTTCTTGACGGTGCGCACCTGGGCGGCGGCCAGCGCTCGCGGCTGCGGGGCAGGCAGTGGTAGCAGGGGGACTTTCCTGGTCGGGTCGCCGTGGCGCAGCAGCCCTTCGGGGGCGTGCGCGGTGATCCAGGTGAACAGCGCTGACAGGTGCGCGAGGTGGTTGTTGACGGTCGCTGGCGCCATCGGCGCGGGCATGTTGTCGCGGCCGCGGTTGCCGGCGGCGGCCAGGTGGTCGCGCCAGGCTGTGATCTCGCGCGGGGTGACGGCCGAGAGCCGGTCGTGCCCGAGGCCGCCGGTGATCCAGGCGCCGAAGCGCTCCAGGTGCCGGGAGATCTTGGCGGTGACCTCAGCTGAGCGGACTCCGCGCACGGCGAGATCGAGGTAGCGCTCCGTCCAGACTGGGAGGCTGTCGTCGGCCGGATCGAGGCGTTCGGGAAGCCCGGCCACCTTTCGTGAAGTGATTTCGGCGTGATCCTGCCCGGCGAGCAGGGACGCCGAGCTGGGGGTGGAGGACAGCATGCGGCCACATTACTTCACGGAAGGGCCATTTCCTGAAGAGAATCGGCCAAGCGCGAGCTTGGGCCAGCAGCTCGTTTGGGGCTCATGACACGTTTCTTACCGGCACCCCGTCTTGTACGGTTCACCTGTGGAGCCGGGTGCGGGAGCCGTGACGTCCGATCCGCGCCCGCTGGCCGAGGGCGATCCCCGGCGGATCTCGGGCTACCGGCTGACCGGCGTGCTGGGGTCCGGCGGCCAGGGCGTGGTCTACCTGGGCCGGACGCCGCAGGGGCAGCCGGTGGCCGTCAAGACGCTGCACGCCCGTCTGGCCGGCGACGCCGAGGCCCAGGAGCGCTTCCTGCGTGAGGCCGCGATCGCCGCGAGGGTGGCGGCGTTCTGCACCGCGCGCGTGCTGGACGCGGGCATCGAGGACGGGCGGCCGTACCTGGTCAGCGAGTACGTCCCGGGCCCGTCCCTGGAAGGTCTCGTGGCGCGCGACGGGCCGCGCGCCGGCGGCGGCCTGGACCGGTTGGCGATCACCACGTTGACGGCGCTGCAGGCGATCCACCGGGCCGGCGTCGTGCACCGGGACCTCAAGCCGAGCAACGTGATCATGGGGCCGGAGGGGCCGGTGGTCATCGACTTCGGCATCGCTCGCCTGCTCGAACAGTCCACCACGGGCTCCGGCCTGGTCGGCACCCCGGCCTACCTGTCGCCCGAGCTGCTGAACGGCGACCCCGCCGACGTCGCCTCGGACGTGTTCGCCTGGGCCGCCACCATGGTCTACGCCGCCACCGGGCACCGGGCCTTCCCCGGCGCGGTCACGGCGGTGGTCCTCAACGCGATCATGACCCGCGACCCCGACCTGGCGGGCGTGCCCGGCCGCCTGCGCCCGCTGCTGGCCGCCTGCCTGGCCAAGGACCCCGGCTCCCGGCCCGCCGTCGCCGACCTGCTCACCACCCTCACCCAGGAACGGTCGCTGCCCGGCCCCCGGGTGGATCCGCGGCGCCGCCGCCTGGTGCGGGTGCTCGCGGCGGGCGCCGCCGTCGCCGCGGTCCCCGCGGTGTACGGGCTGGCGAGCCTCTTTTCCTCCGGCGCCGGGGTCCCGTTCGGGAACCTGGTGCGCGAGCCGGTCGCGGGCCGGCAGAAGTGGGTCCTGTCGGTGGCGCTGACCCGGCTGAACGGTCGCCCGGTCGTGGTCAGCGGCGGCTACGACGGCACCGTCGCCGTGGCGGACCTGGCCACCGGCGCTCCCGTGGGCGCGGCGCTGCGGGGTCACCGCGGTCCGGTCTGGTCGGTGGCGACAAGCCTGTTACCCGGCGGTCCCGTGGCGGTCTCCGGCGGCCTCGACGGCACCGTGCGCCTGTGGGACCTGACGAGCGGCACGCCGCTCCTCGAACCGTTCACGGGGCACCGGGGCTCGGTGGAGTCGGTGGCCACGGGCCTGTCACCCGGCGGCCCCGTGGCGGTCTCCGGCGGCCTCGACGGCACCGTACGCGCGTGGGACCTGACGACCGGCGCCCTCGCCGGCGAACCCGCCGAGGGCCACGCGTCCTGGGTGCTGGCGGTCGCCGTGGGGCAGCTCGGCGACCGCCTTGTCGTGGTCTCCGGCGGCCACGACGGCACCGTCCTCGTCTCCGACCTGGTCACCGGCGCCACGGTGGCCGCACGTGCCCGGGCCCACCGCGGCCCGGTGGAGTCGGCGGCGGTCGGGCGGCTCGGCGACCGCCCCGTGGCGATCTCCGGCGGCGGCGACGGCGACCACACGGTGCGGGTCTGGGACCTGGCCGGCGCGGCGCCGATCGGCGAGCCGCTGGCCGGGCACCGGAGCTGGGCCCTGGGCCTGGCGGCGGGCGAGCTGCCCGGCGGCCGAGCCGTGGCGGTGTCCGGCGGCTACAGGGACGGGACGGTGCGCGTCTGGGACCTCGCCGCGGGAACGCAGCTCGGCGGCCCCTTCCTCGGTCACCGGGGCCTGATCGAGTCGGTGGCGGTCGGGCTGCTGGACGGCCGCCCGGTGGCGGTGTCCGGCGGCGACGACGGCAAGCTGCGGGTGTGGAGCCTGCAAGCTCCGTACCCGCCTGCTACGGGCTGACCGCGTCGCCAGGTTCCCTGGCCGGCGCGGCGGAAGCACCACAGGCATGGGAGCCCCCGGTGTTCTATGATCATGCGCTTATGAGCCCATCGCGCACGCTGTCCGCCACGGAAGTCCTCTCGGAACGGCTCCTGCTTCGCATGGTGCGCGATGCCGACCGGGAAGGATTCATCGAGCTCATGACCGATCCCGAGGTGCAGGCGTACCTCGGTGGCCCCCGGCCGCGCAGCGACGTCGAGAAGCACTTCGACACGGTCATGACCGCCGGCGCCTCCAGGCCCGGCAACTTCGTCATCGCGGACGGCACGACGGGCCGCTTCCTCGGCACGCTGATGCTCGGCCGCCGGTCGAACGATCACACCGGGCACGTCACCGAGGACGGCGAGGAACTGGAGCTGGGCTATGTGCTGCGGCGCGGCGCATGGGGCGCGGGGTACGCCTTCGAGGCCGCGACGGCCGCGCTGCGCGCCGCGGCCGTCGAGCTCCCCGACCAGCCGGTCCTGCTCGTGACCCAGAGCGCGAACGAACGATCCCTGGCGCTCGCCGCCCGCCTCGGCTTCCGCCCTGTCGGCACGTTCGAGGAGTGGGGCGCCGAGCAGACCCTGTGCACGGCTCCCCTGTCCACGTTCCGCGTCTGATCCGGGGGTCCGGCGCGGTCAGTGGGCGTCCGGTCTGGGGATGGGATGCCGGCGGCGCGGAGCTTGGCCTCGACGAGCGCGACCCCCCGGGCCCCGGCCGATCCCTGCTCCTCGCCGTGCAGGGCGAGGAGCTTGTACCGGGTCCCGGCCTCGGTGCGGGCGCGCATACCGGTCACGATCTTCAGATGCGCCGGATGGGCGAGGAAGTGCCCGACCAGGCCGGTGGCCGAGCCCAGCGCGATGCCGCCGTGGACGGCGATCTTGCGCGGCTCGCCGGCGGCGCCTGCGGCGGCCATCAGCGACACGGCGCCGTACGCGGCGGTGCGCAGGATGCTCTTGTCCTGGCCGGGAAGGGTGATCGTCATGGTGGGTCGATCCTTTGATCAGCGGTGTCCGGGGCGGCGTCGCGCCGAGCTTCCACCCTGGTCCAAGGTCAACCTCAACCGTGATCCGGCTCACAGCGCGGTCAGGTGGGCTCCCCCAGCTGTTCGGCCAGCCGCTCCAGGCCACCCCTGATGAGCTGCCCGTACTCGTCGTCGCCGAGCGCGCCGATCGTGGCCCGCGCCTGCTGGAGGTGCTCACGGGCGCGGGCGAGATCGCCCAGCTTGCGGTAGCACTCGCTCACGTTGAGGTGCAACGACGGGTACAGGCCGGCCACGGAGAGCGTCACCCCGGCCTGGGCCACCTGCTCGTCGGTGACCAGATCGGCGGCGGCGAGCGCCCGCAGATCCCACGTCAGCTCCTGGTGCGCGTCGTCCTGCACGTCCGCCATCGCGTGGGCGAGGACGCACACGTGCAGCGGATCGCCCTGCTCGCCGCCGATGTCGTCCCAGATCTGCGCGAACACGTCGCGAGCAGCTTCACGCCGGCCCTGGTGGTGGTGTAATTCCACCCCGTGGCCGATCCGGAGGATCGTCGGATCGGTGATCATGAGCGGCTCCTTCCCCGGCACGGCGACCGCACGCCCGGCCTGCTTGCCTGACGCGGTTCGCCGGCCTCGGTTTCCGATCAGCTGGTTCGCTTGGCAACCCTAGATGACCATCGTGGTGCCCGCGACGGCGATCAGGCGCGGGTGAGGAGCGGTCGGTGCGTGCGGGGATGGTCAGTGCCCGGGGCCGCCGCTGACGAGCGGCAGCCACAGGACGAACCTGGCCCCGCGCGGCGAGTCCTCGGCCGTGAGGGTGCCGTGGTGGGAGTGCGCGATGTCGCGGGAGATGGCCAGGCCGAGCCCGCTGCCTCCGGGGTCGCGGCGGCGGCCGTCGTCGAGGCGGACGAACCGTTCGAAGACGCGTTCCCGGTGGGCGGGCGGGATGCCCGGCCCGTCGTCGGTCACGGTGACCGCGACCCCGTCATCGGCCGGTCCGACGCTGACCTCGACGGCGGACTCGGCGTGCCGCCGAGCGTTGGCCAGGAGGTTGGCGAGCACGCGGACCAGTTGCATGCGCGAGCCGCGGATCTCCAGCCCGCGGGGCGCGTGGACGCGGACCGGGACGGAGCCCGGCTGCGCGTTCACCTCGGCGGCGACGAGCTCGCCGAGATCGATGCGCTCGGGAGGCGACGGGTCGGCGGCCCGCAGGCGGGCGAGCAGCAGCAGGTCGTCGACGATCGCCTCCAGCCGGCCGGCCGTGGCCAGCGCGCTGCGCAGCGCCTCGCGGGGATCGACGTCCCCGGGATAGAGCAGCGCCTCCTCCAGTTGCGTGCGCAGCCCGGCGATCGGGGTGCGCAGCTCGTGGCTGGTCGTGGAGGCGAACTGGCGCAACTGCTCCACCGCGCCCTCCAGCTGGCTGAGCGTGTGGTTGGCGGTGGCGGCCAGCCGGGTGATCTCGTCGTTGCCCCTCGGCACCGGGACGCGCAGGCTCAGGTCGCTCACCGTGATCTGCGAGATCCTGGCCCTGATCGCCTCGACGGGCCGCAGCGCGCGCCCCACCAGCACCCACGCGGTCCAGGCCGCGATGCCGGTGAACACGGCGGTCCCGGCCGCGACGGCGTACTCCAGATCGTGCGTGGCCAGCAGGTCCGGCTCCGGGATGCCGGCGTACACGACGCTCGCGTCCGGCGCCGGGGACAGGCGGATGGCCTGGAGCAGGATGCACCTGCCGTGCGGCGGGCACTCGGTGCGCGGCTGGAAGCGCGCGTCCGGCGGCGGTCGCAGGGTGCTGAGCGGCACGGTCGCCGAGGCCTCCCGGCTGGATTTCACGACCCGATGACGGGCGTCCACGACCTGGATGAGATCCACGGGCGGGTTGGCCGGGATCGGGTGCGGCACGTAACCGTCGCGGGCGATCGGGCTCCACTGGCTCGCCACCCGTTCGGCCTGGCGGAAGGCGTCGGACTGGACCCGCCAGCGGATCGCGAGGTCCACGGTCGCGCCGAGCACCACCAGCACGCACATCGCGAACAGGGCCGCGATCAGCGTGCACCGGGCCCGGACCGAACCCGGGCGGGCGAGGGGCGGCATGTCGTCTCCGTACGGCCGCAGGCGCCGGGCCGGGGCCTGCGGCGTCACGACGGCCACTCGTCGGCCGGCCGGCGCGGCCGCTCGCCGGGGGCGGTGCCGTCGAGCCAGGACACCCTCGCCATGGCCGACTCCGCGAGTGGGTCTGTGCTGCTCATGACCGAGTTCTCCCCTTAAGGTTGCGTTACAGTTATTGCTCGTACGTAACCCTCTGCCTGTCGTCTCTCCTTCTGTTACAGTTACGAGCTGTAACGTAACCGGGGCATCCTGCGAGGTGGGCGATGGGCCGCACCCGGCCGGCACGCGGCGAAGCGGAGGCCGGGCGCGCCGGCGCCGGTGGCCGCCCACGCGACGCGGCCATCGACGAGGCCATCATCCTGGCCACCCGCAAGCTGCTCGCCCGCGACGGCTACTCCAGGATGACGATCGGCGACATCGTCGCCGAGGCCGAGGTGACCCGGCCCACCCTCTACCGCCGCTGGAAGAACAAGTTCGACCTGGTGGTGGACGCGCTCGACCACGGCTTCCGCCAGCAGCGCGACATGTACGCCGCCGACCTGTCCGCGCTGGCGCCCCGCGAGGCGCTGGTCGAGGCCGTCCGGCGGCTCGACCCCGCCTTCTTCGACCCCGGCGCCATGATCCTCATGGGCGACTTCGCCGGCGAGGCGTCCCGCACCCCGGAGCTGCTGGAGATCCTGCGCCAGCACGCCGTCGAGCCCCGCGTCGCGCTGGTGGAGCAGGTCCTGGAGCGCCTGCGCGAGCGCGGGGCGGTCAACGCCGGCCTCGACGTCCGGACGATCGCGTTGCTCTGCTTCGGCAGCTACTTCGCCGCGTTCTACGCCGGCGAGCCCAAGCAGGAGATCCACGAACGGGTCGTGGCGGTGCTGTGGCCGGCCATCGCCACCGGAGCCGGCCCGGCCCCCGTTCACCCGGCCTGATCCATCGGTCAGGGCGTTCGGGGCAGCAGGCCGTGCGGATCGAGCACGTACTTGCGTGCCGCGCCCTCGTCGAACTCCCGGTATCCCCGCGGCGCCTCGTCCAGGGAGATCGGCGTGGCGTTGACGGCCTTGGCGATCTGCACCCGGTCGTGCAGGATCGCCTGCATGAGCTGCCTGTTGTAGCGCATGACGGGGCACTGGCCGGTGGCGAAAGCGTGCGACTTCGCCCAGCCGAGGCCGATGCGGATGGACAGCGAGCCGTGCTTGGCGGCCTCGTCGGAGGCGCCCGGGTCGCCCGTCACGTACAGGCCGGGGATGCCGATCGCGCCGCCCGCCCTGGTGACGTCCATGAGCGCGTTGAGCACGGTGGCGGGGCGCTCCACCTCCGCCTCGCGGCCGTGCCCGCGGGCCTCGAAGCCGACCGCGTCCACGGCGCAGTCGACCTCCGGCTCGCCCAGGATCTGCTCGATCTGGTCCTTCGGATCGCCGAGCGCGACGTTGACCGTCTCGCAGCCGAAGCTGCGCGCCTGGTCCAGGCGCTCCTTGTTGAGGTCGGCGACGATGACGACGGCGGCCCCCAGCAGGAACGCCGAGGCGGCCGCGGCGAGCCCCACCGGGCCGGCGCCGGCGATGTAGACGGTCGATCCCGGCCCGACGCCCGCGGTCACGCAGCCGTGGAAACCGGTGGGGAAGATGTCCGCGAGCATGGCCAGGTCGAGGATCTTCTCCATCGCCCGGTCCTTGTCCCGGAACTTCAGCAGGTTCCAGTCGGCGTACGGCACCAGCACGTACCCGGCCTGGCCGCCGATCCAGCCGCCCATGTCGACGTACCCGTACGCCGAGCCGGGCCGGTCCGGGTTGACGTGCTCGCAGATCCCGGTCTTGCCCTCCTTGCAGTTGCGGCACCGGCCGCAGGAGATGTTGAACGGCACGGACACCAGGTCGCCGGTCTTGACGAACTCCACGCCGGGACCGGTCTCGACGACCTCACCGGTGATCTCGTGGCCGAGGACGAGCCCCTGGGGCGCGGTGGTCCGGCCGCGGACCATGTGCTGGTCGCTGCCGCAGATGTTGGTCGCGACCGTCTTGAGTATCGCGGCGTGCGGCAGCTTGCGCCCGACGTTGGCCGGGTTCACCCCTGGGCCGTCCCTGAGCTCGAATCCGGGGTAGTCGATCTCGTGAACCTCGACCTTGCCCGGGCCTTCGTACACGACTCCCTTGTTGCCAGGCATGTGGTGATCTCTTTCTCGAGCGGAAGCGATGGACGTACGGTGCGCTGCACGGGCTCGGAGATCACCTCCCTTCCGGAGGGGCGGGGGACATCGGCTAGCGTTTTGTCCCCAATATCCGAATATATCCCGAGAGTTCGCCCCAAATCCGCTTTGTTAATTCATCACTGTTTTATGCCATGGCTGGTGCCGCCGCCGGCGGGCTCCCGCCGGCCGGCCGTCAGCTGCGAGCCTCCTCGTCCCGGCGCGGACCGGCGGCCAGCGCGGCGCGTTGTGCCGCGCTCAGCCGGTCCGGCCTCGGGGTGACGGCGAACGTGCCGTGCCCGGCCCGCTCCACCGTGAGCGGGTCGGCGAGGGCTTCACGGCGGCCGATCGTGTCCAGGGCGCCGGCCGCCCGCTGGACCGGCCAGCCCAGCGCCGTGGCGAGCTCGTCCACGGAGAGTGGCCGCGCGGCGTGCACCAGCGCGGCCAGCACGGTCAGGGCGTCGCGGACGGCCGCGTCGGTGAGGCCACTGCCGTTCATCTGCTCGCTGATCCAGGCGAAGAAGCCGGCCATCCGGCCCAGCCGGGCACCGGCGGGCGAGCCGGCGCCGAAGATCTCGATCCCGCGCCGCGCGGCCGCCGCGACCTCGGCGTGTGCCCCGGTGTCGGCCTTGAACGCCCGGAGCCAGACGTCGTCGTCGATGACGTACCGCTCGCGGCGGCCGGACTCCTGCGTGCGCCTGACGAGCTCCATCTCCTCGAGGTAGCCGATGGCCTTGGACACCGACGCCGGGCTGACCTGGAGCCGGCGTACGAGCTCGGCGGACGTCAGGCTCCCGGACCCGGAGGTGAGCAGGCAGACGAACACCCGGGCGGGCATCCTCGGCAGGCCGACCCCGACGAGCAGCGCGGCGAACTGCTCCACGAAACCCCGCACGGCCTCGGCAGGCCGCCCTCCGGCCGGTGGCTCCGCGGCCTGCGCGGGCCTGCGGCGGCGGGCGCGTTGCCCGGCGGCCTGCTGGGCGCGGTCGGCCAGGTAGCCGCCGGGCGCGCTGTTGCGGGCCACTTCGCGGCTGATCGTGGAGGTGGGCCTGCCCAGCCGCCTGGCGATCTCGGCGTATCCCAGCCCGTCGGCCAGCCAGCTCGCGATCTGCCGGCGATCCTCGTGGGTCAGCCTGCCTCCGGGCATCAGCTCGCCTTCTGTCGATTCGGGAGTGCGTTCACCAACAGTACATTGCAACGACTGGTCGGCGCGAATTGCATTTATCGACAATATCAATGCAACGATTGACGTGAAAACCCAGTATGAACGCCCTCTTCAAGGGTTTTCTCGTTGACGGATCTTGAAACGCAACGTAGCCTTTTCGCGCTTGGAAAGAATCGGCTGGACGAGGAAACCCTGATGGCAACAACCTTGGACGTGACCCGGATGCGAGCGCGCCTCGCCGAGCTGCTCGCGGAGTACCGCATCCCGAGCGCCGCGATCGGCGTCCTGGCCGACGGTGAGATCACCGACTTCGCCGTCGGCGTCCGGAACATCTCCACGCGGGAGCCCGCGACGCCCGACACCATCTACCAGTGCGGCTCGGTGTCCAAGACCTGGACCGCCCTGGCCTTCATGCAGCTCGTCGACGAGGGGAAAGCCGCCCTCGACGAGCCGGTGCGCACCTACCTGCCTGATTTCCGGGTCGCCGACCCCGACGTCAGCGCCAAGGTCACGCCCCGCCACCTCCTCAACCACACCAGCGGCATCGAGGAGGACTACGGAGATCCGGGCGAGGACGACGACGTGTACGAGCGCATGGTGGCGAACCTCGCCGGCGCCCGCCAGGTCCACCCCCTGGGCCACACCCACGGCTACAGCCCCGCCCTGGGCTACGCCGTCCTCGCCCGCATCATGGAGGTGACCGACGGCAAGCGGTGGGACGACATCATGAAGGCCCGCCTGTTCGACCCCCTGGGACTGACCTCGACGACCAGCCGGCACGAGCACGCCGACCAGCACCGGGCCGCCACGGGATACCTCATCCGCTCCCTCGACGAGGGTCCCGTCCCCTCACCGCTGGCCCACCTGCCGCGCTCCTTCGGCCCCGGCGGCAACGTCAACACCACAGCCCGGGAACTGCTCACCATGGCCCGCGTCTTCATCGACGAAGGAACCGCCCCGAACGGGACCAGGATCGTCTCACCCGGCATCATCCGTGAGATGACGCAGTCGCGCGTCCCCGTCCCCGACCCGTACCTGTTCGGACCGGAATGGGCGCTCGGCCTCATCGTGTGCGACTGGCACGGCCACACCGTCTACGCCCACGACGGCAGCACGGTCAGCCAGAGCGCCCGCCTGCGGATCCTGCCGGAAGCGGGCATCGCCATCTCGATGCTGGCCAACGCCGGGCCACGCGACAGCTTCTACCGGAAGGTGTTCAACCACATCCTGGCCGAACTCGGCGCGGTCACCATCCCCGACCTGCCCCAGCCCGACCCGGCCCTGGCCCTCGACCTGTCCAGGTACGAAGGCTCCTACGAGCGCCCCGGCACCCGCTACGAGGTGGCGGCCGAACGCGGAAAGCTCCACCTGAGATTCACCCTCAACCCCATGGAGGCACACCTCCTCAACAAACCGGAAAAGCTCGACTACGAGCTGCTCCCGATCAGCGAGACCCACTTCTTGATGCCTTCGGACGACCCGCTGGAAGACCCTCAGACCGTCGCGATCTACGACTTCAAGAACGGCTCCGCACAGTACCTGCACACCAATTGCCGAGTGAATCCAAGAGTCAACGAGAAGGGCGCCACGATGCACGTCATGGCCGTTTCCACGATTTCCGACAACGATGCTTTCTGGGACGCCCTGAAGCAGGCGTACGGCCGCCTCCCCAGCGGCGCCACATGGACGATGTCGGTGGCGAGCACCGACGGGAGCAAGGCGGTGAACGTCATCGTCCACGACTCGCTCGACGCCGTCAGGACCTTCTTCGACGACCATGCCGGCCCCTTCGCCACCACGGAGTACTTCGAGGCCGACGCGGCCAACGCGGTCGGACTCCCCACGGCCTGACCGCTCCCCGCACGGCCGCCCGTCCAGAAACCGCTTGCGTCTCAAGCAGCTTGAGGTACCACAGTGGCCCCATGAACGACCACGACCTGTACCCCATCGGGGACGCCGCGCGCCGCAGCGGCCTGAGCGTGAGCGCCGTCCGCTTCTACGCCGACACCGGGCTCATCACCCCCACGGCCCTGAACGAGGCCGGCCACCGGCTGTACGACATCCAGGCCATCGCCCGGCTCGAACTCGTCCGCACCCTGCGTGAGCTGGACACCGACCTGGACGAGATCCGCCGCCTGCTCGAAGGCGGCACCACCCTGCACGACCTGCTCACCACGCACCTGGAGATCGTCGAGCGCCAGGAGCGCACCCTGCGGGCCAGGCGGGCCGTGCTCAGGACCCTCATCCGACAGGGCGGCACGACGGCGCAGGCCGACCTGATGCACAAGCTCGTCTCGATGACCGACGAGGAACGCGAACGGACCATCGACGACTTCTGGAACGACGTCGGCCAGGACCTCGACGTCCCCGAGGGCTTCGTCGACCGGTTGCGGGCGATGCGCCCCGTCCTGCCCGCCGACCCCACGGCCGCCCAGCTCGAAGCCTGGATCGAGCTGGGCGACCTGGTGTCGGACCCGGCCTTCCGCGAAGCGGTCCGCACCTACCTGCAAGACACCTACTCCGCGCCGGAAGCCCGGGTCCTGGCCACCGAGCCGTTCCAGGAGTTCATGCACGAGAGCGGAGCCCCGCTCGTGGAAGAGCTCCTCGCCGCGCACCGGGCCGGGCACTCCCCCCGCTCACCCCGGGCCCAGCAGGCCGTCACACGCTTCATGGAAGCGGCCACCGCGCTGTCCGGCACACCGCTCACGCCCGAGGTCCGCGACCGGATGGCCGACGGATACCGGCAGATCCCCGACATCCTTCGCCGGATCGCCGAAGAGGAAGCCACCTCCGAACGCCCCGTCTACGACGCCACCCACGGCCGGTACCTGTCCCTGGTGGCGCTCATCAACGGGACCGCGACCGAGGAGGGCCCCGACTCCCTCCCCTACACCTGGATCGCCGACGCCATGCGCGCCGCCTCCGAGCCATGACCTGACCGGCGACGAACAGGCCCTTCCGGCGCATCGGCGGAAGGGCACACAGGCTCGAACGCAAGCCGTGACCCAGCCGCCACGCTGCGGCGTCTCCCCGCCATCAGTCGTCGTGGGCGATGAGCATGAGCTGCCGCCACAGCAGCACCACGAACACCGCGGAGCCCGCGAAGGCGAACCAGAAGGGCGCCGCGACACCGAAGTGGGTGGCCAGGACACCGCCGATCAACGAGCCCACCACCAGGCCGGCGTAGACGCAGATGGTGTTGACGCTGCCCACCCGGCCCTGCAGCTCGTGCGGCACCGCCCGCTGCCGGACGGTGACCGAGGTCGTGCCCCAGATGAAAGCGTGCGCGCCGAAGACCAGGAAGATGCCTCCGGCGATCCACGGCGAGTGGGTCAGGGCCAGACCCAGGTGGGTGAGCGTCTCGATGATGAGCCCGATCCGCATCAGGGCGCCCAGGCTCACCTTGCGGGTGATGGCCCCGTACAGGCCGGTGCCGATCAACCCGCCGATCCCGCCGAGGGTGGTCATCAGGCCGAAGCCGATGGCGCCGAGGCCGAGCTGCTCCTGGGTGTAGAGGACGAGGACCGACCAGGCCGCGCCGAACGTGAAGTTGAAGATCAGGATGGTGAGCGCCAGCGTGCGGACCGCCGCGTGCTGGACGGTCCAGGTGAACCCGGCGAGGAGTTCCCGGACGGTGTCGGGCGCGGGATCGCCGGCCTGCCGGCCGTGCGGCGGCAGCGTGATGCGGGAGACCAGGACGATCCCGGCCGCCACCAGGAGCAGCTGGCCCGCGAACGGCCAGGTCAGGCCCAGGCCGAACAGCGCCGCGCCGATCGGCGGCCCGGCGAGCTGGTTGAGCGTGATGAAACCCGTGCCCAGGCGGGCGTTGGCGATGACGAGATCGTCCTTGCTCACCATCATGGGCGTCAGCGTGGCCGTCGCGTTGTCGGCGAACACCTCGGCGATGGACCGGAGCGTGAGCGCCACCAGTGCCGTCGCCACGGTCACGGTGCCGGTCACCATCAGCGTGACGAGCGCCGCCAGCACCACCGCCCGCACCGCGTTCGCGACGAGCACGATGCCGCGCCGGTTGTACCGGTCCGACAGCACGCCCGCGTACAGGCCGAACAGCAGCGGAGGCGCCCAGCTCACCAGGGCCGCCAGCGAGATCAGCAGCGGGTCGCGGGTCAACGTCGCGATCAGCAGCGGGCCCGCCGCGGCCGCGATCCCGTCACCGAGGTTCGTCAGCCAGCTCGAGGCCAGCAACCACCTGAACCCTGTCCCCAGCCGGGCAGGGAGAACTCGCTCAACCACTGTGATCACGAGCGTAGAACCTTACGTTTTGCCGGGATCCATGGCAACGCGTTTTCTGGTCCGGCGGCACCAGCGCGCGCCCGCCGCCCGCCCGGCACCTGGCTCCGAACAGCAAGTCGTCCGTGCCGAAGGGGCCGCCCGCGCGCCGCGTGCGACCCCCGCCCCGACTTACGGCTCGGCTAACGGCTCGGCTTACGGCTCGTCCGGGCTCGCGGGCATCGGCCGGCCGGTGCCGCTTCCGCGGTCGTCGAGCACGAGTGCCGCGCGGCCGTTGACCGTGTAGCGCACGTGCGTGACGTCCGGGGTGTGGACGACCCTGGTCGGTGTCAGCTCGATCGCCTCCTTGCCGGCGAGGTCGAGATCGGCGTCGAAGAGCCGCATCCCGGTGCCGAGCACGACGGGGACGATGTGGAGGTCCAGCTCGTCCAGCAGGCCGGCCTTGAGCACCTGGCGTACCAGGCTGCCGCCGCCGGCGATGGCGACGTTCTTGCCGCCGGCCGCGGCGCGGGCCTGCTCGACGGCGGCGGCCATGCCGTCGGTGACGTAGGTGAAGCTGGTGCCGCCCCGGCGCACCACGGTCTGGCGGGGGCGGTGCGTCACGACGAAGACGGGTGCGTGGAACGGCGGCTCCTCCCCCCAGGGAACCTCGCCGCCGTCGGCCATGCGCCGGCCCATCACGTAGGCGCCGGCGGCCTCGAACGACTCGGCGACGAGGTCGGAGCTCGTGCTCTGCTCGCCGCCGGCGAAGCCCTGCCGCTCGCGCCAGGACATGGCGTCGATCATCCAGCGGGTGATCCTGAAGAACCCCGCGGCCTCCGCCGAGTCCGTCCAGTCTCCGTCGCCGCTGTGCCGGGTGCCCGCGTAGAAGCCGTCCAGTGACACCGACAGCTGTGCCGTGACCTTGGTCATCGTGCTTCGCCTTCCTCCTCCTGGCGGCGCCCCGGTCGGGCCCGCTCGCCAGGAGGTCGTAGCCGCCGGCCGGTTCTCTACATCGTCCTGCCGTCGCCTGTGCAGCCCGCCGCGTGTCACCTCTTCATCCGTGGGCCTGCGATGCGGTCACGTCCACGGTGAACGGCACGGCCTGAACCGGAAGGGCTCGCCACCTGGCCGTCCACGCGATCGGCGACGCGACCGCGCAGGTCAGGGCAGCCTGATGAGGCGCCGCTCGACGGCGGCGGTGACGGCGGCGGTACGCGTGTCCACGCCGAGCTTGCCGTAGATGTGCACCAGGTGGGTCTTGACCGTCGCCTCGGTGATGAACAGCCGCCTGGCGATCTCGCGGTTGCCCGCACCGCTCGCCAGCAGCTCCAGGATCTCCACCTCCCGCACGCTCAGCGCCGGGCCCGGGTCGCGCAGCCGCCGCATCATCCGGGTCGCCACCTTGGCCGACAGCACGCTCTCGCCCCTGGCCGCGGCCCTGATGCCCTGGAACAGCTCCTCCGGCGGGCACACCTTCAGCAGGTACCCGGTGGCCCCCGCGGCGACGGCGCGCATGACGTCCGCGTCGGTCTCGTACGTCGTCAGGACCAGGACCTGCGGCGGTGAGGGCAGCGCCCGGATCCGGCGGGTGGCCTCGACCCCGTCGATGCCGTCGCCGAGCTGGAGGTCCATGAGCACGACGTCGGGACGGTGCGCGGCGATCCCGCTCAGCGCCTCGTCGGCGCCGGACGCCTCGCCGACGATCTCGATGTCGTCCTCGCCGCCGAGCAGCGCCACCAGCCCCGCCCGGACGACCGGGTGGTCGTCCACCAGGAACAGCCTCACCGCGCCCCCTCCCGCCCGTGCGGATCTCCGGACGGCCGGACGGGGACCCTGGCCGCGACCGCCGTGCCCTCGCCAGGGGCGCTCTCGACGATCAGGACGCCACCCACCTCGTCCAGCCGCTCGCGCATCGCGCGCAGACCGTATCCGCGTCCGGGAGCGGGGGCCGGCTCGGCGAACCCCGCCCCGTCGTCGAAGACGTCCAGCGTGACCTCGCCGTCCAGGTAGGACAGGGTCACCGTGGCGCTCTCGGCGCCCGCGTGGTCGCGGACGTTGGCCAGCGCGCCCTGTGCGACTCGCAGCAGCGCCGTCTGCACGCCAGGCTCCAGCGGGTACTGCTCGCCCTCCAGCCTCAGCCGCACGCGCGGCCCGCCGCCGTCGCCGCCTGTGCTCGCGCAGAGGCGGCCGAGCGCCTCGGGCAACGTCCCGTTGTCCAGGCCCGGCGGCCGCAGGTCGCGGACGAACCTGCGGGCCTCGTCGAGGTTCTCCGCGGCGGCCGCGGCGGCCCGCCGTACGTGGGCGCGGGCGAGGTCGGGGTCGGTGGCCCAGACGCGGTCGGCGGCCTGCAGCAGGATGCCCATGCTGGTCAGCCCCTGCGCGAGCGTGTCGTGGATCTCCCTGGCCAGCCGCTCGCGCTCCTCCAGCACGCCGGTACGGTGCCGCGAGCCGGCCAGCGTCTCCCGGGTGCCGATCAGGTCGTCGATGAGCAGCTGACGGGCGGCGCTCTCGCGCTGGAGCTCCCAGAACGTCACCGCCGTCATCGCGGCGATCCCGATGGGCGCGAGGATCAGGCTCGGGTCGATCTCCCGGGCGATCTTGGTCTGCGCCGCGATCACCACCAGCGTGAGCGCCGCCGCAGCCACCGCGAACGCGCGCGCGTCCAGCAACCGCAGGCACAGGAAGAGCAGCGGCACCGCGCACCAGCTGAACGACGGCGCGAGCACCACCAGCCCCAGCCAGACCACCGCCACGCAGCCGAGCCAGACCAGCCGCCCGCGCCCGAGCCAGCTCCACAACACCATGCCGGCCAGGTACGCCAGGGCGAGGACGGCGCAGACGGCCAGCGACGTCACGGTCTGCGCGACCATGCCGTGCCGGGACACCAGCCTCCATGCCGAGGCGGCCAGCAGCAGGTAGAAGCCCGCATGCATGGCCCAGTTGAGCCAGACGCGCTCCCTCATCACCCTCCCTGTCCGTTCTGCCCCGACCCTATGCAGTGCCAGGGACCGGCCGGACCGGGACGGCGGCACATCAACCGATCGGTTGACCGGCGGCTCAACCGCTTGGCGCCGCGGGATCGCCCGTGCTCCCGATGGCTCGCGGCGCCGCCGCTGAAAGGCTTTGACCTGCTCGAACACCCCATGTGAAACCTGACGAAACGGAAGAGACGATGACCGGTTCCCGCCGCATCCGCCTGATCGCCGCCGGCCCGCTCGCGGGCCTCGCCCTCCTGGGCGCGACCCTCGGCCCCACCGCCGCAGAGGCGTCCTCTCCTCTCGGCCGCACCGCCGCCGAGGTGTCCTCTCCCACCCCTGCCACGTCGGTACGGGGCTCGCGCGCGGCCCAGCCGGTCGTCCAGACCGAGGTGCTTTCGGCCGGCGCCGCCCTGGAGATCGCCGAGGCGGCGATGCAGGAGGCCGCCAGGCAGAAGCAGCGCGTCACCGTGGTGATCGTCGACCGTTCGGGCGCGACCCGGCTGGTGCTGAAGGGCGACGGTGCCGGCCCGCAGACCGAGGAGTCGGCCAGGCGCAAGGCGTTCACAGCCGTCTCCTTCGGCCGGGCGACCAGCGAGCTCGCCAAGGGGCTGAACGGTGACGGCCCGACCATCGCCGACATCCCCGGTACGCTCTTCCTCGGCGGCGGAGTCCCCGTCACCTCCGGCGGCGCGCCCGTGGCGGGCATCGGCGTCGGCGGGGCGCCGAGCGGCGACCTCGACGAGGCCATCGCCCGCGCCGGTCTCAAGGCGGTCGCGGACCGGCTGCGATGAAGGGCGCGAGATCGACGGGAGTGGTTCGGTGCTCGCCGCATGCGGCCGCCGCGAGACCAAGGGAGAAACTGTGCTCGACGAGGAACTGCTGGCAGCCGCGGCACGAGGGGATGCCGCCGCAGTCCGGGACGCGCTGCGGTCCGGGGCGGACATCGAGGCCCGCGACGGCCGGCGCCGCACGGCGCTGCTGCTCGCCGCCGCGGCCGACCACGTCGAGGTGGCCGAGGTGCTGGTGGAGGCCGGTGCCGACCCCGACGCGCAGGACGCCCGCCAGGACACGCCCTGGCTCGTCACCGGTGTCACCGGCAGCGTCGCGATGCTGCGCACGCTCCTGCCGGCCGGTCCCGACCTGACCGTGCGCAACCGGTACGGAGGCGTCTCCCTCATCCCGGCCTGCGAGCGGGGGCATGTCGACTACGTCCGCGAGGTGCTGAAGACCGGGATCGACGTGAACCACGTCAACGACCTCGGCTGGACCGGCCTGCTGGAGGCCGTCATCCTCGGCGACGGCGGCGGGCCGTACCAGGAGATCGTGCGCCTGCTGATCGCCGCGGGCGCCGACGTGAACCTCGCCGACCGCGACGGGGTGACGCCGCTCGCCCACGCGCTCGCCAAGGGCCAGGGCGAGGTGGCCGCCCTCCTGCGCACCGCCGGAGCCCGCTGACCGCCCGCCGTCCTCACCGCCTCAGGCGGGGCGGGGGCGGGATCGGCGTACGGGCTGCCCGGGCCCGCACGAAGGGCACGCCGGGCGCGAGATGGACCGGGCCGGCCGGCCCGGATGATCAGTGCTGGTCGGCGTAGTGCCGCGCGAGCAGGTCCACGCCCCAGTCGTCACGCAGATCGCGCCAGACGGAGTGGATGTGGTTGGCCTCGTCCTGCGTGTTGTCGTACTCCAGCAGGAACGTGGGCCCGGCGACGCAGTAGTAGTGGCCCTGTCCTCGCTGGTCGGAGCCCATCCACGCGAACGTCACCTTGTCGAGGCCGGCATCGAGCGCGTGCCGCCAGCAGGTCTCGCCGTACCAGCCGGGGGCGCGGTCGAAGTAGCGGCGGACCAGCCGCTCCAGCAGGTCCTTCGACGTGGTCGACATGTCGGCGTAGGACAGTCCGCAGGGAATCCGGTCGGGGTCGGCGACGGGATCGTTGCGGGTGAGGATGTCGTCGGGGGCCACCTCGCTGGTGATCGCGGTGGACCGCTGGTGCGGGGCGAGGTCGGCGAGCAGGGCCCGGCCCATGTCCTCCTCCTCGGCCAGCAGCCGCAGGCCCCGCTGTGGCCCGGACAGCACCATGGCCGGTTCGGCGCCCAGGAAGCTCGGCGTGACGGCGATCGAGTCGCCGACGACCGTGATGTGCACCGCGAGGTGGTGGCCGTTGACCCGCCACGCCCATGGCTGCGGCCCTCCCGGCTCGCCGAACACCCGGAACCAGTAGCGGTCACCGTCGATCTCGTCGACACCGGTCACCAGGCGCCGCCGGACCCGCTCCAGCTCGATGACGCCTCTCGCGACGCGCGACCCGGCGAGACCGCAGCCGAGGTCGAGCAGGGCGAGCGCCAGCTCCTGCTGCCTCGAGGTCATCTCGACCAGCGGCAGCCCCGGACGCGGGCCGGGCAGGTAGAACCACTCGGTGCGCTCGGGCGAGCCGAACGCCGCCGTCGCCGCGGCTCTCCGCTCGGTGTCGAGCGAGCCGAGGAAGCGCAACGCCGCCTGCCGCATCAGCTGGACGTCATGGCTACTCATGAAGGGTTCCTTAAGGGGTGGGGGTGCCGCCACAGAGATCAGAACATCGGGGTCCTGATGCCACGAACCGCAACATACTGCACTTTAACGGCATATGGCGCGGCCCCTTTGCCGATGTTCGTCACCGTGCCGATCGCGGCGGCGTCTTTCGCGCCCAGGGGACGGCTGACCGGCTCTCAACGCGGGGCGGCGTCGTCTCCCCCGAAGAACGCACGGCGGCCGCAACGCAGCATCTCGCGTACCGCCGGGCTGTTCGACCGCCGCCAGACCAGGGCGAGCAGGGCGGGCGCCGCCACGTCGTCGATGAGCAGGCCGGTGAGCCGGTCGCGGTAGTGCGCGGCCATCGACTCGCTCAGCACCGCCACCCCGAGCCCGCGTACGGCCAGGTCGGCGATGGCGTCGGCGGCGCTGGCCGCCAGGGAGACGACCGGCCGCAGGCCCTGGGCGGCGCACGCCTGGTCGAACAGGGTGCGCAGGCCGGTGCCCGGCGGCATGCACACGATCGCGTGCTCGCACAGCTCGCGCAGGGTGACCGCCCGGCCGCCCCGCGCCAGCGGATGGCCGGGCGGGACCGCGGCGACGAGCCGTTCCTCGATGATCGTCAGCGCCTCCAGCCCGTCGAGCGTGGCGGTGGTGGTGCCGACGAGCGCCAGGTCGACGGCACCGTCGCGGACGGCGGCCGCCAGGCGGTCGGAGTTGTCCTCCAGCAGCGAGAGCTCGACGCCGGGATGCGCCGCGTGGAAGGCGGCCAGCGCCTCGAACAGCGGCGTGACCGTGCAGCCGATCACCATGCCGACCGTCAGCCGCCCTCTGATCAGGCCGGTGACCTCCCCCACCGCCTGGCCGACCGCCCCGGCGGCGGCCAGCGCCGCGCGGGCGTGCTCGAGCGCAGCCTTGCCGGCGACGGTGAGGGTGGCCGCGCGGGCCGAACGGTCGAACAGCTCGGCGCCGAGCTCGCGTTCGAGCTGGCGGATCTGGGCGCTGACGCCGGACTGGCTGATGTGCACCCGCTCGGCGGCCCGGGTGAAGCTCTGCTCCTCGGCGACCGCCACGAAGTATTCGAGCTGCCTCAGTTCCATAACTCTCAATTCTAGATGTCATCGGAACTAGCTGTTGGACTTCTAGATCGGAGCGCGGCAGGCTGGAGGGACCGAGACACGCAGAGGAGAGAACTCCATGACCGAGTACGAGAAGGCCATGCGGCCTGAGGACATCACCCGGCTGTTCGTCGAGCGTTCCAACGCCGGGGACGCGGCCGGGGTCGCCGCGCTGTACGAGGAGGACGCGGTGATCGCCTACCCGCCGGGCAGCCGGACCACCGGCCGCGCGGCCATCCAGGAGCTGTGGGAGAAGGTGCTGGCCGGCCGTCCGCGTTTCGAGCCGGAGCAGCCGCTGCCGACGCTCATCAGCGGGGAGCTCGCCCTCACCTCCACCCCGCCCAGGGACGGGGCCGGCGCCCGGGCCCAGGTCGTGCGCCGCCAGCCGGACGGAAGCTGGCTGCGCGTGCTCGACCAGCCCGAGTTCGTCACCCCCGCCCGCTGACGGTCCCCGCCCGCGGGCGCGCCGGGCTCTCGCCGATCCGATCGGCTACCAGCGGGCGCGCCGGGCTGTCGCCGGTCCGATCGGCCATCGGCGGGCGCGCGCGTCGTTCACGGAGCGAGCGTGATCTCCGCCAGCTCACGCCACTCCCGCTGCCGGCCCTCACGAACCGCCTCGGTGAACGCCTCCTCACCGAGCCGGTCGCGCGTGTCCGCCGTGATCCGGGCAACGTCCGGCAGCGAACGGTCCGGCGTGCCGCGCACGGCCTCGCTCGCGGCGAGCAGGCGCACGGCCTGCTCGTCCTGCCCCTGCCGCAGCGCGAGATCCGCGATCCCGACCAGTATCTCGGCCACCATCGGCGGATACGGCTGCTCCACGACCATCCGGAACGCCTCGGCCCGATGCCCCCGCGCCTCCTCGAGATCCTCGGCGAGGTAACCCTGGAGGTCCAGGGCCTGGGCGTGGACGGCGTCGCCCACGTCCGCGCCGCCCAGCACCGCCCGCACCGTGGCCAGGTGCTCGCGTGCCTCGTCCGGCTCGCCGCGCCAGCGGGCCAGCTGTGCCTTCGACAGCGCCAGTCCGGCGAGCGTCCCCGGCCAGGTGATCCCGTCCGCGCACCGCTGGGCCTCCGCCATGGCCGACGCGCTGGACCGCTCGTCGCCGGCCAGCCAGTGGAGCTGCGCCTGCCGCGTCCGCAGCCCGACCACGTCCTCGCCCGCGCCCACCTCGGCCAGCGCCACGGCCGCCTCCTCGTAATGCTCGCACGCGCACGCGAACTCGCCGCGCAGAGCGAGCCGGTCGGCCCGGAACGTCAGCGCCAGCGAGATCCCCCACCGGTCGCCCAGCGCGCGGAACTCGGCCAGGCCGATCTCGAGGTCGGTGTCCACGTCGGTCTCGTCGCGTTCCAGCGTGAGCCGGAACCTGGCACGGCTGAGCCTGGCCTGCGCGCGCACCCACGGATCGTCGTCGGCGATGAGCGGCTCGAACGCGGGCATGACCTCCGCGGGGTTCTCCAGCAGCCGCTCCAGCGGCGCGACGAACCCGACCATCGGACTGCGATGCTCCGGCCTGGCGAACCGGTGCGCCTTCTCGATCCACTCGCGCGCCTGGAACTGATCGCCGCCAGGCCCCGAGGAGACGAACACCGCCAGGATCGTGTACGCCAGCGCCCGCACCTCGTCGGGCACCTCACCCGGCAGCGAGGCCGCCGCGATGCCCAGCTCGGTGCCCTCGGCCCGGTGCCCGCTGAGGAACCAGTACCAGCCTGTCGCCCCGACCAGCCGCATCGCCTCCTCGGCCCAGCCCTCGGCGATCGCCCCGCGCATGGCCGCGCTCAGGTTGTCGTGCTCGGCCTGCAGCGTGGCCAGCCACTCCATCTGCTCGGCCCGCCGAAGGTGCGGATCGGCCGTCTCGGCCAGCTCGACGAAGTAGGCCAGATGCGCCCGCCGTACCGGCTCGCTCTCCCCGGCTTCGGCGAGCCGGTGCGCCGCGTACTCCCTGATGGTGTCGAGCATCCGGTAACGCGGCAGGTCATCGCCGTCGGCGACCAGCAGCGACTTCTCGATCAACGCCGTCAGCACGTCGAGCACGTGCTCCCCCGCGAACGTCTCGCCGCCGCACACCCGCTCGGCCGCCTCCAGGCTCGCCCCGCCGGAGAACACCGACAGCCGCCGCAGCACGCCGCGCTCGGCCTCGCTCAGCAGATCCCAGCTCCAGTCCACGACCGCGCGCAGCGTCTTGTGCCGGGCGAGCGCCGTACGGCTGCCGCTGGTCAACAGCCGGAACCGGTCGTCGAGCCGGCGTGCCAGCTGATCGACCGACATCGTCCGCAGCCGCGCCGCGGCCAGCTCGATCGCCAGCGGGATCCCGTCCAGCGCCCGGCAGATGCCCGCCATGACCGCCAGGGTCGGCGTGTCGGAGCCGATGTCCTTGCGCACCAGGGCCGCGCGGTCCCGCAACAACCGCACCGCCGGAGAGGACCGGACCTCGTCGGCGCCGGCGCCCTGCGCGGGCAGCGCGAGCGGCTCGACCTGCCACAGCACCTCCCCCGTGATGCCCAGCGGCTCCCTGCTCGTCGCCAGGATCCGCAACCTCCGGCACTCCCCCAGCAGCCGATCCGCGAACTCCGCGGCCTCCTCGATCACGTGCTCGCAGTTGTCCAGGATCAGCAGGATCGTCCGCTCCCGGATCGCGGCGATGAGCCGATCCATCGGCTCCCCGCCCCGCGCGCCGCCCAGCACGGCCTGGTCCCGCAGGCCGATCACGGTGAGCGTGGCCTGCGCCAGCTCGCCACCCGCCCGTGCCGACGCCAGCTCGACCAGCCACGCGCCGTCCGGCAGCTCGGCCAGCATCCTGCGCGCGGTCTCGGTGGCCAGCCGCGTCTTGCCGGAACCGCCCGGCCCCGTGAGCGTGACCAGCCGATGCTTGACGGCCAGCCCGGCCACCGTGGCGACGTCATCGTCCTTGCCGACGAAGCTCGTCAGCTCGGCGCGCAGGTTCGTCCGGCGGTTCTCCGCCCGCTCGCCCAGCTCGCCCCGCAGCAACGCCGTGTGCAGCGCCGACAGCTCCGCCGACGGATCGGCGCCCAGCTCCTCGGCCAGCAGCTCCCGCGTCCGCTGGAACACGGTCAACGCCTCGGTCCCGCGGCCCGCCTCGGCCAGCGCCCGCATCAGCGCCGCCACGAACCCCTCCCGCAGCGGATACGTGGCGACCAGCTCGGTCAGCTCAGAGACCAGCTCGGAGCCGCGGCCGAGCCGGATGTCGGCGTCCACCCGGTCCCCGAGCGCGGCCACGTGCAGCTCGTCCAGCCGCGCGACCGCCGCGTCGAACAGCTCGCTGTCACGCAGCGCGATGTCGGCCATCGCCGAACCACGCCACAACGCCAACGCCGAACGCAGCAGTTCCGCGCGCTCCGCGGGCTCCGCCGCCGCCCGTGCCTTGCCGACCAGCTGCTCGAACCGCCACACGTCCACGGCTTCAGGAGCGACCGCCAGCCGGTACCCGCCCGCGTCCGCCTCGATCACGCCGTCCGGCAGCACCCTGCGCAGCCTCGACACCAACGCCTGCAGGGCGTTCACCTCGTCCGAGGGCGGCTGCTCCCCCCAGATCCAGTCCACCAGCCTCGCCCGCGTGACGATCCGCCCGGGCTCCAGGGCGAGCGCGGCGAGCAACCCGCGCAGCCGAATCCCAGGAACCTCCACCACGGCCCCATCACGGCCTCTGACCTCGAACGGTCCTAGCAATCCGACTCGCACGCCAGCCATTGTGCCGAACCCGGACGATCCAGACGAACCGCCACCGCTCCCAGCCCGCCCTCGCCACCGATCTTCACCGGACCGTTATCAGGGGCCCGGCTGACGGGCCCGGGTCTCCCGATCAGCGCCGGTCGCTCCTGTGTCCGCCGGGTAACTGCGGATGAGAGTCCACGGCAGCCCGCTGGAGCGTCCGCCGGAACCACGGCACGATCATGCGGGTTGCAGTCGCCGTGCAAGCGGCACCTGATCGACTGGCCGCATCGGAACGGATCAGGCCGGCCCACCAGGCCCGCCCTTCAGCGTGAGGTAGCAGGATGGCATCGACTGTCTTCGGAACCACGGCCGTGATCGCGGTGGTCGTGGGTGTGGTGTTGTTCCTCAGGTTGAGGCGCAAGCCGGAGACCCGGGCCGGGGCGTACATCAGCGCGACGTTCCTGTTCCTGGGCGCGGGGATCCTCACCATGGGCTCCGTCTCGTTCGCGAGCCTGGAGTCCGCCGCGCTGCGGACGTTCACGGAGCAGGAGCGCGCGGCGGCGATGCCGTGCGACGCGGCGGTCCTGGGGGCCGAGGAGACGTCCAACAAGCTCAACGGGCGCTACATCTGGCTGCTGCGGCTGCGCGTCACCCCTCAGGCCGGCAGCCCGTACGAGATCGAGCGCACGGCCCGGCTCACCTCGTCCATGGGCGAACGCCTGGAGCGGGGCGGTGTGGTGCTCCCCTGCCTGGTGGCCCGCACCGACAACACCCGGATCGAGATCCCCGCGCTGGCCTGAGGTTCCCGGCGACGAGCGGAGGCCGGAAAAATCGCGCGACGGCCGACCGCTTTCCGCGGCCGCTGGTGTCCATCCATGTGAAGACAGGATGACGAGACACCAGGAGTCACGATGCGAGAGATCCCGCCGACCGGGGTCCCCGATGCCGTTGCGGAGCTGCTGGAAGCGGCGCGCAGCGGAGACGGCGAGGCGTTCCGCAGGCTGATCGAGCCGTACCGGCGCGAGCTTCAGGTGCACTGTTACCGCATCCTCGGCTCGGTGCAGGACGCCGAGGACCTGCTGCAGGAGACGCTGCTGGCCGCGTGGCGCGGCATCGGTGACTACCAGGAGCGCGCGTCGCTGCGGACGTGGCTCTACCGGATCGCGACCAACCGCTGCCTCAACGCTCTGCGGGCCGCCGGGCGCCGCCCGCGGGATCCGGCGGCCTACCGGACGGAGGTACCGATGCCCGAGCCGTCGCGCCGCAGGGAGGAGCCGAGCTGGCTGGAGCCGTACCCGGACGTGCTGCTCGGCGAGATCGCCGACCAGTTGCCGGGGCCGGAGGCCAGGTACGAGGTCAGGGAGTCGGTGTCGCTGGCGTTCCTGGCGGCGCTGCAGCAGCTGCCGCCGAGGCAGCGGGCCGTCCTGGTGCTGCGGGACGTGCTGGGATTCCGCGCCGCCGAGGTGGCGGGCATGCTCGACACCTCCGAGAACGCGGTGACGATGGCGCTCAAGCGAGCGCGGGCCGCGCTGGCGCGCGACTTGCCCGGCGGCCGGGAGAGCGGCCCGCTGCCGGACTCGCCGCAGGAACGCCGGATCGTGGACGAGTTCAGCCGCGCGCTCCAGGCCGGCGACGTGGCTGCCATCGTCGCCATGCTGACGGACGACGCGTGGCTGACGATGCCGCCGATGCCGCTGGAGTACCAGGGCCCGGATGCCATCGGGCACTTCCTGTCCACGGTCGCGGTGCGCGGCTGCCGGCGCTACGTGCTGGTCCCGACCCGGGCGAACGGCCAGCCGGCGTTCGGCTGCTACCTGCGCGACCCGCGCACCCCGGTCCTGCACGCGTACGGCCTGCTCGTCCTGACCCTGGCCGGGGACCGCATCTCGGCGCTGACGCGCTTCCACGACAACTCGTTCCTGCCGATGTTCGGCCTGCCCCGGTCGCTGCGCGGCCTCCCGTCGGGCGAGCGCTGAGAGATGCGATCCAAGCAGGCATGGGGGGTGGGGCTCGCCTCGCTGGCGTCGTTCATGATGGCGCTGGACAGCCTGGTCGTGACGACGGCGCTGAGCACCATCCGGCAGGACCTGACGGCCTCGATCGAGGCACTCGAGTGGGTGGTCAACGCCTACAGCCTGGCGCTCGCGGTCCTGCTGCCGACCGGTGCGGCGCTGGGTGACAGGTACGGCCGCCGCCGCATGTTCGCGGCCGGGCTGGCGGTGTTCACCCTCGCCTCGGCGGCCTGCGCGCTGTCCCCCGGGATCGGCGCGCTGATCGTGTCCAGGGCGTTGCAGGGCACCGGCGCCGCGATGGTGCTGCCGCTGTCGCTCACCCTGGTCAGCACGCTGTTCCCGCCGCGGGAGCGGGGCAGGGCGATGGGGCTGTACCTGGGCATCACGGGGCTGGCGACGTTCAGCGGCCCGTTCGTCGGTGGCGTCATCGCCGAAGGGCTGGCCTGGCAGTGGATCTTCTGGGTGAACCTGCCGATCGGCCTGGTCGCGATCCTGCTCACGGCGCTGCGCGTGGACGAGAGCCGCGGCCCCGGCGGGCGGTTCGACCTGGGCGGGGTGGTGCTGGTGAGCTCGGGCGCGTTCGGCGTCGTCTGGGCCCTGGTGCGCGGGAACGCGGCGGGCTGGGGCAGCGCGGAGGTGCTGGGGGCGCTGCTGCTCGGCGTCGCGCTGCTCGTCGCGTTCGTGCTCTGGGAACGGCGGGCCGAGGCGCCGATGTTGCCGATGCGGTTCTTCCGGCTCCGGGCGTTCGCCACGGCCAACCCGGCGAACTTCCTCGTGTTCGCCTCGCTGTACGGCACGATGTTCTTCCTCGCGCAGTACTTCCAGACCGTCCACGGTGACGGGCCGCTCGTCGCCGGGCTGCGGCTGATGCCGTGGACGGCGACGCTGATGGTCTGCGCGCCGATCGCCGGGCGGCTGGCCGACAGGGTGGGCGAGCGGGCGTTCGTGGTGGGCGGCCTGCTGCTCCAGACGCTCGGCATGGGCTGGATCGCCCTGGTCGCCGGCCCCGGCACGGGCTACCTCGAACTGCTGCCCGCCCTGATCGTCGGCTCGGCCGGGCTGACCATGGCCATGCCCGCCGCCCAGAAGGCGGTGGTCGGCGCGGTGCGCCCGCAGGAGATCGGGCAGGCGTCCGGCGCGTTCATGACGCTGCGGATCCTCGGCGGGGTGTTCGGCGTCGCCGTCGCGGTCTTCGCCAGTACGGGCGGCTACGCCTCGCCCGAGGAGTTCAGTACGGGTTTCGCCGCGGGGATGGGCGCGGTCACCGTGCTCGCGTTCCTCGGCATGCTCGTCGCGCTCGGCATGCCGGGCGGACGAGCGGCCGCCGTGGCGGCACCACCGATGACCCGCGAAAGGGAGGAAGTTCATGAGTGACACATCTCGCCCGGCGCTGCCGGGGATGGCGGCCGGCCTGCGCGAGCTGCACGTGCCCGGCGATCCGCTCGTGCTGGCCAACGTCTGGGACGCCGCCTCGGCCCGGATCGCCGAGGCGGCCGGCTTCCCGGCGCTGGCCACGAGCAGCGCGGCCACGGCCGCGGTACTCGGCTACGACGACGGTGAGCAGGCTCCGGTCGGCGAGGTGCTGGCCGCCGCCGCGCGGATCGTCCGCGCGGTGCGCGTGCCGGTGACGGTCGACTTCGAGCGCGGCTACGGGCTCGCGCCGGCCAAGCTGGTCGAACGGTTCGCCGCGACCGGGGCCACCGGGCTGAACCTGGAGGATTCGCACCCGGCGACCGGCGACCTGGTGGACGCGTCCGAGCAGGCGGACTTCCTGTCCGCGGTGCGCGAGGCGGCGGTGTCGCTGGGCGTGGACCTGGTGATCAACGCGCGTACGGACCTGTTCCTGCGCCGGCCCGTGCCGCCGGAGGCGCAGCTCGCCGGGACGCTGGACCGCGGTGCCCGCTACCTCGCGGCCGGCGCGGACTGCGTCTACCCGATCGGCGCCGGGGATCCCGCGGTGATCCGGGTGCTGGCCGGGGGCGTTCCCGGTCCCGTCAACATCGCGTACGGGAACGGGAAGCTGTCGCGGGCCGAGCTCGCGGCGCTCGGCGTCGCGCGGGTGAGCTTCGGGCCTGCGTTGCAGCGGCACCTGTACGGCACGTTCGGCTCCGCGATCTTCTCGGCGGTGGCCTCCGGTGAGAACCCCTTCACGCTCTGAGCCGCTTCGCATGCCGTATCCGGTGGATTCTGATCGTCCGGGGCCGTCGGCCCCGGGCGCCGGTGGTGGCCGGGGCCGTCGTGCGAGAGCGCCGTTCCGTACGGTGGCGGCGCTCGCCATGGACGGCGTGAGCGCCATCGCACTGGGCGGGATCAGCGGGGGCTTCGCCTACTGCGCGCAACCGGGGCTGCCGGAGTTCGAGGTCATGGTGTGCGCGGAAGTGCCGGGAATGGTGCGGACCGATCTCGGCCTGCCGTTGCGGGTGACACATGGTCTGGACACGCTGGCCGAGGCGGACCTGATCATCGTGCTGCCCTCCTGCGCCTCGGCCCCGCGGCCGTCGCCGGCGGTGTCCGCGGCACTGCGCGCCGCCTACCGGCGGGAGGCGATCATCGTCGCGTTCAGCGCCGGGGCCTACCTGCTGGCGGACGCCCGGCTGCTGGACGGGCGGCGCGCCACCACGCACTGGAGCCTGATCGACGGCTTCGCCGCCCGCTTCCCCCAGGTGAGCGTGGTGCCGAGGGCCCTCTACGTCGACGAGGGGCGTCTCATCACGGGAGCGGGCGGGGCGTCCTGCCTCGACGTGTGCATGCACCTGCTGCGCCGCGAGCACGGCGCCGCCGTGGCCAACGCCGTCGCCCGCGAGATGGTGGCGGCGCCGCACCGGGACGGTGACCAGGCCCAGTATCGTGACCGGCCCGTCCCGGCCGAGGGTGAGAGGTCCCTCACCGGCGTCATCGACTGGCTCCTGGCCAACCTCGACCGGCCGGTGTCGATCGGGGAACTGGCGGGGCGGGCGCTGATGAGCGAGCGCACCTTCAACCGCCGGTTCAAGGCCGTCACCGGGAGCACTCCCTACTCGTGGCTGCTGGCGCAGCGGCTGGAGCGGGCCACCGAGCTCCTGGAGACCACGGAGCTGTCCATCGAGGAAGTCGCGCGCCGCGTCGGTTACAACACCGTCGCGGTCTTCCGCCAGCAGTTCACGAAACGCCACGGCATCGCGCCGCGGACTTACCGCAGGAAATTTCGTCAAGAATGAGATTGCGACAGAAGGGCCGCGCGATGGCAGGATTGCACGATCGCGCGGCCCCGTCGTCACACTTTACCGGTCGCGCCGCTCGACCTGCGGAGCCGAGTCCGTCAGGCCATCCGGCGCCTTCTCCGCCACCTTGGACGAGGAGAAGAGCGGAACCAGGCTCGACCCCCAGGTGACAGTGCGCGGCTCGGCCAGCGTCCACGGGCCGGAAATGTATGCCGTCTCCCAGTTGGGATTGTCGGGATCCAGCGCGGTGGTATGGAAGTACTCGTCGATCTTGGGGTCGAGGCAGTCGGTCCAGGTGTACCAGCCCGCACCCAGGTACATGTTAGGCCGCTCGATGGCCATGAAGTTGTTGAAGTACTGCGTCCATTGATAGTTGCCGGCGACCAGCTCTATCCGGCGCTGCACGCATGAGGTGGGCAGCGAATCGACGGGGTACGCCGCCAGATACTGAGTCTTGTAGTTATAGGCCGGCGGATACGCATCAGCAGCGGCGGCGGGCGCGGTCAGTGACAGCATCGCGGCGAATAATCCGCCCGCGAGAGCGAAAAAACCCTTCCGTTTCATCAGCTTCCTTTGCTGCTCGTGAGTTTCGCCGCGACTTCATGTGCGGCAATTGACATCATATGAATGCCTCACGAAGCAGAAAAAGAGAAAGCTCTGCCATTGTTCGCCTGTTTCCGGCCACCGCCTGTCAGTCGAAGGTGATGCCCGAGCGCTTTCCCGCATGCCCCCGGTGGCCGCCGCCACGCCGCCTCACCGCGGCCGGACGCCTGCCTGGCGGGCCTCGGCGGCCTGGCCGTTCTCCCGGACGCAGGCGTCGATGACGGCCCGCAGCAGGCCGGGGAAGCGGGCGTCGAGGTCGTCCGGGCGCAGGCTGTTCATCTTGGTGGTGCCCTGGTAGTGCTGGCGGATGATGCCGGCCTCGCGCAGCACGTTGAAGTGGTGGGTGGCGGTCGAGCGGGAGACCGGCAGGTCGAAGGTGCCGCAGCTGAGATCGTGGCCCGCGATGGCGAGCTGGGCGATCACCGAGCGGCGGACGGGGTCGGCGACCGCCTCCATGAACTGCTGGAGGGTGACCTCGGCGACGGAGGCGTTGTCCACGGTGCGCGGGGTGGTCTTCGGGCGGGCCACGCGGTCTCCTCCTCGCGGGATCAAGGCTGGCACGCCATGGTACGACGGCCGTCGAAGGAGCGGGCGGGCCGGCCCGCGGGCAGGAGGACCACGGACGAGGGGCTAGGAGCCGGCTCCGGCCAGCGCGAAGAATTCCTGCGGGGAGCGCGGGTCCTCGCGGAGCAGCCCCTGCAGCGCGGACGTCACCGTGCGGGACCCGCGGGCCTGCACACCGCGCATCGACATGCACAGGTGCTCGGCCTCGATCACCACGCCGACGCCCTGGGGAGCCAGATGCTCCTGCAACCAGCCGGCCACCTGCTTGGTCAGCCGCTCCTGCACCTGCAGATCGCGCGCGAACAGTTCGACGACCCGGGCGAGCTTCGACAGCCCCAGGATGCGGTCGCCGGGCAGGTAGCCCACGTGCGCCACGCCCTGGAAGGGCAGCAGGTGATGCTCGCACAGTGACTGCACCGGTATGTCGCGGGCCAGGACGAGCTCGTCGTACCCCTCCTCGTTGGGGAAGGTCGTCAGATCGAACTCCCGCGGCGCCAGCAACTCGGCGTAGGCGCGCGCCACCCGCCTCGGCGTGTCGGCCAGGTGCTCGGACTCGACCTTCCTGCCCAGCGCGACCAGCAGCTCTGTCACCGCCCGTTCCGCGGCGTCCAGATCCACGCCGTCGCGTCCCCGGACCACCCGCAGGCGTCTGTGCTGGTGGTCCGGGGACGCGACGGGAGACGAATCGCCGGTCGGCTGCGCCACGGTCTCGCTCCTGCGCATCAGGTACCTCTACTTCTATTGACGAGTTTCGTTAACATTAGAAGGAGTGCAGCGATTAAGTCAACAGAAGTGGGTTTTAGAAATGGGCGAGGTCGACGGGGCACGGCCGGCACACGTCTCCGCCGTAGCGGCGCTGGACGAGCCGACCCGGCGCCGCCTGTACGAGTTCGTGGTGCGACAACCTGCGCCGGTGAGCCGCGACCAGGCCGCCGACGCCGTGCAGGCACCCCGCAACACCGTCTCGTTCCACCTGGACAAGCTGGTGGCCGAGGGGCTGCTCGAAGCCGTCTACCAGCGTCGCTCTGGCCGCACCGGTCCCGGCGCGGGCCGCCCGTCCAAGCTCTACCGGCGCGCGCCCGGGCAGATCGCGGTCTCGCTGCCGGAGCGGCACTACGAAACCGCCGCCCATCTGCTCGCCGACGCTCTCCAGGCGGCGCAGGCCTCAGGAGAGCCGCCCCGCGCCGCGCTCGACCGGCGCGCCCGCGAGCTGGGCGGCGAACTCGGCAGGAAGGCGCGCCCCGCCGCCGCGCCCTGCCCCCGCGACGCGGTCATGCTCGCCCTGGAGTCCCTCGGGTACGAGCCCCGCGCCGTCGGCGACACCGTCCACCTCGCCAACTGCCCCTTCCACAGCCTGGCCCGGCGACACACCGAGCTGGTCTGCGGGATGAACCTGTGCCTCGTCACCGGCCTCCTCGAAGGCCTCGCCGCTACGGACGTCACCGCCCGCCTGGAGCCCGACCCCGAGCACTGCTGCGTCCGCCTCCACCCGGCCGGCCACCCTTCCTCCTGAGCCCGACCGGCAGGCCGGGCGGTCGGGGCGGCAGGCCGGGCGGTCGGGTAGCGGCCGCACCCAGTTCTGGCGCGGGAGGACCGCAGGGGTCATCGTGGGCGGCGCAGCCCGCGCAGGAAGGTCCACAACGGTGACCGGGACTGCTTCCCGGCGGGCTCGTCCGCCGGGGGCTGCTGCGGAGCGGGCGCCTCGTCCGCGGCCGGGCCGCTCCTGCGGGGTTCCGGGGCCTGGGCGAGCTCGTACTGGACGGGCAGCGACCGCAGCGCCCGCATGAACGGAGAGGGCCGCCAGGGCAGCTGGTCGGCCGGGAGCGCGAGCTTCACCTTGGACATCCGCTTGAACAGCCGGTGCACGGCGATGGCGGTGATCCGGGTCGCCAGGAGCTGGCCGAGGCAGTTGTGCGGCCCCGCGCCCCACGCCAGGTGGGCGCGGGTGGTGCGGATGGCGTGCCAGTCGATCGCCCCGGCGAAGCGCGGGTCCTGGTGGGCGGCGGCGACGGAGAGCATCACGGGATCGCCGGGGGCGATGGTGTAGTTGCCCAGCTTCACCTCGGTCAGCGCGTAGCGGAAGGTGAGGTTGGCCATCGGCGGGTTGAGCAGGGCGACCCTGTTCACCGTCTCGTCGATGGCGCCCACCGACAGGCTCTCGCGCACGTCCGGGTTGGCGGCGACCTCGACGACCACGTTGCAGACGAGGCTGGCGGTGAAGTCCAGCAGGCCGGGCAGCATGAGCAGCTCGCGGGCCAGCTCGTCCAGGGTGATGTCGGGCTTGGCCTTGATCAGGTAGGACGGCAGGTCGTCGCCGGGGGCCGCGCGCTTGGCGGCGCCCAGCTCGGTCATGGCGGCGTACAGCCGCTCGAACGCCGCGGCCGCCTCCGGCCCGGCGTCGATCATCCGCCAGATGTCCATGACGACGTCCTCGCCGCGGGCGGCGGTGAAGCCGAGCATGCGGTTGGCGACCATGAGCGGGAGCGGCCGCGCGTACTGGGCGGCCAGGTCGGCCCACCCGGTGGCGCCGCCCTCCGCCAGCACGCCGATGAGGTCGTCGGCGTAGCGCACGACGGCCTGCTCCAGCTGCTGCGCCTGGGGGTGGCCGTGGTCCTGGAAGGGGGCCAGCGCGCTGGTCCAGGCGTGGCGCAGCGCGTTCTGGGCGGCGCCTTCCTGGAACGTCGAGTTGTTGACCTGGAAGACGGGCAGCAGGGGCCAGTCGGCCGGGATCCGGCCTTCGGCGTGCGCCTTCCACCTGTCCACGCGCTTGCTCCACACGCCTCCTGAGTTCTGCAGGACGCGGAGCACCTCCTCGTACCCCATGACGAACCAGACCGGCACCCCGAGGAGGTCGACCGGCGCGACGGGGCCGTAGATCTTGCGCAGTCTTTCGTGCACTTGCGCGGGGTCCGCGTCGTAGTCCCTGGTCAGCAGTGGCTCGGGGGTTGCCGGCGCCGGTGTCGCGGGGGGTTGCTGGGGCCACGGGCCTTGGGTCACGTGCTGAACTACCTCTCTGCTCGCTGCTCCGCCGTCACGGATCATGGAACGCGTGACGCGCTCTGGGAGCTTACGGCTGTTTCACGCAGAAGGTGTGCAGCATCACGAATTGTAACCAAAGGCGGGGTGTGCAGGAATATGTGATCTCCGCGCCGCTATGGCCGCCGAAGCGCTGCGGTTAGGGTCGTGCGCATGAAACCTGCGGATATCTCCCTTTTGCATGCTCTCGGCGCGCCGACGATCTCGCCCGACGGGAAGCATGCGATCGTCGCCGTCACGCGGCCCGACCTCGAGGCCGACGAGTACCGCGGCGGCCTCTGGCTGGTCCCGACCGACGGTTCGGCCGAGCCGCGCCGGCTGACGCGGGGGCCGCGCGACGCCGAGCCGGCGTACTCCCCCGACGGCGCCTGGCTGGCCTTCGTCCGCGGCGGTGACGGCGCCAAGCCGCAGCTCTACGTGATGCCCACCGGCGGCGGCGAGCCGCGGAAGGTGACCGACCAGCCGCTCGGCGTCAGCGAGCCGGTGTGGAGCCCCGACTCGCGGCGGCTGGCCTTCGTCGCGCGCGTGCCCGAGGAGGGCCGGTACGGCGAGGGCGAGCCGGACAAGGAACGGCCGCGCCGCATCACCGGCTTCCATTACCGCTGGGACAACCTGGGCTTCGTCCTCGACCGGCGCGCGCACGTCTTCGTCGTCGACCCCTTCGCCGAGGAGCCCGCGCCCGCCCAGGTCACCGAGGGCGACTTCGACCACGGCGAGGTGGCCTGGAGCCCGGACGGCTCGCTGCTGGCGTTCGTGGCGGCCCGTCACGACGAGCGCGACGCCTCGCTCGCCAACGACGTGTGGGTGAGTGCCCCCGACGGCTCGGGCCTGCGCCGGGTGACCGCCACCGACCTGACGGTGGCCGCGCCGCGCTTCACCCCGGACGGCGACGCCGTGTGCTTCCTCGGCACCGTCACCGGACCCGAGCGCCGCCACCTGGTCTGCAGGAACCTCGGGCTCTGGCTGGCGCCGCTCGCCGGCGGCGAGGCCCGCCGCCTCACCGACGAGGAGCGCTTCCACGTCTGCGAGGACCCCTACGCGCCCACGGCCGACGGCGTGCTGGTCACCGTGGAGAACCGGGGCGCCAGGGACCTGCTGCGGGTGCCGTACGCGGGCACGGAGCCGGACGTCCTGATCGGCGGCCGGCGTGAGGTCAACGCCGTCGCCCACGCCGGCGGCGTCACCGTCGCGGTCGTCGCCGACGCCCGCACCCCGGGAGAGCTGGTCGCCCTGCGCGACGGCGGCGAGACCACCCTCACCTCCTTCGGCCGCGACCTCGACGTGCTGCCCATCGAGGAGGTCACCGGCACGGCGCCCGACGGCTACCCCGTGCACGGCTGGATCGTCCGCCCCGCCGGCGAGGGCCCGCACCCGGTGCTCCTCATGATCCACGGCGGCCCCTTCACGCAGTACGGCTGGCACGTCTTCGACGAGGCGCAGGTCTACGCCTCGGCCGGGTACGCGGTCGTCATGGGCAACCCGCGCGGCTCGTCCGGCTACGGCCAGGCGCACGGCCGGCACATCATCGGCGACGTCGGCCGCCTGTCGGCGATCGACCTGCTGGCGCTGCTGGACGCCGCCCTGGCCACCGGCGGCCTGGACGCCTCCCGCGCCGGCGTGCTCGGCGGCTCGCACGGCGGCTTCATGACCACCTGGCTGGCCGCGCACCACGGCGAGCGGTTCAAGGCGGCGATCAGCGAGCGCGCGCTCAACGCGATCGACAGCTTCCACGGCAGCAGCGACATCGGCTGGTCGTTCACCCGTGACCTGTACGGCGAGGACCCGGCGCGCTGGGTGGAGCAGAGCCCGCTCACGCACGCCGACAAGATCGAGATGCCGTTCCTGATCATCCACTCGGAGCACGACTGGCGGTGCCCGGTGGAGCAGGCGCAGCGGCTGTTCGTCAAGCTCCGGCTGCGCGGGGTGGAGACGGAGCTGCTGCTGTTCCCTGGAGAGGGTCACGAGCTGTCCCGCTCGGGGCTGCCCAGCCATCGGGTGGCCCGTTTCGAGGCCATCCTCGACTGGTGGGGGCGGCACCTCTGACCCCGTCCCGCGGCGCGGCGGGCACCCCCTACGGTGGTCCTCATGAACATTTGCGTCTTCCTGTCGGCCGCTGACCTGCCCGAGACCTACACCCGGCCCGCCCGCGAGTTCGCCGAGCTGATCGGCAAGGGCGGGCACACGCTGGTCTGGGGAGGCTCCGACGTGGGGCTGATGAAGGTGGTGGCCGACGGCGTGCACGCGGCGGGCGGGCGGCTGATGGGCGTCTCGGTGGACTTCCTGGCCGGCAAGGCGCGCCGCGGCGTGGACGACATGATCATCGCCTCCGACCTCGCCGAGCGCAAGAAGCTGCTGCTGGAGAAGGCGGACGCGGTGGTCATCATGGTGGGCGGCACGGGCACGCTGGACGAGGCCACCGAGATCCTGGAGCTGAAGAAGCACGGGCGGACGGACAAGCCCGTCGTGCTGCTGAACACGGCGGGCTTCTACGACGGCCTCAAGGAGCAGTTCCGGCGGATGGAGGACGAGGGTTTCCTGCCGCGTCCCCTCACCGACCTGGTCCTCTTCGCCGAGGAGCCCGTGGGCGCGATGGCCTACCTGGAGGAGTCGCTCGGCATCGAGTGACGCCGCTCGCGGCCGTGTTCCTTCGCCACCGCCTCGCGTACGGCGGGGGCGATCTCCTGGGCCCAGCGGGCCAGGGTGGTGGCGTCGACGGCGCCGTGGCCGGCGGCGAAGAGCGTGAAGCCTGACGCGCCGTGCTCCAGCACGGCCCCGGTCAGCTCCTCGACCCACTGGCCGGGGGAGCCGCCGAGCCAGCGGCCCTCGCCGTCGCGGGTGGCGGGCAGCGGCCGGTCGGTGATGCGCCCGGGGAGGTTGAAGACCGTGCGGATCTCGCCCGGGTCGCGGCCGGCGGCCACCGCCGCCTCGTCGATGATCGGCCGCGAGGACCGGTAGCGCTCGCTGAGCCAGTCGGCCGCGTGCCCGGGGATCCAGCCGTCGGCCACGCGGCCGGTGGCGGCCAGGGACTTCGGGCCGACCGATCCGGTCCACACGGGCGGCGCGGCCACCGGAGCGGGCTCGATCCGGTGCACCTGGTAGTGGGCGCCCTCGAAGGTGACCGGGGAGCCGCCTCCGGACAGCAGCTTGACCAGGACGATCGCCTCCTCGAAGGCGTCGACGGCGTCGCCGGGCGACAGCCGCGGCACGCCCATGTCGGCGATGCGGTCCCACAGCCCGCCCGCGCCCATGCCGAGCACGATCCGGCCCTCCGACAGGGCCGACAACGACGTCACCGTCCTGGCCAGCATGGCGGGCGGCCGGGTCGGCAGGTTGGTCACGTTGGCGAAGCCCGCGATGTGCCGGGTGCGCCCGAGGACGAAGCCGAGCGCGGCGTAGGCGTCCAGGCGGCCGCCGATGTAGGGGTGGTCGGACAGGGTGAAGAGGTCCAGCCCGTCCCGGTCGGCCTGCTGGGTCATGCGCAACAGCTCAGGTATGTCGTCGATGCCGGGATGCGTGCCGAACCCGAAGACGACGTCATGTGCGGACATTTTTCCTGCCTCTCAACGCTCAGTTCGTGCCACGAACCATATTAGTTCGTGGCACGAACTGCAACCCCCGTCGCGCTCAGTGCGGGCGGACCGGCTCCATGAAGACGGTGGGCACCTTGTTGTCCGCCACGACGCGCCCGAGCAGGGCGGCGAGCGCGTCGCGCTCCTCCTCGGGGAATCCGGAGACCAGCTCCTCGACGCGGCGGCAGGTCTCGGTGTAGAACTCGCCGGCCAGCTTGGCGCCCCGCCTGGTGAGCCCCACCCGCACCGCGCGCGAGTCGTGCGGATCGGGCCTGCGCTCGACCAGGCCGTTGCGCTCGCTGCGGTCGACCAGGCCGGTCAGGCTCGACTTGGCCAGACCGAGCAGCGCGCCCAACTCGCTCATGCCGTACGGGCGCGGCATCAGGACGCACAACAGCTGGCCCTGCTGCTGGGTGATGCCGTACTCGCGGGCGGAGGCCTCGTACACGGCGTTCACCAGGAACGTGGACCGTACCAGGGCCGCCACTATCCCGATCGGGCCGTCAACATGCTCATTCACCGCCCAAGAATAACAAAATTCGCGGGACGAACTACTCCGGCGGGACGGCCGGCAGGATTAGACTCGTGGCGAGCCGGGAGGGAGGGCGCGTGGCAGTGGCACGAGTGCTGGTGATCGGTCTCGATCCCGCCAGGATCGACGGCTGGGACCCCGAGCCGGTCCAGGCGGCGATCGCACGCGGCCAGGCCCGGTTCGCCGACCTCGGCATCGAGGCCGACTGGTGCCTGGTGGCGGTCGACGACGACCCCGAAGGGGCGATCGTCGCGGCGCTGACCCGCGCGGAGCACGGCTGCGTGGTGATCGGGGGCGGCATCCGCACCTACGAGCCGATGCTCGAGCTCTTCGAGAAGGTGGTCAACCTGGTGCGGCTGCACGCGCCCGGCGCAGCCATCGCCTTCAACAGCACCCCGGAGGACTGCGCGGACGCGGCGCTGAGGTGGCTGCGCCGGTAGATCCCGGCCGGACACGCCGCCCGTGACCATGAGCCGGGCCGGAGCGCCTGAACGAGCGCGAGTCGCGCAACTGGAAGCCGGGCGACCCATGCCCGCCCGATCATCTCCGCCCTTCCCGTACGCCGCCGTTCCCGCGGACGATGGGACGGCGACGGCTTGTGAGGAGAGCGGATGACATACGTGAGGCGGCTGGCCGAGTTCGCGGTGGCGTGCAGGGACGGTGAACTGCCGGCCGCGGTTCGGGACGACGTGCCGGGCCGGGTGCTGGACGTGCTCGGCAACTGCCTGGCCGCCTGCGCCGAGCCGGACGGGGACGCCGCGCCGGCGGTGCTGCGTGCCGTACGGCGCTGGGGCGGCAGCGGCGAGGCGACCGTGATCGGGAGCGGCGACCGGCTGCCTGCGCCGTCGGCGGCGCTGGTCAACGGCACCCTCGCGCACGCGCTCGACTTCGACGACACGCACCTGCCGTCCGTGCTGCACCCGAGCGCGTCCGTCGTGCCCGCGGCGCTGGCGGCTGCCCAGAGCGCGGGCGTGCGCTGGGCCCCGCCCGCAGCGCCGTTTCACGCGGAGCGGCGGACGGCGCAGGACGCGAGCGCGTCTTGCGGGGAGCGTGAGGCCGGCGCCATTCATGCGGACGCGGTGGACGCGTTTCCTGCGGAGCGTGGAGTGGGCGCTTTTCCTGCGGAGCCGGTGGCGGCGCAGGGGGCGGGGGCGTCCGGTGCGGAGCTGGTGGCGGCGGTCGCGGCGGGGATCGAGGTGTGCGGCCGGCTCGGCATGGCGTCCTACCTGCCGCAGGAGCGCAACTCGCTCTTCTTCGAGCAGGGCCAGCACGCGACCTCCATCTGCGGCACGCTGGGCGCCGCCGTGGCCGCGGGGCTGCTGTTCGGGCTGACGGCCGAGGGGGTGGCGCACGCGATGGGCGTGGCGGCCTCGATGGGGGCCGGTCTGATCGAGGCGAACCGTACGGGCGGGACGGTCAAGCGGGTGCACTGCGGGTGGGCCGCGCACGCCGGGGTGTCGGCCGCGGTGCTGGCCGCGGAGGGGCTGACCGGGCCGCCGACGGTGCTGGAGGGGCGGTTCGGGTTCTTCCAGGCATGGCTGGGCGGGCGGTACGACGCCGATGCGCTGATGTCGGGGCTGGGCGAGCGGTGGGAACTGCTGCGTACGGTCTACAAGCCGTACCCGACCAACCATTTCACCCACCCGGTCATCGACTGCGCGCTGGCGCTGCGGCGCTGCGGGCTGGACCCGTCGCGGATCGCGGAGGTCGAGGTGGGGGTGCCCGGCCCGGTGCTGCGCACGATCGCCGAGCCGCGGGAGGAGAAGGTCCGGCCGCGCTCGCCGTACCACGCAAAGTTCTCCGGCCCCTACACGGTCGCCGCGGCGCTGCTGGGCGGGGGCGGGCTCGGGCTGTCGCTGGAGGACTTCGCCGCGCTGGACCCGGCGCGGCTGGAGCTGGCGGGGCGGGTGCGGTGCGTGGCCGACGAGCGGGCCTCGGAGATCTTTCCCAGGGCGTTCGCGGCGGTGGTACGGGTGCGGCTGCACGACGGCTCGACGCTGGAGCACCGGGTGGACTCCTCGCGCGGCGGGCCCGAGCACCCGCTCTCGGCAGCGGAGCTGGAGACGAAGTTCCGCTCCAACGCGGGCCGGGCGCTGCCTGAGGGCCGGGTGAGCGAACTGGCCGAGGCGGTGCGGAGGCTGGGCGCGGGCGGCACGGTGGACGACGTGCTGGCACGCACCGTACGAGCGTCCTAGCCGGACGTCAGGCGGGACGGGGGCCGCCCCTCGTCAGGCGGGACGGGGCGCCGCCCTCGTCAGGCGGGACGGGGTGCCGCGCTTGTCCGAGGACGGGTGCCGTCCTCGTCCGATGACGGGTGCCGTCCTCATCCGATGAGGTGGCGCCGGACGGTTCGGCGTTCGGCCGGGCGGTTTCCGCGGAGGCGGCGAAGGTGCCCGGCCAGGGCCAGCGCCCGGCGGAGCGCGGGCAGCGCGGCGGCGTGGTCGCCCGCCTGGAGGTGCGCGTGCCCGAGGCGGCGGTAGGCCAGGCACTGGACCTCGGCCGCGCCGAGGCGTTCCGCGGCGAACACGGCGGCCTCCCAGACGTGGACGCGGTCGTGGACGTGCCCCCTGCGCTGCAGCATCTCGTCCATGGACCAGGCGATCCGCCAGGTGTTCTCGTTCCAGTCCTGGTCGGCGGTCCAGCGCAGGAGGGCCAGCAGGCAGTCGCGCTCGGCGTCGAACCACTCCAGGGCGTCCTGCTCCGTCGTCAACGGGGTGAGGTCGACGCCCTGCGCCGGTGGGTTCATGGTGATGGGCCGGATCTGCGGGGCCAGGGTGTGCTCGCCGCGGTTCGCGGTGTGCAGGTAGTGGTCGACCAGCCGTCTCAGCGCGGCTGCCGAGGCGGCTGGCCGGCCCTGCTCGATCGCGTACAGGCGGATCAGGTCGTGCATGCGGTAGCGGCCCGGCCGGTACTGGACGACCAGGTGCGCGGCCTCCAGCAGGCGCATCAGCGTGCGGGTGCGCGCGGCGGGCAGGGCGGCGAGCGACGCCGCGGCAGGCAGGCCGACGTCGGGCACCGGCGCCGGGCCCAGGGCCAGGAACAGCCGCCTGGCGTCCTCGGCGAGGCTCAGGCAGGAGGCGTGCAGGACGGCGCGCAGGCCGCCGGGGATCTCGCCCGCGTCCAGCGTCTCCGGATGGGTGACGGCGTTGCGCAGCTCGGCCGTGAGGGTGTCCAGGGGCAGGTGCGGCCGGGCCGCGACGCGCGCCGCCACGATGCCGAGCGCGAGCGGCAGGCCGGCGCAGTGGCGGATGAGGTCGCGCACGGCGTGCGGCTGGGTGGTGCCGGCGCTGCGGACGAGCAGCCGCGACGCCTCCTGCTCGCTCAGCCCCTCCAGCGGCAGCACCCGCACGCCGGGCCCGCCCGGGAACAGCTCCTGCACCCCGAGCCCGCCCAACGACGACACCTGCGCATCGGGCCCGGTGAAGGGCAGCTCCTGCGCGCCGTGCCCCGAGAGCGGCCGGCCCGGGTGCCGGCGGCTGGTCACCAGGACGGCGCTGGAGGTGGTGCCGGGCAGCAGCGTCTCCACCTGAGCCGGGGAGGCGGCGTCCTCGATCAGGACGAGCATGCGCCGGCCGGCCATCATGCTCCGGTAGAGCTCGGCCTGGGCCTCGGGCTCGGCGGGGACGGCCCGGGGGTCGGCGCCGAGCGCCAGCAGGAAGCCGCGCACCGCCTCCTCCGGCGGCACGGGCGGGGTCACGGGGTCGGAGCCGCGCAGGTTGACGTGGAGCTGCCCGTCCGGGAACAGGCCGGCGTTGCGGTCCGCCCAGTGCAGGGCCAGCCATGTCTTGCCGACGCCGCCCGCGCCCACGATCGCGACCGCTCTCGCGGCGCCCTCCTGGGACAGCGCCTCATCCAGGAGGCGAAGCTCCGCCTCCCGTCCACTGAACAGGTGGCCGGGCACAGCGGGCGATGGCCTGGGCACCACGGTGGCCGATTCTGGCGGCTGCTGTCTCGCCACCACGGTGACCGACTCCCGTGGCTGTGGACTTGCCACCACGGTGGCCGGCGCGGCCGGGAGCTGCCTGGGCAGCGCGACGGCCGATGCGGGTGACGGAGGACCTGACGCCTCGAACCGCATGTGCGTCCTCATGGAGCTCCCCGATCGTCCTCGCGCCGATGAAAGATCGACTTTAGCCGCCCTCGCACGACTTAAGCGGACGAATCAGGCAACCCATTCGCGCGCGGCCACCCCTGCCGGATCCGCCCCTGCCCTATTCGTCCGTGTCGGGATTCGTCCGTTCAGATGACGCCCTTCTCGCGCAACCCCGCCAGCTCCTGGCCGGTCAGGCCGAGCAACCCGCCGTAGACCTCGTCGTTGTGCCGGCCGAGCTCCGGCCCGGCGGTGCGCACCGCACCGGGCGTGGCCGACAGCTTCGGCACGACGTTCTGCATGGCCAGCTCGCCGAACTCGGGGTGCGGCACGCGCACGATGGCCTGGCGGGCGGCGACGAGCGCGTCCAGCTCCGCCATGTGCTCGCCGCGCGCGCCGTGCGTGGCGAAGCGGGCGTCGGCGGCCAGCTCGGGGCGGCCCATCACGCGGGCCAGCCGGGCGAAGACGCTGTCCTGGTTGGCGGCGATGAGGATGGACTCGCCGTCGGCGGTCGGGTAGACGTTGCTGGGTGAGACGTTCGGCAGCACGGGGCCGGTGCGTTCGCGCTGGTAGGAGGCCTGCTGCCATTCGGGCAGGAGCGACTCCATCATGGCCAGCACGGCCTCGTAGATCGCCGAGTCCACGACCTGGCCCCTGCCGCTGCGCTCGCGCTCGTGCAGCGCGACCAGGGTGCCGACGCAGGCGTGCGTGGCGGCCAGCGAGTCGCCGAGCGAGATCCCGGCCCGCGACGGCGGCCTGTCGGGGTCGCCGGTGACGTGGCGGATGCCGCCCATCGCCTCGCCGATCGACCCGTATCCGGCGCGCGGGGCGTACGGACCGGTCTGCCCGAAGCCGGTCACCCGCGTGATCACCAGGCGGGGATTGATCGCGTGCAGCTCCCGCGGTGACAGGCCCCACCGCTCCAGCGTGCCGGGCCGGAAGTTCTCCAGCAGCACGTCGGCGCCGGCCACCAGCCGCCTGACGAGGCCCTGCCCCTCGGGGGTGCGCAGGTCGCAGGTGACGGACTTCTTGTTGCGCGCCACGACCGGCCACCACAGCGAACGCCCGTGCGGCTTCTCCCTGCCCCACTGGCGCATCGGGTCGCCGCGCCCGGGGTCCTCCACCTTGATCACCTCGGCGCCGAAGTCGCCGAGCAGTTGCCCGCAGAACGGGCCGGCCAGGAGCTGGCCGAGTTCGACGACGCGCACGTCGTCCAGGGGCAGCGCGCTCATCTCCGCTCCTTACGGCGGTCCGTCTCAACGGTGCAGGTAGGAGCCCGACGGCTCGCCGGCGGTCTTGCCCTCGTGGAAGGCGACCCGCCCGCCGACGACCGTGGTCACCGGCCAGCCGGTCACCCGGACGCCCTCGAACGGGCAGTGGTCCTGCCCCGACAGCAGCAGGTCCGTGGTGACGGTCCTGGTCAGCGCCGGGTCCAGGACGGTGAGGTCGGCGTCGAACCCGACGGCCAGGCCGCCCTTGCGCCCCCACAGGTTGAAGGCGCGGGCGGGGTTGGCGGCGGCGACCTCGGCGATCCTGGTCAGCGGCAGGCCCCGGCGCAGGTGCCCCTCGGAGAACAGCACGGGATACAGCAGCGCCGTGCCGCCGAACCCGGGCCGCGCCGGCCACAGGTCGTCGCCCTTGTGCTCCTCCAGGCAGCAGGCGTGGTCGGAGGCCACCCAGTCGATCCGCCCGTCGGCCACGCCCGCCCACAGCGCCTCGTTGTGCTCGCGGGTGCGGATCGGCGGGTTGACCTTGCCGCCCAGGCCGCCGCGCGCGTCCAGGTCGTCGTGGTCGAGGCACAGGTGGTGCAGGGTGGTCTCGCGCCTGGCGGGGGTGCGGGCGGCCGCCTCGAGCGCCTCGGCGCTCGACAGGTGCAGCAGGTTGATCTCGACGCCGGTGTGCCCGGCGAGCACGGCCGCCTCGGCGATGGCGAGCTGCTCGGTCAGGGGCGGGCGGGCCTGGGCGTAGGCGCGCAGGTTCTGGGGGGCGCCGCCGACGCGTACGCGGTCGATGAAGACGCGCATCAGCTCCGACTGCTCGCAGTGCAGGCTCAGCGACAGCCGCCGGCCGGGGTGGGCGGCCTGCGTCTCGGCCAGCTTCTCCATGATCAGGTAGAGGTGCCCGAGGTCGTACTCGTCGCTCATGGTGAACGCGCGGGCGTCGCGGCTGTTGGCCGCCAGGTCGAAGCCCTTGTAGAACATGTAGTACTTGAACGAGGTGATGCCGTGCCCGGCGACGAGGGCGGGGATCTCGTCGATCTGGCCGGAGGTCATCGGGGCCAGGTGGAAGCCGTAGTCGGTCCACGCGCGCCCGGCGACCGCCCGCAGCACCTCGGGGAAGATCGTCTGGTACGGCCCGGTCCTGTCGAGGTAGTGCTGTCCCGTACGGAAGTAGGACAGGACGGTCGTCGCCCCGCCGACCAGGCAGGACCGCGTCTCCTCGAAGGCGTCCACGCCCAGGTCGCGGTAGATCCCCAGGTGGAAGTGGGCGTCCACCGCTCCCGGTAACACGATCCTCCCGGCGGCGTCGATCACCTCCGCGCCGCCGTCGAGCTCCTCGCCGATCGCGACGATCCGGCCGTCCCGTACGGCCAGGTCGGCGCGGACCTCGCCGTGGTACGGCAGGACCAGGGTCCCGCCCTTGACGAGCAGGTCGTATCGCATCATGGTGCCCCTTCCGCGGCGGCGTGGCCCATCCGGGCCGACAGTTTGCGGGTGGTCTCCAGCAGCGCCCGCGCGCACCGCCTCTCCTCGCCGCGGAAGCGCTCCAGCGGCCCGCACACGCTGATCACCCCGGCGGGCCGCCCGTGGTGGTCGAGCACGGGCGCGGCGACGGAGGCGGAGCCCGGCTGCCGCTCGGCCCGGGAGCGGGCGTAGCCGCGGCGCCGGACGGCCGCCAGGTCCGCGCGCAGCGCGGCCTCCTCGACGGGCGTCCGCTCGGTGAGCCGGGTCAGCGGCTGCGTGGCGAAGTAGTCGTCGATCTCCTCCTCGGCCAGGAAGGCCAGGAACGCCCGCGACGAGGCGCCGGCGTGCAGCGGGTACGGCACGCCGAGCGTCACCGACATGATCACCTCGCGGCTGGGGGTCGCCTGGTCGACGTAGACGCGCGCGTGCCCGGTGCGGATGGACAGCGTGGCCGTCTCCGACAGCGCCGTGGACAGGGTGACCAGCTCCGGCGCGGCGAGCCTGCGCAGGTCCAGCCGGTCGAGGTAGGCCAGGCCGAGCCGCATGGCGGTCAGGCCGAGCGAGTACCGCCTGCTCTGCTCGTCCAGGTCGATCAGGCCGCGCAGCCGCAGCGACGCCAGGATCCGGTGGACGGCCGCCTTCGACAGCTCCAGCCGCCCGGCGATCTCGGTGACGCCGAGGGTGCGCGCGGCCGGATCGGCGAACAGCACGAGCACGTCGGCCGCGCGCTCGACGGTCGCGACGGTCTGGCTGGCGCCGCCGGTGCCGCGGCGGCGGGGGTGCCCGGTCGTCGGCATGAGGGTGTGCCCTTCCTGCCGGTCGGCTCCTGCCGTACAGTCTGGAACAGCTTTCCTCGTAGTGGAACACCCTGAAGGACGTCCTCTCGTGCGAGCCCCGTGGGAGGCGCTGGCCGGGGCCGAGGTGTTCGACCTGGCCCAGCCGATGCGCACCGGCATGCCGCAGTCGCCCAACCACGTGCCGTTCCGGATGGTGCTGGAGCGCCGCCACGGGGACGTGGTGCGCGCCGACGGCGGGTCGGCAGCCAACGAGGTCATCGTCACCGGCGGCCACGTGGGCACCCACGTGGACGCGCTGGCGCACGTCTCGCAGGAGGGCAGGTTGCACGGCGGGCGCGAGGCGGCGGCGGTGCAGGGGCATGCGGGGTTCACGGCGCTGGGCATCGACGCCTTCGAGCCGTACGTCGGCCGGGCCGTGCTGCTCGACGTGGCCGCCGTGCACGGTGTCGCCGCGCTGCCGCCGGGCTACGAGATCACCCCCGCCGACCTCGACAGGGCCGCGGACGGGCTGGCGCCGCAACCGGGGGAGGCGCTGCTGATCGGCACGGGCTGGTCGCGGCACTGGGGCGAGCCGGAGCTGTTCACCGGCCAGTCCCGCGGCGCGCCCGGCCCGGGCGCGGCGGCCGGGCGCTGGCTGGCCGAGCGGCGCCCGCGCCTGGTGGGGGCCGAGAGCATCGCGTTCGAGCACATCCCGCCCGGGCGCGGTCACGCCACGCTGCCGGTGCACCGGATCCTCCTGGTGGAGGCGGGGATCAACATCGTGGAGACCATGCGCCTGTGGCCGCTGCTGGACGCCGGCCACCGCGAGGTCCTGCTCATCGTCAACCCGCTGCCGCTGGCCGGCGCGACGGGCGCGCCCGTCAGGCCGCTGGCGCTGGCCTGACGGGCTCGCTCCGCCCAGGGGTGTGCCTAGCTCCACCCCTGTGTACGTCCAGGTGCATACCGGCTGCTGCCCGCGCTTCCTAGCGTCGTCATCACGTCCGACGACCCGAAACGGAGTGCGCCATGAGAGCCGACCCCCGCCCCGCGCCACCGGCCCGGAGCAGCGCGTCCCCGGCGCGGCTGTGGTTCGCCGACAACCTGCGGATCCTGCTGACCTCGCTGGTGGTCCTGCACCACGTCGCCATCATGTACAGCGGGATGCCGCTGTGGTACTACACCGAGCCACCGACCAGCGTGGCGGCCGGCGTCGGCCTGTCGATCTTCCTACTGGTGAACCAGGCCTGGTTCATGGGCGCGTTCTTCCTGCTGTCCGGCTACTTCGCGCCCGGCTCCTACGACCGCAAGGGCCCCGGCGCGTTCCTGCGCGACCGGCTGATCCGCCTGGGGATCCCGCTGGTCGTGTTCTACTTCGTGCTCAGCCCGCTGCTGCACGCCGGCTCCTACCCGGACGGCTCGCCGCTGGCGGCCTACCTGGACACGATCGGCTCCGGGCCGCTGTGGTTCGTGCTCGCGCTGCTCGTCTTCGACGTCTGCTACGCCGCCGTCCGTCTCGCCGGCGCCCGGCGGCGGCCTCGGGAGCGGGCCGTCCGGCCGCCCGCCCTGCCCATGGTGATCGCCTTCGTGGCGGTGCTGGCCCTGGGGACGTACGCGCTGCGGATCGTGCTCCCGGCGGGCACCTGGGTGCCGGTCGTCGACTTCCCGACCATCGCCTACCTGCCGCAGTACGTCAGCTTCTTCGTCGCGGGCACGGTGGCCTACCGGCGCGGCTGGTTCCACGCCGTCACCCCCCGCATCGGCTGGGCCGGGTTCGGCCTGGCCGCCGGGGCCAGCCTGGTGTTCCTGCCGCTCGCGCTGGCCGGCGGGCTGGAGGCGTGGATGGGGCACGGCACGCTGAGCTCCCTGTTCTTCGCGCTGTGGGACTCGGCGTTCGCGGTCGGCGCCGTGCTCGCGCTGCTCGCCCTCTTCCGCAGCAGGCTGGACGGCCAGGGGCCGCTGGGCCGCTACCTGTCGGCCCACGCGTTCACCGTGTACGTGATCCACGCGTTCGTGGTGACGGCGGCCGGTCTCGCGTTCGGCGCCCTGGCGTGGCCGACGTCGGCGAAGTTCGCGCTCGTGGCCGCCGTGACGCTGCCGGCCTGTTTCGCGCTGGCGGGGCCGATCCGCCGGCTGCCCGGCGTGCGCCGCGTCCTGTGAGCGCCCTGAGGTGGCGCCCCCGCGACCCGGCGGAGCAAGTCCCCAGGATGCCGTTGTTCGTCGGCCCGTGCACCCGCGCGGGCGCCGCCGCGCGGGTGGCCGGCGGTGCCCGCCGAGTGCGGCCGCGAGCTGACCGGCCTGGCGCCCGGCCACGCCCGGGCCTGAAAGCTTGAGCACCTGACCCCATCTGGAGATCCTTCACGCCCACGTATTGAACACTTGCATCGCTTCCAATACAAATGTATAGAATGCTGGTCGTGCGACCAATCTCCGAAGAGGACCTCACCACCCGCGCCCGCATCCGCGACGCCGCCATGACCCTGTTCGCCGAGCAGGGCGTCAAGGCCACCACCATCCGCGGCATCGCCGAGGCGGCCAAGGTCTCCCCCGGCCTCGTGCAGCACCACTTCGGCACCAAGGAAGCGCTGCGGCTGGCCTGCGACGAGTACGTCCTCACCTACGTACGCCGGCAGGTCACCACGGGCATCACCGAACGCAACCTGGAAAAGCCCGAATTCATCGAGGACGTGCACCGCACCGCGCCGCCCCTGATGAAGTACCTCGGCCGCGCGCTCGTCGAGGGCTCCCCCGCGGCCGCCGGCATGTTCGACGACCTCGTCACCGTCACCGAGGAACACCTCTCCAGCGAAGACGCCGACGCCGACCACCGCGCCCGCGCCACCGTGCTGACCGCGATGAAGCTCGGCCTCACGGTGCTGCACGAGCACGTCTCCCGCGCCCTCGGCACCGACCTCTACGGCCCGCAGGGCGCGGTGCGCGTCGGCAAGGCCCAGCTCGACCTCATCAGACCCGAATTCCTCGGCCGCGAGCTGTTCGACCAGGCGCGGACCGGCCTGGACAAGCTCGAAGGACAACGATGAACGCCGCAGTGCGCGCCGACGGCCTGGTCAAGACCTTCGGCCGGACCCGGGCCCTCGACGGGCTCGACCTCACCGTCAACACCGGCGAGGTGCACGGTTTCCTCGGCCCCAACGGCGCGGGCAAGACCACCACCATCCGCATCCTGCTGGGCCAGATGCGCGCCGACGGCGGCCGGCTCGACCTGCTCGGCGGCGACCCCTGGCGCGACGCCACCCAGCTGCACCGGCGGCTCGCCTACGTGCCCGGCGACGTCACCCTGTGGCCGTCGCTGACCGGCGGCGAGGTCATCGACCTGCTGGGCAGGGTACGCGGCGGCCTCGACCCGAAACGCCGCGCCGAGCTGCTCGAACGCTTCGAGCTGGACCCGCGCAAGAAGTGCCGCACCTACTCCAAGGGCAACCGGCAGAAGGTCGCGCTGGTGGCCGCGTTCGCCTCCGACGTGGAGCTGCTGGTCCTGGACGAGCCCACCTCCGGCCTCGACCCGCTCATGGAGGCGGTCTTCAACGACTGTGTCATGAAGGAGAAGCGCGACGGCCGCACCGTGCTGCTGTCCAGCCACATCCTGTCGGAGGTGGAGACACTGTGCGACCGCGTCAGCATCATCCGCGCCGGCCGTACCGTCGAGTCCGGCAGCCTGGCCGACCTGCGCCACCTCACCCGCACGTCGGTGACCGCCGAGCTGGCGGGCCCCGCACCCGGCCTCCAGGCGCTGCCCGGCGTGCACGACCTGGCCGTCGACGGCGCGCGCATGCACTTCCAGGTGGACGGCGACGCCCTGACGGCGGTGCTCGCCGAGCTCGCCGGGGCGGGCGTACGCACCCTGACGACGCGCCCGCCGACACTCGAGGAGCTGTTCCTGCGGCACTACGAAGGCGCCGCCCGATGACCGGCACCTGGGCGCTGATCCGGCTCGTCCTGCGCCGGGACCGCGTGCTGCTGCCGGTCTGGATCGCGATCACCGCGCTGCTCCCGGCCGCCATCGCCGCCGCCACCACCGACCTGTACGCCGGCCAGGCCGCCCGCGACGCCTTCGCCGCCGCCTCCATGGGCAACCCGGCCCAGCTCGCCACCCGCGGCCCGATCCACGCCGCGACCGTCGGCGGCCTGACCGCCTGGACGCTCGGCTCGTCCCTCGCCCTGATCGGCGGCCTGGTCAGCATCCTGCTGGTGACCCGGCACACCCGCGCCGAGGAGGAGACCGGGCGGCGCGAGCTGCTGTCGTCGGGCGTCATCGGCCGCCACGCCCCGCTGACCGCCGCACTCGCCGTCGTCCTGGCCGCCAACCTGCTGCTGGGCCTGCTGTCGGTGCCCGGCCTGGTCGCGGCCGGCCTGCCCGCGGGCTCCTCCCTGCTGTTCGGGCTGTCCACGGCCGCCGGCGGCTGGGCGTTCACCGCGGTCGCCGCGCTCACCGCCCAGCTCACCGCCTCCTCCGGCGCCGCCCGCGGCCTGGCCGTCGCCGCGGGCGGGTTGCTGTTCGCGGTACGCGCGCTGGCCGACACCGCCGGCATCCCCGCGCTGGCGTGGCTGACACCGTTCGGCTGGGTCCGCCTGACCAGGCCGTACGCCGGTGACCACTGGTGGGTGCTGGGCCTGGCCGCCGCGTTCGCCGCCGCCGTGACCGCCTCCGCTTACGCCCTGTCCACCCGCCGCGACCTGGCCGGCGGCCTGCTGCCCGCCCGCCCCGGCCCGGCGGGCGGCGGCCCCTCGGGCGTGTTCGGCCTGGCCGGCCGGCTGCACCGCGCCACGCTCGCGGGCTTCGCGATCGGCTTCGGCCTGATGGGCGCGCTGCTCGGCGTCTCGGCACGCGGCCTGGACTCCCAGCTCGACACGCCGCAGTTCCAGGAGCTGGCAGCGACACTCGGCGGGCCGGGCGCGCGCGTCTCGGACGTGTTCTTCACGTTCATGATGTACGTGCTCAGCCAGCTCGTGGCCGGGGCCGCGCTGGTGTCGGCCATGCGCGCCCGGGGCGAGGAGGCGGCCGGCCGGGCCGAGCTGCTGCTGTCCACCCCGACCGGCCGGCTGCGCTGGGCGCTGAGCCACCTCGCCTTCGCCGCCGCCGGCCCGGTGCTGCTGCTCGGCGTGCTGGGCGCGGCGGCCGGGCTCGCCACCGGCGACGTGGCGCGCGTCACCGTGGCCACGCTGGCCTATCTGCCCGCGGTGTGGATCGTGGTCGGGATCGCGACGCTGCTGTTCGGGCTGCTGCCGCGGCCGGCGGCGGCGGTGAGCTGGACCGTGCTGGGCCTGTTCCTGGTCGTGGACCTGCTGGCGGAGTTCCGGCTGGCCGGTGGGGCCGTGCTCGAACTGTCGCCGTTCGTGCACGTGCCCGCGCTGCTGCTGGGCGGTGCGCCGTCACCGGCGGCGCCCCTGCTGGCGCTGACCGCGCTGGCGGCCGGGCTGGCGGCGGCGGGCCTGGCGTTCCTGCGCCGCCGCGACCTGGCCCCCACGTCCTGAACACCACGTCCTGAACCCCGCGCCGTAAACCCTGCGTCGTGAACCCCGCGTCGTGAACCTCTGCCAGCGCCCGCATACGTCTCAGGAACCCTGCTGATCGGTCCGGCCGTCCGCCTCGCGCCGGCGAGCAAGCCCTGACCGGGAGTCCCCGTCGAGCCCGGTCAACCGGGCCAGCGCGGCGAAGCCGTCGTCGGTGCCCGGCCAGTGCCGGCGGACGGCCCGCAGACCGGCACGTCGGACCACGGAGCGCAGCACCGCCGTGACGATGATGGCGTCGTCGGCATACCCGAGCACGGGGATGAAGTCGGGCACCAGGTCCAGCGGCAGGGCCAGGTAGCCCAGCAGCAGCGCGAGCCGCACGCGCACACCACGAGGCAGGGCGGGGTCGGCGGCCAGGCGGCGCACCAGACGCAGCACGTCGGGCAGCAGCCGCAGCGCCTCCCGCAGCAGACTGCCGCGGGGCCGGACGACCGCCAGCGCGCCGATCATCGCCAGCCAGGCGACCAGCAGCGCGGCCCCGATCCCGATCAGCAGGTCCCAGCCCCACGACCCGGTCATGCCTGCCCCTTCTCAGGGGCGGTCACGACAGTGGACGCGCCGATCGACAGCCGGTCCCGCTCCTCCAGATCGCCCATCACACGCTCACGCTACGCCGCTCCGCCGAAGGCCCGGAACGGGGGCCGCGATGAGCTTGGAATACGGTGCGGCACACGGCTGTTCTCGTCCATCAAAGATTCAACTTCTGATGTAGGGAATTTCTGATGGCCATCGCATTCATGCTCGTCATGAGCCTCATCGTGGGCAGCTTCCTCACCGGCGCCATGATCGCCGTCGTGCTGAGCGGCATCAGGGACCGCCAGTGGCCCGTCCTGTGGCGGCGGCGCGTGGTCTACCGCGGCTTCATCCCCCGCTGACCCCGCCGGTCCCCCTTGTCGGGCCGGCGACGTCCGCCAGGCACGGACACCCGCACTCGCCGCACGCACGCTCCCGCCGCTCGCCGTAACGTAGGAGCAAGGTCGGCCGCGAACGACGCCCGCCGCTCGCGGCCCTCGGCCATCAAGCGCCCGATCCACCTACCGGCACGCCACTTACGGGCCGAGCCGGCCCCGGCCGCAGGTAGGGGGCGGGGCGCCCCGCGAGCACACGATCACCACCCCATAGCCTTGACCCATGGTGCGCTTCGCTATCGGTCTGCCCAACGTCGGCGAGTTCGGAGATCCCACCCTCCTGACCGAACTCGCCGTCGCCGCCGAAGAACACGGCTGGGACGGCGTCTACCTCTGGGACCACCTCCTCTACCACGACCCCGGCTGGCCCGTCGCCAACCCCACCGTCACGCTGTCCGCCATCGCCGCCCGCACCCACCGCATCCGCCTGGGCATCCTCATGACGGCGCTCCCACGCCGACGCGTCCAGACGGTCGCCAAGGAAACCGCGACCCTCGACCGGCTGTCCGAAGGACGGCTCGTCTTCGGCGCCGGCCTCGGCTCCATGGACACCGAGTACACCGACTTCGGCGAGGACCCCGACCTGAAGACCCGCGCCGCCAAACTCGACCGCGGCCTGGACGACCTGACCCACCTGTGGCAGCGACTCCTGCCACCACCCGTCCAGCGGCCACGCATCCCCATCTGGTGCCCCGGACGATGGCCCACCCGTGCCGGCTTCCGCCGAGCCGCCCGCTGGGACGGCGCGATGCCCACCTTCCACCACTTCGGCCAGGACCGCCCCGTCCCCCCATCGGAGTTCGCCCAGGTGGTCGACTATCTCGCCGAACAACGCGGCACCCTCGACGGCTACGACATCGCCCTCGAAGGACGCGCCGCCGACGGCCTCGTCGAGGCCTACACCGCAGCCGGCATGACCTGGTGGATCGAGGCCATGGGCTGGTGGCGCGGCGGCGTCCGCGACGCCCGCGCGACCATCACCGCCGGACCGCCTCGCTGAGCCCCGGATCAAGCCACACATCCACGGACATACCCCTCGACCAGCAAAAACCCGCGAGCGTGGCATCCCCTCGACTCGCCCCGCCGGCTATAAGGTGCCACGCGGGCCGCACACCACGAGGGGATGCCGATGCTCGACCACACCACCACCGGCGCACCGCAAGCCGACACCCAGACGCTCGACCTCGACCTCGCCGCCGCAGGCGTCGCCGGCGTCATCATCACCTGGGCCGACAACAACGGCATCCCGCGCTCGCGCACCGTACCCGTCGAACAGTTCACCGCCGCGACCGAGCGCGGCATCGGCATCACGCCCCTCTTCGCCGTCTTCGACTCCCACGACACCATCACCTTCGACCACCCCCCGCTCGGCACCCCTTCGGGCGACATCCGCCTGATTCCCGTCACCGACCGCATCGTCCAGCTCGCCGGACAGCCCTCCTTCGCCTGGGCCCCCGGACGCCAGATCGCCCCTGACGGCTCCCCCTGGCCCTACGACCAGCGAACCGCCCTCGAACGCCAGGTCGCCCGCGCCGCCGACCTCGGCATCCAGATCCGCGCCGGGTACGAGATCGAATTCCACCTCAGCCCGGCCGACGACACCGGCGACGACCCCCGCCCCGTCTACGACGGCCCTTCCTACGGCCCCACCAAGATGCTCGCCGTGGACGCCTTCGCCGGACAGCTGCTCCGCGACCTCAACCGCAACGGCATCCCCGTCGGCCAGCTCCACGGCGAATACGGCGCCGGCCAGTACGAGCTCAACATCGCCCCCGCCGACCCCGTCACCGCCGCCGACCGCCAGCTCCTCACCCGCCAGACCATCCACGCCGCCGCCCGCAACCACGGACTGCGCGCCAGCTTCGCCCCCCTCGTCACCCCCGGCCACGTCGGCAACGGCTGGCACCTGCACACCTCGCCCTCCCGCGCCGGCGCCAACCTCCTCTCCGGCGGCCACGGCCCCGCCGGCATCACCCAGGAAGGCGCCGCCTACCTCGCCGGCCTCCTCCGCGACCTGCCCGCCATCGTCGCCATCACCGCCCCCAGCCTCTCCTCCCTGCAGCGCCTGCGACCCGGATACTGGTCCGGCGCCTACACCTGCTGGGGCGTGGAGAACCGCGAAGCCGCACTCCGGCTCGTCCCCACCACCCCGCTCCTCGGCCCCGACCACGCCAACGTCGAACTCAAACCCTCCGACGCCTCCGCCAACCCCTACCTGGCCCTCACCGCCGTCATCGCCGCCGGCCTCGCCGGCATCGAGGACGGCCTCACACCCCCCGACCCCGTCCAGGAAGACCCCGGCACCTGGACCGACCAGCAACGCGCCCAGCACGGCATCCACCGCCTGCCCACCACCGTCCAGCAGCAACTCCGCGCCCTGCTGGACAACCCCCGCATCCGCGCCGCGCTGGGCGAGGAGATCACCGACGCCTTCCGCGCCGTACGCACCTCCGACGCCGACCGCGCCGGCGACCTCCACCCGGCCGACATCATCCGCGCCTACCGCTGGCTCTACTGACCGGCCGGCACCTCACCCCTCACGTCGGCACCGCACATCGCACTCACAACCGAGCGCCTTTACGTTGTAGATTCATTCCAGGAGCAGGTCGAGGATGGCGTTGACGGCGGGGGTCGCGGTGCGGACGAGGGCGTAGCTGGTGCGGGTGATCTCGATCGTGGAGATCGGGCGCAGCACGACGCCACCGGGCACGCCGACGGCGGTGGCGACCAGCTCGGGGACGAGGGCCACCCCCAGCCCCTCCCGCACCATGCGCAGCACGAGCGCGTAGTCGTCGGCCGTGTGGATGACGTTCGGCCGGAAGCAGCCCGCCAGGGCGCAGGCCCGGTCGAGCATCTCGTGGTCGCTGGTCCCCTGCGAGCCGGCGATCCACGGCTCCTCACGCAGGGCGCGCAGGTCCACCGCGCCGGACGCCGCCGGATGATCGGCGGGCAGGGCCATCAGCATCGGCTCGACACCCAGGAACCGGCGCGTGACCCCCGGCCGGGGCTCCTCCGGGATGAGGCTGTAGGTGAACGCGATCGCCACGTCGCACCTGCCGGCACGCAGCGCCTCGACGGCCTCGCGAGGTTCGAGCTCATGGACGATCACGTGCAGGCCGGGGTGGCGGCCCCGGGCCGCGGCGATCGCCGGCAGGAGGCGGGCGACGGCCGCCGTCGCGAAGCAGGCCACCCTGACCGGCCCTCGCGGGGTCGCGGCCGAGCGGAGGTCCTCCTCGGCGGCGTCCAGGGCGTCCAGGACGACATGCGCGTGCCGTACGAGCCGCTGCCCCTCGGCGGTCAGGCGGACCCGCCGGCCCGCCCGCTCGAACAGCGGCACCCCGGCCTCCCGTTCCAGGGCGGCGAGCTGCTGCGAGACGGCGGACGAGGTCAGGCCGCCCATCTCGGCGACGGCCGTCATCGTGCCGTGCTCGGCGAACTCGCGCAGCAGGCGCAACCTGACCGGATCCAACATCAAGCACATCTTATAGATCCGTGCAGAACTACTAAGTGGACGTTGCCGATGAGGCGAGGCGACACTGTCGATCCACACCTTTCAAGAGGAGAGCGACATGCTGACCGTCGTCGAGGTCCCGCAGTGGCAGGGATCGTCGTCACCCACCGCCCCCAGGCTGGTAGAAGGCGCCGCCCGGCTGGCGGCCATGATCCCCGGAGCGGCCGCGCACGTGCGGGTCGAGACCGGCACGACCCTGGCCGAGACCGCCGACCGCGTACGGCAGGCGCTCCCCCGCGACGGGTTCACCGTCACGGTCGGCGGCGACTGCGGTGTCGAGCTCGAACCGGTCACGGCCGCGCTGCGCCGGCACGGCGACCGCCTGCACGTCGCCTGGTTCGACGCCCACGGCGACATGAACACCCCCGACACGTCCCCGTCGGGCGCCTTCCACGGCATGATCCTCCGCACGCTCCAGGGCGACGGCCCGCCCGGCCTCGTCCGCTCCCCCGCGCTGCGCCCCGGCCAGGTCGCCCTGGCCGGCACCCGCTCGCTGGACCCGGCCGAGGCCGACCACATCCGCCGGTCCGGCATCGGCGGCCTGGACACCATCGCCTCGGACGCCGTCGTCTACGTGCACGTGGACCTCGACGTCCTGGACGGGATCACCTCGGTCGGCTACCCGGAGCCTGACGGCCTTTCCGCCCAGGCACTCACCGAGGCGATCGCCGGGCTCGCCGCCCGCCACGAGATCGCCGGGCTCGGCATCACCGAGTACGCGCCCGCCGACCCGCGCGACGAGGAGCTGCTGCGGGGGCTGGTCCCCGAGCTCGTACGCCTGTGTGCCGCCTCGCGACGATAGCTGCCGACGAATGTCGGCCAACAACCGACGCCCCGGCGGCCCGCTGATGCTCATCCGCCCCGACGGGTACATCGCCTGGACCGGCACCGACCCCACCGACCTGCACCGCCCCCTGGCCGAGCTCACCGGGCCGCCCGCCGAGAGCCCCCGGTGATCCGCTAGCTCGGCGGCACAGGGGTAGTGTCCGCATCAGGAAGGTCCGGAGGCGTGGCCGCGACCGATCACCTGCAACGGTGAGGTGAGTGAGCCATGGCCTACATGTCGAGCCTTCTCGCGCATGGCCGCTGGACCGTCGTCCGCGTCACCGGCATCGTCGACGACTGGCGGATGCCGGCACTCCGTGCCCAGCTCGCCGACGCCGTGGACGTCTGCCCGCGCGTGGCCGTGGACCTGTCCGGCTGCCGGCTGACGGGCACCCGCTGGATGGGCGTCCTGCTGGAGGCCGGGCGCCGCGCGCACGACCGCGGTCACCTGTTCGCCGTCGTCAGTCCCCGGCCGCACGCCACGCGCCTGTGCCTGCCGGTTCTGGCCAGGGGCGGGCGGCTGCTGCTGTGCGAGTCCACGGAGCAGTTGCCGAAGCTGGAACCCGCCGGACGCCACTAACCGGACGACTGCGGTGAAACCGGTGGGAACCCACCGAGTCCGTGCGACGTCCAACCAGAGCTAGCGTTCGCGCCGGGCACCCGCGCCACCCCGTGGCGGTGCCGGCGCCGTAGTCCGACCTGTTCGCCTTCGACTGACGACGCGAATCAGACCCCCGCCCTCCACGCCGTGGCGGTTTGTGCCATGCGTTCGTACGGAGGGCTGCTGTCCCCGATCCGATCCCACCGACTCCCGTGGAGGACCAGGTGACGCCCATGAGTTCCGGCCAACCGCACGAGGAACGTCCCCGCCGCCGGCGGATCCCCCGGCAACTGCTCAAGCTCGCCACCATCGCGATCGTCGCCACCGGCGGCCTCGGGGTGACCGTATCGGCCTCGGCCGCCACTCCGGCCCCGGCGCCCCCCGCCACCGAGACCCCGGCCGAAACCCCCACCCCGACACCCACCGAAACCCTCACCCCGACGCCCACCGAGACGCCGACGACCTCGCCCACGCCGGCCGAGCTGCCGCCCATCAACCCGTGGGGGTTCGTCGGCACGATGCACGGCGAGTTCTCGGTGGCGACCAAGGACGGGTGCGGCACCGTCACGCTGCTCACCCAGACCGGGCAGGTGACCGCGCTGGCGGACGGCTCCATCACGGTACGCAGCCAGGACGGGTTCGAGCAGGCGTACACGATCGACGAGTCCACGCGCCAGCCCCGGGTGCGGCTCCGCGACGGCGAGGAGAGCCGGCTCCAGCAGGACGGCTGGGTGTCGGTGACGGCCACCACGGACGGCCAGACGGCCAGGGCGGCCTACATCCTGGACCTCTCGCAGCCCATGAGGCTCCACCCGCAGGACAAGAGCGGCTGGCGGCGTGCCAAGCAGTGGTGGGCGATCGTCCCGAACTGGCAGACTCCGACCCCGTGCCCCACCCCGGCCCAGACGGCCACGCCGCTGCCGACCGACACCGCCACGGCCGTCCCGACGGAGACCCCCACCGAGGCCCCGACCGAAACACCAACCGGGACGCCGCCTGAGACGCCGACCGGAACCCCGACCGAAACGCCGACGGAGACGCCGACCCCCACCTCCTGAGCCGATCCGCGCCTGGTTCCCGGGCGGTCACCCTCACCCACCAGGAACCGATCGCGTAACGGGAACCGGCCGGCCATCGGCCCGTCTCCGGCTACCCGACGCCGGAGGTCAGCGCGGCTGTCCGAGACCGCAGGTCAGCGCGGCTGTCCGACATCGGAGGCCAGCCGGCTGTCCGAGGTCGCGGGTCAGAGCGCGCGTAGCTCGGCGACGGCCTCCTCCAGCGTCGAGCGCAGGTCGAGGACCCGGTCGAGGCCGCGCTGCCGGAAGAGCGCCCGCATCAGGTCGCCGGTCTCGCACACCAGCGCCCGGCCTCCCGCCGCCCGCGCGTGGTGGTGCATCGCGAGCAGCACGGTCAGGCCGTAGGAGTCGGCCGAGGTCAGGGCGCCGAGGTCGATCGCGACCCGCGGCAGCGCCCGGGCCAGCGCGGCCTGCAGCAGGGGGCAGGTGTCCATGTCGAGCTCGCCGCAGACGGTGACCACGGTGACGCGCGAGTCGAGCTCGACCTCGCTGATCCGCAGGCGTTCCGTCATGGCGCGCCTCGCCGTCGGGCCTCCGTCAACCGGTTGATCATCACGACGACTCTATCCGGATCCCGGACCTTCCCTGGCCCCGGTTGGCGTACATCCTGCCGTTTCTTGACGCCGGCGGGCTTTGCGGGCGGGCCCGTCCCTGGTGGAGTGGCAGCATGAGCAGAGGTCACCGCGCGGTCCCGCACACCGCCGACATCGCGCTGGAAGCATGGGCGGGTGGCCGCGAGGAGTGCCTGGCGGAGGCGGTGCGGGCGCTGGTGGAGAGCTTCGCCGACCTCAGTACGGCCCCCGCGCCGGACGACGAGGTCGACTTCCCCTCGCCCGGCCACGAAGGCGGTGAGGCCTCGGGCGACGGTGAGGCTGCGGCCGACGATCCGGTCCCGGGCGGCGGCGGGGTCCCGGGCGGCGGTCAGGGGGATGGCGCGGAGATGCTGATCGCGCTGCTGGAAGAGGTGATCTACCAGGTCGAGGTGCACGGCCGCGTGGTCGTGGACGTCCGGCCCGGGCAGGAGGGCGGCCTGCGGCTGGCCACCGTCCCCGCCGAGGCGGTCGAGCAGGTCGGCGCGATGCCGAAGGCGGTCACCACGCACGGCTTGCGATTCGGCCGGGAGGACGGTGAGTGGCGGGCGCGGGCGGTGGTGGACGTCTGAGCCACCTGAACCCCTGACCCGCCCACCCCCACCGCCGACCCTGTGACCACCGGACCGGCCTACCCCTTGACCACCCCGACAGGCGCGAGTTTGGCGACCTTCCTGGCCAGGCCCGCCAGGTGACACGCCGTCACCACCGCGTCCACGTCCTTGTACGCGTGCGGCGTCTCCTCCGCCAGCCCTCGCGCCGACGCCCCCCGCACAGCGACCCCCGCCTCCTTCAGCTCCGCCCGCAGCCTGGCCGCCGACGTGCTCTTGAGCGCCTGGTGACGGCTCAGCCGCCGCCCCGCCCCGTGGCAGGCCGACGCGAACGCGGGCGCGTCCGGGGTCCCGGCCAGCACGTACGAGCCCACCCCCATCGAGCCGGGCACCAGCACCGGCTGCCCCACCGCCCGCAGGTCCGCCGGCAGGTCCTCGTGACCGGGCGGCAGGGCCAGGGTCGCGCCCTTGCGGTGCACGCACAGCCGCCGCGCCCGGCCTTCGACGTGGTGCGTCTCCAGCTTGGCGAGGTTGTGCGAGACGTCGTACAGCAGGGTCAGCCCGCCGTCACCCGTGGCCCGCTCGAAGGCGCGGCGGGCGGCCTGGCCGAGGAGCTGCCGGTTGGCCCGGCCGTAGTTCGCGGCGGCCGCCATCGCCGACAGGTACGCCTGCCCTTCCGGCGAGGTGACCGGCGCGCACGCGAGCTGCCGGTCCGGGACGCTGATGCCGTACCTGGCCATGGCCGCCTCCATGACGCGCACCGAGTCGGTGCACACCTGGTGACCCAGGCCGCGGGAGCCGGTGTGGATGAGCACGCAGACGCGCCCCGGCCACAGCCCATACGCCCGCGCGATCTCCTCGTCGAAGACCTCGGAGACCGCCTCCACCTCCAGGAAGTGGTTGCCGGAGCCGAGGCTGCCGACCTGCGCCAGCCCGCGCTCCCTGGCACGGGCGCCGATCGCGGCGGGGTCGGCGTCGGCCACGGCGCCGCGGTCCTCGCAGCGCTCCAGGTCGGCGGGTTCGCCGTGGCCGCGTTCCACGGCGTACCTGGCGCCGCCGGCCAGGACCTCCTCCAGCTCGGCCGGGCCGCGCAGGTGCCACACCGCGCCCTTGCTCATGCCCCGCGGGATCGTCTCGTCGAGCGCGTCCATGACGGCGTCCAGCCGCGGGCGCAGCTCGTCGAGGTGCAGGCCGGACAGCAGCAGCCGCACGCCGCACGAGATGTCGAAACCCACCCCGCCGGGCGAGACCACCCCGTCGCGCTCCACGTCGGTGGCCGCCACCCCGCCGATGGGGAACCCGTACCCCCAGTGCATGTCGGGCATCGCGTACGAGGCCTCGACGATCCCCGGCAGCGTGGCCACCGCCGCCACCTGCCCCAGCGCCTGGTCTGCGGAGGGATCCGGCAGCAGGTCGGCGGTGGCGAACACCACGCCCGGCACCCGCATCGGCGCCTCGACGTCGATCCGCCAGCGATACGGGGTCTCCTCGACCAGCTTCATCATGGTGCCCCCTCCCCTCCCCCGGCCTTACCCCGCCGCACCCTCCGCATGCCCGCGATGCCGCATGATGGCCCGATTCCTCACCGCAGCTCGGCGCCGCTGGCCAGCCGCCGGTGCGGCGCGATCACGGTGTGGTGAGGGCCGCCGCGATGCCGGCGCCGTGCCGTTCCAGCCACGCCTCGCGCCGCTTGATCTGGTCCCCCACGCCCTCCTCCCACATGCGCGCCCACCCGCCGCCCAGTTCCTCGGCGTTCCGCCTCATCAGGAACCACGACCGCCGCGTCCGCATCACGGCCACCTCGACCAGCCGCGACCGGTCGATCTCCGGCATGCCGTACGCGTCGGCGAGGATCCGGCAGCGGCGCGGCACGTCCACCTCCCGCAGCAGCGGGTCGGCGTCCGCGGGGTCGCCGAGCGGCGCCCAGTACAACATCGCGTTGTACAGCTCGTCCACCCTGGTCACCGGCCGGGCGATGTCGAAGTCGATCAGCGCCGCCGCCTCGCCGTCGCGGAAGACGAGGTTGTCCGGCGTGTAGTCCATGTGCCCGACCAGCTCCACCGGGTACGGCGGCTCGGGCGGCGTGCCCGGCGGATCCGCCAGCCCGAGGCCGGGCCGCACCCCGTCAGGCACGGCGAAACCGGCGACGGCCTCGTGGTAGGCGCGTACGAGCCGCCCCACCGACGCCAGCCGCCCCTCGTCGGCGATCCACGGCGGCCGCGGCCGCCCGGCCACCTCGCCGGGCACGAAGCTCAGCACCTCCCGCCCGGCCGCGTCCACGCCGAGGAACCGCGGAGCTCCCGCGAACCCCGCCTCCTCCAGGTGCCGCAGCAACGCGTGCACGAGCGGCGCGTTCGGGCCGACCGTCCGGCGGACCGTGTCGCCGACGCGTACGACCCCCTCGGTGACGTCCCCGCCGGCCAGCGGGATCTCGGGAGAGGACTCGGGCGGTTCGGCGTACGTGACGGCGTTCATCTCACCTCAGAGGAGCGTCGGGGAGTCCCCATGATCGCATGGGACGGGAGCGAGCAGCGGGCGCTTGGCGGTGCGCCCGTCCCCCGAGGAGCGCCCGCGCAGGCGCCGGCCGATCCACGGTCCGGCGAACGTCGCCAGCCACCGCGCCTCGGCCGCCGCCGCCCGCCAGGCCCTCGGCGGGGGCAGCGCCGGCAGCGGCGCCATCCACGTGTCGTCGCTGCCCGGCAGCCCCAGCGCGTGCGCCACCGCGGCGGCGAACCTGGCGTGCCCGATCGGGCTGGCGTGCAGCCGGTCGCGGCTCCACATGCGCGCGTCGGTCACGTACTCCAGCGGGTAGGTGTCCACCAGCGTCACCCCGTGCCGGGCCGCGGCCTCGCGGATGCGCTCGTTGACGTCCAGCACGCGCGGCACCAGCGGCCGGGCCATCGGCGCGATCTTGCCGATGTCGGGGAACGTCACGGTCACCACGTGCGCGCCCGCCCCCACCAGGGCGGCGAACATCTCCTCCAGCACCCCGGCCACCAGCGCGGCGTCGAAGCCGGGGCGGATCACGTCGTTCATGCCCGCCATGACGGTCGCCAGGTCGGGCCGCAGCTCCAGCGCCACCGGGAGCTGCTCGTCGCGGATCTGTGCCGCCGTCCGGCCGCGCACGGCCAGGTTGGCGTACAGCAGGCCCGGGTCGGCGCGGGCCAGGTGCTCGGCGAGCCGGTCGGCCCACCCGCGGTGGCCCAGGACGTCGTCACCGTCGCCCAGCCCTTCGGTCTGGCTGTCGCCGAGCGCGACGTACCGCGTGTACGTCATCACACCCTCCTCCTCGCCCGCTCCTCCAGCACCTGCGCGGTCTGCCGGCACCAGTCGCGCATCTCCCTCTCCAGCCGGCACCCGCCCAGGCAGGACAGGTACGGCCCGATCCGCTCACCCGCGCGCAGGAACTCCTCCTCGTCGAGCTCGCCGCGCAGCCGCCGCAGGATCTGCTCGAACAAGGCCAGCTTGGCGGCGGCCTCCTCGGCCCGCTCCCGAAGCTGGGCGATCAGCGGGGCCGGGTCCACCAGGTCCGCGGCGTGCACCTTGACGGCCAGGTCGTCGCGGAGGAGAAGGGGCTTGGCCGGGGTGGCGGCGAAGGCGGCCAGCTCGTCCAGCCCCGCCTGGGTGACCTTGAACACGCGCTTGTTCGGGCGGCCCTGCTGGACGATTTCGCGCCCTGCCACGAGGGCGTCGGCCTCCAGCTTGGTCAGCTCGGCGTAGAGCTGCTGGGGGGCGGCGTACCAGAAGTTGGAGACGCCGACGTCGAAGATCTTCGTGAGCTGGTAGCCGCTGTACTCGCCGTCGAGCAGCGCCGCCAGCACCGCGTGCCGGAGAGCCACCGCTAGTCATCGTCATTACTAGTCATGCTGATGACTATAGATTGGCTCTTCGCTCGCGGCAAGGAACTCCCCGTCGACGGGCGCCTTTACAAAGTAGATCACCAGGCTTGGAAAGCCCCCGCCCCGAACTGGTACGTCATCCGCACCCCGGCCCTCCGACGTAGAAGAGGCACGACCACGCGAGGAGACAGAGATGCGCGCCACCCGAACGATGATGCGGCCGAAGCCGGCACGCCCCCGCCCCGGCCTGGATCTACGGACGCCGTCAGGGCGCCGGCTCCCGTACTGAGACGCCCGCCTCCGGACCGCGGAGGCGGGCACCACGTCAGCCCGCGGCGTCACCGGAGCGGCGGGCGGCCGCGATCACGCGCGTCAGCGACTCGTGCAGGTGCTGCAGCTCCTCCAGGCTCATGCCGAGCCGGGCCACGATCGCGGGCGGGATCTTCTCGGCCCGCGCCCGCAGCGCGCGCCCCTCGGGGGTGAGGGTCACGGCCAGCGCGCGCTCGTCCTTGCTGCTGCGCTCACGCCGGATGTAACCGAGCGCCTCCAGCCGCTTGAGCAGGGGCGACATGGTGCCGGGGTCGAGCTGGAGCAGCTCCCCCAGCTCCTTGACCGACTGCGGCTCCCGCTCCCAGAGCGCCAGCATCGCCAGGTACTGGGGATGCGTCAGGCCCATGGGCTGCAGCAGCGGCCGGTAGAGCGCGATCACGCTGCGCGAGGCGATGCTGAGGGCGAAGCACACCTGGCGGTCCAGCGCCAGCAGATCTGTTGCCTCTGTCACAGGCTCCATCGGTGCGCACCTCCATCGTCTGCTGGTAGCTTACTTGGTGTACAAACTATTAGGACACAAATCGTTTCGGCCCGGCTGGAGGACCTCCCCATGTTTCACCGCAAGCCGCTGGAGGAGCGCATCGCCGAGCGCCAGGCCAAGCTGCCTCCGCTGAAGGAGGGCAAGCACTTCGAGCACGGCCCGGCCAAGTTCGTGTTCGTGTCGTTGCTCGTCGCCGTGGCGCTCATGCACTTCGTCGGGCTGGCCGTCGTCATGCACTTCTACTCCTGACGGCGCCCGGTCCCGCCGTCAGCGGCGGCGGCAGATCATCATCTCTGTCGTGGGGCTCTCCCTCAGCAGGCGGACGAGCCGCCGTTCCAGCGGGTAGAGCAGCGATCCCGCCAGGCCGCCGGTCCGCTCGCTCAGGGTGAGCGCGCGCAGGAAGCCGCCCCACAGCTTGCGCCAGACGGGGTTCGCGTCGACCTGGGCGTTCATGAGGACGAGCATCGGCATCCGCCGCATCACGTCGAACCCGGCCTCGTCGAGAGCCTGGGTGATCCACGGCAGCGTGTGGTTGACCTGGTGCTCGCCGCGCTGCTCGGGCCGCTGCAGGAAGTTCTCCGACAGGACGAAGATCCCGCCGGGGCGCAACGCGGCGGCCACGGAGCCCAGCGCCGCCTTGTAGCGGGCGTCGTCGGTGATGTGGAAGAGCATGTCCATGGCCGAGACCGCGTCGAACGAGCCCCGCTCCAGCGTGTCGCCGGGCTCGGCGATGTCCACCTCGTGGAACTCCACGCCGGGGAAGCGCCCGCGCAGCCGCTCCACCGCCGCCGCCGTGAGGTCGCAGCCGACGATCGACTTGACGCCCAGCCCCTGCCAGCGGCGCACGTAGAAGCCCGTCCCCGACCCGATGTCGAGGACGCGGGCGTCGGGCAGGTGGAGGGGCAGCGTGGCGGCCTCACGGTCGAAGACCTCCGCGCGCACGCGGTACATCCAGGTGTTGAACGCCCGGCCGAGCGCCGCGTAGCCGACCCCGCTCTCGGTCCAGTCGGACTGCAGGCGCCGCTCCCAGAAGCCTTTCAGTTCACCATGCGTCTTCATCCGGCAAGGCTAACGGCCACGGCGGCGGGCCGTCGGCAGGTCAGGCGATCTCGACGTGATCCAGCTCGGCCCAGCGGCTGTGGTGCTGGAAACGCAGCGTGTTCCAGCCGCGGGTGAGCGGCAGCGAGGCCGTCACCTGCCGCCAGACGTCCCAGCCGTGGTGGGGGTAGTCGAGGGTGAACCGGGTGGAGCCGTTCACCGTCACGATGTGCTGCGCGTCGCCGTATCCGGCGGCGTAGGTCACGTACGCGGTGTAGCGTCCGTCCTTCGGCGCGTACACCCGCAGGTCGACCCGGCTGTCCTCGTGGTCGAGGCCGGCCACGACCGTGCCCTGTGACGCGCCGACGGCGCCGGGGCGGGTGCGCGCGCGGCTGATCTGCCCGGCCTCCGCCTCGTAGCGGGCCCGCGGGGCGGTGCCCCCGTCGCGCTCGGGCGGGGCGTCGAGGGTACGGGTGCCGCGGAAGGTCTCGCCCGCGACGCGGTAGCCGTGCGCGGCCTCGCCGCCGGTGTGGCCGGGGCCGACGTCGAGGGTGTCGGTGGTGGTCCAGGCGCCGCCGATCTGCTGCTCGACGGCGTAGCCGAACTCGTTGAAGTCCCACTCCGAGGAGACGAACGTGTTGACGACGGCCAGCGTGCCCTGGCCGGCGGTCAGGGACGGCGGGAGGTCGACGTGCTGCTCCGCCCAGCCGTCGAGGCCGTCGGGGAGCGGGTCCCACTGCCCGGCGGGGGCGCCGTTCACGCCGATGGTGGCGCGCTGGCGGGAGACGCGGGCGTCCAGGCGGCGGACCAGCCGCACGGGGCCGCCCGCCGGGTCGATCCGGACGGTGAAGCGGCTCGACCCGCCGGGGCCGAACGCGCGCCCGTCGTCGGTGACCGTGTCCCGCCCCGGCCACACGACGGCGGCGGCGGCGACCACGGTCGCGGCGGCGGCCGGCGCGGCGAGCAGCAGCGCCCAGCGCCGCCTGCGCCTGCGCCTGCGCCCTGCGGCGGGGACCGGCTCCCCCGCCGCGGGCCCGTCCGCCCCCGGCCCGTCCGCCCCCGGCGCGACTGCTGGCAGCCCGTCCGTTCCCGGCGCGACCGCCGAGGCCGGGAAGCTCGGAGGGTGCGCGGCGGCGGGCGTGCTCAGGAAGGGTTGAGGTTGTGCGGCGGCGGGCGCGCTCGGGAAGGGTTGTGGGTGCGCGGCGGCGGGCGTGTTGGGGAAGGGCGGAGATGGCACGGCGGCGGGCGTGGCCGGCGGCGGCGTCATCGGCTCGCCGGCCGGCGGCGGCACCGCCTGACCCACCACCTGCGGAGCCGCCTGGCCCGCCGCCTGGGGTGCCGCCGGCTGACCGCCCGGCTGCGGGACCGCCGACCCACCGTCCGGTTGCTGACCGGCCGGCGCTGGAGGCCGGTACTGGCCCGGTACGGCCGGCATGCGTGCGAGCCGTACCCGCTCCCAAGCCCGCTCCCACGCGGGCAGCCGGTGCTCGGGCACCTGGCAGGCCCGCAGGAACGCCATCATCACCGCCTTGCGCGGGAAGCGCCGCCCCGCCAGCATGTCGGCGCAGGTGGCGCGGGGCAGCCGGGTGCCGCCCTCCCGATCGGCCCGCGCCTGCAGCTCCCGCAGCGACACGTCGGCCCGCGCGAACTGCTCGGCCAGCATCGCCACCAGCTCCTCATGGCTGCTCACCGACTCCGGCACGGGCCCGCCCTCCTCCCCCGCCGCCGGGAGATTCTTGTCCGGATCCGCGTTCGCCGACCCCTCGGGCTCCGGCCCGCTCCTGACCTCACCCACACCGGAAAGTATACGAACCATTACTCACCGTGTCCGGATGTGGCGGCAAAGTGTCCGAGGCCGGCGCGCGGGCGGACGGGTCCGGACGAGTTCGCACGCGTCCGTCTGCCCCTCTGTTGGACACCCCGGCTGCCCCGTTTAGCTGGCACAGCGCCGGCCGGGAGCCCCCCGAGCACGGCCATCCGACACGAGAGAGCGGCAACCTCATGCGTAAGAACCTCCACCAGGCCACCCGCACGTTCCGCCTGCGCACCGCGCTCGCCTCCTGCGGCGTCACCGCCCTGGCGGTCGTGGCCTGCCTGTCCGTCCCGGCCGCCGCGGCGCCGCAGCATCCTTCGGCCACGGAGCTGCAGCGTGCGAGAGCGGCATGCCCGTCCGGGAACGTGTGCATCTATCCGGACACGTCCTCCAGCGGCAATCCGGACACCTACTACAGGTACGGCGCCCACAACCTGAGGAACGTCTTCGGCAACCGCCTGATCATCAACAACCAGACCGGCGGCGCGGGCTTCCGGCTCTGCTCCGCCTACGGCGGGCAGAACTGCGGTGTCCGCCTCGGGCCCGGCGAGTACGTCGCGAACCTGTCGCCGGTCAACTCCATCCTGCTCGAGCCGTAACCGGCGGCGTCCGCGAGCCGGTCAGGCCGGGCCTTCCCCCTGAGGCCCGGCCTGACCCGTTCGCCGGGAACGTGGCAGGAATCCGTTGGAAGTTGTCAATTCACCCCGTGGGGCGCCGCTCGACGGCCGTTCTAAGCTGGCGGCGCCCTCGGCCGGGGTCATTGTCCCTTCCCGCCACGTTCACAGAACGGACCGAGATGTCCATCATCATGCCGATCGTGATCGGCCTGATCGCCGTCACCATCGTCTCCCTCGTCCGCGAGCCGCACCGCCGCCCGCTCAACGCCATCCTGGTCGGCGGGGCGGGCGCCGCGTACCTGAGCGGGTTCGGGCTCGGCTACTGGGAGTTCGTGCTGCCCGTCGTCATGGCGTACGTCGCCTACCGGGGTCTCAAGAGCTGGACCTGGATCGGAGTCGGCTGGCTGCTGCACACCGTGTGGGACGTCTTCCACCACCTCAAGGGCAGCCCCATCCTGCCCATCTCGCACGACTCCTCCCTCGGCTGCGCCATCTGCGACCCGGTGATCGCCCTGTGGTGCTTCGCGGGCGGCCCGTCCATCCCCGGCTGGATCCGCGCCCGCTTCACCCGCAGGCCGGCCACCCCGCTCGCCACCGGCCCCGGGCAGCCCGGGTAGCCCGCCTCGACCGACGGCATCCCGTGCGGCGGCCGGAGCCTCCGTCAGCGCCTCGTCCGGGAGCGCCGTGGCGCTTCTGGCTCCGGCCGGTTCGACAACCAGCGCAGCAGGCGGAAGGCGCGCTCGCTGATCACATCGGAGCCGAACAACGCCGCCGCGACGACCACCACCGCGACCGACGCCTCGATCACGGCCAGCGTCACTCCGAGGGCAGCATGAGCCGACCACGCCAACGCGGGCACGCCAAGGCCCACCGTTCCGACACCTGCCGCCCGTACCCAGGCAGCGCGTGCCAAAGGCTCCATCCCAGCCACCACCTCCCGATGAACCCGACACCCCCGTGTCGGTCGAGCCCATGGGGCAATCTGGCGGCATGGCGCCTCGGCAAGAACCCTACCCGCCTTGCGGCGAGCGCGAAGAAGAAGAGGGCAATCGCTGACGTTTCAGGGCGGATGCCCGGTTTCCTCGTCGCAGCCCCACGCCAAGCCTTGCGGACAGCCTTGCGGACAGCGGGGACCTCGGCGGACAACCGCTGGTTGTCCGTGCGCGCGCGCCCGTTGTTTGAGTGTGCGGCCCTCTCCCGTGTTGGATCGGCACCCGGTCCGATCGGAGGGAGAGGGATGGCGGGCGACGATGGTCTGGGACGTGACTTCGGCCGGCTGTGGGGGGCCTACGCGACCAGTTCCCTGGGCACGTGGCTGGCGCTGGACTCGCTCCCGCTGATCGCCGTCCTCGTGCTGGACGCGAGCGCCGCGCAGCTCTCCTGGATGGCGGCGGCCTCCGGGGCGGCCGGCGCGCTGCTGGCGGTGCCGCTGGGCCCGTGGGTCGAGTTCCAGCGGAAGCGGCCGCTGATGATCCGCGCCGATCTGGTGCGCTTCCTCGTGCTCATGAGTGTGCCGGCCGCCCACCTGCTGGGGCTGCTGAGCTACGTCCAGCTCCTGGCGGTGGCCGTGGTGGTCGCCGTGTCGGACATCGTCTTCGTCGGGGCGAGCGGCGCGCATCTGAAGTCCCTCGTGCCCGACCGGCACCTGACGCGGGCCAACGGCCGGTTCGAGACCGTCACCTGGGTGTCCACGGCCATCGGCCCGCCGGCCGGCGGGGCGCTCATCGGCCTCCTCGGGCCGGTCGTCACGGTCGTCGTGAACGCCGTCAGCTACGCACTGTCCGCGCTCGGCATCCGCGCGATCACCGCGCCCGAGCCCGCTCCGCCGGTTCCGCCCGTCTCACCCGTCCCGCCCACCCGGGCCGCCGGCGGCTCCCGCCTGGCGGAGGTGGCGGCGGGCTGGCGCACGATCGCCGCCGACCGGGACCTGCGCCTGCTGCTCGCCAACACCGTGCTGGTGAACGCGCTCATCATGGCCACCGCTCCCCTGCTGCTCCACCTGATGCTGAACGACCTGGGCTTCACCCCGCTGGAGTACGGGCTCGGCTTCGGCGTCCCCTGCCTCGGCGGCGTCGTGGGCGCGCGGCTGTCCCGGCCGCTGGTGCGCCGCTTCGGGGAGCGGCGGATCCTGCTCGTCTTCGGCGCCGCCCGGGCCCTCTGGCTGGTCGGGCTGGTCTTCGTCGGGCCCGGAACGGGCGGGCTGCTCGTCGTCATGGCGGTCGAGATGGCCATGATCACGTGCATCGGGGTGTTCAACCCGGTGCTGGCGACCTACCGGCTGCGCAGGCCGCCGAAGGAGACGCTGGCTCGCGTCCTGACCGCGTGGACCATCACCAGCCGTGCGGCCATCGCCACGGCCACGGCCCTGTGGGGCGTGCTGGCCGGCGTGGTCGGCGGGCGGGCGGCGATCGCCGTCGCGGGGATCCTGCTCATCGGCACCACCGCCCTTCTACCGCGTTGACGGCGCGAGGCTGTTCGAGGCGTCAGGTGCGCCGGGCGCGGGCCGTGCCGGGCGCGGGCCCAGCTCGGGGCGAGTCGGGCGTGCCGGGCGCGGGCCCGTCCGTCCCCTGGGGCGGATTACAGCTCGCCCCTGCGCCAGGCGTCCGCCTCGGCCCGCAGCGCGTTCTCGTCCGGCGCCTGCGGCCGCGCCCGGCCGGCCCACTGGTGCAGCAGCCGGGCCAGGAGAGCCGCGTGCTCGGGGCGGGCCGTGCCGTGGACGGCGAAGTAGGTGGCGAGCGGGTCGCCCGCGTCGCAGCGGGCGCACAGCAGCACCTCCCCGTGCCCGCGCACCGGGCGGCCTGACGCGTTCGTCCAGGTGCGCGGCAGGCGCAGGACGGCCAGCACCTCGCCGGTGCGGCAGCGGGGGCAGGCGGGAGCGCCGCTCATGCACTGCCGATCGCCGCGGCTCTCAGCGCCGCCGCTCATGCGCTGCCGATCGCCGCGGCGCCGAGGAGTGCCTTGATGTCGCCGTAGAACGCCGGGCCCGGGGTGACCTGGAACGGGACCAGGTCGAGCAGGAGGTTTCCGGCGTGCCGGCGGTGCAGGTGCACGTGGACGGGCGCGCGCCCGGGATGGGCGGTGAGGATGTGCTTGAACTCCTGGACGACGCGCGCGCTCAGGTGGCCTTCCTGGATCGAGATCACCACGGGCTGCTCGGCGCCGGCCGTCGAGACGTCGAGGACGGCGACCTCCTCGCCGTACACGCTGACCGTCTCGTCGCGCACGTTGATCCGGCCGCGCACCGAGATGACCCGGTCCTCGGCCAGCGCCTCGCCGTACAGCGTGTACGTCTTGGGGAAGATCAGGCACTCCACGGAGGCGTCGTGGTCCTCCAGGGTGACGATCGCCCACGGGCTGCCCTGCTTGGTGACCTTGCGCTGCAGGCCGGAGACGATGCCGCTGATCCTGACGGTCCCGTCCTGGCGTCCCGAGGCGATCAGGTCGGCGATCGTGGTGTCGCGGCCGGCGTCCAGGACGCGTTCGGCGCCGTCGAGGGGGTGGCTGGAGACGTACAGGCCGAGCATCTCGCGTTCGAAGGCCAGCAGGGTGGCCTTGTCCCACTCGCCGTCGGGGATGGCGATCGAGAAGGCGCCGCTCTGCCCCGCCTCGCCGAACAGCGTGTCCTGGCCGTGGGCCTGGTTGCGCTTGACGTCGATGATCGCGTCGACGGCCTGCTCGTGCACCGCCACCAGGCCCTTGCGCACGTGCCCCAGCGAGTCGAACGCGCCCGCCTTGGCCAGCGACTCGATCACGCGCTTGTTGCAGACGACGGACGGCACCTTGCCGAGGAAGTCGTCGAAGCCCGTGTAGGGGCCCTTGGCTGCGCGGGTGGTGACGATGGCGTCCACGACGTTGGCTCCGACGTTGCGTACGGCGCCAAGGCCGAAGCGGATGTCGGAACCGACGGCGGTGAAGCCGAGCTTGCTGGCGTTGACGTCGGGCGGCAGCACCTTGATCCCGAGGCGGCGGCAGTCCGACAGGTAGACGGCCATCTTGTCCTTGTCGTCGCCGACGGAGGTGAGCAGCGCGGCCAGGTACTCGCAGGGGTGGTTGGCCTTGAGGTAGGCCGTCCAGTAGGAGACCAGGCCGTATCCGGCGGTGTGCGACTTGTTGAAGCCGTAGCCGCTGAAGGGCACGAGCACGTCCCAGACCGCCTTGATCGCCTCGTCGGAGAAGCCGCGGCCGCGCATGCCCGCCGAGAACCTGTCCCACTCGGCGTCCAGCACCTCCTTCTTCTTCTTGCCCATCGCGCGGCGCAGCAGGTCGGCGGCGCCGAGCGAGTAGCCGGCGAGCTGCTGGGCGATGGCCATGACCTGCTCCTGGAAGACGACCAGGTGGTAGGTGTCGCCCAGGATGGGCTCGAGCGCGTCCTCCAGCTCGGGGTGGATCGGCTCGACCTGCTGCTTGCCGGTCTTGCGCAGCGCGTAGTTGGTGTGGGCGTTCATCTCCATGGGGCCCGGCCGGTAGAGCGCGTTGACGGCCGCGATGTCGGTGAACGTGGTGGGCTGCATGAGCCGCAGCAGGACCCGCATGCCGCCGCTGTCGAGCTGGAAGACGCCGAGCGTGTCGCCGCGGGCCAGCAGCTCGTAGGTGGTGGCGTCGTCGAGCGGGACCTCGAAGATGTCAATCTCGATGCCCTTGTTGGCGCGGACGTTCGCGATGGCGTCGCCGATCACGGTCAGGTTGCGCAGCCCGAGGAAGTCCATCTTCAGCAGGCCCATGTCCTCGGCCTGCGTGAACGGGAAACCGGTGATGACGGGGCCGCCGGCCTTGGGCTTGACCAGCGGGATCACGTCGATGAGCGGCTCGCTGGACAGGATGACGCCGGCGGCGTGCACGCCGGTGCCGCGGGTGAGGCCCTCGATGCCGGTCGCGGTGTCGATCACCCGTTTGACGTCGGGGTCCTGCTCGTACATGGCGCGCAGCTCGGCGGCCTCGCCGTGCCGGGGGTGGCTTTTGTCGTGGATGGCGGCCAGGGGGATCTCCTTGCCGCCGACCGCGGCGGGGAAGGCCTTGGTGATGCGGTCGCCGACGGCGTACGGCAGGCCCAGCACGCGGCAGGAGTCCTTGACGGCTGCCTTGGCCTTGATGGTGCTGAAGGTGACGATCTGGCAGACGCGGTCGTCGCCGTACTTGCGGGTGACGTAGTCGATCATCTCGTCCCGCCGCCGGTCGTCGAAGTCGAGGTCGACGTCCGGCATGGTGATGCGCTCGGGGTTGAGGAAGCGTTCGAAGATGAGCTTGTGCTCGATCGGGTCGAGCTGGGTGATGCCCGTGCAGTACGCGACCATCGACCCGGTGGCGGAGCCGCGCCCCGGGCCCAGGCCGATGCCGTGCTCGCGGGCGTACCTGCAGATGTCGGCCACCACGAGGAAGTAGCCGGGGAAGCCCATGGCGTCGATGACGGACAGCTCGTGGTCGATGCGGGCGAGCACGCCGGCCGGCGGGTCGCCGCCGTAGCGGCGGCGGGCGCCGGCGAGGGTCTCCTTGCGCAGCCAGGACGACTCGCTCTCGCCTTCCGGCACGGGGAAGCGCGGCGTCAGGTCGCGGTGGGCGAACACCTCGCCGTAGTCGCCGACGCGTTCGGCGATCAGCAGCGTGTTGTCGCACGCGCCGGGCACCTCGGCGTCCCACAGCTCGCGCATCCGCGCGGCGGGCTTGACGTAGTAGCCGCTGCCGCTGAAGCGGAAGCGGTCGGCGTCGGCGAGCCGCTTGCCGGTGCCGACGCACAGCAGCGCGTCGTGCGCGTTCGCCTGGTCCTCGGTGACGTAGTGGGAGTCGTTGGTGGCCAGCGGCGGCAGCGCGAGCTGCTTGCCCAGTCTCAGCAGGTCGTGGCGGACACGGCGCTCGATGGGCAGGCCGTGGTCCATCAGCTCCAGGTAGTAGTTGCCGGCGCCGAAGAGGTCGCGGTAGCGGGCGGCGGCCTCGACGGCCTGCTCGTACTGGCCGAGGCGGAGCCGGGTCTGGACCTCGCCGGACGGGCAGCCGGTCGTGGCGATGAGCCCGGCGCCGTGCTCGGCGAGCAGCTCATCGTCCATGCGCGGATATTTCTGGACGTGTCCTTCGAGCCAGGCGCGGGACTGGAGGCGGAACAGGTTCCGCAGGCCCTGGGCGTCGGCCGCCCACATCGTCAGGTGCGTGTAGAGGCCGCGCCCGGAGACGTCGCCGCCCTCGCCGGTGTCGTCGTTCGAGCGGCGCAGGGCGAGGTTGTCGCTGTAGTAGACCGGCCGGCGGTGGTGCCGGGAGGCGGGGGCCAGGTACGCCTCGATGCCGATGATCGGCTTGACGCCGGCCCCGCGCGCGGACCGGTAGAACTCGTAGGCCCCGTGCACGTTGCCGTGGTCGCTCATCGCCACGGCGGGCATGCCCTGCCGGGACACCTCGTCCATCAGCAGGCCGACCTTCGCGGCGCCGTCGAGCATGCTGTACTCGGTGTGCACGTGCAGATGGACGAAGGATCCCACCGGCTGATCACCCCTGCTGGTTGTAGGCTCTGGGACGGCCCGCGCAATTCGACCCGAGAGCAGGTGGGGTTGTCCAACAATCGACACGCCGATCCGGCACAACCACCGGTTGTGGAGGAAGGTGAGGCGGACCTGGATCTCGGCGCGGTCCGCGCGTTCGTCGCCGTCACCGAGGAGCGGTACTTCAGCGAGGCCGCGACCCGGCTGGGGATCAGCCAGCAGGCCGTCTCGAAGCGGATCGCGAAGCTGGAGTCGGACCTGGGGCTGAGGCTGTTCTCCCGCACCCGCAACGGGGCCGAGCCGACCGAGGACGGGCGGGCGTTCCTGCCCCATGCCCGCGCCCTGATCGGGATCGCCGACCAGACGCGGGAGGTGCTGCGGGGGCGGCGGCGCGCCCTGCGGGTGGACGTCCTCGACACCCGGCTGCCGGCCACCGACCTCCTCAGGACCTTCCACCGTGCGAACGGGGAGGTGGGCGTCGAGATCGTCACCTCCAACGGGCTCAGGTCCGCCCGCGTCGCGCTTGAGCGCGGCTCCGTGGACGCCGCCTTCTGCCGCGCGAGCGGCCCCCTGGAGGAGCTCGTCAGCGTGCCCGCCGTCCTGGAGCCGATCCACCTGCTGGTCAGCCGCGGCCATCCGCTCGCCGGGCGGACGTCGGTGCGGACGTCGGAGCTGGCGGGCACGGTGGTGTGGATGCCCGGCAACGTCCCCGGCAGCGAGTGGGAGGAGCTCTACCGCCTGCTCGGCGCCGCGTTCGGCTTCGGGATCGACGCCTCGGGGCCCGACTTCGGCTGGGAGCACTTCGTGGCCGACGTCGGCGCCGGCCGGGGGGTGAGCCTCGTCGGCGGGCTGATCCGCCTGCCCTGGCATCCGGACACCGTGCAGGTCCCGCTCGTCGAGCCCGCGCCCGTCTATCCGGCCTCGCTGCTGTTCCACCGGCGCAACCGCCATCCGGTGCTGGAGGCGCTCGTCCGCTTCGTGACGGGCAACCGGCCGGCGTTCGACCCCGCGCGCCAGTGGCTGCCCGAGCCCGACCGGGCCGCGTTCAGCTGAACTTGGGGTTTCTCGCACGTCTGGAAGATCACGGAAGGTCGGGTTTACCCGTATGATCCCGTCCAGGCGAGGAAGGCAGGCAGTGGTGGACGAGAACGTTCCCCAGGGCATCGACCCGACGGTGCCCAGCGTCGCGCGGATGTACGACTACTACCTGGGCGGCAAGGACCACTTCGCGGCGGACCGGGAGGCGGCCGAGCAGATCATGCGGCTCGCCCGCGAATCCGGCACCGACGTGCGGGAGGTGGCCCTGGCCAACCGCGGCTTCCTCATCCGCGCCGTACGGCACCTCGCCGAGGCCGGGGTGCGGCAGTTCCTCGACATCGGCGCCGGGCTGCCCACCCAGGACAACGTGCACCAGGTGGTGCAGCGGGTCGCGCCGGGCTCGAAGGTCGTCTACGTCGACAACGACCCGATCGTGCTGACCCACGCCCAGGCCCTGCTCGCCGACAACCCCGACACGTTCGCCGTCCAGGGGGACCTGCACCGGCCCGCGGACATCGTGAAGGCCGCCGCCGCCCACCTCGACTTCGGGCGGCCCGTGGCGATCGTCGTGGCCGCCGTCCTCCACTTCTTCCACGACGACGGCGAGGTGGCCGCGATCGCGGCCACCCTGCGGGACGCGCTGGTGCCGGGCGGGTACCTGGTCCTCTCGCACGGCTACGTCGAGCCGGGCGAGGGCGACCCGCACAGGCTGGACGAGGCGCGCGGCGTCTACCGGCGTTCGGCCTCGGGCGCGGTCGCCTGGCGCGACCGCGAGACCGTGCGCGGCTACTTCGACGGGCTGGAGCTGCTGGAGCCGGGGGTCGTGCCGGCCCAGGAGTGGCGCAACGACGACCCGTACCTGCCGCCGGGCCTGGCCAAGGGCGGTGTCCTGGCCGGCGTCGGCCGCCGCGCCTGACCCGTACGGGAAGGCCGGCGAAGACGGTCTCGGCGGGCTCCCGGCGTACATCCAGGGGTGGGCGCGGCGGGCCACGCTGATCACGCGGCTGCAGGAGCTGCTCGGCTCGAACACGATCCTGCTCACCCCCGCCTCCGCCGAGCCGCCCTTCGAGCACGACGCCGGCATCCTCGACGCCGCGCAGGCCGTCGAGGATCGGGCGCCCCGATTGTCTCCCCTGGAGACCGCGTTTACCGTGTCACCTGGATCCCCAGCTAACCGGAGGCTTCGCCATGCCGACAGAGATCAGCGGTGAGACGCCCGCGGACGGGCGGGAAGCGACGCGGTACCTCATCGACGAGGCGCTCGGATACGTCTACCCGGGCGCGCTGCGCGCGGCGGCCTCGCTCGGCGTGGCGGACCTGCTGGCGGGCGGGCCGCTCACCGTGGCGGAGCTGGCCGGGCAGGCCGGCGTGCACGAGGCGGGCCTGCGCCGGGTCCTGCGGGTGCTGGCCACGCGCGGCGTCTTCGAGGAGCTGGCCGACGGCCGCTTCGCCCTCACCCAGGTCGGGCAGGCGCTGCGCTCCGACGTGCCCCTGTCGGCGCGGCCGGCCGTCATCATGCTCACCGACACCACCCTGTGGCGGCCCGCCGGCGAGGTGGAGCTGTCGCTGAAGCAGGGCGGCTCGGTGTTCGAGGACATCTTCGGCATGTCGTTCTTCGACTACATCGCCGGGAACCCGCAGACCGCCGCCGCCTTCCACACCGGCATGGCGGCCTTCTCCGACCAGGAGAACGAGCTCATCGCCGCCGCCTACGACTTCCCCGGGTCCGGCGTCGTGGTCGACGTCGGCGGCGGCCACGGCGGGTTCCTGCTGGAGGTGCTGCGCCGCCGTCCCGGCCTGGACGGCGTGCTGATGGACGAGGAGCACGTGGTGGCCGGGCACCGGCTCGACGCCGAGGACGTCAAGGGCCGCTGGCGGGCGGCGCCCGGCGACTTCTTCGCCGAGGTGCCCGCCGGAGCGGACCTCTACGTGATCAAGCGCGTGCTGCACGACTGGGACGACGAGAGCTGCCTGACCATCCTGCGCAACTGCCGGCGCGCGATGGTGCCCGGGGGGCGGATCCTGGTCATCGACGCGGTCGTCCCGCCCGGCAACGAGCCCCACCAGGCCAAGGCCGTGGACATGATGCTGATGACCGCGTTCCCCGGCCGGGAGCGCACGGAGGCGGAGTTCGCCGGGCTGCTCGCCGCGGCAGGGCTGCGGATGTCCCGGGTGGTGCCCACGGGGACGGTGGTCTCCATCGTGGAGGCGGTCGAGCCGTAGTCAGACGCAGGACAGCCGGACGGGGCCCGCCACGATCGACTGGTCGCCTGTCGTGTTGCCCTTGCCGGTGTCCCTGATCTCCACCATGACCAGGCCGCCGGCGACCGTGACCGTCGAGGGCGCCGCGACCCAGGTGCCCCGGCGCATGCGCTGGTCGAGCGTGAACTCGGCGACCGTGCGGGCGTCCTTGTCGAAGCCGTCGCTGACCGTGTACCAGACGCGCTGACCGGCCAGGCCCGACCTGGGCACGTACACGCCCACCGCGCACTGGTGCCTGCCGCGCAGGCCGGTGGTGAAGCGCCACTGGAACGTGTTGGCCTGCTGACCGGCGGCGCCGGGGTCGTACGTCAGGTCCGAGAACAGGAAGCCCTCCCCGCAGCCCGCGCCGGTCCATCCTCCGGCCCTGGCGTCCTTCCAGCCGGCCCGGCCCGGGGCGCCGATGATGTTCACGCTGCGGGTGGTGTCGCGGGGACAGCTCGGGCCGGCGACCGCCGAGAAGGCGAGGCCGCTCCCTGCCTTGCGCTCGTTCTGCCTGGACTGCGTGTCCTGTTTCGCCGGCTGGGCGGCCTGGCCGGTGGCGGTGGCGGTCGCCGCGGGCTCGGCGGTCCCGGCCGGTGCGGCCAGCGCCGTGGTGGGCTTCCCGTCCTGGTTGAGCAGGGTGACGGCGAACAACCCGACCTGGGCGAGCACCCCGGCGATCACCCACACCTTGATGGAGCCGCGCCACCGCCGCGTCCGCGTGGCGGAAGCGGGGGGTTGCGGCGGGGGTGTGGGTACCGCCGCGACACGAGCCGGGGGCTCAGGCGCCCCCGCGGCACGAGCCGGGGGCTCGGGCGCCGCCGCGACGCCCGAGGGCGCAAGGGCCTGCGGCGGGGGCACGGGGGCCGCCGCCGCGCGAGCCGAGGGCGCGGGAGCCTGTGCCCCAAGGGCCGCCGTGCGGGGCGGCGGCGCTACGGTTCCGGTCGAGCGGGTTGCCGGTGCCGGCGCCTGTGCCGGGCGGACCGGAGGCAGGGGTGCCGGGCGGGCTTTCCGGAACTGCACCGTGGCCGCTGCCGCCTCGTCGGGTCGATCACGCCCGCCGGCCCGCTCGTCCTGCTCGCCCCTCTGGTCCCTCTGGTCCCTCTGGTCCCTCTGGTCCCTCTGGTCCCACCGTAGGTCCCGCCGGCCCTCATGTCCCTCCTGGCCCCGGGCGGGGCGCTGCCCCGGGCCCGGCGGCGGCACGGGCACGGGCACCGGCCGTTCCTGCGGCGGCGGCACGGGCACCGGCACCGGCTGCCCCTGCCTGTGCCGCCCACCCGTCGCTCTCTTGCTCGTCATCGTGGCCCCCTGGATACCGGCTGCCGCCCTCCCTCGGGGCGGCTCTCCGCTCCTGAATACGACGGGACGTGATGATTGGCCTGCTCACCATGATGACCAGCGTTGACCAGCCCCCGTGGACACGCTCGGCGTCCCCCGCCCGATGTACACCGCGCCGCCCACCGCCGTTGCCGCTGGACAGGGTCCCGATCAGGAGGTGGCCTCCCGCCGGCCGTTCCGCGGGGTGGCGGGGGCGGGCTCGGTGTCGTGGGACAGGGCCGTGACCAGCGGGAGGTAGACCTCGTCGACGATCTCGACGAGCACCTCGTCGGGGACGGTGGGCTCGCCCCTGGTGACGAACTCGTTGCGCAGCAACCCCATCGCCACCGTCGCGACCCTGGCCGTCACCTGGATGCCCGCCCGCCGCAGCACGGCCTGCCACATGCCCGCGCCGCCGTCCGTGGCGCGCGAGTGGAGGACGGCCAGCAGTTCCGGGTCGTCCCGCGCGCCGGCCAGCAGGCCGCGCAGGATCTCGCCGAGCGGCGACGACCAGTGGTTGTTGGCGGCGCGCAGCAGGGCCAGGACGTCGCCGCGCAGGCTGCCGGTGTCGGGGATCACCGTCCGGTCGGCGGCCAGCCCGGCGTAGGCGGCGACGCCGAGCGCGGCGCGGTTGGGCCAGCGGCGGTAGAGGGCGTTCTTGTTGGTGCCCGCCCGCTGGGCCACCCGTTCCATGGTCAATCGGGCATATCCGGATTCGAGGAGCTCGTCCTGGGCCGCTTTGAGAATGGCCTGCTCCAGCTCTTGACCGCGACGCCTCATGAGTATCAGGGTACGGTACGTACCGTACCTTTTGAAAGGGATGAGATCATGCGGGGCAAGGGCATCGTGTACGACACCGGCATCGTGATCGGCGGCCACGACACCAGGCAGACGTTCGACCTCGACGCCGTCCGGCACGACCTGCGGGTGATCCGTCGTGACCTGCGCTGCACGGCCGTCAGGATCATCGGCTCGGACCCCTCCAGGCTGGAGGCGGCCGCCCGCGAGGCGGTCGCCGCGGGGCTGGAGGTGTGGTTCTCCCCCTTCACCGCCGACCTGTCGCCGTCGGAGCTGCTCGACCTGTTCGCCGACTGCGCCGGGCGGATCAAGGAGACCGGCATGGTGTTCGTGGCGGGGGCGGAGCACAGCCTGCTCAACCGGGGCTTCCTGCCCGGCGACACGATCGGGGACCGGATCGGGCTGCTCTCCGAACCGGAGAGGCTGCGCGAGCACCTCGGGCGGGTGCCCGCGCTGATCAACGCGTTCCTGGAGGACGCCGTGACGGTGGTCAGGGAGCGGTTCGCCGGGAGGATCACGTACGCGGCCATCCCCTTCGAGTCCGTGGACTGGTCGTTGTTCGACATCGTCGGGGTGGACCTGTACCGGTCGGCGGAGATCGCCGACCGGTACCGCGACGGGGTGCGCGCCCTGGTCGCGCGGAGCGGCAAGCCGGTGGCGATCACCGAGGTGGGCTGCATGACGTTCCGGGGCGGCGCCGATCTCGGGGCGCGGGGCACCGAGGTGGTGGAGTACGACGGGCACCGGCCGGTGGGGCTGAGCCGGCCGCTGGCGCGCGACGAGGGCGAGCAGGCCGCCTACCTGCGGGAGGTGCTGGACGTGTGCGAGCAGGAGGGGGTGGACAGCGTGTTCGTCAACACGTTCGCGCAGTACGACCTGCCCGGGGAGCGCGACGCGGCCAGCTACGGCGTCGTCCGGGTGACCGGTGAGACGTCGTGGGAGCCGAAGGAGGCCTTCCACCTGCTGGCCGAGCGATACGGCTGAGCGCCCGGGCCCGCCGGACCGCGTCGCCCCGCGACACGACCCGGACGGCTACCTCCTCCTCGTCCCGCTCAGGCTCACGTGGAGGTGGTCGTCGTGGTCGGTGCGGAAGTCCTTCTCCCGGATGATCGTGTTGCCGATCCTGCTCCAGGCGCCGATCCCGAGGTCGAGCTCCGCCCGCTCCTTCTTGGCGTTCGTGAACGGGTACACGCCCTCCCTGAGCAGCGCGGCCGCCCAGCCCGCGGCGAACCGGGAGTCCCCCTTGACCGGGCTGCCGGCAGCGTAGTAGATCCGCACGACGTTCTTGTTGTCGATCAGCCTGCCCAGCCGCGTCCTGGTCGTCTCCGCCCAGTCCCTGACCTGGCGCAGCCCGTCGGCGCCGCCGTTCATCGCGGCCTTCGTCGCGGCCACCAGCCTCTCGTGGTTCAGGCCGCCGGAGCCGGCCACGCCGGCCTTCACGCCGGCGAACCGGTAGAGGTGGAACGCGTCGAGGTCGTCGCCGGTCAGATGCGTCTGGTGACCGAGGTTGCGCGCGTGCTCGCCGGAGACGTCGTTGATCTCCGGCAGCAGCGCCTTGCCGGCCGCGACCGACAGCCAGCCGTGGGTGAAGGACGAGCACCAGTCGTCCCCGCCGTCGTCCTGGGCACGCTGCCCGAACCTGCCGATCCCGGCGGGCAGCCGCCACAGCGGGAACAGGTTCGCGGAGACCTGGCTCGTGGTCACCACGGCGCCGTCCTGGCCCCTGCCGTACAGGCTGATCCGGTAGCCGATCCTGGTCACCTCCGACGGCTTGCCGCGCACCTTGGAGGGGTGCTGCTCGTCGAAGGTCACCCGCACCTTGAGCCTGCCCCGGCCGACGCTCCTGACGCCTTCGCCGCCGTCGGCGGTGGGCGCCGCCTTGGTCACCGTCTGCAGCACCGCGCCGCGGGCCTTCGGGCTGGTGTCGAGCAGGTCCACCCGGACGCAGGTGAGCTCGACGCCGGTCGGCAGCGTGTAGTCGACGCCGAAGTACCGCTGCCGGGTGTTGGCCTCGTCCGGCCGCGGGATGCTGACCCTGTCGTCCCTGGCGGACTTCGCCAGGCCGGGCCTGGCGTGGCGCGGCACCCGGTCCCGGCTGATCGCGGTGACCTCGAAGGCCGACTCGTCGGACGCGGCATCCGAGACGTCGCAGTCCTCGCCGGCGTCGGGGACCACGACGTCCTCGCCGAAATCGGGATCCCGGACCTTCTCGGAGCCCTCCTCCACCTCGGGTACCAGGAGCTCGCCGGGCGACTCGGGGCTCGCCGGCGTGGCGGCCCAGGCGGCCGATCCGCCGAGCTGGAGCGTGCCCGCGGAGACCACCGCGACGGCGGTCGCGGCGGCGGCCACGAGCCGGCGCGGGCCTGAGCGCCGGGTCATGGCGCGCCCCGCTCGGCGGGGCCGTTCAAGCTGGTCATGATTGCCTCCTCGATGAGGTGTATGCCGTCGTTTGTACGGCGCGAGGCATTGACCAGCCAGAACGGCACGTTGACCAGCGTTGTCCATGGTGATCGAGGAGGGTCCGGTCAGGTCCGGGTGCCGGCGGGCGAGGCCCGACCACGTGGCGCGGCGCTCGGGCAGGCCGCCACGCTCTGCGCGGCGAGCGCCGGCACGGGTGCGCCTACACCTCTACCAGCACGCGCACGTCCCACGGGCCGAGCCGCAGCTCCGTCCCGGCGGCGTGTTCGCCGCCGCCGAGGACGTCGCGGGCGGCGACGGGGACGGGCACGGCCGCCTCCTGCCAGCTCCAGTTGTGCAGGAAGCGCAGCCGCCGCCCGTCCCGCGCGGTCGCGCCGGTGGAGGTGACGCCGGCCGGGACCCGGTGCCACGGGCCGGGGTCGGGAGCCAGCCACCGGAACAGGGCCTCCCCGAACGAGGGGTTCGGGAGGGTGCCGACGCAGGTGACGCGGCCCGCGCCGTGCGCCCGGGTGGTGACGGCGGCGAAGCGGCCGAAGTGCGGGTGCTCGTAGGAGGCCAGCACGTCGGCGCCGTCGGCCTGCAGGCCGTCGGCCCAGCGGGTGCCGGCCCAGGCGGCGGCGCCCTGCGGCGGCGTGAGCGGTGAGCCGTCCAACGCCCGCACCGGCAGGTCGGCGTCGAGGTTGCTGAACTCGTCGTACCAGGCCCCCGCCGCCTCCGCGAGCCGCGCGGGCTGCACGTCGCGCCGGGCCCGCGCCTCGTGGTCGGCGTACGCGGTGCGCGGCCCGAGCACGAGGTGACCGCCCGCGGCCGCGTACGCCTGGAGCCAGTCGAGGGTGGCGTCGTCGGCCACGTAGAGACCGGCGGCCACCAGCACCGGGTGCCGGCGCGCCACCGTCGAGGGGTCCTCGGCGACGGCCTGCCCGGCGTGCACCACGCGCGCCTGCAGGCCGGCGTCGAACGCGCCGCGGTAGAAGGTGTCGAAGACGGCCTCGTACGAGCGCCGGTCGGGCCCGCCGTCCGGCGCCTGGAGCGGCGGCTGCGCGGCCAGCGCCCACTTGCTGGGGTGGGAGTACAGCAGGGCGACGTCCCCGTCCGGGGTCAGGCCCTCGACCAGGTCGCCGGCCTGCTCCAGCTCGGCGCCGATGCGGGCGATCTCCCGGTAGGTGCGCCCGGGCCGGCCGCTGTGCGGCAGCACGCCGCCCCAGTACGTCTCGGCGCCGAACACCAGCGTCCGCCACTGCCAGTACTCGATCATGGAGGCGCCGCGGGAGACGAGCGCCCAGGCGGCCTGCCGCCACTGCCCGTCGTAGGCGGGCTGGTTGACCCAGGGCGCGCCGATGGCCTGGGCGTTGGTCTCGGTGACGAGGAACGGCTCCTGCCGGGAGGAGTACATCCGGTCGGCCACCCGGTAGAACGCCCACGTGTCGCGGGTGCGCCAGTCCTGCGTGGCGTGCGGCCTGGCGGGCAGGGCGAGCCCGTCCTGCATCGCGTAGTACGGGTTCCCGGCGGCCACGTCGAGGCCGGCGGTCAGCTCGTCGTCGGCGACCGCGGGCCGGTCGTAGGCGATGCAGGTGGTGACGAACTGCTCGGGGCGGGCGTACTCGCGCACGATGCCGGCCTGCCAGCCGATGAACTCCGTCACCTGGTCGGCCTGGAAGCGGCGCCACGCCTGCTCGTACTGGGGCTGGGCGTTGCCGTCGGGGGTCCACAGGTCGGCCCAGGTGGACAGCCGGTGCGACCAGTAGACCAGGCCCCACTCCTCGTTCAGCCTCTCCACGTCGCCGTACTGCCGCCGCAGCCAGTCGGTGAAGCGCTGGAAGATGCCGTGGTTGTGCAGCAGGTGCAGGCCCGGCTCGTTGTCCACCTGGTAGCCGATGATCGACGGGTGCCCGGCGTACCGCTCGACGACCTTGCGGATGACCCGCTCGGCGTGGAACAGGAACGCCGGGTGGGTGAAGTCCATCTCCTGGCGGGCGCCCCAGCCGATGCGCCGCCCGGTCTCGCGCTCCCCCGCGATCTCCGGGTAGAGGCGGGTCAGCCACGGCGGCGCCGCGTACGTCGGCGTGCCCAGGATGACGCCGATGCCACGCTCGTGCGCGCCGTCGAGCGTGGGCTGCAGCCAGTCCAGGTTGAACCGGCCGTTCTCGGGCTCCCAGGTGGACCAGACCGACTCGCCCACCCGGATCACGGAGAAGCGGGCCTCGGCCATCAGGTCCAGATCTGTCTTCAGCAGCTCGCTGGGATGGTACTCGGGGTAGTAGGCGGCGCCGAAGAGCACTCGCGACACGGATGATCCTTTCATTGTTTGACCCCGCCTGCGGCCAGCCCGCTCTGCCAGTACCGCTGCAGCAGCAGGAACGCCACGACCAGCGGGATGATCGACAGGAGCGAGCCGGTGACGACGAGGGGGATGACGTCGCCGCTGCCACCGGCGACCGTGGCCTGCCCGGCCCAGTTGGCCAGGCCCACGGTGACCGGGTACAGCGACGGGTTGCTGAGCATGATCAGCGGCAGGAAGTAGTTGTTCCAGGTGGCCACGAGCGTGAACAGCAGCACGGTGACGAACCCGGGCGCCAGCAGCCGCATGACCACCTGCCAGAAGATCCGCAGCTCGCCCGCGCCGTCGATGCGGGCGGCCTCCAGGAGGCTGTCGGGCACGGCGTCCTCGGCGTAGACGCGCATGAGGTACAGGCCGAACGGGTTCACCAGCGACGGCAGGATGATCGCCCACGGCGTGTTGACCAGCCCGATCTGCGCGAAGATCAGGTACGTGGGGATGGCCAGCGCCGTGCTCGGCACCATGATCGCACCGAGCACGAGGCCGAACAGCGCCTTGTTGCCGCGGAAGCCGAACTTGGCGAACCCGTAGCCGCCCAGCGCGCACAGCAGCGCCGCGCCGCCCGCGCTGACGACCGCGTAGAGCGCGGTGTTGAGCAGCCACCGGCCGTACACGCCGTCCTCGGCGGCGAACACGTCGCCGATGTTGCCGGCGAGCGCGAAGTCGTCGGCGAACCAGAGCCCGAAGCTGGAGAACAGGTCCCCGGTGGTCTTCGTGGCCGCCACCAGCAGCCAGAACAGCGGCAGCAGGAAGTAGACGAGGAACGCCAGCATGCCGAGGGTCAGCAGCGGGCTGCGCCGCCTGCCGGGCGGCGTGCTCGCGGTGCTCGTGGCCCGCGTCGCGGGCCCGGCCGCGGACGCGGACGTGGTCACGGGGGTGGTCATGTCCGCCTCCGGGTGAGGGCGAGCTGGACGGTGTAGGAGACCGCGACGATGACCAGGCCGAGCAGGAACGACACCGCCGCCGCGTAGTTGAGGTCCTGGCTGGTGAAGGCCAGCGAGTAGGCGTACAGGTTGGGGGTGTAGGCGCTGTCGATGACGCTCGGGGCCAGGCGCTGCATGAGCTGCGGCTCGTTGAAGAGCTGGAAGCTGCCGATGACCGAGAAGATCAGCGCCATCATCAGGGCGGGCCGCAGCGCCGGGATCTTCACGCTCCACGCGGTGCGCCAGGCGCCGGCGCCGTCCACGGCCGCCGCCTCGTACAGCTCGGAGGGGATGGCACGCAGCGCCGCGTACAGGATGATCATGTTGTAGCCGGCGAACTCCCAGGTCACGATGTTGGCCAGGGAGCCGAGCATGAGGTCGCCGCCGAGCAGGTTGGGGGCGGGCAGGCCGAGCGTGCCGGCGAGCTGGGCGATCGGGCCGAACTCGGGGCCGTACAGGTAGCCCCACATGAGCGCGGCGACCACGCTGGGCACCGCGTACGGCACGAAGATGCCCAGCCGGATGAAGCGCGACAGCCAGAGCATGCCGCTGTCCAGCGCGAGCGCGAACAGCAGCCCGAGCAGCAGCATGAGCGGCACCTGGACGAGGAAGAACTCGGCCACCCGCAGCACGCCGCCGAGCAGCCGCTCGTCGGTCAGCGCGCGCACGTAGTTGTCGAGGCCGACGAACGTGGTGCCGCCGATGAGCTGCTCCCTGAACAGGCTCAGGTATCCGGCGTAGGCCAGCGGCACCACCAGCATGGCCACGAACACGATCATGAAGGGCGCGATGAACAGGTATCCCGCGGCCGACCTCCGCGGGGCGGTCCGGGTGCTCGTCACTGGGCGACCTTGAAGCCCTGGCTCTCGGCGTACGTGGTGATCCGCTGCTGCCACTGGTCGAGCGCGGCCGGGGTGTCGCTCTTGTCGGCCAGGGACTTGCCGACGGTCTCGTCCCAGTCGTTGACCGTCTGGTCCAGGAACGGCGGCCAGCCGAAGCCCTTGTCCACGGTGTCGCTGATCCCGGCGAAGACCTGGTTGACGGTCTGGCCGCCGTAGAACTCGGGCTTCTGCTCGGCGAACGACGCGTCGTTCAGCAGCGCCTTCGTCGGCGGGAACAGGAACTGCTCGGTCGCCATCATCTTGGTCGACTCGGGGTCGGTGTTGAGGAACTCGGCGAACTTGGCCGCGGCGATCGGGTTCTTCGTGGTCTTGATGACGGCGCTGGTGGAGCCGCCCCAGTTGCCGGACTTGTTCTCGCCCGCCGTCCACTGCGGCAGGGGCGCCGCCCGCCACTTGCCGCTGGTGTCCTTGGCGTTGCCGGCCAGGAACACCGGGCCCCAGGCCGCGGTCAGCCAGGTGGCGTACTTGCCCTTGTTGAGCGCCTGGTACCACTGGTCGGTGAAGTCGGGGTCGGTGGAGACCACGCCTTCCTTGACGAGCCCGCCCCAGTACGTGCCGAGCTTCTTGGAGACCTCGTCGTTAACGCTAACATCGATGTCCTGCGCGCTCGCCATCCGGAACGGTTTGCCGCCCGCCTGCCACAGCAGGCCCATCCAGGCGCCGTTCTGGTTGGAGGCCAGGTTGGTCAGGTAGACGCCGGGGTCGGCGGCGTGCAGCTTGCGGGCGGCGGCGGCGAACTCGTCCCACGTCTTGGGCGGTTGGATGCCGTGCTTGTCGAAGATGTCCTTGCGATACAGCATGCCCATCGGGCCGGTGTCCTGCGGGATCGCCCACACCTCGCCGTTCTTGCCCGCGACCTGGTCCCACGTCCAGTCCACGAACTTGTCCTTCAGCGCCTCGGCGCCGTAGGGCCGCAGGTCGAGCAGGCTGTCGATGATGGTGAAGGTCGGGATGTACTGGAACTCGATCTGCACGACGTCGGGGGCGCCGCTGCCGGCCTTCAGCGCGGTGCGCAGCTTGGTGTACTGGGGCTCGCCCTGCCCGGCGTTGACCACCTTGACCTTGATCGCCGGGTACTTCTTCTCGAACAGCGCCACCTCCTTGCCGATGTCCGGCACCCAGGTCCAGAACGTCAGCTCCGTGGGCGTCTGCATGGCCTTGTCGATGTCGGCCTGGCTGACGGCGGCGGCGGGCGGCTGGTCGGCTGCCGGCTGGGCGCCGCCGCCACCGCCACCGCCGCAGCCGGCCAGGAACAGGGTCGCCGCGGCCGCCGCGGCGAGCCACCGGGTGCGTGTCATGGTCATGTCTTCTCCTTGGGGGGTCGGGTGGACTGACGCTTGACCAGGTGCGTGGTCGGGAGATCGGGCGCGGACGCGCCGGGGCGGCCCTCGATGCGCTCGACGAGCAGCGCGAGGCCCTGGGCCACGGACGCCGCGAAGTCCTGCCGGATGGTGGTCAGGGGCGGCGACAGGTACGCGGCGGCCGGGATGTCGTCCATCCCGATGACGCTCACCTGCTCGGGCACCGCGCGGCCGGCCTCGGCCAGGGCGCGCAGCACGCCGATCGCCATGTCGTCGTTGGCCACGAACACCGCCGTGACCTCCGGATCCGCCGCGAGGACCCGGCCGGCCGCGTAGCCGGAGGCAGGTGTCCAGTCGCCTTCGAGCATCGGCGGCTCGGGGGCGCCGGCCGCGGCCAGGGCCGCGCGCCAGCCGCGCACGCGCTCCCGCGAGGCCCACCACCGCCCGGGGCCCGCGACGTGCCACACGGTGGCGTGGCCGAGGCCGAGCAGGTGCTCGGTGGCCTCGCGGCCCGCGTCCACGTTGGACGGGCTGTTGATGATCACGTCGGGGCCCGCGAGCCCGGGCAGCGGCCCCAGGCTGAGCACCGGCACGCCGGGCTCGATGCGCAACTGCTCGCCGACGTCGATCGGCTCGGACAGCACGATGCCGTCCACGCCCTGCTCCAGCAGCGACTCCACGGCCCTGGCCACGCCGCTGTCGTCGCCTTCGAGGGTGTTCACCACGCTGAAGGCGTAACCGATCGCCCTGGCCCGCCGCTCCAGCTCGATGAGCTGCGAGGCGGGGCCGTACAGGGCGCTGCCGAGCGAGACCACGCCGATGCGGTGGAAGCGGCCCAGGTTGAGCGCGCGGGCCGCCGTGTTGCGGCGGTAGCCGAGCTCGCGCGCCGCCGCGAGGACCCGCTCGCGGATCTCGTCGCTCACGTACGGCTCGCCGTTCATCACGCGCGAGACCGTCTTCTGCGACACCCCGGCCAGCCTGGCGACGTCCGTGCTGCCAGGAGGCCTGCGTCTGGTCTCGGACATGCGCAGCTCCTCGCGTCTGACTACGTAGTCAGCGGTGGCTAGTACTGTGCTTGCCCGGTGACACGATTGTCAAGGGCACGTTTCCGGCCGCCGCCATGCTGGCCAGGGCCGCTCACCGTCCGGGTCCGCCGATCAGGGGCGCCTCACGGCCACGCGGACTCGTCCCACCCTCGCTCGGCGCGTCGCAGGCGGATCGCGAAGTAGCCGGCTCTGAGGCGTTCGCGCTGCGCGGCGAGGTCGTGGCGGATCCTCCGCCCCGCGGCCTCGATGCGCCTGGAGTCGGCCCGGATGTCGCGCGCCTGGAGCAGGAGCCTCTCCGTGGCGGCGCGCACCTCCGTCACCCGCTCCACGAGACTGGGACCTTCGGCGTGCCGGGCAGCCGGATCACGACCCATGGCCTGCATCGCGCCACGCCCTTCCCTCGCCCGGGGACTCGCTGGAGCCACCTCCACCATCGCCCGCCGACGCCGCGCCGGTCAGGTCAGGCGACGAACCGTTCAGCCGCCGTCCGGCCGGAAAACGAAAGGGCGGGCCGATCGCGGGACGACCAGCCCTCAGCCGCGCGGCCGCCGCCGCCCCTGTTTCGCCGGCTCGGCGCGGACGCGTTCGAGGTGCCGCTCGTACAGCTCCCGGGAACGGCGCAGGAAGAGCCGCACCCGCTCCAGCTCGGCGGCGCCGAACTCCGCCATCACCGCCTCCCCCTCGGTGGCGATGGGCCCGTACAGCTCCCACGTCCTCGCGGCCGCCCCCTCGGTGATCCGCACGACGACCTTGCGCCGGTCGGACGGGTCCGGCGAGCGGGTGAGGTAGCCCAGCTTCTCCAGCCGGTCGAGCATCGCGGTGACGCTGCCCGTGGTCAGGCCGAGCGCGGGGCCGAGGACGCTGGGCGTGACCGGGCCCTGCGCGCGTGCCTGCCGCCCGAGCCGTTCGACACCTTCGTCGCCACCTGCGCCCGCGCTCCCCGCCACTTCAACGTCCTGACCGAGAAGCGCGGCGTCACCGCCTCGTTCCCGCTGCGGCCCGACGACGACCCCGTCAACAGCGAGCGCTCGGTCTCCCGGATGACGCTGCGCCAGATCCTGCTGACGGGGATGGAGGACGTGGTCCACTTCGGCAAGGAGTTCACCCGCTACGAGCGCCACGGCGACGGCACCGTCACCGCCCACTTCGCCGACGGCACCAGCGCGACGGGCGACCTGCTGGTGGCCGCCGACGGCACCGGCTCCCGCGTGCGCCGCCAGTACCTGCCGCACGCCAGGATCGAGGACTCCGTCATCGTGGCCGTCTCCGCCAAGGTGCCGGTCACCGAGGAGACCCGGGCCCTGCTCACGCCCGAGATGCTCCACGGGATCTCCTCGGTGTTCGCCCCCGGCGGCCTGTTGTGCATCTGGCACGTCATGGAGTTCAAGTGGGACCGGGACGGCGGGCTCAAGCACGGCATGGGCGGCAACGAGCGGGAGATGATCCCGTACGGCTTCGCCCGCGTGCGGGACTCGCTGGCCCGCATGGACGGCGACGCCGCCATCCACAAGCCGGTCATCGGCCGCGCGGTGCTGGCGATGACGCGCGCCTACTTCGGGGTGACCGGCCGGGTCCCGGCACTCAAGCGCAAGTTCGTCGACGACCTCTACACCTACCGCGGCGCCGACGAGCACATCTCGGGCGGCGGGTGAGCCCGGCACCCGCGCTGGCCAGGGCCAAGATGTCAACCGTTTGACAGATCAGCGGGATTCCGGTTGACCTGGAGTGCGCTCCAGGAGCCAGGCTGGGTCCCATGCACAACACCATGACAACGCGCACCATCGGCGACCGGCCGGTCGGGGCCATCGGGCTCGGGGCCATGCCCATGTCGGTGGCCGGTCACATGCCGGACGAGGAACAGTCGATCAGGACGATCCACGCCGCCCTCGACGCCGGCATCACCCTGATCGACACGGCCGACGCCTACACCCCGTCCCACGAGGACGTCGGCCACAACGAGCGGCTGGTGGCCCGGGCCCTGTCCCTGTGGGGCGGCGACACCGGCGCGGTGCTGGTCGCGACCAAGGGCGGGCACACCCGCACGCCCGGCGGCTGGGACGTGGACGGCAGCCCGGCGTACCTGCGGGCGGCCTGTGACCGCTCGCTGAAGGCGCTCGGGGTGGACAGCATCGGCCTCTACCAGCACCACCGGCCCGACCCGAAGGTGCCGTACGAGGAGACGATCGGGGCGCTGAAGGAGCTGCACGACGCGGGCAAGATCCAGTTCGCGGGCATCTCGAACGCCAACCCTGAGCAGATCAGGCTCGCCCACGACATCCTGGGCGAGCGCCTGGTGAGCGTGCAGAACGAGTACTCGCCGCGGTTCCGCTCCAGCGAGCCGGAGATCGACGTGTGCGCCGAGCTCGGGCTGGCCTTCCTGCCGTGGTCGCCGCTCGGCGGCATCGGCCGCACCGGCGAGCTGCGCGAGCTCAACGCCGCCTTCACCGAGATCGCCGACGCCCACGGCGTCACCCCGCAGCAGGTCTGCCTGGCCTGGGAGCTGGCCCGCAGCCCGGTCGTCATCCCGATCCCCGGCGCCAGCCGCCCGGAGACCATCGTCGACTCGGCCGCCGCCGCGTCCCTGGAGCTGAGCCCGGAGGAACTCGCCCGCCTCGGCTGACGGCCCGCCGGTCATCGCCGCCCGGGCCGGGGACACCGGCCCGGGCGGCCGTGCCTGCCGGCATCCGCCGGTCCCCTTCCGGCTGCCGGGTACAACCTTTCGTCCCGCGGGTGGCGTTGGCAACGGGCGAGAGGAGATCACATTGGACCGTCATGACGGCTTCCGCGAGTTCGTGCTCGCCCGCCAGCAAGCGCTGATGCGGACGGCGTACCTGCTCACGGGAGACGCCCATCTCGCCGAGGACCTGCTGCAGAGCGTCCTGATCAAGGTCGTGGGGCAGTGGGCCAAACTGGCCAGGGACGGCAGTCCCGAGGCCTACACCCGCAAGGCGCTGGTCAACCAGTACATCTCCTGGCGGCGCAGGCCGCGCCCCGAGCTGCCGAGCGCCGACGTGCCCGAGCGGGCCGCCTCCTCCGACGAGGCCGCGCTCGACCGCATCGTGCTGCGCCAGGCGCTGGCCAAGCTGGGCCCCAAGCAGCGCGCCGTGATCGTGCTGCGGTTCTGGGAGGACCTGACCGAGGCGCAGACGGCGGAGGTGCTGGGCTGCTCCATCGGCAACGTCAAGAGCCAGACGCATCACGCGCTGGCCCGGCTGCGCACGATCGCTCCCGAGCTGGCGCACCTGCTGAACGACCCCGAGATCGCGGAGGTGACCCGATGACGCGGCTGCGCTCGGCTCTCGACGGCATCGCCGCCGAGGCACCCCAGGTGAACCTGCTGGACGCGGCCATCGCCGGGCACCGGCGCCGGCGGCGGACCACGATCGCGCTGGCCGCCGCCGTGACGGCGGCCGTGGTGGGGCTGACCAGCGCCGCCGTGGCGTTGCCGTGGCGGTGGGGCGCCGCCCCTCCCGTGCCGCAGCAGACGGCCGTGGTGCCCGACCTGCCCGGAGGGAACGTGGGGGTGCTGAGCCACGCGTACCGCACGCCGTGCAAGAGGCTCACCGAGCCGCGCGGCATCGACTGCGACGACGTGGAGTGGCGGGTGGTCACGGCAGCCGGGAAGGCGTACCGGGTGCCGCAGGCGCTCGTCCACACCGCCGGCGACCACGACGCTCCCGTCGCGCTCAGCCGGGACGGGCGCACGTTCGCGTACTACAGCAGGCAGGCCCAGGCGCACGTGGTGCGCGACATGGTGACCGGGGCAGAGGTGACCGTGCCGCTGCCGGAGGAGGAGATCGAGGTCGGCTCCATGCTGGCGGTGTCCGACGGCGGCCGTTACCTGGTCTTCGACCCGCGGGAGGGCACCAGGTACCCGGGCCGGCTCATCGACACGCGGACCGGGAGGCGCACCACGATCAACGGCAAGTACGAGCCGGTCACCATCAAGGACGGCGTGGTCCAGTGGATCCGCTACATCAAGACGGACCTGTGGTTCATGCCGGTCGCCGGGGGCGGCAAGCCGGTGCGGTTCGACGGCAGGTTCATCGCGCCCAGCGAGCTCGCCCCGGACGGGCGCACGGTGGTCGCGATCGACAGCGAGGACGTCCGTGCCGCGAGGCCGGTGTTCACCGTGCTCGACGTCAAGACCGGGCGGACCGGCCGGCAGGTCGCGGTCAGCGGGCTGCCCTCGAACCGCGGCATGGTCCACCCCACCCGCTGGCACAACGCGACGGAGGTCGAGGTCAGGTACTCCGGCAAGGGCGGCTGGGCGCTCTACGCCGTGGACGTCGGGACGGGGAAGGCCCGGCTGCTGAAGAAGTACGGCGAGGTCGCGAGCCTGACCCTCCCGGGGGAGGCGGCGGGCGTCCTCCCCTGACCTCCACCGCCGCGGGGTGGCCGGCTCCGCTGTCAACGTTCTCGCGCCGTGGACATCGGCCGCTGTACCGCCGCATGCCGTGCCCACGGTGGGACATGCGCAGCCGGCCGGGGGCGCTCGGCGGTTGTCTAGGCGCAGCTCTGCCGCTTGACGTCACACCGTTTGACCTCGGGGTACCGCGTTGAGGGCTTGTCCAGCAGGGGCTGGGGCTTGTGGCGCAGGTGCAGGTCGAGGAAGGCTCGAACGGTGCTGCGGGTGATCTCGACCGCGCGTTCCGCGGGCAGGCCGGGATTGCGGTGGATACCGAGCTGCTCCACCAGCAGGGCGGTGTCGGTGAAGGAGGCATGTTCTGCCCCTGTCACCACGAGCCAGCGCTTCCATCCGGTCAGCCGCGCCCAGTCACGGTCCCACGTGGTGTCCTTGCCTGCCGGGCTGTGCATGGCCTGCGTGCCCAGGAAGAGGAACGGCCGCGACAGCCCGCTGTCCGGGATCGGGGAGAAGGTGGTGCCGTCCATGTTGAGCCCGGCACGCACGCGGGTGTCGTTCAGCATGGCGGCGATGGCGCTCGCGCCTCCTGCGGAGTGCCCGGCCATCGCGATCCGGGACGGGGCGATCAGTGAGGCGCCCTTCCAGACGGGGTGCGCGCCGGTCAGCTCGTCGAGGACGAAGGTGACGTCGGCCGCTCTGCTCCGGCCTACCTTGTTCCAGAAGTCCTGGTCCTTGCGGGCCTCACAGGCGACACACGTGGTGACCCGGCCGTCAGGGAAGGTCGTGGCCAGGCTCTCGTAGGTGTGGTCGATGCCGGCCACCACGTAGCCCCTGCTGGCCAGTTCCTCGGCCAGGGCGGTGAGCGAGGCGCGGGGTTCGGTGAAGCCTGGGGAGAGCACCACCAGGGGCAGGCTGTGTCTGCGTCCTGCCGGTCTGGTGTCGCTGAAGGCGTTGGTCCGCGTTGTGCTCAAGGCGTCGTACGGCACGCCGGGGATGTCCTCGCCTTGCAGGATGAGCTCTGATTCCTTCGCCGTCATGTACGGGGCCCGCTTCCCGCCGCGGGATTTCGCCGGGTACCACAGGGAGATCATGAGTTCCCTCGCCTTCGCGGCGGGAACCCAGGGGTCGGCGCGGGAGGTGTCCTTGAGGTGCAGGGACGTGGTGCCGACCGGCTGGGATCCGGTCGGTTCGGGCAGGTGTGGCGTGCCGGTCCGGGTGGGCGACGGATCGGCGGCGACAGATGCGGTGGAGACGAGTGACGGTTCGCGCGAGGGGGAGCTGGAGACGAGCGGACCTGATGCGGAGGCGCAGGAGGTGGCGGCAGCGAAGGCGAGCAGGGCCGCGACGACGGTGGCGCCTCGGCGGATCCGGCGGGGCGGCGTCGGTGTCCCCGCGCCGGTGCCGTGCCCTGAGGCTGGATCGCGCATGCCTTTTCTCTCCATCGCATGAGCCAACGGACTGTCCTTCCTGATGGGGCCGCCTCGACGGGACCTGTGCCGGCGGCCGGTGGCGACAACGACGCTAGGGGCCGACGAGATTCGTCCGCGTCGGCTGTCTTGCCGATATCGAGCCCTTCCCGGGGAGGATCGCTCGGCGGCGTCATCCTTGCGATGTACTTCTGGCGGAGGTCGGATCCGGTCACCGGGGCTGACGCGGGACGTGCCATGCGGCCGGGACAATGCATCAGTGGCGACAGTGAGCAGAAGACGTGCATGGTGGCGATCGCGGCTGGATGTGCTACGGCCCGTACGGGAACCCGCTGTGCCCTCGCGCCGGTCGCTCCTCGCCGACCTGCTGCTCGCGATCGCCCTGACCGTCGTCGCCGTGGCCGCGACAGCGGGCGCCGCGGACGGCACCCATCGCCTCGACGGCCGGCAGCCCTCTTTCTTGGAGCCCTTGCACCTGCGGCCCTCTCCACCGCCACGAAGCAGCGACGCCCCGCCTGACCGCGGGGAACGGCCCGTCGTCCCCGCCGGTCGCCAGGAGGATCCAGGTCCGCTCCCGCTCCTGGTGGTCCTGACGGCTCTGCCGCTGGCAGTGCGGCGGCTGTACCCGCTGATCACTTTCTGGACGGTGCTGGCCGCGGCGTTGGCCACCCACGACGACGCGACGTGGATCACCGTGGTGGCGTTCGCCATCGCCGCCTATGGCGCCGTGGCCCACAGTCCTCACCGGGTGCCGGCCGTCGGCGGGCTCGTCCTCGCCACCGTGCTGGCGGGCGTCGCCTTCCGGGACTCCGTCCCGGCGTTGCCGAGCTGGCTGGGGCCGTTCGTGGTGGTGATGAGCGCCGGAGTCGCCGCGAGTTTCGTCCGCTCCTGGCGGCAGCGGCTCGAGGCGGGCCGCCGTCGATTCGCCGACCTGGAGCGGGCGCAGGAGGAGGCCATGCGCAAGGCCGTCCAGGAAGAGCGCTCCCGGATCGCCGCGGAGCTCCACGACGTCGTCACCCACAATGTGAACGTGATGGTGATCCAGGCCGGAGCGGCACGCAAGGTGATGGACACGGCCCCTTCCCGGTCGAAGCAGGCCATGCTGGCGGTCGAGGCCGGCGGCCGGGCCGCCATGGCCGAACTACGCCATGTCATGGGCCTGCTCGCCGGTCCGGAGAGCGAGCGGGCCGGCAGCAGCGCCGACGGGCTCGAACCGCAGCCGGGGCTCGACCAGCTCGACTCGTTGATCGAACGGGTACGAGCAGCCGGGGTGCCGGTCAGCGTCGAGATCTCTCCACCGCCGGGCCCGCTGCCGCCCGGGGTGGAGCTGACCGTCTACCGCGTCGTCCAGGAGGCGCTGACCAACACGATCAAGCACGCGGCCGGCGCGCAGGCGTCCGTCAGCATCGGCCACCGCGGCGACTGGCTGGAGATCGAGGTCACCGACACCGGCGGCAGCCGGACGACGCGCGCCGGAGACGGCCAGGGCCGGGGCCTGATCGGGCTGCGGGAGCGCCTCGCCCTCTACGGCGGCACCCTGCGGGCCGGGCCGCAGAGCGGCGGGGGTTATCGGATCACGGCGGGGATTCCGTGGACGACCAGGTGAACCGGCCTCTGCGCGTGGTCATCGCCGACGACCAAGCGCTGGTCCGCAGCGGGTTCGGGATGATCCTCACCGCCGACGGCATCGACGTGGCGGCCGAGGCTGCCGACGGAGCAGAAGCCGTCGCCGCCGTCCGGCGTACTCGGCCCGACGTCGTGCTCATGGACATCCGGATGCCGCAGATGGACGGCCTCGAGGCCACCCGGCAGATCATGGCAGCAGGCGCGGGCGAGACCCGCGTCCTCATCCTGACCACGTACGACCTCGACCACTACGTCTACGCCGCGCTCACCGCAGGGGCCAGTGGCTTCCTGCTCAAGGACGTCACGCCCGAGCACCTGGTGGCCGCGGTGCGCCTGGTGCGCTCCGGCGACGCCCTGCTCGCGCCCACCATCACCCGCCGCCTGGTCGAGCGGTTCGCCCGCCGCGACGAGGCCGGCCCAGCCGTCCATGGGGACCTGTCGGAGCTGACACCCCGGGAACTGGAGGTGCTGCGCCTGCTCGCCACCGGGCTGAGCAACGCCGAACTCGCTGACCGGCTGGTCCTCAGCCCGACGACAGTGAAGACTCATGTCGCGCGCATCCTGTCCAAGCTCGGCCTCAGGGACCGGGTGCAGGCGGTCGTCCTCGCCTACGAGACCGGGCTGATCGCCCCACGCTCACCCGCCAACCGGCCCCGATCGCCCGGCTGAACCGCCGTGGCCATGGCCGAACCCGGCGCTCGCGTCCGACCTCGTGGTGCCGTCGCTGCCAGGGTTCGCGGTCAGCTCGCCTGGTCGCGCAGCAGCTCCGTCACGGTGGTGGCGCGCATCAGGTGCGGGTCCAGCAGCTTCGCCCGCTCGCGCGGGACGCCGCCCGCGAGAGCCGCGTCCGTGAGCGCCTTCCTGAGCCACTGCACGTCCACCGGATGGCCGTCGGGCTGCCTGAGCAGCGGCTCCCCGGCCGTACGGGCGGCTGCCAGGGCGCGCAGCAGCGAGCGGGCCAGCGGCGGGACCGGGAAGGCCACCAGGTCGCCGCGCCCGTCGTGCACGGTCACGACGGCGGGCTCGCCGGCCGTCACCGCCCGCAGGTCCTGCACGGTCAGCCCGGCCAGGGCGGACACGGGCGCGCCCGTCGCGTCCAGCAGCGCCACGGCCGCGGCCTCGGCGGACCTGCCCTCGGCGGCCAGCCGGGCGGCGCCCTCGCGCAGCAGCCGCCGCTCCTCGCGGCTCAGCACGTCGCGGTCGCGGGCAGGCGCCGGGCGCGGCACGGTGGCGGTGCGGTCGTGCCGCACGACGCCGCTGCGCCAGGCGAAGGTGTAGAACGACGACAGCACGGCCCGTTTCCTGGACACGGTCGCACTCGACAGCGGCCTGCCCGGGTTGCGCACGCCGATGGTCAGCGTCCCGGCGCGGGCGGCGTCGCAGTAGGCGTCGAGGTGGGCGCCGGTGACCGCGAGCAGCTCGATCGCCGGGTCCATGCTGCGCAGCCAGCGCACGAACGCGGCCAGCACCTGCAGCCGGGTCTGCCGGGTGGCCGCGGACTGCTTGTCCAGCAGCCAGGCGGCCACGGTGCGCCGGGTGGCCGGTGCCAGGGAGTCGACCAGGTCGACGTCGGCGCCCGACGCCTCGCCTCCGTCGCCGGGACGGCGGCGCGGCCGCAACCCGCCGATCCGCCCCACGCTGAGCACCGCCGGATCCGTCACGGCCTCTTCCGGAACGGCCTGCGCCACCCCGGTCTCACCTCGCTCCTCCACCATCGCCGCCAGGCGCCACTCGTCCGCAACCGGTGTCGTACGCGGCCCGTCGGGCACCGCGCTCTCGGGACGCCCCGTGCCCTGCTCCTCGCCGGTCGCCGGGAGGGCGGCGGGCGGGATCGTCGGGGCGGCGGCGTCTGTTCGGGGCAGGCTCAGCACTCGGCCGTCCCCGCCCTCGCGGTCACGGCCGCACGCCCGGCATGGCCGGGCAGCGCCGCACGGCCTCGCAGCCTCGCGTGACCGGCCGGGCCCGTAAGGCCGGGCAGCGCCGGCCGCGCCAGGGACGTCACGGACGTGTCGGCGGCCGGCGAGCAGGCGAGAACGCCGCGACGGCCTGAGCCAGGCAGTGCAATCATGATCTCGATCTTCTCACGGCACGGCCCTCCGCCGCCTCCAATGTCGGGTTGTGACCGCCGATGTCATGATCTGCGAGTTTTACCGGTCAGCAGGTTCGGGCCGCGAGCCCCGCCCTCAATGCCCCTGCAGGCGCCGCTGCTTGCGGCGTTCCCAGGTGTTGGGGTGCCGGATGACCACGCCTCCCGCGCCGCCGCTGCCGGTGAGGCGGATCAGCGGCGTCCTGGGGAGCCGCTGCGGCGTGGTCTTGTCCGTGAAGCCGCCCATGCCCCCGTCCATCCGGGAGGTCTCCGCGGCCCACCCGTCGGGGATGATGATCGTGATGCCGCCCATCTGGCCCTGCGCCTCGATCCGGACCTCGGGCAGCCGGCACTCGGCCTGGGTGAAGTCGAGCTTGACCGCGCCGATCCCGCCGTACACGGTGATGTGCCCGGGCACGTCCCAGCGCCCGGAACGCGTCGCGCCGTTCATGCCGCCCTTGACGACCAGCGGCTCCTGGTCCACCGGGACGTCCGGCGGCAGATCGGCGGTCAGGGGCGCCAGATCGGCGTACGTCTTGGCGTTCAACGCCAGCTCCAGCCGCGTGTCCAGCTCGCCCAGGTCGATCCGGCCCTCGGCCGCCGCCGTGTTCAGTCGTTCTACCACCGCTTCGCGCTCGTCATGCGAGACGCGCCACTCATCACGGCGGACGGGTTCCGGAAGCCCAGCGTTCATGCCCCAATGATACGGAAATACGGGGAAATAGGCCGTCGGCTCGTCCGGGCATCCGGGCGACGTCCGCCCGGCCGCACGTCGTCCGGGGCCCGCCTCGCCCTCACTGGCACTTGCCCACCAGCCAGGCCCGCAGCTGGGACGGGTAGTCGGTGGCGATGCGCCTGGCGCCGCTCTGGAGCGCGGCCTTCCACGCGTTCTCGTTCAGCTGCCACGGGGGCGGCGGCTCCTCCCACCTGGTGACGTCGGGCCAGATCGGGCCGCCGCTGAGCACCTGCGTCATGCCCGCGGCCGTCACCCGGGCCCTGAGCTCGGCGGCGATGCCGCTGTCGTGGGAGTACAGGATGATCTCCTGCGACCGGTGGTTCTCCCTGACGGGGTCGAGAACCTCCGCCCACGCCCGCGCCTTGATCGCGGCGTCGGTGCTGAACAGCGACTGCCGGGCCTCGGGCTTGATCTCCACCAGCCCGACCATGCCGGCCGACCTCATCGCGGCCAGCCATTCGCGGAAGGTGTGGACGGTCTCGCCCTGGAAGGGACCGCGGGTGATGGTCCGGCCGTCGAGCTTGGTGTCGCCGGTCGCCCACCAGATCTCGGTGATGTTCTTCTTCGTGCCCGTCAACCCCCAGGTGGAGGTGTTGTGCCACATGACGGCCTTGGTGCCGTTCCTGGTGAGCTGCAGGTCGGCCTCGACGCCTGACGAGCCCCACGCCTTGTACTGGCGGATGGCCGTGGGGTTGTTGGGCTGGCGGATCTGGTCCCGTTCCCAGGCGTTGGCGCCGGTGGGGTAGCCGCCGTGCCCGAAGATCTGCGGGCACGCGGGCAGCGCGGCGGACGGCGAAATGAGTGACGAGGCCAGCAATAACGCGGTGAGGGGGATGGACACGGCACACCTTTCGATCTTGTGGTGAACCCACGGTACGCCTCCTGTGATCATCCCGCAGCTCCGATGCGGGGTGAGCGGCTACGCCGGCGAGCCGGCCCGGGCCGGGACCGACCGGCCTGCGGCCCCCTGAGGCTCCCGGCCGAGCCGCCTGACCGGCTTGATCAGCAGCAGGGCCGCCACCACGCCGACCGCCACCACGGCCGACCCCAGCATGAAGGCGCGCGGCTCGACCAGCGTGGTGACCGGACCGGCCAGCGCCTGCCCGGCCGCCATGCCCGCGACCGACCCGGCCACCTGGTAGGCGTTGACCCGGTTGAGCACGTCCGGAGCGATCTGCGTCTGCACGCTGGTCGACCACATCACCGACCAGAACGCCCACGCGCACCCGCCGAGCAGGTGCCCGGTCATCAGCACCGGCAACGGCAGCCCGAGCGCGACCGTCAGCGGAACCGCCACGTACCCGCTCAGCGCCACCGCCCCGGCCGCAAGCGGCCTGCGCGGCCTGAACCTGATCGCCACCAACCCGCCCAGCACGGTGCCGAGGCCGAGCGCCGCCATCACCCAGCCGTAGTCGGCCCCGATGACCTGCGACGCCAGCGGCACGGACGGTCCGATCACCAGCACGCCCCAGAACACCCAGACCAGGATGACCGACCACATCCAGCTCCTGGCCCTGAACTCCTCCCAGCCCCTGCGCAGGTCGCTCAGCACGTCGGAGGGCCCCGGCCTGGGCACGGCGACCCGGACCAGCAGCAGGCCCACCCCGCTGACCAGGAACGTCGCGGCGTCCACCGTGTAGACGAAGACCGGCCCGCCGACGACGACGAGGACTCCCGCCAGCGCGGGACCCGCGAGCTGGGTGACCGCCTCGGCGAGTTTGAGGGTCGCGTTGGCCCGCTGCGGGTCCGTGGCGACCAGGGGGACCATGCCGTTGACGCCCGGTTCGAACATCCCGGCGGCCGTACCCGACAGGAACGCCATCACCAGCAGCAGGGGATACGGCGGGGCGCCGTCCAGGAAGGCGACGGCCACGACCCCCTGGGTGACGACCCTGACCACGTCCGCGCCGATCATCACGCGCCGGGCGCCGATCCGGTCGGCGACGACCCCGCCGAACAACATGACCAGCACGGCCGACGCGGTCCAGAGCGCGAGCACGTAGCCGACGCCCGCGATCCCGTAAACCTTCCCGATCGCCAGCGCCGAGGCGACGGGCATCATCGCGTCGCCGAGCAGCGAGATCGTGCGGGCACCGAAGTAGAGGGTGAAGTTCCTCGTCCACATGAGCCCCAATTCTGGATATTTCCAGATCAGAGCGCCGGTGTCCCAGATGACATCATGAGGTACATTCGCGCCATGCCTGCGGAATGCCCGGAAATGCCTCCGACACCTCCCGGCCCGCATCGCGTGGTCGCCTTGGTCGCCCCGAACCAGGAGCTCTACCCGGTCACCGCCGCCTCCGCCGTCTTCGGCTACCACGGGCCCGGCATCCCCCAGCACTACAGCTTCCGGCTGTGCGCCGAGCGCCCCGGCTCGCTCCCCACCACCCTCGGCGTCCCCATCCAGGTGGACGACGGCCTCGAAGCCCTCGGCGACGCCGACACCGTGCTCGTCGCGGGCTGGACCATCGCCCCCTCCCCCGCCGTGCTCCACGCCGTCTCACGCGCCCACGCCCGGGGTGCCCGCGTCATCGCCGTCTGCGCCGGGATCTTCATCCCCGCCGCCCTGGGCCTCCTGGACGGCCGCCGCGCCTCCGTCCACTGGGAGCTCTCCGCCGAGCTCGCCGCCCGCCACCCCCGCGTCATCCTCGACGACACCGTCATCTACGTCGATCACGGCGACGTCGCCACCGCCGGGGCCTCGGCCGCCACCAGCGACCTCTGCCTGCACCAGGTCCTTCAGGAGCACGGCGCGGCCCACGCCATGCGCATCGGCCGCCAGCTCGCCGCCGGTCCGCACCGGGAGGGCTGCCAGCGCCAGTACCCTCCCCTCCCCACCACCGGCCCCATGCCGGACTCGCTGGCCCCGCTGCTCGAATGGCTCCTCTCCCGCCTGTCCGACCAGATCACGGTCGAGGACATGGCCGCCTTCTCGGGCGTCTCCGCCCGCACCCTCACCCGCCAGTTCGCCACCCAGCTCGGCGTCCCGCCCGCCCGCTGGCTGCTGGAACGCCGCCTGGCCGCCACCCGCGCGCTGCTGGAGGAGACCGACCTGCCCGTCGAGACCATCGCCACCCGCGTCGGCCTGTCCTCGGCGGTCAACCTCCGCCGCCGCTTCCACACCGCCCTGCGCACCACGCCTGCCGCCTACCGCCGCTCCTTCCGCTGACACCGCCGCCCAGGCTGTCAGGGGGCTCAGGGGCGCGGCGAGTTCCTCGTCCAGCGCGGGCTCCAGCCGCGGTGCGAGCGACGGCCCGAGGCAGCGACGCATCTGCGGCACACGTCCCCGACCTGCTCGGCCGAGCCGCCGGACTCCGGGAACACCTCCGGCCAGGCCACGTGGTGGAAGCGGAGCAGCCCGGACCGGCTGAGCGGCAGCCCGCACAGCGTCTGGTTCGTCCCGGGGAACCAGGCGTGCGCTTCGCCCGCCGGGCGCCGTACCCCCTGCTCGTCGCGCCACTGCCCCGAGGCGGCGACCGACGGCTCCCCTCGTGCCGGCATCGGTGTCCTCCTCGTCACGGTCGATCTCCCTCGCGAGGTGCCCGACTACCCGCCGCTTTCCGCCTCAACCTTGGCAAAACCCCGCGTCAAACATGTTCAGTGCAAAAAATCGTCACGTGCATAAGGCCGTTCTCGGGGGAGTAGACAAGCCTGCCACGAGTTGGACGAGCCGGGGGTGATTGATCGTGGAGGGAGAAGAGGAAGCGATCCGGGTGGGAGTGGAGGAGGAGTTCCATGTCGTGGACGTCCGCACTCGCCGCCTGGCGGCACGGGCCGAGCTGTTGCTGGAGGCGTTGCCCGAGGACAGCTTCGCGCGGGAGCTGCAGCGTTCGACGGTGGAGTCCAACAGCGCGCCCTTCCGGCGGCTGGAGGATCTGGCGCGTGACCTGTGCGGGTTGCGAGGGCGGCTGATCCGGCAGGCCGACGAGGTGGGGCTCGGGATCAGCGCGGCGGGCAGCGCTCCGCTGGTCGAGATGGACGAGGTGAAGGTCTCCGCGGAGCCACGCTACGAGCAGATGCTGAGCGACTACCAGCAGCTCACGCGGGAGCAGCTGATCTGCGGCATGCACGTGCACGCGGAGGTGAGCGACCCCGACCTGGCCGTCGCGGTGGCGCACCGGTTGACGCCGTGGCTGCCGCCGCTGCTGGCGCTGTCGGCCAGCTCGCCGTACTGGGACGGCGGCGACACCGGATACGCCAGCTACCGCAGCCTGGTGTGGCAGCGCTGGCCCACGGCGGGCCCGATCGCCAAGTACGACTCCGCCGCCGAGTACGAGGAGATGATCAAGGAGTTGATCCGCTCGGGGGTGATCACCGATCCCGGGATGATCTACTCCGACATCCGGCCGTCGCAGCACGTGCCCACGGTCGAGCTGCGCATCTGCGACTCCTGCCCGCGGGTCCAGGACGTCGTGCTGATCGTCGGCCTGTTCCGGGCGCTGGTGGCCAGGGAACTGGAGGCGGTGCGCCAGGGAGTGGAACGGGAGGTACACCTGGAGGCCGCCCGGGCGGCGACCTGGCAGGCGGCGCGCTCGGGGCTGGAGGGTGAGCTGATCGACCCGGTGGGCGGGGTGCCGCGGCCGGCGCCCGTGGTGATCCGGCGCCTGGTCGAGGGGCTGCGGCCGCAGCTGGAGGACTCGGGTGACGCGGGGCTGGTCTCGGAACTGATCGAGAAGGCGCTGGCCAGGGGCAGCTCCGCGCAGCGCCAGCGGCAGGCGTTCGCCCGGCGGGGGCGGCTGGCCGACGTGGTGGACCTGCTGCTGACCGAGACCAGGGACTGCCGGTGGGACCGGCCGGCGGGCGATCCCCCGGCGTACCGGTCCGCGGCGTCCTGAGGAGGCCTGGGATGTGCGGGCTGAGCGGAGAGTTGCGCTTCGACGGCGCCGAGGCGGACGTCGGGGCCGTCGGCCGGATGGCGGAGGCGATGCACGAGCGCGGCCCGGACGGCTCCGGGCTGTGGTCGCAGGGGCCGGTCGCGCTGGGCCACCGCCGGCTGAAGATCATCGACCTGTCGGACAAGGCGGCCCAGCCGATGGTGGACGGCGAGCTGGGGCTGGCGGTGGTATTCAACGGCTGCCTCTACAACTACGGCGAGCTGCGGGACGAGCTGCGCGGCGCGGGTTACCGGTTCTACTCCACCTCCGACACCGAGGTGCTGATGAAGGCCTTCCACCGGTGGGGGCCCGCCTGCGTCGACCGGTTCAAGGGCATGTTCGCCTTCGCCGTCCACGAGCGCGACACGGGGCGGCTGACGCTGGGCAGGGACCGCCTCGGCATCAAGCCGATGTACGTGGCCGAGAACGCCCGGCGGCTGCGCTTCGCCTCCTCGCTGCCCGCCCTGCTTGCGGCCGGCGAGGTGGACACCGGCATAGACCCGGTGGCGCTGCACCACTACATGACCTTCCACTCGCTGGTGCCCGGCGAGCGCACGATCCTGTCCGGGGTGCGCAAGCTGCCGCCCGCCACGGTACGGGTGATCGAGCCGGACGGCGGCGGCACCGAGCACCGGTACTGGGAGCCGTCCCACACCCGGGGCGCCCTGCCGGAGCATGCCGGGCTGAGCGACGCGGAGTGGCGCCGGGCCGTGCTGGACGCGCTGCGCGTGGCGGTGCGCCGCCGGATGGTCGCCGACGTGCCGGTCGGCGTCCTGCTGTCCGGCGGCCTGGACTCCAGCCTCATCGTGGCGCTGCTGGCGGAGCAGGGGCAGCAGGACCTGGCCACGTTCAGCATCGGCTTCGAACCGGCCGGCGGCGAGCCGGGCGAGGAGTTCGCCTACTCGGACCTGGTCGCCAGGCGGTTCGGCACCGACCACCACCGCATCCGCATCCCGGACGCGCGCCTGATGGAGGGGCTGCAGGACGCGGTGCGGGCGATGAGCGAGCCGATGGTCAGCCACGACTGCGTCGCCTTCTACCTGCTGTCGCAGGAGGTCGCCCGGCACGTCAAGGTCGTGCAGTCGGGGCAGGGGGCCGACGAGGTGTTCGCCGGCTACAGCTGGTTCCCGCCGCTGGCCGGCGTGCCCCGCCAGGAGGCCGCCGGCGTCTACGCCCGCGCGTTCTTCGACCGGCCCCACGACGGGCTGGCCGCGATCCTGTCGCCGGACCGCCTGCTGGATCGCGACGCCAGTGGCGACTTCGTCCGCGCCCACCTGGCCAGGCCGGGCGCCGAGACCGCGCTGGACGCCGTGCTGCGCCTGGAGACCACCGCCATGCTGGTGGACGACCCGGTCAAGCGGGTCGACAACATGACGATGGCCCACGGGCTGGAGGCGCGCACGCCGTTCCTCGACCACGAGCTGGTCGAGCTGGCCGCCGCCTGCCCCGCCGAGCTCAAGCTGGCCCACGGCGGCAAGGGCGTGCTCAAGGACGCCGCCCGGCGGCTGCTGCCGGCCGAGGTCGTCGACCGGCCCAAGGGCTACTTCCCCGTCCCCGCCGTCCGGCACGTCGACGGGGCCCTGCTCGACCTCGTCCGCGACGCGCTGACCAGCCGGGCCGCCCGCGAACGGGGCCTGTTCCGGCAGGACTACGTGGATCGGCTGCTCGCCGACCCCGAGCAGGACAGGGCGACGACCGGCGTGAACACGCTGTGGCAGCTCGGGCTGCTGGAGCTGTGGCTGCAGACCCACGGCGTGTGACGCCGCGGCCCGCCGCCGCCCCGCCGCACCTGCCCGCGACCGCCGGCCCGGCCGGCGGGCCGCCGCCCACGCCCGCAAACCCGGCCGAGGGGCCTCCGTCTGTGCCTGCGCGACCGGCCGGCGGCCCGCTACGCCCGCCCACAGGCTCGACCGGCGGGCCGCCGCGCGTGCCTGCGGTCGCGAGTCTCGTCGGTGGCCGGCCGCACCTGCCCGCGGCCGAGAGCCTGACCGCGTGGAGCTGCCGCGCCCCCGCCCTGGCGCCCGGCAACAGCGCCGTCGCCTTCATCAGCGACCACGACGGTTCGCCCCGGGTGTGGATCCAGTCCCTCCAGGGCGATGCCGAGGCCTGGGCCGTCGACACCGGGCCGCAGCCGGCGGTCGACGTGAGCTGGGCGCCGACGGGGACGCACCTGGCCGTGCTGGTGGCGCCCGGCGGCGGCGAGCACACCCAGGTGTGGACCGTCCAGCCGCACGGCGGCGACCTGCGCCTGCTGGCCGCCCCCGACGGCGGCTCCGCCGGGGTGGTCCGCTGGACGGGCCGGGGCGAGACGCTCCTGGTCGCCGAGACCTCGTCCACCGGCCTGACGCGGGCCGTGCTCATCGACGCGGTCACCGGCGGCCGCCAGGTCATCGCGGCCGGCGCGCTGCTGAGGCCGGTGGCCATCAGCCGGGACCACGTGACCATGCTGCTGCGGCGGGGCGCGCGTGGCCGCCGGCGCATGTTCCTGGCCGACCTGGCCGCCGAGGCGCTCGGCGCGCACGCGCCGAGCGGCGAACGGCCCCTGCTGCCCGGCCTGCCCGGATCCACCGACGACGGGGCCCTCTCCCCCGACGGCCGCATCGCCTACCTGGTGTCGGACGCCGGCCGCGACCGGGCCGCGCTGCTGGCCGTACGGCAGGGCGCCGAGGCCGTCGTGCTGGCCGAACGGCGGGACGCGGAGCTGGACCGGCTCGCGCTCAGCGCGGACGGGCGCCGCGCGCTGCTGGTGTGGAACGCGCACGGCCGCTCCGAGCTGGACGTCATGGAGCTGGAGAGCGGCGAGCTCCACCACCTCCCGCCGCCGCCCGCCGCCGTGGTCACCTCGGCCCGGATCGGCTGGGACGGCACGCTGGCCGCGCTGGCCGCCGAGAGCCCGCAGGAGCCCTCGCACGTCCTGCTGTGCGACCTGGACACGGGCGACCACTGGGGCGGCTACCGGCACGCCGCCGGCGCGGGCCCGCTGCCCACGGCGGCAGGCGCCGAGCTGGTGCGCTTCCGGGCCAGGGACGGCCTGGAGCTGGCGGCCTGGCTCCACCGGCCGCCGCACGCGCGCGGCCCGGCGCCGTTCGCGGTGTTCCTGCACGGCGGTCCCGAGGACCAGGAGCGGCCCACCTTCAACCCCCTCTACCAGAACCTGCTGGCCGCCGGGATCGGCGTGTTCGCCCCGAACGTGCGCGGCTCAGGCGGGTACGGGCGCGCCTTCCGCCAGGCCGACGACCGCGAGCTGCGCTTCGACGCGGTGAACGACGTGGCCGACTGCGTGGCGGAGCTGGTGCGCCTCGGCGCCGGCGACCCGTCCCGGCTGGCCTGCATGGGCTGGTCGTACGGCGGCTACCTCACCCTCGCCACGCTCGTCACGCACCCGCGCCTCTTCCGCGCCGGCGTGACCGTCAGCGGCATCGCCGACTTCGCCACCTTCTACGCCCGCACCGAGCCCTGGATCGCCGCCGCCGCGGTCGGCGAGTACGGCCACCCGGACGCCGACCGGGACCTGCTGCGCGCCCTGTCACCGCTGCACTCCCTCGACCGGCTGGCCGCGCCCCTCCTGGTGGTCCACGGAGCCCAGGACACCAACGTCCCGCTGTACGAGGCCGAGCAGGTGGTCGAGGCGGCCACCGCCCTGGGCGTGCCCTGCGATCATCTCTTCTTCCAGGACGAGGGCCACGAGATCCGGCGGATCGGCAACAGGATCAGCTTCGTGACCAGGGTGGCGGACTGGCTGGCGCACCACCTGCGGGTCCCGTCGCGCCCCCGTTGACGTGCCGCCTGGAGGGCAGGTGGGTGGATGCGCCGCCGGCACGGCTGGGCCGCGGGCCGAGCCGGGCTCGTAGCCGGGCTCGGCTGCGATGACATGCCGGCCGCCTGCCGGGGCAGGAACGACATCCCGGCGAGGCAGGGTGCGAGGGGAGAGCCGATGAAGGACGCGGGCGCGGAGTGCGAGCGGGTGGCGCGGCAGGCGCTCGGCCTGGCCGACCTGCGGCCGGGCCAGCTGGCCGCGATGACCGCGCTGGCGCGGGGCCGCGACGTGCTGGTGGTGATGCCGACCGGCGGCGGCAAGTCCGCGATCTACCAGGTGCCCGCGCTGCTCCTGCCAGGCCCCACCGTGGTGGTCTCACCCCTGATCGCCCTGCAGCGCGACCAGGTCGAAGCGCTGCGCGAGCACGACGAGGCGGCGGCGAGCCTGGACGCCGGCACCCCGGCCGGCCGGCGGCGGGCGACCTTCGAGTCGCTGCGGGCGGGCGAGACGGAGTTCCTGTTCTGCGCGCCCGAGCAGCTGGCCCGGCCCGACGTGGTGCGCGACCTGGCCGCCGTCCAGCCCTCCCTCCTGGTGGTGGACGAGGCCCACCTGATCTCCTCGTGGGGGCATGACTTCCGCCCCGACTACCTGCGGCTCGGTCAGGTGGCCGAGGCGCTGGGCCGCCCCGTGATCGCCGCCCTGACCGCCACCGCGGCCCCGCCGGTGCGGGCGGAGATCGCCGAACGGCTGGGCCTGCGCGACCCCTTGGAGATCGTGCAGGGGTTCGACCGGCCCAACATCTCGCTCGCGGTACGCCGCATGCTGGACGATCCCGCCCCCGAGATCGTCGCCGCGGTGCGCGAGGAAGCGGGGCCGGGCATCGTGTACACGGCGGTGCGCAGGCAGACCGGCCGCCTGAGCGGGCTGCTGGACGAGGCGGGCGTGCGGGCGGCGGCGTACCACGCCGGGCTGCGGCGGGCAGAGCGCGACGACGTGCACGGCCGGTTCATGGGCGGCGAGCTGGACGTGGTGGTCGCCACCAGCGCGTTCGGGATGGGGATCGACAAGCCGGACGTGCGGTTCGTCCTGCACGCCGAGGTGCCGGGGTCGCCGGACGCCTACTACCAGGAGATCGGCCGGGCCGGCCGGGACGGCGAGGCGGCCAGGGCGGTGCTGTTCTACCGTCCCGAGGACCTGGGCCTGCAGCGCTACTTCACCGCGGCCGTACCGGATTCGGAGACGCTGGCCCGGGTCGCGGCGGCGGTCGCCGAGGCCGGGCCGGGCAGCGACCGCAAGAAGCTGCGCGAGCGTACGGGGCTGTCGCCGCGCCGCCTGACGATGCTGCTCGACCTGCTGGAGAGGACGGGTGCGGTACGGCTGGGCACGCGCCGGGTCGGCCCGGCGCCCGGCGGGCCCGACCCGCGGACGGCGGCGGACCTGGCCCGGCGGCTGGCCGAGCGCCGGCGCGACGTCGAACGCACCCGGCTGGAGATGATGCGCCGCTACGCCGAGACCGGCGACTGCCGGCGGCGTTTCCTGCTCGGTTACTTCGGCGAGGACCTCCTCGACCCGTGCGGCGACTGCGACAACTGCCGGGCCGGCACCGCCGGGCGGCAGCGGGAGGAGAGCGGGCCGTTCCCCACGCACGCCAGGGTGGTGCATCGCACGTGGGGACCGGGCGAGGTCGTGCAGCGCGGCGAGGACCGGCTGACCGTCCTGTTCGACACGGCCGGTTACCACGAGCTGCAACTCGACGCGGTGCTCGAACAGCGGCTCCTCACCGAGACCCCGGACTCCGCCTGACGGCGGTCAGGGCGAGTCCGGTGCGTTGAGCCGGTTCATCGCCAGCGCCAGCACGGTGCCGTACACCACGTGGCCGGCGACCATGACCGCCTGCCGGCCGCGCCGGTCCCGGGAGGCCCGGGGCAGGATGCCCAGCCCGGGGATCCAGCCCTGATAGCTGGAGGCCCAGATGGTCAGGGCATAGCCGACGCCGGCGGCGGCCGGGACGCGGCGGCCCCTGGCCAGGACGCCGTACAGGGAGCCCAGGGTGATGCCGAAACCGGCGTGCGCCAGCGCGCCCGCGACACCCTCGCCGGGCTTCGGCCGGTGCCGGTGACCTGGGAGCAGTGCGCGGACGATCCGCTTGGGCGGCTGGTCGGGCATGAGGCCCATCCGGCTGCCCGCCACCATGACCCCGCTCATCGCCGCGGTGGCGAGTGCGCCGCCCGCGGCGCCCTTGATGAGATCGCGTATCATGCGGGGCCGTTGCCCTCCAGAGGCGGCCGGAAACGCGTGTGTCAGGTCGCGGGCTCGCCGCTCGGGTCGGGCGGACCGCTCGGGTCAGGCCCACCGCTCGGGTCGGGCCCACCGCTCGGGTCGGGCGCGCCGGACGGATCGGACACGCTGGACGGGCGCAGCAGCCGGTCGGCCTGGCGGAGCACGCCCTCCAGGTACCGGCGGCCGCCGGCGGGTGCGTCGGGGTCGATGAGCATGCGGTACATGGCCGCGCCGACGACCATGTCGATCACGGTGTCGAGGTCGGTGCCGAGGTCGGCGGCGGCCTCCGGATGGGCGCGTTCCAGCGCGGCGCGGATCAGCCGGCGGCGGGGCTGGATGTACTGCTCGCGGTAGGTGGCCAGCAGTGACGGCTGGGTGACGCTGGAGCCGATGAGCTGGGCGAGGATCGCACGGAAGCGGGCGTCGCCGAGGGTGCCCGCCCAGGAGCCGGCGAGCCGCTCGTCGACCGGCTGCGCCCCGGCGTCGGCCGCCTCCCAGATCTCGGCCTCGGGGACGAGGGTGCGCGCCTGCTCGATCGCCTGGATCAGCAGCTCCTCCTTGGAGGACCAGCGCCGGTAGACGGTCACCTTGGCCACGCCGGCGCGCTTGGCGATCTGCTCGACGTTGGCGCCCTCCAGGCCGCGCTCCACGAACAGCTCCAGCGCCGCCTTCATGATCGCCTCGTCGGCCTCGGGGTCGCGCGGCCTGCCCCGGGTGCGCCGCGTCGAGGTCATCGGAACTCCACCCGTCCCGGTCCCGTCCCGGACTCCGGCGGGACGAAGCGGGGCGCGTGCCCGGCCCGCAGCCGCCAGCCGGGGGTGAGGACGGCCTCCATGTGCGTACGCAACTCCCGCAACCCCTCCTTGCCGGGCCTCCCGTGGGCGAACGCGGGAACGACCCGGTCGGCATGGTAGCGGGTGTTGTCGTGGGCGAACAGCGGCACGGTGGCGGGCTCGGCGGCCAGCAGGGCCTGGATGCGCCGGGCCGCCTCGAGCTGGCGGGCGGTGTCGGCCCCGCCGATGGTCATCTGGCGGACCTGGTCGACGGCCAGGTGGGGCAGCGTGTAGAGGGTGTCGCCGACGAACAGCACGCTGCCGCCGTCCATGCGCAGCAGCACGCACATGTGGCCGGGCGAGTGGCCGGGGGTGGGCAGCAGGATGACGCTGCCGTCGCCGAAGTGGTCCTGACCGGCCGGGAACGCGCCGAAGGGGCCTGAATCGAAGGCCGGGAAGGAGAGGTTCTCCTTGACCAGGTCGAAGGAGTGCGGGTAGAGCACGCCGTGGTCCCAGTCGCGGCGGTCCAGCACCACCTCGGCCTGGGGCACGCTGCGCAGCCCTCCGGCGTGGTCGTCGTGGACGTGGGTGAGGAAGACGGTGCCGATCCGCCCGGCGTCGTAGCCGAGCCTGGCCAGGCGGACCCGCAGGTCCTGGCCGGGGCTCAGCCGGTACTCCTCGCGCTCGGTCAGCAGGCGCGAGGTCAGGTCGTAGTACCCGTCGTGGTCGTGCGCCTGCTCCCAGTTGACGCCGGTGTCGACCATCAGGAGCCCGTGCCGGGGGTGGTCGATGAGGTAGGCGCGGACGGGCACCGCGATCTGCGCCTTGTCCACCAGGGTGCGCAGGTAGCCGTTCAGCCCTTCCCAGCCGTCCAGGCCGCCGTAGAACTGGCCGTAGGTGACGATGGTGTCGCCGGTGTGAATCGGGAACACCCGCACGCCCCCGTCGGCGATCCGCCGCCGCGCGCCCGGGGCGCGTACGGCCTGTTGCCGCTGCCGCTCGCCCCGGGCCAGCGCCTGGCCGCGCCGGCGTTCCACCCAGCCGGGCGACAGCCCGCTCAGCACGCCCAGCACCAGCCCGGCGCCGCCCGCCAGGAAGGCCCGCCTGGTCTGCGCGGCGGCCCGGCCGCCCGCCGCCCGCCGGGCGCGCAGGAACGCGGGCGCCGCCCAGGTCAGGGCCGCCACGGTGGCCAGGGCGAGCAGCACCGGCAGGTCCGTGACGTGGTAGACGACCGCGAGGTAGAGCGCCAGGGTGCCGAGGGCGGCCGGGATCCCGAGGAACGCCCGCACCCGGCGCCGCGTGGACCGCCGGCCGAGCACGCCGGGCCACAGCAGGCCGGCCGGCAGCGCGGCGAGCAGCAGTCCGTAGGGGACCAGCAGCGGCATCGGCACGCTCTTCAGTCTCAGGACGATCAGCCAGACGGCGGCTGCCGCGAGGGCGGGGACGAGTAACGCGATCTTGCTCAGGGTCTTCAGCACGCGGCCACCTCATTTTGTAAACGCATACGGATGCGTTTACATATTAGAGCGGCCGTGCCCGCCCGACGGCGCGCAGGGGGTACCGGAGACGGTGGCCGGCGGCTCTGCCGGCCACCGTGTCCCTGGACAGCGTCCCTGGACAGCGTCCCTGGACAGCGTCCCTGGGCGTCCCCAGAGACCGCGTCCCTAGACCGCGCCCGGGCCGTACATCGCGGCGATCTCCTTGGAGTCGAGCCACCGGCTGTAGGTGGGCGACTGCGGCCAGCCGTCGGGCGAGTCCTGCCACTCCTCCTGCCGCCCGTACGGCAGCAGGTCGATCAGCGCGAAGCTGTGGCTGAGCTGCTCGGTGCCCCGGCCGTTGGTGTGCCAGGTGCGGTAGACGATGTCGCCGTCGCGCAGGAACACGTTGACGGCGAAACCGCCGCCGGGCGGTGCGCCGACGTCGGTCCCGAACGGGCTGTTCGCGGTGGAGTACCAGGTCATCTTGTTCCCGACCCGCCGCTTGTAGGCGAGCGCCTCGTCGATCGGGCCCTGGGTGACGACGACGAACCGGGCGTCGTAGCCGTCCAGGAACTCCAGCCGGGTGTACTGCGAGGTGAACCCCGTGCAGCCGGGGCACTGCCACTCCTTGCCCGCGAACCACATGTGGTTGTAGACGATCAGCTGCCTCCTGCCTTCGAAGACGTCGGCCAGCCGGACCGGCCCGTGCTCGCCCTCGAGGGTGTAGTCCGGCATCCGCACCATGGGCAGGCGGCGGCGCTGGGCGGCGATGGCGTCGAGTTCCCGGGTGGCGGCCTTCTCCCGGGCGCGCAGCTCGTCGAGCTGACGCTGCCAGGTGGCGGCGTCGACGACGGGCGGTAGTGCGTTCGTACTCATGGGTCCCTCACTCATCGGGTGCGCGTCTTGCGGTACGCAGAGGTAGACCCGGCCCGGCCGTGGAACTCATCGGTGGCCGGCGTCCGCCCCGGTCAGCCCGGCGTCAGCCCGGCCTCGCCAGCCCCCGTCAGCCCGGTGTCCGCCCGCCGTCAGGCGGTGAGCCGGGGGATGACCTGCTCGCCGAACAGCCGGATCGCGGTCAGCACCTCTTCCCTGGGCAGGCCGCCGATGTCGATCAGCACCAGGTGCGCGTCGAGCCCGAGCAGCTTCTGCTGCGCGTTGAGCCGGTCGGCGACCTCGCCGGGATCGCCGCAGATCGCCGCGCCCTCCATCAACATGTCGATGTCGATCGCGTTGCCGTCGCCCCGCCACGGGCTGGCGAACGCGGCGTACGCCTCCAGGTAGGGCCGCCACCGTTCGCGCGCGCCGCGCTCGGCGACGAACACGTGGCTGGGCAGCGCGACCCGGCCGGGGTCGTCGCGCCGGTAGCCGGCCACGACGTCCACGTAGACGCCGGGGTCGCGCAGGGTGCTGGGCAGCATGAGCGGCATGCCCAGCTCGGCGGCGAAGTCGGCGGAGGCCGCCGAGCCGCTGCCGACCCATAACGTCGGGTGCGGCCGCTGGACCGGGCGCGGGGTGGTGGTCACGCCCTCCAGCGGGCTGCGGAACGTGCCGCGCCAGGTGACGTTCTCCTCCTGCAGCAGTTTCAGCAGCAGGCGCAGGTATTCGTGGAAGCGCGGCCGCAGGTCCGAGGGGGCGATGCCGAAGGCGACGTCGGTCTCCTTCGACACGCCGCGGGCCACGATGAGCTCGGCGCGCCCGGCGGACAGCACGTCGAGGGTGGCGAGCTCCTCCGCGACGCGCACGGGGTCGTGGTGGGCCAGCAGGGTGACGCCGGTGGACAGCCGCAGGGTGGTGGTGCGGGCCGCGATGGCGGCGAGCAGGAGCTCCGGCGCGGAGACGATGTAGCGGGTGAAGTGGTGCTCGCCGATGGCGACGCCGGTGAATCCGGCCTGTTCGGCCGCGACGGCCTGGTCGACGATGGCGCGCACGCGATCCGGCTCGGAAGGCGCTCGCCCGGTACGTGGATCCGGCAGGTGATCCCCGAGGATCAGCAGGTAGACATCCACAAGTCTGGACTCTACCTGCTGATCGTCGCCTCCTCGCGGCCCGCGTTCAGCGCAGGGCGAGCGGCACCTCCGACCCGATGCCGGTCAGCTTCTGCGGGTTGCGGACGTAGTAGAGGCCGGTGATGCGGGCGTCCTCGACCCTGACGGCGATGACGCCGTCGATCTCGCCGTTCACGCGGAGCACGAGTGCCGGGTTGCCGTTGACCACGGTGGGCTCGCCGGTGGGCGTGAACTGGGCCTTGCCGATCCCGCCGACGATGAAGCGGGCCACCTTGCCGGCGCCGACGATCGGCCGCGGCGAGGCCTGCTTGACGCCGCCGCCGTCGCTGATCAGCACGACGTCGGGGGCGAGCACGTCCAGCAGCCCCTGCAGGTCCCCGGTCTCGAACGCGCGCTGGAACGAGGCCAGCGCCGCCCTGGCCACGCCCGGGGGGACCACCTCGCGGGGGCGGCGGGCATCGACGTGCCGGCGGGCGCGGTGCGCGATCTGCCGGACGGCCGCCGGGCTCTTGCCCACGGCGGCGGCGATCTCGTCGTAGCCGACGTCGAACACCTCGCGCAGCACGAACACGGCCCGCTCGGTCGGCGACAGCGTCTCCAGGACGAGCATGAGCGCCATCGACACGCTCTCCGCGAGCTCGGCGTTCTCGGCCACGTCCGGCGTGGTGAGCAGCGGCTCAGGAAGCCAGGGGCCGATGTACTCCTCCCTGCGGCGCTTCATCGAGCGCAGCCGGTCCAGCGACCGCCTGGTCGCGATCCTGACCAGGTAGGCGCGCCGGTCGAGCACCTGCTCCAGATCGACCTTCACCCACCCCAGCCAGGTCTCCTGCAGGACGTCCTCGGCGTCGGCCACCGACCCGAGCATCTCGTAGGCGACGGTGAACAGCAGGTTGCGGTGGGCGACGAACGCCTCGGTGGCGGCGTCCACCGGCCCGCCGCCGGCCGGTGGCTCGCCCGTGGCCGCCGTCGGCTCGCTGCGCTCGTTCATGTCCTGCTCCTACCTGTTCGCTGTCAAGTGTGCTCCATCAACGAGTCGCCGCCCGCCACCGCGGTGTGACACCCGTGACGGGTGGCGTACGCCACATGCCCGCGGTGTCACAGGCGCCGGGGCCGCCGGCGTCTCATGGTCGTCAAGGCGCATCCGCCACGGGCATGGAGAACGGAAAGACATCATGAGCAAGGTCTGGTTCATCACCGGTTCGTCGCGCGGCCTGGGCCGCCAGTTCGTCGAGGCGGCCCTGTCGCGCGGCGACCAGGTGGCCGCGACCGCCCGCGCCACCGCGAGCCTCGACGACCTGGTGACCGCCTACGGCGACGCGGTGCTCCCGCTCGCGATGGACGTGACCGACAAGGCCGCCGTCCTCGAGAGCGTCAAGGCGGCCAAGGAGCACTTCGGGCGCCTCGACGTCGTCGTGAACAACGCCGGCTTCGCCCAGATCGGCGCGGTCGAGGAGCTGACCGAGCAGCAGCTGCGCGACCAGATGGAGACCAACCTGTTCGGCGCGGTGTGGGTGATCCAGGCCGCGCTGCCGTACCTGCGCGAGCAGCGCTCGGGGCACATCGTCCAGCTGTCCTCGGCGGCCGGGCTCATCGCCATGCCGCTCGGCGGCGCCTACCACGCCTCCAAGTGGGCCCTGGAAGGCCTGAACGAGGCCCTCGCCGGCGAGGTCGCCGGCTTCGGCGTCAAGGTGACCATCATCGAGCCCGGCGGCTTCGCCACCAGGGACGGCAAGAACCCCGACCCGCTCGACAACGGCCACGTGGCCCTGCCCGACCCTGCCTACGACGACCTCCGGCTGCGCCTGGGCGCGGCCGCGGGTAAGCAGCCCGCGGGCGACCCCGCCGCCGCCGCCCAGGCGCTCCTCAAGCTCGCCGACCTGGACAACCCGCCCCTGCGGGTGCTCTTCGGCCAGGGCTTCTACCCGATGATCCAGCAGGCCTACGCCGACCGGCTCAAGACCTGGGACGACTGGCAGGACCTGTCGGCGCAGGCGCACGGCGAGCTCGATCAGCAGGGTGCCGCGGACAGGGCGTAGCCGACGCCGGTGAGGCGTTCGGACAACCGCCACAGGTCGGCGGCCGTGGCGGCGTCGCGGATGGCCCGCTCGCGAGTACGGCGGACCGGCTCGCCCCGCAGTTGCAGCAGGCCGTCGGGGACGATGTAGCTGCCGCCGGGCAGGCCCGGCTCGGTCGCCGCGTACAGGGAGGTCTTGGCCCCCTCCAGAGGCGGGCGGAACGCCACTCGCACCAGCAGGCGGGTCAGGGCCGCGTACAGCCGTCCCCTGCTGCTGTTGGCGCCGCCGGTGAGCACGTTGGTGCGGGTGAGCCCGGGCGCGACGGCCATGCTGCGCAGCCTCAGCCCCGCGGCGTCGGCCCGGCGCTGCAGCTCGACGGCGAAGTAGAGGTTGGCCCGCTTGGCCTGCACGTACGCGAACGCCGCGCGGTAACCGCGCTCGGCGTTGAGGTTGTCCAGGTCGAAGCGGGCGAACCGCTGCCCCTCGCTGCTGACGGTGACCACCCGTGGATCGGGCGCGGCGAGCAGGTGGGGCAGGAGCAGGCCGGTCAGGGCGAAGGTGCCCAGATGGTCGATGCCGAACTGCGACTCGAACCCGTCGGCGGTCCGGGCGTAGGGCACCATCGCCACCCCGGCGTTGTTGACCAGCAGATCGAGCCGGCCGCGCCGCCAGCCGGCGGCGAACTCCCTGATGGAGGCCAGGCTGCCGAGGTCCACCTGGCGTAGCTCGAGGTGCGCGCCGGGCACCTCGTCACCCATGCGGGTGAGGGCGGCGCGGCCGCGTCCGGGGTCGCGGCAGGCCAGCACGACGTGCGCGCCGCGGCGGGCCAGCTCGCGGGCGGTGACGTAGCCGATGCCGCTGTTGGCGCCGGTCACCACCGCGACGCGGCCGGTCTGGTCGGGGACGGCCTGGAGAGTCCAGGCGGCGGGCTTGCGCATGATGTGCCACCTCAGGGGAAAGAACGCAATGGGGAACGCATCGCAACTCGAAGTTGCGATACGCTGATCCTGCCAGTCACCCCCGAAGTATCGCAACTCGGAGTTGCAATGCAGTCTGATCAGTCCCCCGCCAGGCCGGTCGGCCGCGGCGCCAAGGTACGCGCCGCCGTCCACGCCGCCGCGCTCGCCGAGCTCGTCGACAAGGGCTACGCCGCGCTGACCGTCGACAACGTCGCCCAGCGCGCCGGAGTCCACAAGACGACGGTGTACCGGCGGTGGAAGGATCGCGAGAGCCTGCTCACCGACGCGCTGGCCGAGCACATGGCCGCCGACATCCCCGTTCCCGACACCGGCGCCATCGACAGCGATCTGCGGGCGCTGGCCCGCTCGCTCGTCCAGGCGTTCACCAGCCCCACCGGGCAGGCCATCCTCGCCGCCATGTTCACCGGGGCGGCCCACCTGTCCGAGATCGCCGCGGCCCGGCGGCAGGTGTTCGACGACCGGCTCGCCAGGGCCGAGCCGGTGGTGCTGCGCGCCGTCGGCCGCGGCGAGCTCCCCGCCGGCACGGACCCCGCCGAGCTGCTGAGAACCCTGGCCGCGCCGATCTACCTGCGCCTGCTCATCACCGCCGACCCGGTGGACGAGGCCGTCGCCGACCGGGCGGCGCACGTCGCGCTGGCCGCCGCACGCGCCGGCGCCCTGAGCACTCCCGCCACACCCTGAGCTGCGCGCTGTGGCCGTTCCCGGGACAGGCCCGGTGGAGATCGCGTACGGTGACCGGTTGATGACCGGTCAAGCCCGTAAGCCACCCGGAGCCTGTTTCATGCGAACCGCAGCGACGATCCTCTCCTTCGTCCTCGCCATCACCCTCCTGCCCGTCCAACCCGCCTCCGCCGCGCCACTCCCCGGCGGCAAGACCACCTACGTCGTCTCGCAGGGTCACCTGAAGGCCGCCTCCCGGCAGAACTGGCTCCGCCTGGGCAGCTACCGCTTCGCCGCGAACGGCACGGTCAGCGCCTCCCTGTACCTGTGGTGGCAGCGTCATCCCGAGGCCCGGCAGCGCACCGGCATGGTCCCCGACCAGGGCTGCACCACCAAGGCGGGCGGTTCCGCCTCACGTCCCCGCACCTGCCGGGTGCTCACCGCCGGCGGTTTCACCGGCGCCCCCGACGAGAGCCGCACCGGGACGTACAGCATGGCGGGCGACGTGCTCACCATCCGGTGGAAGATCGCCCAGGCCTGGACGGAGCAGTGGTACGTGCGCCGCTCACCCGACCGCAAGCTGGCCCGCCTCGACCTCAAGCGGAGCACCCTGGCCACGCACGGGTACGGCTACGGCAGCAACGCCACGATCGGCACCCGGCGCGAGATGAGCTCGGTGAAGGCGTTCCCCGGCTCGCTGCGGCAGGACCTGACGAGCTGGGCGGGCGGCAAGCTCGTCACCTCGAACGACCAGCCGTTCAGCCATGCGTCCTTCCGCGCCTGCACGACCACGACCTCGTGCCTGACCTACCTGCAGCCGTCCTCGCGCGGCGCCTGCCAGAAGTCGGGCGGCTGCCCCCGCTACGGCGGCGGCACCAAGGCCGGCGTCAGCTCCATCCAGTACTACCTCACGAAGATCTCCAACTCCGACCGCCGCGACACGATGTGGCACTGGTGCACCTGCCTGGCGATGGAGCGCCGCGAGTTCTGCTACACCGGCAACTCGCACGTCAAGCCGCTCATGCAGGTCATCGACGACAGCGGGGCCTTCCGCGGCTGGGTCGGCGCAGAAGCCTCCTTCTCGACCGGCTCGTCGCGGGCGGGGGACATGCTGGCGGTCTTCCGCCTCACGGACTTCCACTGACGCCGCCACCGCACCCGGCCAGACGCCCTCACCACCCCCAGCCTCGGCCTGGACCGTGAACGGGGGTACCGCCCGGGCCTCCGGCTCCGCGGCCGGCCGGCGGCGGACGTCCCCGGCGACCATGACGAAGACCCCGCGCCGTCAGGCGCGAACCACGGCCACCGGGCAGCGGGTGTGGTGCAGCACGTTCCGGCTGACCGAGCCGAGCAGCGCCGATCCGAGGACGCCGCGCCCGTGCGAGCCGACGACCAGCAGGTCGGCCCGTTCGGCCGCCGCGGTGAGCGCGTCCACTGGGTGCGCGCTCCGCACGTCCTCGATCACCTCCACCCGCGGGTGGTCGCGGCCGAGCGTCTTCAACCGGTCGCGGACGACCTGGAGCCGCGCGGCGCGGACCTCGTCCATGTCGTACACGATGTCCGGGGCGTAGGCGTGCACCGGGAGCTGCCAGGCGTGCACGGCCCTGAGCGCCGCGCCGCGCAGCTCCGCCTGCTCGAAGGCGTAGGCCAGGGCGGGCTCGCACTCCGGCGAGTCGTCCACCCCCACCACGACCTCCCCCTGCGCGGGCAGGTGCGCGGCGTGCACCACCACGACGGGGCAGTGCACGTGCCCGGCCAGGTGCATGCTCACCGAGCCCACCAGCGCGCCGGCGAACCCGCCCAGCCCGCGGCTGCCGGCCACCAGCTCGACGGCGTCCCCGGCCCTCTCGCGCAGCACCTCGGCGGGCCTGCCCGTCACCAGCTCCGTGGTGGCCTCGACGGCCGGCTGCCGCTCGCGGGCCAGGGCCTCCGCCTCCCGCAGCACCTGCCGCCCGCCGCGCAGCAGCGTGTCGGGCAGGGCCGCGTCGGGGCGCTTGCCGACCAGGTACCACGAGGTGTCCACCACGTGCACGATCCGCAGCGGCAGGTGCCTGCGGGCGGCGTCGCCGGCCGCCCACTCCACGGCGGCTCGCGAGGCCACGGATCCGTCCACTCCTACGATGATCACGATTTCCTCCTTCGTCACCTCTCATCGCACCACGCGCGGGCCCGCCGCGGCAGGGCCGGGTGGCCCCGGCGTGAGGGTCCAACGGCTCTGGGAGGGACGGCACATGCCTCACGCGGCGAGCGCCACGTGACCGTCCGCGTCGGGCCCGCAGCAGGTCACCGGGGTTGCGTCCGCTGAGGAGCCGCGCGTTCGAAGACACCCGCCGGGCGGGATGGACGCGGCCCCTGCCCGGCCGGCCGGGCTCGCCACTGTGACTGCCGGTCACTGCCACCGATCCGCTGCCGGGCCGGGGGCCGCCTCGGGGATGGGGATCTCCTGCCCCGGCGGGTGTCTGCTTCCATGATCCCTGTACGGGCCGGGGGGAGGCAGGGCCGAAAGTCCCCGGCCCGCCGGGACGAAGGACCTGTACCGGGTCCGGCGCCGGCCCTGACCCGCGCCGGCGCCGGACCGCTTCGTCAGGCCCTTACTCCGCGTACGGCTGGTCCCCTCCCCGGGCGCTGTAGCCGAGGCTCCAGATGTAGCCGTCCGGGTCGGCGAACGTGCCGCCGTACCCGCCCCACGGCAACGCCCCGGCAGGCTTGAGGACCGTGGCACCGGCCTTCTCGGCCTCCGCCATGACCTCGTCCACCCGCTCCTGGCTACGGACGACGTAGGTCAGCACCAGCCCGCTGAACCCGCTCCCCTCCGCGCTCGTGCCCACCTGGCCGGCCAGGCCCTCGCGGCCGTAGAAGCCGACGGGCGAGGCCCCGTCCGATTCGAAGAACACCGAGACGCCGTAGTCGTTCTTGACCTTCCAGCCGAGCCCGTCGGTGTAGAACCGCTTGGCCCGCTCCATGTCCTGGACGCCGAGCAGGATCGAGCTCACGTGCGCTTTCACGTTGTGTCTCCTCTTATCTGTACTGACAGGCGCGACACCGGAGGCGGGCCCCGATGTCACGTTTCTCCGTTGTGTCGGTCAATCTGAATGACCGGTGAGACGGAGGAATGTGACAGATGGCCGAACAGGACTGGGTCAGCGAGCGGTTCACCGAGCACCAGGACCGCCTGCGCGCGGTGGCCTACCGGATGCTCGGCTCACCCGGCGAGGCCGAGGACGCCGTACAGGAGGCGTGGCTGCGGGTCAGCCGCGCCGACACCGGACAGGTGGAGAACCCGGCCGGCTGGCTGACCACGGTCGTCGCCCGCGTCTGCCTGAACATGCTGGAGGCACGCCGCAACCGGCGTGAGGACGCGGCCGGGGCACTGCCTCCCGAGCCGGCCACGCCGCACGCGGGCGTCCAGGCGCCCGGCCGGGCCGGCCCCGAGGACGAGGCGCTGCTGGCCGATTCGGTCGGTGTCGCGCTGATGGTGGTGCTGGACACGCTGACGCCCGCGGAACGGCTCGCGTTCGTCCTGCACGACGTCTTCGCCGTGTCGTTCGGCGAGATCGGCACCATCATCGACCGCTCCCCCGCCGCGGCCCGGCAGCTCGCCAGCCGGGCCCGGCGCCGGGTGCAGGGCGCGGCCGGCGCGGCCGAGGCCGCGCGGTCGGCGAAGCGGGACATCGTCGAGGCCTTCCTGTCCGCCTCCAGGAACGGCGACTTCGCCGCCCTGATCGAGATCCTCGATCCGGACGTGGTGGTCGGCGAGATCCGCGGCGGCCACGCGGTGGCGACCTTCTTCGCGGGCGGGGCCAAGGCGGCCCGGCTCGCCCTGGTCGACGGCGTTCCGTCGGCCGTCTGGCTGCACCGGGGCCGGCCCAGGGCCGTCTTCGCGTTCACCGTCAGCGGCGGCAGGATCACCCGCATCGCCATCGACACCGATCCCGACCGGCTCGGCGACCTCGACATCGTCCTTCTCCCCGCCGCCACCGGGGAGCGGCTTTGAGCGGCCCGCGTCTGAGGCTCTCGCAGTGCGCTCTCGCCGTCCACGACCTGAGCAGGTCAGGGAGGTCCGGACGGCAGCGCGACTCAAGCTTGAGCGGCCGGCGCGTACCGATACCCGAATCGCCATGTTCTCAGCGACCTGACGTGCTGCGATCACGTGAACCGTTACTCGAACCTCCCTTGACGGCCCACCTCGCAACGCTTACGTTAACGGCGTCTGCAAGGTTCTTAAATCGTTTTAGGACCGCAGGGAGTGGTTTCGTGTCCTCATTACGCCGCCGGATCCGCTTATGGGCAGGACTGGGAGTGACGTTCACCCTCGTCCTGGGACAGCCCCTCAACCCCGCGCCGGCCGCCGCCGGCGGACAGCCCCACGTCGAGGTCGTGGACCTGCGCGTGGACGGCCGGCGCGACCAGCCTCTCGGCATCGACAACCCCGCCCCCTTGCTGGGATGGCGGATGACCCCGGCCAGGGGCGCCGCCGGCCATCCGTGCCACCGGCCCGGTTCCCGGGCCGCCTGCCCGGCCGACGCGCAGACCGCGTACCAGATCCAGGCTGCCGCGAGCGAGAGCGACCTCGGGCGCGGGCGGCTGCTGTGGGACTCCGGCAAGGTGCGCTCCGCCACCCAGTCCGGCGTCCGCTACGGCGGGCGGCCGCTCGCCTCGCGGCAGCGGATCAGCTGGCACGTCCGCGTCTGGGACGCCGGCGGGCAGCCGTCGGCCTGGAGCAGGCCGTCCTCCTGGGAGATGGGCCTGCTCCGGCAGGGCGACTGGGGGCAGGCACGCTGGATCGACCACCCCGGCCGCACCGAATCCCAGCCCATGCCCATCTTCGCCCGCGCGTTCGACCTCGACCGGCGCAGGCGCGTGGCGAGCGCCCGCCTCTACCTGTCCGGCGTCGGCCTGCACCTGCCCACGCTCAACGGCCGCGGGCTCACCGACGAGGTGCTCGCCCCCGGCAACTCCAACTACCAGCTCTCCAGCGAGTACCGCACCTACGACCTCACCCGCACCCTGCGCGCCGGCGCCAACACCCTCGGCGTCCGGCTCGGCAACGGCCCCGCCTACGTACGGCGCAGCGTCACCAACCCGGCCGTCGGCCGGACCGCGCCCTACTCCTGGTGGCAGAGCCAGCTCAAGGGCAGCGGCACCCTGACCGCGAGCACCGCCCCCGGCGCCACCACCGTGTCCCTCGACAGCGTGACCGGCTACCACGTTAGCGGCACCGTCAACATCGACACCGGCGACGGCGGCGACAACCTCGAGTCCCGCACGATCACCGCGATCGGCGCCTCCGAGATCGCCTTCACCCCCGCGCTCGGCAAGCCGCACTTCACGGGCGCGACGGTGACCGGCTCGGGCAACAACATCGCCGCCAGCGACCCGAGCGCCGGCGCGGCGGTGACGCCACGCCTGATCGCCCGCCTGGAGATCACCTACACCGACGGCCCGCCGGACGTCATCGTCTCCGACCGGAGCTGGCGCACCGCCCTGGGCCCCCTCGTCACCGACGCCTGGTACTCCGGCTCCGACCACGACGCCCGCCGCGAACAGCCCGGCTGGGACTCCCCCGGCGCCGACCTCTCCCCCGCCGCCAAGCGGCGCGACGGCTCTTCCACGGAGTGGACCGACGCCGGCCTCGCGCCACCGCCGAACCTGGCCACCCGGCTGGTCGCCCGCGCCGCCGAGCCGATCAAGGTGGTCGAGACCTTCACGCCGGTGTCGATGACGAACCCGGCGCCCGGCACCTGGGTGTTCGACTTCGGGCAGAACATCGTCGGCTGGCCGGAACTGCAACTCAAGGGCACCGTGCCCGCCGGAACCGTCATCCGCATGTCCCCCGCCGAGTCGCTGGCCGCCGACGGCACCGTGGACCAGGCGTCCCTCATGGGCGGTGGCGGTTCGCGCGGCCGTGACCTGTTCAACACCTACACCGCGGCCGGGCTGCGCGGCGGCGAGCGCTGGCACCCGGACTTCAACTATTTCGGCATGCAGTGGGTCCAGGTCACCGGCCTGCCGGAGGGCCACACCCCGGACAGGGACCTGATCAAGGGCGTCCGGCTGCAGGCGGACACGCCCGTCGCAGGCCAGGTGACCACTTCCAACGCGCGGGTCAACCGCATCCACACGATGGCCCGCTACTCCTTCGCGTCCAACATCATGTCGGTGTTCACCGACTGCCCCGGCCGCGAGAAGCTCTCCTACCCGGCCGACTACACGATGCCCATGGGCGCCATCCACCGCGACCACGACCTCGCCGCCTACCTCAAGACCACCATGCGGCACCTCACCGAGGGCCAGTCGATCGCCGACACCCCGATGCGCGGCAACGTCGCGCTGAAGACGCCCGTCTACGACTGGGGCTACAGCGGCCGCTTCGGCGACGAGATCAACTGGGGCAACGCCATCATCCTCGTCCCGGCGATGCTGTACGAGCTGTACGGCGACACCGAGACGATGGCGCGGCACTACGACCGGATGGTCGCCTTCGCCGGATACATCCAGCGCCAGAAGGCCGGGACCGGCGCGGACGCGCACATCGTGGACGCCGCCCTCGCCGACTGGGTGGCCGCCGACCAGACCTCCGGCCGGATCACCGGCACCTGGGGCTACCACGTCATGATCACCGAACTGGCCAGGATGGCCGAGCTGACCGGCCACACCGCCGACGCCACCCGCTACCAGGCACTCGCCGCCGACATCAAGACCGCCTTCAACGCCCGCTTCTACAACCAGCAGCTCCGCCGCTACACCACCGACGGCAACGCCGGCACGACCGGCGCCACCCAGACGGCCCAGGCGCTCGCCCTGGACGCCGGCCTCGTCCCCGACGGGGAACGCCAGGCCGTCCTCGACGCCCTCGTCGAGCTCGTGTACGCCTTCCACCCCAACGGCGACGGCCCGCACTTCAGCGGCGGCACCATCGGCATGGCCCCGACCGTCCGGGCCCTGGCCGACGGCGGCCGCGACGACGTCCTGTGGGAGCTGCTCCAGGAGGACGACCAGCCGAGCTACGGCTACTTCATGCAGTCCACCCCCGCCAACCCGGGCGGCATGACCACCATCGGCGAACGCTGGAACCGCGGCGACTCCAAGAACCACATGATCCTCGCCCAGATCGAGGAGTGGTTCCACACCGGCCTGGCCGGCATCCGCGCCGCCGACGACTCGATCGCCTACCGCGAGCTCGTCATCCAGCCCGACCCGGTCGGCGACCTCACCTCCGTCAAGGGCAGCTACGACACCCCCCAAGGCACCGCCCGATCGGAATGGACCAGGACCGGCCGCCGCTTCGAACTGACGATCGAGGTCCCGCCGAACACCACCGCCGAGGTGTGGGTGCCGGCCGAGGACCGGCGCCTGGTGGCGGCACCGCACCGGGCCACGTTCCTGCGGATGGACGGCGATCATGCCGTCTACCGGGTCGCCTCCGGCTCCTTCGCGTTCGTGGCGGCGCACACCGGCCAGGCCGCGCAGGCACGGCCGTGATGCGGCCACCGCGCGGGAGCCCACCCGGCGGCCGCATCACGGCCGGGCTCCCGCGCGGTCACGGGCGCCGCGTCCGGTGAGCACCCGTGGGCGCTTCCCGGCCAGGGCCGTCGAGTCCTGCCGGACCCTGGCGGGAAGCGCTCCTGCCTCACCGCCGGTCTCCGGCGTGGCCGTCCACGGCGGCGAGCGCCGTCCGGCAGAGGCCGAGCGGTTCCTCGTCCTCGCCTACCGCCGCTGTGGTGGCTGTCGGCGCTCGTCCATGGACCGCCATCTTGCCCGACGGCGCCGGCAGTCCTGGACGCCGGTGATGTCGTGGTGAGCGGCGACATCAGCCACCCGGCCCACCGCCTTTACAGTGTAGATTTCTTCCGCCCAAACCCGCGCCCAGGTGCGGCGACTGAGCCCGTGTCTGGGGGTAGGGGGAGGGTTAGCCTATTTAGGGAGGTCCCGATGGACACCCCGCGTACTCTCGCCACCCGCTCCCCGGTGCAGCTCGCCGCGCTCGTCGTCGGCGTGGTCTTCCTGCTCGTCGGGGTGCTCGGCTTCATCCCGGGTATCACCACCGGCTACGACGACCTGCGGTTCGCGGGCCACGAGTCCGACGCGCACCTGCTCGGCGTCTTCCAGGTCTCGATCCTGCACAACATCGTCCATCTGCTGTTCGGCATCGCCGGCGTGCTGCTCGCCCGCACCTGGAGCGGCGCACGCAACTTCCTCGTCGGCGGCGGGGCGATCTACCTGCTGCTCTGGATCTACGGCATGCTGGTCGGCCACGACAGCCCGGCCAACTTCGTCCCGGTCAATGCCGCCGACAACTGGCTGCACCTGGTGCTGGGCATCGGCATGATCGCCCTCGGCCTGCTGCTGGGCCGCCGCCGCGTGACCGCCGGCCGCTGAGCACCATTTCCGCCAGGCGCTCCTGACCGCCGGCGGGCAGGTCAGCGACCTGCGGGCAGGCCGGCGACCGAGGCGAGCCGCAGCTTCGTCTCGTCCTCGCTGCCGGGCACGGCCGTCATGATCACGATCTTGAGTTCGGAGTCGCCGTCGGTCAGCACGTCGCAGTCCACGGTGACCGGGCCCACCGAGGGATGCCGGACCGTCTTGTGGTCCTCGCGGTGGGCGGCCACCGCGCCGGTCGCCCACAGCTCGGCGAAGCGCCGGTTGCCCGCGTTCAGCACGCGGATCAGCTCGGCCAGGCGCGCGTCGCGGGGGAAGCGGCCGGTCGCGCGGCGCAGGTCGGACACGACGGCGGCGTCCGTGCCGTCGCGGTCGGCCTCGACGACGGGCCAGAGCGCGAGGCGGGCGGGACCGCCGTCGATCGGGAACCTGTCGCGCGCGAAGTTGCGCAGGTGCGGCGGCGCGGAGGAGGGGTCGCCCAGCAGCGCGGCCCAGCCGTGGTTCCACCAGACGAGCTGCCAGTCCGCCGCGAACACGGCGACCGCGACGTCCCCGAGCCGGGTGAGCACGCGGTGCACGCCGGGCGGGATGTGGTCGCGGACGGCGCCGTCCGCCGGCGGGACGAGGCGGGCCAGCCGGTAGAGGTGGTCGCGTTCGGCGGCGGACAGTTGCAGGGCGCGGGCCAGGGACGCCACCACCTGCGCCGAGGGGGTCGTGGCGCGCCCCTGCTCCAGGCGTACGACGTAGTCGACCGACACGCCGGCGAGCTCGGCGAGCTCCTCGCGGCGCAGCCCGCTCGCGCGGCGCGCCGGGCGGACGGGCAGCGCCGCGGCGGACGGGGGCAGCCGGTCGCGCCACGCGCGGATCGTCGCGCCCAGCCCGGCCCCGGGTGGTGTCGTCGTCATGGCTTCCATCCTCGCGCACGCCCGGTCATCAGCGGCGACGTGGACGGTGGTACTGCTGCTCCTACCGTCGAGCCGTCCCTGGCGGGGCCGCCGCGGCCGGACGAGCATGCATCACATGACGATCACTTTCATCACCGGAGCGAACAAGGGCCTCGGCCGGGAGACCGCCCGCCGCCTCGTCGGACTCGGCCACACCGTGCTGCTCGGAGCCCGCGACCCCGAGCGGGGCGCGGAGGCCGCCGCCGCGCTCGGCGCGCGGTTCGTCCCGATCGACGTGACCGACGACGCGTCCGTCGCCGCCGCGGCGGCGGACGTGGCCCGGCACGAGGGCTCGATCGACGTGCTGATCAACAACGCCGGCGTCCACGGCCCTTCCGGCGATCCCAGCGCCCTCACCGGCGCCGACGCCCTGGCCGTCCTCGACGTCAACCTCGCCGGCGTGGTGCGGGCGACCACCGCGTTCCTGCCGCTGCTGCGCCGATCGCCGGACCCGGTCATCATCAACGTCAGCAGCGGCATGGGCTCCCTCGCCCACACCCACGACCCGTCCAGGCCCGAGTCCAGGGTCATCGCGCCGCTCTACACCGCCTCGAAGGCGGCGCTGACGATGCTGACCACCCAGTACGCCAAGGCGCTGCCGGGCATCCGGGTCAACGCCGCCGACCCCGGCTACACGGCGACCGACCTCAACGGCCACACCGGCCCCCAGACGGTCACCGAGGGGACGGACGCGATCGTCGGCCTCGCCACGGAGCATCCCGGCGCCGGCTCAGGACGTCTCGTCGACCGGCACGGGGAGATCTTCTGGTCCTGAGCCGGGCGCCGCGCCGCCCGTAGGAACACGCCCCCACGACAAGCGCGGCTCCCAGGCCGCCGAAGGCCAGCCCGCCGAACAGGATCATCCAGGTCACGTCCCCGCTGCTGGTGAAGGGCGGCACCGGCGGGAACCGGGCGATCACCCCGGCCAGGCCGAGCGGCACCATGACCAGCAGCACCACCCCGTACGTCCCGAGGCAGAGCCCCACGGCCCACGCCGGGATCAGCGGCAGCGGGGCAGGCACCCGCCACCCCGCGAGCAGCGGGGTCCACCGCGGGAAGACCATCCCCCACCGCTGCACCAGCCCGAGCGCGAGGAACACGCCGAGCAGCGCCGCCAGCACCGTCAGATCGACACCCACAGCCGCCAGCGCCCGGTAGACGGCGTCGCCGTCGCTCTCGATCCCCCGGCGCCAGGCCTCCCCGTCCACGCCGAGGGCGTCACCGCCGAGCGTCCACACCGTCTTCACCCCCGCCCACGGCACCAGCCCGCCCAGCAGCAGATACACCGTCACCCTGACCCGTAGCGAAGCAGTCACGCGCCCCTCCATGTCCCCAGGGTCGCGTGCCTGGGCAGGGATGCGCCTCCCCCGCACGGGGGATCAGCGCGCCGGTTCACCGGCCGCGGCCTTTCCGACAGTGCCACCAGGCATGGCCGGGCCTGCCGGCGACGATGAGTGTCGAGGATCCAGGAGCCGTGGAAGCCGGACACGGTTCCGCCGTACTGCCTGCCGGGCTGCCCGGGCGGCCTGCTGGGTGGCCGGTCAAGGGCGTGGCAAGCAAGGTCGCGCCTCCGGCGGTGCGGCTGGGCTGACCGCCGGGTCTTGCCTATCGTGAGCGCCTGTTGCCCAGGAAAGGCGGACTCGGGATGCTCCATCGGCAAGTTGCGCGGCCCGTGCGGGCAGGGGGCGAGCCGGCATGAGCCGGTCACGGTACTCCCGGGTGGCCGGGGTGGCGGTTCACGTGCCGGACGGCGGCCTGACGACGCCGCAGCTGGAAGACCTGCTGGCCGAGCGGAACCCCGGCATCAGCGTGCCGCGCGGCCTGATCGAGCGGCACAGCGGCGTGCGGCGGCGCCACGTCGCCCCGCCGGAGTGGATGGCGTCGGATCTGGCGGTGGCGGCGGCCCGCCGGCTGCTGCGGAAGACCGGGCACACGCCGCCGTCCATCGACCTGATCATCTACGCGGGCGTGTCCGGCGACGCCGTCGAACCCGCGACGGGGCACATGGTCGCGGCCAAGCTGGGGGCCGGCTGCCCGGTCTTCGACGTGCGGGACGCCTGCAACAGCGTCCTGCGGGCGATCCACCTGGCCGACGCGCTCATCACCGGCGGCCACCACCGTACGGTTCTCGTCGTCTGCGGCGAGGTCGCCACCTCCAGCATCCGGTGGCGGGTGGAGTCGCAGGAGGACTTCGAGCCGGCGATCCCGTCCTACACGGTGTCCGACTCGGGCTCGGCGCTGCTGCTGGAGTCCAGCGGCACCCCCGGGGTGCTGGGGCACCGGTTCGGGGCGAACTCCGCGTACTGGGAGGTCTCGCTCATGCCGTTCGTCCGGGACGGCTCCAGTGGTTTCCGCGCCGGCGACTTCACCATCGATCCCGTCGCGCTGGCCATCGGGGTGCAGAAGCTGGATCTGGGCCTGCTGCGGCAGCCGCTGGCCGAGCGCGGGCTCGGCTGGGCGGACATGGCCGTGGTGTGCGCGCACCAGCCGTCGCTGGCGGCGCTGCACTGGCTGTGCGAGCTGATCGAGCTGCCCCGGGACAAGGCCGAGGTGACGATCGTCGAGCACGGCAACCTCGCCGCCGCCACGTTGCCGATGCAGCTGCACCAGGCCGAGCGGGCGGGGCGGCTCAGGCGGGGTGACCTCGTCGCCCTGGTGGGCGTGGCCAGCGGGCTCAGCTCGGGCACGGTGCTGCTGCGCTGGTGAAGGGGCGCGCAGCCGCCGCGCCGACGACGTCCCGCCATCGGGTGGGAAGGAGGCTTGACCATGCCGGTCGATCTGCGTGGCCGCCGGCTCCGCCGCGGCGCCGGGACGTCCGCCTTGCCCGACGCCGTCCTGCAGCCCGCCGGCCCCGGAGCGCGGCAGGACGTGCTCGCCGGTGGCTCCGGTGTCCTCGACCGGCTGGGCCGGGCGGCGGCTGGGCCGGCCGGGCGGCTCGTCGTCGCGGTGTGGCTGCTCCTGGCCGCCGGGGCGGTGATGGCGCTGCCCGGGCTCACGCAGCGGCTGGCCCCGCCCTCGCTGGAAGTGCCGGGCTCCCCGTCCGCGGCGGCCGCGGCGCTGATCGCGCGCGGGTTCCCCGAGCTGGGCGGCGAGCAGATGATGCTGGCCTTCAGCTCGGCGGCACTGGACGCGGACGAGCCGCGCTACGAGCAGGCGATCGCCGCCACGGTGGGCGCGCTGGCCGCCCGGCCCGACGTGGGCGCGATGCTGCCGCTGCCGGAGACCGCCGGCAGGCATCCCCGGCACGCCTACGTGCTGGTGGGGGTGCACGGCGACGAGCTCGCCCGGCAGCGCAACCTGCCCGCCCAGCTCGCGAGCGCCCGGCAGGCGGCCCGGGAGGCGTCGGCCGGGGCGGTCACCGTGACGATCCTGGGCGTGAGCCGCGCCTTCGCGCAGCTCGCCCACGCCGACCTGGCGGACCTGCGGTCGATGGAGGCCATGACCGTTCCGGTGGCGGCGGTACTGCTGGTGCTCGGGCTGGGCGCGGTGGGCGCGGCGGCGGTGCCGCTGGTGGTGGGGGGCGCGGCGATCCTGACCGGCGTGGGCGCGCTCGCGGCGGCGTCCGCGCTCGCGCCCGTCGATTCGACCATGCTGACCTACACCGTCACCATGTCGCTGGGGCTGGGGCTGGACTACACGCTGCTGATCCTGCTGCGCTACCGCCAGGCCCGGCGTGCGGGTCTGCCGCCCCCGGTGGCCGCCGGACGCGCCACGGCCACCGCGGGCAGCACGGTGACCTGGTGCGGGGCCGCCATCGTCGTCACCTCCTGCGCGCTGCTGGTCGTCGGCGTGCCGTGGGCGCACTCCCTGGCGCTGGCGGGCATGCTGGCGGCCCTCGTCACCCTGGCGGCCGCGCTGACGCTGGGCCCCGCGCTGCTGTCCCGGCTGGATCGCCGGCTGGAGTGGGGCACGCTGCCGTGGCGGCGGCCCGGCCGGGGCTCGGCGCGTTCGGCCTGGCTGCGGCGATCCTGCGGGGGTGCGGGGCGGCCCGCGTGGGTGCGGGGGGCCGAGCACATGATGAGGCGGCCCGGCCGGTATGCCGTGGCGGCCGCTGCCGTGCTGGTCCTGGCCGCCGTTCCGGTGCTGCACCTGCGGATGGGGCTGCACTACGACCGTCCGGCGCTCGCCGGGACCGACATCGGGGCCGGGCTGGCGGAGCTGGAGCGGGACGGGGTGGCCGGGGTGACCACCGTGGCGTTGCCGCACCCGGGCCGGGCCGCCCCCGTGGACACGTTCGCCTTCCAGCAGGCGTTGCGGGCCGATCCGAGGGTGTCCATGGCCACCGTGATGGACAACGGCAGGGATCTGACCGTGATGCTGATCGCCGACCGGTGCGCGCCTGACGGGGACGCCGCGGCCGGTTTCCAGCGGGACCTGCACGCGCTGGGTGCGCGCCTGCTGCCCGCGGGTCAGCCGATGCTGGCCGTCGGGCCGGCGGCACGGCTCGGTGACCTGGCGGCGGGTGCGGTCGGCGGGCTGTGGCGGGTGCTGGGGGTGGTGCTGCTGGCGTCGTTCGTGCTGCTGTTGCTGACCTTCCGCAGCCTGCTCATCCCGGTGAAGGCGGTCGCCATGAACCTGCTGTGCGTCTGCGCCGCCTTCGGGCTGCTCACCGTCGCCTTCCAGGACCTGGGCCGCGAGGGCGCCGACGTCAACGCGTTGCTGCCGCTGGTCGTCTTCACCATCGTCTTCGGCCTGTCCCTGGACTACGAGGTCTTCCTCGTCCACCGCATCGCCGAGCACTACCGCCGGACCGGCGACAACACCGCCGCCGTGCTCCACGGGCTGCGGCACACGGCGCGTCCCATCACGCTGGCCGCCGCCATCATGGCCGTCACGTTCGGCGGCCTGATGCTCACCCGGCGGCTGGACTTCCAGCAGGGCGGGTTCGCGGTGGCGGCGGCGATCATCCTGGACGCGACGATCATCCGGATGGTGCTCGTGCCGTGCCTGATGCGGCTGCTGGGGCACCGGAACTGGTGGTTGCCCGGGTTCCGGAGCAGGCGGGGCTCAGCGCCGTAGGAAGGCGGCGATGGCCGGCACGAGCGTGTCGTGGGCGTCCTCGAGCACGTAGTGCCCGGCGCGGGGGAAGACGCGCACCTGGGCGCCCGGCAGGCGGCGCCGCCATTCGCGCAGCATGAGCGGGTCGAAGACCGGGTCGCGCAGCCCCCAGCCGATCAGGGCGGGCCGGTCGGCGAAGGCGGCCAGGCTCTCCCCCGCCCGCAGCAGCAGCGGCCAGGACGGGTCGCCGGGCCCGAGCGGGATGTCGCGCACGAACCGCTGGACGGCCAGCCGGTGCCCCTCGCGGTCGTCCGGGGCCAGGAAGGCGGCCCGCACGTCCCGGGGCAGCCTGCTGCGGACCCCGAACGGCGGCAGCGTGGCCAGCCGGGCGAACGCGTGGTGGCGCAGGAACAGGCGCTCCCCCAGGCGGGTCTCGCGCAGCAGCCACAGCGGCAGCCGCAGCGCCGGGCGCACGCGTGGGCCGTGCGGGTTGGGGAAGGCGGCGGTGTTGAGCACGACCAGGCGGGCCACCCGGCCGGGGTGGCGGGCGGCCCAGGCCATGCCGATGGGGCCGCCCCAGTCGTGCATCACGAGCGTCCAGCCTCGGTCCGGGGCCGCGCGTTCGGCGATGAGGTGGCCGGTGAGCGCGTCAAGGTCGTCCACGCGGGAGGCCAGGGTGTAGGGGTAGCGGTCGTCGCCGGGCTTGTCCGACAGGCCCATGCCGATGTGGTCGGGCGCGATGCAGCGGTGCTCGCCGCGCAGCGCCAGGATCAGCCGCCGCCACAGGTAGCTCCACGAGGGGTTGCCGTGCAGCATCAGCACGGGGGCCGCGTCCGCGCCGCCCTCGTCCAGGTAGTGCCGGCGCAGCCCGTCGTGGGTGAACCAGCGGGAGCGGAACGGGTAGCCGGGCAGGTACGGCCGGCCGGGGCGGGTGTGCTGGGACATCAGGGCGCCTCGGGGCACGCGGTCACGGGGTTCTCCGAGAGGTGGGCGGCGAGCCTGGCGAGGCCGTCCGCCATGCTGATGCGCGGCTCGTATCCGAGGTCGCGGCGGGCGGCGGAGATGTCGAACCAGTGGGAGGTCGTGGCCTGGACGGCGGCCAGGCGGGTGAGGGGCGGTTGCGCCCGGACGCGGGCGAGCCGGTAGCCGTGCTCGACGGCCGCGGCGCCCAGGCGGGCCAGCCGGGCCGGCACGTGCCGGGTCACGGGTGGCAGGCCCGCGGCGTCCAGGAGGGCGTTGACCCAGCGGGTGAGCGTGACGGGCTCGTCCTGGGTGATGAAGTAGGCCCGGCCCGCGGCCGGCGAGCCCGGCGCGAGCGCGTCCAGGGCCAGCAGGTGGGCCCGGGCGGCGTTGTCGACGTACACCGTGTCGATGCGCTTGCCGGGGGTGTGGGGCAGGACGAGCCGCCCGCGGCGCGCCCGCGCGGCGAAGCGCGGCAGGAAGTGCGGGTCGCCGGGCCCCCAGATGAGGTGGGGGCGCAGCGCGACCGTGGCGAGCCGGTCGCCGTCGGCGGCCAGGACGAGCCGTTCGGCGATCGCCTTGCTCGCCGGGTAGGAGGCCAGGAAGCGGCGGGCGTGCGGGGCCGACTCGTCCACGCCCTCCAGGTCGCGCCCATCGTGCACGACGCTCGGCGAGGAGGTGTGCACCAGGCGCGGGACGCCGGCGCGCAGGCAGGCGTCGATCACGTTCGCCGTGCCCCGCACGTTGACCGAGCGGTAGGCGGCGGCCGGTCCCCACAGGCCGGCCAGGGCGGCGCAGTGCACGACGGCGTCGCAGCCGGCCACGGCGGCCCGCACGCCGTCCGGGTCGCGGACGTCGGCGGTGTGCTGGACGACGCCGAGCCGGGCCAGCGCCGGGTAGCGGCGGCGGTTCAGCGCCGAGACGTGCTCGCCCCGCGCGGCCAGCAGCCGGCACACGGCCTGGCCGAGGAACCCGCCGCCGCCGGTGACCAGGACCTTCACCGCTCCTCCCGGCCGAGCTTCCTGGCGGCCCAGCGGGCCAGCAGCGGGCGGCGGATCTTGCTGGCGTGCCGGACGTCCATCGGGAAGCCCGGGTGGAGCAGCACCGGCGCGACGTCCCCGAGCGCGCCGGCGTGCGCCCGCACCCGTTCGACGACCTCGCGGCGCTCGCGCCGTGAGGTGCCCGGCTCGCACTCCACGCACAGGACGGGGTGCTGGCCTCCCGGCGCTCCCACCCCCACCAGCGCGCTGCGCCGCACGCCCGGTACCGCGTTGACGATCGGCTCGACCTGGTCGGTGTACAGCTCGCCGTCGGCGGTACGCACGCGCTCGCTCTTGCGTCCCGCGAACCACAGCCGCCCCTGCTCGTCCTGCCGGCCGAGGTCGCCCATGCGGTGCACCGGCTCGCCGTGGTCGTCGATGCGGGCCAGGGCGCTCTCGTCCGGGCGGGCGAGGTAGGGGTCGCCGACCGCCGGGCCCGCCACGGTGATCTCCCCCACGGTGCCGGGCGGCGCGAGCAGGTCGTCCGACCAGCGCGGGATCGCCTCGTCGGTGATGCGGATGACGCGGACCCGGTTGCCCGGCAGGACGCCGCCCAGGCAGGTGCCGGCGCCGCGTGCGGTGGCCCCGGCCGTGGCGGCGAGCTCGGCCGCGTCCGCCATGCTGACCAGCAGGCATTCGGTCGCCCCGTACACCGAGCGCACGTCGGCGTGCGCGGGCAGGCATCGCTGGGCGCGCCGCAGCACCGCGAACGGCAGGGGCGCGCCGGCCGTGAGCACGATCTCGACGCTGTCCAGCACCTGGCCGCGTCGCAGGCAGTAACGGGCGAGCCGGTCCAGCAGGGCGGGCGCGGCGAACAGGCCCCGCACGCCGTGGGCGGCGATGGAGCGGGCCATGGCGGCCGGGTCGGTGCGTTCGGGATGGCGCAGGTCGAGCCGCGGGATGACGGCGGCGCACCCCATCGACGGCGCCGCCACCGCGAACGGCAGGAAGGTCGAGTACACGGTGCTGCCCGGCTGGAGCGCGCCGACGTGCGCCAGCAACCCGGTCTGCCCGGCCAGGTGCCGGTGGCGGTAGGGGACGCCCTTGGGCGGGCCGGTGGAGCCCGAGGTGAAGGCGATCAGCGCCAGGTCTCCGGCGTCCGGAGCCACCTGGCTCGATGCCGCGACCCGCGGCGTCCCCAGCGGCGTCGGACCTGCCGCCGGGACGTGCGGCGCCGGGACGTGCTGGGTGCCGGCCTCGCCGCTGTGGCGGGTGCGGGCGAGCCACAGGGTGCTCGTGGCGAGCGTGACGGTGGTGTGCACGCTGTCGCGCGCCCAGCCCAGCACGAGGCGCGCCAGGTGCGCGCGCGGGACCGCGATGAACGCGTCGGGAGCGGCCTGCGCGAGGCAGGCGCCGATGGCACGCGCGCCGAGCCCCGGATCGATCAGCACGGGCACGGCCCGCAACCGCAGCAGGGCCAGGACCACGGCGACCAGTTCCCGGCCCGGCGGGACCATCACGGCGGCCCGCGTCCCCGCCGTCACGCCGGCGCGCGCCAGCCTGGTCGCGGCCCGGGTGATGAGCTCGTCGAGCCGGCCGTAGGTCAGCGTCTCGGCGTGGCGGCGCCGGTCGACGCGGCAGGCGACCGTGTCGGGGTGGGCACGCGTCCAGTGCTCGGTCATGGCCACGACGTCGAAGAGCGGGGTGGTCACACCGCATCACCTCTCACAGCTGCGGGAGTGCCTCGGCGGCGGGGTTTCAGCAGGACGCCGCTTCCAGGACGCGCACCTGCCGGGGCAGCTCCAGGCCGAAGAGCTGCGATGGGGGCGCCGCCGCCGCGGCCTGAGCCGGCGTGGACGCCGTGCTGCCCGGCGTCACGGCGCCCGCCGTCGCCGCCGGTGAGACGGGCGGGACCGGTGAGACGAGTGACGCGGCGGCGCTCGCGAGCGCCGCCCCGGCGGTGGAGCCCGACGTGAAGAAGTTCGTGAAGGCCTGCGCGAGAGCCTGGACGGGCACGGTGACGCACACCCTGTCCGGGTCGGCGGCCGATGGAGCGGTGCCCGGCACGTCGGCGGCGGCCGGACCGGCCGGTGCGCAGGCGATCAGGGCGGCGGCGAGCAGGCTGGCGGAAGCGGAGATACGCATGACGAATCCTTGGTCAGTATGGCGAGAAGATCAGCGTGGCGTTGTGGCCGCCGAAGCCGAACGAGTTGGACATCACCGGCCCCGGCGGCATGGGCCGGACCCGGCCGACCACGTCGACGTCGCATCGAGGGTCCAGGTGGTCGAGGTTGGCGGTGGGCGGGATGGCCCGTTCGTTGAGCGACAGGACGGCGGCCACGGCCTCGATGGCGCCGGCGGCGGCGATGGCGTGCCCGGTGACCCCCTTGATCGAGGTGACGGGGACCCTGGTGGCGCCGAACGCCTCCTTGATCGCCTGGGCCTCGGCCACGTCGTTGAGCGGCGTACCGGTGCCGTGCGCGTTGACGTGCGTGATCTCTTCCGGGGCCAGGCCCGCGTCGGCGAGCGCGGCCCGCATGCAGCGCGCGGCTCCCTCGCCGTGCGGCGGCGGCGCGGTCAGGTGGTGGGCGTCGGAGGTGGAGGCGTAGCCGATGAGCTCGGCGTGGATGCGGGCGTCGCGGCGCAGGGCGTGGTCGAGGTTCTCCAGGACGAGGAAGGCGGCGCCCTCGGCCAGCACGAACCCGTCACGATCCCGGTCGAAGGGCCTGCTGGCCCGCTCGGGCGCGTCGTTGCACTCCGACAGTGCCTGGCAGCGGTGGAAGGCGAGCAGCACGCTCGGGGTGATGCCGGCTTCGGCCCCACCGGCGATCACCAGGTCGGCGGAGCCGTCGCGCAGGAGGCGGGCCGCCTCGCCGATCGCGTGGGAGCCGGACGCGCAGGCCGTCTCCACCCCCAGGCTGGGGCCCTGGACGCGGTGGTGGATGCTGATGGCGGCGGCCGCGGAGTTGTGCATGATCATCGGCACGTGCAGCGGGCCGGGATTGCCGCGCCCGGGATGCCGGCCGGTGAGCATGGCGAACTCGTCGGTCGTCCTGCCGCCGAAGCCGGAGCCGGTCACCACCGCCCGCCGGTGCGGCGGCGTTCGCGGCGCGCCGGCGTCGGCGAGGGCGTCGGTGGCGGCGCACAGCGCGAGCTGGGCCATCCGGTCGAGCCGGGAGGCCTGCTTGGGCGTCAGGTACGCCGAGGTGTCCAGGTCGGTGATCTGGCAGGCGAAGCCGACGCCCAGCCCCTCGGTGTCGAACGAGGTGATCGGGCGGGCGGTGGACCGTCCGGCCAGCAGCGCGTTCCACAACTCCTTGGGGTGGGCGCCCGCCGGGGTGCGGACCCCCAGCCCGGTCACCGCGACCCGGACCCGGGATGCCTTCATGCGCGCTCGCTGAGCAGCAGGCGGGCCTTGGTGAGCACGTCGCCGACCGTCCGCACGTCGGCGAGGGTCTCGCGGGGCAGCGGGCCCCACGTGTCCTCCAGGGCGACGTGGAGCTCGGCCAGGTCCAGGCTGTCGGCCTCCAGGTCCTCGCGCAGCAGCGCGTCCTCGGTGACCCGGCCAGGATCGACCTTCAGGATCTTCGCGCAGCGCTCGCGTACCACGGTCACGATGTCTTCGTCGCTCACGGCGAGCTCCTTCCTCCGAGGGCGTCGTACGCGCTCGTGTCACCCAGCGTCCCTGATGGGGCGATAGATGATCACTTGTGGCACGTCGCCCGCCGTTAAGGAGTTGATCAAGTTTTGCCGCGAGGCGGTTCGCCCGTGCTGCCGCAGATCATGCTCGCTTCTGTCGCGGGCGCGGCCCCGGGAGGGATCGGCCGCGCACGATCACGGCCCGTACGAGGAGATGACATGCCCTTGCACCCGCTCATGCCCGTTCACCCGCTCATGCCCGCAGCCGCGGCCGTGGTGGCCGCCCTGAGCGCCACCCCGGTCGCGGCCGCGACCGTCCAGCAGACGCTGCTCACCTGCCAGGTCTCCACCACCTCGGAACGGCCGATCACGTTCGAGCCGCCGGTCAGGTTGCTGCCCCGCAACGTGACGGCCCGGGCCACCATCGTGCTGACCGGCTGCGCCTCCTCGGCGCCGTCGGCCGCCAGCCTGCGCTCGGGCGTGATGACCGTGCACAGCACCGGGCGCGCCTCGTGCGCCGGCGTGCGGGACGTCCGCGGCAAGGGGACGATCACCTGGTACGGGGCCGACGGCACCCAGACGGGCGTGTCCACGGTGCGGCCCTCGGTGGAGCAGGTGTCCGGTCACAATCCCGGCGACATGCTCCTCGGCGGGCGGGTCACCAAGGGGTCGCTGGCCGGGTCGAGCCTGGCCGGCACCGCCACCCCGACCTCCATCGTCAGCGCCTGCGCCACCAGGGGGCTCGGCGCCGTCCACGGCACCGGCAGGATCATCTTCACCTCCTGACGTAGGCGCGCTGGATGAAGGGGCGCTCGCACAGGTGGTAGAAGAGGTAGATGCCGGCCTGGAAGGCGGCCGCGAACGCCAGGCCGGCCGGGGAGCCCGACCAGACGGCCCAGCCGTAGGCGTGCAGGTTGCCGGCGCCGTACATGGGGTTGCGCAGGTGCCGGTAGGGGCCGGCGGCGACCAGCTCGCTCGCGTCCGTGAGGGGGCGGCCCGTGAACATGTCGCGGCAGTAGTAGGTGTCCAGGCCGACGGTGTGGGCCGCCCACACCTTGTAGAACGTGCCCACCGCCACGAGGACCGCCCCGGTGGTGCAGGCGGCCCAGGACGGGACGGCGGCGGGAAGGCTGTCGCCGTAGGCGTGGATGACGACGGCCTGGGCGAAGACCTGGTTCATGAAGAGCAGGCCCAGGACGACCTCGTACAGGGCGTAGGCGCGGTCCTCGCCGAAGCGGGCGATGAGGGCGGTGCGGCCGGGGCCGCCGAGCGTCAGGCACAGGCCGCCGTAGTAGAGCAGCCACACCGCCGCGGCGTAGGCGGTGGCGACGGCCGGGGTCGTCAGGACCGGGGTGAGCAGGTAGTACAGGGCGGTCATCAGGGCGAACAGGAGCACGCGCGCGGGGCGGTAGCGGGTGCCGCGGTCCAGTCGCAGGCCGGAGATGCCGAGCAGGATGATGGGCAGCCGCCAGGTGCTGGTCGGCGTGGCGGTGATGGTGTGCATGTGCGGGTCTTCCGGTCGCTTGACGGGTGGCGCCGGCGCGGCTCGCCGGTGGTCTGGATCGGCTGAGGGGGCGGCCTCAGCAGGGTGCGGCCTGCAGGACGAGCATCTTGTCGGGCAGGGCGGGACCGGCCGGTCGAGGTGCCGCCGCCGTGCCCGACTGGTCCTGGGCGGGTGCCGGGGCGCTGGGCACCGCGGCATCGGCGGGCGCACCGGTGCTCGGCGCGACGCCACCGGCAGGTGCGGCGGTGCTGGGCGCCGCACCGCTTGCGGGCGTGGTGCTCGCGGCGAAGCCGGACACGAACGTTTTGAAGGCATCGGCCATGGCGGCCACCGGGATGCTGATGCACAGCTTGCCCGGGTCATCGCCGGGCGCGGCGGCCGGTGCGATGGCCGGGTCGGGAGTGTCGGCGACGGCGGGCCCGGCGAGCAGGAGACTGCCGAGGGCGGCGGCGAGGACGCGGATGCGCACGATGGCTCCTTGCGGCGAAAGGTCAGGATCGGGTGCGTGGCGCTGAAAGACGGGTCTGCCGTCCAGCGTCGCCGATGCGCCAATAGATGATCACTTGTGACGCGACGTACGCCGTTAAGAAATTGATCAAGTTTGTCCGCACGCGATTGCTTCGCTCCGGCTGCCCCGCGCGGCCGGGCGCGAGAGCGCCGCCGCTTCCCCGCCTGACCCGCCTGACACCGGACGGCCTGCGTCGAGGCGTCGAGGCCATCCCGCGCCCGCTCGGCGTGGACCGCCCCGACGTGGTGAACCTGCGGATGGGCGGCCTCGGACGCGGCGGGGCGTCAGGCCCACCAGCCTCCCACGACCTCGACGCCCTCGCTGTCGAGGGCCTTGTGCCACACGGGGTCGCGCAGCAGCCGCGCCTCCCAGACCCGCACGACGCCGTCGGGACCCGTGACCGCGTCCTCGCGCGACGGGTGCAGGAACAGCTCGCTGGTGCCCTCGGGCAGGGCGGCGAGCCGGCGCAGGTAGTCGTCCCGCAGCCGCTCGTAGGCGCCGAGCTCGCGGGCCGTGCGCCGGTTGGTGGCGATCGTCCGCGGGATGGCGACGCCGAGCGCGTCGGCGTGGGCGACGGCGCGCTCGTGGGCCGCGGCGAGGTGGGGCGGGAGGGGGCCGCCGAAGTACGGCTCCGGGTCGCGGGGCAGCCGGAAGGCCAGGCCGTGGCGGGCGCACCAGGCGAGCGACTCGGCCAGCCAGGATCTGCCGTGCAGGCCGTACAGGGTGCCGGCGTGGGAGTCGGCGGCCACGGGCGCCAGGCCGCGCCCGCGCATCCATCGGAGCTGCGCGTCCGCCTCCCGGACGACGTCCCCGGCCTCGCCGCGGGCGCCGAGCACGAACGGGTCGTCGCTGAGCGTCCCGTCCGGGTCGGCGAGGCTCGCCGCGCCGTCGAGCGGACGCCAGCGCGGCAGCCCGCGCTCGCTGGTGAGCGTCACGTGCACCCGCGGCACGACGCCGGTCTCCGCCACCCGGCCCGCGGCCCGCTCCGACTCCGGCGAGACGCAGATGAGCGTCGTCGCGGACACGTGCCCCTCGGCGAGCAGCGCGACGATGACCTCCGTGGTGCCGGGCTCCCTGCCGAGGTCGTCGGCCGTGATCACGACGCGGCGGGTCATCGCGGACGCTCCGCGGCGGTCTCGCCGTCGGCGCCGGGAGCCCGCGGCACGACCGGCTCGTCACCGGACCCGGCGGCCGGCGGCGGGGCCGGCTCGCCGCCCGGCCCGGGAGGCTCCGGCGAGGCCGGCTCGCCCGCCTCGGGCGGCGTCTCGATCGGCACTGAGACGAACCGCGCCGCGACCGCGCCGATCGCCGTCAGCACGAACGGGTACACGCACAGGTACACCCGGAACGCCAGCCCCGGGTCCGCGCCGGGGTCGGCCCCCGAGTTGTAGCCGAGGAACACGCCGAGCGAGGTGAGCGCGAGCCCCGTCACGATCCCGTTGAGCCGGGTGAAGAACCCGAAGGCGGACAGGAAGAGCCCTTCCCGGTGTTCCCCGTTGCGCGTCGCGTCGGCGTCCAGCACCCGCGCGACGATGAGGTCGTTGGTCGCGAGCATGCCCGACCAGCCGGCCCCGACGAGCATCCCCGCGGCGATCGCGGTGACCAGGTCGGTGGCGAAGAACAGGGCGGCGAAGCTGATCGCGAGGACGGCGAAGGCGAGCCGCCAGGTCCACAGGGCGCCGCGGCGGGCCACGACGCGCGTCCACACCGCGAGGCCGGCCGCCGAGACGAGGATGACGACGCCCTGGAGGTAGAGCGCGTCCCCGACCGGGAGTCCGAGGGAGTAGCGCACGTAGAGCTGGATGCCCGACAGCACGAGCGCCATGGCGATCCCGTAGCAGGCGCCCGTGAGGCCGACCGTCCAGAACATCGGGTTGCGCACGATCGACCAGACGCTGCGCAGCAGCCGGGGCCGCTCGCGGGTCGAGTAGCGGGGCCTCTCCCGCGCGCCGAGCGCCATGAACACGATCACGGCGAGCGCGACCGCGCCATAGACGATCGCGGTGGTCCGGAAGCCCTGGGTGGACTCCTCGGTGCCGAACACCCTCGTCGTGAGCAGCGGGGTGACCGCGAGCGAGATCACCAGCGCCACGAGCTGGAAGCCCTGCCGCAGGCTGTTGGCGACGGCGCGGTCGCGCTCGCGCGGGTACAGCTCGGGCAGCAGCGCGCCGTAGTTGGCGTTGAGCATCGAGTCGAAAGCCTCGCACAGGATCGCGAACACCGCGAACCAGAGCACGAGGCCGATGCCCTCCAGGGAGGCGGGCGCGGAGAAGAACGCGATCATGCAGGCGGCCAGCATCGGCGCGCCGGCGAGCAGCCACGGGCGGCGGCGGCCGAAGCGGGTGCGGGTGCGGTCGGACAGGTGGCCGAGCAGCGGGTTGTCGAGGGCGTCGATGACCGCGTAGATCACCATGACCGCGCCGTAGGCCCGGACGTCGAGCCCGAGGATATCGACGTAGTAGAGGATCATCGACCCCTTGATCATGTTGATCGGGATCGAGGTGCCGAACATCCCGATGGCGTAGCGCCACGCGGGAGTCCGGCCCGGGTCGGAGACCGTGACAGGCTGGGACACGCGATCACCTTTCCTGCGGGGGCGCCGATGCCGTACGTCGTGGGCTCGAGGTAGGGAGTTGCCCCCATCCACCTGATCGTCCGGTGGCCGAATCTCGTTCCACGCCGCGCCCTCAGCCCCGCGACGCGATGCCTGGATCCCGGCTGCCGGGAAGGCGTCTTCGCACCGCGACCGGCACCCGATGGGGGCGCGCGCCGGAATGCCGAATTCATCAGATGAACGATCCGCGCATTGGACGTATTGATTTCTCGTTTTACGCAGCAGGAAAGGAGGCAGAAGTACAGCCTGCTGTACCGGAGGCGGGCAGTGGGCGGTATCGTCACGACGCGTGGCCCTTTTATAGGGTGAGGAGAACACCATGGCGATATGCCATGGTGTGTCCTGTTGAATTCTTGGCCGACCGAACCAGTGGATGGTTCACCGAGAATCCGGCCGGCGTGTCCGAGAGGTCGGACAGGCGCTCAGGAGCAGATCCGCCGGGTGTTCGGAGAGGGATCGGGGATATGTCATCGGGGAGTAGCAACAGGTCCGGGCTGCTGGGATCGCGCCTCGAAGCGGCGCGTGAGCTGGCGTTCGTGGGGCGGGAGGAAGAGGTCGCGGTCTTCAAGGCGGCGTTGTACGGCGGCGGCTGCAGCGTGCTGTACGTGCACGGTCCCGGCGGCATCGGGAAGTCGGCCCTGTTGCGGCGGTTCGCCCACGAGGCCGCGCTGGCGGGCAGGCCGGTGTCCACGGTGGACGGGCGCACCCTGGAGCCGTCGCCGGCGGCGTTCGGGGCCGAGGCCGGGCTGGTGCTGGACGATGCCGACGCGGTGCTGCTGGTCGACAACTTCGAACGCGTTCAGGGCCTGGAGGGCTGGCTGCGCGAACGGTTCCTGCCGCGGGTGCCCGTGGGAGCGCTGGTGGTGATCGCCGGACGGTACCCGCCGGACATGCGCTGGCAGGCCGATCCGGGATGGGCGCAGGCGCTGGAGGTGCTGGCGCTGCGGGACCTGCCGGCGGTGGACGCGCAGGCCCTGATGGACTCCTGCGGGGTGCCGGCCGAGCTGCGCGAGCCGCTGCTGGCGTTCGCCGGCGGCCACCCGCTGGCGTTGCTGCTGGGCGCGGCGGTGGCGGTGAAGGACGGCGGGGCCTGCAGGCGGTGGGTGCCGCACCAGGACGTGGTGGCCACGCTGCTGGACCAGCTGGTGGGCGAGCTGCCTTCGGCGGCGCACCAGCATGCGCTGGAGATCTGCGCGCACGCGCACATGACGACGGAGGCCCTGCTGCGGGCCGCGTTGCCGCAGGACGCCGGGAGGTTGTTCCGGTGGTTGCGGCGGTTGCCGTTCGTGGAGTCGAGCAGTCTCGGGCTGTTTCCGCATGATGTGGTGCGCGAGCTGCTGGAGGCGGACCTGCGGTGGCGGGACCCCGACGGGTACGCGGTGATGCACGACCGCATCTACGCGCATCTGGCGGAGAAGGTGCGCACGGCGAGTGACGCGGACGTGCTCGGCGCGGTGGCGGCGCTGCTCTACCTGCATCGGGACAACGGGGCGCTGACCGGTTTCGACCGCCGCCGCGACGAGGGCGAGTTCCAGGAAGAGGTGCTGCGCCGGGAGGACGTCGGCACGTTGCCGCGGGTGGCCGCGGCAGCGGAGGGCACGGCGTCCGCGCGCTGCGCCGCCTTCTGGGCCGAACGCCGGCCGGAGGCGTTCCGCCTGTATCGGCGGACGGAAACCGGCGAGCTCGTGGCCTTCTCCGCCTGGCTGCGCCTGGCGGAGCTCGATGAGCGGGAGCTGGCGGCCGATCCCGTCGTGGCCGCGGCGTGGGCGCATGCCCGCGCCACCACGCCGTTGCGCGCCGGTGAACATCTGGCGGTCAGCCGGCTCTGGGTGCTGCCGCAGTACCGCGGCAATTCGCCGGTGCTGGACTTGATCCAGTGGCGAATGATCGGCAACTGCCTGCGGGCCGAGCGCATGGCATGGTCATATATCGCGATACGGCGCCCGAACCACGCATGGGTCGAACATCTCGGACGCTACGGGATGCGCATCATCTCCGACCAGCCGCGGCTGGGCGACGACTCCTACACCCTCTTCGTTCACGACTGGCGCGCGCTGCCGGCGCAGGCGTGGCTGGAGCGGATGAACCGCCTGCTCCTCGACGGCTCCGCCGACGGCCCGAGCATCACCACCGCGGAACTGGCGGTGCTGTCCCAGGCGCAGTTCGCGGAGGCGGTTCGCAAGGCGTTACGCCAGCTGTCACGGCCAGGCGCGCTGGCCGCTTCCCCGCTGACGCGCACCAGGCTGATCGCCGATCGGGCCGGTCAGGATCCGGGCACGGCGCTGGGCGACCTGCTCCGCCGGGCGATCGACGACCTGCGCGAGGACCCGCGCTCGGTCAAGTTCCACCGGGCGCTGTCCGTCACGTTCCTGCACGGCACGCCCACCCAGGAGCTGGCCGCGGAACAGCTCGGCCTGCCGTTCACCACCTACCGCCGCCATCTGACGGCCGGCGTCGAACGCATCTGCGCCGACCTGTGGCACCGGGAGCTCTACGGGGCCGACGCGTCATGAAGGGCGCGATCCCCGGCTTCGCGGATCGTCTCGCCGGGACGATGCGACCTGATGATTTCGGCCCGGTGAACCATTTGCATTCCGTCACCGATCCCCCGATGCCTGCGGAGACGATTTCGCACCGTGTCGCCGTTCGCGAAGCATCGGCGGTCTCCCAGAATGTGAGGTCTTCCGGAATTCACGACGGAATTGCAGATTGCATTTCGTGATTGACGGCGAATGCGGCCGGGGAGCTTCGACAGGGCCGCCCTACAGCGTGAGGCAACCCTCCGGCCACGGCCTCGAACCCGGACGAGCATCGATCATCCCTTGGCAGATAATCTGCGGCGGGATGGTTTGGGTAGGCTGGCAGGCATGACAGCGATGGCTCCCGCACGTACAGAAACCGACCTGTCCTTCCTCCTCGACCACACCAGCCATGTGCTGCGCACCCAGATGTCGGCGGCGCTGGCCGAGATCGGGCTGACGGCCCGCATGCACTGCGTGCTGGTGCACGCCCTGGAGGAGGAACGCACCCAGATCCAGCTCGCCGAGCTGGGCGACATGGACAAGACCACGATGGTGGTCACCGTGGACGCCCTGGAGGAGGCGGGTTACGCCGAGCGCCGCCCGTCCAGCACCGACCGGCGGGCCCGGATCATCGCGGTCACCGAGGCGGGCGCCGAGATCGCCAGGCGCAGCCAGCAGATCGTGGACGGCGTGCATCGGGCCGCGCTCGGAGCGCTGCCGGACGACGAGCGGGAGGTGCTGGTCCGCGCCCTGAACCGCCTGGTGAGCGGGCATCTCGCGACCCCGGCCGAGGGCCCGCAGCAGGCCCGCAGGGCACGGGAGCGCGCAAAGTAGGTCCGCAAAGGATCGTCTATTACGGAACTATCTGCTACGGTCTCTCCTGTCGACCTGAGAACGGGAGAGACCATGTCTAATGTGCTCAAATCGCGCTGGACCGCGCTGGGCGTGCTGTCCGCGACGGGATTGATGACGATCCTGGACGGCAGCATCGTGACCGTGGCGATGCCGGCCATCCAGCGGGATCTGGACTTCTCGGCCGCCGGGCTGAGCTGGATCGTCAACGCGTACCTGATCCCCTTCGGCGGCCTGCTGCTCCTGGCGGGCCGGCTGGGCGACCTGATCGGGCGGCGGGCGATGTTCCTGGCCGGGAACGCGATCTTCACCGCCGCCTCCGTGCTGGCGGGCGCGGCCACCGATGCGAGCCTGTTGATCGCCGCCCGGTTCCTGCAGGGGGTGGGCAGCGCGCTGGCCTCGGCCGTGGTCCTGGGCATCCTGGTGACGCTGTTCACCGACCAGGCCGAGCGAGGCAAGGCGATCGCGATCTTCAGCTTCACCGGGGCGGCCGGCGCGTCCATCGGCCAGGTCGTGGGCGGCGTGCTCACCGACGTGCTGAGCTGGCCGTGGATCTTCTTCATCAACGTGCCGATCGGGCTGGTCACGATCCTGCTCGCGCTGCCGGCGCTGCCCGCCGACCGCGGGGCCGGCCTGTCCGCCGGCGCCGACGTCATCGGCGCCCTGCTGGTGACCTCCGGGCTGATGCTGGGCATCTACACGGTCGTCAAGGTCGAGGAGCACGGCTGGCTCGCCGGCCACACCCTCGGGCTCGGCGCGCTCTCGCTCGCCCTGCTCGGCGCCTTCGTGGCCCGGCAGGCCACCGCGAAGACCCCGCTGATGCCGCTGCGGATCCTGCGCTCGCGCAACGTCGCCGGCGCGAACCTCGCCCAGATGCTGAGCCTGTCCGGGATGTTCGCCTTCCAGGTGCTCGTCGCGCTCTACATGCAGCGGGTCCTGGGGTACGGCGCCCTGGAGACCGGCCTGGCGATGCTGCCCGCCGCGGTGGGCATCGGCACGATCTCGCTGTTCGTCTCCGCCCGGCTCAGCGCCCGCTTCGGCGCCCGTACGGTGCTGCTCGCCGGCCTGGTGCTGCTGGTGGCGGCGATGCTGCTGCTCACCCGGGTCACGGTGGACGCCGGTTACCTCACCCACCTGCTCCCGCCCATGCTGCTGATCTCGGGCGGCGGGCTGGTGCTGCCCGCGCTGGCCACGCTGGGCATGTCCGGCGCCAGGGACAGCGACGCGGGACTGGCCTCCGGCCTGTTCAACACCACGCAGCAGGTGGGCATGGCCATCGGCGTGGCGGTGCTGTCCACCATGGCCGCCTCGCGCACCGGCGAGCTGCTGGCGGCCGGAGCGGGCGAGGCCGCCGCGCTCACCGGCGGGTACCGGCTCGCGTTCGCCATCTCCGCCGGGCTGCTGCTGGCGGCCTTCGCGGTGGCGCTCATCGTCCTGCGCCGGCCCGCCGCCGGCGGCGACCTGCCCGCCGGCACGCAGTCGCAGTCGCCGTCGCTGGAGACCTCCGCGACCTCCTGAACGCCGCCCCCTCAGGCCCGGCACGCCCCTGGCGCGCCGGGCCTGAGCTTTTCCGGAGTCTCCTCCCGGATGCGCCCCCAGGTTTCAGCAAGGTTTCCGACTCTTGACAGGAGAGGGGCCGCGCCTCAGTATCTTCACCACTAACTTTATTCCTAAAGAAAGTCCTCTCACATGGCAGGCACGGACCGCGGCGACCTCACCAGGACGGCCATCCTCGCCCTCCTGGGCACGGTCGGCCCGCTGAGCCGCAGCGAGATAGCCCGCGAGCTCGACCTCAGCCCCGCCACCGTCACGCAGCTCACCAAGGAGCTCATCGGGCACGGCATGCTGGAGGAGCTGGACCTGAAGCCGTCACGCGGCGGCCGTCCGGCCCAGCGGCTGGGGCTGGTGGGCAGCGCCGGCCGGGCGCTCGGGGTGAAGGTGACGGCCGACCACCTGGTGCTGGTGGACGTACGGCTCGACGGCGAGGTGCTCGGCTCCTGGGAAAGACCCCACGACCCGTCGGCGCCCGACGCGCTGGAGCACCTGGCGGACGCGGTGGAGTCCGTGGTCCGCGAGATCTCCGGCGTGCCGCCGCTGCTGGGTGTCGGGGTCGGGGTGCCGGGCAGCGTGGACGACCAGGCCGTCGGCACCGTCAACGCGCCGACGCTCGGCTGGCAGGCCATGCCGGTGGGAGAGCGGCTGCGCCGCCGGCTCAACCTGCCCGTCCTGGTCGAGAACGACGTGAACGCGCTGGCCGCGGCCGAGCGCCTGTACGGCCGGGGGCGTACGCACAGCGACTTCCTCGTGCTGACGATCGGGCGCGGCGTCGGCGCGGCGATCGTCGCCGGCGGCCGGGTCTACCGGGGCGCGCGGGGCGGCGCGGGCGAGTTCGGCCACCTGCAGGTGGACCCCGAAGGACCGCCCTGCGGGTGCGGCGCCCGGGGATGCCTGGAGGCGTTCGTCGGCTCGGCCGGGCTGCTGGCCACCGCCCGCGCCAGGAACGCCCTGGCCCAGGAGGCCGGCCGGCCGGGCGCGGACCCGGCACGGGCGGAGGTGCGTGACCCGCTCGGCGCGGTGGCCGCGCTCGGCCTGGCCGCGGCGGGCGGCGACGTGGCCGCGCGGGAGGTGTTCGCCGAGGCCGGGGCGATCCTGGGCCGCGCCACGGCGGGGCTGATCAACGTGGTGGACCCGGAGGTCGTGGTGGTGCTCGGCGAGGGCACGGCCGAGTGGCCGCTGTGGCGGACCGGCTTCGAGCCGGCCCTGCGCGCGCAGCTGTACCCCGGGCGGCGCGACATCTCCGTCGAGGTGGAGAGCTGGGACGACACGAGCTGGGCGCAGGGCGCGGCGGCCCTGGTGCTGGCCACCCCGTTCGACTCCGCCGGAGCGGCGGGCGAGCAGGGCCGTCTGGTCCGCGCCCGCCTGATCGGGGCCGGCTCATGAACGCCCACCCGACCCGGGCCCGCTCGGTCCTCCCCCGCCCGGTCCGGTCCCCCCTGATCGGAGGCGGCTCGTGAGCGTCCGGCAGGCCATGCCCCAGGCGCCGCCCGAGGCGCCGGCCGGCCACGCGCGCCCGAAGCGGCGCGGCGGGTGGCGTTACGCCGGCACGGTCGCGCTGTTCCTGCTGCCGAGCCTGGTGCCGCTGATTCTCTACACGCTGATCCCGATGGTCGGCTCGTTCTGGACCAGCCTGCACGAGTGGGACCTCATCACCGAGATGCGCTGGGTGGGCCTCGGCAACTACGTCGAGCTCATCGGCGATCCCGACACCCGGGCCGCGTTCCTGCACACGCTCTACTTCATCGCCGGTTACCTGCCGCTGGTCTACCTCGGCGGCCTGGGCCTGGCGGTGCTGCTCAACCGGGCGATGCCCGCGCGCGGACTGCTGCGCGGCGTGTACTTCCTGCCCGTGATCACAAGCTGGGTCGTGGTCGCGCTGATGTGGAAGTGGCTGCTCAACCCGGCCAGCGGCATCGTCAACTGGGCGCTCGGCCTGGTGGGCGTGAGCGGGCCCGGCTGGTGGACCGATCCCGACTGGGCGATGCCGTCGATCATCCTCGCCTCGGCCTGGAAGGACCTGGGGTTCGTGATGATCATCCTGCTGGCCGGGCTGCAGGCGATCCCCCGGGAGTACCAGGAGGCCGCCATGGTGGACGGCGCGACGGCCTGGCGCAGGTTCCGGCACATCACGCTGCCGCTGCTGTCGCCCTCGACGTTCTTCGTGGTGGTGATCTCGCTGATCAACGGCTTCCAGGTGTTCGACCAGGTCCAGATCATGACGGGCGGCGGGCCGGGCGGCGCGACGCAGGTGGTGGTCTCGCAGATCTACGACCTGACCTTCCGCTACGGCCGGGCCGGCGCCGCCTCGGCGCTGTCGTGGCTGCTGTTCGCGCTGGTGCTGCTGGTGACGATCGTGCAGATCCGCGGCCAGAAGAGGTGGGTGACCTATGGGTAAGGTCCTGCGGTACCTGCTGGTGGGGATCGGCGCGCTCGTCATGCTGTTCCCGTTCGGCTGGGCGGTGATCACCTCGATCACGCCGAGCGACGCCGTGTTGTCCGTTCCACCCGACTTCACCCCCGAAGGTGCGAGCCTCGACGCGTACGGGCGGCTGCTGGAGACGCTGCCGTTCTGGCGGATCGTGCTCAACAGCGCCTGGATCGGCGCCGCCTCCACCACGTTGCAGCTCCTCACCAGCGCGATGGCGGCCTACGCGTTCGCCAGGCTGCCCTTCCCCGGGCGGGGCGCGCTGTTCGCGGTCTACCTCGCGACGCTGATGATGCCGCTGCCGGTGCTGGTCGTGCCGCTGTTCATCGAGATGCGCGCGTTCAACCTGGTCGACACGTACTTCGCGCTGCTGGCGCCGACGATCGCCTCGGCGTTCGGCGTGTTCCTGCTGCGGCAGGCCATCAACCAGGTGCCCAGGGAGTTCGACGAGGCGGCCGTGCTCGACGGCGCCGGGCATGTGCGCATCTTCCTGTACGTGGTGCTGCCGCTGATCCGCCCGGCCCTGGCCACGTTCGCCATCTTCGGCTTCATGGCGAGCTGGAACAGCTACCTCTGGCCGCTGATCATCATCAAGTCGCCGGAGTTCATGACCCTGCCGCTGGGCCTGGCGACCCTGCACGGCCAGTTCACCACGCAGTGGGACGTGGTGATGGCGGGCTCGGTCGTCAGCGTCGTCCCGATCCTCATCCTGTACGTCTTCGCGCAGAAGCATGTCATCGCCAGCGTCGCGCAGAGCGGGCTCAAGTAAAGGAATCCCCCCATGTCACGACACATCAAGATCGCCGCTGCGGTCGCGGCGGCCTCGTTGCTCGCCACCGCCTGCTCGCAGGGATCGGCCACCAGGGGCACCACCGCCGAGGCCGGCGGCAAGGTGACGCTGCGGTACTTCACCTTCTCCGCCGCGCCCGACCATGTGAAGGACCTCGACACGATCGAGAAGGCCTTCGAGAAGGAGAACCCGGACGTGGACGTGGTCGTCGAGACCGCGCCCTTCGACCAGTACTTCACCAAGCTGCAGACCAGCATCGCCGGCGGCACCGCGCCCGACACGTTCGAGCTCAACTACGAGAACTTCGTCACCTACGCCAGCGCCGGCTCCCTGCTCGACCTCGGCACGGTGGCGGGCGACATGGACACCTCGGTGTACGCCCAGGAGTCGCTCAACGCCTTCAAGCGGGACGGCAAGCAGTACGCGCTGCCCGCCTCGTTCTCCACGGTCGTGCTCTTCTACAACAAGGACCTGTTCGACAAGGCCGGCGTGCCCGTCCCGACGGCGGACTGGACGTGGCAGGACGAGCAGGCGGCCGCCGAGAAGCTGACCGACAAGAAGAAGGGCGTGTACGGCGACTTCCAGCCGGTGCAGTTCTTCGAGTTCTACAAGACGCTCAAGCAGGCGGGCGGCGAGTTCCTGTCGGCCGACGGCAAGAAGTCCGCCTTCAACAGCCCGCAGGGCGTCAAGGCCGCCACCTGGCTGGTGTCCAAGGTGGGCAGGACGATGCCGACCGAGGCCGAGATCGGCGGCACCGCCGACTACGACACCAACCTGTTCAAGTCCGGCAAGCTCGCCATGTGGCACAACGGCATCTGGCAGTTCGCCGGGCTGAAGGACGTGCCCTTCGAGTGGGACGTCGTCGTCGAGCCGGGTGACTCGGCCAAGGCCAGCGCGGTCTTCCACAACGCGGTGGCGGCCTCCTCCACCACCAAGCACGGCAAGCAGGCGTGGGCCTGGGCCCGGTTCCTGTCGGCGTCCGGCACCGCGGCCACCACGCGCATCCAGTCGTCGTGGGAGCTGCCGCCGATCTCCGACCAGCAGGTGCTGTCCGGCTACCTCAAGGATCCGAAGCCGGCCAACCGGCAGGCGGTCTTCGACTCGCTCAAGTCCATCGCGCTGCCGCCCGTGATCAAGCGCCAGCAGGAGATGCAGGACGCGGTGACCAAGGAGCTCAGCGAGGCCGCGGCCGGGCGCAAGAGTGTCGAGGACGCGCTCAAGGCGGCCGCCACCGAAGTCGACGCGCTGCTCGGCTAGCCGTTCCCTTTCTTCGCTTTCTACGCATTCAGGAGAGATTCGTTGTCCCTCGTCGCGCACAGCCTCGACGTGATCAAGAGTTTGCAGGCGCCTTCAGGGGCCTATCCGGCCTCGCCCACCTTCTCCGCCTACCGCGGCTACTCCTGGCTGCGCGACGGCGCGTTCATCGCCGAGGGGGTGAGCAGGCACGGCGACGTGGCCGGCGCGGACGCCTTCCACGCCTGGTGCGCCCGGGTGGTCGGTGACCGCGCGGGCCAGGTGGACGTGCTGGTGTCCCGCGCCGAGCGCGGCGAGGCGGTCACGGCGGCCGAGATGTTGCCGACCCGCTTCACGCTGGACGGCGTGGACGGCGACGACGACTGGTGGGACTTCCAGCTCGACGGCTACGGCACGTGGCTCTGGGCGCTGCGCGAGCACGTCGTACGGCACGGCAGGGCGGTGCCCGGGGCCGAGAAGGGCGTCAGGACGGCGGCCCGCTACCTGACCGCGTTCTGGCAGGTGCCCTGCTACGACTGGTGGGAGGAGCACGTCGAGCACCGCCACGTGGCGACGCTCGGCTCCATCCACGCGGGCCTGCGGGCCGCCGTCGCGCTCGGCGTGCTGAGCGCGGCGGAGTCGGCGGCGGCGGCCGAGGCCGTCGAGGGCATCGCCGGGCTCGTGGCGCGCGAGGGCATCAGCGGTCAGGGCGACGGTGGTCAAGGCAACGGTGGTCAAGGCGACGGCGGGCAGACCGCCAGAACGCCCAGCGCCGGTGGGCCGGGCGACGGTGGAAGGCGGCACCTGCGCAAGTGGCTCGGCAGCGACGCCGTGGACGGCAGCCTGCTGGCCTGTGTCGAGCCGTTCGGGCTGTACCCGGCCGGGCACCCGGTGGGCGAGGCCACGGTCGCCGAGGTCGAGCGGCAACTCGCCCGCGACGGCGGCGTGTACCGCTACCTCGACGACACCTTCTACGGCGGCGGGCGGTGGCTGCTGCTGGCCGGGTTCCTCGGCTGGAACCACGCCCGCGCCGGGCGGCGGGACGAGGCCGGGCGTTACCTGGAGTGGATGGCGGCGCAGGCGACACCCGGGGGCGACCTGCCCGAGCAGGTGTCGGACCTGCTGCTGGCCCCCCACCGGCGGCAGGAGTGGCTGGAGCGGTGGGGCCCGGTGGCCACGCCGCTGCTGTGGTCGCACGGCATGTACCTGATCCTCGCCGACGAGCTGGGGGTGACGGCGTGATCCGGCACCGGCCCCATGGTTCGGGGCATCCGTACGCGGAGACGGAGGACCAGCGCGTCCCGGCCAGGCCGCTGGACGGCGAGAGCGTGGAGCTGCGGGTGCGCGCGTCGGCGCGGGTCGTCTCCGTCGTGTGCGACTGGTCCGTGGACGGGGCCGCGCCCACCGAACTCCCCCTGTCCAGGCGGGACGCCCCAGCGCGGACCGGCCCGGCAGAAGGAACCGGCGCGGTAGAAGAGGGCGGCGCAGCAGAAGAGGGCGGCGCGGCGGGAGAGGCTGTCGCGGCGGAAGGAACCGGCGCGGCAGGAGCCGTGGACGGCGGGCACCTGGCCGCCGCCCAGGCGCGCGCCGCCCGCGCCGCCGCCGGCTCCTGGGCCGTGCGCACCCCCTCCCTGCGGGCCGGCAGCCGCTACGCCTACCGTTTCCGGGCGACGGCGGCCGACGGCGCGACCCGTGCCACCAGGTGGTTCGAGGTGACGGCGGCGAGCTGGTCGGACGCGGGCGGCAAGCTGGAGGTGACGGGCACCGACCGGGTGGTGCCGGGCAGCGTGCGCTGGCTCGCCGACGGCGACGGCCCGCTGCGGGTCCGTTTCGAGCTGGCGCTCGGCCAGGACGAGCACGTGGTGGGCTTCGGCGAGCGGTTCGACACCGTGGACCAGCGGGGCCGCGCCCTGGACGCGGTGGTGTTCGAGCAGTACAAGGCGCAGGGCCGGCACGGCCGCACGTACCTGCCGATGCCGTACGCCATGGTGGCCGGCGGCCCGGCGAGCTGGGGCTGGCACGTGCGCACCTCACGGCGCACCTGGTACGACGTGGGCGCGTCGCGGCCCGGCAGGATCGTGGTGGAGGCCGAGACCGGCCCGGACGGCGAGCTGGGCGTGCGCTTCTACGACGGCGAGCGCCCGGCGGACGTGCTGGGCGCCTTCCTCGGCGACGTGGGCCGCCCGGCCGAGCTGCCGGAGTGGGTGTTCCGGCTGTGGGCCAGCGGCAACGAGTGGAACACCCAGGAACGCGTGCTGGCCGAGATGGACCGGCACCGCGAGCACGGCATCCCGGTGGGCGCGGTGGTCATCGAGGCGTGGAGCGACGAGACGACGTTCACGGCGTTCCGCGGGGCCGAGTACGAGCCGTCGCAGGAGCCGCACCGGCTGGCCGACTACACCTTCCCCGCCGGCGGGCCGTGGCCGGACCCCAAGGGCATGGTGGACGAGCTGCACCGCAGGGGCGTCAAGGTGCTGCTCTGGCAGATCCCGCTGCAGAAGATGCGCCCGCACCCCCGCCACCAGGCGGCCGTGGACGCCCGGCAGCTCGTCGAGCGCGGGTACGGCGTGCGCGAGGCCGACGGCCGGCCCTACCGCAACCGGGGCTGGTGGTTCCCGCTGGCGCTCATGCCCGACCTGTCCTCCCAGGAGGTCCGCGACTGGTGGACGGCCAAGCGCCGCTACCTGGTCGAGGAGGTCGGCATCGACGGGTTCAAGACCGACGGCGGCGAGCACGCCTGGGGCCACGACCTGCGGTACGCCGACGGGCGTGACGGCGCGGCGGGCAACGGGCTGTTCCCCGTGCACTACGCCCGCGCGTTCGGCGACCTGCTGCGTGCCTGCGGCAAGGCGCCGGTGACGTTCAGCCGGGCCGGGTTCGCGGGCTCGCAGCCGCACGGCGCCTTCTGGGCGGGCGACGAGGACTCGACCTGGGAGGCGTTCCGCTCCTCGATCAGGGCCGGGATCACGGCCTCGGCCTGCGGGATCGTCTACTGGGGGTGGGACCTGGCCGGCTTCTCGGGGCCGGTGCCGGACGCCGAGCTGTACCTGCGGGCGGCGGGAGCCTCGGCCTTCATGCCGATCATGCAGTACCACTCCGAGTTCAACCACCACCGCACGCCCATCAGGGATCGCACGCCCTGGAACGTGGCCGCCCAGACCGGGGACGAGCGGGTCGTCCCGGTGTTCCGGCGGCTGGCCGAGCTGCGGGAGCGGCTGGTGCCGTACCTGGCCGAGCAGGCGCGGGCGGCGACGGCCGGCGGGGCGCCGCTGATGCGCGGCCTGTTCTTCGACCATCCGGACGACCCGGAGGTGTGGCGGCATCCGCTGCAGTACCAGCTCGGCGACGCGCTGCTGGTCGCGCCCGTGACGGAGCCCGGTATCACCGAGGCGTCCGTCTACCTCCCTGGGAGGGAGGGCGGCTGGGTCGACGTCTGGACCGGGCGCGAGCTGGCCGGCGGGCGGACGGCGAGCCTGCCCGCACCGCTCGACCGCCCGCCCGTGTTGTGCGCGGCGGAGCACTGGACCCGTCTCTCCCCCGTGTTCACCGTTTGAGAGGAGCCCACCCCATGAGCCGGTTACGGTCGGTCGCCACCGTCATGGCGCTCGTCCTGCTCGCGTCCCTGGTCACCGCCCCCGCGTACGCCCTGGACGGCGTTCACCACAACCCGACCGGAATCGACGACCTCTACTCCAGCGAGCCCACCGAACGGATCCCGCGCGACCCGATGGCCGGGGAGCCGGTCCAGATCAACGCGACGACCTGGCCGGTCGAGCCCGGCCAGACCGTCTGGGTCACCTGGACCAGGAACGGGGTGGCCCAGACCCCGGTGGGCGCCGCCTGGGACCACAACAGCGGCAACAACAGCTACTGGAGGATCGGTCTCGGCCCGTTCGCCCGCGGCGACCGGATCTCCTACACGGTCCACGCCGACGTGAACGGGGGCGGGCAGAAGAGCACCGGCCCGTTCGCGTTCACGGTCACCTCGTGGAGCACGGTGACGGACGTGACGGGGTTCGTGAACAACGGCACGTCGGTGGACGTGACGACCGGTGACAGCGCGGGGAGCTTCACGCCGAAGATCCGCTTCGCCTTCCCCGCGCTCGACCGGTTCCGCACGCAGATCGCCCCCAGCGGCTCAGGTCTGAACATCTCCGGTGTCTCCGGATACACGGTGACGAACTCGGCGAGCACGGTGACGATCGCCACGAGCTCGCTCGTCCTGAAGATCCAGAAGTCGCCGTACCGGCTGTCGGTCTACAAGGGCGACGGCACGACGCTGATCACCCGCCAGTACGACCCCGCCACGTTCCGCAACATCGGCTGGGCCAGCGACGGCGCCACCACGATCACGAAGATCGAGGACCACTTCCTGTCGCCGCCCGGCGAGCGCTTCGAGGGCTTCGGCGAGCGTTACGACCGGCTCGACCAGCGCGGCACCGACGTGCACAACTACGTCTACAACCAGTACCGGGACCAGGGCGCCACCCGGCGCACGTACCTGAGCGTGCCGTTCTTCCTGAACTCGGCCGGGTACGGCGTGCACGTCACCGGCACCCGCTACGCGATCTTCAATCTGGGCACGCACCTGAGCGACCTGGCCGGCTTCACCGTGGACACCGGCGGCGGGCTGGACTCGACGCTCGACTACCACTTCTTCGCCGGCACCCCGGCCGAGATCGTGGACGACCACACGGCGGTCACCGGGCGGCCCCAGCTCCCGCCGAAGTGGGCGTTCGGGGTGTGGATGTCGGCCAACGAGTGGAACACCCAGGCCGAGGTGACCGCCGAGCTGGCGAACGTGGAGACGTACAAGATCCCGCACACCGCGATGGTGCTGGAGCAGTGGAGCGACGAGGCCACGTTCTACGTCTGGCACGGCGCCACGTACACGGCCAAGCCGGGCAGCGGCAAGCTGGCGTACGCGGACCTGACGTTCCCGGCGGGCAGCGCGTGGCAGGACCCGAAGGCCATGGTCGCGAACGCGCACAGCAAGGGCATCAGGATGATCCTCTGGCAGATCCCGGTGTTCAAGGAGAACTTCGACAGCAACCCGCCCACCGCGCCGCAGCAGCACCTCAACGACAAGGCGTACGCGCAGGCGCAGGGATACGTCGCCAGGAACGCGACCAACGGCCCCTACCGCATCCCGACCGGCCAGTGGTTCGGCGACAGCATGATCCCCGACTTCACCAGCGCGGCCGCGGCGAACTGGTGGATGAGCAAGCGCGACTACCTCCTCGACGAGGTCGGCGTGGACGGCTTCAAGACCGACGGCAGCGAGGCCGTGTTCGGCAGGGGCGTGCAGTTCGCCGACGGCCGCAAGGGCGACGAGATGCACAACGCCTACCCGGGCAGCTATACCGGCGCCTACAACGCCTACGTCAAGGGCAAGAAGCCCGGCGGCACGATCTTCAGCCGGGCGGGCACGACGGGCGCCCAGACCACGTCCATCTTCTGGGCGGGTGACCAGAACTCCAGCTTCACCGCCTTCCAGGAGGCGGTGCGGGCCCAGCTCAGCGCGGGGCAGTCGGGGGTGCCGTACACGGCGTGGGACCTGGCGGGGTTCACCGGCGACTTCCCCGGCGCCGAGCTGTACCTGCGCTCGGCGGCGCAGGCCACGTTCTCGCCGATCATGCAGTACCACTCGGAGAAGGCCAGCCCCGGCGTCTCGGAGGCCCGCACGCCGTGGAACGTCCAGGCCCGCACCGGGAACACGAGTGTGGTGCCCACCTTCCGCAAGTTCGCCAACGTGCGGATGAACCTGATCCCGTACCTCTACACCGAGGCCAAGGCGAGCTCCACGACGGGCGTGCCGATGATGCGGGCCATGAGCTTCGCCTTCCCCGGCGACGCGGCGGCGGCGGGGAACGACCAGCAGTACCTGTTCGGCTCGCAGCTCCTCGTGGCGCCGATCACCACGCAGGGCGCCACCGCCAAGAACGTCTACCTGCCGGCGGGCGAGTGGTACGACCTGTGGAACGGGGGCCGCTTCACCGGGCCCGGCACCAAGACCTACCACGCCGCCCTCGACACCATCCCGGTCCACGCCAGGCCGGGCGCGATCGTGCCGCTCAACCTCAACGCCGACTACCAGCTCGGCGGCGAGATCGGCAACAGCGTGGACACGTACCCGAACCTGACCTTCCGCATCTATCCCTCGGGCTCGACGTCGTACGCCTACTTCGAGGACTCCGCGAACGCCACCCGCACGATCACCTCGGCCGAGAACTGGGCCGCGCACACGGTGGCCGTCACGGTGCCCGCGCTCACCACGACCAGCACGCTGCAGGTCGCGAGCACGAAGCCGGCCTCGGTGACCGGCGCGACCGCGCGGGCGAGCCTCGCCGCGCTCAAGGCCGCGGCCGAGGGCTGGTGGTGGGACCCGGTGCAGCAGCTCACCCACGTCAAGCTGGCGAGCGCCGCCGCCGGCCGCACCGTCACGCTCAACGGCGTGGACAAGGCGGCCTACGAGTCCGAGTTCGCCACCGGCACCGGCACCTCGACCAACACCGACCACGCCGGCTACACCGGAACCGGCTTCACCGACGGCTTCGCCACCTCCGGGGACGCGGTGACGTTCCACGTCAAGGCGGACGCGGCGGGCAGCCACCGGCTCGCGTTCCGCTACTCCACCACGGTGGCCGCCACCCGGACGGTCTACGTGGACGGCGTCGCCGCGGGCACGCTCTCGCTGCCCGCCCTGCCCGACTGGGACACCTGGGGCACGGCCACGCTGACCACCTCGCTCACCGCCGGCGCCCACACCGTCAAGATCGCGTACGACGCCTCGAACACCGGTGGGATCAACCTCGACAACCTGGTGGTGGCCCGGCCATGACAACACGTGCGATCGTCCTCCTGACCGCCCTGTTCCTGCCGCTGCTGGTCGCGCCGCCCGCCGTGGCGGCGGTCCAGCGGGTGCAGTTCACCAGCGGCTCCACCTACCTGATCGTCGAGTTCCTGGACGACGACCTGGTGCACTTCGAGCTGGCCGGCGGCACGTCCCCGGGCACCGGCTCGCCCCTGTTCACCACGCCGCAGGTGGCCAAGACGGACTACACCGGGCCTTCCAGCTTCAACCAGTCGGGCCACACCCTCACCACGGCGGCTATGAAGGTCGAGGTGACGGCCGGGACGCTGTGCGTGAAGGTGTCCGACCCGGCCCGGCTGCTGTACGAGGCGTGCCCGCGCAACCTGGCCCAGGCGTGGAAGGGCCTGACGATCACCAAGGGCTCGATGCAGCACGCGTACGGGCTGGGCGAGCAGTTCTTCACGGGCGGCAGCGCCGACGGCGACTGGGTGGGCCGCACCCGCACCCCGGGCGGCCCGTACGGCAACGCCATGGTCTACGACGGCGACAACGGCCCGGTGGGCAACGCCCAGATCCCGGTCCTGTTCGCGGTCGGCGCCGCGAACCTCAACTACGGGCTGCTGCTCGACCAGGTCTACAAGCAGGAGTGGAACCTGACCGGCGACCTGTGGACGGTCGACACCTGGGGCGACCAGCTCAGGTGGTACACGATGACCGGCCCCGACCTGCCCGACCTGCGCAAGGACTACATGGAGCTGACGGGCCGGCCGCCGGTGCCGCCGAAGAAGGCGTTCGGGATGTGGGTGTCGGAGTTCGGCTACGACAACTGGGCCGAGATCGACAACCGGCTCTCCGGGCTGCGCGCGGCGAAGTTCCCGGTGGACGGCTTCGTCCTCGACCTGCCGTGGTTCGGCGGGGTGACGGCCGGCTCCGACAACACCAGGATGGGCTCCCTCACCTGGGACACCGCCGCCTTCCCCGACCCGTCGGCCACCATCGCCGACTTCCAGGCGAACAAGGGCGTCGGCCTGATGACGATCGAGGAGTCCTACGTCGGCAGGAACCTGCCCGAGCACGCCGACCTGGCCTCCCGCGGGTATCTCGTCCGGGCCGGGTGCGCGGCGTGCGCGCCCGCGTACCTGACCACCAACGACTGGTGGGGCCGGGGCGGCATGATCGACTGGACCCAGGACGCCGCCGGCGACCACTGGCACGCCGTCAAGCGCCGGCCGCTGATCGACGCCGGGGTGCAGGGCCACTGGCTGGACCTCGGCGAGCCGGAGATGTACGACGCCGGCGACTGGACCGCCGGCGTGCTGCCCGGCAAGCACGCCCACGCCGACTACCACAACGTCTACAACCTCAAATGGGCCGAGAGCATCGCCCGCGGCTACGCCTCCGGCTCCAAGCGCCCGTTCATGCTGGCCCGCTCCGGCGCGGCGGGCATGCAGCGGCACGGCGTGGCCATGTGGTCGGCCGACATCGGCTCCAGGCTGACCGCGCTGGCCCAGCAGCAGAACGCGCAGCTGCACATGTCGATGTCGGGCATCGACTACTACGGCTCCGACATCGGCGGCTTCCGCAGGGAGATGCTGAACTCCGACCTGAACGAGCTCTACACGCAGTGGTTCGCCAACGGCGCCTGGTTCGAGGTCCCCATCCGCCCGCACACCGAGAACCTGTGCAACTGCGCGCAGACCTCACCGGACAAGATCGGCCATACGGCCAGCAACCTCGCCAACCTCCGGCAGCGCTACGAGCTGACGCCCTACTACTACTCGCTGGCCCACCGGGCCCACCTGTTCGGCGAGCCCGTCGTCCCGCCGCCCGCGTACTACCACCAGAACGACCCGAACCTGCGCGAGGCCGGCCACGAGAAGCTCATCGGCCGCGACCTGCTGGTCGCGGTGGTGGCGGGCGCGGGCGAGCGCGAGCGGGACGTCTACCTCCCCGCCGGCACCTGGTACGACTACGCCACGGGCGAGAAGCTGACCAGCACCGGCCAGTGGTTCACCGGCCGGCCGCTGTGGGTGAACGGCGTCTTCCGGCTGCCGGCCTTCGCCCGGGCGGGCGCGATCCTGCCCAAGATGCACGTGGACGACAGGACCATGAACGTCACGGGCAAGCGGACGGACGCCACCACCAGGAACGAGCTGATCGCCCGCGTCCACCCCGACGCCGCCGCCACCAGCTTCACGCTCTACGAGGACGACGGGGCCTCGACGGGGTACCGGACCGGTGCCGTCCGGACGACGCAGATCAGCCAGCAGCTCACCGGCGGCACCGCGACCGTCACGGTGGCCGCCTCCAGCGGCGCCTACCCCGGCGCTCCGGCCAGCAGGCAGAACGTCGTCGAGCTCGTCACCGACACCCAGGCCTCGGCCGTCACGCTGAACGGCGCCCCGCTCACCCAGCACGCCACCAAGGCCGCCTTCGACGCGGCGGCCAGCGGCTGGTACAATGCGGGCGGCAACCTCGTCGTCGCCAAGTCGGCGGGCACGGCCGTCACGACGGCCAAGACGTTCGCGTTCACGCTCGGCCAGGCGCCCGTGTCGGCCACGTTCACCTGCCACAACGGCACCACCACACCCGGCCAGTCGGTCTACGCGGTCGGCAGCGCCCCGCAGCTCGGGGCGTGGTCGGTGGCCTCGGCGGTCAAGCTGTCACCGGCCGCCTACCCCACCTGGACGGGCACGATCGGCAAGCTCCCGCCGGGCACCACGGTCGAGTGGAAGTGCGTCAGGCGACAGGAGGCGAATTTCCCCGACACCGCCGACCAGTGGCAGCCCGGCGGCAACTCCGTGCTCACGACGCCGGCGAGCGGCAGCGCCGGCACCACGACCGGCACGTTCTGACCGACGGCTCGCGACGGGCCGGGGGGCGGCGCCGCCCCTCCGGCCCGTTCGCCGGCCGTGCCGGAAAGCCGGATGCAAGAGATCGGCAAGGGCTCCCCCCTACGGTCCTCGCAACAACTGGATCATGCGAACGGGGAGAAAGCATGAAACTCTCGTCGAAGACCATCGGGGCGCTGGCGCTGGGGGGCGCGCTGACGGCGACCCTGCTGAGCGCTCCGGCCGCATCGGCCGCCACCATGCCCGGCTGCCCGGCGCCGCGAACGGTGAACGTCGACCACGGCTCGGGCGTCATGAAGGGCTCCTTCAACCTCAAGACCGCCCCGTACGCCGCCTGCGGGAACGTCGCCAGGCTACGCGCCGGCCAGGTCCTCTACTTCCACTGCTGGACCTTGAACAGGTACGGCAAGCACTGGGTGTTCGCCCGCGTCAAGGGCACCAACACCCACGGCTGGATGAGCCTGGACAACCTGCGCTCGGTCAAGAACAGCCGCCCGACCTTCTGCCCCGGCGAGGACCACCGCGACGGGTGACAGCGGCCGACCCAAATAACCCAAAACGGACAAATGCATACAAACTGGATCCGCTGGGTAGGAGTACGGATCCAGGGGATCGATTGCCCACCCCATGAGGGCGCCCCTGCCGCGGGAAGCGGCCGGGGGCGTCCTCGTGTGCTGGGTGATCATGTTGGAGCGCACGCCGGCGCCGGGAGCCGTCGGTGACGGGCTACCACAGGAGCGGGCGGCGTCAGCCCGCCCGCGCCACCACGACCTCCTCGCTGTCCTTGTCGCGGGTCGCCCAGAGGTAGACCAGCGCGCCGGCGAACAGCAGGATCGAGGTCCACTGGTTGATCCGCAGCCCCAGGAACAGCACCGCGTGGTCCACCCCGCCGACCGGGTCGATCCGCAGCCCCTCGATCCAGAACCGCCCGAACGTGTAGCCGGCGACATAGAGGGCGAACAGCCGGCCGTGGCGCAGCGTGAACCGCCGGCCGGCCAGGACCAGCGCGAAGCCGAGCGCCGTGGCCCACAGCGACTCGTACAGGAACGTCGGGTGGTAGAGCACGCCCGGCTCGCCGCCGTGCGCCCGGTCGATTTCCAGGCCCCACGGCAGGGTGGTGGGGCTGCCGTACAGCTCCTGGTTGAACCAGTTGCCCCAGCGGGCGATCGCCTGCCCGAACGCGATGCCGGGCGCGACCGTGTCGGCCACGGCGCCCAGGGACAGCCCCCGGCGGCGGCAGGCCAGCCACACGCCCACGCCTCCCAGGGCGACCGCACCCCAGATGCTGAGCCCGCCCTCCCAGATGAACAGCGCCTGGTGGGGCTCCTTGATCGCGCGCGGGCCGAAGTAGGTCTGCCAGTCGGTCATGACGTGGTAGAGGCGGGCGCCGATCAGCCCGAAGATCACCGCGGGGAACGCGATGTCGTTGATCAGGCCCTGCTCGCCGCCGCGGGCGCGCCAGCGGCGCTCGCTCAGCCAGATGCCGAAGCCGATCGCGACGATGAAGCACAGGGCGTAGGCCCGGATCGGGATGAATCCGATGTCCCAGGCCCCTTGGGCGGGGCTCGGAATCGAGGCGAGGCCCATGGCGGAGAGCCTAGCCACGGCGGGCTAACGATTGAGATCCCTTCGTGCAACAGGTTCATGTCGCGCATCGCTGATAAACCGTTTCCATCGCTTGGAGCCCTATTGACAGGCATCTAGGCTCATGCTGCTATTCCGTCTGATAGTAAACGGTTCAACTCCGGGCCGTTTCGTTGAGATTCCGCCTATCCGACGGGAGTCCCCCATGGCGATGACGGCACGAGATCGACGCGGCAGGACCCGCCGCCTGAAGGCGCTGACGCTCTGCGTCCTCACCGGCCTGGCCCTGGGCGCGACGGCGTCCGCGCCGGCCCTGGCGCAGGCCGGGGCCACCGGCAGAGGCCCGGACGCGCGGGTCATGGAGCGGCTCGATCGCGGTGTGGTGGCCGTGCGGTCGGGCGAGCGGGAGGTGCTGGTGAGCTGGCGCCTGCTCGGGCTCGATCCGGAGGGCATCGGCTTCGACGTCGAGCGGTCCACCGACGGCGGGCCGTACCGCAAGCTCAACCGCAAGCCCCTGACCGGCGGCACCAACCACGTCGACGCCACCGCCGACCTGAGCAGGACCAACCGCTACCGGGTACGGCCGGTGCTCGACCGCCGGCCGCAGGCCCCGAGCAGGGCGTTCACCCTGGCGGCCGGCCACGCGGTCGAGCCGGTGGTGCGGGTGCCGCTGCGCCCGGGCGGGCCGATCAAGTTCGTCTGGGTCGGTGACCTGGACGGCGACGGCGCCTACGACTACGTGCTGGACCGCCAGACCGCGCCGCAGAAGCTGGAGGCCTACCGCGGCGACGGCACGTTCCTGTGGGAGATGGACCTGGGACCCAACAGCACGAACCAGAACAACATCGAAGGCGGCTCGGCCACCATCGACGTCGGCCACAACGACGGGGTCACGGTCTACGACCTCGACAGCGACGGCCGGGCCGAGGTCGCCGTGCGCGTCGCCGACGGCGTCACGTTCGGGGACGGCAGCAAGCACGCCGAGAGCGACGCCGTCCGCCAGTCCATCGCCGTCCTCGACGGCCGGACCGGCGCCCCCAAGGCGGTCGCCCCGGTGCCGGACGACTACCTCTCCGACGGGCCGATGTACGCCCGCTTCGGCGTCGGCCACCTCGACGGCACCACCCCCAGCCTGGTCGCGTACATGAAGAACCGCATCGGCAACGGCGGCTTCAACCTCATGTACTCCGCCTGGAAGTACGACGGCCGCTCGCTGACGAACCAGTGGAAGTTCCTGCGCGGCGACCAGGACCTCCCGGACGGCCACAACACCCGCATCGTGGACGTGGACGGCGACGGCAAGGACGAGGTCGGCGAGATCGGGTTCCTGCTCAACGGCGACGGCACCCTGCGCTACAGCCTCGCCCCGCAGGGGATCATCCACGGCGACCGCTGGTTCGTCGCCGACATCGACCCCGCCCGGCCGGGGCTGGAGGGGTACGGCATCCAGCAGGACCACCCCGGCGGGCTGCTCGACTACTACTACGACGCCGCCACCGGCGCCATGATCTGGAAGCACGGCACCGACACTCCCGGCGCCGACGCGGGCCGCGGCATGGTCGCCGACATCGACCCCCGCTTCCCCGGCATGGAGACCTGGTCGATCAACGGCAAGGTCAACTACGAGCAGGGCAGGCCCAACGGCCTCCACAACGCCGCCACGAACCGGCTCGCCGAGCCGGACACCACCAAGCAGCCCTGGCCGCACATGGGCGTGTGGTGGGACGGCGACCCGCTGCGCGAACTGTTCAACGCCGACCCCTTCCCCGACCGGCGCGACGCCCGCATCGAGAAGTGGGACCCGTCCGCCCCGGCCCAGCCCTGGGCGCTGCCCCGCGTGGTGACCGCCTCCGGCCACGGCGCGGTCACCGCGCTGGGCAACTCCGTCTACCCGCACCTGGTGGGCGACATCCTGGGCGACTGGCGCGAGGAAGTGGTGCTGACCAGCGCCGCCTTCGACGAACTGGTCATCCTCACCACCGACAGGCCGACCGGCACCCGCCTCTACACCCTGGCGCACAACCCGGCCTACCGGAACGGGCTGACCCTCAAGGGATACCTGCAGTCCAGCAACGTGGACTACTTCCTGGGCCACGGCATGACCACGCCGCCACAGCCGAGCATCAGGTACGCCGGTCCGCGCGGCTGAGATCGGGGCCACGCGGCAGCGCCCGGCCACGGCCGCCCTCGGCGCCAGGCCGTGGCCGGGTGCGCCCGCCTCGTCGATCGAGCCATCTCTCACAGACTGCCGCCACCCTCCAGGACACCGCCCGGAAAGTCGTAAGGCGGCGTGCGTCGGGCGTACCTGTGGGAAAGTTGGGACCTCGTACGGTCCGGCCCGGGCCCGCGTCTCCGGGGCCGAGGGAGGTAGCGACGCGTGGCTCATCCGCATGGCCCGTGGAACCCCGAGGTGTCGGGGATCGACCCCGCGCGCATGGACGGCTTCGTCGCCGCCATGGACCGCGCCTGCATCGACGTCGCCGAGCAGACCCAGGCGATCAGGGCCGAGCTGACGCGCCTGGGGGTCGGCACGCTGACGTTGACGCCGTTCGTGGAGGTCGAGCGCTGGGTGCGCGGGCAGGTGCCGAAGCTGCGGGCCCGCAACGCCGCCATCCGCAGGCGTGTCCCCGGCTGGACGCCGGGCATCGTGACCTACGACGAGGCCACGATGCCGTACGCCACCCCGGAGGAGTCCCGGCGCGAAGGCGCCGCCCTGGGCGCGCTCCACCTGCAGTACGTCCAGGCGGCCGAGCACGGCATGAGCAGCCCGCTGCCGAACGAGGCCGTGCAGCGCCTCAGGGAGCTGATGGAGCGCGTGCTGGCGCACAAGGACGACCCCGACTTCGCCGCGGCCTTCTTCGGCCGGCTCGGGACATCCGGGACCATGGCACTGCCCAAGGACATCCTCGACCTGTTCGGGCCCGCCGCCCCCGGCCTCCGCACGGGGCCGGAGGAGAAGCAGCTCCTCGGCGACTTCAGCCGGCTGTTCGCCGCCGCCACCACCGCCTCTCCCCCCGATCCCCGCTTCCCCAAGGTCATGAGCGACCTCGAGCGGGGCGGAGAGGGCATCGACTCCGAGTCGCTGTCCTGGCTCGTCAGCGCGGGCGCCTTTCCGACGCAGTGGCTCACCGCCGTGGCCCGGCGTCACCTGACGGCCACCGGGCGGGCGGACGTCACCGGGCGGTTCCTCGCCGCCCTGTCGCACGACCCCACGGCGGCCCGGGCCGCGGTGACGGACCTCGCCGGGTTGAGCGCGCTGGTGTCGGGCGATCCGGATGCCGGCGATGCGTTCGGGCGGGTGCTGGCGGCGGCTTCGGGGGTGTATGACGAGAGGGACGGGGCGCATGGTGAGGGGGCTGCGGCGTTCGCGTTCCAGGTGATCACGCAAGGGCCTGGGCTGATGAAGAACGATGCTATGCGGAGGTATTTCGCGGAGATCGCCGGGGCGTATGCCACGGAGTTCGCCGCGGGCGCAGCCTTTCTGGATCCCAACTCGCAACTTCCGAGCCGGTTCGGCGGGTTCGACGACAAACTTGTTGGAACGACTCCGAGGTTCCGCCTGTCTCTGACGGACAGCTATCGATTCATGAAGACGTTCACGGACACCAACGCTCACATGGAGCCGTTCAACAAGGGCATGGCGGCGCTTACTCAGCGGCTCTTCGAGGCGGGCGTGCGCGCGGATCGGCATCTGCTGGCCTTCCCTCCTCCGAACCAGCGGCAGCAGCAGACTGCGGTCGAGCAGGTCTTCGCGCGGCTGGGCACGGTCGCGGGCATTCAGTTCGCCGCGATGAAAGCCGTCCGTGGTACCGCGGACCTCAGGGACCAGGAGGAAGTCGAACGCTTCGGCCAAGTGCTGGACAAGGGAATGGATACGGGGATGCTGTTCCTTCCCTCCGCAGGAGGACTGCCTGCGGCGGCGGGGATGGATGTTCCTCAGCTGGGGACTCAAGGACGGCGTCGCAGCCGCGATGGAATCCGAGCTCCGGATGCCGGACGTCAAGAGACAGGAGTTTGAGCAGGCGCGTGCAGCCCTCTACGAGATCGCTGCCGGGCTCGTCGCGCAGGGCTACACCTTGAAGGACCCACCCGTGGAGTTCAAGCCTCCGACCGACCCGCTCATCGCCGCTGAGCAGGGGCGGCTGCGGCCGTCCTCGGAGATCGACGAGAACCCACAGGCGATGACGGCGTTCTTGACCTGGCTGAAGGAGAACGGCAGTGTCGATGATCAAGCCGACCGCCGCACGCTGGGAAAGGTGACCGCAGCGGCGTCCACGAGGTTTTCCGGAGATCGGGAGAACGTGGAGAACTACCTGGCCACGATCGATCCCGACCTTAAAGAGGTTCTGATCGGAGAGTGATCGTGTCCGAACTATCCGCGCGGGATGCAGTCCGTTTCGCCCGTAGCCACTGCCTCGTGGTCGCTGAGCGTCTCCACAGTGATACTGGTGCGGGACGAGGCGAGCTTGAGCGTTGTCTTGGGCAGACCCGGCTTGTAGGGGTCGTGCACCTCGTAGCCCCACCTCGTGCCGAGCCTTCCGGCCATCTCGGCGATGAGGTTGTCATCAAATCTGGAGAAAGTGGACTTAACTCCATAGGTACGCTTCACCCCGTCCGCCCCGCAAGCCACATCCTTCCCCCCAGAATCGGTCACCACCGTCTCCTCCGGATCCACCGACTCCATCAACTCGGTGATGTGCTCCTGAAGCGTACGCCCCGCCTGCTCCACCGTCGGCCCCCGATCGGCCGTCGAGCAACCGGCCAGAACAACCACACCGCCCACGGCAATCGCGCAACGCCACACCGATGCCATCGCGATCGTCTCCGTTCCGAACGTCTGCCCCGCCGCCCCCATACTCCATCACCAGGCCCCCGCCGTACCCGTAACGCCAGGATGGGTTGGCCACGATGACCGAGGTCCCGGTGGACAATCCCCGCTATACCGCCCTGCAACAGGCACTGGTCAAGGTCGAGCAGCACCTCGCCACGCTCCGGGCGGCGCTGGACGAGCCGTTCGAGCTCTTCTCCGGCGACGCGGTGTGGATCGGGCCGGTCGCCAGGAGGTTCGGCGAGGACCTGGGGCACTACAGGCGGCGGCTCAGGCAGCAGGCCGAGACGGTGGTGGCGGAGCTGGAGGCGGAGATCAGGCGGACGCCGCCGAAGGTGTCTCCTGCTGTGGCGCGGGAGGAGGCCGCGCGGCTGTCCGGCGGGCCGCGCATGTTCACCGCCTTCTAGCAGGGCCGTTCGTGCCGCTCTGCCCCGCTGGACGTCTCCGCCTGCCGGTCCAGCCGCCACGCGCCCGCCGCCCGGTCAGCCTGCCCGGGGCGGTTCGATGGACAGCGCGTGGCGGAAGACGTTGCGCGGGTCCCAGCGGGCCTTCACCCGTTGGAGGCGGGGGTAGTTGTCCTTGTAGTAGAGCGTGTGCGCGGGCACGCCCGAGGTGTTCCACGCCGGGTCGGCCAGGTCGGTGTCGGGGTAGTTGATGTAGGAGCCGTCGTCGACCTCGCCGGGCACGGGCACGCCGCCGGTGCCGGCGTACACGTCGCGGTAGAAGCCCCGCACCCAGGCGAGGTTGGCCGCGTCGTCGGCCTCGTCGGCCCAGACGGTCTGGTAGACCGCTTTCATGATCACGTCCCGCTGGGCGATCGCGGTGGCGCCCGGCTCCACCGCGCGTACCTGGCCGCCGTAGCCGACGAGCAGCATGCCGGAGCCCTGCCCGCCGGTGGGGTTCGTCAGGTTGCGGTAGACGGCGGCGAGCTGGGTCTCGGTGAACGAGCGGCGCAGGTAGCCGGCCTTGATCTTGTAGCGGCGGACGATCACGTCGCCTGGCTCGCCGCTGCCCGGCCAGGTCATCCGGTGCAGCCACGGCATCGTCCGCCGGAGGTCGAGCGCGGGTGTGAGGTCGACGCCGGCGGTCACCGCGGAGATGAAGTCGTCCACCATGCCGCCGGCGCCGGGGAGGTCCGCGTCGATCTGCGCGACCAGCATGACGGTTCCACCCGCGCGGTGCGACGGCTGGAGGACCCCGTACAGACCGGCGTACGGGGAGCCGGGCGCGCTGTTGCGCTCGTGCCAGGTCCCGAAGTTGCGCAGCAGCCCCGTGAGGGCCTGCTCGGTCATGTGCTCCCAGGGCCAGATGACCACGTGCTGCAGCATGTGCCGCGGCGCCGGCGGCAGCAGCCGGGACGGGTCGGCGCCGCCGGCGCCGGGCGAGCGCAGCCAGTACCGGGTGACCACACCGAAGTTGCCGCCGCCACCGCCGGTGTGGGCCCACCACAGGTCGCGGTTGGGGTCGTCGGGCTCGCGGGTGGCGACCACCGCGCGGGCGGTGCCGTCGCGGCCGGCCACCACGACCTCCACGCCGTACAGGTGGTCCACCACTGAGCCGTACCGGCGGGACAGCGGCCCGTACCCGCCGCCCGCGAAGTGGCCGCCGGCGCCCACCTCCGGGCAGCCGCCGCCGGGGATCGTCACGCCCCAGCCCTTCAGCAGCGTCCGGTACACCTCGCCGAGGGTGGCTCCGGGCTGCACGGTGAACGCTCTGCGGCGGGCGTCGTAGCCGACCTCGTTCATCGGGGAGAGGTCCAGGAGCATCCGTATCGCCGGGTCGGCGGTGAGGTTCTCGAAGCAGTGCCCGCCGCTGCGCGCCGCTATCCGCCGGCCGGACCGGATGGCGTCCGACACGGCGCGCACCACCTGGTCGGTCGATGCGACCACGCGGATCTCGTCCGGCGTGCCGGCGAAGCGGAAGTTGTTGCCGCGCAGGAGGTTGTCGTAGCGGGGGTCGCCGGGACGTACGGTCACCGGCCCGAATCCCGTCTCCCCTGCTACGCCGGTCGCCCCCGCCGCGCCCGTTCCCGCTGTTCCCGCGGTTCCTGCCGTGCCCGCTGATTCCGCCGACGCGTCGCCTGTCATCCCCGCGCCCAGAACGGTGGCGCCCGCGGCGGTCAGCATCCCGCGGCGGCTCATCGCGGGGTTCGTGGCGGGCTGGTTCGCTTCTGGCATGTGGTTCGCTCCCCTTCGGATCGGAGGTCGCCAGCCTCGCAATCCGGCATCAGAGCGCACATCAGCCGATGTCATGAATCGGCGGCTGAGATCCCGGCCCCACCGAACGGCTGATCCCCTCCGCCGAACGGCTGATCCCCTCCCCCGGAACGGCTGGTCCACCCCGCCGAACGCCGGGGAACCGGCCTCAGCTCGTCGCCGCCACCGTCTCCCCTTCGGGGTCGTCGTGCCTCACCGGTTCCCGGATCTCCAGGGAGCTGAGGCCGTGCCGCCAGCAATCCATGACGTGCTCCGCCCAGCGGCGTTCGAGGGCCAGGGCGCAGGCGGCGCCGTGCAGGATGTCGCCGGCCAGCGACGGCTCCTGGGCGGCCAGGCCGGCGCAGAGGTCGAGGGCGGTGTGGTGGCCGGGCGGTGAGGAGGTCAGCTCCAGCGCCGCGAGGTGTCCCGACAGCGCGCCGCGCAGCCGCCGGTGGAGCCCGAACAACGACATGACGTTCGAGACGGCCAGCGTGATCCCGGGCACGTCGGGCAGGTAGGCGCCGTAGGTGTCGTCCAGGCCGAGCCCTCTCATGGTGGCTCTGAACAGTTGCGCCCCGCCGCCGTGGTCGACGGGCAGGGCCGCCTCGGCGTCACCGGGCAGGCGCGGGAGCGCCCACGTGTGCGGGTCCTTCAGGTGGTGGATCGAGCGGTGTACGACGAGCTCGCGGTACCGTCCCAGGTCGGCCTCGCGCTGGAGCTGGGCCGCCGGCGAGGGGGCGCTCGCCTCGTCCTTGGCCACCAGCTCGGCCAGCGCGTGGCGGACGTCCTGCGGCGGAACGGCCGGCGGGCGCGCGACGGCGAGCGCGAGCGCGGATTCCAGGGAGCGCTCCAGCTCGCGGCGGGTGGCCAGCAGCGACGGCTGCCACTCCCAGAGGTCGTCCACGTCGTCGAAGCCGCGCGAGTGCAGCTCGTAGCAGGCGAACAGGGCGAGCTGGAGGTCGCCGTCGTCGAGTGCCGCGGCCGGTGGCGGGGTGACCAGCGGCGGGTCCAGCTCTCCCGGCGGGCCGCCGAGGCGGGCGAAGAGCTCGGCCGTGATCGGGCCGCGGGCGACGGGCAGACGCATCACGAACCTCCTCCGCTCGGGTCCCGGCTGTGCCGCAACGGGCATGTGCGTCCAGCGCCGGCAGCTCACCTGCTGGTCGCGGTCATCTGCCCTGCCCCTGCCCGCTCAAACGGCCCACCTTCCTGCCCGCTCAAACGGCCCACCTTGCAGGGCCGGTCGAAGACGGCCGGTCGGGGAGGCCCGGCCGGACGAGGTGGCGCCCGCCGCCTCCCCACCGTGCTCTCAGGGCAGGGCGACGGCCACCGCCTCAGCGTGGTGCTCTCAGGGCCGGACGCCGGCACCGCGGCCGCCTCGCCTCCTCTGCGCGAACGACGGCCACCGCGGCTGCTTCGCCTGGTCAGGGGCGGCGAGCAGGGCGGCGGCGACCGTGTCCGCGTCGCGGAAGAACGGGCTGTCCTGGCCGGGCCTGCCGGTGCCGGCCACCCGCCGTCGTGCCGCGGGGTGGGGGCGCCACCCGGCCACCAGGGCGAGGGCCAGGAGTAGCTCGGCGAGGTCGCCGCCGTAGTACATGATCTCGGCGGCGCCGCGCCGCTGCTCCTCGGGCACGGGCAGGTCCACGGCGATCCCGGCGTACATGAGCTGGGACAGCCCGCTGTGCGCCGCGATCGCCACCCCCAGCACCACCAGCCGGGCCACCACGGACGGGCGGCGCGGGGCCGGGTCGGGCCCGGCGATCACCCAGGCGAACAGGCAGCCCGACAGCAGGAAGTGCACGTGCACGGCCGCGTGCAGCCGGCCGTTCGTCATGACGTGCCGGTAGAGCGGCGTGCAGTACAGGACGATCATGCCGCCCGCGCTCAGCACCAGCGCGGTGACCGGGTTGGCGACGGCGTGCGCGGCGCGGTGGCGCAGCAGCCGGGCCAGGCGGCGGGCGTGGGCGGCGGGCAGGGAGCGCAGCAGCAGGGTCATCGGCGCGCCGAGCACCAGGCCGAGCGGCGCCAGCATGCCGATGAGCAGGTGCTGCACCATGTGGCCGCGGAAGTCGGTCGCGGCCCAGGCGGCGATCGGCCCCGTCACGGCCGCCGCCACCAGCGCGAGCCCGGCGGCGAACATCGCCGAGCGCCACCCCTTCCAGGAGGCGGCGCGGGCCGCCGGTATCAGGTAGGCCACCAGGGCCAGGAGCAGCAGGGCAGGCGTCACCGCGCCGGCGTGAGCGTGGTGCGCCGTCACGTCCGCTCGTCCCGCCGGCACAGGTCGAGCTCCCCGCCGCCGCGCTGCAGCGCCCAGCCGCCGAGCACCAGCAGCGCGCCGAGGAGCAGGAAGCCCAGGTCCCACCAGAGCTGGCCGGGGCCGGTGCGGACGTGGTGGATGCCCAGCAGGTGGTGGTCGATCACGCCTTCGACGAGGTTGAACAGGCCCCAGCCGGCCAGGATCCAGCCCCAGAGGTTCCGCGACCGCCAGATCCGGCCCCTGGAGGCGGTGACGCGGGAGTAGAGCAGGCCGAGCCCGATCAGCACCGCCAGCCAGGTGAAGGTGTGGAACAGGCCGTCCCAGAGCGTGTTCATCCGCAGCCCTGGCACGGTGTCCACCGGGTAGTACCTGATGCCGAGGTTGTCGGTGTCGGTGCTGCTCAGCATGTGGTGCCACTGCAGGAGCTGGTGCAGCAGGATGCCGTCGACGAAGCCGCCGAGACCGACTCCGAGTATCGTCCCGGGCAGCGCGATGGCGTTGCGCGTGGCCATGAGGCTCCCTTTCGCGTGCTTCGCGTCCGGGCGGTGGCCTACCCCGCCAGGTTCGCGACACGCCCGGGTGCCTCAGGCCCAGCCGGGATCCTTGCCGACTCCGCAGGCCTGCTTGGCGGGAGAGGCGGCCGGACAGCAAGGGCCGATGCCGCCAGGAAGGGCCGGTGCCGGCTAGGGACGGCCGGTGGTCTCGGCGCGGAACCCCAGCACCGCCCGCGCGATCTCGCCCGGCTGCTCGGCCAGCATGTTGTGGCTGGCGTCCAGCTCCAGCACGCGCAGGTGCGGCCGGTCGGCGAGGAGGGGCAGCAGGTCGCGGCGGATGCCCGCGCGCAGCGCGGGCATGAGCTCGCCGACGCGGCCGGGCAGGCCGGGCAGGTTCCGCGTGGCCAGGACGAACAGGGCGGGGCAGCGGATCCGCGCGATGGGCGGGACGCTGTCCAGGAAGTACGGGTCGTGCCTGACCTGCCCGGCCAGCGCGGCGCCCGGCCGTACGAAGACACCTTCGTCCGTGGTGAGCAGCGCCCGCTGCGGGTACATGGCGGCGTGCGCCTCCGGCAGCGGCTGCGCCATCGCCGCCGCCTGCGCGTCGAAGACGGCCTTCAGCTCGGCGAGCAGCGCCTGGAGGTCCTCGTGGCCGAGGCCGGCGTAGTGCCGCGGCTCGGTCTCGGCCGAGCGCAGGCCGTCGAGGTTGACGATGCCGGGCCCGTCCGGGTGGCGCAGCGCCCACCGCACGGCGACCATGCCGCCGAGGGAGTGGCCGACCACGAGGGGCTCATCGAGGCCGAGGTGGTCGACGACGGCGCGGACGTCGTCCAGGACGGCCTCCCATTCCCACGGGCCATCGCCCGACAGGCCGTGGCCGCGCAGGTCCATCGCGACGACGCGGTGGGAGCCTGTCAGCAGGGACGCGACCTCGTCCCAGTGCAGCAGGGTGCCGCCGAGGCCGTGGAGCAGCAGGACGGGGGCGCCGTCGCCGCCGTGGTCGCGGACGGCCAGACGGACCGGGCGGTCGCCGAGGACGAGGTCGGAGGGGGTCACTGGGCATTCTCCTTCGGGCGGTTGAGCCGGGCGTGGATGGAGGAGGTCGTGACGCCGCCCTCGGGGTGTTTGTCGAGCTTGCCGCGTTTGACGAGGTCGTGGACGCCCTGGCGGGTGATGCCGAGCATGGCGCCCGCCGTGGAGTAGGAGACGGCCGCCGCGGAGGGGTGTCCGGCACCCCGGGCCACGGCGCGGCCCAGCGGGGTTCGCCACCACTGCTCGGGCGGGTCGAAGGGCTCGTCGCCGGGGGACAGCACCGCGATCAGCCTCGCGGCGGTCAGCGTGGCCTGCCGGCGGTCGCGGCCGAGCAGCTGTGCCGCCCAGACCTCGGCCTCGATGCGCAGGCGGTCCTTGATCGGGTCCAGCAGCTCGCCGGAGGCCAGCAGAATCTCCAGGGGGTCGAGCACCCGGGTCTCCAGCAGCCGGACCAGCGCGGCCACCAGCTCGACGTGTTCGTCGGTCGTCGTCACTTGACGGACGATAGCAAGTACTTGCTATCGTCCGTCAAGTAGTCGTGTTCACGGCAGAGGGGGTGGTCCGACGATGTCGATCCCGTGCCGCGCCGCGATCTCTCCCAGCGCGGCCTGGTCCGGGTCCGCGCCGGCCTCGACCAGGAAGTCGGCGAAGGCCGGGCCGTGGTGCAGCGTCAGGTACCGGGCGGAGTCGCTGGTCACCACGAACCCGTGGGGCCGTCCGGCGGGCAGCACGGCGGCGCAGCCGGCGCCGGCCGGGTGCTCGCGGCCGTCCACGATCACCCGCAGCTCGCCTTCGAGCACGACGAACGTCTCGCTGGCGGCCCGGTGCACGTGCATCGGGCTGCCGTGCCCGCGGCGGCCCGTGGTCTCCACGACCGCGAACGCGCCGCCGGTGTCGTGGCCGGTGACGCGCAGGCGGTAGAGCTCGCCGAGGAACGACACGGTCTGCTGGGTGTCCGGAGTGGTGATCGCCGGCGTCCGGATCCGCGATGCGGGAGGTGGTGTCATACCGCCAGTCTCGCGGCGGCCGGGCCCGGCGTCCTGCCGACGCGTGCCCGGCCGCTCACGATTCGTGCAGGCCGTCAGCCCTTCCCGCGGGGTGCGCGCGCGCCGGCCGCCGCGAACCGGCCCACCCAGTAAGCCGTCCGGTCCAGGTACGCGGTCTGCGCCGCGGCGCCCGTACGCCCGTAGGCGCCCTCGTAACTCTGGTAGCCGGCCCGCGCGACCGCGGGCTCGATCACGCTGCCCTCGTGCCACTCGTTGAACGACGTGATCGACACCCACGTGGGCCCCGTCGCCAGGGCGTTGGACCACTCCTTGTCGTAGGTGGCGCCGTTGTCCCTGGCGAGGGTGGGCGTGGTGTTGCCGGGCACCGCGCGGTCGTCGAGGTAGCCGGGCCCCACGGACGGGGCCCACACGAGCCCGTGCTGCCGCGCGTGGTCGGCGGCCTGCTGCCAGCCGGGCGCGGTGGCGCCGGCGATCGCGTCGTAGGTGTACATCCCGTTGAAGTGGGCGATCTTCGTGGTGTCGGTGGTCTGGGCCAGGATGACGTTGTCGTCGTTGACCGCGTCGAGCGCGGACCAGTCGGTGATGCGCAGGCTCTCGAAGACGTAGAAGGCGTCGCTGAAGGCCGGGTGCGCGCCGTAGGCCTGGTTGATGTAGCGGATGTCCTCCACGGTGGAGGCGGCGGTGCGGCCGGAGTAGGGCTCCAGGTGCCAGGCCACCTTGAGCCCCTCCTTGGCCGCCGCGTCCAGGACGCCGCGGGCCAGGCCGTCCTCGTAGCTGCCTCGGCCCCACCAGCTCAGCACCAGCACCCCGGCGGCCGACTGCCTGATCCACTTCATGTGCTGGGCCACCGCGCCGGCGAAGTCCCCGGAGTCGTACGCGCCCAGGGCGGGGTAGAAGTCGGCGCCGATGTCGTCGGGCGGGGTGCGCCCGCCCTGCTGCCAGTGCCGCCAGCCGCCGCTGACCTGCGGGGAGCCGTACCAGGGGTAGTAGAAGACGTGCACCTTGTCCGACGGCGGCGGCGCCGTGCCGCCGCCGTCCAGGGTGATGGTGTCGATGTCGAAGAGGTTGCCGCTGCCGCCGGTGAAGACCAGGAAGAGCGGCCCGGTGGCGGAGCCGGTCAGCGTGGTGGAGACGTTCTGGAAATTCTCCCAGCCGCCGGTGACGGGCACGGTGACCGAGCCGAGCAGGGTGCCGGTGGCCGAGCCCGAGCGGACCTGGATCGTGCCGCCCACCCCGCCGGACGAGACGCGGGCGGAGAAGCGGGTGGCTTCGGCGGTCGTGACGTTCGCGTAGCCGGCCCAGTCGCCGTTGTCCACGTAGCCGAGCGTCTTGCCGCCGCTGGCCGGCGCGTGGTCGGCGACCTGCACGCCCGCGCTGGAGGTGTACGCCTCGCCCTCGACGGTCGTGGCCGCCGAGGAGAAGGTGAAGGCGTCCACGTCCAGCAGGTTGCCCTGGCCCGTCACGCCCTTGAAGACGAGGAACAGCTTGGTCGGGCCGGTGGGGGCGGCGCCGTTCAGGCCGGCCGAGACGTCGGTGAAGGTGTCCCAGCCGCCCGTGTTGGCCACGGTGAGCGTGCCCAGCAGGGTCCCGGTCGCGGAGCCGGCACGCACCTCGATCGTCCCGCCGGGGCCGCCGGAGGAGACCCGGGCGGTCACGCGGGTGGCTCCCGCCAGCAGGTACGGCTCGAAGGAGATCCAGTCGCCGTCGTCGGTGAAGCCGACGGTCGCGCCGCCCTCGGCCCCGCCGTGGTTGGCGATCTGGACGCCCTGCTGGGCGCTGAAGTGCTCGGCCTGGCGGTGCGCCGGCTGCAGGGTGCGGACGCTGTGGCCGGTCAGCCCGCCCTGGTCGGTGTACTCGGCGTCGAAGACCCCGTAGAGGTTGGCCGCCGCGTCGTGCTCGCCGTCGGGCGGGATGGTGATCGACCCCTCGCAGCCGCTCTTCGAGGTGATGGAGTGGGTGTGGCTGTCATGGCCCACCAGGTACGTCACCTTGACGGCGGCGCAGTTCACGGCGCCGTCCTCGGGGTCGGTGACGGTGACCCGGAAGGGCACGGCCTGCCCGTAGGAGAAGAGCTGCCCGTCGGCCGGGGTGGTGAGCGTCACGGTGGGCGCGGTGTTGCCGACGGTGATCACCAGGCTGGCGGTGCCGGTCAGGCCCTGCGGGTCGCGTACGGTCAGGGTCGGCCGGAACGTGCCGTTGGCCGTGTAGGTGTGGGTCGGGTTCGCCTGCGTGGAGGAGGTGCCGTCGCCGAGGTCCCACGTGTGGGTGAGGGCGCCGCCCTCGGGGTCGGAGCTGCCCGCGGAGGAGAAGGCCACGGTCAGCGGCGCCTTGCCGGAGGTCCTGTCGGCGCCGGCCCTGGCGACGGGGTTGCGGTTCGCGCCGCCGAGGTACTCGATCCGGTACAGCGCCTGGTTGCCGCCGCCGGTGCCGTAGTCCAGCACGTACAGGGCGCCGTCGGGGCCGAACTGCGAGTCGATGATCTGCGTGCCGTCCCACGGGAAGTCCTCGATCAGGCCGGGCGTGCCGTCTCCGTCCACCTCGATCGCCTTGATCCACTGGCGGCCGAACTCCATGGCGAAGTAGCGGCCGTCCAGCGACTGCGGGAACTTGACCGTCGAGGAGGAGCCGGCGTCGTAGCGGTAGACCTCACCGCCCATGGGCGACTCCGAGCCGCCGCCGAACTCCGGGGGCGAGCCGGCGTCGCCGTACTTGATCCAGCTCGGCTGGGCGGCGGGCAGCCGGGCCAGGCCGGTGTTGCGGAAGGAGTTGTTGACCGGGCCGCCCGCGCAGTCGTACTTGGCGCCGGAGGGGCCGCTGGGGAAGGTGTACTCGTTGTAGGTCTCGGCGGCGGTGTTGGTGCCGGTGCAGTACGGCCAGCCGTGGTTGCCGGGCGCCGTGATGCGGTCGAACTCCACCTGGCCGCCGGGCCCGCGGCCGGGGTCGGCGCCACCCGCGTCGGGGCCGTAGTCACCCAGGTAGACCGTGCCGGTCTGCTTGTCGACCGACATCCGGAACGGGTTGCGGAAGCCCATGGCGTAGATCTCGGGCCGGGTACCCGCCGTGCCGGGCGGGAAGAGGTTGCCCGCCGGGACGGTGTAGCCGCCGCCGGGCTGCGGCTTGATGCGCAGCAGCTTGCCGCGCAGGTCGTTGGTGTTGCCGGAGGAGCGCTGCGCGTCGAACTGCGGGTTGCGTCCGGTGCGCTCGTCGAGCGGGGAGTAGCCGCCGGACTCGAAGGGGTTGGTGTCGTCGCCGGTGGTCAGGTACAAGTTGCCGGCGGCGTCGAAGTCGATATCCCCGCCCACGTGGCAGCACTGGCCGCGGTCGTTGGGCACTTCCAGCACGACCTGCTCGCTGGCCAGGTCGAGGGTGTTGTCGGCCTTGAGCGTGAAGCGCGACAGGTTCAGGTGCCCCTTCCACGGCGCGAAGTCGGCCTCGGTGCCGGTCACGGGGGCGTCGCCGGGCGGGGTGTTCAGCCTGGGCGAGTAGTAGAGGTAGACGAAGCGGTTGGCGGCGAAGCCGGGGTCGGCGGCGATGCCCTGCAGCCCCTCCTCGTCGTGGGTGTAGACGTCGAGCTTGCCCGCCACCTTCGTGGCGCCGGAGGCGTCGGTGTGGCGGACCGTGCCGTCGCGGGCGGTGTGCAGCACGGACCTGTCGGGCAGGACGGTGAGCGACATGGGCTCGCCCAGTTCGGACGGTCCGAGGGCGAGCTGGACGTGCTGGTAGTCGCCGGGTGGGATGTCGATCGCCGCGGCACCGGTGAACACCAGTGACGCCGCGACGAGCAGCCTCGGCCACGCAGACATGGGCTTCCTTTCCTGACCGGGGGGACGTCAGGCAAGGCGCGCGCCGACCGCGCTTTGCTGTGGGGTTGCGCTTGACGATTTGTCGGGCGATTCGGGATCTAACGAGTTGCTTACCGCGACGAAATATGGCTGTCAAGAGCTTGACCGTTCAGCGACTGAACGGTGACAGGCGACGGAGATATGCAAAATGTCGATCATTTAGCGCAAATTGACGGCTGGAGCGCTCCACCCTCTTGCACGGGCGGGGCCGGAGAGCCTTTAATCCAGACGCACGCCCGCCTGGCATCGACGGATGGTTGCGGCGGCCCCCTGCCGCCGACCATGGGGGCCACCGCATGTGGGTGCCGTCCTCCGTGCCGGGCGGGCGCATCTGTGCTGCCGCGCGAAACTTACAGTCGCTGTACGCACCTTGACATCCGCCCTCCGACTCGGCATGCTGCGCTCACAAATCGATTTGTGCCCTGGGGAGCACATGACCGACTCTCCGCGTCGGGTATTGGTCACGGGTGCGGCCGGGAACGTCGGCCGGGCCACAACACCCGGGCCACGTTCGTGGTGCTGGAGGAGGCCGCTCGGGCGGGAGTGCGGCGCGCCGCCCTGGCCAGCAGCCTGTCGGCACTCGGGCACGCCTGGGCGGGAAGGGTGTTTGCACCCGGCGTACGTGCCCGTGGACGAGGAGATCCCGCTGCAGGTGGCCAGGGTGCGCACGCCGGACGGAGGGCTGGAGGCACCCAAAAAGTTCTAGCGACTGAAAGGATCGTGTCGATGTAAGATCTCGGCATGCCCACCCAGCAGCCCCCGGCCCGGCGTGAGCGGAAGAAGGCCGAGATGCGGCGCGCCATCGCCGACGCCGCGCTCCGCCTGTTCGCGCTGCGGGGGTTCGACGCGGTGACGGTCAACGAGGTCGCCGAGGCGGCGGACGTGTCGGCCAAGACCGTCTTCAACTACTTCCCCGTCAAGGAGCAGCTCTTCTACGAGCACGAGCCGCTGCTGGCGGGCGACCCCGCCGAGGTGGTGCGGCACCGGCGGGGCGGGCGGACGGCGGTCGCGCTCAGCGGGCTGCTGCGCGCCGAGCCCGTCGGCGACCTGGCGCTCTTCGGACGGGTGTACCGCGACAGCGACACCTTGCGCGCGTACGGCCGCGAGCTGTTCGCGGGCCGCGAGCACGCACTGGCCGATTTCCTGGCCAAGTCCCTGACCGAGCCGCTGACCGAGCCGGCCACAGGGCCACTGGCCGAGCCGGTGCCTGGGCCAGAGGCGGGGCCGGTGGCAGCGCGAGTGGCGGGGCCGGTGGCAGCGCGAGTGGCGGGGCCGGTGGCAGCGCGAGTGGCGGGGCCGGTGACTGGGCCGGTGACCGGGCCGGCGACCGGGCCGGCGACCGGGCCGCTGATCGGGTCGGTGGCCGAGGGGGCGAGCGGGCTCAGGGCGCGGATCCTGGCGGCGGCGGCGCTGGGGCCGTTGCGACAGGTGTGGGAGTCGATCCTGCTGGAGGCAGCCGGCCGGGTGCCGCCCGCCGAGGCCGTCGCGCGGGGCGTGCGCACGCTCGAGGAGGCCTACGCCGTGCTGGGCGGCGCCTTCGAGGGCTTCCTCCAGGGACGCGGAGCGCCCGCGGGTCTCCCCCGGCACGGCGGCGCGACCGCGGGCCTCCCCGAGGGACGCGAGGTGGCCGAAGGCCCCGGCGCAGCAGGGCTCCTCCGAGGCCCCGGCGGGCAGCCGCGTGCGGTCAGGGGCGAGCGGCCGAGCATCAGGCGGGTGGCCGACCTGGCCGGGGTGAGCGCGACGACCGTGTCGCACACGCTCAACGGCCGCCGCCCGGTGGCCGAGGAGACGCGGCGGCGCGTGCTGCGGGCCATCGAGGAGCTCGGCTACCGGCCCAACGTCCTGGCCCGGGGCCTGCGCACCAGCCGCAGCCAGACCGTCGGCCTGATCATCCCCGACATCACCAACCCCTTCTACCCGGCGCTGGCGCGCGGCCTGCAGGACGTACTCGGCCCTGCCGGCTACGACCAGATCATCAGCAACACCGACGGCGTGCGGCGGGCGGAGCGGGCCGCGATCGAGCAGATGATCGCCCGCCAGGTCGACGGGCTGGCCTTCGCGGTCTTCCACACCCACGCCGAGGACCTCCTGCCGGTCATCGAGGCCGGCATCCCGGTGGTGCGGCTCGGCGGCCGGCTGGCCCAGCGGGGCGTGGACGTGGTCCACAGCGACGACGAGGGCGGCGCCGCCGAGGCCACGCGCCACCTGCTCGACCGGGGGTATCGCAGGATCGCGTTCGTGTGCGGCCCGGCGGCCGAGGGCCCGGCGGCCGAGCGCGTCGCCGGCTACCGCGCGGCCCTCGCCGAGGCCGGCGTGCCGGCCGGCCAGGCGCTCGTGGCGCACACCGAGTTCAGCCGCGCGGGCGGCGCGGAGGGCGTGGCGCGGCTGCTGGAGCTGCCCGAGCCGCCCGACGCCGTCCTGTGCGCGAACGACGTCATGGCGATCGGCGCCCTCGACGTGGCGGCGCGGCGCGGCCTGCGCGTCCCGGACGACCTGGCCGTGATGGGCTTCGACGACATCGACGCCGCCGGCATGGTCTCCCCCGGCCTGACCACCATGGCCAACCCGGCCCGTGAGATCGGCCGGGCCACGGCCACGCGGCTGCTCGAACGGCTGCGCGGCGCCATCGACGTGCCGTCCACCGAGCTCGTCGTCCCCGCCCGCCTGGTCCGCCGCCGCTCCGCTTGAGCCCTCACCGCCGGACCGGCCACGCCAGCCGCCTGAGTGTCCGCAACCTCACAGCTCGCCGATCCGGCCGGGGCGGACTCTTGACACCGCATGCGTCGCGTGTAGATTTCGGAGTCATCTTAACGATTTGCGCCGCTAGGTCCGGCCTCCACGAGGCGAGGGCCGCCCGTGGACCATCCTTCTCCCCGAAGGGACGCCATGACCGCAAAACGTCGGAGCCTCGCCCTCGTCCTCCTCCTGGCAGCCCTGGCCTGGCTCCCCCAGGCGCCATCGGCCGCCGCCAGGCTGTCGAGCAACGTGCACCTGTTCTACTACCCCTGGTACGGCACCCCCGAGGCCAGCGGCGGCTGGCGCCACTGGCAGCAGGGCGGCCACACCCCGCCCGACGACGTCGGCGCCGACCTCTACCCCGCCCTCGGTCCCTACGACTCTGGTGACCCCCGCGTCCTGGCCCAGCACATGAAGTGGATCGCCAGGACCGGCGCGGGCGTCATCGTGCACAGCTGGTGGGGCCGGGGCAGCTACGAGGAGGGCCTGGCGGCGAAGGTCATGGACGCCGCGGCGAAGAGGGGCATCAAGGTCGCCTGGCACCTGGAGCCGTACGAGGGCCGCACGGCGGCCTCCACCGTGGAGGACATCCGCTACCTCAACCGGACCTACGGCGCGCACCCGGCCTTCCTCAACGTCTTCTACGTCTTCTGGAGCCTGCAGATCGCCGACTGGTCCGCGCTCGACGCGGTCAACGACGACAACGTCATCCTGGCCCAGACCACCGACACCACGAAGATCGCCCACTTCAACGGGATGTACACCTACGACGGCATCGCCGGCGCCACCGCGCCCGGCTGGAAGCAGGCCGGCGACTACGCCAGGGCCCACGGGCTGATCTGGGCGCCCTCGGTCGCCCCTGGCTACGTCGACGACCGCGCCGTGCCCGGCAACACCACGCCGACGATCGCCCGCGACGACGGCGCCGCCTACGACCGGCAGTGGTCCAACGCCCTCGACCCGGCCATCGGCGGCTCGCCGGCCTGGGTGTCCGTCACCTCCTTCAACGAGTGGCACGAGGGCTCGGTGCTGGAGCCGGCCGACGCCGCCCCGCCCGCCGGCCACGGCTACCAGACCTTCCACGGCGCCTACGGCAAGCAGGGCAGGGCCGCGGAGACGGCCTACCTGGACCGCACGCGGCACTGGGTGGAGACGTTCGAGAGGCAGAGCCGGTGACCAGGGTGCGCGCTCGTCCTGGCCGTGGCGGTCGTGCCGGGGCTGGCCGCCTGCTCGGGCGGAGCCGGCGGGCAGCAGCAGGGCGGGGAGCAGGGCGGGCAGTCGTTGCGGATGTGGACGTTCAAGAAGTCGCACGCCGACGCCCTGAACAAGGCGGCGGCGCGGTTCACCGCGCAGACCGGCATCCGCGTCACGGTCGAGGCGGTCACCCCGGCGACGTGTTCGTCAGCAAGGTGCAGAGCGCCGCGCAGACCGGCGGCCTGCCGGACGTGCTCGAGGTGCACGCGTCGGGCGAGGACTACGAGATGGGCGCGTCCGGCCTGCTGCAGGATCTCTCGGCGGACGTCACGACGCCTGGGAGCAGCGCCTGCTGCCCACCACGAGGGAGAGCGGCGTGCTCACCCAGCAGAAGATCGACTCGGTGGCCGCCGACTCGCCGATCAAGAACGGCAAGGCCGGGCAGCGCTTCAGCGTGCCGTTCACCGCGGGCGCCTTCGGCATCGTCTACGCCAACAAGGACAAGCTCCGCGCCGCCGGGCTCGACCCCGCCACGCCGCCGAGATCGTGGGAGGAGTTCGTCAAGGCGCTGGAGACCACGAGCGCCAGGGGGCAGGGCGGCTGTCGCCGGGGCTCAAGGTCTCCCAGACCGGCTTCAACTGGATCTACCAGCCGCTCGCCTTCGCCCTGCTCGGCAAGGAACGGTTCCACGCGCTGTTCGCCAAGGGCACCACGCGGGGGTTCGCTGGAGTCGCTCGTCTCCAGCGAGGTGCCGCGCTACAACGAGGTGACGGCGGCGTCGCTGATCATCGTGCTCCCGGTGATCGCCCTCTTCCTGCTCCTGCAGCGCTACTTCGTCAACGGGCTGGCGGGGGCGATCAAGGGGTGAGCGGGTGGCCGCGGCCCTGGGCTGTCTCCTGTTCAGCCCACCCGGGAAGCGGCCCCGAACCAGGTGGACAGGGCCGTGGCGAGGGTGGCGTCGGGCTGGGGGTCGGCGGTGGTGGAGACCCAGGCGGTGTGCCCGTCGGGGCGGATCAGCAGCCCTTCGAGCCCGGGCTGCCCGGGGCAGCGGGCGTCGTGGGTGTCCACCCGGCCGCCGGCCGCCGGCAGGGGCCGGTCGCCGAGGCGGAGCAGGAGCGGGCGGGCCGGGTGCAGCAGCTCGGCGACGTTGGTGCGGCGGCCGTCGAGGGTCAGCTCCAGGTTGGGGGCCAGGCGGCCGAGCCACGGGTGGTCGCCGGGGATCTTCGGGTCGTAGCGGGTGCTCACGCCGGTCGCCAGCTCGGCGAGGTACTTGCCGGCGCCGGGCACCCGGTCGACGAGCTCGCCGAACAGGTCGCGCACCGGGGCGAGGGCGGGGTCGTGGCCGGCGAGGGCCGCCTGGGCGCGGATGGTGCGCAGCAGGCGCTCGCCCGCCTCGTGCCGTTCGTCGTGGTAGCTGTGCAGCAGCCCGTCGGGCGCGTGCCCGAGCGCGGTGGCGGCGAGCTTCCAGCCGAGGTTGACCGCGTCGGCCAGCGCCACGTTCACCCCGATGGCGCCGGTCGGCGGGTGGATGTGCGCGGCGTCGCCCGCCAGCACCACCCGTCCGGCGACGTAGCGGTCCGCCAGCCGGGCCGCGTCGCCGAAGCGGGTGAGCCAGCGCGGCTCGCGCAGCTCCACCCGGCGGCCGAGCTGGTCGTCCAGCAGCCGCTGGAAGTAGGTCAGCGTCACGGGTTCGTCGCGGTCGGCGGGCGGCTCGGGGTCGTCGAGCACGATCCGGACGTAGCCGGGACGCGGGATCACGAACACCGTGCCGCGCTCGCCCTTGGTCATGCCGAACGGCAGGGCGGCGGGGTCGGCGAGCTCGACGTCCGCGAGCACGCCGTAACCGGTGGCGGGCGTGCCGGGGAAGCCGATCCCGGCGCGCTTGCGCACCAGGCTGCGGCTGCCGTCGCAGCCGGCGAGGTAGGCGACCCGCGTGCGCCGCCGCCGGCCGCCTGACTCGACGGTCACCTCGACGCCGTCGGCGTCCTGCTCCAGATCGACGACCGCGTGCCCCCAGCGCACCGGCACGCCCAGCTCGGCCAGCCACTGCTCGAGCAGCTCCTCGACGCGGGTCTGCGCGATGCCCAGCACGTACGGATGGTCGGTGTCCATCACCGTCAGGTCCAGCGGCCGGGCGGGGTCGGCGAACATGCCGGCCGGGACGGTCGGCCCCTCGGCCAGGAACCGCCCGGCGATGCCGCGCCGGTCGAGCAGCTCCAGGCTGCGGGCGTTGAGGTTGAACCCCCTGCAGTACGGCGAGCGCTCCGGCAGCCCGTCGAGCACCGTCACCTCGGCCCCGGCGAGCGTCAGCTCGGCCGCCAGCATCAGCCCGGCCGGCCCCGCGCCCGCCACCATGATCGTGCCGTCGCCGCTCATCGATCCTCCTCCCCGGCGCGCACCCAGCCGGACGCGTCCGGCCAGGCCAGCCGGCCCGTCTCGATGTCGGCCACGATCTCCTCGATCCAGCCGACCTCGGCCTCCTGCATGCGGATCGCGTACTCCACCTCGACCACGAACAGGCGCGGCACCGTGCCGCCGGCCAGCAGCTCGCCGTGCTCGCGCCGGTGCTCCTCCAGCGTCGCGCGCACCCGCGCGGCGCGGTCCCGCAGCGCGTCCACGGCGCCGCCGGGGCCCAGCGCGCCCAGGTAGCCGACCGCGGACAGGAACTTCGGGTACTCGGCGGACGGGACGCGGATCAGCTCCTCCACCCAGCGGGCGAACTCGGCCCGCCCGAGCGCCGTGTGCTGGTAGACGGTGCGCTCGGGCCGGGCGCCGACCTTGACGGTCTCCCGGGCCTCGATCCACCCGGCCCGCTCCAGCGCGCGGACGACGTCGTACAGCGAGCCCGTGGTCACCTTGAACACCCGGTCCTGGCCGCGTTCCCGCAAGGTGGCCGCCATGGCGTGCGGGTGCAGCGGGGACTCGATGAGCAGCCCGAGCACGGCCAGGCCCAGCGCGTTCGACACCGGACGTCGATTACTCGTTTCCAATCGATTGCCTCCTATTGCTCGGATCCGAGTATTAGGGAGGCGTGAAGGCCTGTCAACCGGAAGGGCCCCGCCGGCGGCGGGGCCCTTCCGGTTGCGGCGGCCAGCTAGCAGTTCGTCCGCTTCCTGGTGATGACGACCTGGTCCAGGTTGGAATTGCCGATCTTCTTCTTGCCGCTGGTGCGCGGGTTGACCGGGAAGCACTTCCAGAAGTAGTCGTGGTTCTGCTTGACGGACTTCAGCTGGTCCACCGCTTCTGGTTGCAGTGGTTGTTGAAGTACACGGTGGTGGAGACGTTGCCGTCGCCCCACGAGACGTTGATCTTCTGTCCGCGGGGCGAGGCGCACGAGGCGGACTTCCGGTGCACGCTCAGCGCCTGGGCCCCCGTGACGCCGGACGACTGCGCGGACGCGGTGGACGGGACGGCGAGCAGCGCGGCGGCGGCGCAGAGCCCGGCGGCCGCGGGGGCGAGCTTTCCACGCTCTCAGAGCTGTTCGAGCCGGCGGGCCAGGAAGCGCCGCTCGGGGGCCGAGGTGGCCAGCTCCAGCGCCCTGCCGTAGGCGGCCCTGGCCTCGGCGGCCCGGCCGAGCCGCCGCAGCAGCTCGCCGCGGGTCGAGTGGAAGTACAGGTAGCCGTCGAGGTCGAGCCGGTCGACGACCCCCAGCGCGGCGGCGGGGTCGCCGGCCTGGGCGAGCGCCACCGCGCGGTTGAGCTCGACCACCGCGGAGCCGGTGAGGCCGGCCAGCCGCCGGTACAGCGCGGCGACCTGCGGCCAGTCGATCCGCTCGCGTGCCTGCAGCGACGCGATCGCGGCCTGGACGACGTAGGCGCCCCGCCCGCCGAGCGCGATGGCACGGTCGAGCACCGCGCGGCCCTCGGCGATCTGGCGCTGGTCCCACAGCGACCGGTCCTGATCGTCGAGCAGCACGAGGTCCTCATCGCGGAAGCGGGCCCGCCGCCGGGCGTGGTGGATCGTCATCAGCGCCAGCAGGCCGTGCGCCTCCGGCTGGTCCGGCAGCAGCGCGGCCAGCAGCCGGCCCAGGCGCAGGGCTTCCGCGCCGAGGTCGATCCGGCCGCGGTACCCCTCGTTGTAGATCAGGTAGACGACGGCGAGCACCGCGTCGAGCCGGTCGGGCAGCCGGTGCGCGGCGGGAACGGCGAACGGGATCCCGGTCGCCCTGATCTTGGCCTTGGCGCGGGACAGCCGCCGCTTCATGGTCTCCTCCGAGACCAGGAAGGCCCGGGCGATCTCGGCGGTGTCCAGGCCGCCGAGCGCCCGCAGCGTGAGCGCCACCTGCCCGTCCAGCGGCAGCGCCGGGTGACAACAGGCGAAGATCAGCTCGAGCCGCTCGTCCTTGATCACTGTGTCGTCGAACTCCTCCATGACGGCCTCGGGTGCGTGCAGCAGGTGGACCTTCCCGGCCAGGGCGCGTTCCCGGCGCACCCGGTCGATCGCCCGGTTCCGGGCCGTCGTCACCAGCCACGCGCCCGGCTTGTCCGGCATGCCGGTGGCGGGCCAGCGCTCCGCCGCGATCGCGAACGCCTCCTGCACGGCCTCCTCGGCCCGGTCGAAGTCACCGAGGAACCCGACCAGCGAGGCCAGCACCCGGCCCCACTCGTCCCGGAAGACCTCCTCCAGCGCGCTCAGAGCCGCACCACCGGCCTGATCTCCACCACGCCGCCCAGCCTGACGGCGGGGACGCGCGCCGCCAGCTCGATCGCCTCGTCCAGATCGGCCGCCTCGATCAGGCAGAACCCGCCGAGCACCTCCTTGGTGTCGGCGAACGGCCCGTCGGTCACCAACGTCCGGCCGCCGGCCACGCGCACGCTGGTCGCCGTCTCGACCGGCTGCAACTGCGCGCCGCCGGCGTAGCGCGGGTCCTCGGCCAGCGCGTGGTACTCGGCGTACGCCGCCTCGCGGTCCGCCTCCGGCAGGGCGTCGAGGTGACCGGGCTCGTCGTAGATGATCAGGGCGTACTGCAAGGCGACCTCCATGGGGACAACACGGGCTCTCTCCTGTACGACGAACCGGCCGCCGCGCAGGGGACACCCGCCGGCATTTTCCCCGAGCGCCGGACCGGGCTGCTCAGACTCCGGCTGTGCTGAGGCGCGGCCCCAGGAACAGGCCGCCGCTGGCGTCGATGACCTGGCCGGTGATCCAGCGCGCGGCGTCGGAGGCGAGGAACGCGACGACGTCGGCCACGTCACCGGCCTCCCCCAGGCGATCGAGCGCCGTCGACCCGGCGATGAGGTCCGCCACGCCGGGCGCCTCGAAGACCGGCCCGTTGGCGGCCGTGCGGGTGGCGCCGGGAGCGACCGCGTTCACCGTGATGCCGCGGGCTCCGAGCTCGTTGGCCAGGGTCATGCTCATCGTCTCGACCGCGCCCTTGGTCATGGCGAACGACGTCTGGGCGGGGTTGGCCATCCGGGTCGCCACGGACGAGATCGTGATGATCCGGCCACTGTCGCGGAGCAGCGGCAGCGCCCGCTGGACGATGAAGTAGGGCGCGCGCACGTTCACGCGGTAGAGCTGGTCGAACTCGGCCCGCGTCGTGGCTCCCATCGGCCCCGCGGGCGGGGCCGCCGCGTTGTTGACCAGGATGTCGAGCGGCCTGCCCGCCAGGGCCGCCTCGACCCCCGTGAAGAGCGTCTCGACGTCGCCGTCCACGCCCAGCTCCGCGCCGACGGCGACCGCCTGCCCGCCGCCGCGCTCGATCTCCTCGACCGTCGCACGCGCGCCGTCCTTGTCCGTCCCGAAATGCACGATGACCATCGCTCCCCCGGCCGCGAGCCGGATCGCGATCGCCTGCCCGATGCCGCGCGACGCTCCGGTCACCAGAGCTGTCCTGCCGTTCACACCCACCACCCCATTCCGCTAGTCACTACCGAAGTGGTAGTCACTATCACTGCGGTAGTGTCTATCACATGGCGGATCAGCACTCAACGCTGCGAGCGCGCAGGCGTGCCCAGACCCAGCAATTGATCCAGGGGCACGCGGTGCGGCTGTTCGCCGAGCGGGGATACGACGCGACGACCGTGAACGACGTCGCCGAAGCCGCGGGCGTGTCGCCCATGACCGTGTACCGGCACTTCCCCACGAAGGAGGACCTGGTGCTGGCCGACCAGCATGGCCGGCTCGTCGCCGAGCGCGTCGTCGCCGCGCCGGCCGCGGACCTGCCGCTGGTCCACCGCATCGGCGGCGCGCTCATCGGCTCGGCCGCGGCGCTGACCGGCGACGACCGGGGAAGGGCGTTCCTGCTCACCCGCCTGCGGCTGATGATCTCGACGCCCGCCCTGCGGGCCAAGCACCTGGACAACCAGTACGCCCTGCAGCAGGCGATCATCGACGCCCTCGGGGAGGAGGCCGCCGATCCCGAGACGGCCTTCCACGCCCGGGCGGCGGCCAGCGCCTGCCTGGCCGCCCTGCACACGGCGCTGGTGCGCTGGGCCGAGGACGACGGGCGGAGCGACCTGCCCGGCCTGATCGCGAAGGCCCTCGCCGCCGTGTTCGGCGAGAGCCCGCTCTCACCCGGGGACGTCGCCGGCCGGTGAGCGCCCGACGAAGGCGCCGGCGAAGGCGGCGAGGACGGCGGCCCTGGCGGCCTGGCCGGGCAGCTCCGGGTCCGGCGGCGTGCGCAGCAGCACCAGGTGGTGGTAGAGCGGCGCGGTGGCGGCGACGAGCAGCTGTCGCGCGTCGGTGTCCGGCGGCAGCTCGCCGCGCCGCACGGCCCTGCCGACGATGATCTCGCAGCGGGCGTAGCGGTCCTCCCAGAGCCGCCGCAGGCCGCGGGCCGCCTCTTCCGAACGGAACGAGGCGGCGATCAGGGCGGCCGCGATCGACGGCTGCGCGGTCATGGCGGCCAGGTTCTCGTGGTTCAGCGCGGACAGGTCTCCCAGCAGGGAGCCGGTGTCCTGCGGCTGCCAGTCGTCGTCGCTCGTCGTCGCCTCCAGGACGTCGGCGAGCAGGCCGCCGACGTCCCGCCAGCGCCGGTACACCGTGGCGCGATGCACGCCCGCGCGGGCCGCGACGCCGTCCAGGCTGAGCCCGTCGTAGCCGCGCTCGGCCAGCTCGGCGCGGACCGCGTCGAGCACCTGCGCGCGGATGCGGCCGGTGCGGCCGCCCGGGCGGCGCCTGGGCGGCGCACTCTCGGAAGTCATCGCTCGGTCTCCGGCTTGCTCATCGGACGGCGCCATGCCACCATCTTAATGTACATCTTGTCGCATTAACGGAGTCACTTGTATGAACCCGCTCGTTCCCGCCGATCCGGCCGTGCTGCACCCGATGCCGGAGCAGCCGCGGGTGGTGCTGCTCCGTCCGCTGGTGAAGTCCCCGCTGATCGAGGTCGGGGAGTTCTCCTACTACGACGACCCGGACGATGCGACCGCGTTCGAGACGCGCAACGTGCTCTACCACTACGGGCCGGAGAAGCTGGTCATCGGCAAGTTCTGCGCGCTGGGCACGGGCGTGCGGTTCATCATGAACGGCGCCAACCACCGCATGGACGGCCCCTCGACCTTCCCCTTCCCCACCATGGGCGGCTCGTGGGCACACCACTTCGACCTGCTGACCGGCCTGCCGAACCGGGGGGACACCGTCGTCGGCAACGACGTCTGGTTCGGGTACGGCGCGACGGTGATGCCGGGCGTGCGGATCGGGCACGGCGCGATCATCGGCGCCGGCGCCGTGGTCACCGCCGACGTGCCCGACTACGGGATCGCCGGCGGCAACCCGGCGCGGCTCATCCGCACCCGCTACAGCGCCGAGGACGTCGCCCGGCTGCTGGCCGTGGCCTGGTGGGACTGGCCGGTGGAGCACATCACCGAGCACGTCCGGACGATCATGTCGGGCAGCGTCGCCGACCTGGAGGCCGCCGCCCCGGGCATCCGCCGCCCGTGAAGCCCGCCCGCACCGGTGGCCGGCCGCCGCGAACCCGAAATGAGTGATCTTCCATGTCCCGCCGTGCCCACATCGCGATGGTCGGCATCCCCATCGTCAGCCACGTCCTGCCCAGCCTCGAGATCATCCGCGAGCTGGTGTCCCGCGGCCACCGGGTGACCTACGCCAACGACCCCGCCGTCGCCGGCCTCATCACCGCCACCGGCGCCGAACTCATCCCCTGCACCTCGGTGCTGCCGGTCGCCGACAACAACTGGCCCGACGACCCCATCGCCGCGATGGGCCTGTTCCTCGACGACGCCGTACAGGCCCTCCCGCAGCTGCGCGCCGCCTACGACCACGACCCCGCCGACCTCTACCTGTACGACATCGGCGCCTACGCCGCACGCGCCCTCGCGGAGGCCCAGGGCCGCCCCCTGCTGCAACTGTCGCCGACGTTCGTGGCCTGGAAGGGCTACGACGAGGACGTGGCGGCGCACCTGCGGCGGCTGCCGGGCGCCGACGCCTACCGGGCCAGGTTCGCGCGGTGGCTGGCCGGCACCGGGGCGTCCACCACCGACGTGGACAGCTTCTCCGGCGTCCCCGCCCGCGCCCTGGCCCTGATCACCCGGGCCATGCAACCGCACGCCGACCAGGTCGACACCGGCACGGTGACCTTCGTCGGCCCCTGCTTCGCCCCGCGCCGCGAGGAGGGCGGGTGGACCCGTCCCGCCGGTGCCGGGAAGGTCCTGCTGATCTCCCTGGGCTCGGCCTACACCCGGCAGCCCGAGTTCTACCGGCAGTGCCTGGCCGCCTTCGGCGACCTGCCGGGCTGGCACGTCGTGCTGCAGATCGGCAAGTACACCGACGCGGGCGAGCTGGGCGCCATCCCGGCGAACGTCGAGGTGCATCCCTGGGTGCCGCAGCGGGCGATCCTGGAGCAGGCGGACGCCTTCGTCACCCATGCGGGCATGGGCGGCTGCGGCGAGGGGCTGCTGGCGGGCGTCCCGATGATCGCCGTTCCGCAGGCCGCCGAGCAGTTCGTCAACGCCGACCGGCTCGTGGAGCTGGGCGTCGCCCGCCGCATCGACACCCCGGAGGCCACGGCCGGCGCCCTGCGGGCCGCCCTGCTCGACCTCACCGGCGACCCGGAGGTGGCCCGCCGCTCGGCCCGGCTCCAGGCGGACGCGCGCGCGGAGGGCGGCACCACCCGCGCCGCCGACCTCGTCGAGCAGCTGCTGCCCTGACCGCCCGCGGCGGTCAGGACGACGGCTGTCCCTCCTTGGCGACGGCGGCCCCCAGGGGGATGCCGCGCAGCGTGAGGAGCAGGAGGAGGGCGCAGCTCAGGGTGAGGGCGATGTCGGCGACGTTGCCGACGAACAGGCCGCCGTAGCCGATGAAGTCGACGACGTGGCCCTGGGCGAAGCCCGGCGGGCGGAACAGGCGGTCGAGCAGGTGGGAGGTGGCGCCGCCCAGCAGCCCGCCGAGCACGACCGCCCAGGCCGGGGAGCGCAGGCGCCGCCCGGTGTACAGGATGCCCGCGACCGCCGCGGCCGTCGTCAGAGTGAACACCCAGGTCACCCCCTCGCCGATCGAGAACGCGGCGCCGGAGTTCAGCAGCAGCCGCAGCTCGATGAGGCCCGGGATCACCGGGATGTTCCGGCCGTCCGAGAGCGCGGAGACCGCCCACAGCTTGGACGCCTGGTCGGCGAGCAGGACCGTCGCGGCCAGCACCAGCATCCACCCGTACGGCCGCACGCTCCGGCCCGTGTCGCGTGCGCTGCGGTTCTCCGGCATCTCGACCTCACATTCCCCTGACTGATTCGCGTCGAATGTACCGGCCAGATGGATCAGCCGCCTGGTGGCGCCCTCAGCCGCGACTGAAGCATGATCGGCCATCGCGGGAATCCGGCACCTGGTGTGCCGCGCCGAGGCGGGCCGCTTCTAGGATCCCAGGTGTGGCCAAGTACTTCGACCTCCACCCGGACAACCCGCAGCCCCGCCTGATCAGCCAGGTCGTCGAGCTGTTGCACTCGGACGGGCTCATCGCGTACCCGACGGACTCCTGTTACGCCCTGGGCTGCCGGCTGGGCAACAAGGAGGGCCTCGACCGGATCAGGGAGATCCGCGGCCTCGGCAGCGACCATCACTTCACCCTCATCTGCAGGGACTTCGCCCAGTTCGGACAGTTCGTTCATGTGAGCAACGCCGTGTTCCGGCTGGTCAAGGCGGCGACCCCGGGCGGTTACACGTTCATCCTGCCCGCGACCAAGGAGGTGCCGCGCCGGCTGCTGCATCCCAGGAAGAAGACGGTCGGCGTCCGGATCCCCGATCACGTCGTGACGCAGGCGCTGCTGGCCGAGCTCGGCGAGCCGCTGCTGTCGAGCACCCTGCTGCTGCCGGACGAGACCGATCCGCCGACCCAGGGCTGGGAGATCAAGGAGAGGCTCGACCACGTGGTGGACGCCGTCATCGACGCCGGCGAGTGCGGCGCCACCCCCACGACCGTCATCGACCTGTCGCAGGACGAGCCCGAGATCCTGCGGAGAGGGACGGGCGACCCCTCCCTCTTCGAGTAGAGCCGGTCGGCGACGTCGTCGCCGTCGATCACGAAAGGCCACCGATGCGCGCCCGCGACCTGGACACCCCCTCCCCCGCCTGCGCACCGCCGGGGGTGCCGGCGTGACAGCGCTCTCCTGGGTGGCGGTGGCCGTCTTCCTGCTCGCGTACGGGCTGATCGCCAGCGAGAAGGTGCACCGGGTGGCGGCGGCGCTCGGCGGCGCCGGGATCATGCTGCTGATCCACGCCACCGACGCCGGGGCCGCGTTCTTCTCCGAAGAGACCGGCATCGACTGGAACGTCATCTTCCTGCTGCTCGGCATGATGGTCATCGTCGGGGTGCTCAAGCAGACGGGGGTCTTCGAGTTCCTGGCCATCTGGGCGGCCAAGCGCGCCCGCGGGCGTCCCTACCGGCTCATGGTGCTGCTGGTGGTGATCACCGCGTCGGCGTCGGCGCTGCTGGACAACGTGACCACCGTGCTGCTCATCGCGCCGGTGACGTTCCTGGTGTGCGAGCGGCTGGCGCTGCCCGCGGCGCCGTACCTGATCGCCGAGGCCATGGCCTCCAACATCGGCGGCACCGCCACCCTGGTCGGCGACCCGCCGAACATCATCATCGCCAGCCGGGGCGGGCTCGGCTTCAACGACTTCCTCGCCCACATGGCGCCCATGGTCATCGTGCTCATGGTCGTCTTCGTCGGGCTGTGCCGGCTGCTGTTCCGCGAGCACTTCCGCTACGACCCCGAGCGGGCGGCCGAGGTGATGGCGCTCAACGAGCGCGAGGCGATCGCCGACCGGCGGCTGCTGTGGCAGTCGATGGCCGTGCTGGCGCTGGTCATGGCCGCGTTCGTGCTCCATCCGGTGCTGCACTACGAGCCGTCGGTGGTCGCCGTGCTGGGCGCCGGGGTGCTGGTCGCCGCGACCCGCGTCACCACCGAGGAGGCCATCGGCGAGGTCGAGTGGCCGACCCTGGTGTTCTTCGCCGGGCTGTTCGTCATGGTCGGCGCGCTGGTGCACACCGGCGTGATCGGCCAGGTGTCCCGGCTCGCCGCCGACGCCACCCAGGGGCAGCTCGGCCTGACCACGATGCTGCTGCTGTGGGCCTCGGGCGGGCTGTCGGCGATCGTGGACAACATCCCGTACGTGGCCACCATGAGCCCCATCGTCGCCGACCTCGTCCAGGCCAACGGCGGCAACGAGCACGCCCAGGTGCTCTGGTGGGCCCTGGCCTTCGGCGCCGACCTCGGCGGCAACGCCACCGCCGTCGGAGCCGCGGCCAACGTGGTCGTCCTGGGCATCGCCGCCCGCAACGGCACCCCGATCAGCTTCTGGCAGTTCACCAGGTACGGCCTGGTCGTCACCGTGGTGACGATCGCCCTGTGCACGCCGTACCTGTGGCTGCGCTACCTGTGAGACCGGTACGCGGTCAGGCGAGGTCGCCCGTCACGTCGGGCACCGGTGTCTCCACCCTCGGCGGGCGCCGGTACCCCGTCGGGGCGGGCCGGTCCGGGATCTCCAGCGGCGCGCGCTCGACCTCGCCGTACGGGACCGTGGAGAGCAGGTGGGAGATCATGTTGATCCTGGCCCGCCGCTTGTCCTCGCTCTCCACCTCGTACCACGGCGCCTCGGGGATGTGGGTGTGGATCATCATCTCGTCCTTGGCCCGCGAGTACTCCTCCCAGCGGGTGATCGACTCCAGATCCATCTCCGACAGCTTCCAGCGCCGCATCGGGTCCTCCAGCCGGGCGCGGAAGCGGCGCTCCTGCTCGGCGTCGCTGACCGAGAACCAGTACTTGCGCAGCAGGATCCCGTCCTCCACCAGCAACCGCTCGAAGATCGGGCACTGGTGCAGGAACCGGGTGTACTCCTCCTGGGTGCAGAAGCCCATCACCCGCTCGACCCCGGCCCGGTTGTACCAGCTCCGGTCGAACAGCGCGATCTCCCCCGCGGCCGGCAGGTGCTCGATGTAACGCTGGAAGTACCACTGCGTACGCTCGCGCTCGGTGGGCGCGGGCAGCGCGACGATCCTGGTCACCCGGGGGTTGAGATACTCGGCGACCCGCTGGATCGTGCCTCCCTTGCCGGCGGCGTCCCGCCCCTCGAAGATCACCACCAGGCGGCGGCCCTCGGCCCGGACCCACTCCTGCAGCTTCACCAGCTCGGCCTGCAACCGGAACAATCGCTTCTCGTACGGCTTGCGGCGCAGCTTGCCGGCGCTCATGCCCATCACCTCCGTCCCGCCACCGTACGCCGTGCCGCCCGGCCCGCACCGACGCGGGTGTTCAGTCCCCGGCGCAGCCGGGTGACCGGTGAGGGCGCCACGTGCTGCCCAGGTACCCCTCGTTGAACAGCAGGGAGACGACCGCCGGCACCTCGCCGAGCCGCTGCGGCAGCTCGCCGAACTCAGCTGCAAGCCGATCACAAGAGCGGCGGCCTATCTCTTGGAGGGTTCGATCGTCACCGCACCGTGGAGTTCCCTCATGCGTTCGCTCGCCGTCCTCGCCACCGCCGCCACCGCCGCCGCTGTCTCGCTGGCGGTCAGCACCCCGGCCGCCGCCACCCCGGCGATGTGGAAGTGGCGTGCCGTGCACTCCGCCGACGGCATGGCCGCCGCCTGGGGCGAGGTGGCCGTCCACCAGTTCGGCCACGTCGTGGACGGCAAGCTGGAGGACACGCGCGGCAAGGGCTGCGCGTGGGCGGTGCTGCGCTCGCAGGACTCGCGCAACGGCCGCTGGCGCGACCACGGCTTCTACAACTGCGTGCCGGGCGTCGGCACCTTCAGGAAGGACTACCGCGACACGCGGCAGGTCAGGGTCCAGGTCTGCCGCGGCACGGCCAAGCGGCCCACGGGCGAGTGCTCGCCGTGGAAGACCCTGCTGCGGCCGGGACAGTAGCGGGCCAGGCGCCGTGGTGATCCGGCCGCCGCCGCGGCCGGGTGCGCCTCAAGCGGCCCGGCGCTCCTCCAGGAACGGCAGCACCTGGCCCAGCACGTGATCGGTGCGCCGCAGCGCCTCGCCGTGGTCGGCGTCCGGAACGGAGAAGAACCGGGCGCCGTGGGCGAGCGCGTGGTCGCGCATCGGGTCGTGCCAGGGGTCGGCGGTGCCCGCGTACATCAGGACGGGCACCCCGGAGGCGGCCAGCCGCGAGCCCAGGCCGGGCTCGCGGGAGAACATGTCGTAGTTCGCCCGGTACGCCGCCGGGTCGCCTGCCTCGATGACCGCCACCTGGTACGGATGCCCCAGTGCGCCCCCCTTGACGATCTCGTACACGTCGTGGTCACCCGGCAGCCCGAGCGCGGCCAGCACCGCCGGCACCCGGGACCGGAAGCCGTCCGGGTCGAAGCCGCCCGCCACCAGCCGGGTCAGCCGTTCGGGCGCGTACGCGGCCACGGCGTACCCGGTCATGGCGCCCAGCGAGTATCCCCAGAACGCGGCCCGGTCGAGGCCCAGGTCGTCCAGGACGGCGGTGACGTACTCGGCGCGGCGCCGCGCCGAGTACGCCTCCGGCTCGTGCGGCGCGTCGCTGGCGCCCAGCCCGAGCGGGTCGATGGCGATGACGGTGTGGGAGGCGGCCAGGACGCCGGTGTAGCCGAGGTGCGCCCAGTGGCCGCCGTCCTCGAACATGCCGGGGTGCAGGACCACGGGCGGGCCGCCGTTCCCGGCGACCTGGTAGGCGATGCGATGTCCGTTGCTGCGCGCGTAGTGCACGGTCAGAACCCCCTGAGCAGGAACGTTACCTCTTGTAACGGGAGTCATCCTGAGGGATGATCGGCGGGTTCGAAAAGGAGGCACTTTCTTGTCGCAACGGAACACCGCCGTAACGGACCAGGTCACCGACTGTCCGCTGCCCGAGGTGCTGCGGCTGATCGGCGACAAGTGGTGCATCCAGATCCTGGTCGAGCTGGGCGCGGGGCCGCGCAGGTTCACCCAGCTGGAGCGCGCGATCGAGGGCGTCAGCCGCCGCATGCTGACGCTCAACCTGCGCAACCTCGAACGCAACGGCCTGGTCACCCGCACCGTGCACCCGGACTCGCCGCCGAGCGTCGAGTACGCCATCACGCCGCTGGCCGAGGACATCCGCGAACCCCTGGAGCTGCTCGCCCAGTGGGCCCGCGGTGCCATCCCGGCCCTGGTGGCGGCGCGGCGGGAGTACGACGCCCGCTGTCAGAACTGAGCACGATGCCCGACCGGCGGTTCCCGCAGGGCGCAGCCCGCCCGGAGCGGTCACTTGCCGCAGGTGACGATCACCAGTGTGAGGATCCCGCTCAGGATCAGCGCCATGGCCGCCACCACGGCCACCTCGGTGCGGCTGACGTGGTCGCCGAAACGGCGCGGGCCGTCCTGCGCGGCGCGTTCGTTGAACTCGGTGAGCCGGCTGGCCAGGCGTTCCCCGCTGCGCCGCAGTTCGAGCTCGATCGCCGCCAGGACGTGCCGCTCCCGCGGTGACAGGCCGTCCACGCCGTCACTCCGCCGCTCGGCCGCCGGCATGCGGATAGTGCAGGTCGAAGGCGGGTCGTTCGGAGCGGATGCGGGGCATGTTGGTGAAGTTGTGCCGGGGCGGCGGGCAGGACGTGGCCCACTCCAGGGAGTTGCCGAACCCCCAGGGGTCGTCCACGACCACCTTCTTCCCCTTCCGCGCGGTGTACCAGACGTTGAACAGGAACGGCAGCGTCGAGATGCCCAGGACGAGCGCTCCGATGGAGGAGAAGAGGTGCAGGTCGGTGAAGCCGTCGTCGGGGCCGTAGTCGGCGTAGCGGCGCGGCATGCCGGCCACGCCGAGCCAGTGCTGGACCAGGAACGTCATGTGGAATCCGATGAACAGCAGCCAGAAGTGCAGCTTGCCGAGCCCTTCGTGCAGCATGCGCCCCGTCATCTTCGGCCACCAGAAGTAGAACCCGGCGAACATGGCGAACACCACGGTGCCGAACACCACGTAGTGGAAGTGCGCGACGACGAAGTAGGTGTCGGTGACGTGGAAGTCCAGCGGCGGCGAGCCGAGGATGACACCGGTCAGGCCGCCGAGCAGGAACGTGATGAGGAACCCGATCGCGAACAGCATCGGCGTCTCGAAGCTCAGGTGCCCGCGCCACATCGTGCCGATCCAGTTGAAGAACTTCACGCCGGTCGGGACCGCAATGAGGAAGGTGAAGAAGGAGAAGAACGGCAGCAGCACCTGCCCGGTGGGGAACATGTGGTGCGCCCAGACGGTCATCGACAGCCCGGCGATGGCGATGGTCGCCCCGACCAGGCCGATGTAGCCGAAGATGGGCTTACGGCTGAAGACCGGGATGACCTCGGTGATGATGCCAAAGAACGGCAGCGCGATGATGTAGACCTCGGGGTGGCCGAAGAACCAGAACAGGTGCTGCCAGAGCATCGGGCCGCCGTTGCCCGGGCTGAAGTACTGCGTGCCGAGCTTGCGGTCTCCCTCCAGCGCGAGCAGCGCGGCGGCCAGCACGGGGAACGCCATCAGCACGAGCATGCTGGTCAGCAGCACGTTCCAGGTGAAGATCGACATGCGGAACATGGTCATGCCGGGGGCGCGCATGCAGATGATCGTGGTGATGAAGTTGACCGCGCCGAGGATCGTCCCCACGCCGGCCAGGCTCAGCCCCATGACCCACAGGTCGCCCCCGATCCCGGGTGTGAAGACCGCGTCCGACAGCGGCGTGTAGGCGAACCAGCCGAAGCTGGCCGCCCCCGACGGGCTGAAGAAGCCGCTGACCGCGATGAGACCGCCGAACAGGAACAGCCAGAAGCTCACCGCGTTCAGCCGCGGGAAGGCCACGTCCGGCGAGCCGATCTGCAGCGGCATGACCACGTTGGCGAACCCGGCGAACAGCGGGGTGGCGAACAGCAGCATCATGATCGTGCCGTGCATGGTGAAGAGCTGGTTGTACTGCTCGTTGCTCACCAGCTGCAGGTCCGGGTGGACGAGCTCGGCCCGGATGATCAGCGCCATGATGCCGGCCAGCGAGAAGAACACGAAGGAGGCGATCAGGTACATGTAGCCGATGACCTTGTGGTCCGTGCTCGACATCCAGCGCACGATGACGCGGCCCTTGCCCGTCGACTCGACCGGCGCCACGGCGGACGTCAACGGCTCGTCAGTACGCGGTTCGTCAATGGTCACCGGAGACCCCCCATTTGCCCCGTGGTGCTCTCGGCGCCCTCACATGACGGTGTTTACGCAGGTCAGCGCCGTACGACGGGCTTACCCCCTCCTTGGGGACCTATGCCGGTACCGCGCGGCGAGCCCGGACCGGACCGGCTCGGACCGGCCGGGAGACCTCGGATACCCTCCTGAACGTCCAGTTTGGGAGGGAATGGGTTGTCGGGGGTTGTTGCGGCGTTCGCCGCCTTGGTGTCAGTTGCTGTGCTCGGCTACGTCATCGGTGTCATCGGCCTGCTGCGGGCCAGTGACGAGCTGGTGCTGTCGCGGCTGGCGTTCTTCGTGGCGACCCCGGCGCTGATGTTCGCCACCGTGTCGCGGGCCGATCTGGGCGCGCTGCTCTCGCCGGTGCTGCTGACCGAGATCATCGCGGTGGCGGTCACGCAGCTCGTGTTCGTGCTGGTGGCCAAGCTGCTCTGGCGGCGGACGACGGGGCAGGCCACGATCGGCGCGCTGGCCTCGTCGTACGTCAACGCCGGCAACCTGGGCGTGCCGATCTCGCTGTACGTGCTCGGCGACGCCGCCCTCGTCGCGCCCATCCTGCTCTTCCAGCTCCTCGTCCTGACCCCGGTCTCGTTCCTGATCCTCGACAAGGGCTCCCGCTCGCCGCGCGCGGCGCTGCTGCTGCCGTTCCGCAACCCGCTCACGGTCGCCTCTCTGCTCGGCCTGGCGCTCGCGCTCAGCGGGTTCTCGCTGCCGGTCACGGTCATGCGCCCGATCGACCTGCTCGGCGGCGCGGCCGTGCCGGTGGCGCTGCTGGCGTACGGGCTGAGCCTGTACGGCTCGCGCCGCGCGGCGAGCGCCCCGGAGGAGGACGGCGTCGGCAAGGACATCGCCCTGGCCGTGACGCTCAAGGCGTTCGCCCAGCCCGCGCTCGCGTACGTGACCGCCCGCTTCGCGCTGGGCCTGGAGGGCACGCAGCTACTCGCGGCGACGCTGTTCGCGGCGCTGCCCACCGCCCAGAACATCTACGTCTACGCCGTCACCTACGACACCGGCAGGCGCCTGGCCCGCGGCGCCGTGCTGCTGACCACGGGATTGTCCATCCCGATCATGACGGCGATCGGCGCCGTGCTCGGCTGACGGAATCGCGGGAAAAAATTCTCCTGGATCGTGTCGATCCGCGCTCCGGCCGTACGACGCGTTGGTGACAGATGACGACGAACCCCTGAGGAGGGACCCGCCATGCAGAAGATCACCACGTACCTGTGGTTCGACCACCAGGCCGAGGAGGCCGCCACCTTCTACACCTCGCTGTTCCCCGGCTCCCGCATCGTCAGCGTGCAGCGCTACGGCGAGGCCGGGGCGGGCGAGGCCCAGAAGGTGATGATGGTCGAGTTCGAGCTGGGCGGCCAGCGGTTCCTGGCGTTGAACGGGGGCCCGCAGTTCACGTTCACGGAGGCGATCTCCCTCTACGTGAACTGCGAGTCGCAGGAGGAGGTGGACGAGCTGTGGGCCAAGCTCACCGAGGGCGGCGAGGAGTCGCAGTGCGGCTGGCTGAAGGACCGGTGGGGCCTGTCCTGGCAGATCATCCCCAAGCAGCTTCACGAACTGCTCCAGCACCCCGATCCGGCCACGGCGCAGCAGGTGACGAAGGCCATGCTGGGCATGCAGAAGATCGACGTCAACGCGCTGCGGGCGGCCGCCGGCCAGTGAGCAGGGCGTCCTGGCGCGGCGCCGCCGGGTGGGCGGCGCCGGCCGAGGGGGCGGTCAGCGGCGGGCGACCAGCCCTCGCCGGCACGCCTTGACGAGCGGGCGGAGCACGAGCGGCTCCGCCCGTTCATGACGATCGGCACGAGGCCGGGCGGAGGTCATCTCCCGCCGTGGAGACCGCCCGGCCTCATCGTTCCTCGCGGAACGTCACGTGCCTGCGCACGATCGGGTCGTACTTGCGCAGCGTCAGCCTGTCGGGGTCGTTGCGGCGGTTCTTCCTGGTCACGTACGTGTAGCCGGTCCCGGCTGTCGAGCGGAGCTTGATCACTGGACGCAGCTCGTTCCTGGCCATCGCGATTCCTTTCGGGTTGCGGAGCTGTGCCATGATAACGACAACGATTTTCATTTCGAAAACTGGAGGTCCGGTGCCCACCCCCGTCGTCCTCGTCGCGGGCCTGCACGGCGCGGCCCGCACGGCCGCCGTCGAGCGGCTGCTCGCCGACCATCCCGGCTCGCTCGCCGTACACCACGACCTCGGGCGGGTCACCACCGGCGTGATCAGGCGCACCGTCCGCGACGCGCGGGGCGTGCGGGAGAGCGCCGAGGTGCGGCTCGCGCACGGCTGCGTCACCTGCACGGTCCGCGAGGACCTGCTCCCGCGGCTCGTCGCCCTCGCGCCCGCCGCCCCGCTGCTGATCGCGGACCTGTGGGACTCCGTCGAGCCCCGCTCGGTCGCGGAGGCCGTCGACTGCCCGGAGGCCCGGGACCTGCTGCGGCTCACCGCCGTCCTGACCGCCGTGGACGCCGGCGCCATGCCGGAGGACCTCACCAGGGGCGAGCGCCTCATCGAGGTCGGCAAGCCCGCGGCGGCCGGCGACCAGCGCTTCCTGGCCGAGGTGCTGACCCGGCAGCTCGAGTACGCCACCGGCCTGGTGCCGCACGGCGGCGACGAGGACGACCTGGAGCTGACGCGCGCCGTGCTGACGCACCTGACCCCGTTCACGCCGGTGCATCCCGTCACGGCCCTGCCCGCGGTCACCGGGCCCGCGCTGTGCACGTCGGAGCTGGCCGAGCGGGTGGAGCCCGCCACCGCCCAGCTCCCCGGCGACACCACGACCGGCAAGATCACCACCATGGTGTGGCACAGCCGCCGCCCCCTGCACCCGCGCCGCCTCTTCGACGCGGTGGACGAGCTGGTCACCGAGTCCGTACGCTCGCGCGGCCGCTTCTGGCTGGCCACCCGGCCCAGCCGGCTGCTGGCCTGGGACGCGGTGGCCGGCATCGTCTCGGTCGAGGACGCCGGCCCGTGGCTGGCGGCGCTGCCCGAGGCCGCCTGGGACCTGGTCTCGCCGGCCCGCCGCCTGGCCGCCTCCCTGGACTGGCACCCCGAGGCCGGGGACCGCGTCCAGCACCTCGTCCTCACCGGCCCCGACCTGGACACCGGCCGGCTGCGGGCGCTGCTGGACTCGTGCCTGATCACCCCCGAGGACGGCCCCGCCGCCTGCCTCGACGACCCGTTCGCCCCGATGCTCGACCTGAAGGAGATCGCATGAAGGCCCGCCGCACGCCGCGCAGGAAGCCGAACCCGCTGGTGGGCGTGGAGCGCATCGACTACAAGGACACGAACCTGCTGCGCCGGTTCGTCTCGGACCGCGGGAAGATCCGCAGCCGGCGGGTGACGGGGGTGAGCGTGCGGCAGCAGCGGGAGCTCGCCCGCGCCATCAAGAACGGCCGCGAGATGGCCCTGCTGCCGTACGCGTCGCGGCCCGGCACGTGAATCCTGCACGTGAATCCTGCACGTGAGTCCGGCACGTGAGTCCGGCACGCGCGCCTCGCGGGCGGGCTGGGAGGGCGGGCCGGACTCGTGAGCCGGACTCCCGAGCCGGGCACGTGAGCCCGGCCCGGGAGGACGCCGGGTCCGTCAGGACGGCATCATCGTGTCCACGTCGAGGACGAGGGAGAACGGGTCGTCGTAGCCGCTCCAGGCGTCCGAGCCGGCCAGCATCTCCGCCTGGTCGAGCAGGCAGCCGTCGAGCAGGTCGCAGATGCGCCGGTGGTCGAGGTCGGGGCCGGTGAAGACGAGGTGCTGCACGCGGTCGCCGGTCAGGGGGTTCCAGTCGAGGGCGGCCACGGCGCGGCGGGCCGGGCGGCAGGCGTCCCACGCCGACGGAGGCCGGGCGGCCAGCCAGGGGCCGGCGTCGTGCACGGTGAGCCGGCCCGCCACCGAGTCCCAGGCCAGCAGGCGGTCGTGCCTGCTGGCCAGCCAGAAGCGGCCGCGACCGCGTACCGAGCAGGCGGCCAGCTCCTCGGTGACCTGGAACAGGCGGCCGGGGTGCAGGGGTCGCAGCCGGTGCCAGACGACCGTGGTGACCGCGCCGGTCCTGGCCTCGCAGGGCAGCAGCGCGGTGGCGGGATCGACGCGGTCGGCCAGTTCCTCCGGGCACACCGTCCGGCCGGCCAGCCGGGGCAGGCCGTCGCGCAGGTGGTGGACGGGGGTGGCGGGCGCCAGGTGGGCGAGCACCGCCCGTGCCAGCTCGCCGTCCTCGGAGTCGCCGCCGTCGAGGACGAGGTGGGTGGCGTACTCGAGCTGTCTGGCCAGCACCTCGGCGACGTACCGCTCGTCGCGGCCGGGCAGGCGGTCACCGCGCAGGATGTCGACCGGCATGAGGCGGGCGTCGAGGACCGTGAGCACGGCGGCGAGGCGCAGGCCCGCCCGGACGGCGACGGCCTCGGCGAACGCGCGCGGCTCCGCGGTGTCCGCCAGCTCCATCACCAGGAGGGCGGCGCCGGGGAACGCCCCGGGGCCGAGCTCGTGACGGATCGCCACCGACCCCGGGTGATCCGCCAGCAGCCGCCGCACGACGGCCGCGCGGGCGCCGGCGTACGGACCGGCGACCAGGACGACAGGAGTGGTCACGCAACCCCCTCAAACCAGAATGAAAACCATTATCGCTATCTTGTCACACCAAGACTCCCCCGGCCGACTTGATGTCAACCATGCTTGAGGTCCTACCGTGACGCCTGACCGCATGCCACAAGAAGGGTGATCACGATGCGCCTGTCCACGAGCCTGCCCACGGACGACGAAGGCGTCCCCGACATCGCCAAGGCGCGCCACCTGGAGCAGCTCGGCTACGACGCCGCCGGCATGGCCGACGTGATCATCGGGGACGGCACGCCGGGCGCGGACCCGGCGCTCACGCTGGCCGCCGCGGCGGCCGTCACGGAGCGGATCGGGCTGGAGTTCGGCGTGCTGAGCCTGCCGCTGCGCCCGGTGGCGTGGGTGGCCTCCCAGGTGCAGACGCTGCAGCAGCTCTCGGGCGGCCGGGTGGTGCTCGGCGTGGGGATCGGCGGCTTCCCCGGCTCGCCGTTCTGGCGCGCGGTCGGCGCGCCGGCGACCGGCCGGGGCCGCTGGACCGATGCCGCGCTGCGGGCGCTGCCCGACCTGATCGCCGGAAGGCCCACCCTGGTGGGCGAGACCGAGGTGACGCTCGGCCCGGCAGCCGCCGTCCCGCCGATCCTGATCGGCGGGAACTCGGAGGCGGCCATGCGCCGCGCGATCCTGTACGGCGACGGCTGGGCGCCCTCCCTCATCACCCCTGCCGGCCTGGCGGCCAAGGTGGCAAGGCTGCGCGAGCTGGCGGAGGAGCTCGGCCGCCCGGTGCCGCAGGTGTCGGTGGGCGGCCACGCCATCCTGGTCGACGACCGTGCCGCCCTGGAGTCGTTCGTCGCCTCGCTGACCGGGCCGCACGGCATGCCGGAGGAGGTGGCCAGGGACATCCCGGTCACCGGCGGCGCAGAGCGGGCGGCCGAGCGACTGGCGGCGTACGCGGAGGCGGGGGCCGACGCGGTCGGGCTGGGGCTGGACGGCGGGGAGTGGATGCGGCAGGCGGAGACCCTCGCGCAGGCACGTGCGCTCCTGACCGGCTGAACCGGCGAAGGCGCTCAGAGCAGCGCCGATTCCCGGGCCCGCGCGGCCGGGTGGCACCTGGCCAGGGCTCGCCCATCGCCTGGCCGGGGCGCCGCCGCGGTCGTGATCGTCGCGTACGAGCCCGGCTTGACCGGCGCCCTCCGCGGGTGACGAGCTTCCTGAATGTGGCGCAGCACACCGTTGTCGTAACTGTCCTGACAGATCGACGGCAGCAGCGCCGGACCGGGCAGGACGAAGGAGTAGGCCGGCGCGGCGCCCAGCGCCAGCTCCTCCCGGCTCTGCCCGTCGCCTCGCCGCGGCGCCCGGCAGCGGCACGAGACCCGCGAGCACGGTGACGGGCACGAGCAGCCACGGGTCCGGCCACCGCAGCGGGGCGGCGGCGAGCACGGCTGACGGACCGCCTGTCCGGCGCGGCCACGACGTGCCGAGCAACCTGCGGAAGGCGGGAAACGGCAACCGCCTCGACGGCTCGGCGCCACGCCACCGACGCCATGCGGCAGGTCGATGCATGCGTGCCGGCCGGCGTCGTGGCGGGTCCGGCGGTCCTCGGGACGGCCGCATAGACGCCCACGCCAAACAAATACCGCGGCGAGATCATTCGCCACGGTATTTGTCGTTCACCTTTACAAGCGGGCGAGAACGATTTCGGACTCAATCGCCGATCGCCATGCCACGAAATTCCCGCGCGCTAGTTCCAGGCGCGCTGGTAGAAGTCGGACTTGTCGTGACCCCACTTGTCGTGGTGGCGGTCGGACTCGTCGTAACCCCACTTCTCGGGCTTGTCGTGGCTATATCTGTCGAACTTGCCGTAGACGAACTTACCGAAGACGACCTTCTTGCGGTCCCACTTGCCGTGGTATTGGTCGGACTCGTCCTCGCCCCACTTGTCGTAGCGGTGGTCGGACTTGTCGTGACCCCACTTGTCGTGGTGGCGGTCGGACTCGTCGTAAGCCCACTTCTCGGGCTTGCCGTGGCTGTACCTGTCGAAGTTGCCGTAGACGAACTTACCGAAGACGACCTTCTTGCGGTCCCACTTGCCGTGGTGCTGGTCGGACTCGTCGTCGTCCCACTTGCCGTGGTGCTGGTCGGACTCGTCGTCGTCCCACTTCTCGTGGTCCCGGCCGGACTCGTCGTCGTCCCACTTCTCGTGGTCCTGGTCGGATTCGTTGTAGGCCCACTCTTCGTGGTCGGACGCGCTTTCGTCGTCCTGCCAGTAGGAACCGCACGCGGTCGAGACGTAGCCCGGGCAGCCCATGGCGAGGTTCCCCGTTGATACGTAGCCGGCGTCGGCCGGGGTCGCGACAGAGCTCGCGCTCGCCACTCCCTGGGCCAGCGGAGCGGACATGAGACCGGCGGCCACAGCGGCCAGAGCTAGCGTCGCGATACGCCCGTGGCGGAACGTCCGCGATCGCTGGATTTCGGTGTTCACGTGTTTGTTTCCATTCATGGATAAATCGGCGCGAAATCCGGTGCCTACATCTTGTTAGACGCCCGGACGAAGCAGACATACCCACTAGGATCATTGTATTTACGCCTATGAAGCTAAACAGCGCTCCAAATCCAGCACCTTCAAAGGGGCGCTCATTCAACAACGATTTTGGCTTCGTTTGCGTGTCGCGAGACATAGCACGACACTCATTCCAATAAATTCCCATTCGAGCGCCCTGCGGCGGCGTGGCGACAAGGAACCCGGCATGACGCCCAAGCGGCGTTGATCTTGCAGTAAATCCGCTTGGTCAATGCTGAGGATGCGGGCTGTGTCGGCGGCCCACCCGGGCGGCTCCACGCACGGTCGGTGGGGCTCTCGTTGTCCGGCGCACCTCTTCGCACAGCGTCACCAGGTCGACATCCAGGACCGCGCCGGCGACGTCGATGACCGGCGCGTCGCCGGCGGGCAGGTCCACACCGACGGCGGCGATCCGGTCCCCTTCGATGAGCAGGTCGGCGCGGGGCAGGCCGCCCAGCTCCGGGTCCATGGTGACGACGGCGGCTCCGGTGAGCAGGATGCGGCGGCCGGAGGCTGGGCGGCGCAGCTGGTCCAGGGTGGCGTTCATGATGCGTCCCTTCTCGATCGTGGGTGAGGTACCGCCACTTGGTCATGCGGTGGCGCAGGTCCACAGTGGTGGCGGGTACGGGCGTGCAGCCGAAGCGGCTCCCCTTGCCGGTGTCGCGGCCGGAGGTGTTGCCGGCGTCGGCCATCTGCTCGGCCAGGTCGATGGACGGGATCGCCGGCACGCACTGCCGCTTTCGCGCAGGGCGGTGTGACTGTGGTCCCCCGGGCCGACGATGAGACCGACGAGCGGCGGCCGGTGGGAGACGGGCGGGAGGCCGGGTCAGACGGCCTGCGCGGTGGGCAGGATGGTGATCTCGGTGAGGTTGACGTGGCGGGGTGAGGCGGCGATGAAGGCGATGGTCTCGGCCACGTCCGCCGGCCGCAGCGGGTCGATCTCGGTGAGCAGCCCCTCCATGAGGGCGCTGGCGTCGGGGCGCCGATGGCGGCGGTCAGGCCGTCCAGCTTGTCCTTGCGCCGGGCCAGTACGGCGACGCTCGCGCCGAGTTCGGCCAGGCGCAGCGCGGTGGCGGCGCCGATGCCGCTGGAGGCGCCCGAGACGACGGCCACGCGGCCGGCCAGCGGGGTTCCGGTGAGCAGGGTCGAGGTCATGACAAAGATCTCCTGAGGACGAGTGCGATCAGTTCTGCCGGTAGCGGCGCATCGCCGGACCGGTGTCGAGAAGGTGCTCGGCGAGGCTGCGCTGCGCGACGGCTGCGACCCTTCAGCCTGGGAGTGACGCACCCAGGCAGCCGGTCCCGCGGCTGCCTAACCTCGGATGTCATGGACAGTGAGCGCAACGACCTGCTGGGGAGGTTCCTGCGAGAGCGCCGCGCGCTCGCGCGGCCCGAGCAGGCCGGGCTGCCCTCGAACGGCCGCCGGCGGGTTCCCGGGCTGCGCCGCGACGAGGTCGCCCACCTGGCCGGCCTCAGCGCCGGCTACTACGCCCGGCTCGAACAGGGCCGCGAGCATCCCACCCGCCAGACCGTGGAGAGCCTGGCCCGGGCGCTGCACCTGGACGAGCAGGCCCGGGTGGAGTTGTATCGGCTGGCCCGGCCCACCGCCGGGCGCCGCCGGCCCGGCCGCGTCGAGCGGGTCGCGCCCGAGGTGCTGGCCCTGCTCCACGGCTGGACGGTGGCTCCGGCCTTCATCCTGGGCTGGTCCTGTGACGTGCTGGTCCGCAACCCGCTGGCGACCGTGCTGCACAACCGCTTCGTCTTCGGCGACAACCTGCTGCGCATGATCTTCCTCGACCCGGCAGGACGGAAGTTCTTCGGCGACTGGTCCGCCACCGCCCGAGCGGCCGTGCACGACCTGCGCCGAGCGGCCCGCCAGGCCCCGGACGAGCACCACCTGCGCGAACTCGTCGGCGAACTGGCGATCACCAGCTCCGATTTCCGCCGGTTGTGGGCGGCCCCCGAACCGCGCGGCGCGCTCACGCCGGGCAGCCACTTCCACCACCCCGACGTCGGAGACCTGCACCTGCGCACCGAGATCTTCCCCATCGCCAGCGCGCCGGGCCTGCGGCTCGTCGCCCATCCGGCCGAGCCGGACTCCCGCTCGGCCCAGGCCCTGGCCCTGCTGGGCACATTGGCCACTCGACCTGCGGAATAGCCGCATCGTGCCGGAATCGTCCACGCCGGCCACCCGGCCCGACCTGGGCCGACCCGTCGGCGCAGCGCCACCGGCTGTCCGCAGGTGAGCAGGTCGAGCCTGAGGGACGGCTTCCGCGAGGGCAGACCGGGATCAGCACGACCCGGGTGAACGTCACCACCGCCGGAGCCGTCCCGGCCTGCATCAGGACTGGTCGGGGCGTAAGGGCACGCGCAGGCGGGTGAGCAGGTGGCGGCGCAGGGCGCCGAAGGCCGGATCGTCCTGCGCGCGCGGGTGCGTGAGCGTGACGGGGATGTCCTCGGCGATGCGCCCGTCCTCCAGGACGAGGAGACGATCGGCGAGCAGCAGCGCCTCGTTCACGTCGTGCGTGACCAGGAGAGCGGCGAAGTCGTGCTCGCCGCGCAGGCGGAAGAACAGCGCCTGCATCCTGAGCCGGTTGAGCGCGTCCAGGGCGGCGAAGGGCTCGTCGAGCAGCAGGATGTCGGGCTCGCGGACGAGCGCGCGGGCCAGGGCGACCCGCTGGGCCTGGCCGCCGGATAGCTCCGCGGGCCAGGCCCGCCCGCGGTCGGCGAGCCCGACCTCGGCCAGTGCCGCCGCCGTACGCCGGGCCAGGTCTGGTCCGCGCAGGCCGAGCGCGATGTTGCCGGCGACGCGTTTCCACGGCAGCAGCCGGTGCTCCTGGAACACCACCGCGGTGCGCCCGCTGGTGCTGACCTCGCCGTCCGCTCCGGAGTCGAGACCCGCCAGGACGCGCAACAGGGTGCTCTTGCCGGAGCCGCTGGCGCCGAGCAGCGCGACCACCTCGCCTCTCCGGATCCGCAGGTCGACCCCGTCGAGGACAGTCGTGCCGCCGAACGCGCGCGTGACTTTCCGCGCGGTGACCACCGTCTCCGTCGTCAGGTCCGCCGCGCGGGTGGCGGGGCTCAGCTCGCCTCGAGGCCGCGCCGCCATGCCAGGGCCCTCCCTTCCGCCGTACGCAGAGCCAGATCGGACAGCAGGCCGAGCAGGGCGTAGATGAGCAGCCCCAGCACGACGACCTCGGTCTGGGCGAACTCGCGGGCCTCCATCATCATGAAGCCGAGCCCGCTGTCGGCGTTGACCTGCTCGCCGACCACCAGGCTGAGCCATCCCGCGCCGAACGCGAGCCGCAGGCCCAGGAACAGCGACGGCAGCGCGCCGGGCAGCACGACGTGCCGCAGCCGGGCCGCGGCGGACAGGCCACAGGTGCGCGCCGCCTCCACCAGCCGCTCGTCGATGCCCCGGATGCCGCTGTAGGTGTTGAGGTAGACCGGGAAGAACGCGCCCAGCGCGACCAGCGAGATCTTCAGCGGCTCCCCGATGCCGACCCAGATGAGCAGCAGGGGGACCAGGCCGAGGTGGGGCAGCATGCGGGCCATCTGGACGGGCGGGTCCACGAGGTCGTCGCCGATCCGCAGCAACCCGGCGACCGACCCGAGCGCGAGCCCCAGCCCGCCGCCGATGGCCAGGCCGATGACGGCCCGGATCAGCGAGTCGAGCAGGTTGTGCCCGAGCGTTCCGTCGGCGGCCAGCCGCCAGCCCGCGGCCAGCACGTCGCTGGGCGCCGACAGCTTGTCCGGTGGCAGGATCCCGGCGCGCGAGGCCCCTTCCCAGAGCACGACGACGAGCAGCGGGGTGATGATCCGCCGCCGGCGCGTGGTGCGCGGCGGCCGGGGGCGTTGCCGCGGGCGGGTCCGGTCGCGTTCCGTCCTCGAGGCCTGCACGGGCGTCGCCGTCACCGCAGCACCTCGCTGAACCTCTCGTCCACTCGCCCGGCGATGTCCACCTTGCCGGGGATGAGCGCGAGCGCGGCGAAGCCGTCGGCGATGCGTTGCAGCTCCGCGCCGATCTCGGGTGTGACCGGTGCGACGGGTCTGGCGCTGCGGGCCAGGGCGCGCTTGGCGACGTCCTCGGGGATCTTCAGCTCCGGGGCGAGGAGCCGGGCGCGCTCTTCCGGGTGGGCGATGCCCCAGTCGGTGGCCTCGCGGAGCTGCTGGAGCAGCCGCTTGATCTGCGCGGACTTGGCCTCCAGCGCCTCGGGCGAGGCGAGCAGGTACTCCCGGTTGCCCGCGAGCCCGGTCGCGTCGGCGAGCACCTTGACGCCGGGCCGCTCGGCGAGCGCGAAGTACGGATCCCAGATGATCCACGCGTCGACCTGGCCGTTGTCGAACGCGGGCCGTCCTTCCGCCGGCTTGAGGTACTTGACGTTCACGTCCTTGATCGTCATACCGTGCTTCTCCAGCAGCCGCACGAGCAGCCAGTTGACGTTGGAGCCCTTGTTGAGGGCGATCGACCTGCCTTTGAGGTCCTCGAAGCTCGTGATGCCGCTGTCCTCCTTGACCAGGACGGCCTCGCCCTGGGGCACTTCGGCGGAGGTGCTGATGATCCTGAAGTCGGTCCTGCCCGCCGCGGCGAAGATCGGCGGCGCCTCGCCGGTGTAGCCGACGTCGATGGATCCGGCCTTGAGCGCCTCGGTCACCGCCGGACCGCTCTCGAACAACGACCACGTCACGCCGGGCGTCGCACCTCGGGCCTTGACCAGCGTGAGAGCGCCGAACCGCTGATAGCCCACCCGTAGCGGCTGGCCGCTCTCGGTGGCCTGCGACGGTTCACCGCCGCAGGCGACGCCGCCGAGCAGGAGGGCGAGCACGCCCATGACATTCACGAACCACCGTAAGGACCGATCGCGCATGCCACATTTTACCCATATAACCTACCATTTGAATAGGTAATTTTGAGGAGGCGCCGTGCCACTGCCCACGCGACCTCTGGGGGACTGCCGGGCGGTACGCCAGTTCGCGCCCGTCACGGCCGGCGGGTTCACGTTCTGCCTGCTGAGGCCGGTCGGCGGGGAAGGCGTCCACCTCTTCACGCAGGTCCCGGTCCGGCGTCGCCCGCCCGTGACCACGCTGCGCGGATCCGCCCGGAGCGCGGCGTGCCGGAGGATGAGCTGGTGGAGGTCCGGCTCGGCCGGCATCCCGCGGCTCCGCGCCGTTCACCGCCGTACAGCCAGGTACCCCGCGAGATGGCCGATCACCTCGCGGGCGTCGGCCTCGATGCCGTGGATGAACGTGGACCTGCGCCGACGCAGCACGGGCAGCCCCAGCGCGTACAGCCCGGGGCCGTCGACGACGCCGCCGTCGTGGCGCAGCCGGCCCTTCCCGTCGAGCACGGGCACGTCGAGCCAGCCGTAGTCGGGGCGGAACCCCGTCGCCCACACGATCGTGCGGATCTCGCCGCCGCGCAGGTCGAGTCGCAGCCGCGCCGACTCGGGCACCCCGGTCGGCGCGAGGCGTTCCGGCGGGCCGATCTCGAGATCGCGCGTACGGGCCCAGGCGTCGAACGTGTCCAGCAGGCGCTCCAGCTTGAGGTCCGCCAGGGAGAACACGTTGCGCAGCCCGCCGGAGAACAGCGCGTGGCCGTCGCGGACGGCGGCCCAGCGGCCCACCAGTTCGACGCCCATCGAGGTGAGCGCGTTGAGGTCGAGCGTCGCGCGCTCGGGGGTCCCGGCGAGCTGGGGCGAGGGCAGCCGCCGGGCCCGCGTGAGGTCGTCGATCTCGTCGTACCGCTGGTCCCACACGCCGGAGGCGTCCATCCACCACAGCACGTCGCGGCCGCGATAGGTGCGGGGCAACCGCACGTGCTCCCCCACCGAGAGGATCACCGGCCGCCCGGAGCGCCGCAGTTCGGCGGCCAGTTGCACGCCGGTGGCCGACGCGCCGACGACGAGCACGCCGCCGTCGGGCAGCCGGCCGGGCGCGCGGTAGTCGTACGGCGTCAGTTGCTCCACGGACGGCGGCACGGCCTCGCCGAACGGCGGCACCACCGGCCGGTTGCAGGCGCCGCTCGCGATCACGAGCGTCCGGCAGCCGATCTCGCCGCGGCTCGTCGTCACGCGGTAGCCGTCGCCGGCAGGCCGTACGGACGTGACGGTGGTGCCGGTCCTGACGGGAGCCCGCGAGAGCGCGGCGAAGCGCTCGACGAACCGTGTCACCTCCTTGGCGGTCAGGTAGCCGTCGGGGTCGGCGCCCTCGTAGGCGAGGCCGGGCAGGCGGCTCTGCCAGTTGGGGGTGAGCAGCCGGAAGGAGTCCCAGCGTTCGCGCCGCCAGGAGTTCGCCACCTCGCCGCGCTCGATCACCAGGTGATCGATGGACCGCTCGCTGAGGAAGTGGCTCGCGGCGAGGCCGGCGTGGCCGGCGCCGACGACGACGGTGGTGACGTGCTCGGTGATGGCCAGACCTTCCGGGCTCAGGCGACGTCGACGGTGACGTTGGTCGGGTTCGTCAGGGCGTCGAACACGGCCGAGCGCTTCTGGGACTGGGCCACCAGCGCCTCGATGTCCTGCTTCGAGGCGTCCGCGTCGATGGTGAAGGTCACCTTGATGTCGTCGAAGCCGTTGCGCACGTCGGCGTCGACGCCGAGGATCCCGCGGATGTCGTGCGTGCCTTCGAGCCTCGCCTCGACCGAGCGCAGCTGGATGCCGCGGTTCTGCGCGACGGACGCCACGCCGGCCGTCAGGCAGCTCGCCAGGCCGACGAGCAGGTACTCGATCGGCGTGATCCCGTTGTCCTCCGCCGCGAACACCTCGGGGTGGTCGGCGTCGAACACCGCCTCGCTCTTGTGGCTGCGCTCCTGCCCGAGGCCGAAGAACTCCTTGACGGTCGTGGTGCTGTGCACGCCGTTGCGCCACGTGGAGGAAGCCCGCCAGACGAACCGGGCGGCCTCGGGGGCGCCCTTCAGCACCTCGCGCGCGTCGAGCAGCGCCTGGACGTTCACACCGTTCGCGACTGTGGTCATGGCCCCACCTATCTCCTGTATTTCCGGTAGGTATTTGACCATACACCGCCCGTGGCGGCTACCATAAGTCCCATGTCGCAGCCAGCCCCCACGCTCGCGGCCGGCAGCGTCGGCATCGTCGAAACCCGCTACCTCGACCTGCCGGAGCCGGTCCGCCTCGACTGCGGCCGGGAGCTGCATCCGGTGCGCGTGGCGTACGAGACCTACGGCGCCCTCTCGCCCCGGCGCGACAACGTCATCCTGGTGTGCCACGCGCTCAGCGGCGACGCCCACGCGGCGGGCCTGTCGAAGGCGCCGTCCGGGGGGAGCGCCCGCGACGGGTTCGGGGCCGAAGGGCATGGCAAGGGGCTCGGCTGGTGGGACGGGATGATCGGCCCCGGCAAGGCGTTCGACACCGACCGCTTCTTCGTCGTCTCCACGAACCTGCTCGGCGGCTGCCGGGGGACGACGGGGCCGTCCTCGATCGACCCGGCGACGGGCACGCCGTACGGACCGGACTTTCCGGTGATCACGGTCGCGGACATGGTACGCACGCAGCGCGCGTTCCTGGACGCCCTGGGCATCGAGCGGCTCGCGGCGGTGGCCGGGGGCTCGCTCGGCGGCATGCAGGCGCTGGAATGGGCGGTGCTCTTCCCCGGCCAGGTCGACGCCGTCATCCCGATCGCCAGCACGCACGCGCTGCACCCGCAGGGGGTCGCCTGGAACGCCATCGCGCGTGAGGCGATCATGCGCGATCCGGCCTGGCAGGGCGGCCGCTACCACGGCACGGGCCGCGCGCCCGACGCCGGCATGGGCATCGGGCGGATGGTCGGCCACATCACCTACCTGTCCGCGCCCGCGCTGGAGGCCAAGTTCGGCCGGCGGCTGCAGGACGCCGACGAGATCCGCTACACGATCACCGAGCCGGAGTTCGAGGTGGAGAGCTACCTGCGCCACCAGGCCGACTCGTTCGTCAAGCGCTTCGACGCCAACACCTACCTGGTCACCTCGCGCGCGCTGACGTACTTCGACCTCGCCCGGCAGCACGGCGGCGGGTCGCTCGCGCGGGCGCTCGACGGCGTCTCGGCGCGCACGCTGCTGATCGCCTTCAGCTCCGACTGGCTGTATCCGCCGTCGGCGTCGCAGGAGATCGAGCAGGCGCTGCGCGCGCTCGGCAAGCCGGTCGAGCTCCAGGTGATCGAGGCGCCGTACGGCCACGACTGCTTCCTGCTGGAAGAGGCGCGGCAGACGCCCATCATCCGCCGGTTCCTGGCCCAGCCCGTCTGAGAGAGAGGCTCATGTGACCGACCAGCTCCCCCGCGCGGAACAGGCCCGCGAGTTCGGGTTCGAGACCCGGCAGCTGCATGCCGGGCAACGGCCGGACCCGAACACGGGCGCCCGCGCGGTGCCGATCTTCCAGACGACCAGCTACGTCTTCGAGGACCCGGAGTCCGCGGCGGCGTACTTCAACCTCCAGGAGTACGGCAACACGTACTCGCGCATCATGAACCCGACCGTCGCGGTGTTCGAGGAGCGGGTGGCGAACCTGGAGGGCGGCGCGGGCGCGGTGGCGTTCGCCAGCGGCATCGCGGCGCAGGCGGCGGCGCTGTTCACGCTGCTGGAGCCGGGCGACCACGTCGTGTCGTCCTCGGCGCTGTACGGCGGCACGGTGAACCAGCTCAAGCACCTGCTGCGCAAGATGGGCGTGGAGCTGACGTGGGTCTATCCCGACGATCCGGACGCCTGGCGCAAGGCCGTCCAGCCGAACACGAAGGCGTTCTTCGGCGAGACGATCGGCAACCCCGCCGGGAACGTGCTCGACATCGAGACCGTGGCGGCCATCGCGCACGAGCACGAGCTGCCGATGGTCGTGGACAACACGTTCGCGACGCCGTACCTGTGCCGCCCCGTCGAGTGGGGCGCCGACATCGTGATCCACTCGGCGACCAAGTTCATCGGCGGGCACGGCACGAGCATCGGCGGCGTCGTCGTGGAGGCGGGCACGTTCGACTGGTCGAACGGGCGGTTCCCGGTGGTCGCGGAGCCGTCGCCGGCCTACCACGGGCTGCGCTTCCACGAGACGTTCGGCGAGTACGGCTACCTGATGAAGCTGCGTGCCGAGACCCTGCGCGACCTCGGCGCGGCGCTGTCGCCGTTCAACGCCTTCCTGTTCCTGCAGGGCCTGGAGACGCTGTCGCTGCGCATGGACCGCCACGTCGGCAACGCGCTGGCGGTCGCGGCCTTCCTCCAGTCGCACGAGCTGGCCTCCGGCGTGACCTACCCCGGCCTGCCGGAGAGCGGGTATCGGCCGCTGGTGGACAAGTACCTGCCGCGCGGCGCCGGCGCGGTGTTCTCCTTCGACTGCGCCGGCGGCCGAACGGGCGGGCAGGCGTTCATCGGCGGGCTGACGCTCTGGTCCCACCTGGCGAACGTCGGCGACGCCAAGAGCCTGGTCATCCACCCCGCCAGCACGACGCACCGCCAGCTGGGCGACGCCGAGCTGCGGGCGGCCGGTGTCGGGCCGGGGACGGTGCGCCTGTCGGTCGGCACCGAGTCCGTCGAGGATCTGATCTGGGACCTGGAGCAGGCTTTCGCCCGCGTCGGAGAGGTGACCGCGGCATGACCGGACTCGACCGCTACCAGGACGCGCTGACGATCCAGCGCGTGCTGCACACGACCAGGACGATCGCGATCGTCGGCCTGTCGGGCAACGAGCTGCGGGCCAGCCACTTCGTCGGCTACTACCTCAAGCGGCACGGCTACCGGATCGTCCCGGTGAACCCCCGTGAGCAGGAGATCCTCGGCGAGACCAGTTACGCGAGCCTGCGCGACGTGCCCGTTCCGGTGGACCTCGTGAACGTCTTCCGCGCCCCGGACGCGCTGCCGGAGATCGCCCGGGAGACGGTGGCGATCGGCGCCGCGGCCCTGTGGTGCCAGTTCGGCGTGATCAACGAGGAGGGCGCGCGGATCGCCGAGGACGGCGGCGTGAGCGTGGTCATGGACCGGTGTCTCAAGGTCGAGCACGCGCGCTACGTGGGCCGGATGCACTGGCTCGGGTTCAACACCCGGCGCATCACCTCCGTCCGCGCCGGGCTGCAGTAGCCCGCCCGATCCGTCACCCCCGGCGGTGGGCGGCCCCCGGATGGGTGGCGGGCAGCCGTTTGACGCCCGGGCCGAGCAGCCGCTCGCGCAGCGTCGAGTCCTCGTAGGAGGTGCGGTAGCGGCCCCGGCGCTGCAGCTCGGGCACGACCAGCTCGATGAAGTCCTCGGCCGTGCCCGGCGACAGGTACTGCATGAGGTTGAACCCCGTCGCCCCCGTCTCGTCGGCCCAGCGCTCGATCTCGTCCGCGACCCGTTCCGGGGTGCCGGCCACGAAGAACGGGCCCTGCCCGATGCGGCCGACGGACTCGAGCACGTCGCGCACCCGCAGGCCGCGCCCGACCAGCGGGCGCACGGCGCGCTCGGTGAAGTCGCCGCCGCGGGCCACGATGTCGTCGATCAGCTCGTCCGGGTCGTAGGCCGCCAGGTCGATGCCGCTGCCGCGCTGCGCGAGGAAGCCTTCGGGGCGGATGTGCCGCTGCAGGTCGGCGAGCTTGGCGTCCACCTCCTGCCGCGTGCGCGCCACGATCACCGAGGCGCTGGGGAAGAAGGTGATGTGGGCGGGGTCGCGGCCGTGGGCGGCGGCGCGGCGGCGGGTGTCGGCGATGTCCTCGCGCAGCGCCTCCAGGGACGCGGCGCCGGTGAAGACGGCCTCGGCGTGCCTGGCCGCGAACTCCTTGCCCCTGTCGGAGTTGCCCGCCTGGTACAGGACGGGGGTCCGCTGCGGCGACGGCTCCGACAGATGCGGCCCGGCCACCCGGAAGTGCTTGCCGGCGTGGTCGATGGCGTGCACCTTGGCCGGGTCGGTGTAGACGTGCCGCTCCCGGTCGCGGACCACGGCGCCGTCCTCCCAGCTGCCCTCCCACAGCTTGTAGAGCACCTCCAGGTACTCCTCGGCGATCTCGTAGCGCAGGTCGTGCTCGATCTCGTCGTCGAGGCCGAAGTTGCGAGCGGCGCTGCGCAGGTAGGAGGTGACCACGTTCCAGGCGACGCGGCCCTTGGTGAGATGGTCGAGGGTGGACATGCGGCGGGCGTGCGCGAACGGCGGCTCGTAGGTGGTCGAGAACGTCACCGCGAACCCCAGGTGCCGGGTCACGGCTGCCATCGCGGGCACCACGAGCAGCGGGTCGTTGGCCGGGATCTGCACGGCCTCGCGGATGGCGGTCCCGGGCCCGCCGCGGTAGCGGTCGTAGGCGCCGACGACGTCGGCCAGGAAGACGGCGTCGAACAGGCCGCGCTCCAGCAGCCTGGCCAGGTCCGTCCAGTACTCCAGGTCGGTGTAGCGGTGCCGGTTGTTGGCGGGGTGGGTCCACAGGCCGTGCTGGATGTGACCGACGCAGTTCATCTCGAACAGGTTGAAGTGGATGATGCCGCTCATCTAGGAAAGCTCCTGGGGGCGATGCCGTTGAGGTGGTAGTTGCCGACGTCGTGCACCTTGGCGCGCCGCGGGTCGTGGACGGTGTGGGTGCGGGCGTTGCGCCAGTGCCGGTCCAGGCCGAGCGGTTCGCGTACGGCGGAGGCCCCGGCCAGCTCGAACCATTCGGCGCTGACCCGGTTGGCGGCGCGGTCGGCCTGCGCGCGGGCGGCGGCCATGGCGACGGCCGCCTCCGCCGCGAGGGCGGGGAACTCCTCGGGCGGGGCTGATCTGGCCCGGTCCACGGCGTCGCCGGCGCTCTCCAGCAGGGCGCGGGCGGCCCTGGTCAGCACGGCCAGCTCACCGAAGAGCTGCACGACGACCGGGTCCTCGACCACCTTCTCCGCCTGGGTGCCCGGCCAGCCGCCCTTGGTGTAGCCGCGCAGGAAGTCGGCGGCGTCGGCGAGCGCCCCCTCGGCGATGCCGGTGTCGATGGCGGCGTGGATGAGCAGGCCGAAGCTGCGGAAGGTGCTGACGTCATCGCGCCGCACCGGCATGACGCGGTCGGCGGGCACGAACACGTCCTCCAGCAGGACGGTGCCGCTGGCGGTGGTGCGCTGGCCGAAGCCGTCCCAGTCGTCCACGACGGTCAGGCCGGGCGCGTCGCGGGGCACGAACGCCACGCTGTGCGAGTCCTCGTCGAGCGCCGTCACGGGGATCCAGTGGGCGAACAACGCCCCGGTCGAGTAGATCTTGCGGCCGGAGATGAGGTATCCGTCGTCGTGCGGGCGCATAACGGCGCGCTGGCGTTCGCCGTCGGGGCCGCGGCCATCCACCGCGGCGTTGCCGAGGTGGCGCCCGGCGAGCGCTTCGGCGTAGAAGAACGCCTGCTGGGCGGGGGTGCCGTGCTCGCGCAGCGAGTCGAGGTACCAGAAGTGGTTCTGCGGGATCTGCCCGATGCCGGCGTCGGCGGCCGACAGCTCCCTGATGACGGCGCCGAGCGTGGCGGTGCGCACGCCGGCGCCGCCGTGCTCGGCGGGGACGGTGATGCCGAGCAGGCCGCTGTCCGAGAGCGTCTCGATCTCGGCCACGGGCAGGACGCGCTCGGCGTCGCGCCGGGCCGCTCCTGCCGCGAAGCTCGCGGCCAGTTCGCGGGCGACGGCGATCGCCTCCTCGTCGGTCTTGATCACATGTGCCATGTCACGCCACCGCCAGTCTCGGGATCGCCGCCACCAGTTCCTTCGTGTACGGGTGCGCGGGCTCGCTGAAGACCGTCCCGACCGGCCCCTCCTCGACCACGCTCCCGTCCTTCATGACCAGCACCCGGTCGCACAGGTGGTGGACCACGCCCAGGTCGTGGGAGATGAACAGGTAGGCCACGCCCGTCTCCCGCTGCACGTCCTCCAGCAGGTCGAGGACCTGTGCCTGCACCGACACGTCGAGCGCCGAGACTGGCTCGTCGCACACGATCACCGAAGGCGACGGGGCCAGGGCCCGCGCGATGGCCACGCGCTGCCGCTGCCCGCCGGACAGCTTCAGCGGCCGGCGCGCCAGGTGCTCCTCGCCGAGCCCCACCAGCTCCAGCAGCTCGACGGAGCGGGCGCGGCGGTGTTCGCGCGGCACGCCCGCCACGGCCAGGGCCTCGGCGAGCACCTTGGCCACGGTGTGGCGGGGGTCGAAGGAGGCCAGGGTGTCCTGGTAGATGACCTGGACGTCGCGGCGCTGTGCGCGGTCGCCCCGCGTCCACGGCCGGCCGTGGACCTCGACGGCGCCGGTGTCGGGCGGGGTGAGGCCGAGCGCGATCCTGGCCGTGGTGGTCTTGCCCGAGCCGGACTCCCCGACGATGCCGAGCGTCTCGGCGGCGCGCAGCTCGAACGACACGTCCCGCACGGCGGCCCGGCCGCCGAAGGACTTGCCGACGCCCCGGGCGCGCAGCACGATCTCGTCCCCGGACCGCCGTGCGCTGCCGGTGCCCCCGTTCGAGGCGGTGCGGGTCAGCGGGGCGGTGTCCGACAGCCGGGTGCCCTTGGTGTGCTCGGCCGGGATCGCCCGCAGCAGGCGCCGGGTGTACTCGTGCTCAGGACGGGTGAGCACCTCGCCGCTCGGCCCCTGCTCGACGATCACGCCGTCCTTCATGACGGCCACCCGGTCGGCCAGCCGGGCCACCACGGCCAGGTCGTGGCTGATCACCAGCAGCGACCTGCCCTCGGCCTTGATCCCGGCCAGCAGGTCCAGCACCTGCGCCTGGATCGTGACGTCCAGGGCGGTGGTGGGCTCGTCGGCGATGATCAGCTCGGGGTCGGCGGCCAGCGCGGCGGCGATCAGTGCCCGCTGGCGCAGGCCGCCGGACAGCTCGTGCGGGAGCTGGCCGGCCCGCAGCTCCGGCTCGGGCACCCCCACGGACGCGAGCAGCTCCACCGCCCTGGCCTTCCTGGCCGCGCCCGGCAGGTCGGTGTGGGTGGCCAGCACCTCCTCGATCTCCTTGCCGACCTTGCGCAGCGGGTCCAGCGAGACCAGGGCGTCCTGGAGCACGAAGCCGATCCGGCCGCCGCGCAGGCGCCGCAGGCCGCGCTCGCGCAGGCGGGTCAGGTCCTGCCCGTCGAAGGTCAGCTCGCCGGCGGTGACGCGGGCGCCGCCGCCGGTGAGGCCGACCAGGGTGCGGGCGGTGACGCTCTTGCCGGAGCCGGACTCCCCTACCAGGGCCAGGCACTCCCCTGCCCCGATCTCGAACGACACCCCGTGCACGACGGGTGTCGCGCCGAAGGCGACGCGCAGGCCGTCCACCTTGACCAGGCTCACCCGGTCCTCCCTTCCGATCGCAATCTGAGCGCCCGGCCGACCACGGTCACGCTGATCACCGTCAGCGTGATGGCCAGGCCGGGGAAGAGGCCGTACCACCAGGCCCGCGAGATGAAGTTGCGGGCGGTGGACAGCATGGAGCCCCATTCGGGCTCCGGCGGCGGCGTGCCGAGCCCGAGGAAGCTCAGCGCGGAGCCGGCCACGAGGGCCGTGCCGACGCCGATGGTGGCCAGGATGAGCACCGGCTTGACGGCGTTCGGCAGCACGTGCCGCAGGATCACGCGCGGCCCCGGCAGTCCCAGCGCGTACGCCGCCTCGACGTAGCTCGCCCGGCGGATCGCCAGCGTCTGGGCGCGGACGAGGCGGGCGTAGGAGGGGATGTTGGCCACGCCGATCGCGAGGACGGCGTTGGCGGTGCCGCCGCCCGCCACCGTGATGACGACCAGGGCCAGCAGCAGCTCGGGGAAGGCCATGCCGACGTCGGACAGGCGCATGACGACGTTCTCGACGAGCCGGTTGCCCAGCCCTGCGGCCAGGCCCAGCAACCCGCCGAGGACCAGGGCGACGGCGATCGCGCCGAAGCCGAGCAGCAGCGAGGCGCGCGTGCCGTGCACGATGCGGGCCAGCACGTCGCGGCCGTTCTCGTCGGTGCCGAGCAGGTGCGCGGCGCTGGGGGCCTGGAGGGTGGCGCCGCTGTCCACGGCGAGCGGGTCCTGCCCGGTGAACAGGCCCGGCGCCAGCGCGGCCAGGACCAGCACGGCCAGGACGGCCGCGGCGAGCCACACGCCGATCCGGTTCACGCCGCCTCCCTCAGCCGGGGGTCGATGACCAGGTAGAGCAGGTCGACCAGGAGGTTGACCAGGACGTAGACCAGCGCGGACAGCAGCACCACGCCGAGCACGAGCGGCAGGTCCTTGGCGTTGACGGCCGAGACGAGCAGGCGGCCGATGCCCTGGCGGGTGAAGAGCGTCTCGGTGACGACGGCGCCGCCGAGCAACGCGCCCACCCAGAAGCCGGTCATCGTGACCAGCGGGGTCAGGGCGTGCCGGAGCGCGTGGCGCAGCCGTACGGCGGTGTCGCTCAGGCCGCGGGCGCGGGCGCTGACGATGAACGGCTCGTCCAGCACCTCCTCCAGCGCCTCGCGCAGCACGTGGCCGAGCACGCCCGCGATCGGCAGCGCCAGGCACAGAGCGGGCAGCACCAGCGACGCCACGCCCTGCCCGCCGGTGGAGGGAAGCAGCCGCAGGCCGAAGGAGAAGACGGTCAGCAGCACGATGCCCAGCCAGAACGTCGGCGTCGAGGCGGCCACCAGCTCGGCCGCCGAGGCCAGGCCGCGCCACCGGCGGCGGCCTGCGGTGGCCAGGGCGACCGCGATGGCCAGGATCAGCCCGGTGACGGCGGCGGCCACGGCCAGCTCCACGGTGGCGGCGGCCTGCTCGCCGATGGCCCGGGTGACCGGGGTGTGCAGGCGGTAGGAGGTGCCGAAGTCGCCGTGCGCGATGCGCCACAGGTGGGCGGCGTACTGCTCGTACCAGGGGCGGTCGAGCCCGTACTCGGCCCTGACCTGGGCGAGCACCTCCGGGGTGGGCGCGGCGCCCTCACCCCCGACGACGGCCTCGGCCGGGTCGCCGGGGGTGAAGTGCACCACCAGGAAGGTCAGGGTCGCCGCACCCCACAGCACGCCGACCCCGGCCAGCAGGCGCCATCCGATGAACGTCAGGGTCTTCATTCGTCCAGCCAGGTGTCGTAGAAGTACGGCGACGGGTAGGCGGGCGTGAAGGCCAGGTCGCGGACCTTCTTGTGGTGGGCGACCGGGCGTGGGTCGTCGTAGAAGGGGATGGCGGGGACGAGTTCGAGGAGCCTGGCCTGCGCCTGGTTGTACAGCTCGGTGGGGTCCTGGGCGCTTCTGGCCTCTTCGAGGAGGTCGTCGAGCTTCGTGTCCTTCAGCCGGGCCACGTTCTGGCCGCGCCGCTCCGGAGTGGTGATGTTCTTGGAGGAGTACTGGATCCACAGCACGTCGGCCGTGTTCGTGGCCCACAGGCCGGAGGTCAGGTCGTAGTCGCCCTTGACCGAGCGGTCGGTGAGCTCCTGCTCGGGCGGCGTCTGGATCCGGATGTCCAGGCCGATCTTCCTGGCGGCGGCCTGGGTCTGCACGGCGATCTGCATGCGCTGGGCGGGGAAGTTCGCGGCGATCGGGAAGTACGCGGTCAGCCGCTTGCCGTCCTTGAGCCGGATGCCGTCCTTGTCCCTGGCCGTCCAGCCGGCCTCGTCGAGCAGCTTGTTCGCCAGGGTCTCGTCGTGCTTGATGGTGCCGCTCAGCCCTTGCGCGTAGCCGGGTGTGGAGGTGGTGACGAAGCCCTGCGCCACCTGGTACTGGCCGAAGGAGATGCCCTTGATGATCGAGTCGCGGTCCACGGCGGCCAGCAGTGCCCGGCGGACGCGGACGTCGTCGAACGGCGGGCGCGAGGTGTTCAGCCAGAACGACATCGGGTGGCCGGGCCGGATCGCGGTGAGGAACCCGAGGTCGGGGTTGGCCTTGACGTCCTCGACGTTCTGCGGCGGGGTGAAGTCGATGGCGTGCACCTCGCCGGCGGCCAGGGCGTTGTAGCGGGTGGCGTCCTCGGCGAGGAAGCGGATCTCCAGCTTCTCCAGGTAGGCGGGTCCGGTGTGCTTGGCGCTCTTCGGCCCCCAGTTGTAGTCGGGGTTGCGGTGGTAGGTGATGCTCTGGCCCTTGGTCCACTTGTCGAGGACGAACGGGCCGGAGCCGATCGGGTGCTCGCAGATGGTCTGCGGGGACTCCTTGATCTGCTTGGGGGAGATCATGCCGAGGTAGCCCTGGGCGAGGATGTCGAGGAAGGGCCGGTACGGCGAGCTGAGGTGCACGTCGAGCGTGTGGTCGTCCACGACCTTCGCGTCCTTGTACGGCGCGATGTACGAGGCCGCCAGCGGTGACTTGGTCGCCGGGTCGCGCATGTGCTCGAAGTTGGTCTTGAGCGCCTCGGCGTTCCAGACTGCCCCGTCATGAAATTTCACGCCCTGGCGGAGCTTGAAGGTGTAGGTCAGGCCGTCGTCGGAGATCTCCCAGCTGTCGGCCAGCCATGGCTGGATCGTGCCGTCCGCGTCGAACCACACCAGCGAGTCGGCCACCGGGACCGTGCTCACCGGGCCGTCGGAGCTGGCGTTGCCGTGCGGGTCGAGGCAGGGCGGCTCCTGCCCGTTCTCGCCCAGGATCAGGGTGCCGCCGGGCCTGGGGGTGTTCGTGGTGCCGCCCGAGGTCCCGGCCGCGCTGCCGCATCCGGCGAGCAGCAGCGCGAGCGCGAGAACGGCGAGGGGGGTCTTGGTCATGTGTCAGCTCACCCATGCGTCGTGGAAGGTGACAGCGCCGTAGGCGTAGTCCCAGGTCAGGCCGTGGACCCGCTTCTGTGCGGAGACGAGGCTGGGCCTGTCGTAGAGCGGGATGGCGGGTGCGAGTTCGAGCAGCCGGGCCTGCGCCTTGCCGTAGAGCGCGGCCCGTTCGGCGGCGTCCGTGCCGGCCCTGGCTTCTTCGAGCAGCTTGTCGAGGTCGTCGTCGGAGAGCCTGGTGGTGTTCTGGCCGCGCCGCTCGGGGGTGGTGATGTTCTCGGAGGAGTACTGGATCCGGAGCACGTCGGCGGTGTTCGTGGTCCAGATGCCGACGGACACGTCGAAGTCGCCCTTGCCGGTGCGCTCCTGGGACTCCTGTGCCGTGACGTTCTCGATCCTGATCTCGATGCCCGCCTTGGCGGCGGCGGCCTGCGTCTGGACCAGGATCTGCGTGTTCTGCGGGTTCACGCCCGTGTCGAGGGCGACGGCGGTCAGGCGCTTGCCGTCCTTGAGCCGGATGCCGTCCTTGTCCTTCTGTGTCCAGCCGGCCTCCTCCAGCAGGGTGTTCGCCCTGGCCGGGTCGTAGGTGATCTGCCCGCCCCGGGCGTGGTCGGGGGTGGAGGGGGTGACGAAGCCCGTGGCCACGCTCCACTGGCCGAAGGAGACGCTGTCGATGACGGCCTTGCGGTCCACGGCCAGGGTGAGCGCCTGGCGTACCTTCCGGTCGCCGAACGGGGCGCGGCCGGTGTTGAGCCAGACCGAGAACGGGTGTCCCGGCCGGTCGATGCTGGTGAAGGCGAGGTCGGGGTGGGCCTTGACGTCCTCGACGCTGGCCGGCGGGGTGTTGTCGATCACGTTGACCTCGCCGGCCAGCAGCGCGTTGTAGCGGGTGGCGTCCTCGGCCAGGAAGCGGATCTCCAGCCCGTCCAGGTACGCGGGACCGGTGCGCCCGGTCGGCCCCCAGGCGTAGCGGGGGTTCTTCTTGTACGTGATGCTCTGGCCCTTGGTCCACTTGTCGAACACGAACGGCCCCGAGCCGACCGGGTGCTCACAGGTGCTCGCCGGGTTCTCCTTGAGCTGTTTGGGCGAGATCATGGCCAGGTACGACTGCGCGAGCACGTTCAGGAACGCCGAGTACGGCGCGCTCAGGCGCACGTGCAAGGTGTGCTCGTCCACGACCTTCGCGTCCTCGTACGGCGCGATGTACGAGGCGGCCAGCGGTGACTTGGTCGCCGGGTCGCGCATGTGCTCCAGGTTGAGCTTCAGCGCCTCGGCGTTCCAGGCCGACCCGTCGTGGAACGTCACGCCGCCCCGGAGGGTGAAGGTGTAGGTCAGGCCGTCGCCGGAGACCTTCCACGCGGTGGCCAGCCAGGGCTTCAGGTTGCCCTCGGCGTCCTGCCACAGCAGCGAGTCGAAGATCGGGCGGCCGACGACCGTGGTGTTCGTGGTGGACAGCTGGTGGGGGTCGAGGCAGGCGGGCTCGTCGGCGTTCTCCCCGAGCACGAGCGCGCCTCCGGGCTTGGGGCCGGTGTCGCCGGCGTCCGGGGGTGGCGCGGCGTCAGCGCCGCACCCGGCCAGCAGCAGGGCCGTGACGAGCAGCATGGTGGAGCGGGTGAGCATGGAGGTCCTTAAACAGGTATTGCCTACCTGCATTGCAGGGATTACGGTGAACCATAACGTAACACGCAGAACGGACGAAACAACATGACCCACGTGATCGCCGACGACGCCGAGGCGCTCGCGGCGGCGCGCGAGCTCTCCGCCGGGTTCGCGGTCGGGGCGGCGGCCCGCGACGCCGAACGCCGCCTGCCGGAGCCCGAGCTCGACAGGCTGTCGGCCAGCGGGCTGCTCGCCGTCACCGTGCCGCGCGCGTACGGCGGCGCCGACGTCACCGCGCGCACCCTCGCCGAGGTGTTCCGGCTGCTGGCAGCGGCCGACCCGAACCTCGCGCAGATCCCGCACAGCCACTTCGTCTACGTCAACGTCCTGCGGCGGCAGGGCACGGACGTGCAGCGCAAGTTCTTCTTCGGCGAGGTGCTCGACGGCAGGCGCTTCGGCAACGCGCAGTCCGAGGCGGGCACCAAGCACGTCCAGGACTACCGGACCTCGCTGGTCGCCGCCCCCGCGGGCGGCTTCCTGCTCAACGGCACCAAGCACTACAGCACGGGCGCGCTGTTCGCGCACTGGATCCCCGTCCTGGCCCGGCGCGAGGACCGTACCCTGCACGTGGCGTACGTGCCGCGCGACGCCCCCGGCCTGACCGTGGTGGACGACTGGGACGGCATGGGCCAGCGCACCACCGCCAGCGGCACGGTGACGCTGGAGGACGTGTTCGTTCCCGAGTACCGCGTGGTGCCGCACCACCTGACGTTCCAGGGGCCGCAGCTCCACGGCGCGTACGCCCAGCTCCTGCACGCCGCCATCGACGTCGGCATCGCCGGCGGCGCCCTGGAGGAGGCGCTGGAGTTCGTCCGCACCAAGGCCAGGCCGTGGTTCGAGAGCGGTCAGGAGCGCGCGGCCGACGATCCGCTCGTCATCCAGCGGGCCGGCGAGCTGGCCGTCAAGGTACGCGCCGCCGAGGCGCTGCTCGACCGGGCCGCGCAGGCCGTGGACACCGCCCGGGACGACCTGACCGACGAGACGGCCGCCGCCGCCTCCATCGCCGTGGCCGCCGCCAAGGCGTTCGCCGACCCCGTGGCGGTGGAGCTGGGCAACGCGATCTTCGAGCTGGGCGGCACCCGGTCCAGCCTCGACGGGCTCAACCTGCACCGCCACTGGCGCAACGCCCGTACCCACACCCTGCACGACCCGGCCCGCTGGAAGGTCCAGCACATCGGCCGCTACGTACTCGACGGCAAGCTGCCGCCCCGGCACGGCCTGCTCTAGGAGAAGCGATGACGTTGACCTTCCACTGGTTCCTGCCCACGTACGGCGACAGCCGCGACGTCGTGGGCGGCGGTCACGGGCTCCCGGCGGGCGCGGCCTCCGGCGCCCGCCCCGCGACCCTGCCGTACCTGCGCCAGATCGTGCACGCGGCCGAGCAGGTCGGCTTCGCCGGCGCGCTGACCCCCACCGGGGCGTGGTGCGAGGACGCCTGGCTGACCACCGCGATGCTGGCCGGCACCACCGAACGGCTGAAGTTCCTGGTGGCCTTCCGTCCCGGGCTGGTCTCCCCCACGCTGGCCGCGCAGATGGCGGCCACCTTCCAGTGGCACTCGCGCGGGCGGCTGCTGCTGAACGTGGTGACGGGCGGGGAGAGCCACGAGCAGCGCGCCTACGGTGACTTCCTGGACAAGGACTCCCGCTACGCGCGTACCGACGAGTTCCTGCAGGTGGTGCGGGCGCTGTGGCGGGGTGAGACGGTCAGCCTGGAAGGGGAGCACCTCCAGGTCGAGGGCGCCCGGCTCAACCGGCTGCCCGATCCCGTGCCCGACGTCTACTTCGGCGGCTCCTCCCCCGCGGCCGGGCGGGTGGCGGCCCGGCACGTGGACGCCTACCTCACCTGGGGCGAGCCGCCGGACGCGGTGGCGGAGAAGATCGCCTGGATCGACGGGCTGGCCGCCGCCGAGGGCCGTACGCTCAGGCACGGCATCCGATTGCACGTGATCACCCGCGACACCAGCGAGCAGGCGTGGGCGCAGGCGCGCAGGCTGCTCGACGGCATCGACCCGACGACCGTGGAGAAGGTGCAGGCGGGCCTGGGCCGCAGCGAGTCCGAGGGGCAGAAGCGCATGCTCGCCCTGCACGGCGGCAGGCGCGACGGCCTGGAGATCTATCCGAACCTGTGGGCGGGCGTCGGGCTGGTGCGCGGCGGGGCGGGCACGGCGCTGGTCGGCAGCCACGCCGAGGTCGCCGACCGCATCGAGGAGTACCACCGGCTCGGGCTCACCGAGTTCGTGCTGTCGGGCTACCCGCATCTGGAGGAGGCGTACTGGTTCGGCGAGGGCGTGCTGCCCCTCCTGCGCGAGCGTGGCCTGTGGCAGCACCCCGCGGAGCCGGCCGCCGCCGAGCCGGCCTCGATCCCGTTCGCCACGGCGGGAGCGCAGTGAGCACGCGGACGCGGCGCACGCCGGCGGAGCTGCGGCGGCGGGCCGCCGAACTGCTTGCCGAGCTGGCGGCCGGGGCCGGGCAGCGGGAGCTCGCCCGCGACCTTCCACGGGACGAGATCCGCGCCCTGGCCGCCGCCGGGCTGTTCACCTTCCGCATCCCCGCCTCCTACGGCGGAGGCGGCTCCAGCGTGGCCGAGGTGTTCGCCTTCCTCATCGACCTGGCCGCCGCCGACTCCAACATCGCCCAGGCGGTCCGCCCCAGCTTCGGCCGGGTGGAGCACCTGCTCACCGCCTCCGAGCCGGAACGCGAGCGCTGGTTCCCGCGCTTCCTGGCCGGGGACGTGTTCGGCAACGCCGGCTGGGAGATCGGCGGGGCCAGCGGCGAGGTGCGCACCCGCATCGACCGCGACGGCGTCGTCAACGGCAGCAAGTACTACAGCACCGGCGCGCTGTACGCCGACTGGGTCGGCGCGTCGGCCGTGGACGACTCCGGCGAGCGGGTGTTCTTCACGCTGCCGCGCGACCGGGAGGGACTGGAGCTGCTCGACGACTTCGACGGGATCGGGCAGCGGCTCACGGCCAGCGGCACGACCCGGCTCAACGGGGTCAAGGTGGCGCGGGAGGAGATCGCCGAACGCCCCGGGAACGCCGCGCGCTCCCCCGTCAGCGCGTTCCTGCAGCTCTACCTGGCCGCCGTGCTGGCAGGCATCGCGAGGAACGCACTGACCGACGCCGTCGGCTTCACCCGCGAGCGTGCCCGCCCGATCGAGCACAGCAGCGCCGCCCGGTCCGTGGACGACCCGTACGTGCGCCACGCGGTCGGCGAGATCTCCGCCCGTGCCTACGCCGCCCGGTCCGCGGTCCTGCACGCCGCAGCCGCGATCGACCGGGCATGGGCCGGCGACCTGGAGCCCGGCCTGCTCACAGACGCGGCCGTCGAGGTGGCCCAGGCGCAGTTCGTCGCCGCGGAGTCTGCCTTGAAGGCGGCCGAGCTGCTGTTCGACGTGGGCGGCGGCTCGGCGGTCTCCCGCCGCCACAACCTCGACCGGCACTGGCGCAACGCCAGGACCGTCGCCAACCACAACCCCCGCGCCTGGAAGGCCGCCGTCGTCGGCGCCTACCACCTCACCGGCGCGCAGCCTCCGCTCAACGGCCTGTTCTGAAGGGGATTCCACCGTCATGACCCGCGTGCTCCTGATTTCAGGCAGCCCCTCCTGCGGCCGGTGCTCAGCGTGCTGGGGGCGCGGCACGTGACCCGGGGGTTGTTCGTCCTGGACACGCAGATCACCCCTGGTGGCAGGCGTACGCCAGCCCCTTGCCCTATAACCCATTTTCCTAGTAGGGAAAGTTGACTTTAGTCCGGCTTCGCCGTAACTTCGTGGTCATGAGCCCCCCGACCAGGCGGCCGAGGCGGTGACCTCGCCCACCTCGACGGCCGTCCCTTCGACCGCCGTCCCCGACGGCGGACCGGCGTCCGCCACCCGGCGATGGCGACCGGCGGCCCGCAGGATCATGGTGCGCGTGCTCGCCGGGGCCGCCCTCCTGGGCCTGTGGCAGCTCGGCGCCACCGCTGCGGGCAACCCCTCCTTCATCCCCGCCCCCGGCGCCGTGTGGGAGCAGCTCCTGCGGTTGTCCACGACCCACGACGGCATCCGCGGCTACAGCGGCAGCCTTCTCCTGGAGCACCTCGGCATCAGCCTGCGGCGCATCCTCATCGGATCCGCGATCGGGGTCGCCGGCGGGCTCGTCGTGGGCGTCGTGCTCGGCACCGTGCCGTGGATCCGCGTCGTGGCCGAACCGGTGGTCACGTTCGTGCGGGCGCTGCCCCCGCTGGCGTACTTCAGCCTGCTCATCATCTGGTTCGGCATCGACGAGACGCCCAAGCTGTGGCTGCTGGCGATCGCGGCGCTGCCGCCGGTCGCGGTGGCCACCGCCGCCGCCGTGCACGGCGCGCCCGCCGACCTGGTCGAGGCCGCCAGGGCGCTGGGCGCCTCACGGCGCCACGTCATCCGGGACGTGGTGCTGCCCAGCGCGCTACCGGAGATCTTCACCGGCGTGCGCCTGGCCGTCGGCGTCGCGTACTCGTCCGTGGTCGCCGCGGAGACGGTCAACGGTGTGCCCGGCATCGGCGGCATGGTGCGGGACGCGCAGCGTTACCTGCAGACCGACGTCGTGGTGCTGGGGCTGCTGGCCATCGGCCTGTCCGGGCTGCTCATCGACGGTCTGCTGCGGGTCGCGGAGAAACGGCTCATCCCCTGGCGGGGCCGCACGTGACCCGCCGCACGTCCCTCTTGAGGAAGCCCCCATGCGTCTGAGATTCCTGCTGTCCTTCGTGCTGATCACGGCCCTGGCCGCCTGCGGTGACGGCACCGCGTCCCAGGGGAGCGGTGACGGCGCGGCGGCTCCCCGCATCCGCCTCGCCTACCAGGCCTTCCCCAGCGGCGACCTCATCGTCAAGAACAAGAGGTGGCTGGAGGAGGCGCTGCCCGGCTACCGGATCCAGTGGACGAAGTTCGACTCCGGCGCCAGCATCAACACCGCCTTCGTCGCCGGCAGCGTGGACATCGCCGCCATCGGGTCCAGCCCCGTCGCCCGCGGGCTGTCGGCCCCGCTGAACATCCCGTACCAGGTGGCGTTCGTGCTCGACGTGGCCGGCGACAACGAGGCGCTGGTCGTCAGGAACGACAGCGGCGTGTCGGCGATCGAGGGCCTGCGCGGCAAGAAGGTCGCCACGTCGTTCGCCTCGACCGCACACTACAGCCTGCTGGCCGCGCTCGACCGGGAGGGGATACGCGAGTCGGAGCTGACCATCGTCGACCTCGAGCCGCAGGACATCCTCGCCTCCTGGACGCGCGGCGACATCGACGCCGCCTACACCTGGCTGCCCACGCTGAAGGAGCTGAAGAAGGACGGCAAGGTGCTGATCGCCAGCCGCGAGCTGGCGACGGCCGGCAAGCCCACGCTGGACCTCGGCGTGGTGTCCACCGCGTTCCTCAAGGCGCACCCGGAGGCGGTGGACGCCTGGCGCAGGGCCGAAGCGAGAGCCCTGCAGCTCATCGCCGACGACCGCGCCGAGGCCGCCGCGGCCGTCGCCGCCGAACTCAACCTCACCGAGGAGGACGCCGCGGACCAGCTCAGCCAGGGCGTCTTCCTCAAGCCGGCCGACCTGGCCTCCGCCGAATGGCTCGGCACGCCGAAGCGGCCCGGCGCGCTGGCCGGCAACCTCGTCAGCGCCGCGCAGTTCCTCAAGGACCTGCAGAAGATCGAGGCCGTACCCGATCTGGCGACCGTGCGGAGCGCCATCTACAACAAGGGCCTGCCCGATGTCCTCGTCCCTTGAGGCCGCCGTCCACGTGGAGGAGGTCGTGCACGTGTACGGGACGGGCGCCGACGCCGTGACCGCGCTCGGCCCGATCTCCCTCGACGTTCCTCGAGGCTCGTTCGTCGTGATCGTCGGCGCCTCCGGGTGCGGCAAGAGCACGCTGCTGCGCCTGATCGCCGGGTTCGAGCGGCCCACCGCCGGCGTCGTACGGACCGCCGGCGCGCCGCCGGTGCCCGGCACCGGCGCCGGGATCGTGTTCCAGCAGCCCCGGCTGTTCCCCTGGAAGAGCGTGGGCGGCAACGTGGAGCTGGCCCTGCGCTACGCGGGCGTCCCCCGCGACAGGCGTGCCCGCCGCGTCCCTGAGCTGCTGGAACGGGTCGGCCTGCACGACGTCGCCCACCGCCGGACCTGGCAGTTGTCCGGCGGCCAGCAGCAACGGGTCGCCATCGCCAGGGCGCTGGCGGGCGACGACCCGCTGCTGCTGCTCGACGAGCCGTTCGCGGCCCTGGACGCGCTCACTCGCGAGCGGTTGCAGGAGGACCTGCGCCGGGTGAGCGAGCGCACCGGCCGTACCTCCGTGTTCGTCACCCACAGCGTCGAGGAGGCGGTCTTCCTCGGCAGTCGCGTCGTGGTGCTCACCAGCAGGCCCGGCCGGATCGCCCTCGACCTCGACATCCCCCTGCCCCGCACCGGCCTGGAGCCCGACGAGCTCCGCGCCCTGCCCGAATACGCGGCGCTGCGCGCCACGATCAGCCACGCCGTCCGCGACGCCGCCGGATGACCGGCAAGAACAGGAGCCGCACATGTCCACACCTCTGGCCGCCAAGCTCACCCTGCGCCCGCTCGGACCGCACTTCGGCGCCCAGGTCGAAGGCCTCGACCTGGCGACCGCGGGCGACGAGGAACTGGCCGCGGTACGCGCAGCCCTCGTCGAGCGGAAGGTGCTCTTCTTCTCCGGGCAGACCCTCGACGAGGACGGACAGGTCGCCCTGGGCCGCCGCCTCGGCGAGCTGACCGCCTCCCATCCCGTCGTCGGCGGCGTGGACGAGGCGCATCCGGAGATCTACGCGCTCGACAGCGCCGACAACGGCTTCGCCGACGTCTGGCACACCGACGTCACCTTCATGCCCCGCCCGCCGCTCGGCTCGATCCTGCGCGCTGTGGTCCTGCCCCCCACGGGCGGCGACACGAGCTGGGCCGACAGCCAGCTCGCCTACGACTCCCTGGCGGCGCCGGTCAGGGAGCTGGCCGATCAGCTCACCGCGGTGCACGACGGCAACCGCGAGTTCGGCTACTACCTGGCCCAGCGGCGCGGCGGCAAGGGCAGCGTCTGGGACGGCGAGGTCGTCACCCGGCTGGACCCGGTGGAGCACCCTGTCGTACGCGTCCACCCGGAGACCGGGCGCAAGGGCCTGTTCGTCAACCCCGGCTTCACCTCGCACATCGTCGGCGTCTCGGAGGCCGAGAGCCGCCACATCCTCGACCTGCTCTACGCCCACCTCACCAAGCCGGAGCACGTCGTCCGCCACCGCTGGAGCCTCGGCGACGTCGCCATGTGGGACAACCGCAGCACCTCCCACTACGCCAACCGCGACTACGGCACCGCCCACCGCGTCATGCACCGCATCACCCTGCGCGGCGACCGCCCGTTCGGACCGTCGTCCCCTCGCTGACGGAACGGCCCGTCCCTGCTCCTGGCCCTCGCGGTGACGGTCATGGCAGCACGGTGGCCGGACCGCGGGCCTCAGGCGTGACGCGACATCTTGATCGCCGAGATGAGCAGGACGACCGCCAGGGCGGGGATGAGGATCGCGTCGGGGACGACGCCGAGCATCAGGCCGCCCGCCAGCGCGCCGGCGATCGAGCCCGCGACCATGGCCGCGACGAAGCGCCGGTTGGCGTTCAGCACGGCGAAGCTGCCGTCGCGACTGTAGCGGGCGAAGGCGACCAGCATCGTGGGCAGGGACACCAGCAGGGACAGGCTGCCGGCGGTCCTGATGCCGGCGGCGTACAGCAGCACGATCGCGGGGATCAGCAGTTCGCCGCCGGCCACGCCCATGATGGCGGCCACCACGCCGATGCCGGCCCCGGCCGCGACCCCGGCGACCGCCCGGGCGGGACCGGGCAGGGCCAGGGCGCCGAGGGTGGCGGCGTGGGTGAGCACCAGCGCCGCCGCCATGCCCACCAGCAGGACCGCCAGCACCTTGTGGAGGGTGGCGGCACGCATCCGCACCGTCCATGAGGCGCCCGCCCAGGCGCCGATCAGGCTCCCTGCCAGCAGGTTGACCACGATCGTCCAGTGCGCGCCGAGCTCGGCGAGCGGGACGGCGGACAGCCGGGCTGGCAGCGCGGCCAGCACGACGATCACGCTCATCGCCTTGTTGACGATGACCGCCGCCAGAGCGGCGAACCCGAACAGGCTGATCAGCAGCGGCAACCGGAACTCCGCGCCGCCCAGGCCGATCATGCCGCCCAGCACGCCCACCGCGGCGCCGGCGGCGAAAGCCAGCGGGAGAGAACGCACCGCGCGGGCGGACACGGCGACGTCGTCGGCGCTCACGTCCTGACGCCCTCCCCTCCCTGCTCGCACCTCGCCGGTGGCTGAGACCGGCGTTCAGTTCACCATCTCGCATCTCCGCAAGGTCGCCGGCGGCGAGGATGGATGGCACGGCGCCGGCGCCGTCACAACGAGTTCCTGATCGGCGCAGGGGTCTCCGGCACGTCCTGCGACAGAAGCCGTTCCACCTCTTCCTGGGTCAGCAAATCGATGTCCCGGAGGATGGCGAGCGCCCGCCGCCAGCATGCCCACGCCTCCACCCTGCGCCCCTGATCGTGGTACGTCTGCCCGAGCCCCCATTCGGAGGCGGCCTCCCCGAAGGGGTAGCGGCCCTGGCGCTGGAGCTCGATGGCCTTGCGGTAAGCGGACTCGGCGTCGTCGAACCGTTCTGCCCGGCGAAAGGCGTTCGCCAGCGTGTCGTAGGCGGTTCCCTCGCGAAACGGGTGCCCGAGCCCGGCCCACAGGGCCACGCCTGCCTGCGCCGTCGAGATGGCCTCGGTGAGCCGGCCCAGCTTCACGTAGATCATGGCCGTGTTGCCCAGGAAGGCGGCCTGGAATTCCCGTCTCCCACTGGTTACGGCCAGGGTGCGGCCCTTCTCCATGGCGTCGAGCGCGTCGTCGAAGCGTCCCATCTGGGCGTAGGCGATGCCGAGGCCGTTGTAGGTGGACATCATCCGTTCTGGCAGGTTCGCGCGCTCCCAGCAGACGAGCGCCTGCTCCAGGTGCCACGTCGCATCCGGCAACCGTCCCAGCGCCTGGTACCTCCACCCGAGGAGGTGGTTCCCCATCGCCTCGGCGGCGTGGTCACCGCACGCGACGGCGATTTCGAGGGCGCGCGTCTGAAGCTCGATCACCTCGTGGTTGAGGCCCTTGCTGACCAGGGGCCAGTAGACGGTGGCGACCAGACCGAACGCGGTCCGGGGATCGTCCTGGACGGCCATGGCCTGCTGGCAGGCGGCCACGAGATTGTCGCGCTCCTGCTCCGTCCAGTCGCTGGCCTCCTCGGCGGTGCCGAGCGCGATCCCGGGACGGTCGGCCTCGTAGCCGGACAGTGCCAGGGCAGCCGCGGGATCGAGCAGCAGGCTGTCGAGCGCCTCTTCCACGCGATGCTCATGCCAGCCGGTCAGCGCGGCGGTGGCGGCCACGGTGTGGGTGGGCAGGTCGAGGAGGCCGAGCAGGGCGAACAGGCGGGCGGCGTCCTGTCCGCTGGGATCCTCCCGCAGGTGGCGGATGCTGACGGAGAGGCTGGCCCGTACCGCCAGATCCGCGTGCTCCAGCAGGTCCAACCGGCGGGTGGCGTCGTTGAGCCGCTCCGCGAGATGGGACAGCGTCCAGTCGGGACGCGCCACCAGGCGGGCCGCCGCGACGCGCAAGGCCAGGGGCAGGCCCCCGCAGAGCGCCACGATCCGCTCCGCCGCCTCGGCTTCACCGTGAACCCGATCAGGGCCCACGATCCGGGCCAGGAGCGAGGTGGACTCGGTCGCGTCGACGTGATCGCGTGGCAGGTCCAGAGCGCCAGCCTGGCCAGGAGGCTCACGCGCCGGCTGCCGGTCAGCGGCAGAGCCGCATCTCCGGCGGTCAGCTCCCACGGCCCCAGCACCTTGACCCGCATGTGCATGGCGTCGTCCTCACTCCGTCGCAGTCACCCGCCATTCCGGGCCAGACCGGAATCCTACGGCTGTCGCGCGCCCGCTGTCCCGCGCTTCACCGTTCGCGGCCACGCCAGATCAGGGAGGGTCCGGCATGAAAGGCTCCGCGATCGTAGAGGCCGTATCGGCCCGGCATCGCCGAGCGGTGCACCTTGGACGGGCGCGCGAAACTGGACATGCTGCCATGGCCGGGTCATGCGGTGGTGCATGACAGCAACCACGACCGACCGCTTCGCCGTCTCCCTCCCCCAGCAGATCCCCGACGGCACGTTCGACCCGGCCGCCTTCCGCGCCTACCTGCGCCGCACCGAGGAGCTCTGTGCTGCGGCGGACGCCCAGCCTGCCCGGGACGCCCCGGTCCCGCCCGCTCCCTCAACCACGGGGCTGAGGGAGTGTCTGAGGCGTCGCCGGCCAGTGCTCAGCGATATCGCGCAGGTCCGTGGCAGCCCGGTACTCTGTCCCGCCGGTCGGTCAGCCCCTGAGCGGAAGCGCTTGTCCCGGTCATCGCCGTCAGACCAGGCGGGTGACCTCGCCGCTGTCGATCGAGTAGTAGGCGCCGATCACTTTGAGCTGCCCCTTGGCGATGCGCGGCGCGAACAGCTCGTCCTTCTTGAGCTGCTTCACCACGTCGATGGTATTGATCCGGATCATTTTGTCGATGTCGCCGCCTGAGCGCTTGTAGGCCGAACGCAGCGAGGAGGCGATCGTGCTGAGCTTGCCCGGCAGCTTCTTGTGGTCGTGCAGCGACTCCGCGGCGGCCGTGACGGCTCCACAGCGCTGGTGGCCGAGCACGACGAAGAGCGGGGTACCCAGCTCGGCCGGGCCGTACTCCGCCGAGCCCGTGATGAGCGGGTCGATGGTCTGACCAGCGGTCCGCAACACGAACAGGTCACCCAAACCGGCGTCGAAAACGAACTCGGGGGGCACCCGCGAGTCGATGCAGGAGAACACAACCGCGAACGGGTCCTGCTTCTGCGCGACCTCCGCACGTCGCGCCGCGTCCTGGTGCGGATGCGTGGGAGAGCCGGCCACCCAGCGGCGGTTGCCCTCGCGCAGCCTCGCCCACGCCTGGTCCGGGGTGGCGGGACGTTCCTCGGGCCCGGCCCCGTCGGAGGCCTGGGCGGGTACGGCAGTGCCGGTGGACACCGTCGTGGCGACCAGGCCGCCTCCCACGACAAGCCCCGCGCGCAGCAACCTCCGCCGATCCATCTTAAGATCATTTTGCATGATCTGGAGTATGTGCCTCACTCGGCTTTACGCGCCAGAAAATGTAACGCTTGTCACAGGACTTATTACGCGCCGTCATGTCAGGTTTCAACCGACAACGGCAGCTGCAACCGCTTCCATCTGTGGCGCGACACCGGTGCACGCGGCCGGCTGGAACCGACGACGACGGGTTCTGCTCAGCGCAGGACGGCCGCCAGCAGGTCTGTGCCCAGCGTCGTCATCTCGGGCAGATTGAGGGTGTAGTGGACGTAGCGCCCACGCCGCCGGGTCGTGAGCAGGCCCGCGCGGCGCAGGACGGCGAGGTGGCGGGAGACCTCCGGGGGCGAGAGTTCCCAGGCGTGGGCCAGCTCGCCGGTGGTGTGCGGGCCGCGGGCCAGGGTGCGCAGCAGGCGCAGTCGTACCGGATGGGCGAGTGCCTCCAGCCGGAGGGTGACCGTTTCCAGCGACACCGGCTCCGACGGGCTCGGCTCGGCCACGGGGTACTGCACCACCGGCTGCCACCCGGGCGCGTGGACCACCACCAGGTGCGGGCGGCCGAAGACGCTGGGGATGAAGGTGACCCCGGTGCCGTGGGCGGCGACCGCCCTGTCCTGCAGCTTGTCCACGACGATGCGGTCGCCGTCCGGTGCCAGGGTGACCGCGCCGGAGACCGACGCGAGTGCCGCCCCGATGCCCTGGCGCTTCAGCAGGTCGTTCTTCAGGCGCAGATCGGTGGCCAGTCGCACGGCGACGCCTGTCCACGCGGCGTCGAAGAACGCCTCGGCGCACTGTTCGAGGGTGTGGCGCACCCGCGCCCGCACTGCGGCCGGGTCCGCGAGCAGCCGCTCCGCGAAGGCCTCCTGGCGCGCGCCGCGGGCCTGGGCCAGGTCCAGGGCCCGCTCGCGGGCGGTTGCGTCGGCGAGCGGCGACGGCCCGGCGAAGTGGATACGGTTGCTGCCGCACGTGGTGATGAGCGCGGCGGTCACATAGGCCTCGTCGTCGATCCGGTCCACATCGTCCAGCTCCTCGGCGAGAGTCTGCCGAGGCCGGGCGGGGACCAGGAAATCGGCTCGTGAGGAACGCCAGAGGAACTCCGCCTCCCGCAACCGCTCGGCCGGCTCCGGCGGCAGCCCGGCCCAGACGTCCCCGGCCCAGCCGGCCAGCCGCGGGTGATGTCCGGGTTCGGCCAGGACGTGCAACATCGCGGTCAGCTCGGCCAGAGGGGAGGCGGCGAACCGCAGCCGCTCGGCCGGGAGCCCGGTGATGTCGATGCGCAGCGCCATCCCCCCATCATCGCTGGTCGGACGGCCGGCGACGGCGCCGGTTGACGATGTCCGTCAACCGGCGTGCCGCATCCGGCGCCCGACACGACCGTTGGCGCCATGGCAACCACCACCAGAATCCGTTTCCGCGCCCTCCTCCGTGCCTCCGGAGGCCCTCGCTACGCCGTCGCCCTGGCCGTGGACGCGCTCGGCACCGGCCTGCTGCGGCCCTTTCTGCTGCTCTACGGGATGACGGTGCTCAAGCTGTCCGCGCCGGTCACCGGCACCGCCATGACGGCCGGTGTCGCCGCGGGTCTCCTGTGCATGCCCGCGGTGGGCCGATGGCTGGACCGGGGCGCACGCAGCACGGTGGTGGCGGCGTCGATGCTGGTGCGGGTGCTGGGCGTGGCGCTGCTGCTGGCCACCCCGGCGGGGAACGTCTGGCTGTTCGCGACAGCGTCGCTCTTCCTCGGCATAGGCAACCAGGCATGGCCGGCCGCCCACGCCGCCCTCGTGGCCACGCTCGCCCACGGCCGGGAACGCGACGCCGCCCTCGCGGGAGGCCGCACCCTGCGCAACGCCGGCCTGGGCGCCGGTGCACTCCTCGCCACCGCGTGCCTGGCGGGCGGCAGCACCGCCTTGCAGGTGCTCGCGGCCGTCACCGGGCTCGCCTATCTCGCCGCGGCGGCCTTGGCGTGGTCGGTCCACGTGCGCGCGCATCCGGCCCCTGCCCCGACCGCCGCCGAGGACGGGGACGACGAGCCCGCTCCCCGGATGCGCGCGCTGCTGGCCGCCAACGTGATCTACGTCTTCTGCCTCAACGTCCCCGAGATCGCGCTCCCTCTGGTCCTGGTGACGCAGCTGCACGCCTCCCCGGTGTGGTCGGCGGCCGTCTTTGTCGGCAACACGGTGCTGGTGGTCACCCTGCAGGTTCCGGTCACCGTCCTGATGTCCCGCTTCCCGCGCCGGTCCGTGCTGGCAGTCGCCGGCGTGGTGCTCACCGCGTCCTACCTCGGCTTCCTCGCGGCCACCTCCCTGGGACACGGCTGGGGTGCCCCGGCCGTCGCCGCGGTGTCCGTCGTCTGCACCCTCGGCGAGATCATCTACGCAGGCAGCGCCACCGCGCTCGTCACCGCCCTCGCCCCGGCGCATGTCCTGGGACGCGCCCTCGCCCGCTTCCAGCTCTCCACGGGCTTCGGCCTCGCCGCCTCCCCAGCGGTCATCACCGCTCTCGCAGCCCACGGCCCGGCTGCCCTCTGGGGCAGCCTCGCCGCCGCGACGCTCCTCTCCGCCGGCGCCGTCGCCCGCTGAGCATGCCCGATGTTGTGTCGGGGTATCGAGGTTGAGGCGTGTCTGGGTCAGGCAGCCGGTGAGCAAGTGGGGCCGGTACTGGATCTTCTTCCGCTACCTCGTCAACCGGCCGGACCCGGACACCTTGAGCGCCCGGAACCAGCTTGCGTTTGATGATCCGCGTGAGGCCGGGCAGGTCGGTGACGGCGAAGTTGGCCAGGGAGCGGCGGAGCAGCGACCACACGCCCTCGGCGGGGTTCAGTTCGGGCGCGTAAGCGGGGAGTCGGACGATGCGCAGCCAGTCGGCGTGCTCGGCGGCGAAGTCGGCCCACTGTCCGGCCAGGTGCACGTTCAAGGTGTCCCAGCACCACACCAACGGTGCGCCCACCTGCTGGCGGGTGGCCACGATCTCCAGCCGGGCCCATGGCCGGGCCGACAACTTCTCCGCCGAGACCGGCCTCTTCGACAGCAACGCCGACGTCCCGCCCTCCCGCCACCGCGTCATCGACCGCTCATGCACCCGTCATGAGGTCATGCGAGAGATCTCCCACACGGGCCAGGCCGGAACGGAAGTATCGCGGAGGCCCTCCGCGATCTCACGGCGGGCCTCCGACAAGGCGATCAGAAACGATGTGTCACCAGGGTGTGAACTCGGTGCCGCCGAGATCGTCCGCGGCGCTGCGCCCTTCACGAGCCAGAATCATGATCATCTCGCGCGCCTCCGGGAGGCTGAGGTTCCGTCCCCGCGAACCTTTGACCGACGGATCCGGCCACTCTCCCCAAAGCGTCGGCCCCTTCCTCCACATGACCTGGAACGACACACCCGATGGCGCCTGAAACACCATGAAGTTTCCGTCTATGGGACGCATACGCATCAGCTCATCCAAGCAGCCTTGCAGCGTCATCGGCTCCATCGGGCCATCGTCGTAGATGGCCCTTAGCTCAGCAGCCGGCCTGTCAGCCCTGCTCGGATGGGCCGCTAGCCGTCCGTGGCGCCGCCGTTGCCACGTCATCCGCACTTCGATGCGCGCGTCTGTGCTGCCGTCCCAGTCGACCTCAAGACCGTGACGGCGCAGCGTGGCGGCGACTTCCTCACCGATCTCCTGCTCGGGGGTGTACGACAGACATACCCCTCCACCCGCCGCCGCCGCGCTTCTGACGTCCTGGAAGTGATAGAAGACGTACCCTCGATCCACCCCCTGCTCAGTGATCTCGGCAACGCCGCAGCGCTGGCAGCAGGAGAAGTGCTCCCGCGCGGTGATGCCCGCCACGTCCAGGTCGCGGAAGGCAGCAGTCAGCCTGTCGCAGTCGGTGACCTCAGGCCATTCCTCCTGCGCGACGAGGTGCCGGGCGAACTCGACGTCCAACAATTCGGCGATGCCCTCAGCGGTCTCCCACTGCTCCTCCAGAGCCTGGACGAGCTGCTCGTAGCTCCCTACGCCCACAGCCACCTCGACTTGGACGCTCTTTGAAATCTCCGCATCGATCATGTGCCAATCTTTTCGAAGAGGAGCCACTGGCACGCGGAATCTTCGCGAGAAGCGGTATATCGGCAGTATGCAGCACGAATGAGCGCATCTGAGCGAAGCGAAGGCCTACAGGGCTCGAAACTGGACTCGACTGGAAAAACACGGCTGAGCCCCGCTGTGCAGGATCCGCCGCTGCCACTGCTCATCGGTGACGACCTGCTGCTGCTTGACGCTCACTCGGTTACTCCCTGGGCCGCCGCAGTCGAGAGATGCTGGATGTCCTCGATGCTGCGCAGCTGAGCCCGGGGCCGTGCTGCGCGGTCCGACGTTCGGCACAGCCGAGGATCACCATCGGGGCGATACCGGCGGCGTAGATGAGGCGGGCGGCGATCCGCGCCCAGGCGGCGTCGGTGAGGGTCGGTCGTGGCGCGCGGTCAGGGCGGTGCAGTGCCAGACGTATCGGTGCAGCGGCCGGGCGTTGTGCTCGTTTCAGCACGCCGTCGGCTTGGAACCGTGGTGGCGAGGCGCCCGTCACGGTCGTGGACCTGCCAGCCGTCGGGTGCGGCGCGCAACCATCCCACCCCGCCCGTCAGCTAGGACGAGGAGGCTCTCGACACCTCAATCGCGAGTGGACATGCCGGACACGAAGATCGGGGCAAGCCGGATGGGGGACTTACGGAGGGTGGCTTCGTCGAGGCTCGGCTAACGGAAGCCGGAAGCGTCGGGGCGGCCGACGCCGATGTTCTCGCCCCAGTAATCAAGCTCGAGGAGGTGGTCTTCCCTCAAGACGTGGACTTGGCCGCCGGCGACGAACGCCCGGTCCCCGACGCCGGCGAGGCGCCGGAAAGACGAGTGGTGGTCGTAGCTTTTGGACCTGTTGTCGTGAAGCTGTCGCTGTCCGACTCTTCAGACAGTTTCGCGGCGAACGCCTTGAGTTCGTCGAACTCCTGCTTCGCGTGATCGGTCGCACTCTGGGTGGCAGTTCCCATGCGACTCTACGTGAGCCGAAGGGCCATTCGGTCAGGTGAACACCCGACAGAACGATCACGTATCGCGACTCCCCTGGGAAGAAAGTTCGCGGATGCGCATCGGCCACACCGAGCTCAGTGAGCTCAGTGAGCTCAGCGTGGCTTTGTTCGCCCCATGCCGGCCACCGCTTCGAGCGGGGTTTCTTCACGCCCGTCCAGGCCAGACCTCGAGTTCGGCGCCGACGGCGGTGTACCTATTGCCGGGCCGGTGCTCCTGCAGCGCGCGACGGTGTCCCGCTCGGAAGCACGGTTCGTACTGTGAGCTGGGGTTTCGCTGCGGGATCAGGGCGGCGGCTGCGACCATCGCAAGGTGTTCTCATCGCTGGTCTACCGGTTGGTGAGGGCCTTGTTCGGCCAACTGACAGTGCTGGTCCGCGCTGATCCGCATAAAGACGCTGAGCTGCTGGCGCTCCGGCACGAGAACCAGGTACTCCGCCGTCAGCTCGGTGGCCGGCCACGGTGGGATCATGCCGACCGGCTCTGGCTTGCGGCGAATGGCGTGACTGATCCCCCGCCATCGGTGGGCGGAAGTCTTCCACGTCACCCCAGCAACGATCTTGCACTGGCGCCGCAACCTGGGAGCGCGTACGTGGACCTTCACTGACAGGCGACGCCCCGGGACGCCCTGGCAGCAAAAGGCCCGGACAGCGTCATTTAGGACCTTGGGCGGGAATCCCCTCGATCCTTCCCCGGTATGGATGCGGGCGTTCACGATGCTCCTCCCACCAGAGCAGCGCCGCCAAGTGACTTGGCAGTTCGGGGCGGTACGACCGGATCACTTGGGGGTTCTCGGGGAGCGTGAGCAGGAACCGCCAGTACCCCTCGACCGCACTTTTGACCGTGGACATCGGGCACGAGGTGGGCGGGGAGCCGTCAACGTGCGTGAAGACGGCGGCGAGATGCGATATGTCCACGTCGTAGAGGTTGCCGCCGTAGCCCGCCGTCTCGCTGCGACCCGACAGCACGTCGTCGACGGCGCAGAGCGCAATGAGACAGCAGTCGAACGAGAATCCCATGTCGAAGGTCAGCCACATGCCGAGATCGGCGAGCTCCGGGAGTTCCGGGGCTTCCGTGCGGAACTTGATCGACAGGTCGGAGCCTCGATAGAAGTGCACTGGGACTCCCTTGTGCTCAACATTGGCGCTGGCTGATCGGGCTGGTCGGAGGGCCTTGCGAGTTAGCCTTTCGAAGATTTGTCCGGTCGCGGGTTCATGCCGTCCAACGATCTTCACCGTTGTATTCGACCACCCATCTACCCCTTCCGTTCCGTGATCATAGTTCTGGCCGTTCTTGGAAGCCCCTGGTGCGGCCCTGTCGACCCTACGGGGATCGGCCCCGGGCACGCGGCTCCAGCGGTAACGCGCGAACTGCCGTGGGTGCCGTCGGTTCCGCCGTATGCCGCCCCTTGGCCGGCTGGCCGCGACCGTGCCCGGCACCGCGACCTTGATGGCTGTGGCAATCACGGTTCTTGGCCATCGGATCGTTGCCACCGCGCTCAGGCCGATGACCGCCATCCGGGCGGAGCTTGACTCGATCAGCGAGGCCTGTCCCCACCGGTGGGTTACCCTTCCGCTTCGCCTCCGACGCGCCGCAAGAGCTACGCACCCCCATCGCGGCGACCCGTGCGGATGCTGCCCAGCGTGGACCGGGTCGAGGCGATCGTGGGCGACCTGTTGACCATGGCCCGGTGGGAGGGGACCAGCCCGTGGAGCGTGAACTGATTGACGTGGCAGGGCGGGTGAGCGCCCAGATCGGAAGCCGCAACGACGCGCGCAAAAAGTTCGCCTGCTCGCTGGAGCCCGGGGTGCTGGTGAGCGGTGACAGGGCACAGGTTCGCCCGGCTGCTCGCCGGCCTGCTGGACAACGCTCAGCGGCACACCGTCACCACGGTCACCTGAGCGGGGCCGCACGGTGTGCATCTCTCTCGCCGGGCGTCGCGAGACTGGAGGTACTCGACGACGGCCGCGGCATCGAGGAGGACAAGCGTGAACTGGTCTTCCAGCGTCGTCCGATACCTTCCCCTCACCTCGCTGCACGTGCTGCTGACAGGACACGTTTCCGGTTGTGCGTGCGTGGCGGGCTCACTTCTGTACGGCGGCGACCGATTCGGCCATGGACTCCGAACGTCCCAGCATCGACGCGTCCTCCAGGCCGTCCGAGCCCTCGCGGAAAGGATGCTCGCAGGATTTGCCCACCCGCTGGATCGAGGTCTTCATCGCCGGAAAATCCGGCTCCCAGGGATTGGGCGGCAAGGGGGAGGCGCCGTCCATGATCCAGACCGCGACCGCTTCCCGATCGTCTTCAGTGAGCCTGTTCATCAGGTTGTCATAGGTGATCGGCCATCGCGACATCCGATACTTCCATGTGAGCGGAACCTTGGCGTCTCCCTCGCCGGCCTTCATCGTGCACTCCGCCAGAGGGCCGCGAGAATCACCCTCGTCCTCGTCGGCATCGATGCTGTCGGCTCGGAAATAATGCACGTCCGTGGTGACCCTGATCACGTCGTACTTGTCCTTCGGCACATGGATCGCCAGTTCGGTCTCCACGCTCTCGCCCTTTTCCAGGTTCACGAAGTCAGCGACCACCTGGCCGGCCTGGATCAGCTCTGGAGCAGTCTCCTCGAAGGCCTGGTTGTAGCGGGCGGGTGGTCCATAGTTTCGCGATGTGGCTCTCTCCATCCGCCACATGTCGATCACAGCGTCATCTCTCGGATATACGTGCTCGATGATCCTCACGCCTACGATTTTGTACATGGAAGCCAGGATTCGCACCGCGGGACTTCCTGTATTGACCACCTTGATGGTCGCGATGGCCGTCAGGTGATCTCTTCGCACTCCGGCGACTTTCACCTCGCTCTTGACGCTGAGGGCGGGATGAGTCTGCGCCGGCAGGTATCGCACCGAGTACCAGAACTGCGACAGCGCGATGATGCTCACCACGATGGTGACGATCGCCCCGATAGCCGCGGCACCCAGCTCATGGCTAGGCCACTTGATCCAGGCGCTGCGCCGGTTTTTCCACAACCACGAGCCGTCCACCCAGGTGACCCACATGGCGAACAGAGCGGCCAGAACCGAGAACCCGAGGACGACGGCCAGGCGTGGGTGCCGAGTGAAGCCCACCGCGGTCTGACACACGAGCGACAGGTACGCCAGAAAGACCGCGACAGCGGCGGCCAGATGGCTACGCATGGCGGGCCTGCCGCGCAGGATGACCCGTAAAGATCCCGCTACGGCAATGGCCCCGACAATCAGGAAGGCCGCACCGGCCGACTTCGATCCGAACCCTTCGGCGGAGAAGAGGTCGCATCCTCCCAGGATCAACACGAGAGCGCCCAGCACCAGCAGGCCGTAGCTTGATCGGCGATGGAAAGGGGAGGATCCTTCCGAAGCCTTCGAGGGATCGACCGGTGCCGGCACGTCGGCGCCTTCTGACATTGGCCACCTTCCCCGGTACGGATTGCCACATTTGTTGCACATGGCACAAATCCGACAATCGAGGCTAGCGGTACAATTCGAGCGATGTGCTAGGTGAAATCTCCAGGCCATTAAACCGCAGATACTCAATGGCGGTATATGCCATCACCGATGTTGATATTTCGTCCCCCCGTACAAGTACGGGAAGCGCGGACCCCCGGCAGAGTCACGTGTGATCCCCGTTGCCGATGGGCCTGCGCACGAGTCCGGCGCTGCGAAGGTGAAGACGCACCGCGGAGAGCCGTGCTGGCACATCCCCGACCGGGGCAAGCTGAACGTTCCGGAGAATCTGCGGGGCGTTGCACACCGAGGTCGCGGCTGGGCTGCGCTGCGCGCCACGAGGCATCTGTTCGTCAACCGCGTTGACCTGCGCGCGGCGATCGCGGCGCTGGTGGACGCGATGGCTGGATGGTCATCTTCAACGAGCTGATGGCCCGGATCACCGGCCGGTTCGGCCGCGTCGAACCCCGTCGCGCGGCGGGTGCGTACGTGCGTGGGCTGCCGGCCGGCATCGACCGTAAGAACTGCTGGAACCTGGGCGAGGCCGTGGTCCCGCCGCAGACCATCATGGGCAAGACCCGGCACGAGAACCCTCGCACCGCCGTGCGCTACGTCAAACCCGGCGCGGAAGCCATCGCCAAGGTCACCGAGGTTCTGGCGCCCCCGTCGCCGTAACCACCGATCGACCTATTAGCGACTCCCGAGCCCGGCCGGCAATTCGAGTCAGTGGTATGTTCGGCGTTCCGGCCGGACGGGATAACCCCACGGCATTCCTTTCTTGCGAACGGGACGACCGACAATCACGCGATCAGTCCCCGTCCCGCCACCGGAAACCGGCATCGCACACAAAGCCAACCGGCGGCCACGCCCGAGGGGTCAACCCGCTGCGGTACGGTGCCGCGCGCATACCGCACAGGTTGTAGCAGCGCTCATCCGAACGAGTGATGAGCGACGCGGCCGGTCGCGGCTACCATGCGCTGATGCGCGCAAAGGTGCTGTCGTCTCTCAGACGGCTCGCCGTGATGAACCCCTTCCTCACCGATCTGCTGTTCAGCATCCTCGTCTCCGGCGTCACCTTGACGTTCGGCCTGGTCCTGGGCAACGGCCCGGCCGATCCGGGCTATGCGCGGCGCCCGCTGGAGACGGCCGGCGTGGTGTTGACCCTGGTGGTCAATCTGGCGCTGGCCTGGCGGCGGCGTGCCCCGGTCAGCGTGCTGATGGTCTCCTGTGCCGCCTCGATCGTCTTCCACGCCGCCGGTTACGATGCCCGGATCAACGGGGTGGCGCCGCTGCTGGCGCTCTACACGGTGGCCGGCCGGCGATCGCCCGCCGTGTCCGTCCCGTGCGTCCTGCCCCCGGTCGTCTCTCTGTGGCACACGGCGTTGCTCGGCCCGGCGGAGTTCCTCTGGCCGAACCTCGCGCAGACGAGCGTCATGATCGCCGTCGCGTGGACGTTCGGCAACAGCCGCAGGATGCTGGTCGAGCGCAACAGGCGGCTCACCCACCTCAGCGAGCGGCTGCGTCACCAGCAGGAGGACAGGGCGCGGCGCGCCGTGACCGAGGAGCGGATGCGCATCGCCCGCGAGCTGCACGACGTGGTCGCCCACCACATGTCGGTGATCGTGATCCAGGCCGGCCTCGCCCGGTACGTCCTCGGCTCCGATCCGGCCACCGCGCGCGGCGCGCTCGCCACCATCGCCGACACCGGCAGCGAGGCCATGGGAGAGATGCGACGCCTGCTGGCCATCCTGCGCATCGACATGGACGACGACGCGGACGGCTACGACCCCGCGCCCGGCTTGCAGCGGCTCGACCAGTTGGTGGAACGGCTGCGTTCGGCGGGCCTGCCGGTCGAGGTGTCGGTCACCGGCTCGGTGCGCCCGCTGCCGCCCGGGATCGACCTGTGCGCGTACCGCGTCGTGCAGGAATGCCTCACCAACGCGCTCCGGCACGCGGGCCCGGCCACGGCTCGGGTCTTCCTCCATTACGGCTCCGAGCTGGAGCTGCGCGTCACCGATGACGGGCGCGGGGCGGACGCCGCCCCGCAGGAGGACGGCCATGGCTTGATCGTCATGCGCGAACGCGTCAAGCTCTACAAGGGAACGGTCACGGCCGGGCCGCAGCCGTCAGGCGGGTTCGAGGTCGTGGTCACCCTGCCCCTGTCGTCCGCCCATCCGGACGACCGCCCCCCTCGGACACACGGTAAGCCGAAAACATGATCAAGGTACTCGTCGTCGACGACCAGGTTCTCGTCCGCGCAGGTCTGGCGGCGCTGCTGCGCGCGGCTCCCGGCATCGACGTCGTCGGAGAGGCGGCGACCGGTGAGGAGGCCATCGACCAGGCAGCCTCCGCGCGGCCCGACATCATCCTCATGGACATCAGGATGCCGGGCATGAACGGCGTGACCGCGACCGAGCACATCCTGTCCGCGAACGGCGACCATCGGCCACGCGTACTCATCCTGACCACCTTCGACCTGGACAAGTACGTCTACGACGCCCTGCGCATCGGCGCCTCGGGATTCCTGCTCAAGGACACCCCGCCGGAGCGGCTCATCGCCGCCGTTCACACCGTCGCCTCGGGTGACATGCTCTTCGCGCCCAGCGTCACCCGGCGCCTGATCGAGGCCTACACCACCCGGGCGGACCCGCCTGCCGCGCTGCGCTCCCCCGCGCTGCACCCGCTCACCGCCCGCGAGGTCGAGGTGCTGAAACTGGTCGGGCGGGCGCTGTCGAACGCCGAGATCGCCACCCGGCTGCAGGTCAGCGAGGCCACCGTCAAGACCCACCTCAACCGTACGATGACGAAGCTCAACCTCTCCAGCCGCGCGCAGATCGTGGCGCTGGCGTACGAGGCCGGCCTCATCGTCCCCGGCCGGGAAGGCTCGGCGCACACCTGAGGCGATCATCGGCTGGCGCGGCGGGACGTCCCGGCCGTAGCGTTCGACCATGATCCGGCGAGCCCTGGACTGGTGGAGCGAGCATCCTCAGCTCGCCGACGCGCTGCTGGCCGCGGCGGCCTGCACGTTCCTGCTGGTGGAGGTGCCCTACAGTGAGCACACCATCGCCAGCCCCGGCCGCCTGCCGGTGACGTTCTGGGGCGATCTGCTGGCCTACGCGAGCCTCGCCCTGCGGCGCAGGTTCCCGGTGCAGGTGCTGGCCGTGGTGTGGGCGCTGTGGTTCGCCGGCGGCCGGTGGGACATCTGGGCGGAGTGGAACGCCTCGTGGTCGGAGCTGAGCACCCCGACCGCACTCATGCTCGCGCTCTACACCGCGGGCCGGTGGACGTCCTCGGGCCGGCCTGCCGTCTTCCTGGTGGGCACGCTGCTGCCGGCGCTCGTGACGGTGACGGCGGGGCCTGTGGCCGCCGCGCCTCCTGACGACCTGTACGTGGTGTCGTTCGTGACGTGCGCGGCGGCGTGGGGGCTGGGCAGGCTGCGGCGTTCGGAGGCCGAGGCGGTGGCGCGCGCCGCGGCCCGCGCCGAGGAGAGCAAGGCCCAGGCCGCGCTGGCCGAGCAGCGCATGCGCATCGCCCGCGAGCTGCACGACATCGTGGCGCACAACGTGAGCGCCATGGTGATCCAGTCGTCGAGCGCGGGCGTCGCGCTGCTGAACGACGACAAGGCCGCGGCGGGCGCGGCCGTCGAGGCGATCGGGCACGTGGGCCGTACCGCGCTGGCCGAGTTGCGGATGCTGCTCGGCGTGCTGCGGGAGGGCCCGGCGATGCCGCAACTGGGCATCGAGGCGATCGGGGAGATGACCGAGTGGCTGCCCCTGGATGTGCGATTACGCGTCGAGGGCGCTCCTCGCCAGGTGCCCCCCGAGGTGGGGCCGGCGGCGTACCGGATCGTGCAGGAGGCGTTGACGAACACGCTCAAGCACGCGGAGAAGGACGCCACCGCGGAGGTGGTGCTGCGTTACGCGGCGGACGGGCTGCACATCCAGGTCACCGACGACGGCGGCGGGGGCGCGGAGCGCGGGTGGGCCGGGGCGAGCGGGTACGGCCTGATCGGCATTCACGAGCGCGCCGAGGCGCTCGGTGGGACGGCGTCCGGGGCGCCGCTGCCGGAGGGCGGGTTCAGGGTCGAGGTGCGCCTTCCGTGGGGGTGAGCGCCCGGGCGGCGGACCGCCCGGGCGCCCGTGCTCAGCCTCCTGGGTGGTAGGACTCCCAGACGAAGCCGCGCATCTTCTCCTGGAACCAGCTCACCGGGTTACGCAGCCGCTTGGACACCGTCCTGCCCCGTTCGGCGGTGACGCCCACGGGGAGCTGGCCGTGGGTCGCGTGGTGCAGGCTCTGCGACACCCCGAAGGTGACGTCGGCGCCGCCGCCCTTGACGTTGCCCTTGCCGTCGGTGACCGCGTATCCGCCGCCACCCCAGCCTTTCTTGGACTCGTATTCGGCCCCGTAGTAGGCGTCCCACGTGCCCGGCTTGGTGGCCAGGCCCTCGATGGTCGCGTGCTTGTAGAACAGGCCGCCGGTGGCCTCGGCGCCGACCGAGGTGGACATGCCGGTCTTGTAGGTGCCGGAGACGCCCACGCCCTTCCTGTCGACGACCAGGCACGCCTCCACGCTGAAGGCCGCGGTCAGCTTGATCCCGAGTCCCCCGCACAGGCCGATGGTGCCCTTCTTCGGTTTGGCCGGCGCCGGAGGCTTGGCCGGCTCCGCCGGCGGCCTGGGGGTCAGGTCGGGGATGCCGGGCTGCCGCAGCAGCGGTTTCTGCCCCGGCACGACCGGCCCCTGGCGGTAGGCCCACTGACGGGCGGCGACGTACCAGTTGCTGACCGCCAGGTAGAAGCGGTGCGTGAAGATGTTCAGGTACACGTGAACCAGGTAGAGGTTCTGCCGCATGAGGTAGTTGTAGTTGCCGTACCGCACCCAGAACTGGCGGTAGCCGAGCAGGTAGACGTTGACGTAGGGGAAGCGGCCGTCCGGGTCGGACATGGTGGTGGGGTTGTTGTCGGCGTAGTTGTAGCCGTTCATCTGCTGCGAGCGGCCCATCTCGATCTCCGGGTCCACGGAGATGAAGCGGCCGGTGTTCGGGTCGTATCCGCGTGCGCCGAGCGTCGTCAGGTCGGTGGTGGAGTCGACCACGCCGCCGACGAAGCCCTTCTCGTTGCCGGCGGGCCACTGTCCCTTGCCGGCCCTCAGCTGGCCGAACGGGGTGTAGCGGCGCCGGCTCAGCGAGCCGTCGGTCGCGTTGATGGCCAGCTCGGCGGTGCCGTGGTGGTCGTTGACGAGGAAGGTGACGCCCTGGCCGGTGCGCATGGCGTTGCGGTGGTAGCGCACGGCCTTGGCCGCGCTCTGCCCCTTGTCCAGCCGCACCTCCATGTCGGGCAGGTAGAGGGTGGTGCCGGCCGGGTCGCGGCGCAGCAGCCGCTCTCCGTCGGCGGTGTAGAGGAAGGTGGTCTCTCCCTTCTTGTCGTCGACGACCTTCACCAGCTCGCCTTCGGCGTCCCAGTGCAGCGTCTGGTTGCCGGAGGAGGTTCTGCGCTCGGTGGTGTTGCCGACCGGGTCGTAGCCGTAGCTCTCGGGGTTGCCGCTCACGTCGGCGAGCTGGTGTCCCCGGTACTTGGGGTCGACGCCGGCGTTGCCGGCGTAGCGGTAGCCGCGCGTGGCGGTCTGCGCGCCGCCGGAGGGTCCGGCGGCGTAGTGGGTCTCCCCCGTCCGGTTGCCGGCGTCGTCGTAGGTGTAGTTCACCCGGTACGGCGCCGGCCCGCCGATCGTGGCCTGGCCCGGGTCGGCCGCGCAGGTGGCGCCCTCCTGCGTCCAGGCGTCGATCAGCCGCTGCAGGTCGTCATAGCGGAAGCACTGGTTGTCCACCCCGTCCCTGGAGGTGTCGACGGCCTGGAGCAGGTTGCCGGAGTCGGTGTAGCGGTACTCCACGCTGCGGTCGGTCCCGGCCGTGCCGGCGTGCGCGGTGGTGGCCTTCTGCAGCCGCTGCGTGCCGTACTCGTAGGTGAAGGTCTGGTCCACCTGCTTGCCGGCGGCGCCGATCGACAGCCGCTGGCCGATCTGCTTGCCGGTCTTGGTGTAGTCGACGCCCACGAGGTACGTCGACAGGTTGGAGCCGGTCGCGACGAGCCGGCCGAGGTCGTCGTAGGTGAAGGCGGTGTTCTCCGCCGGCAGGTCGCCGGCGGCCGGGCTGCTCGCGGCCTTGACGCTGCCGTCGAGGTTGTAGGCGGTGTCGAAGACGTAGCCGCCGTCGGGGGCCAGCGCTCCTTCGCCGCTCGGCAACAGGATGCGCTTGCGCGTGGGCCGGTTCAGGTTGTCGTAGATGTCGACCTGGGTGGTGTACCTGGCCGTCCCCACGATGCGGGTGGCGCTGGTGAGCTGCCCCTTGCGCACGGTGTCGTAGACCCACTCGGCGACCTTGACGCCGGGGCCGGCCGTGGTGGCGTCGTACAGGCCGGTTCTGCGGCCGATGCCGTCGTAGGTGACCGACAGCTTCTTGCCCCGGGCGTCCTCGGTGGAGATGAGCTGGTCCACGTCGTTGTAGGTGAACCTGGTGACGCCCTTGTCGGGGTCGGACGTCTGGATCTTGCGGCCGCGCAGGTCGTAGGTCGTGGTCCAGACGTGGTTGCCGGGCCCGGTGACCGAGGACTCCAGCCCGCGGTGGTCGTAGCGGAACTGCGTGGCGACGTAGCCGCCGGCCCGGTGCTCGCGCACCTCGGTCCTGCGGTCGTGGGCGTCGGTGAAGGTGGTGACGGGCGTGCCGCCCGCCGGTGGGGTCACCCTGGTCCAGTTCCCGCCGTACTCGTAGCGGGTGCGCCACTTCTCCTGCGCGTCGCTGCTGCCCACCAGCAGCCGCTCGGCCGTCGTGCGGCCCTGGCCGTCGTACTCGTGGACGTGCTGGGTCTCGATCTTGCCCGGGTCGGCCACGCCGAAGACCTCCGGCCTCGGCTCGCCGTCGGCGTAGTAGCTCTCGTAGGTGCGGTCCACCTGGCCGGCCGCGTTGTAGAAGGTGTCGGAGACGAGCCGCCCCTTGGTCGTGCCGTCGCGGCCCGCCGCCTGGAGCTGCCGTTGCCGCAGCCACCCGTCGTACAGCGTGTACGACAGTTCCTGGCCGCCTTCGGCGGTGAGGGACTTGGTGGAGACGGCCACCACCGCGTTGGGCCGGATGAGGTAGTCGTACTCCTTGTCCGGCACGGCGGAGGCGGGCCGGCCGCCCAGCCACACCTTGGTCAGGTGGCCGGCGGCGTTGTAGTGGACGGTGGTGGTCCTGCCGCCGGCGTCGGTGTCGCTGACGGGGCTGCCCCATGCCGGGTCGAGCACCTTGACGGTGGTGTGCGCCGTGGCGGCGTCGCCGGGCGTCGCGGGCGGGCCGCTCACCTCGACCTTCGTGGTCAGGCCGTGGGTCTGGGTGTACGTCGTGGTCGTGGTCCGGCCCGCGGCGTCGGTGACCGTGACCGGGCGGCCGTAGGCGTCGTACGCGGTGCGGGACGCGGCGAGGGGTGTCACCGCGGTCGCCGTGGCCTCCTTCGCCTTCTCCACGAGGGTGGCGTTCCCCCGGGTCGGCGCCGCCTTGAAGGCGCCGTTGTCGTAGTAGGTGCGCTCCTCGGAGATCAGGTCCCTGGCCAGGTCGGGGGTGTCGGCGCAGCGCCGTGCCACGCTCCTGACCTGGGCGGGTTTGGCGAGCACCCGGGCGCCGTCGGCGGTGAACGTCGTGGTGACGCATTTCTCGTCGCCGGTGACGCCGGTGTCGCCTTCGTCGTCGACCTGGGCGGGCGCGCCGGTGGTGAGGTTGAAGGCGGTGACGCTCGACCTGGTCGCACGCCAGCCGTCGTCGAGCTTCTTCAGGCCGCGGGTGCCGGCGACGCCGGTGAGGTTGGCGGTGACGGTGATGGTGCCCTTGTCGATCGTGCGGGTGCGTGAGGCGGTCTGGTGGTGCCAGGGCCTGTTCATGATCTTGCTCACCGGCTGGCCGCCGGCCTTGTCGTAGGTGATCGTCTTGAGGGTCAGGCCCTGGAGCGACTCGTGGTCGGGGTAGGAGCCGCCCTCGCCGTCGCTGACGGTGACCTTCTTGGTGCCGCCGTCGGCGTTCAGGCGGTCGCCGTCCATGCCCTGGAAGAACCAGTGGTCGGTCTGGGACGGGGCGGCGCTGGTGGCGCCGGTGCGCACCCGCACCTTGTCGTAGCCCTGCCACTGCGACCAGGTGCGGTACTTCTCCTTGGTGAGCCCGTCGTCGTCGGTGAAGCGCCAGGCGGGCTTGCCGATGCTGTAGTCGTAGTCGGTGACCATGTCCGGCGAGCCGCCCGTGAGGTCGGTCTGCACGAGCTGGGTCACCACGTACTTGTGGAACCAGTCCAGCGTCGGGCTGGCGTCGCCGCTGGTGCGCTCCCACATGACGGGGAAGCAGCGGCGGTGGTTGGCGGGCGGGCTGGGCGTGTCGCCGGGGCGGCAGTCCGACGCGGAGTAGTTGACGTCCAGGACGCCGCCGGTCTCGTTGGTGACGGAGCCGACGCGGTTCTTGATGAACGGACCTATGTCGTCACCGAGGGCGTCGACCCGGTTGGCGAGCTGGGTGTAGGCGAAGCTCACCGGCGGCATCACCACCGGCGCGGGACCGGCGTGGCCGGTGTGCACGATCGACTTCAGCAGGAGCTGCCGGTCCACGTCCGCGGTGCCCCAGTCGTGGGAGAAGGACCAGGAGTCGACGGTGCGGTGGCCGGAGCCGTCGCTCTGGATCACCTTCGTCGCGGCCTCGACGACCCGCTTGCGCGTCCAGAACGTGGGCGCCGACGCGCCCTTGTAGTTCTCGCACTTGGTGCCGGCCGCGCAGTTGAGGTCCCAGGGGACGTCCTCCCAGTAGGCGGGATGGTCGTCGATCTTCGACTCGGCGCAGTCGTCGGCCGAGCGCAGGCACCGCTCGGCGACCTTGAAGTCCACCCGGGCCGGGGCCGCGGCGGGGTAGGGGTCGGCGGCGTTCAGGCCGTACTCGACGCTCTTCAGGTAGCCGCCCCTGACGTAGGGGGTGTCGTCCTCGGCCCGCAGGTTGCGGCCGTAGCGGTTGCCCTCCTGCCCGTAGTAGTAGACGATCGCGTTGCCGTGCGGGTCCTCGACGTAGTCGAGGTTCCACCGCCAGGCCTGCTGGCACCACGACGTGGCGAAGGTGTCGCCGTGGCAGGGCTCGCCGGAGTCGTCGCCGAAGATGGGCACGGTCCAGGTGGACTTCGTCTCGGCCTTGCCGGAGGTCCAGCCCTTCATCCGGTTCTTGCCGAAGTGGTAGCGCTTGCCGTCGGGAGCGGTGAGCACCCAGTACTCGTTGTTGTCGTCGCCGTTGGCGGTGTCGGTGCCGGACCCGGACACCTTCTTGATCCGGGTGCCGTCGTCCTTGCGGAGCCTCCACTCGTTCTCGCCGGACTGCACCAGCTCGCCGCCCTTGCCGCCGAGCGTCAGCACGGCGTTGTCGTAGCCCCAGCACTGGTCCATGGGGTGGACGTCGTAGGTGCCGTCCTTGGGCACGCCGTCGTCCTTGCACGAGCGGTACTTGCGTTCGATGTAGCCGGGCCACAGATCGAAGCCGTCGCCGACCTGCGAGCCCTGGTTGTTGGAGCTGGAGGTGCGCCCGTCGATGGAGGACGAGGAGTAGGCGACGACCAGCTCGGGGGTGAGCCCGCCGGGCACCGGGGGCATCCGCAGGGGGTAGGACCAGGTGAAGTCGCCGGTCTGCGTGCCGACCTGCCAGGTGGCCGAGGCTGCCAGCTCGGTCGCCTTGTAGTCGCCGCGCGAGCTGTCCGCGCCGGCGACCGCCGCGAGCACGGCCGGTTCCGCGGCGGCCTCGACGTCGGCGGCGACCGTCCTGGCGCGGGTGTCGTTGGCCGACGGCAGCGGCGCGGCCGTCCGGCATCCCGGCAGGTCAGGCGTGGTCAGCGCGCACGCGGGCAGGCTCACGAGCCGCACCCGCGACCCGAACGCGCCGCCGAACGCCTCGGCGAACCCCGAGTAGTCCAGCCGCAGGCCCACCTTGCCCGGCCGGCCGGCCGCCTGCCCGACGGTGAGCAGCACCCCGCTGACACCGGCGCGGGCGGCGGCCGCCCGGTCGAGCATCCGCACCCGCACCTTGCCTGGCTCGGCGGCCGGCCCCTGTGCGGCCGCCTTCGCCTTCGATGCCGGAGCGGAGATCCAGACGGGCAGCTCGCCCGCCCGTTGGGCACCCGCCTGCCGGGCGCTGTTCTGGGCGCTGTTCTGGGCGCTGTTCTGGGCGCTGAGGGTGACCTCGGCCTCGCCCGCGGCCGGCCAGCGGACGACCGGGTCGGGAGCGCGCGGGGTGCCCTTGCGCGGCGTGACCTTCAAGGATGCGCCGGGCACCACGACCTCGTGGTCCACCGGTCCGGGCGGTTCCCCGGCGGCCCGGGCCGTGCCGGTCGCCGGCGTGGCCGCGAGCAGCCCCGCCACCAGGGCCGTGGTCATTGCCAAGTGAAGGAGCCGGCGGACCGGCCCGCTTCCCACCCGCGTCATGACACCGCGGACAGTCATGCGTCACCTCCGAAGCGCGTCGTGGAGTCAGGCAACGCGGGGGCCGGCGGCGGTCGGACCGCCGGCCCCCGCCGGGTCAGCCGGGAATCGAGGCGATCTCCGTCGGGACCGCCAGCATGTCGATGAGCTGCTGCGAGGCCACGCCGCGCAGCACCCACACGTCATCGATCACGCCGGACCAGGCCTTGCCCGCCGGGTAGGCGCCGCCGGACAGGCTCCGGCCGACCTGGAGCGAGGCGATGGGGCCGAAGGGACGGGTGCGGTGGCGGAAGGACAGGTTGTCCGCGCCGCTCGCGGCCTCCTTCACCCCGTTGACCCACAGCGTGACCGTCCCCTCGGTCGCGTCGTAGGTGACGGCGAGATGGTCCCAGTCGCCGAAGTTGCCCTGGTGGAACATGGAGTGCTCCACGCCGGCCGTCGTCGCGCCGGCGCCGTCCTTGTCCGGTACGTCCAGCACGTAGCGCTGCTTGCCCGGGTCGTAGCGCACCGTGATCGCGCTGTTGTGCGATCCCGCCAGGCCGAGCACGGTCATCGGCCTGCTGGGCTCTCCCGGGGTGGACACCCACGCCGAGACGGTGAAGCTGTCGCGGGTGTCGATCACCGGCCCGGTCGCCGCGGCGTAGTCGTTGTTGCCGCCCGGCAGCTTCAGCGCCCCGCTCGGGGTTCCGGCCGGGGACTTCACGAGCACCTCGGCGAAGTCGGTGGTGATCTTGGCGGCGCCGTTGAGCGTCAGGGGGTAGGCGACGCCCTGCCCCGTGTCGGGGCTGCCGGGCGGGGTGCCGGTGGCGGTGTTGAGGTGCCACTTGCTCTCCACCACGGGCTTGATCGTGTACAGGTCCCGCACCTCGTCGGCGGTCACCACCCGGTCGAAGACCCGGACGTCGTCCACGACTCCCGGCGTGTAGTTGGCGAACTGCCCGTTGTACAGGCCCCGGCCGATCTGGAAGGCGTTGCCCGCCGCCCAGGCCGCCGAGCTCATGTCCCCCGGCACGCCTTCCACGCCGTTGACGTAGAGCCGCAGCTTCTTGGTCACCACGTCCTGCACGCCGACCAGGTGGGTCCACCCGCCGGGTCTGGCCGGCTCCCTGGAGTACGCGGTGCCGGCTCCGGTGGTGCTCGCGTCGGCCTGGACCCGCCACAGCTTCCACTTCTTGTCGGCCGGGTCGTACTTCAGGTAGAAGGGCGAGTTCTTGGTCGCGGCCTGGCTGGCCACGACGAAGTGGGTGGTGGGCAGCGTGGCCGGCATCTTCACCCACGCCGACACCGCGAGGTTCTGGGTGGTGTCCACCACCGGGCCGCCGGTGGCGGCGTAGGAGGTGGTGCCGTTCAGCCGCATCGCGGTGCTCAGCGCTCCGGGCGCGCCGAGGGTGGCGCCGCCCTGCGGCGTGGCCGGGTAGGCGCCCTGGGCGTCGGCCAGCCGGGGCGCCCCCGCCGCCTCGTCGAGCTTCCAGTGCGCCTTCGGGGCCTTGCCGTCGGCGACCCAGAACTCGTAGGTGCCGGTCGACCAGTTGTTGGCCGCGTCCCACGCCGTCACGTACAGGGTGTTCAGGCCGGCGTGCGTGGGCATCGCCTTGATCGACTCGGTGGCGGTGGTCCTGGTCTTGGCCGCTCCCTCGGCGGGGTCGGTGTTCATCGCCCACGCGTACTTGCTGACCCGGGTGTCGAGGGCGATGGTGAACGTGCCGTACCGGCCCACGCCGTCGGTGGGGACCTGGTCGGGGTCGGCCGGGTCGAGCGCGGGGTAGCCGTCGGCGCCGGTGGAGGTGACCTTCGGCTCGGGCAGGGCCCTGGCGTCGTAGACGAAGTAGCAGGCCGTGGCGTTGCCGTCCCAGCTCCACGGGCTCCACGCCCGCCCGTCGGAGGCGCGCACGCCCCAGTGGGCGACGACGCCCTGCGGGATGAGGTTCTTGGGGATCACCACGCTGAAGGAGGACTTGCGCGGGCCGTTGGCCGACATCTTCTTGACGGTGCCGAGGTTCTTGACCTTCTGGACGCCGTTCTCCGTCCAGATCACCTGGAACTGCGCCTTGAGCTTCTCCCCTTCCACGCCCTTGTTGTCCGGGTCGGTGAGGTTCTTGGCGAACAGGGTCGGCAGCCGGTTGAACGTGGCCGGAGTGGCCGGGCCGCGGCAGGTGCCGCCGGGGCTGGAGGAGAGCTGGCTCATCTTCGGCTGTGCGGGCGGGCTGTTGTAGTGCACCCGGACGAAGGCGTTGCGGTCGAAGCGCTTCCAGGCGAGCTGGTCGCCGCCGTCGCGGGCACGCAGGCCGAAGGTGGTGTTCGACCAGCCCTTCCTGGCCGCCTCCTGGACGGCGCTGGTCACGTTGAACAGCACGTCACCGGCGGGACAGCCGGAGCTCCAGCCCTTGGCCACGTTCCTGCTGTCCAGCCTGCGCACCCAGTTGTCGGAGGTCGAGTTCCAGGTGGAGCCCGTCCCGAAGCTCTTGGCCAGGTAGATGTCCACGACGCGCTTCCTGCACGAGGTCGCGAAGGTCTCCTGGGCGTGGAACTCGGCCGAGATGATCTGCTTGTGCGCGAACCTGGCGGTGGGGACGCGGTAGAACAGCCGCTTCTCGTACCAGCCGTTGCAGTAGCGGCCGGCGGGCGGGTAGTCGCGGGGGCAGCGGCCCATGCCCTCGTTCTTGGTGAAGTTGTACTTCGACCATCCGGCGCTGGAGACCATCAGGCGGGCCGAGGCGCGGGGGGTGTCCCACATCGGGTCGATGTAGAGGGGGTAGGTGGTGTCCGCGCCGGTGAGCAGGGCCGGGTCCGGCTTGAGCGTCATCTCGCCGCCGCTCACGCTGGTGGTCACGGTGGCGATCTTGGAGGTGTCGCCGGGCTGGCTGGCGGAGGCCTCCACGACGCCGTTGTCGGTCAGGTCCTCGCCGGGGTTCTCCCCGCCGTCGTCGGCCGTCGCCGCCCGCAGGGCAGACGCGGTGGCCGGCGCGGTGGAGTCCCACATGATCGGCACCGGGGCCTCGTAGACCACGCCGCCGGTGGTCTCGTCGACCGCCTGCTGGGTGCCGTCGTCCGCCGTCCGCACGCTGAGGCCGGGGGCCGACAGGCCCAGCTTGATGGTGGCCAGGCGCGGGTCCGCGGCCGCCGCGGCGGTCTTGACGACCAGCACGTGCGAGAACCCCTCCGGCTCCACCCGCACCCGCAGGTCCACGTCCGCGCCGAGGACGCCGGGGTAGACGGCGGAGTCGCCGTCCAGCCACGGCTTGGGCAGCGCCGTGGGCCACGTCAGCGACATCGGCCGGCCTGCCCGGTTGATCGTCACCAGCGGGCCGGTGCCACCGCCGGACAGCTTGATCTCCGTCGGCACCGCGTTCGGCACGATCGACCCGTCGGCCAGCTTGCGCAGCTTGGTGTCGACGGGCGTCCAGACGCCGTCCTTGACCACGCGAACCGGCTGGAAATGCTCCTTGGAGGTGAAGCTGCCGTCGGGTGTGGCATACACCTCGCGGGTCTCGCCGCGCTCCGACAGCACCTCGACGAGCTGCCCGCTCGCGGCCGCGGCGGCCAGCGCCTCCACCTCGGTCTGCTTCGGCTCCTTCGACAGGCCCCAGGTGTTCTCCACCAGGGAGACGTTGTCCAGATGGACGGTGATCGCGCCCTTGCCGCCGAGCTGGAAGACCACCTCGGCCGCGGTGGTGTCGAGCGTGGAGGTGAACGGGAAGGAGTAGCGCTGGCGGCCCGTCTCCAGCTCGACGCTCTGCGCGAGCGCGGCGCTGTAGGGCGCCTCGCCCTCCTGCACGGCCACCTCGACGGCCACGTCGGCCGAGGCGCGGGCGTCGAACGACACTGTGTAGGTGCGCCCGCTGATCAGGCTGCCGGTGAGCTGCGTGACGACGGCGTCGCCGGGCTCGGCCGCGCCGTCGGCGACGGCGGCCCGCAGCTCGCCGTTGTCCACGGTGAGCGCCGGGTTGCCCGCCGACCACCACGGCACGATCGACGGCCCGTCCAGCGTCCCGTTGCGGACCAGCTCGGTCCTGGCCGGCTCGTCCGGCCAGGCCAGCGCGCCGAGCCTGACCGGCTGCCCGGACGGCACGCCGAGGGCCGCGGCGACATCGGCGGGAAGCGCCGCGCCCGCCGACTCGGCCGGGCTGCCCGGCACCAGCCGGTAGTCCCCGGCGTCGGCGTTGACCACGTAGCTCGTCTCCTGGTAGCGGGAGTTCGCGTCGCGGCCGGTCGCGGCCTGGAACTGCGCCAGCGACGGGTGGTGGATGCTCGAACCGGTCACCCGCGACCACTGCACGAGCGTGGCCGGCGTGTCCGCACCGGTACGCGAGTACCCGTTGTGGTGCATCTGGGCGGCCGGGATCATGCCGTCGGCGCCGACCCGGCGCCCGGACTCGCCGGTGTTGTTGTCGGTGGTGTTGACCAGCGGCGCGGTGCTCGTGCCGCCGGCGATCACGTTGTTCATCAGCGTGATGTCGGCGGTGTCCCACGTGATGCCCAGCGCCTTCTCCGCGTCGGTCGGGCAGACGTCGTCCGCGCCGGGGCAGGTCGGCCGCGCGTCCTCCTGCACCGCGATCGCCTGCGCGTTGCCGACGGAGGTGTTGTTGATCACCCGGACGTGGTTCGAGCCCAGCAGGCTCAGCCCGGTCATGCCGTTGCCGGCCAGCACGTTGGAGGCGATCAGCGCCTGGCCCGAGACCTTGTAGTGCAGGCCGTGCCGGGAGTTGCCGCGGATCAGGTTACGGATGATCGTCATGTCGTGGCACGACAGATCGCACCACAGGCCGACGCCCTGGTTGGCCTCGAACACGTTGTCACGAACGGTCGCGCCGGTGACCCGGGTGGCGTTCATCCCGGCGCCTGCCAGGTGGTAGCCCTTCGAGAAGCCGAGCTGCTCGGTGTTGTTGCGCACGACCCGGTTGTTCTCGACCGTCAGATTCGCCGACCGGTGCGCCCCGATGCCCAGATAGCCGTTCTCGGCGATCGCGTTCCCGCTCACGCGCACGTCGTCGGCGTTGACCAGCAGGCCCGACGCCGCGTTGTGGATGATCGTGTTCTTCTCGAACACCATGCCCCTGGCCTGCGCGATGAGCGCGGCCGGTTCCTTGGTCTGGTTCTGGCTGCTGCCGAAGTGGGCGAACCCGAGCCCCCGCACGACCGACCCGTCGGCGCCGGCGAAGAAGTGCATGCCGCTCTTCCTGGCCGTGATCTCGACCCTGCGCCCTGTCGGGTCGCTGCCGATGTAGGTCCGGTCGCCCGGCCCGTCGTGGAAGAAGGTCCCCGCCCTGACCTCCTCCCTGGTGGCCACCTGGCGCAGCGGCTCCCCGTCGAGGAACACCATCTGCGGATCCCCGCCGACCGGGTTGTCGTCGTTGAAGTGCAGCGGGTTCATGCACTCGTCGTAGGCCGGCGCGGTGGCCCGGCACACGCTGGCCGGGTTCCAGCCGTCCAGCCGCCAGGCGTTGCCGTCGGCCGTCAGCTGGCCCTGCTGGATCTCCGAACTGCCCTTGAACCAGACCTTCTCCCCCGGGTACGGCTGCAGCGTCACCGGCGCGGCGACGTTGCCCAGCCGTTCACGGTACTCTCCGGCGCGCAACACGATCGTGGTCATCCTGCCCGCCGCGGCCCTGGCCACCGCCGCCCCCGCGGTCCGCAGCGGAGCCTCCATGGTGCCGGCGCCGGCGTCGTTTCCGCCGGGGGCCACGAAAATCGCGTCAGCCGGTACGGGATACGACGTCGGAATGATGGACAACGGGGAAGTCACCTCCGCGGCCGGCGCCGACGTCGCGGCGGCGGCCGGTTTTCCCCCGGGGCCCGATAAAGTCAGCAGACTCGCGGCGACCATCGTCAACGAGACGATGACAGCCGCACCCCGTAAACCCATGAATTTTCCTCCTAGGACGGTTTTTCGGCAGACGGAAGACGTCATCAGGGGGTTTCACAAAGGTGAGCAGATGAATATCGGCGGTCGTTTACCCGCACCCGTGACCGCGTCCGACATTCGGCATCACGATATCGACCGGCGTGTTTCCGGTCGTCCACCCAGGATTTGACGATGACCGTCAATCCGCCGCGGTAGGCGTAGCGGAACTCCACCTGACGCGGTACGCCCTGGGCGCCCTCGCCGGGGACGCGTCCAGGCCGGCTCGCCGAGAAGGGGCAGCCGCGGGTTCAGGCACGCGGCGGCGCGAGCACGCGCCAGAGAACCCGTACGGCCAGCAGGGACGCCGCGCCCGCCGCGCCGACGACCAGGCCGGGCGCCACCACCTCGCCCAAGGCCCCGCCGCCGGCCGCGAACAGCCCCTGCGACGTCATGGTCCCGGTCAGCGCCAGCCCGAAGGCCTGGCCTCGGTTCGCCTCCGGCACCGCCGCCAGGAAGCGCCGGGCCAGCCCCAGCTGGTAGGCGACCCCGAACCCGGACACGGCGAGCAGCAGCGCCGCGATGACCGGTCCTGGCGAGAGCACGAACCCGAGCAGCGGCGCGCCGAGCAGCAGCGCCAGCGGCCCGGCCAGCCGTTCCCGCCGTTCCGGGGTGACCAGCCGGCCGATCGCGAGGTCACCGGTGAGCATGCCGAGCGCCACGGCGGTGAACAGCAGCCCGGCCGCGTCCGGCATGCCGATCTGGACGGCGTACGGGACGAGCACCCCCTCGGCACCGACCACGAGCGCGGGCGGCAGCCACTGGGCCAGCAGCAGCGAACGGATCGCCGGCCGGCGCAGCAGTTCGCGATTGACGCGCCAGGTCTCGCGTACCGCGTACCCGGCGGCCGGGCCGCGGCGCGGCTGCTCGGCCAGCCGCAGGCGCAGCAGCGCGGCGGACAGCAGGCAGCCCGCCACCGTGATCCACAGCGCGCCGTGCGGGCCGAGCGCCGCGATCAGCATCCCGCCCACGGCGAAGCCGAGCACCTGCGTGCCGCCGGCGGCCATGGAGAACACGGCCCGGCCGAGCACGTACCGGTCGCCGTCGAGCAGTTCGGGCAGCAGCGCGCTGCGCGCCGCTGAGGCGACCGCGCCGGGGATGCCGGTGACGAACACCAGCGCCAGCATCGCGGTGGAGGAGAGCAGCCCGGCGGCGAGCACTGCGGCGACCGCGGCGCGGACCAGGTCGTAGCCGACCATCACGGCCCGCGGCGGCCACCGGTCGGCGTACGCCAGCAGCAGCGTGCCGCCGAGGGCGTAGGGCAGGAAGCCGGCGACGTAGGCCAGCGCGGCCAGCAGGGGCGAGCCGGTGCCGGCGTAGACGGTCACCGACAGCGCGAGCATCTTCACCGTCTCGCCGCCGAGGAAGAGCGTGTAGCCGGTGAACAGCACGCGGAACTGGCCTACCGCGAACACCTCGCGGTAGGTGGCCCGCGCCGGTGCGGGCTGGGGTGTCGTCATGCGGGCCAGTCTCGGGGCGGTGCGGACGGAGGCGTTAGGCTTTCGCGTGGAGGCGAAAGATGCTTGCCATCGAAGTCGGGCCGGTCGACGTGGCGCACACCCGCTACGCGATCTCGCCGCTGGGTGAGGCGATGAACGCGCTGCGGGTCGCGGCGGGCAAGCAGCCGGCCGGGCCGCTGCGGCCCTGGGCGGAGCGCATCGCGCCGCGGTACGCGCGGCTGCTGCGCGAGACGCCCGCGGTCGGGGCGCTGACAACGCTGTTCCGCCGTGGCGGCTACAACGCCGACTTCATCCATCCTCCGCCTTCGGGCTCCGGCGACGACTTCGCCGTCGAACTCGCCGCGGTGCGGGCGACCCCGCTGCCCCAGGTACGCGCGGAGATCGCCCGCAACCTGGCCGGGCTGCGTACGCCGCCGCGCCACGTCCAGCAGATCCTGGCCGCCCCGGACGTGCTCACCCGGCTCTCGGACGCGATCGAGGCGACCTGGCACGCGCTGGTCGAACCCGACTGGCCGCGGCTGCGTACGGTGCTGGAGCGCGACCTGGTGCACCGCGCCGGGCACCTCGCCATGTACGGCTGGGCCGCGGCGCTGTCCGACCTGGATCCGCGGGTGGGCTGGCGCTCGGAGGGAGCCGACGGTGTGATCGAGGTGCGCACCGGCCCCCGCAACGAGTGGGAGCGGCACCGGCTGGGCGGCAAGGGGCTGCTGCTGATGCCGACCGTCTTCGGCACCCTCATCAGCTACGTCGAGCCGCCCTGGCCGTACGCCCTGGTGTATCCGGCGCGTGGCGTCGCGAACCTGCTCGGGCCGCCGCCCCCGCAGGCCGGCACGGCGGCGCTGGCGCGGCTGGTCGGCCCGCACCGCGCGCAGGTGCTGCGGGCGCTCGCGGTGCCGGCGACGACCACGCAGTTGGTCCGCCAGCTGGGTCTCAGCCTGGGCGCGGTCGGCGGCCACCTGGCCGTGCTGCGCGAATCCGGCCTGGTCACGCGGACGCGGACCGGCCGATCCGTGCGCTACGAGCGCACCCCTCTGGGCGGGACCCTGGCCGGCGGCTGAGCGCGGCCACCGGTGACAGGCGGCTCCCGGCCCGCCGCCCCGGCTGGCGCATCGGCCACCCGGTCGCCGTCCCAGCGCCCCGGCCGGGCCCGGACGAGCCGACGGCGGGCGCGTTGTCACCGCGCGTCCATCGGGTGCTGGAAGTTGTTCAGCAGCGTGAAGCCCAGCCTCGCCTCCTGCGGGATCGGGCCGAGCTCCACCGGGGCCGAAACGGGCTCCAGGCCGACGCGGTAGAGCTTGGCCGTGTCGATGTCGTTGCCCGCGCCGGAGGCGATGATCAGGGAGCGGCGATCCTTGGACAGGGCCGCTGCGATGACCGGCGACTGGGTCGCCGGAGCGACTTCCCTGAGCACCTTGACCTCTACGTTCTGCACATACTCGACGTCGTCGCGGGCGAGCCGGGGGGCGACCCGGGCGGTGTAGAAGTCGTTGTCCCCTCCTTGGCAGAGCAGTTCGGTGGTGTCGAGCCAGGCCAGGGGCAGGCAGCCGCGCAGCCCGCCGTCGTCGCGCACGACGACCTCCATGCCGAACGGCTTGTGCGTCGGCTCGTCGTCGTGCCCGTCGATGGTCCGGTCGATGAGGTCGAGTTCGGCGCCTCGCACCGACGACAGGCCCTTGGCCACCGTGGTGGGGTCGGCGGCGAACCTGCCGGAGGGGTGGACGACGCCGGGGCACACGACGGCGATCGACCGGATGACGCGGTAGTAGATCTCGTCGCTCTCGTTCTTGATGCACGCGATGCTGAGCCGGCGTGGCGTGAGCAAGCCTTTGGAGTCGGCCGAGTAGTACCGCAGGCCGCGGCGGAACCAGAGTGAGCCGTCCGGCGCGAAGCCGGGACGGTCGTCGGAGAACGTCTCCGTCACGTACCCCTTCTTGTTCGATCGCTCGGTGAGGTCCGTGAACGCACCCGTGCCGAGGTCGAGCCAGCCGACGTGCTTCGAGTCGTGCTCGGAGGCGCCGTTCACCTGGACGGCGATCCGGCGACCGTCCGGCGAGACCGGGCTGACGCCGGGGTCGCCCGTGTCACCGCAGAGGCTGCGGACCTCCGCTTCCTCGCCGCCCGCCTTCGCGGCGATCTCGGTCAGGAGGGGGTGGAGCGTGGCGCTGGAGAAGCTCACGGCAGGCGTGCGGAAGGCGTCGTCGTACGCCGTGACCTGCCAGTGCTCGTCGGCCCGTGAGCAGACCACCGGTCCCCGCGCGGCGAGCAGGGCGGGCAGGCTCCTGGCCGCCTCGGCCAGCGCCGCCTTCCGGGGGTCCGGCGTGGGAGTGGGGCTCGTGGGTGGCGGCGCGGGGACGGCGACCGGGCCGAACGGGGTCGAACAACCGGTGGTGGCAAGGAGGATCGCGACGGCCGCGGCCGCCCAGCCGCCTCTGGCAGTGCCCATCGGAGAACTCCATTCAATGATGATCCTTAAAAGAGTGAATACCATTAACCATGTGACACCGCTTCACCGCAAGTCGCGGCGCCAGGCGAAACGCGCGAAGATGGCCCTGTGACAGCGCTGACGAGACGGGAGCGACTGCGGGCCGAGCTCGAACGCGACGCCAAGGCCGCCGCCCGGAGAATCGCGGCGGAGGAGGGCGTCGAGGGCCTGACCCTCGCCGCCGTGGCTCGCGCCGTCGGGGTGACGCCGCCCGCCCTGTACCGCTACTTCAACGGCCGGGCAGGGCTCGTGCGCGCCGTCTACGACGACCTCACCTCCGAGTTCATGGACAACGTCGCCAAGGCCCTGCACCGCCAGGACCCCGACGACGTCAGCGCCCAGCTCCACGCCGCCACCCGGGCCGTGCTCGACTGGTCGATGGCCAACAAGGTCGAGTTCGACCTGCTCATGGGCGCCGCGTACGTCAAGATCGCCGACTCGGAGGAGGGCATTCCGAAGGTCATCGCACGCGAGCTGGGCGGTTTCTTCGGGGTGCCCTTCGCCCGGCTGTGGCGCGAAGGGCGGCTGGTCATCGACGCGGACGAGGACATCGATCCCGTCCTGGCGGAGCAGTTGCGCACGTACCGGACGCACGTGGGCCTGGACTTCCCGATCGGCGTGGTCCTGCTCATGGTCATCTGCTGGCGGCAGATCTACGGGCTGCTCTGCATGGCCGTGTACGGGCACCAGGAGTTCGCCTTCGACGACCCGATGCCGCTGTTCGAGCACATGATGGACCATCTGCTCGGCATCCTCGGGCTGGAGCGGAGCCCCAACCTGCGCGTGCCCTGACCGACACCCGCTTCGACGAGGACGGCGGCATCGCCACGATCCTGGCCCTGATGCACGACACCCGAGGAGCCGACGAGAGCTGCGCCGGCTTCGGGAGGACCCGCCCCGCCGTGGACGGCGACGGCGTGCGCGGCCACGCTCTCATCAGGGTTCGGGGTGGGGCCGGGCGGGCGTGCCGTTCGGGCTTCCCGGCGACCCGGGTCCGGCCGGCGCCGTCCCCTCGCATGGCGCGGGCCGCGGGGAGGCGGTGGAGCGGCGGACCACCAGGGTGGGCGTGACGGCGAAGCGCACCGCGGCGGCGCGGCCGGCGATGCGTTCGAGCAGCAGCCGGCCGGCGGTCCTGCCCATGATGGCGCCGTCCTGGTCGACGGTGGGGCGGGGGTCGAGACCCAGCAGCTCGCGCGCACCCTCGTAGCCGCCTTCCTCGGTGCAGGAGGTGGCCGCGAGCGCCATGTGTCCGGCCAGGCCGTGCTCGGTCATGAGCCGCTCGTGGGCCCTGGCCCGGATGGTGCGCAGCAGGACGGCGGAGCGGCCGGAGGCGGTGTCCTTCTGGGTGATGTGCGCGACGCGGCGGTGTCCGAGCCCGATGAGGTGCTCGACGACCAGTTGGGCGCCCAGCTCGTCGTCGTCGAGCACGCAGTCGTACAGCGCCGGGGCCTGCACCTTCGTGCGCATCGCCTCGCTGACGCCGTAGGCGGTGCGCAGCACCTTCGACACCGCCGTCGTGGACACCTGGGCGTGCTGGGCCACATCGGTGATCGTCGCTCTGCGCTGCCGACCTCGTGTGACCATGCCCCGCCTTCCAGATTCGACGCCCGTCCTTGATGAGGTCGTGGGGATGCCACGCGATGGGCAACGTTATCCAACCAGCGAGAGGCGGCTATTGCCGATGCCTGACCCACCAGGGTCACGATCGAGGACCGTTATCCAATTTGCCTCTTGACGCTCTCTCAAAGTAACGCTTACGTTAACTGCCATCGGGGGCCTCTTAAAACGTTTCAACGACCTGGAGGGGCGTTGTGAAGACCTCGCACCGCACGATGGGAGCGGCCCTGGCCGTCCTTGCGATGGCGGCTCTGACCTCGTGCGGCTCAGACTCGGGCACCGAGCCGGGCGGCGGTGGCGGCGCCGTCACCTTGAAGTTCCTCGTCGACAACAGCCAAGCAACCGTGGACACGGCCAAGGCGCTCGCGGACGCCTTCATGAAGGCCAACCCCACGATCAAGATCGAGACGGAGACCCGGCCCGGCGGCAGCGAGGGCGACAACATCATCAAGACCCGGCTCTCGACGGGCGACATGTCGGATGTGTTCTGGTACAACTCGGGCTCGCTGCTGCAGGCGCTCAACCCGGCCCAGACCATGGTGGATCTGACCGGCGACCCGGTGCTGCAGCACGTCCAGAAGGACTTCCTGCCCGTGGTGAGCCAGGGCGGCAAGGTGTACGGCGTGCCCGCCGGCACCGCGATGGGCGGCGGCATCCTCTACAACCGCAAGGTCTACGAGCAGCTCAAGCTGGAGGTGCCGAAGACCTGGGCCGACTTCATGGCCAACAACGACAAGATCAAGGCGGCCGGGATCACGCCGGTGATCGGCACGTTCAAGGACACCTGGACCTCGCAGCTGTTCGTGCTGGGCGACTACTACAACGTGCAGGCCGCGGTGCCGAGCTTCGCGCAGGACTACACGGCCAACCAGGCCAAGTTCGCCACCACGCCGGCCGCCCAGGCGGGCTTCCAGCACCTGGCCGACGTGCACGCCAAGGGCTACATGCAGGAGGGCTTCGGCTCGGCCACCAACGACCAGGGCATGAAACTGCTGGTCGAGGGCAAGGGCGCGCACTACCCGATGCTGAGCGCCCAGCTCCCGCCGCTGGTTGCCACCATGCCGCAGGCAGCCACCGACATCGGCTTCTTCGGCATCCCCGGTACGGATGCTGCCAAGAACGGCGCCACGATCTGGGAGCCTGCCGGCATCTACATCGCCAAGAGCACCGAGAACCTGGAGGCGGCCAAGAAGTTCCTCGGCTTCGTCGCCTCGCCGGCCGCGGCCGACGCGGTCAACAAGGTCGTCCAGCCGGCCGGGCCGTACCGGATCCAGGGCGCCGAGCTGCCCGACGACGCCATCCAGGTGGCCAGGGACCTGCAGGTGTACGTGGACGAGGGCCGTACCGCGCCCGCGCTGGAGTTCGTCTCCCCGGTCAAGGGCCCGTCGCTGGAGCAGATCACCGTCGCGGTCGGCTCCGGGCTGACCCCACCCGCCGAGGGCGCCGCCCAATACGACAAGGACGTCGAGAAGCAGGCCAAGCAGCTGGGCCTCGCAGGGTGGTGACCAAGCAGCACACCGGACCCCACACCGAGCCCGGCCCCACCCCAGGACAACGACACACCCGCCCCGCAGCCCGCCGCAAGTCGGCCTACCCGTACTGGCTGTACCTGCCCGCCGCCGCGGTGTTCGTCGTCATCTTCCTGATACCCACGGCGATGGCGTTCTACTTCGCCCTCACCCGCTGGACACTCTTCGACAGCACCTACGTCGGCCTCGACAACTTCCGCGACTTCCTCGCCGAACAGAACCTGCGCATCGGCTTCCAGAACACCATCATCTACGCCGTCCTCACCAGCGGCCTCAAAGTCATCCTCGGCCTGCTCCTCGGCGTCCTGCTCACCAGCAGACTACGACTGTCCGGCTTCCTGCGCTCGGTGGTGTTCTTCCCCACCCTGGTCTCCACCGTCGCGGTCGGCATCACCTTCGCCATGCTCCTCAAGCCCCAGACCGGCCTGGTCAACCAGACCCTCGCGCTGGTCGGCATCGACGGCCGCGACTGGCTCGGCGACGCCACCACCGCCCTGCTGTCAGTAGCCCTGGTAGACGTCTGGAAAGGCGTCGGCCTGGCCACCGTCATCTACATCGCCGGCATCATGTCCATCCCCACCGAGTACTACCAAGCCGTCGCCGTCGACGGCGGCAACGCCTGGCACCGCTTCCGGCACATCACCCTCCCCCTGTCCTGGCCCGCCACCTACTCCGTCATCATCCTGTCCCTCATCGGCGGCCTACGCTCCTTCGACCTCATCTGGACCATGACCCGCGGCGGCCCCGGCTTCACCAGCGACACCATCGCCTCCATCATCTACAAGCAATACCAAGCCGGCTTCTTCGGCCTGTCCACCGCCGGCAACGTCATCCTCTTCCTCGTCGTCACGGCCATCGCCGTGCCGCTCAACCACTACCTGGGCAAGAGGCAGGTGACCGCATGAAGACACTTCGCAGGCTCAGCGCCGAAGCCGTCGTGCTGGTCCTGGCCACCGCGATCTTCCTGGTCCCGTTCGCGCTCATGCTGCTCACCGCCGTCAAGGACCAGACCCAGGCCACCGACCTCGACTTCGCCTGGCCCACCAGCTGGCCGATCGTCGAGAACTTCATGGCCGTCATCGAGGCGCGCGACTATGTGCTGCTGCGCGCCTACGTCAACAGCACCATCATCACCGTCGCCTCGGTCACCCTGCTCGTCATCTTCGGCGCCATGGCCGCGTTCGCCCTGCAACGCCGGCCCGGCAAGGTCGCCAAGCTGGCCGACTTCCTGGTGCTGTCCGGACTGATCATCCCACCCGCCGTCGTGCCGACCATCTGGCTGCTGCAGGCCATCGGCCTGTTCAAGACCCTGCCCGGCATGATCCTGGCCGAGGTGGCCTTCCACCTGTCCTTCGCCATGCTGCTGTTCCGCGCCTTCATCGCGGCCATCCCGCGCGAGCTCGACGAGGCCGCCCAGATCGACGGCTGCAGCGGCCTCCGGCTGTTCTTCCGCGTGATCTTCCCGCTGCTCCGCCCGGTCACCATCACCGTCATCCTGGTCAGCTCGGTCAACATCTTCAACGACTTCGTCAACCCGCTCTACCTGCTACCCGGAGACGACAACGCCACCGTCCAGGTCACCCTCTACAACTTCCAGAGCCAGTACAACACCCAATGGAACCTGCTGTTCATGGACATCGTCCTGATCACCATCCCACCCCTGCTGCTGTTCATCTTCTTCAACCGCAAGATCGTCGCCGGCATGACCGCCGGCGCCATCAAGGGCTAAGGAGCGCCTTGCTCACCATCACCGCGCCTGCCTTCGAACACCACTCCGAGCCGCTCGGCATCGGCGAACCCGAGCCCCGGCTGTCCTGGACCGTCACCACCGACGCCCCCGGCTGGACGCAGGCCGCCTACGAGATCGAATTCAGCGACGGCACCACCACCGGCCGGATCGAGTCCGCCGAGTCGGTGCTGGTGCCGTGGCCGGGCACGCCCCTGGACTCGCGCGAGCGGCGCGGCGCCCGGGTACGCGTGCACGGAGCCGACGGCTCGACCAGCGACTGGAGCCCCTGGTCGTACGTGGAGACCGGGCTGCTGGACCCCGCCGACTGGCAGGCCTCGGCCGCCGCACCACCGCTGGAGCTGCTGGGCGTCCCCGACGGGCCCGCGCTGCTGCTGCGCCACGACTTCACCCTGCGCGGACCGGTCGAGCGCGCCCGCCTCTACATCACGGCGCAGGGCATCTTCGAGGCCGAGCTCAACGGCCGCGTGGTCGGCGACGACGTGCTGGCCCCCGGCTGGACCAGCTACCACCACCGCCTGCGCTACCGCACCCACGATGTCACCGCCCTGCTCCGGGAAGGCCCGAACGCCATCGGCGCCACCCTCGCCGACGGCTGGTGGCGCGGCCGCATCGGCTTCCTCGGCGGCAAGACGAACCTCTACGGCGACCGCACCGCGCTCATCGCCCAGCTCGAGGTCACCTACGCCGACGGCACCACGGACGTCGTGGTCACCGACAACTCCTGGCGCTGCGCCCCCGGCCCGGTCACCGCCGCCGGCCTCTACGACGGCGAGAAGCACGACGCCCGCCTGGAGCCGGCCGGCTGGTCCGAACCCGGCTTCGACGACACCGCCTGGCAGCCCGCCGACGCCCTCCCCCACGACGCCTCGCTCCTGGTCGCGCCCACCGGCCCGCCTGTCCGCCGCACCCAGACGCTGGCCCCGGCCGAGGTCCTGACCGGCCCCTCGGGCGAGACCATCCTCGACTTCGGCCAGAACATCGCCGGCCGGCTGCGCATCCGCGTGCAAGGCCCGGCCGGACACACGATCACCCTGCGGCACGCCGAGGTCCTGGAGAACGGCGCCCTCGCGCTGCGCCCGCTGCGCGACGCCGCCGCGCTCGACCAGTACACGCTGCGCGGCGACGCCGAGCCGGAGACCTTCGAGCCGCGCTTCACCACCCACGGCTTCCGCTACGCGCAGATCGACGGCTGGCCTGGACAGTTGCGGCCGCAGGACGTCGTGGCGGTCGTCTGCCACACCGACATGCGGCCCATCGGCTCCTTCGAGTGCTCCGACCCGCTGCTCAACCGCCTGCACGACAACGTCCGCTGGAGCATGCGCGGCAACTACGTCGACCTGCCCACCGACTGCCCGCAACGCGACGAACGCCTCGGCTGGACCGGCGACATCCAGGTCTTCGCCCCCACCGCCGCGTTCCTCTACAACTGCGCGGGACCGCTGACCTCGTGGCTCGCCGACCTCGCCGCCGAGCAGGCCGAGCACGGCACCGTGCCGCACTACGTGCCCTGGGTGCCGCTGGCGTTCGGCGTCTCCCCCACGGCCGCGTGGGGCGACGCCGCCGTGCTCGTCCCCTGGACGCTCTACCAGCACACCGGCGACGTCGGCCTGCTGCAGCGCCAGTACCCCAGCATGACCTCCTGGGTGGACCAGATCGCCTCTCTCACCAGGAACCACCTGTGGGACGAAGGCTTCCAGTTCGGTGACTGGCTCGACCCGGCCGCTCCCCCGGACCAGCCCGGCAAGGCCCGTACCGACCACGCGCTCGTCGCCACCGCCTACCACGCGTGGACCGCGCAGGTCGTGGCCGACACAGCGGCCCTGCTCGGCCACTCCGCCGACGCCGCGCGCTACGCGGAGCTGGCCTCGCAGGTGCGCGCGGCGTTCCGCCGCGAGTTCGTCACCCCGTCGGGCCGGCTGGCCTGCGACACCCAGACCGCCTACGCCCTCGCCCTCACCCTCGACCTGCTCGACGGCCCTGAACAGCGCGAACGCGCCGGACGGCGGCTCGTGCAGCTCGTCGCCGCCGACGACCACCGCATCGGCACCGGCTTCGTCGGCACCCCGCTCATCTGCGACGCCCTCTGCTCCGTCGGCGCCTACGACACCGCCTACACGCTGCTGCTGCAGCGCAACTGCCCGTCCTGGCTGTACCCGGTCACCATGGGCGCCACCACCATCTGGGAACGCTGGGACAGCATGCTCCCCGACAGCACGGTCAACCCCGGCGAGATGACCTCCTTCAACCACTACGCCCTCGGCGCCATCGCCGACTGGATGCACCGCACGGTCGCCGGCCTCGCCCCCGCCGCTCCCGGCTACCGCCGCCTGCGCATCGCCCCCCGCCCCGGCGGCGGCCTCACCCGCGCCTCCGCCTCACTCGACACCCCCTACGGGCCGGCCTCGGTCTCCTGGAGCAGCGAGGACGGTCTCCTGACCGTCACCGCCGACGTCCCCCCGGGCACGACCGCGGAGGTGGACCTGCCAGGTGCCGCCGCGCAGGAGGTGGGGGCCGGGCGTCACACGTTCGAGGTCAGCATCTGAATGTTCGGGGCCGGCAGGGCGCTTTCGAGGCAAGCGCCCTGCCGCCCTCACATCGCGTGCGAGCCCGCGGAACCCACCAGCGTGGTGAGGACCTGGTGCAGGCCGGTGGTGTCGGTGCCGGTCCAGGCGATGTACCCGTCGGGGCGGATGAGCGTCAGCGGGCCGCCGGGGCCGGCGGGCGCGGCCACCTTGACCTGGTCGCGCCAGCCGGCCAGGCCGGCGTCGCTGATCAGATCGGTGTCGCTGATCGAGCCGGACTTCCTGATGTGGGCGGGGTCGGCGAGCAGGACGAAGCGGCGCTCGCGTAGCGCCTCATACAGGCGGCTGCCGCCGGCCAGCGCGATGTCCGCGGCGCGGGTGCCGGCCCCCTCCGGCGCGCCGTGCCCGGCCGGGTAGTGGTAGCCGATGCCGCTGAGCTGCCCGGCCACCTTCTCCCGCAGCCTCGGGATGGACAACGCTCCCCGCGCGGCGAACCCGCGCACCGCCCGCCCGGCGGCCGACTCGATCATCGCGGCGCGGATCAGCGCGCCGCTGCTGCGCAGCACCGAACGCCCGACCGGATACCGCTCACCGTGATAGGTGTCCAGCAGCTCCTGCGGCGCACCCCGCAGCACCGCGGCCAGCTTCCAGCCCAGGTTCGCCGCATCCTGCAGACCGGTGTTCATACCCTGCCCACCGGCCGGGGAATGCACATGCGCGGCATCCCCGGCCACGAACACCCGCCCCACCCGATACCGCGGCACCTGCCGCTCATCACTGTGAAACCGCGACAACCAACGCGGCTCCCCCATCCCTAAATCGCTGCCCAGCGCCCGCCGGGTCACCTCCCGCAACTCCTCCAGCGCAAGCGGCGCATCATCGGCCACCACATGCCGGCGATCCCAGGCGAACACCCGATAGTAGCCATCCCCGAACGGCGCGATGAACGCGAACGCGTCCCCCACCCCGTTCACCGTCAGCAGCCCACCCGGCGGCTCGGCCACCCGCACATCACCCAGCATGATCGACTTCAGCACCGACTTGCCCGGAAACGGCAGACCGAGCGCCTGCCGCACCACGCTGTGATACCCATCACAGCCCACCACGTACGACGCCCGATACTCCCCCGCCCCGGCCGACACCCTCACCCCCGCCCCGTCCTGCACCAGGCCGTGCACCTCGGCCCCGTACACGATCTCCACCCCCGCCGCCAGCGCCCGCTCCAGCAACAACCGCTCCACGTTGTACTGCGGCGTGATCAACAGAAACGGGAACCGGCTCGGCAACTCCCCCAGATCCACCTCCACCCGCTCGAACAACCGCACCCTGCGCAGCACCGCCCCCATCGCCACCAGCCGATCGGCCAGCCCCCGCGCATCCAGTTGCTCCAGCGTGCGCGCATGCACCCCGAACGCCCGCGACAGATTCGACACCGTGCCATCACGACGCTCCAGCACCGTGACCGCCACCCCCGCCTCCGCCAGATCCCCCGCCAGCAGCAACCCGGTCGGCCCCGCCCCCACGACAATCACTTCGGACATGTCCTGTGCTCCTCAGTAGTAGGCACGCATGAGCTCGGTCGCCCAGGCCGGCTGCACGGTCTCGCCCTGCGGGCCGAACTCGGCCATGTAGGGCTTGACGTCCAGGACCGGGCTGCCGTCGATGGCGTCCAGCCCGCGTACGTGGAGGTCGAGCCCGTCCACGGCGAGCAGCCGGCAGCGCGAGATGCCCAGCCGGTTCGGGCGGTTCTTGCCCCGTTGGGCGAAGATGCCGACCTCCGGCCAGTCCGGGTTCCCCCTCGGGCGGCGGGCGGAGGTGTGCACCTCTGACGGATCCACGCGATGGAACTGGAACACCACCTCCAGATGCGAGAACGCGTCCAGCCCGGCGACGCTGCCGGGCCCGAAACGGGCGCCGTCGAGGCGGATCAGCGCCTCCTCGGTGTTCCAGTCGTCGTCGAACGCTTCGGTCCGCCCGCCGACGACCGTTCCCACGGCCTCGACGATGATCGGCTCCATGATGATCCTCCCGTGTGTCCTGGGCTGCGGTTTCTGACAGTAGGGCGTGCCGGTTCCGGCCGGATCAGTCACGATGACCTGAGTCTCGTGGGGGTCCGGCGGGCGGCTTAGGTAAGGTCGCCCATCATGATCGGGCGAAATGCGGAGATCGCCGTGCTCAGCCGGATGATCGCCGAGTCACGGGCTGGGCAGGGCAACGCCGTCGCGATGTACGGCGTGGCGGGATCGGCAAGTCGGCGCTGCTGGAGGAGGCCGCGAACAGGGCCGGTGAGCACTCGCTCGTCCTGCGTGCCACCGGCGTCGAGGCCGAGTCCGAGCTGCCCTACGCCGCGCTGCATCTCCTGCTGCGCCCGGCACGCCACCTGATCGACCGGCTGCCCGCAGGGCAGCGGGCGGCGCTGCGCGGCGCGTTCGGCGAAGGGCACGAGGGCGTTCCTGACCGGTTCCTCGTCGGGCTCGCGGTGCTGACCCTGCTCGCCGACCTCGCCGACGAGCGTCCGCTGCTGTGCCTGATCGACGACGTGCACTGGCTGGACCGCGCGTCGCTGGACGCGCTGACGTTCGCCGCCCGCCGCCTCGGGGCCGAGCGGATCACCATGATCTTCGCCGGCCGCGACGGGGCCGAGCCGGCGATCAACGGCGTTCCGGACATGCGGATCTCCGGGCTGGCCAGGAGCGACTGCGAGCGACTGCTCGCGGGGCGCGCCGGCGGGCTCACCCCCGAGGCCCGTGACCGGGTGATCGAGGAGGCGGAAGGCAATCCGCTGGCGCTGCTGCACTTCGCCGAGATCCTGACGCCCGAGCAGCGGGCCGGGCACCTGGCGCCGCTTCCCCTGCAACCGCCGGAGCCGTCCATGGCCGGGCGGCTCGAGCAATCGCTGCGCGCCACGATCCGGCGGCTGCCCGAGCCAGCCCGGCTGCTGCTCCTGGTCGCCGCCGCCGACGGTTCCGGCAGCCTGCGGCTCGTGCTGCGGGCCGCGCAGGCGTTCGGCGCGGGGCCGGAGGACCTGGAGCCGGCCGAGCACGCCGCGCTCATCGACGTCTCCGGCGACCGGCTGCGCTTCCGCCACCCGCTGGTCAAGGCCGCCGCCTACCACGAGGCGCCGCTCGCCCGGCGTACGGCCGCCCACCGGGCGCTGGCCGGCGTCCTCGACGGCGAGGAGCACGCCGACCGGCGGGCCTGGCAGCTGTCGGCGGCCACGCTCGAACCCGACGAGGAGACCTCGGCGATCCTCGCGGCGGCCGGCGAGCGCGCGGCAGGGCGCGGCAGCAACGCCTCGGCCGCCACCGCGTACGAGCGGGCGGCGCAGCTCACCCTCGACCGGGAGCGGCGCGCCGGATGGCTGGCCGCCGCCGCGGAGTCGGCGCTCGGCGCCGGGCAGCTTCCCCGCGCCGCGGCCGCCGCCGACCGGGGCCGCCGCCTGGCCTCCGATCCGCTGCTGCTGGCACGGCTGGCCAGCGTGCGGGCCGCGGTCGAGGCCGAGCAGGGCGATCCTGCGCCGGCCGCGCACCTGCTGATCGCCGCCGCCGAGGGCATCGTACGGGCCGCGCCCGCGGAGGCCGCGTCCCTGCTCGCCACGGCCGCGGGCGAGGCCTGGTTCGCGGGCGACCGGGGCGCGCTCCGGCGGACCGCCGACCTCCTGGAGTCGCTCGCCGCCGAGGTGGAAGCGCGCCTGGCCGGCGTGATCGCGGCCGTGCGCGGCATGGAGCGCGTCGCCGCCGGCGACCCGGCCACCGGGCTGGCCCTGCTGCGCGCCGCCCTTCCCCAGGGGGACACCACCCTTCCCCCGGGAGACATCGCCCTCCCCCCGGGAGACACGGCCCTCCCCCCGGGAGACACGGCCCTCCTCGCAGGAGAGGCCGCCATCACGGCGGCAGACGCTGGCCGGCCCGCAGGCGGCAGCGCTGCTTCAGCGGCAAGCAGCGGCGGCGCTGTTCTGGCGGCGAGCGGCGGCGGCGCTGATTCAGCCGTCAGCGGCGGCGCTGCTCCGGTGGCGAGCGTCGGCGGCGCTGCTCTGGTGGGGGGTGGCGGCGGGAGCGATCGGGTCGCGGGCACCTACGCCGTGTTCGGCGCGCTCATGACCGGCGACGACGACGCCGCCTGCGAGCTGGCCGCCGCCCGGGTGGCCGCCTGCCGCAGCCACGGTCTCGTCGGCGCGCTACCGCACGCCCTGCAACTGCTCACCCAGGCGCAGATCCTGCGCGGCCTGCACGCCGAGGCGGCCGCGTCGGGGGCGGAGGCCTGGCAGATCGCCCGCGACACCGGCCAGGAGGGACGGCTGCGCCACCTGCACGGCATCCTCGCCCGCCTGGCCGCCATCCGCGGTGAGGACGACGAATGCCGGCGTCTCGCCCACCAGGCCGAGGGCTCAGCCCGCGAACGCAACGGATCCGGCTGGGGCGGCTGCGCGCTGACCCTCCTCGACCTGGTACGAGCCCGCTACGACGCCGCGGCCGACCGGATGGCGGGCATCCTCGACGGCCCCCTCGGCCACACGGTGATCGTCACCTTCGCCATCGCCGACTACGTCGAGGCCTGCGCCCGCCTCGACCAGCCTGCCCGAGCCGCCGCCGCGTTCGCCAGGTACGACGCGTGGGCCCAGGCCAGCGGCCGCCCCTGGGCGGCGGCGGTCGCCCACCGCTGCCGGGCGCTGCTCGCCCCACGCCAGCAGGCCGAGCAGCACTACGAGGCCGCCCTCGCGCCGGCCCCCTCGGCCGGCCGCCCCTTCGAGCAGGCGCGCACCCGCCTCCTCTACGGCGAATGGCTGCGGCGAGCCCGCCGTCGCGCCGACGCGGGGACGCAGCTGCGCGCCGCGTTGCACGGCTTCGTCGAGCTGGGCGCCGAGCCCTGGGCGGAACGTGCCCGTTCCGAACTGGCCGCGACCGGGATCCACGCCGCCGAGCCCGGCCCGCCCGCTGCGAGTGCGGCGCTCAGCACGCTGACCTCCCAGGAGCTCCAGGTGGTCCGGCTGGCCTCCACGGGGGCCACGAACCGGCAGATCGGCGCCCAGCTCTTCCTCAGCCCCCGGACCGTGGGGTTCCACCTGTACAAGGCCTATCCCAAGCTCGGCATCTCCTCGCGGGCCGAGCTGGCGGGCATCGACCTGGGGCCGCCGGCGTGAGCCACCAATCCTGACCGGGCCTCGTACCGCACCGGCCGCCATTCCCTGGTGGCCTTGACCGGACATCACGTCATGGCGCGCCCACCCCGAACAGGCCGTGCGCGCCCGCCTCGGCCCGGCGCACGGTGTCATCCACCGGCGTAGCGGGCGGGCCGCTGTTCGAGCGCGTGCAACCGGCAGGCGGCACGCGGGGACGTGGCGGCCCGCTCGGCGTGGCTCTTCACCGGAGGAGCCGGTGGCCCGTCACGCCACGTACGCGCGGGCCGGTGCCGGGCTCAGCACTCGCCGTCCGCGAGCACCCAGTGATCCGGGCCGGTCTGCCGCAGGCTGTGGACGATGTGGGTGTTCCACAGCCCCATCGGCTCGTTGGAGCCGTTGGCGTAGGTGTAGCCGCTCGACTGGTAGGCGCGGCCGGCCGTGGTGTGGGCGTAGTTGCTGGCCCGCACGCAGGTTCCCGGCACCGTCGGGGTCGGGGTGGGCGGGGCGTCGCCGTCCAGGGCGAAGAAGCGGGCGTCGTGGTAGGCCGAGCAGATCGTGTCCAGGAAGTAGGCCGCCGTGGCGCCGCACTGGTCGGCCCCGCTGCCCGGGTCCACCGGCAGGCCGTGGCCCATGCCGGCGATCTCGTACAGCCGCACGTCGTCGTCGCCGTACACCGTCAGAGTGGTGCCGCCGGTGAGGGAGCGCGTGGCCGACGGGGTCTGGGACACGCCGCGCACGTTGGTCCACTGGTCGCGCAGCTGCTTGCCGTTCGCGGGAACGACGGTGTAGTCGGACTGGCCCTGCCAGATCGCCACCCGCGGGTACGGGCCCGCGTGCCCGGGGTGGGCGCCGCGCACCAGGTCGCCCCACTGCTGCGGGGTTCGGCTGGTGGGGCCGTACTGGCAGCTCGACGCCTGTACGAGGCTGGTGGCGCATCGGTAGGCCAGGCCCGCGCCGATCGACCCGGCAGCGAACACGTCCGGGTACGTGGCCAGCATGACCGCCGCCATGGCCCCGCCCGCCGAGAGCCCGCTGACGTAGACCCGCGCGGGGTCGGAGCCGTAGGCGGACACGGCGTGGGCGACCATGTTGCGGATCGAGGCCGCCTCGCCCTGGCCGCGCGTGGTGTCGCCGGTCTGGAACCAGTTGAAGCAGCTGGCGGAGTTGTTCGCGCTGCCGGTCTGCGCCAGGACCAGGGCGAAGCCCCACTGGTCGGCGTACTTGCGCCAGCCGGAGGCGGCGAAGTAGCCGTCGGCGTTCTGGGTGCAGCCGTGCAGGAGGACGACCAGCGGACGGCCGCTCCCCAGCCCGTCAGGCCGGTAGGCGTACATGGTGAGATTGCCGGGGTTCGCGCCGAACGAGGCGACCGGGGACAGCGATGCCGCCCGCGCCGGCTGCGCGGCCGGCACCGCCGTCCAGGTCAGGACGGCCAGCAGGAGGATGGTGAGGGTGCGGCTGAGGAGAGTGGTTGCCATGGCAGCTCCTTGCTTCTGGCACGACTCTGCTGGGGGTGTTCCAGCGCACGTTAGATGCCGGAAACCGCTCGGGACATGGTGACGAGCCACACTCTCCGCCGGGGACCCATGGACGTCCGCTCGCCTCCCCCCGCACGGGGTGATGACTCGTCGCAGGCGGCGCCCAGGAACTCCCCCGGCCGGCTCCGCGTCCTCTCGCCCACCGCCGGCAGTCTCCTGGCGGGCGCCGACATCGAGGGCTGCCTCGCCGTCCCGTTTCCGAAGACGGCGCGACGCGGCCCAGGACGGGACGCATGGAAGGGCGTAGATCGGGTAGGCCGCGCGCATGTCCGTTTCGGAGGGATTTCAGGGCTGGGTGCTGGCCGGCCGCTACCGGTTGCAGTCCGAGCTCGGCCGGGGCGGCATGGGCAGGGTCTGGCGCGGCCACGACGAGCTGCTCGACCGTCCGGTCGCCATCAAGGAGGTGACCCTGGACGAGCGGCCGCAGCCCGAACGTGAGACCTTGCTGGGCCGCACGATGAGCGAGGCCCGCCTGGCCGCCCGGCTGTCCCATCCGCACATCGCCGCCGTCTACGACGTGGTGGTCGCCGACGGGCGCCCCTGGATCGTGCTGCAGCTCGTACGCGCCCCGACCCTGGCCGACGTACTGGCCGAACGAGGACCCCTGCCGGCCGCCGACGTCGCCAGGATCGGCCTTCAGGTGCTGGACGCGCTGCAGGCGGCGCACTCCGCCGGCATCGTGCACCGCGACGTCAAGCCCGCCAACATCCTCATGGACACCGGCGGCCGGCACGCCGTGCTGACCGACTTCGGCCTGGCCACCGACCTGGAGCGGCCGGTCCAGGTGGGTCTCACGCAGACGGGCATCGTGGTCGGCACGCCCGCCTACATCGCCCCGGAACGTGCCCGTGGCGCGTCGGCGAGCCCGGAGAGCGATCTGTGGTCGCTGGGCGTCACGCTGTACACGGCGGTCGAGGGCCGATGCCCGTTCGAGCAGGGCGGCGCGCTGGCCACCATCAGCGCCGTCCTCACCGCCGACCCGGCCCCCTTCGAGCACGCCGGCCCGCTGGCGCCCCTCCTCACCGGTCTGCTGGCCAAGGATCCCGCCCACCGCACCGGCATCGACGACGCCCGCCGGCACCTGCGCCGCATCACCGTCCTGCCCGCCGGGCAGCCGCCATCGCCCGGCGCCGCGCCTCCGGCCACCGGGCAACCGCCGACCACAGGCCCCGTGCTCCCGCTCACCGGGCAACCGCCGGCTACCGGCTCCGTGCTCCCGCCCGCCGAGCAATCACCAGCCACCAGCGCCGAGCTCCCACCCGCCGGGCGGCCGCCATCCACCGGCGCCGTGCTCCTGCCCGCATCCGTGACGACTCTGGCGCCGTCACTGTCCCCGCCCTCCGGCCCCTGTCTCCCGGAAGGCCACACGCCGGATCGATCGTCCGAGCCCTCCGACGGAGCCGAGCCCGGCGGCGGGGCCGGGGCGGCCGGCAGCCGGTCCTGGAGCTCGTTCGCGCGGCCCGCCGCCGCGGTGAGCGTTCTGATCGCCGGCGTGCTGACGGCCACGTCCTGGGCAGGCGGGCCCGCCGCCGAACCGCCTCCCGCCGACACGCCTGCCACGCCGGTCACGCCGGCCTCGGTGCCGCCTACCGCGATCCTGCAGGCGCAGCCCGTGACCATCAAGCGCAGCGCTCCGTCCACCCGGCACCGGGGCGGACGGCCCGCCCCCGCCACCACGGCGGACTCCCTGCCGCCGGGCCAGGCGAAGAAGGTCACCGGACAGAACGGCAACGCCAAACACGTGCACAAGCTCCGCTCACCCGTCAAGGGCGGCAAGGGGCGCAAGTGATCAGGCAGGCACGCCTCCGGCGGTGAGGGCGCGCCTCCGGTCAGGCCCGGGCGAGCGCTGCCGCGAGCTCGGCGTTGCGCCGGGCCACCAGATGCGGGCGGTCGCGCGGGTTTCCCCAATAGGACCGCACCCGGCCGAGTGAAACATCGCCCGCCCAGGGTGTCAACGCGCCTCCGGCGATCTGCACGCGGACGCGGACCCCGGACATGAAGCGGTGATGCGTCTACCTCCGCACCGCACGAGCTGCACCTGCGCTCCATCGGGGTGGAACTCAGTCCTGGCTACTCCGGGACGTCCATGGAGGAGCTCGGGCTGGACCGGGTGGAGCTGGAGCACGTCGTGTGGGACCGCATCCCGCACCTGGAACTGCTGCGCGGCGGGAGAAGCCCACTCCCGAGGTCTGCGCGTTCCCGGGCGTGGGGCGGGAGCCGGGGATGCTCGACCACGGCAGGCACTACCAGGGCCGGTTCGTGCCGAACCTGGGTGACCGCAGCGACAACATCAAGTCCGGCCAGGTGCAGGCCGCCCGCACCTTCGACGGCATCGCCGGCCTGCCACCCAGGCTCGCCAAGTACGCCACCGCCTGGGGCTACGTCTGAGCCCGCCGGGCGCACGGCCTCCGGCTCAGCCTCCCGGGCCCGCGACCCGCCATCGGCGCAGCCCTCCTCGGCCGGCGAACCGGCGTCGGCGCCTCAGCTCTCCTTGGCCAGCGAGCCGGCGTCGACGCTCAGCCGCGCCACGTCCCCCTCGATCCCCGCCACCTGATCAGCGGCCACGTACAGGTCGCGGGAGAACAGCCCCTTGGCGTCCACCTTGACGAAGCCGGTACGCACCAGCCGCGCCGCCAGCGCGGGCGGCAGGTCGGGCTCGGCGTCGTGGAACACCGCTGCCAGGGCCGGCACCAGGCCGGGGCGGTCCCCGGAGTCCTGCCCCTCGGTGGTCGCGGCCTGCGGGTCACCCATCCTGACGAACTCCACCGTCCCGAGCTCCTTGCCGTCACGGTCGACGACCTTCATGCCGGCGTGCACCTGGCTGATGACCGGCTCGTGGGAGGGATGCACGACAACGCTCCTTTCCTTCCTGCTCTGGGCTTGCACGCCTACCCAGCCGGATCGCGGAAAGTCCAGGGCGGGGCGGATGGTCGGCCGGATGCTGCGGATAGGACGCGCACGAGCACCGGCGCCGGGCGGGGCCGTCGCCGTGCAGATCGAGCCCGCGCGCCCAGCTCATACAATCGGACGACGCCTCGGAAATGGAGTTCCATGGTCACGTCCGGCCGACGACGACGAGTGACGATCGCCGACGTGGCGAGCCACGCGCAGGTCTCCGTCACGGCGGTGTCCAAGGTGATCAACAACGCCTACGGCGTCAGCCCGGCCATGAAGGACAAGGTCAAAACGGCCATCCAGGAGCTCGGCTACCGGCCGCAGGCGGTGGCCAGGGGCATGCGCGGCCGCACCTTCACCATCGGCCTGGTGCTGCCGCACATCAGGAACCCGTTCTTCGCCGACATCCTGGACGGCCTGACCGCACACCTGCACACCACCGACTACCAGGCGTTCATGATCCAGGGCGGCGCCACCCGCAAGGTCGAGCAACGAGCGGTCGACGCCCTGCTCTCCCGCCAGGTGGACGGCATCATCATGGTCGCCCCGCTGGCCTCGAAGGCCCGGCTGGAAGACGTCGCCCAGGACAAACCACTCGTCGTGCTCGCCCGCCACGAGCGCTCACCCCACTACGACTCCGTCTACGACGACGACGAAGCCGGCGCCGAGCTCGTGGTCACCCACCTCATCCAGCTCGGCCACCGCCGCATCGCCCACATCACCCACCAGGACGACAGCCTCGCCCGCCCCGCGGACCTGCTGCACACCATCCGATCCACGACCTACGAGCGCGTCATGCGCGAACACGGCCTGGCCGACGAGATCGCCATCGCCACCAGCTACTACAACGAGCAGGGCGGCTACGACGGCACCCGCGAGCTCCTCGCCCGCACCCCCCGCCCCACCGCCATCTTCGCCGGAGCCGACCAAGCCGCACTCGGCGCGCTGGCCGCCATCCACCAAGCCGGCCTGACCGTCCCCGCCGACATCTCCGTCGCCGGCTACGACAACACCCACCTGGCCGCGCTCCCGAACATCGCCCTGACCAGCATCGACCAGGACGGCCACGAGATGGGCCGCGCGGCCGGCAAACTCCTGCTCGAACGCATCGAAGGCCGCATGACACCCGTGCGCTTCACCGTCACGCCGAGCCTCGTCGTCCGCGCCTCCACCGCCGCGCCGCCGGCTTCCTAGGCGGTCAGCGGGAGCCGCCGCCGTCGATGAGGCCGTCGCGAAAGGCACGGTGGGCAGTCCGTCGTCCGTCGACGGTCTCATCGGCCGTGTGACCAGGGAACACGCGCCCTTCACCGACGTCGGCCGGAGCGAGAACCGTTACGCATGGAACCGCAGTACTGGCGACTCTATCTGCGTAAATATCGGGAACCGTTACACAAATGGCCTCTTGACACCCTTGCAAAGTGACGCCTACGTTAACCGCATCGGGGAGTCGCTTAAAACGATTCGATAACCCTGGAGGAGCGTTGTGAAGACCTCCCACCGCGCGCTTGCCACGGCCCTGGCCCTGCTCGCGACGGCGGCCCTTACCTCATGCGGATCCGGCTCTGAGACCAGCGCCGACGGCACCGTGACCCTGACCTTCATGACCGGCAGCGACCAGTCCACGGTGGACACCTCCAAGGCACTGGCGAACGCCTTCATGAAGGCCAACCCCACGATCAAGATCGAGATGGAGCACCAGCCGGGCGGCAGCGAGGGCGACAACGTCGTCAAGACCCGGCTGTCCACCGGCGAGATGACGGACGTGTTCTGGTACAACTCCGGCTCTCTGCTCCAGGCGCTCAACCCGGCCCAGACCCTGGTAGACCTCACCGGCGACCCCGTGCTGGCCAACGTGCAGCCCGAGTACCTGCCCGTCGTGACGCAGGAGAACAAGGTGTACGGCGTCCCCGCCACCACCCTCACCGGCGGCGGCATCCTCTACAACCGCAAGGTCTACGAGCAGCTCAAGCTGGAGGTGCCGAAGACCTGGGCCGACTTCATGGCCAACAACGACAAGATCAAGGCGGCCGGGATCACGCCGGTGATCGGCACGTTCAAGGACACCTGGACCTCGCAGCTGTTCGTGCTGGCCGACTTCCACAACGTGCAGGCCGCGGTGCCGAGCTTCGCGCAGGACTACACGGCCAACCAGGCCAAGTTCGCCACCACGCCGGCCGCCCAGGCGGGCTTCCAGCACCTGGCCGACGTGCACGCCAAGGGCTACATGCAGGAGGGCTTCGGCTCGGCCACCAACGACCAGGGCATGAAACTGCTGGTCGAGGGCAAGGGCGCGCACTACCCGATGCTCAGCGGGCTGCTGCCGCCGCTGCTGGCGACCTACCCGCAGACCGCCACCGACGTCGGCCTGTTCGGCATCCCGGGTGACGATGCGGCCAAGAGCGGCGCCACCGTCTGGGAGCCGCCGGCCATCTACATCGCCAGGACCACCGAGCAGCTCGACGCGGCCAAGAAGTTCCTCGCCTTCGTCGCCTCGCCCGCCGGCACCGAGGCGGTCACCGCCGCCGTGCAGCCGGCCGGGCCGTACCGCATCAAGGGCGCCGAGCTGCCCGACAACGCCATCCAGGTGGCCAAGGACCTGCAGGGCTACCTCGACAAGGGCGCCACCACGCCCGCGTTGGAGTTCCTGTCGCCCATCAAGGGGCCGTCGCTGGAGCAGATCACCGTCGCGGTCGGCTCCGGGCTGACCCCACCCGCCGAGGGCGCCGCCCAATACGACAAGGACGTCGAGAAGCAGGCCAAGCAGCTGGGCCTCGCAGGGTGGTGACCAAGCAGCACACCGGACCCCACACCGGGCCCGGCCCGACTCCGGGGCAACAGCACGCCCGCCCCGCGGCCCGCCGCAAGTCGGCCTACCCGTACTGGCTGTACCTGCCCGCCGCCGCGGTGTTCGTCGTCATCTTCCTGATACCCACGGCGATGGCGTTCTACTTCGCCCTCACCCGCTGGACACTCTTCGACAGCACCTACGTCGGCCTCGACAACTTCCGCGACTTCCTCGCCGAACAAAACCTGCGCATCGGCTTCCAGAACACCATCATCTACGCCGTCCTCACCAGCGGCCTCAAAGTCATCCTCGGCCTGCTCCTCGGCGTCCTGCTCACCAGCAGACTACGACTGTCCGGCTTCCTACGCTCCGTCGTCTTCTTCCCCACCCTCGTCTCCACCGTCGCCGTCGGCATCACCTTCGCCATGCTCCTCAAACCACAAACCGGCCTGATCAACCAGACCCTCGCACTGATCGGCATCGACGGCCGCGACTGGCTCGGCGACGCCACCACCGCCCTGCTGTCAGTAGCCCTGGTAGACGTCTGGAAAGGCGTCGGCCTGGCCACCGTCATCTACATCGCCGGCATCATGTCCATCCCCACCGAGTACTACCAAGCCGTCGCCGTCGACGGCGGCAACCCGTACGGGACCTCGGCTTCGCCGGCCCCGAGCGGATCGGCCTGATCGGGATGAGCATGGGGGGCGTCGTCGCCGGCATCGTGGCCGCCGAGGAGCCGGGCATCCGGGCCGCGTGCCTGTGGTCGCCGGCCGCCGTCGCCCCCTTCGAGGTCGGCGCGGGCTTCCTCAAGGGCCGCGACATCGGCGCCGAACTCAAGGAGAAGGGCTATTTCGACGCCGACAGCCACCGGATGAGCCCGGCCCTGGTCGACGACATCGCCGGCCTCGACGTCTACGGCCGATCCCGCCCGTACACCGGGCCCGTGCGCATCATCCACGGCGACCGCGACGACATCGCGCCGCTCTCCTACGCCCGCCGCTACCTCGACCACTACACCGGCAACGCGGAGCTGGAAGTCATCGAGGGCGCCGGCCACGCCTGGTCCACCGTGCCCCACCGCACCCGGCTGCACCGGTCCACGCTGCGGTTCTTCCGCGAGCGGCTGGAGACGTGCGCGGCACCGGGTTCGTCACCTCGCGCCCCCGCGGAGCCTTGAGCGCCGGCTGGTCGGTGCGCTGCCGTGGCACGGGCGACGCCGGCGGCGGCGATCTTCGTCCGGGGCCGGAGCCTGGCCGGGCCGGTGCCGGTCTCGATCAGCGCGATCCGGTGCTCGGCGGTGGCCCGCAGGTGCCGTCCCTGCGGGACCGCTCCGCCTCAGCCAGCGGCGGTCAGCGATCGTGCGTGCCGGATCCTGACGCGGACGTCGCTGCCGGTCGGGGGCAGCTCGGTGGCGAGCACGTCGCCGGGGTGCAGGCAGGTCAACCGGCCGGTGGAGGTGTCGACGTCGACGCGGGTGGCGATGCCGAGCGCGACGGTCCGGCGCAACGTTCCGGTCACCACCGGGACGTCGCCCGTCCGGCCGGCGGGGCCGCCGGACGGGTCGAGGACGAGTTCGGTGTGCTCGGGCCGGGCGGCGAGGGTGTGCGGCCGGCCGGTGAGAGCCGGCGGCAGGAGGTTGGTGTAGCCGAGCAGCCGGGCCGTGTCGGCGTCGCTCGGGTGGTCCAGCACCTCGGCGGTCCGGCCGTGCTGGCGGATCCGGCCGCCGATCAGCAGCGCGGTGTCCTCGGCCAGGGCGAGGGCCTCCTGCCGGTCGTGGGTGACCAGGATCGTCGCGGTGGGCTGCCCGCTCAGCGCGGCACGCAGGTCGGCGAGCAGGTCGGCGCGGGTCGTGCTGTCCAGCCCGCTGAACGGCTCGTCGAGCAGCAGCACGCAGGGTCCGGCGGCGAGCGCGCGGGTGATGCTGACCCGCTGGGCCTCGCCGATGGACAGGCTGCGGGCGTCCCGGCCGGCGAGGGGCGCCAGGCCGAGCGCCTCGATCCACGGCCAGGCCCTGACCCGGGCCTCGCGGCGGCTCACGCCGCGGAAGCGCAGTCCGCTGATCACGTTGGCGGCCACCGTGCCGCGGCGCAGGATCGGCCGTTGCAGCACGGCCGCGATCGCCTCGCGCATCAGCGACGGCGTCGCGGGGCGGCCGTCGAGCACGATCTGCCCGCTGACCCGATGGCTGCTGAGCAGGCCCAGCGCGCGCAGCAGGGTGGACTTGCCGGCGCCGTTGGGGCCGAGCACGGCCAGCGTGCGCCCCGAGGCGACGTGCAGCTCCGGCACGCTGAGCAGTTCCCGGCCGCCGGCGTGCACGCGCAGGTCGCGGCAGCCGATCCCGGGGCCGGTCACCACGGCCCGGTCCGTCCCGATCCCGGTGCCGGGGCCGGTCACCGCGGCACCGCCCGTCGCTGTTGCATCAGCGTCAGCGACAGGTTCACGGCGAACGCGATCAGCAGCAGGATCAGGCCGAACGCGATGGCGAGCGAGAACTGGCCCCGGCTGGTGGCCAGGACCGCGGCGGTGGTCAGCACCCGGGTCTGCCCGGCCAGGTTGCCGCCCACCATCTGCGCGGCCCCGACCTCGCTCACCACCGCGCCGAACGCCGCCATCGCCGCGGCCAGCAGCGGCAGCCTGGCCTCGTTCAGCAGCGCCGCGAAGGCGCGGATCGCCGTCGCCCCCAGCGCCTGCATCTGCACCCGGAAGTCGGGATCGACCTGTTGCAGCGCGGCCGTGACCAGGGCGACCACGATCGGGGTGGCGATCGCGGCCTGGGCGACGACCATCGCGGCCGGCGTGTAGAGCAGCCCGAGCCCGCCCAGCGGCCCGCTGCGCCACAACAGCACGGTGACGAACAGGCCGACCACGACCGGCGGCATGCCCATCCCGGTGTTGGCCGCCGCCAGGACGATCCGCCGGCCGGGAAAGCGCGCCAGCGCCAGGGCCGCACCCAGCGGCAAGCCGACCAGCAGCGCGATCGCGGTCGCGGTCAACGACACCCGTAACGTCAGCATCATGATCGACCAGCTGTCCTGGTCCCCGGAAAGCAGCAGGCCGATCGCTTCCGCCAGCCCGTCGAACAGCACGTCCATCTACGTCACTCCCCGGGCCGGGCTCACTGGCCCAGTGTCGCCTCGTCCGCGCCCGCGTCCGGGGTGAACAGCGGCCGGCCGTACTTCGCTCGCCCGAACTCGCCGATGAGCCGCTGCGCGGGCGGGGCGACGATCCAGTCGGCGAACGCCTTCGCCCCGTCGGGCCGTACCCGATCGCCTGCCTTCCTGGTCATCTCGATGACGTGGTAGACGTTGAGCAGCCCGGGATCGCCCTCGCTCAGCACGTCCAGCTCCAGGCTGCCGCGCTGGGTGAGAAAGGTGGCCCGATCCGACAACGTGTAGGCGGCCTTCTCGCTGGCGACCCGCAACGTCTCCCCCATGCCCTGCCCCGTGGACTGGTACCACGATCCGCCCGGATCCACCGCGGCCTTGGACCACAGGTCCTTCTCCCTGGCGTGGGTCCCCGACTCGTCTCCCCGGGAGATGAACATCGCCCGCGCCGCCTCGATCTTCTTCATCGCCTCCGCGCTCTTCGCGCCCCGGATCCCGGCCGGATCGGCCCGCGGACCGAGCAGCACGAAGTCGTTGTGCATCACCAGCCGCCGCCGGCCGGCACCGCCCTCGGCCACGAACTTCTCCTCCGCCGCGGGGGAATGCACGAGCAGCACGTCTGCCTCCCCGCGCCGGCCCAGCTCGATGGCCTGCCCGCTGCCGACCGCCAGGGTCTTGACCTGCCAGCCGCTGTCGCGGGTGAAGGCCGGTAACAGCTCGTCGAGCAGGCCGCTGTCCTGGGTGCTGGTCGTGGTGGCCAGGATCAGTGACTTGTCCTCCGGCGGGTTCGCCGCAGGCCCGCCGGAGGAGGGGGCGCTCCCGCACCCGGCCAGTAACACCGTCACGACCAGCGCGCAAACGATCAGAAGCCTGCTTCTCACCACTGTGGCCCCATCTGTGCTACTACAGAGCAAGGCAAGTGTAGGTATGACGGGAGCACGACGGCCAGGGCCGCCGCGATCTCTTTCCGGATCGGCGGCCTCTCGCGGTCGGGTGGTGGGGCCTCGCGGGTCAGCTGGCCGCCGCGGAGGAGCCGTCGCCCCGCCATGGCCGCAGGTAGGTGCTCAGGGGCAGGTCCAGGCGCAGCCGTAGCCGGCTGTGGCCGTGCGGGTGGTCGAGGCTGACCTCGTCGCACAGGCGGTGGATCAGCCACAGGCTCAGCTGCTCGGCGTCGGCGGGGGGCGAGGGCAGGCGCTCGACGGTGGCGAGGTGCTCGGGGCGCAGCCGGCCGGCGCTGTCGCAGATCTCCACGGTGATGCTGGTGGGGCTGGTGTAGGCGGTCACGGTGCCGCCGCCCCCGCCGTGGTCGAGGACGTTGGTGACGGCCTCGTTGACCGCGAGCACCAGATGGTCCACCCGGGGGCCGGGCAGTTTCGCATGGCGGGCGTAGACCCGGATGAGGTCCCGGATGAGCGCCAGGTCGTAGGTGATGGGGCAGTGCAGGCGGATGGGTGCGTGCATGGGCTACCTCACCCCTGGAGCGGAAGGGGGATGGCGTAAAGCGTACGAGTGAGGGCAGAGGGTGAGGTGACCGAGTAAGCGAACCGAGCCGGGCACACCCATGGTGCCCCCGGGCAGATCAGCCGCGACCGACGCGGTGTGCTGACCGGCGCCTGGCGAGAAAGGTTGATCGCCCGACATCTGCTCTCCTCCCTGCCCGATGTGCCGCCGCTGAGCGCTCGCGCGGCGCGCCGGGCGCTCCTGCTTTCGGCGATCTTCTCGCGGCGCCTTCGTACGTTGCGTGCGCCCGTGCCCTGCCGTGCCGGGGCGTGGGGCGTGGCTCGGCTCTGCCCTGAGACAGCCCCTCGTGGCGTGGAGTGCGATGACCGACCGAACCGACGGCGCTGCTGACGTGCTGCCCATGGTGCACCCCTTCGGCCTGCGCGTGCGCGGCGACATCGACCGTGCCAGCCGGCCTGTGCTGGCCCGCTCGCTGGCCTGGGCTGTGCGCATCAGCAAGGCCGACATCCACCTTGATCTGTCCGAGCTTACCTTCATCGACGCCGCCGGCCTGCAGCTCATCGTCCGAACGGCTGCCGGTCTGCCGCCGCCACGCGCGCTGGCCCTGGTGAACGCGCCGGCCACCGTTCGCGAGCTGCTGACCCTGCTCAGCTGGCAGCTCGACCCGGAGCAGCGGCTGCGTCCGCAGGGGGGCGCGGCCGATCCGCAGGGGCCCGATCCGGCTCCGGCTCCACCCCGCTGACCTCGTGCTCACCTGGGGCCACCACCCGAGCCGGCCCAGCTCGTGGCCTCGGCCAGGCTGCGGTAGGGCGGGAACAGATGTACCAGCTGGGTGATGGTCAGCAGCCGCGCCAGGGCCCCGTGCACGCCGATCAGCCGCAGTCCCCCGCCGCGTTCCTCGGCCTGGCGCTGGCTGCTGATGAGCGTCCACAAGCCGCCGGAATCGCAGAACGCCAGGCCCGACACGTCCACCACGATCTTCGGGGTGTCCGCCTGCAGCAACTGGTCGAACGTCTGGGCCAGCGGCTGCTGGGTCGTGCGGTCGAGCTCTCCGTCCAGATGCACCACATGACAGTCCGGCAGGAGCTGGACGTCGATGAAGAGGTCCGTCATGGCGCCGGCCATCCCCAAGCTCGCGCCGCCCTGCCCACGTCTGCCGGCGCGGGCGGCGATATCCGACAACATTCCCGCGCTACCCTTCGCCCGGCGCCGTTCCTCCTCCGGGTTGCCGGGGTAAGCAAGGTGTGGCGGTGCGGCCAAGTCCCGGCGCCCGGCGCGGCGCCCCCCGGTGCCCGGCGGCGACGCGCTCACCGTCCCGAAGTTCAGGGGTTACACCAGCGTGCGGCAACGCGCTCGGCTGCCGGCGAGCGTCGGGGCCGGGTCACCCGGCCTGGCGCGCTCTACCCTTCGTGCGTGCCGGCAGGCCGCTGGCACGTACTGGACTGTAAACCCGTGCAGCTCCGCTCCCCCGCGATGAGCAGCACGATGCCGATCATGAGCACCGCGCAGGTCAGCATCACGAGCATGCACCAGACGTGCAGCAGCGAGCGGCTCCCTGCCGTGGCCGGGAGCGGCTCCGTCCCGGGGTCCAGCGCGCCGGAGAGCATGGCGTCGAGTTCGGGCTCCTCCCGGACGAGGCGGCTTTCCAGCTCCGCCAGCGCCCGGCGCTCCTCACGCGAAAGTCCCATGCCGCACTCCCCCGATCGCTCGCAGCCCACCACGTCCCCCGCCCGGGACGCCACCTGCTTCCCCCACGTCCCGCGTCGGCGTCCCATTTCATCCAGATACGCCCGGCATGCCAAGAAAACCTTGCACACTGCAACGAACATGTGATGCGACCATGAACACCTGCTGATCGCTGACAGCACCTGGGCGGTCCCCGGCGCCTCGGGCCTGTCAGGCGGGGCCGGACAGGCCCTGGCCGCGATCGCGCAGGGTGAGCGTGGCCGCCTTCTCCGCCGGCGCGCCCGGCCTGCTGACGTAACGGAGGATCTTGAAGTCGGCGGTCAGGTCGCTCGGGGTGACCCGGAGCATGAGGTAGCCGCGATGGCGAAGGTGCAGCTTCAGGTGCGGGTTGGCCGCCAGGAGCGGGTCCGCGGCCTGGTCGATGTCGTGGCCGTCGCCGCCGCTGGTGATGGAGGTGACGGCGAACTCGGCGCCGATCGGGCGGGAGGCCGGATCGTCGTAGTCGAGGACGAGGTTCCCCGCCCAGTGGGCGTGCACGTCGCCGGTGAGGACGGCGACGTTGCGGGCTCCGGCCTGGATCCAGCCCTCGGTGACGCGCAGGCGGGCGGCGGTGTAGCCGTCCCAGGCGTCCTGCCGGACCAGCCGGTCGGGGCCCGGGTCGCGGTCGCGCTGCCCGAAGAAGACCTGCTGGCCGATGAGGTCCCAGCGCGCCCGGGACCGGCGCAGGCCGTCCAGGAGCCACTGTTCCTGGTCCAGGCCGAGCATCGTGCGGCTCGGCCCCGCCGGCAGCGGGCAGTTGCTGTAGCCGGCGCCGCACAGGTGCGGGTCGCGGTACTGCCGGGTGTCGAGCACGTGCAGGGCGGCGAGGTCGCCCCAGCGCAGGCGCCGGTAGAGCTGGACGGCCGTGCCGCCGGGGCGGGCGCCCTGCCGCAGCGGCATGTGCTCGTAGTAGGCGCGGAAGGCGACGCGGCGGCGCTCGGCGGGGATGAGGCTCGTCCAGTTGTTGAGCACCTCGTGGTCGTCCAGGACGGCCACCCACGGTGCGGCGGCGTGGGCGGCCCGCAGGTCGGGGTCGGTCTTGTACAGGGCGTGCCTGCGCCGGTAGTCCGCCAGGGTCACCGCTTCCGCCCCCTGGTGGTCGCGGACGTTGCCGCCCGGTTCGAGCTGCTGGTCGCTGCCCTGCTCGTAGATGTAGTCACCCAGGTTGAGGACGAGATCGGGCTGCTCGGACGCGATCGCGGCGTAGGCGGTGAAGTAGCCGTGCTGGTAGTTGGCGCAGGAGCAGACGGCCAGGCGCAACGGGCGCGCCGTCGTGCCCGGCGCGGGCGCGGTCAGCGCGCGCCCGGTCGGCGACAGGTGCGCACCCGCCTTGAAGCGGTACCAGTACGGCCTGCCCGGCCGCAGCCCCGTGACCTCGACGTGAACGGTGTGCGCCCACTCCCGTACCGCTTCCTGCGTGCCGCGGCGGACGACCTTCCTGCCCTCGGGATCGGTGGAAACCTGCCAGTGCACCGGCACGGGAGCCTCCGGCATGCCGCCGAGCCCGTCTTCCGCCAGCGGCGCCGGCGCCAGGCGGGTCCACAACACGAACCCGCCCGGGTCCGGGTCGCCGCTGGCGACGCCCAGGGTGAACGGCTCACCGAACGGCGCCGCCGGCACCAGGGACGGCAGGCCCGAGGAGAGCCCCGCCGCCAGGAATGACCTCCTGCTCAACACCACAGCATGATCGCCGCGTCCGGCGCCTGCCCGGCCGGGGACACGCCAGCCGCTGGGCAAGAACAGACGCGGACACTCCCCCGGCCGACGTCGCTACACTGGACGAACCAATCCAGTGTGAGCGCATCGGGAAGGCGGCTACGTGGCAGGCAGGCGTACTCGCGGGCCAGGGGTGCACCATGAGCAGCGGCGCAACGAGATCGCCGACGCCGTGCTCGCCATCGTCGCCGAACGCGGCCTGGCCGCCGTGTCGCTGACCACCGTCGCCGAGCAGGCTGGCATCTCACCGGGCCGGGTGCAGCACTACTTCCCCGCCAAGCACCAGCTCATCGAGGCCGCCTTCGAGCGCGGCAACGAGCTGTCCAGCGGGCGCATCAGGCAGAAGACCGGCGCCGACCTCGACGCCGCCGACCCCCGGCTGGTGCTCACCACCGTGCTGGCCGAACTCATCCCGTACGACGCCGCCACCGAAGCCCACATGCGCGTACGCCAGTCCTTTCACGCGCTCGGCTTCGCCGAGGAGAGCATCGCGGCCCGGCTGCGCGTCCTGTACGCCGGCTTCCACCGCCAGATGGCGCAGCTCATCCGCAAGGATCAGGAGGCCGGCCGCATCCGCGGCGACGTGCGGCCGGACGGCACCGCCCTGGCCCTGGTGGCCCTGGCCGAGGGACTGGCCGCCTACGTCCTCACCGGCGTCGCCGCCCCCCAGGTGGCGCGTGACCAGCTGCTCGGCGAGATCGCCGGGCTCTACGGATGAGACCGCCTCATTGCGGGCCGGTTCGGGCCGGTGCGCCGTTCAGGGTCTCGACCTCGCCCGTGTCCAGGGAGTAGTACGCGCCGACCACGGCCAGGGCCCCCTTGGCCACCAGCGGCGCGAGGTCCTGGTTGTCGCGCAGCGCGTTCGCCGTCAGCTTCACCTGCGCTCTGGCCATCGAGTCGGCGGGGTCGGCATGGCGCTCCTCCGACACCTGCTCGTACGCCGGGCGCAGAGCCTCCGTGATCGCCTGAAGGTTGCCCGGCAGCGGCCTGCCGTCCCGCAGGGCCTGGTAGGCGGCGGAGACCGCGCCGCACCGCTGGTGGCCGAGGACCACGATCAACGGGGTCCCGCTGGTCATCGGCCCGTACTCGACGGACCCGGTGATCACGGGCCCGAGCGCCGCCCCGCCGCTGCGCATGACGAACAGGTCGCCCAGGCCGGTGTCGAACACGAGCTCGGGCGGCACGCGGGAATCGATGCAGGACAGCACCGCCCCGTAGGGTTGCTGACTGGCGGCCAGCAGTTGCCGGCGGGTGGGGTCGCGATCCGGGTGCCGCAGCGCGTTGGTCACCCAGCGCCCGTTGCCCGCCATCAGCCGTTCGTAGGCGGCCTCCGGCGTGCGGGGCTGCGGTGCCGCGGCGGGTGCGGGCCCCGCCTGGCGTGACTGGTTCGTATCGGCCGATGAGCAGCCGGCCAGGCAGGCCGCTGCCAGGGACACCGCTCCCGCGAGCAGCGCTCGCCGCTCCGGTCCGTCCGCCGCCCGCGTTCCGCCGCCATGGTGCCGCATCTCTCCACCGCGATTCTCAACTACGTACAGTGTGGACGAAGACACGTTATGTGTTCGGCCAAGGCGGCACAAGGTCGTCGGCGAAGCTCACGCGGGCAGGCGGAGCGCCATCACGGCGATGTCGTCCAGCCCGCTGGCCGGAAGCCCGGCCAGCACCGAGTCGCAGAACCTGTCCACCGGATCGTCGGCGACCGACTCGACCAGGCGGCGCAGCCGCTCCAGGCCGTCGTCGAGATGTTCGCCCGGCCGCTCGACGAGACCGTCGGTGTACAGCAGGAGCGTGCTGCCCGGCGGCAGCGGCTCCACCTCCGAGACGCGCGGCTCGGTATGGGGGAAGCCGAGCAACGGGCTGAGGCCGCCCTCGAGGAACCGGCCCCGGCCGTCGGGGGAGACCAGCAGCGGCGGCGGATGCCCGGCCGAGGCGTACCACAGCCGGTAAGCGCCGTCGAACTTCTCCACGCGGGCGTACACGCACGTGGCGGTGACGTCGCCCGACAGCGACTCCATCGCGACGTTCAGCCTGGTGAGGATCTCGCCCGGCGGTTCGCGGCGATCCATCGCCAGCGCGCGCAACATGTTGCGCAGCTGGCTCATCGCGACGGCGGCGCTCAGATCGTGGCCGGACACGTCCCCGATCACCAGCGCAGGGACACCGTCGGGCAGGACGAAGGAGTCGTACCAGTCGCCGCCCACGTCCGCCGCGGACGGGCTGGCCCGGTAGCGGGCGACGATCCGCAGATCGGGCAGGCTCGGCGGGTCGGCGAGCAGGCTGTACTGCAGGGCGAGCGCGATCTGTTGCGCGCGCTGGAAGCGGATGGCCCTGCTCAGGGCGTCGTGGGCGTGATCGAACATGCGGTTCAGCAGGGTGATCGTGTCCCGGCTGATCGCCGGGCGGTCGCCGCACGTCACCGCGCAGACCACCGCGGGAACCGCGCCGTCGACCACGACCGGGAGGATCAGGACGCCGTTGGCGTCGTTCGCCTTCAGCCACGGCAGTGTGCCCCTGGGGACGGCCTGCGGCGGGGGCGAGCCGACGGGGAACGTCATCAGCAGGGGCCGCCTGCCTCGCACGGCCTGTACGAAGGCGTTGCTTGCGGGGAGCTGCTCCTCGCTGTAGGGCGGCAGCCGCCTCGAGCCCGGGCGTGCGGCGGTGGCCAGCCGCTCGATGATGAAGGGGGCGCCGCCGTGCCGGTCGCCGGTCAGGTCGGTGACGAGATAGACGCCGCAGCCGTCGGCCAGCTCCGGCACGATCACGTCGGCCAGCGCGCCGAGCATCTCCTCCAGGCTCCGCAGCTGCGCCGTGGCGATGGCGGCGCGGTCGAGCAGGCGCTGGCGCCGCTGCTCCTGCCACTGCTGCTCGATGTCGACGGAGCTGCCCACCCACTCCACGACCTGGCCGTTCTCGCAGATCGGCACCGCGCGGAGCTGGAAGTGCCGGTAGCCGTCGCGGGTGCGCAGCCGGTAGATGTGCTCCCACATCGCGGTGGCGCCGCCGACCGCGTGCGACCAGGAGGTGATCGTGGCGGGGCGGTCGTCGGGGTGGACGGTCCGCAGCCAGCGCTGCCCGCGGTAGTCCGCCCACTGCTGCCCGGTCACCCGTTCCCAGCTCGGGCTCGGCTCGGACACGTACCCGTCCCCGCTGGTCACCCAGAAGATGTCCGCGCTGAGGCGCATCAGGCTCTCGTAGCGCCGCAGGATGCGGCGGCGTTCCTCGGCGACGGCCGTCACCTGGTGCGCGGCGGTGGCCTGCTCGGTCACGTCCATCAACATCACGAGCACGCCGTGCTCGCCGGGGCCGAAGGCGACCCGCGACAGGCTGAAGGTGAAGAACCGCTCCCCCGGCTCCCGGGCGCCGGGGATCGGCACCGCCTCCTCGGCGGTCCTGATGACCGGCTCGCCCGTGGCGTACACCTGGTCGAACCAGGATCGGTAGTGCGGCAGCACGAAGGCGGCGAACGCCTCCTCGACGGGCATCCCGCCCCGGGGATCACTGACCTGCGACCGGTACATGGCATTGCTGTAGACCAGCCGGTGATCCGGCCCCCGCGTCACCGCCATCCCCACCGGCGCCGGGTCCAGCACCTCGAACGAGAGGTTGCTGCCCCCGCGATCTGTGACCTCCATCGTGACCTCCCCCGAGGGTCACAAGCACCCTGAGCCCTACCCATGGACGGCAGGCCATGAACTCGGCATGCCCGACCCGCTCCCGGAGGGTGGCGCGGGCGTGACCCGGGATGCGGCCAGGCGGTGTCCGGCCTGCCCGAAGGCGTCTCCATCCGGTGCCGGCCGGCCCCGTCACGACGACGGCACGGCGCCCTGTTGCCGGGCGCTCGCGGCAGTCGCTCAGGCGTCCTCGCCCGCATCACCCCCGCGTACGTCCAGGACCGCCTTTCCGGCGACGCGGCGGGCGAGCAGGGCCTCGGCGGCCTCCATCGCCCTGTCCCACGGCCCGCGCCAGCCGACCCGCACGTCCAGCTCGCCGGCCGCCAGCAGCCCGACGAGGTGAGCGAGGTCGTCGCCGAACGGCGCGGTCACGTTGAAGTTCTCGATCCGGCCCCGCGCCGATCGGGTGCCCGCCAGCTCGAAGTCGATGACCGTGGACTCGCGGGCCGCCCGTCCGATGGCCAGCACCACGCCGTCGTCCTCCAGCCGGTAGAACGCCTGCGCGAGCTGCCGCCCGCCCACGTTGTCCAGCACGCCGTACACCCGGCCCGCCAAGTCCTCCGGGCCGATGACGATCTCGGCGGCGCCCAGCTCGCGCAGTCCGGCCGCGCGGGCGGGGCTGCCGGCGGAGGCGACGACCCGCGCTCCCGCGCGGGCGGCGAGCTGTACGGCGAACCGGCCCACGCCCCCGGACGCGCCGGTGACCAGGACGCGGCGGCCCGCCACCGGGCCGAGCCGGCGGACCGCCTGCAGCGCCGTGACCCCGGCGACCGGCAGTGCGCCGGCCTGCCCCAGGTCGACGGTCCCGGGCACGACGGCCAGCTCGGCGGTGTCCACGGCGCGCAGCTCCGCCCAGGCTCCCGACCAGCCGAAGGTGACCACGCGGGCGCCGGCGGCGGGGCCGGAGCCGTCAGCGGCGGGCCGGACGACCACCCCGGCGGCGTCCCATCCGGGGACGTGGCCTGGCCGGGCGTCCGGGCTCCTGAAGGCGATCTCCCCGAAGTTGAGCGAGAAGGCCGCGACCCGTACCAGCGCCTGGGAGGGCGTGGGCACCGGGTCGGGCACGACCTCGAAGGAGAGGTCCGGGTTGAAGGTCAGGGCTCGCATCGTTGCTCCTCCGTCGGTGGGTGACGGGGACGACCCTGACGCAACGCACGCACGATCGGCTGGGGGTCGGCGCAGGGCCCCCACCTCGCCCGGCACCGCGCGGACGGCGGCGGCGATCCGGTCGACGTCGCCGCGTTCCGCTGGGCGTCAGCGCAGGGGCGCCTCCTCGCCCAGCGCCGCACGGACGGCGGCGGCGATCCGGTCGACGTCGCCGCGTTCGGCGGGCGGCAGGGGCGCGCCGACCGACTCCCTGAGCGCGGCGGCCTCGCCCAGCAGCGCCGCCGCCTCCTCGTAGGCCCCCTCGGCCGCCGCGACCCCGGCCAGGCCCTCCCTGGCCAGCGCGACGGCGCGCGGATCACCGACCTCGCGGGCCGCGGCCAGCCCCTCCTCGTGCAGTGACCTGGCCGTGGCGAGGTCGCCGCGCTGTTCGGCGATGAAGCCGAGCTCGGCCAGCAGCAGCGTCACCCCGTAGAAGGGCAGGCCGTAGTCGGCCTCCAGGCGGCGGTTCCAGGCCAGCGACTGCTGAAAGAGCTGCTCAGCCGTGTCGAGGTCGCCGGCGCGGCGGGCCACGAGGCCGAGGCCGACGCGGGCGAACTCCTCGGCGAAGCTGTTGGACTGCTCGGCCGCCAGGCGCCTGCCCCGCTCGTGCAGTTCCCGGGAGCCGTCCAGATCCCCGGTCAGCAGGGCGAGCCGGCCGAGGCTGGACAGCCGGTAGGACGCGTCGGTCCACAACCTCAGGTCCTCGGCGATGCGCAGGCCCTCGCGGTGCAGGCGGGCGGCCCGCTCGTAGTCGCCGGTGATCTCGGCGAGGTAGCCGAGCATGTCGGAGGCCTGCAGCCGTCCCCAGCCGTCGCCCAGCTCTGCGAAGCTCGCCAGGCTCCGGCTGCCGGACCGCTCGGCGAGGGCGTGGTCGCCCTGGAACATCGCCTGCTTGGCGCGGCTCGCCAGCGCCGCCGCCTCGCCCCAGCGGTCGCCGGCGGCGCGGAACCCGGCCAGCGCCTCCGTCAGCAGGCCCTCGGCGGTGGCGGCGTCCCCGAAGCTCAGGTGAGCGAGCGCGAGGAACCAGCGTGATCGTGCGTCGCGGGTGTCCAGCGCCCGCGCCGCGGTACGGCTGCGCCGCAGCAGGTCGGTGCCGTCGCCGGTCAGCATGGCGAACCCGGTCTCCCACGCCGCCGTCCTGGAGCACTGCGCGCCGGGCAGCGCCAGGGCCGCGGCGAGGGAAGCGCGGCCCTCGCGGTGCCTGCCCCGCAGGTACCAGTACCACGCCAGGGCGTCGACCAGGCGCAGGGCCAGCACGGGGTCGGTGGTGTGCTCCAGTGTGGCCCGCAGGTTGGGCGCCTCGGTGTCCAGGCGGTCCAGCCACTGGCGCTGGGCGGGGCCGTGGAGGTGGGGTCCGGCCCGTTCGGCCAGCTCGGTGTAGTAGAGGTCGCGGCGCTGGAAGACCGGGTCGTCGCCGGCGAGCCGGTCGAGACAGTACGCGGCGATCGACTCCAGCAGCCGGTAGCGGACCCCGCCGGATGACTCCACCATCGACCTGGCCACCAGCTGGTCCAGCAGGCCGGCGACGTCCGCTCCGGGGTCCAGTCCCGGGCCCGCGCACACCGCCTCGGCCGCCTCCAGCGTGCAGCCTCCCGGGTGGACGGCCAGCCGGAGCAGGATCAGCCGCTGCTGCTCGGTGAGCTGCTCCCAGCTCCAGTCGATCACCGCGCGCAGGGTCTGCTGGCGGGCGGGCCGTCCCCGGCCCGAGACGGTGAGCAGGTGGAAGCGGTCGTCCAGCCGGTCGGCCACGCCGCGGACGCCCAGCGTGCGTACCCGGGCGGCGGCCAGCTCCAGCGCCAGCGGCAGCCCGTCCAGCCTCCGGCAGATCGCCGCCACCGAGGGCGCGCTGGCCTCGTCCAGCGCGAAACCGGGCGCGGTGGCCGCGGCACGGGCCACGAAGAGCTGCACGGAGGCGGCCCGCGCCGGGTCCGTCCCGGGTATCGGAAGCGCGAGCGGCGGCACTGCGTACAGCGTCTCCCCGGGGATCGCCAGCGACTCCTGGCTGGTGGCCAGCACGCGCAGGTCCGGGGCGGCCCGCAGGAGCAGGTCCACCAGCTCGGCCACCGGTTCGACGACGTGCTCGCAGTTGTCCAGCACGAGCAGCAGCCGCCGGTCGCGCAGGGCGTCGGCGAGCCGGTGGGCCAGGCCGGCCGGGCGCACGCCGGGACGCGAACCGGTCGCCGTGTCGTCACGCACGTCCAGCCCGGCGGCCACCACCTCGGCCACGGTCGCCGTCCCACCCGAGGCTCCCGCCAGCTCGACCAGCCACACCCCATCGGGAAAGGCGTCGGCGGCCAGGCCGGCGACCGCCAGGGCGAGCCTGGTCTTGCCGACGCCGCCCGGACCGGTCAGCGTGACCAGCCGGGCCGCGCCGAGCAGGGCGCCGACCTCGGCCACGGCCTGCTCGCGGCCGATCAGTTCGGTGAGGGGGGCGGGCAGGTTCGTGCGCGGGCGCGGGGGTGCGAGCGAGGGGTCCTGGCGCAGCATCGCCTGGTGGAGGGCGGCCAGCTCGGGCCCGGGGTCGAGGCCCAGCTCGCCGGCCAGCCGGCGCCGCAGGTCGTCGTACCCGGCCAGCGCCTCCGCCTGCCGTCCGGACCGGTAGAGCGCGCGCAGGTGGGCGGCGCGCAGGCGTTCGCGCAGCGGGTGCGCGGCCACCAGCTCGCCCAGCTCGTCGGCCATCAGGCTGTGCTCGCCCAGTTCCAGCCGCACCTCCGCCTGTTCCTCCAGCGCGGTCAGGCGCTGCTCCTCCAGACGGGTGGCCGCGATGCGGGCGAACTCCTCGTCGGCGAAGTCGGCGTAGGCCGGGCCGCGCCACAGTGCCAGGGCGTCCGACAGCAGCCCGGCCCTGGCCCGCGGATCGGTGGCGGCGCGGGCCTGGTCGAGCAGGGCGGCGAAACGGGCGGCGTCCACGTCGGCGGCGCGCAGCACGTAGCCCGCCGCCTGGTAGGTCACCAGCTCGCGGCCTCCCGGCTCGGCCTGCTCCAGGGCGCGGCGCAGCTGGGACACCTTGGTCTGCAGCGTGTTGACGGGGTTGCCCGGCGGGTCGTCCCCCCACAGGTCCTCGGCCAGGCGGTCGGCCGACACCGGACGCCCCTCGTGGGCCAGCAGGTCGGCGAGCAGCGCCCGGACCTTCACCTCGGGGACCCGCACGAGCCGCCCGTCGCCGGTCCACACGGAAAGGGGGCCAAGTACACCGAATCGCACCAGGTCACCGTACCCGCAGCGGACCCCCAGCGGATCGTGCGCGCCCCGGTCCACAGTGGAGCCCAAGCAGAGAGCACCACGAGCAAGGAGCACCACCATGACCGTGAACCGTGAGATCCACCTGGCCGCCCGCCCCGTCGGCGAGCCCGGCGCGGAGAACTTCACGCTGGTCACCACCGCGCTGCCCGACCTGGCCGAGGGCCAGGTCCTGGTGCGCAACACCTGGATGTCGGTCGACCCCTACATGCGCGAGCGGATGCACGACGCCGAGTCCTACCTGCCGCCGTTCCAGCTCGGCCGGCCCCTGGACGGCTCGGCGATCGGCGAGGTCGTGGCCTCCCGGGCGGCCGGGATCCCGGTGGGCGCGACCGTCGTGCACTTCCTGGGCTGGCGCGAGTACGCCGTGGTGGACGCCGCGGCCGCCACCCTCGCCGATCTCACGCTGGCTCCCGCGCAGGCGTGGCTGGGCGTGCTGGGCACCACGGGGCTGACCGCCTACGCGGCTCTGACGCACGTGGCGCCCGTACGGGAGGGCGACGTGGTCCTCGTCTCGGCGGCTGCCGGGGCGGTCGGCACCATCGCCGGGCAGCTCGCCCGCAAGCTCGGCGCCTCCCGCGTGATCGGCTCCGCGGGCGGGACGCTGAAGGCCAAGAGGCTCGTGCGGGACTTCGGCTACGACGCCGCGATCGACTACCGTGCCGGTTCGGTCGCCGGGCAGCTGGCCGAGGTCGCCCCTGACGGCATCGACGTCTACGTCGACCACGTCGGCGGCGACCACCTGGTGGCGGCCATCGACGCGCTGCGTCACGGCGGCAGGATCGCGATGGTCGGCGCGATCAGCTCCTACAACGCCACCGAGCCGGTGCCCGGCCCGAGCAACCTGTTCGCCCTGGCCGCCAAGGACGCCACCCTGCGCGGCATGCTGATCAACTCCTACTTCCACCTCTTCCCTGAATGGATCGCCAAGGCGGCCGGCTGGCTGGCGGACGGCTCCCTGCACACCGAGCTGACCGTGGCCGAGGGGATCGAGCGGGCGCCCGCCGCGTTCCTGGACATGATGCGGGGCGGCAACGTCGGGAAGATGCTGGTCAAGCTCTGACAGGCACCTGGGTGCCCTTGACAGCACAGTGACCCGCAGGCACATGGGGCAAACTGTACCGGTCAGCCGGTATAGTTTCCCCATGCCACGACCCAGCTCGAAAGAACGACTGCTCGACGCCGCGGCCGAGGTCCTGCTGTCCGAGGGGGCCGAAGCCCTGACCCTGGAAGCGGTGGCCCGGCGGGCGGGCGTATCGAAAGGCGGCTTGTTCTACCACTTCCCCACCAAACAAGCCCTGGTCGCCGCCATGGTCGAGCGGCTGACCGGAGCCTTCGACCAGGCACTGGCCGAGACGGGCAGCGAGCCGGGCGGCTTCCTGCGCGCCTACCTGAACGCGACGATCCCCGAACACCACACCACGGCCAGGACTCCGGCCGACCGGGCGACCGCCGCCCTGCTGGCCGCGGTGCTCGTGGACCCGGCGGGGCTGGCGCCGCTGAGAGAAAGGTTCGCCGCCTGGCAGGCCAGGCTGACCGACGACGGCATCGACCCGGCCGTGGCGACGGCGGTACGGCTGGCCATCGACGGCTGGTGGGCGGCCAGGCTCCTCGGGCTCGGCGAACCGGACCCGGCACTGCACGAGCGGACCAGGCGCTACCTGATGGAGGAGATCGACCGTGCTACCCGTCACTAAGGCGTTGATGCTGGTCACGGATGTGGCGTTCGTCGTCTACTTCACCGTCACGGGGCTGGGGCTGATCCCGCCCGAATGGGCGTTCAACGGCTACTCCGACCCGGTGATGGCCGACTGGAACTGGTCGTTCCTCTGGATCGACCTGCCGGCCAGCGCCACCGGGCTGGTCAGCCTCTACCTCCTGCGCCGAGGCTCGCCGTCGGGGCCGGGGCTGATGCTGGTCTCGCTCGTGCTGACCATGGCGTCCGGCTTGATGGCGATCGCGTTCTGGACGCTGCGGGGCGACTTCTCGCTGGTGTGGTGGCTGCCGAACCTCTACCTCATGCTCTTCCCGATCCCCGCCATCGTCTGTCTCACGCGGTCCCGGCCGACCGTCATTCAGCGCGTCCGGGTCGCGGCGAGTGCCGCTTCGATGCCGGGTACGCGCTCGTGCAGCCAGTCCCCGCCGCACTCGTGCTCCCACATGAGGGCCAGCAGCAGGTAGAGCAGCCGGTGGTTCGCCAGGTGCAGTGGCGCGTCGGCCGGGATGCCCGCAGGGAAGTACGCGCCGAGCATCGCACGCCGCAAGCCGGGCTCGGGGAAGTCCATCCTGGCCAGGTCCAGCCAGGGACCGGCCGCACCGCAGTCCGCCCAGTCGATGATCCCCTGGATCCGAGACCCGGCCGACAGGACGTGCCGAGGGTGGAGATCACCGTGCACGTACACGCAGGGCTGATCCCACCGGGCACCGTCCAGGAGCAGTTCCCGGCATCGCGCGTGGAGCGCCGGGGGAAGGATGCCGGCATCGGCGACAGGGCGGAGCCGGTCCGCCAGCCCGGCGACCTGATCAGCCCAGGTTCCCGCACCGGCGCATGGTGGCGGGCCGGGCGCCTCCTTGAAAAAGGCCGCTCCCCGCACGGGGAGAGAGTGCACGGCACGCAGCAGCCGTCCCACGTCGGACGCCGCCTTGCGCGTCGCGACTCCCGGCTCGCCTGCGAGGAGTCGCGTCACCAGGTACGGGATCTCCGCGTCCGGCGCCCCTGCGACGACCTCGGGCACCGGAACGCCTCTCTCGGCCATGGACCGCAGGGCCCACAACTCCACCTCGACCTCACGCGCGGCGGCGGCCTTGAAGACAACGCGCGCCCCGGACGCCAGGGTCACCGCGGCGACCGTGTTGGCCGCGAACCCGGCCAGCAGCTCGTACCCTGTCACGCGTTGGGACAGCAAGCACGCGATCACCTCACCATCGATGCGCCCGGCATCGCTCACGACCAACGGCCTCCTCTCGCTTGCCGGCCCCGTCGCCGATCGGGGGTTCACAGAGCCGCAGCGTCTTGGACCGGCCCCGCCGCCCCCGGCTGCAAGGAGGCCAGGAGGGTGAGCGCTTCGGCGCTCGAGCTGCCGGGGTCGGCGCTGAGCATGACGAGGTGCTGGCCCCTGGCGTCGGGTACGAGCAGCTTCTCGTAGTGCAGTTCCAGCGGCCCCACCTGGGGATGGCGCACGCGCAGCGGGCCGCGGGCGGGGTGGCGGACGTCCTGGCGGGCCCACAGCCGCCGGAACGGCTCGCTGCGGACCGACAGCTCGCCGACGAGCTCCATCAGCCGGGGGTCGTCCACGTCAGGGCCCACCTGGCGGCGCAGGCGGGCGACCAGTCACGCCGGCTCGTGGTCGGCGACGCCGTGCATCCGCGCCAGTCCGGGCTCCGGGAACATGGCGCGCACCACGTTGGTGCCCCGGCGCGTACGCGGGCGACAGCGCCCGCGCCAGCGCGCCGGCCAGGGCGTCCAGGACCTGCGGTGACGGATGCCGGTCGCGCCCCTGTTCCAGCCGCAGATAGTAGTCGGCGCTGATGCCGGCGAGGCGCCCGCTACGGCAGCCTGCCCTTCGACGGTGACCGCGAGCTGCGGCGCTCGATCAGCAGCACGTCCCGCCAGACGCCACGGTGGCACCCGATGCGTTCCCGGGTGCCGACCACCCGGAACCCGAGCGCCTGGTGCAGGGCCAGGCTGGCGGTGTTCTCACCGAAGACGCCGGACTGGATCGTCCAGACGCCGGCGTCCTCGCTCGCGGCGATCAGCACCGCCAGCAGCGCCCGGCCGATCCCCTGGGCCTGGCAGCCCGGGTGGACGTAGACGCTGTGCTCGACCACCCCCGCGTACACGCACCGGGACGACACCGCCGAGGCGGCCACCCAGCCGAGCACCTGGCCGGTGCCGGTGTCGCAGGCCACGTAGCGCAGCCGGGGCAGCCTGGCGGCGGTGAACCCCTCCCAGCTCGGGGCGATGGTCTCGAAACTGGCGTGGCCGGTGTCCAGCCCGGCCTGGTAGATGGCCAGCACCTGATCGGCGTCGCTGTCGCGCATTGGCCGGATCTCCACCTCCGGCGGCGCCTCGGGCTTGGCGGCCCGGAGGATCGCCGAGTGCACGCCGTCGCCGTGGTCGGCGGTCAGCGTGATGCGCACGCCGGTGAAGCCCGCCGCGGCCAGCAGCTCACGGTACTCGCCCACCGGGAGCGCCCCGGCCGCGCAGCCGATGCGCCGCTCGGCCGCGGCCCGCCGCGCCGCGTCCGGCTCGCCGTCCACCACCACGTCGCTGACGCCGAACCGGCCTCCCGGCCGCAGCACCCGGAACGCCTCGGCCGGCACCGCGGCCTTGTCGCCGGACAGGTTGATCAAGCAGTTGGAGACGACCACGTCCACCGACCGGTCCGGCAGCGGCACGCGCTCGATCGTGCCGTGCAGGAACTCCACGTTGCGCGCACCCGCCTGCTCGGCGTCGCGCCGGGCCGGCATCAGCGTGCCCGCGCCGGCGTCCAGCCCGTAGACCTTGCCCTCCGGGCCGACGCGGCGTGCCGACAGCAGCACGTCGATGCCGCCGCCCGAGCCGAGGTCGAGCACGACCTCGCCGCGGCGCAGCGCTGCGACGTCCACCGGGTCGCCGCAGCCCAGGGCGGCCCGGACCGCTCCCCCGGGCAGCGCGCCGAGCTCGCCGTGACCGGCGGCACCGAAGCCGCCCTGCTCGAACGCGTGCCGCCCGCAGCCGGTGACGGCCCGACCGGCGCCCGCGGCGCGCGCCAGGGCGGAGTAGTGGTCGATGATCTCATCGTGCGCCATGGCTCAACTCCTTCATCCGCAGGTGGGCGCCGCGGGCGCGGGGTTGCCCATGACCACGTCGGCGGCGGTGGGGAAGCAGCTCACGCAGTTCTCGTTGATCCGGTACAGGCTGGAGGTGCCCTGCTTCTCGACCAGCACGAACCGCACCTCGGCCAGGATCTTCAGGTGGTGCGAGACGGTGGACTGGCCCACCCCGGACGCGGCCACGATCTCGCCCACGCTCATCGGCGCCCGGCGCCGTGCCAGCAAGGACACGATCTGAATGCGCGTGGCGTCGGCCAGCGCCTTGAACCAGCTCGCGTACTCCTCGGCCTCCGCACGCGGCAGAAGTTCTCTCTCCTCGTTCATCGTCAATCGACGATAGTCGATGAAAGGGGAAGGTGGAAGCTCCCGGGAGGCGGTCATCTCCACTCAGCCGCGTGGCGCGTACATGATCACCAGTACGCCGAGCAGGCAGACCAGCGCGCCGATCACATCCCAGCGATCGGGCCGGAAGCCGTCCACGACCATGCCCCAGGCCAGGGAACCGGCGACGAAGACGCCGCCGTAGGCGGCCAGGATGCGGCCGAAGTTCGCGTCCGGCTGCAGGGTGGCGACGAACCCGTACAGACCCAGGGCGACGACCCCGGCGCCGACCCACAGCAGCCCGCGCTGCTCGCGCACCCCTTGCCAGACCAGCCACGCCCCGCCGATCTCGGCGAGCGCGGCCAGGGCGAACAACAGCAGGGAACGGGCGATCGTCATGACAGGTAGTACAGCGCATCCCGGGCGATGCCCGTGGCGGCGGCGATCAGCAGCGCGGCCACGGTCATCCCTCGACGGCCGGGCCGGCGACGAAGCGCAGGCCCTTGCCCGCCAGGCGGCCGGTGAGCTCGTCCGGGCCCTGCGGGGCGGTGTCGGGCAGCAGGTAGTACTCCTCCAGGATGGCGCGGGCGGTGTCGTCGTCGCTCACCGCGCAGTCCCACAGCACCTGGCCGCCGCCGAGCGTGATGTCGAAGGCGAAGAACGCGCAGCACGCCTTCTCCCGTGCGGCGAGGTCCCGCACCCAGGGCTCCACGCCGGGCTCGGCGCGCAGCCGGAAGCGGATGCCCTGGCCGGTCCTCTCGCGGCCGACGAGGTGCCGGGCGAACAGGCGGCGGTATTCGTCCAGGCGCTGCTGGGCGGTGCCGTGGGCGGTGGTCATGTCGCAGACGACGGGGGTCGAGGCGGGCGGGACGTCCATGGCGGGTCTCCTTGTCGCTGGCCTGCCGGCGTTCTTGTGGCGCCGTCACCCACACCGTAAAGTCTTGACTTGAGTCCAGAGTCAAGAGGTGAAGCCACATGAAGATCGGCCAGGTGGCGCAGGAGGCCGGGGTCAGTGTGGACACCGTCCGCTTCTACGAGCGGCGCGGCGTCCTGCCCGTCGCCGAGCGCAGACCCTCCGGGTATCGCATCTTCAGCCCCGCGTCGGTGGAACGCATCCGGATGGCCAAGGCCCTGCAGGAGCTGGGCTTCACCCTTGACGAGGTCATCGACGCCCTGGCCGCGCACGACGAGGGCGGCGCCACCTGCGAGGGCGAGCGGTGGCGGCTGGAGGCGGTGGTGGACCGGCTCGACGCCAGGATCGCCGAACTGGCCAGAGCCCGGCAGGCCGCCGTGGAGAGCTTGCATGACTGCCGCGCCGGGCGATGCCGGCTCACGCTGAGCACCACCCGGCAGGGCCAGGCCGGGCCGGAACGCGCCGGTGGCGCACACGCCGGCTGATCACACCAGCGCAACGACGGGAGTGGCGTACGGCCCGCTGGCTGATTCATGACTCCGATCTACCCGGGCATATCATCGGCGGATGGCGCTGCGACCGGTTCAGGTGAATTTCAAGGCTCGGGACGACTCGGCGCTCGGCCGGTTCTGGGCGGAGGCGCTCGGCTGGGGCATGTCGAGCGAGGGGCCCGGCGTGACCAACCTCGAGCCCGAAGGCTTCGCCTGGCCCGACCCCGACGCCTTCTACGTCGATCTCGTCACCGTCCCTGACCCGGAGACGGTGAAGTACCGCGTGCACCTCGACCTGGCCACCACCTCTGCCGCCCATCAGGCGGAGTTGGTCGCGCGCCTGAAGGAGCTCGGTGCGACGCCCGCCGACGTGGGCCAGGGCGACGTCCCGTGGACGGTCCTGGCCGATCCGGAGGGCAACGTGTTCTGCGTGCTGGAGCCCCGGGCGAGCTTCCGGGACACCGGGCCGATCGCCGTGGTGGTGGTCGACTGCGCCGATCCGCGGGCCATGGCCCGGTTCTGGGACGAGGCGCTGGACTGGACCCTGCACGAGGTCACCGACGATCATGCGCTGCTGCGTTCGGCCAAGGGCGTCGGCCCGTATCTGGAGTTCCTTCGCGCGCCCGCCACGCGGACCTGGTGGAACCGCATCCATCTCGACCTGCTGCCGGACCCCATCGAGGACCAGGGGGCGGAGGTGGCCCGGCTGCGGGCCCTCGGCGCGAAACCCGCCGACGTGGGCCAGGGCGACGTCTCGTGGAAGGTGCTGGCCGACCCGGAGGGCAACGAGTTCTGCGTCCTCGGACGGGGCTGACGCAGAGCCTCCTCACCCGCGGCGCCGCCGCGCCGGACCTCGGCAGCGCGGCAGCCTTGATCGTGGGAAGGCGGTACCGCCCGCCTTCCCGCACCCCGTGACTAGACTGCCGCCATGACCACGGAGTCGTCCCCTCTCACCATCGCCCAGCTCGCCGAGCTGGCCGGAGTCTC
>NZ_JBGNUV010000010.1:0-456832 GCF_041950525.1 Nonomuraea sp. GTA35 | reverse complement strand
GGTGGCTGACCAGCGGGAAAGGCACGTGGAGCGCCCGATGCCGAGAGATTGGCACGTCGGGTGCGGCGGGCGGGCCGGGGAAACGGGTTAGCCGCAAGGCTGACACCGCGCCCCGGTCCGACCCGACTCTGCTGCAGTACATCGCTGACGAAGGCTACCGAAGGATGATCGGCACCCAGCTGAACGTGCAGGAGGCCCGGCACCGGCTGGCCCGGAAGATCGCCTTCGGCAACCGGGGCCAGCTACGCCAGCGCTACCGTGAGGGCTTGGAGGATCAGTTGGGCAGTCTGGGGTTGGCGTTGAACGCCGTCATCTGATGGAACAGCCTGTATCTGGACGCCGCCGTCAAGCACCTGCGCGGGCACGGGTTCCCGGTCACCGACGAGATGTGTGCGCGGCTGTCGCCGATCCAGTACGACCACATCAACTTCCTGGGCCGCTACGTCTTCTCCCGCGCTGATGTGACCGCGGGGTTGCGCGCCTTCCACGACAGCACTACCGACAACGGTTGACCTGGTTCAGGGAGCCGGTTCACACGGCCCCCGGTGGGTGGCCTGAGGCTGCGGCTGGCCAGCGGCGCTCAGGTCCCTGGGCGCTGCTTGATGCCCGCCTGTAGCAGGGCGACCACCTCGGCGATGCGCTGCGCCCGCACCTCGGGCCGGCCTTTGGTGGCATCGATCCAGCGCAGGTAGGCCCGCCGGTAGAACTGGGCGAGGGAGTCGAAGAAGGCGGCCGCTGCCGGGCTGGCCTCCAGTGCGGCGGCGAGGTCCTCGGCGAGATCGGCCCGCTGTGGCCCTTCCGGGGTGAGCACCACGCTCACCTGCGTACCCGGTTCCAGGCCGCACCGCAGCCAGGCCGGGCCTAGCAGGAAGCCGCGCTGCCCTGCGTGTTCGACGATCACCGCGCGGATGCCCATCCCGTTCAGCGTGCCGGTCACGTGATGGACTGGCTTGGGCGTCCACACCTGGTCCGGGTCGAACGGCACCGGGACGAACAGGCGTCCGCGCCCGCCCGGTCGGCTGTCGGTGGTGTAGTGCTGTTCCTGCACACCTTCGATCCTGCCACGGGGCACTTCTCGGGCCGAGAGCTCACGCGGTAGTGGTCAGGATGCGGCAGATTCCCTCGGGGCCGCAGTCGGCGGGGTCGATGTCTTGGGCCCTCTGGTGCAGATCCTGCAGCGCGGTGCGGGTGGCCAGCAGCTCGGCGATGCGTTGCTCGACCTGCTCCAGGTGGGTTTCGATCAACGTGGTGACGTGCCGGCAGGGTGGTTGTCCGGCGTCGCGGATGGCCAGCACGCCGCGGATCTCGGCCAGGGACAGGCCGGCCGCTTGTGCGTCGCGGATGAAGGCGAGCCGGTCGGCCGTCTCGGCCTGGTAGTCGCGGTAGCCAGCGGGCGTGCGGGGCGGGGCCGGCAGCAGGCCGGCCTGCTCGTAGAAGCGGATGGTCTTGGCCGACAGTCCCGCTATGGCGGCCAGGGTACCGATGCGCATGCCCCCAGGCTACGGTCTTGACCTTCCAGCGCATTGGAAGGTCTACCGTCGAACATACCGATCCGCAGGGCGTGAGCAGGAGGAGGCCGGTCCATGGAGCTGGTGGTGGTGACGGTGCCGGACTGCCCGAACGCGCCCGTGCTGGAGGCTCGCCTGGCCCAGGCGCTGGCCGAGGCCGGCGCCACAGCGGCCGCCACGATCACGCGCCGCACGGTGAGCGACGTCGAGCAGGCGGCGCGCTGGCAGATGCGCGGCTCACCGACCGTGCTGATCAACGGCCGCGACCCGTTCGCCGACCCCGCGATGGCGACCGGTCTGGCCTGCCGGATGTATCGCGATGAACAGGGCCGCCTGGAAGGGGCGCCGTCGGTGACGGCGTTGGTGGCGGCGCTGCGCCGTGCCCTGGGCCGTGCCCCGGGCGGCACGCTGGACCAGGCGCTCGCTCACGCCGGCGGCTCGGCCCCGAGCGAGCCAGCGTCCGGGTCGGTGCCGGTGTGGGCCGATGCGCTGGGGCGCGCCGGGGCCGGGCGGGCAGCTCCGGTGGAAGGCGGGCTGCAGGCGGTGCACCAGCAGGTGCTGCGCGGCTTCGCGAAAACTGGAGCGGCGCCGCAGGTGGCCGAGCTGGCCCGCGTGGCCGCTCCGTACGGCGTGAGCGCCGAGCAGGTGCTGGCCGAGTTGCACGCCGCCGACTTCCTGCGCCTGGACGACGCCGGACAAGGGGGCGGACGGATCCGGGCCGCCTACCCGTTCTCCGCCTCCCCGACCCCGCACCGAGTACAGATCGCCGGCGGGCCGGCCGTGTTCGCGATGTGCGCGATCGACGCGCTCGGCATCGCCGCGATGCTCGGCCGCGACGTGCGCATCACCTCGGCCGACCCGCACGACGGCCGGCCGGTCACCGTGGAAGTTCCTGCGCAGATCACGGCGGCCGGGCAGGCGCGCTGGGCCCCGGCGAGCGCGGTGGTGTACGCGGGCCAGCAGGCCGCCTGCGATGCCTGCCCGCCCGAACCCCTGCAGGCACCGGCTCCCGGGACCGGCTCGGCCGCCGCGGAGGTGTACTGCGGCTACGTCAACTTCTTCGCCGACTCCGCCAGCGCCCGCACCTGGGCCGAAGCCCACCCTCAGGTGAGCGGCCAAGTCCTGGACCAGCAGGCGGCCCTGCAGCTGGGCGTGGCCATCTTCGGCCCGCTCCTGGCCGAGACCAACCTCCAGTAACCGTTGCCGGGACCTGCCTCACCCATGCTGGCGACAAGAGAGGATTGTCGGCACGCGATCGACAATCTAACGTTGTCGTCATGGACAGCCCCGCGCTGAACACCCAAGCGATGATCGACGCTGTAGCCGCCCGAGCCGCCAGCACCGACGCGCTGGTGCTGCTGGAGGCGGCCATCACCTACGCCGCCCTGACCGGCCAGGCCGCCGACGCCATGGTCGACCACTACGTCCGCGCCGCCCGCGACGCCGGCCTGTCGTGGACCGACATCGGCCAGCGGCTGGGCATCTCCAAGCAGGCCGCCCGCCAGCGCTACGCTCCTCGGCTGGAGGTCAGTGGCGGGCCCGGCACCGAACCGGCCGCCATCGCCCCACGCCTGGCCGCCTGTCTGCAAGCCGCCCAGCAGGCCGCCGACGCCGAGACCAGCACCCCCGGCACCCAGCACCTGCTGCTCGGCCTTCTGCAGGTCGGCCGGGCCGCAGGCGTGCTGGACCGGCTCGGCGTCACCCGCGACAAGGTCCTGCAGGCCGCCTCCCGGCTGCTGCACCCGCACAGTGCCGGTGGAGCCGACAGCGGCGACCGCGACGGCGCCGGCGCCCGCACGGTGGGCGATGGCGAGGCCTACGACACGGTCATGCGGGCCCGCCGGTTCGCCGCCGGCCGCGGCCAGAACCTGGCCCACACCGAGCACCTGTTGTTCATCCTGGCCACCGACCCCGGCTGCTCGGCCCACCGCATCCTGGACGACCTCGGCGTCGATGCCGCCCATATCAAGAAGGAACTCGCCGACTGCATCCCGCCCCCGCCCCGGCCCGGACGCCGCGGCCGCAAGCTCGCCAAGCCCGGCCGGGCACAGCGTGCCTGCTCGTTTTGCGGCTGCACCGACCCGCACCGCGCCATGGTGCACGGGCCCGGCGTGCAGATCTGCGGCGAATGCGTCACCCTCGCGGGCGAGATCGTGGCGGCCCAGCACGAGCAGGCCGATCGCGAGCTTCAGCCCGGCCGGCGGCTCATCGGCTGAGCGAGGCCACCACCGCCTCACCCGCCTCCCCTTCGGCCGCTTGCACGGGGCGCCGTCGTGGGCCGAGCCCACCCTCATCATCACGTCCGCTCGTGCATGCCCTGTTACCGTTTGTTACCGATGTTGCAGGAGCGGCGGCAGCGCGCGAACGGACAGGGTGATCCTGATCAGGCTCGCCGGTACGGCCAACGCCAGGGGCCAGGGCGGCAGCGCCGGCATGCTGACGACGGCGGCCGTGAGCATGCCCGCGTCCAGCAGGATCAGGGCGCTGACGGCGACCAGGGTGGCGCTCTGGGTGCGGCGGTAGGCGTGCTTTTCCCGGACGACGCCGAGCAGAGTGAGTACGGTCGCGGCGAGTGCGAGGCCGTAGGCGATGCGCAGGGGTGGCGCGATGGGCCAGGTCCACATCTGGGCGGAGATCAAGGTCGCGCCCCAGAGCAGGGCCATGATCGGGCCGGTGGCCAGCAGCGCCATCGCCGTCCGCCGCCAGGGTGAGTTGCGGACGAAGGCTGCGGTGATCACTTCGGCGTCGCCGAACTCGGCGATCGCCGCGCGAGCGGCGGCGCCGGGCTCGCCGAGCGCGGCGAGGTGGGCCTCATAGGCTTCGGCCAGCCCGTCGGCCAGTTCTTCCACGGCCTGGTTCGGCAGCCGGCGGGCCAGGAGGGCGAGCTCGGCGTCGATCAGCTCGTGGCCGGCCATGGCCGTGTCCCCAGGGCTGCGGTGACCGCGCCGGCGAACTCCTGCCAGGTAGCCCGCTCGCCGCTCAGCGCGGCGCGGCCGTCGTCGGTGAGCTGGTAGGTGCGGCGGCGGCGGCCGCCGACCACCGACCAGCTCCCGCTGATCAGCCCGGCTCGTTCCAGCCGGTGCAGTGCCGGGTAGACGGTGCCGGTGGGCAGGTCGATCCGGCCCTCGGTGGCCTCGCGCAAAGCCTCCTTCACGGCGTAGCCGTGCCGTGGCCCGTCCTCCAGCGCGGCCAGCAGCAGGCCGTCCAGGTGTCCTTTGAGCGCTTCGGCCCTCATAGGTAGTAACGCTATATCGGGGCTTTCGTCCAGGCAAACGCCGGAGTAGCGTCGCTACATATAGCAATGCTACTTATGGAGCTGGTCATGGACGAGATCGACGTCCTCGGCATCCCGATCCCCGACGCGGGCCCGCTGTTCTTCGCCGCGCTGGCGATCCACATCGCCGCCGGCCTGACCGGCGTTGTGTGCGGCGCGGTGGCGGCCATGTCGCGCAAGGGCGGCCGGCGGCACATCAGATTCGGGCGCCTCTACCTATGGGCGATCGGGGTGGTGTGGGCGTCGATGACGGTCCTGTCGGTGATCCGCTGGCGGGAGAACGCGCACCTGTTCGCCGTCGGCTCGGCGGCTTTCGCCGCCGCGCTGGCCGGCTATCTCAACCGGCGGCGGCAGCCGGTCCTGCACATCGCCGGAATGGGAGCGTCCTACGTCGCCCTGCTCACCGGCTTCTACATCGACAACGGCCCGCATCTGCCGCCCTGGGACCGGCTGCCCGCCTGGAGCCACTGGGTGCTCCCCAGCCTGATCGGCATCCCTGTGATCGTCCGTGCGATCCAGCGCAGACTGCCCGGAAAGGCGGTGACGTCATGATCTTCACGCTGGCCGAAGCGGCTATCCAAGACCCGGGCGAGCTCGGCGTCAAGGCGGCCACCTTGGCGGCTCTGGCCAAGGACTTCCCGGTGCCGGACGGATTCGTGGTCCTGGCCGGCAGCCACCTCACGGCCGAGGACGTGGCCAGGATCGAGGCCGGGAGGATCGGCGCCGGAAGGTTCGCGGTGCGCTCCTCGGCGGTGGCCGAGGACCTGGCCGACGCCTCCTTCGCCGGCTTGTACGAGACCTTCCTGGACGTCGCGCCGCCCGATCTTCCCGATGCGGTACGGCGGTGCCGGGCCTCTGCCGATGCCGAGCGCGTCGGCGCCTATCGGCAGAGCGACGGCGCCATGGCGGTCCTGATCCAGCCGATGGTGAACGCCGACGCCGCCGGCGTGGCCTTCACCGCCAACCCGGTGACCGGTGCGCGGGAGGAGATCGTGGTGACGGCCGTGCGCGGGCTGGGTGAGGCGCTGGTGTCCGGTGCCGCGGTGGGCGAGGAATGGGTCATCGTGCGCGGCCGTACCGAGCGGACCAGAGCCGGCCAGGTCCTCCGAGCAGACCAGGCCGCCGCGGTCGCCGACCTCGCGCTGCGGGTGCAGGAGCGGCTCGGTGGCCCGCAGGACATCGAGTGGGCGATCGAGGACGGGCGGCTTTTCCTCCTGCAGGCCCGGCCGATGACCGCGCTGCCCGACCCCCTCACCTGGCAGCCGCCCGGGTCCGGCTTATGGTTGCGCAACTTCCGGCTCGGCGAGTGGCTGCCGGATCCGGTGACGCCGCTGTTCGCCGACTGGCTGCTGCCACGCCTGGATGAGGGGTTCAGGCAGGGCATGCGGGAGACCGCGGGCGCGGCCGTTCCGTTCGCCTATGCGGTGGTCCATGGCTGGTACTACACCCGCCCGACTCCGGTTCTGCGGGATCTGCCAGCGGCGATCTTCAGATCTCGCGACAGGATGCTGCACTTTATGATCAACGCGCTGATCCGTCCGGAACGAGACCCGGCCGGCGCGGATCGTGCGCTCCTGGGCCGGTTGTATCGGCGGTGGCGAGACGATCTCCTGCCCGCCTACCGCAAGCTCGCCGACGGCGCCGACGGCACCGACATCGATGCCATCGGCCTCATAGCCGGACGGCACCTGTGGTACCTCGCGGTGGTCGGCGGAGCGGCCTGGAAGATGGAAGCCTGCCTGGCCGCCTTCATCGACCGCCACCGCCTCGGTCGGCAGGCGCAGGTCCTGCTGAGCGGCCTGCCGGGCGCCGACCGCAGCACCCCGGCGCACGCGGTGCACAGCATCGACTGGTACCACCCCACCGCGGGCGAAACCGCAGCTGTCGATCGCCATCGTGATCCGGCTGCGGCGCGCCTCAGCGCGGAGCAGGCCTGCCGGGAAGGGCTCGCCCCCAAGGACCTGGCCCGCTTCACCGCCATCCTGGATACCGCTCAGCGCTACGCGGTCATTCGCGAACAGCAGGCCCGCGAGCTCACCCTCGGCTGGCCGCTGATGCGCGAGCACCTGCACCGGCTCGGCCGGACGCTCGTGGACGCCGGCATCATCACCGAGCCCGGCGACGTCTACTTCCTCACCCGAACCGAACTCGACCAGCCCGAGCAGCGCTTCGAGGCGGTCCGCGCACGCCGCACCAGCTGGGAACGGCAGCGCCGCCTGGCCGCCCCTCTCACGCTCGGCAGCCCGCCGCCGCTCATCGGCCGCCGCCTGGCGCACTCGCTGGGGCTGGTTCGCGCCGGCCGTAGCGACAACGCCCTGGCCGGGCAGGGCGCCAGCGCCGGACGGGCGAGCGGCCCGGTCCGCCTCGTGCACGGGCCGGAAGACTTCAGCAAGGTCGAACCGGGCGACGTACTGGTCGCCCGCGCCACCGCTCCGGCCTGGACGCCGCTGTTCGCCACGGTGGCCGCCGTCGTCACCGACGGCGGCACCCTGGCGGCCCACGCCTCACTGATCGCTCGCGAGTACGGCATCCCGGCCGTGGTGGCCACCGGCGATGCCACGCTACGGCTACGCGACGGGCAGATCGTCACCGTCGACGGCACCCAAGGAATTGTCCAGATCAGCTGATTCACTTCAGCCCGGCAGGAGGCTCACCGGCTGAGCGAGGCCGCCGCCTCGACCGCCTCGACCGCCTCCCCCGTCTCCCCGTCAGCCAGCACGCGGTAGACGCTGGCGACGGAGGGGAGCTGGCCCTTGTTCTTGCCCATGGGGATGACCAGCTTGGCCGCGATGTCGGGCACCGCCACGCCGCGAGCCCGCAGCGTCCGCGCATAGGCGATCATGTCGTCGTCGAGCACCTTGGGCCGCCCGCCGTGGCGGCCGCGCTCACGGGCTGAGGCCTGGCCCTCCAGCGACTTCTCCCGGATGTACTCGCGCTCGGACTCGGCCATCTCGGCGAAGAACGCGAACAGCGCCGCCCCGTGCCCGGACGGGACGTACACCCCCTGCAACGGGCCGGTCAGCAGCTCCAGCTGAATGTCGGCCCTGCGCAACTCCTCATTTCTGCGAACGCCACAGGCGGCTCAACCGCGCGGCGCATACATGATCACAGCGACGCCGGCCAGGCAGACCAGCGCACCGATCACATCCCACCGGTCGGGCCGGAACCCGTCGACGACCATGCCCCAGGCCAGCGACCCGGCGACGAACACGCCACCGTAGGCGGCCAGGATGCGGCCGAAGTTCGCATCCGGCTGCAGCGTGGCGACGAACCCGTACAGGCCCAGCGCGATGACGCCGGCTCCGATCCAGGCCAGGCCGCGCTGCTCGCGCACGCCTTGCCAGATCAGCCACGCGCCGCCGATCTCGGCGAGCGCGGCTAGGGCGAACAACGGCAGGGAACGGATGATCGTCATGGCAGGTAGTACACCGCACCCCCGCAGGCCACCCTTCGCCGGGCCATCCCCGTCAGGACTGCCGCTGGGGCTTGTGCGGTGTGGCGGGTGTTCAGCATCCGCAGCCGTTCCCGCCGCAGCCGCAGCTCCCCGCTGCGGCGGCGCGGGAGGCGCGGCGGCGGTGCAGCCACCACATGCCCGCCGCAGCGGCGATCAGCAGCCCGGCCACGGCCAGCAGCGTCTGCTCGGCCAGCGCGGCGCCGGCGCCGGTGAGCAGCCCGGCGCCGATCAGCAGCGGCAGGGCGCAGCATGCCGCGCACGCCAGCACCGCCAGAGTGGCGGTGACCTTGCTGCGCAGCGGTGGCCCGCCGCGGTTAGCGCCGGTGTCGCTGCCGGACTCGCGCGGCGCCCGGCCGGGAACCGACAGGGTCATCGGGACGGGCCCCGGGTTCGCGCCGGCGGGGGCGCTGCCACTCGCGGGGTGGTCGTGGTGGGTGCTCACGGCGGTCAGTTCTCCTCAGGGGTACGGCTGGCGGCCAGGTCGGCGAACGGCAGCGGGCAGTCGGGGCAGGTGCAGTGGGTCAGGCTGTCGCAGCCCGCGCTCACCACCGCGCTCAGCGCCGCCCGGATGGTGGTCAGGTCGGCGATCTTCTCGTCCACCTCGGCGATCTTGTCCTGGGCGCGGGCACGCAGGTCCGGGGTGGGGTGACCGCGCCGGCCGGTATCGATCAGCTCGGCCACCTCCTCCAGGGTGAAACCGAGCCGCTGGGCGGCCTTGATCACGGTCAGCAGGGTGACGGTCTCCGGCGGGTAGGCGCGGTGCCCGCCGGGGCTGCGCGCGGGTTCGGCGATCAGCCCGCGGCGCTCGTAGTAGCGCAGAGTCTGCAGGTTGACGCCGGCCTGCTCGGCCACCTGCCCGCTGCGCAGGTACGGCCCGCCTGCGCCCTGCAGTTCGATGTCCTGCCTCACTCCGGCCGCCCCGCTCCCGCGGCCGGCGCGGGCGCGCGGTTGCCCTCGAAGGCCAGCCCCGCCTCGGCCCAGTCCTGCTTGCCTCCAGCGTAGACGCGCACGTCGGCGTAGCCGAGCCGGGCGAACGCCGCAGCGGCCATCTTCGAGCGGTTGCAGTACGGGCCCGAGCAGTAGAGCACCACCGTGGCCGCCCGATCGGGGGCGACTTGGGCGGCGAGCTCGGCAGACACCTGGCCGGGCACGTTGCGTGCGCCGGGGATGTGCTCGGCGGCGAAGGCGTCGGCCAGCAGGGCCTCCACCAGCTGCACGGTCCCAGTCTGGCGCAGCGCGATCAGGTCCTCGCGGATGATGCGGTCCATCACATTCCTTTCCGTGCGGTCGTCGCGCGGCCGCGTCAGGAGAAAGCGGCCGCGGCGCCGGTGCGGGCCTGCAGGGCGTCCAGCACCTCGACGTGCTGCGTGGGCACCGTCACCTCCAGGGTGAGGCTGCCGTCGGCGATGGTGAGGGTGAAGGTGAAGAAGGAGCAGCAGCCGTTCTCCCGGGCCGTCAGTTCGGCGGCCCGGGCGGCATGCTCCGGGCTGAAGACGAGCTCCAGGCGCAGCCGGGTGCGCTCCGGCCGCGCCAGGTCCTGCACCGCGTCGGCGAACAAGGCGTCGAACTCGGCCACCCGCAGCGGCTGCTCGGCGGTGGGCAGGGTGCAAGCGGAGGGGGCCCATCCCAGGTCAAGGGCGATGTCTTGGGTCATACCTCGACGGTAAACCTGTACCTGGGTACCGGATGCAAGCCCTGCGGCCGACCTTTTTGCCGGTGAGGGCAGGGGGCTCCATCCGTCGGCCGTCGCGGTCAGCCGACCGTGTAGCGCAGGGGGTCGGCCGGGTCGGCGATGAAGTGCAGGCCCTTGCTCGCCAGGCGCTTCTCCAACACTTCGGGGCTTTGCGGGGCGGTCTCGGGCAGCTGGTAGTACTCCTCCAGGATGGCGCGGGCGGTGTCGTTGTCGCTGACCGCGCAGTCCCAGATCACCTGATCGCCCTCGACGGTGATGTCGAAGGCGAAGAACGCGCAGCAGGCTTTCTCCCGCGCGGCCAGGTCCCGCACCCACGCCGCCACGCCGGGCTCGGCGCGCAGCCGGAAGCGGATGCCCTGACCAGTCTTGGCGCGGCTGACGAGGTGCTGGCCGAACAGGTACCGGTATTCCTCCAGTCGCTGCTGGGCGGTGTCGGAGGCGGTGGTCATGTCGCAGACGATGGGGGTGGAAGCGGCAGGGATGTCCACGGCGAGGCTCCTTCTCGGTGGTGGGCGCTCTTGTGGCGCCCTCAGAGCAACCGTAGAGTCTGGACTTGAGTCCAGAGTCAAGAGGTGAAGCGTCGTGAAAATCGGACAGGTCGCCCGCGAGGCCGGGGTCGCCGTGGACACCGTCCGCTTCTACGAGCGGCGCGGCATCCTGCCCGTCGCCGAGCGCCGGCCTTCGGGATATCGCATCTTCGACGCCGCGGCGGTCGAGCGCATCCAGATGGCCAAGGCCCTGCAGGAACTCGGCTTCACCCTGGACGAGGTCGTCGACGCCCTCACCTCCCACGACCAGGGCGGGGCCACCTGCGACAGCGAGCGCTGGCGGCTGGAAGCGGTGGTGGACCGGCTCGACGCCAAAATCGCCGAGCTGACCCGGGCCCGGCAGGCCGCTGCAGAGAGCCTGCAGGACTGCCAGGCCGGCCGATGCCGCCTCACGTACGGCCACGCCGACCACTAGACGCTACGTTGTCTCCGATCGCAGCTACCTGAGCGGGACCCTGATGCTGTGATTCTCGCCGCCCCGTAGCGCCAAAATCCGGTCTGATCCTCCTCGGATGCCTCCTGGACGGTTACCGCATCGGCGCTGTGCGGTACGTGGCCCTCATCGCCCACCGCCAAAAGTGCTCCGGGGATTGATGATCTTTGCTGGCCATGCTTCAGCCAACACGGCGCTCCAGGCGTGCCGGAAGTAGTGCAGATCGTAGGGTGCGAGAGCGTCGTAGGCCGGCTTCATGTCCGCCGGTGGCACGGCGGCACGTTCGTGGAGCTGCGGCAACAAGCAGTGAAGGTCAGGGATAGGCTGGCCGGTCAGGCGCGCGAGATCGCCCAGACCTGCGATCGGCTGGATGAGGCAAGGCAAGCCGACCAGGATGGCCTCGGCAGCACAGCGGCTCCAGCCTTCGGCTATCTCAGGAGCGAACAAACCGACGTCACAGGCCCGCAGCAGGCGAAGGTACTGCTGGCGGGCCAGCGTGAAGTGCAGGCCGGTCCGGCCGATGGTGTTGTTCCCCGTGGGCGCGTGGCAGGCCCTGTTCGGCTCGGCATTCGTCCTTGTCGAGGCTGCGTGCCTGGTCGATCTCCCTCAGGTCGAAGGAGTTGTAGATGACGTGCACCCTGTCCACAGCGCGGGCTCGGAGGAAGCGGGCCAGTACGGGGCAACGCACACTACGGCCGCGCATTGCGGCAGGACACTGAACAGTTGCTGCCATAGCTGGGCCTGAATCGGCGAGGCATCGTGCTGGAGCGGCTCGTAGTGGTGAAAGATAAAGATCGTCCGGGCTCTCATGGCGGGAGTGAAGAACAGCAGGCTGAGGTCGTCCCAGACGAAGACTCCAGGAGCGTCGTGCAGGGCGCGGATGTATGGCGCGATGGTGGCCAGGTGCCGCATCGTACGCCAGCTGCGAATTTGATCACTGCGCTTGAAGTCCGGGATGGTCCGCCAGGTGAACTCATCGCTGGTCAACTGCTGGAGCATGCGCAGATAGACGCGGCCTCCCGTGTGGCCGGTAGGAGTCAAGGAATGGATGACGGGCTTCATGAAGCGCTGGTCCGGTATCGGTGGAGCTCTACCTCAAGCAGTTCGTACGCCCTCTTGAGCGACGGGCTCTCGACCTGGGCCGCCCTTGTGAGGGGCAAGTAGAAGTCGACCAGCGAGGCGATGAACCGCTGGCGGCGCTCATTGTCCGGAGAACGGCCCAGGTCACGAAGGTTGTGGATGCGGTCGGCGAACCGGACGAGGAGTCCCTCCAGACTCAGGTTCTGGATCTTGATACGCCAGTCGCCTTCGTCCATGGCCCGCTTCGGGCGATTTTCGAGGCGATGGTCAGGAGTCATGGCCCGCAGTTCCTCGGCGAAGAGGCGGCCCAGGTGAGCGGCGATCTCGGGCTCGGAACCGGGAGATAGCTCCAGGGCATCGTGCAGCAGGCCCAGGAGCAGGGTTTCGGGCTGGGTGACGAGCAGCTCGTCGCGCAGGATCGTGACCACGGCAAGGGGATGCTCGATGTAGGGAGTGCCCTGGTCGCGTACTTTTCCTTCATAGACGGCGAGGGCCAGGTCGGCTGCGGCCAGAGCACGGTCGCGATGTGCGGTGTGCCAGGTGTCCGCGCCCAGGATGGCGAGGATGCTGTCGCTGTGGTGCATGGTCGACTACCTCGTGGAGAGCTTGTCGGAGATGAGCAGGGCATCGTTGACGACGACGGCGTCCAAGCCGAGATCGCCGGCAGCGCGTACTGCCTGCTCGGCACTCATCAGGATGGGGGCGCTCTTGGTGTTGAAAGAGGTGTTCAGCAGCATGGGGAGTCCGGTCAGCCGGTGAAATTCCTCCAGGAGCGGGCGAAGCCCAGCGTGGTGCTTGGCGATGCTCTGCAGGCGGGTGGTGCCGTCGTGGTGAACGACCGCGGCGATCTGAGAGGCACGGCAGCGCCGTGCTGAGGCGACGCGGTTCATGAAGGGGTCGCCCGGGGCCATGAACCAGTCGTGCACACGCTCAGCGATCACGGCCGGAGCGAACGGGCGGTAGGCGGCACGCTGCTTGATGGCGTTGAGACGATCGCGGGTCTCCGTGTGGCCCGGGTGGGCCAGGATGGAACGATGTCCGAGGGCACGCGGGCCGAACTCCATTCCGCCCTGGACCCAGCCCACCACGCGATGCTCGGCGAGCAGTCCCGCGACGGCAGGGATGAGGCGATCTCCCAGACCGCTGATCAGCCGATGTCCCGCCGGGATCGCCGAGGACGGGATCGGGCCGGGATGAGGTCCCCATGCGGCGTCCACCGGCACGGGAAGTGGTGGCTGGCACAGCTGATAGTGCCAACCGTACAGAGCGGCTCCGAGCGCCGTGCCGGCGTCGTGCGGGGCCGGGGCGATGAACAGCGTGTCGAAGTCTGCTTCCGCGGCGAGGCGTCCGTTCAGGTGGGAATTGAGCGCGCACCCCCCTGAGAAGACGAGGCTGGTCGCCTCGGTGATGCGGCGCAGGTGACGAGCGACATGGATGACAGCGCAGGAGAAGGCCTCTTGCACGGCTGCTGCGAGGTCGGCGCGCTCCGCGAATGAGGCGTCCGCCACCGAGCCGGCCGTCCATGTCCGATCCCCGATGCGTATGGGTGTGGTGGTATCGGCCGAACCGTAGGGCGGCTCGATGTGGACGATGCCTTCGGCGGCCAGGTGGAGAAGCTGCTGAACGTCGTGCCTGTATCGGCTGGGATCGCCGAAGGCGGCCATGGCCATGAGGCTGCCTTCTGCTTCATCACCAGGCGGAATGATCCGCAAAGCGAAGTTGCGGTAGAAGTGCCCGAGAGAAGAGTGCACCCGGCGAGGACCGGGCAGGACGGCGGGCGTGGCCTGGTAGACGCGGTCGATGCGGTTCGGGGTCAGGTCGTACCCCGTGATGCGTTCGCGTCCTGGCCCGAAGTCGGCGCCGAGCGCGGAGCCGCCGGCGTCGATGACGAGCCCCGCGGCGTGGTCGAGTCCCGACAGAAGATAGCCGGACATCGCGTGCGCGGTGTGGTGGGACATGAGCCGCAGCCGCGACCCGAGCGGCTCGGGCAGGGCGGCTGCCAGTTCGTCGTGCTCGGTGCTCAGCCATGTGCCTGCCGCGGGAGTGGGCCGCATGGAGGGCACCCACACCGCGTCGATGTCGTCGGGGTCGAGGCTTGCGGCGTCGAGACACCAGGTGAGCGCCTGGGTGGGCGGGGTGAGCACGGATTTCCATTGATGTTGGCGGTGGTGCTTGATGCCGCTCCAGCGTTCCTCTTCGGCCGCGTACAGGCGCCCGTCGACGATCAGTGCGGCGGAGGTGTCGTGGTGGAAGTTCAGTCCGAGGACAGCGGTCATGCCGGGGTCACCTTCCGGACGGGACGACGGAGGCTCCGGAGTCGGTGTACTCGTGGCACCGGAGGCAGAAGTGGTAGTGCTGGCGCCGGGGTGCGAAGACCTTCGCGGCGAAGTCGTGATCCCAGACGCTGAACTCGCTGTCTTCCTGCGCCATGGCGTTGAAGCAGCGGTAGCAGGAGCCGTCGAGCTCGATCATGAGGTGCTGATCGAGGTAGCGGGCGCAGAGTCCGTGGAGCTGGTTCGTCGGTTGTCCGACGTCGATGTGGTGAACGTGGTTGGTGACGTGGACGGCGCCGTACTGATCGCATAGCGCCGCCAGCCGGCCGAGGCGCGGTTCGTCGATCGCTTCGAGGACGCTGTTGACGACGACGGTCTTTCCGGCCTGGCGCAGCACGGGTACGACGGTCTCGACCTGCTCGAAGTTGCCGTGCTCGTCGTCGCAGCCGATGAGGATCTGGTCGTAGCACTCCACGGCCGTCGCCACGAGGCGCCGGTTGCGGGCCAGGGTGATGGCGTTGGTGCCGAGGACCATCACCGTCTCGGGCAGACGGGCGCGAGCCAGGCGGCTCAGCTCCGGGAAGTCTCGGTGGACGGTCGGTTCGCCGCCGTTGATGTGCAGCTGCCGGAACGGGATCGGCTCCAGCCGGTCGAGGATGGTGGAGAACAGCTCCACGGGCATGTTCTCGCCCTGCGCCCCGTTGGCGAAGATGCAGAATCCGCAGTCGCGGTTGCACTTGGTCGTAATCTTTATCTTGGCGGTCTTCAGGATTCGAGTGCTCACGACGGATCTCCCGCGTTGAAAAAGTCCTCCACCAGCGTGCGGTGTCGTCGCCAGCTGGTGAGGGTGTCGCTGAGGACGCGTCGGGTGGTGGCGCCGGTGGGCAGCAGGTCGGCCATGCGCGCTACCAAGCGCTGGTGCCGTGTGGCCTGGTCCGACGCGAATCCGCGTAGAGCTGCTGCGGCGCCCTGCAACTCTCGGGCCTCGCGCCGGATGAGGTAGGCGGTTGCGGTACCGGGTGGCGGATCGAGGTAATACAGCCAGCGGGCGACGCGGACGCGGAGCATCCCGGCCGCCATCGTGACGGTCGGTGGCGACGCTTCGTTCTCGGCCGGGGCGGGGAGATACCGCATGGCCGCCGCCACTGCGGCATGCGTGTCACGAAGCAGCTCGGCGATGGGCTGATCGTGCCGATCACGCGCCCGGTGCACGAATGCCTGCCCGTGGTGCTCAAGATCAGGAGGGTGCCATTGCGCCAGGGCGGCGAACTTTCCAGGACACCGGGTACGAGTGGCCAGCGACGCGATGGCGAACCAGCAGGGCGCGAGGTAGTGCCACAGGACGCAGTGGCGGTGGTAGCCGGCGAGATCGACGTGGACGTTGTCCGCGCTGTCGTCGGAGAGCCGGTACCGCCCGCCGATCCGCGCATTGAGGATGCCCCGGTAGAACAACTCATCGACACCGCTCCACGGGGCCATCTGCGCCTGGGACTTCCAGCGGTGGAAGGTCCGTGGATGCCCGCTGATCAGGCTCCATGTGGCCAGCTCCGCCGGCGCGACATGGCGCTGCTCGACCTCCGACAGGGTGAAGGCGAATCCGGGCGGATGCTCCAGCATGCGGCGGTTGGCGACGTTCCGGGAGACGATCGCCGTGTGTGCTGCGGCGAGGAGGTGGTTCCACTCCCACCAGTTCTGCGGCGGGTCAGCGAGGAGGATCCGGAGGTCGAGGTCCGAATGCGGAGCCAGGAGGTCCGCCAACTTCCACTTGTGGGCGAGCACGGACGCCGGGATTCCCCGGACGCCCAGCTCTCGCGCGTACGTGCTGCCGAGCTGAACGTACGGCGATGTCTCCTGAGCAAGCACGGCCGTCACGGTGCCTCCACCGACCCCGTACGGCCACAGGACGAGCCAGAGGAGAGGACGGGAAGCATGACGGGTGCCCCGAAGGGGCGTTCCATCCGATCCCAGCGCAGGTCGTAGTCCACGTAGTGATAGCCCTGCCAGGCAGAGTTGCCGTCGCGGTCGAGCATGGCGCGGAACAGATGGGCGAACGCCTCAGTCAGCGTGCCGCTTGCGAGGTGCGGTTTCAGCGCGATGTCGCGGTTGTGGAGGATGCACGGCCTGGCCACTCCACTCGGTGTGATCTTGATGCGGTTGGCGTCCGAGCAGGTGGCGCAGCTGGAGTTGGAGATGAAGCCGACGGACCCCGCCCATCCCTCCGGTCTCAGGTAGTTGCCGGGGCTGCGAACTCCGAGATCCTTACGCGAGACCTCGCCTGCGCCGTCGAGCCATAGTTGAAGGTGAGGCCGGACCTCGGCCTCGGACATGTACTCCTCGTCGAAGATCGCGGAAGCCGGACCGATGTTCTGCAGTTCGATGAGCCGGACTGCCACCGGCAGATCCTTGGCCATCCAGGCGACCTGGAGTGCGTCCTCAAGGTACGAGCGCTGCACCACGCAGTTGATCTTCACCTTGAGCTGGAGACCAAGCGCTGCACGGATGGTTTCTCGCGCCCGAACGGGATCTCCACCGCCCATGATCCGCGCCGAGCGGCCGCGGTCGAGGCTGTGGAGGGAGACGTTGATGTACGTCAGTCCAGCTCCGGCCAGCTGATCGACGGTCAGTCCGCGCCGGAGGTTCCCGTGCGTGGTCATGCCGATGGACGCTCCCGCACCGAGTCCACCGGCCAGGGCAGCGATCACTTCGAGAATGTCGGAGCGCAAGGTCGGCTCCCCGCCAGAGCTGTGCGCCTTCTTCACCTTCCAAGCAGCGGCTTCGCGAGCGATCACGGCGTAGTCGTCGGCGCTCAGAGGATGGTCTTTGTGTCCGTAATCGGGCATGCACCGCGGCTTGCAGAAGACACAGTCGAGGTTGCAGAGCGAGTTGAGGGTGAACGCGAGATAGGGATGGTTGCGACCAGTCGCAGAGAAGGCCGCGAGCAGCGCACTACGTTCGGTTCCAGACATCTGATCAGCCTTCGGTGGGCAGAGTGGCCAAGCCGTGCAACGGCAGACCATCCAGGTAGCGGCGCAGGTTGTCGGCGAAGAACTTGACGGCTTCGTCCATGTAGAAGCGCGAGAACGTGGCGCTCTTGGGAGTGAGGACAACGCGGGGGTGCAGGCGGAGCGAGTCCTCCATCGGCAGGGGTCGCGGCGTCGTGACGTCCAGGGCCGCCCCGCCCAGCGGGCCGTACTCCAGCGCGTGAAGCAGGGCCAGGTGATCGACCGTGCTGGCCCGGCCGAGGTTGATGAAGATCGCCCCGAGCTTGCAGGAGTTGAACACCCGCTGGTCGAAGAAGCCCGTGGTCTCGGCGGTCGCCGGGAGCAGATCCACGACGACATCGGCGTTGGCTACCGCCCGCCGAATATCGGAGGGCCCCATCCAGCGGATCCCGTTCTGACCTTCCGACGGCGGTGTGCGTCGGACACCGATGACGTTCATCTTGAACGCGCCGGCCGCTCGGGCGAGATGGGCACCGATGCTTCCGCAGCCGACGATGGTCATAGTCGCGCCTGCCAGGTCGAAGAACTCTGCAGCGAGCTCGTCCTTCCACCAGAGCCGGGTGAACTGGAGGCGGCTGCTGGTGAACAACCCTCGGGAAAAGCCTAGGACCAGCCCCATGGCGTGTTCGGACATGGGGCGGCCGTGGAATCCGTACGAACGGGTCAGCATCACCTCGGCCTGCTGCGCGTGCTCCACGGGGAGGTGATCGGTACCTGCGGCGGGAGAAGCGATCCAGCGCAGGGATGGTGCGAGTGAGAACCAGTTCGGGTCGAAGCGCCAGCCGAAATACACCTCGCTCCCCTCCAGGAAGTCCGGCACCGTCGCGGGCGTGGCGACGCAGAACTCCACCTCGGGGAAGCACGACCGAAGGTGGTCCACGTGCTCCTGGGACAGTTGCCAGAAGTCCCGATCGGAGTTCAGGCAGGTCGTGACCCTCATCGGACTCCGCTCCTCGCTCTGGGAGACAGCGCCCAGGGGGCCACGGTGGCGAGCGCGTCGCGGATAGTCGGGAAGTAGTCGTGTCGCTGGCGGAGGAGCACATCCCCGGCTCTGATGAGCCGAGCACGTTCAGACGGGTCCGCCATGAGGCCGAGGTGAATCGCCTCCGCCAACGAGGCGGGATCACGCGGTTCGGCGGTGAATCCGGTCAGACCGTTCACCACGGTCTCGCGCAGACCACCGGTTCGAGTGGCGATGACGGGCCCTGCCTCGGCTGCGAACGCCTCCAGCGGGATTCTGCCGAAGGGTTCTTGGCGAGAAGGCACGACGATCCCACGCAGGGCCGGGCTGCTCATCCATGTCCTGATCCCCGGGCTGAACTCCGTGATCAGGGTTGCGTCCACGCCGCTGTCCTCAATGAGGCTCGCCAAGTGACGCTGGTACTCGGTAGGTGCGCCTGAGGTGGCCGCCGCAAGGACCAGGTGAGGGACGGCTACCCGGCGGCTACGCAGGATCTCCAGAGCGGCCAGCAAGTCTTCGAAGCCCTTGTCAGGGATCGGGCGGCCGAGCGCGAGAAAGAATCCTTCCTCGGCAGGCTCGGGCAGTGGGGGCGGCCTCTCCGAGAAGTCCTCGTTGAGAAGCAGGCCATTGCGCATGTCCACCAGCGCATCGCCGGGCACGCCGTAGTCCTCCTGGAGGTGCCGACCCATGAAGGTCGAGATCGCCGCGACACGGCCGCCGCCCTTGGCCGCGGTGTGCAGGCAGTCGCGCTCTTCGCTGATCTCGGACGAGTCCTCGGCGCAGCTCAGTGCCGCCGTCGACCGGGGTACCAGCAGGAGGTGCACGTTCTCGACGGCATGCCCGGCAAGACCCAGAAGACCTCTGCCGAGGCCAATGAGCAGGCACTGGTTCGCCCCGGAGGCGATGTCGGTGACCTTCTCCACGATCAGGTCACGCGTGTGGGCAGGATCTTCGCTGCCGTTGATCAGGACGACCTGAGCCTTCGCCTGCCGCAAGCTCTTCATGAGCCGATCGGTCCAACGGGGGTCGATCGGATCGGCGTGCCTCCGAACGGTTATCACGACGAGCCGCCCCGGAGGGAGCATCTGCGTGAGCGCGATGAGGAAGTCCCTGTTGCTGAACCCGGATCCCGAACTCGCCCCGTAGAAACCCTCCTGAAGTGCGACGATGACCTTGCATGCCGCGGTCGGTTCGATCCCTCTCACGTATCCCTCCTCGGTGACCTCGTTCGGGCTGCTTCTACGACAGCCCAGGACGATGTGCGGCAGCGAGGTGATCAACGGGTCAACTGGGTCAACTATCCGCCGGGCGTATCACGGAGTAGCAGGATGGGCACACCATGAAGAGGTCCCGATCCCGAGCGGACCCCCGACAGCGAGGTGAGCGGCCATGACACCGCAGCCGAAGCGCTCGAACCCCGTGCTGGCCGCATGCCTGGAAGAACTGGGCTGGAGCCCGAAGGCCCTGGCGCGCAAGCTGAACAAGGTCTTCGGCCCGGGAACCGTCGCCGAGTCCGCTCCCTATCACTGGAGGGACTCCGCTCGTGTGCCGCGATCTCCCCTGCCGGTGATGACGGCGTACGTGCTTTCACAGGAACTGGGAAGGGTGGTATCCGTCGGCGAGCTGTGGCAGGGGCGGGCACCGGAGTCGCCCATGCTCATCCCGGCGAGCGGCGGCATGGAGCTGCCGTGGACCGCTCAGGGTCTGTGGAAGATTGTGGAGGATTGGGTGGTGGGAGGGCTCATCGACCGTCGTCGTTTTCTCGCCATCTCCGGTTCGGGCCTGAGCGCCGTCGTCGCCCATTACCTTGACGGCACCGCCGGACGCGGCATTTATCTCTCACAAGGCATGCCCGATACCGGCGAAGCGTCCCTCATTGAGCAGATCGAGACCCAGCTTCCGCAGCTGCAGACCCTTGATGACAAGCACGGAGGCGCGCGCCACCTGGGCTACATCGGCGCCCAGTTCCGCAGCATCGGGCTCCTGCTCCACGAGGGCGGCTACTCGGGTGCCGTGACGGCCCGCCTTCTCCGGGCGCTGGCCGAGGTCGGCCAGCTCGCCGGTTGGATGGCCTTCGACGCCACCCACCACGGCCTGGCCCAGCGCTACTTCGTCACCGCCCTACGGGCCGCCCACCAGGTCAACGACCTGCCACTCTGCGCGCACGTCCTCGCCGACCTGTCCTTCCAAGCCGCCAGCCGCGACCATCCCGCCGACGCCATCACTCTCGGCGAGGCCGCTCGCCGCGCCAGCGACGCCGCCCCGGCCGCCGTACGGGCCTCGGTCCTCTCCCGCCTCGCGTTCGCGTACGCCACGGCGGGCCGCTACATGGACTTCCAGAGAAGCCGCACCCTGGCGCGCGAGCTCATCGACGAGCCGCTCACCGGGTACGAGCCGCGCTGGATGTACTTCCTTACTCCCAACCACCTGGACTGCCAGGCGGGCTACGCCCTCGTCCACCTCGGCATGGTCCAGAAGCATGACGGCATCACCGCCAAGGGCCGCACGCTGCTCGGCCAGGGCATCGACCTGTTGCAGACCGGCGCGCACGACCGGAGCCAGGAAACGGCCCATCAACGGCGGGCCCTGTACGAGGGTGCGTGGCTCGCCCTCGGCAACAGCGCTCGGGGCGAACTCGAATCGGCCTGCCAGATCGGGGAGGTCGCCGCCGAACGCCTGACCACTGTCCGTTCCCCCCGGAGCGCGGACCTGCTCCGGCGCTTGGCCACCGACCTACGACGCCGCCAGCGCAACCCATACGTGCGCAGCTTTCTCCCCCGGCTTGAGCAGGCCCTGCAGGCGACGAATCGGGGCTAGAGTCACCGAACATGACCTCTGACCGCGTTGTCGTAGTCGGGGCGGGCGTCTCGGGCCTCACCACCGCCGTCGTCCTGGCCGAAGCCGGCCACAACGTCCATGTCGTCGCCGCCGAGCTTCCAGGCGCTACATCTCTGGCCGCCGGCGCCATGTGGGGGCCGTACCTGGTCGAGCCTAAAGACAAGATCGACCGGTGGAGCCAGGAGTCGCTCCAGATCTTTCAAGAACTCGCCGTGGACACCGCTACTGGTGTCCGTCTCACCAACGGCATGGAGGCATCGCGTACCGCCCAGCACCCACCAGACTGGGCCACTGGCCTGCCGGGCTTCCAGCCCTGTACGCCGGCCGAGCTTCCCGAGGGTTTCACGACGGGCTACCGGTTCACGGTTCCGCTCATCGACATGCCGACCTATCTCGGCTATCTCCAGCAGCGACTCGAGGAAGCCCATGTCACCATCGAGCTCCGTACCTTGTCCTCTCTGGAGGAGGCACAACCGGCAGCCACGATCGTCAACTGCACCGGCCTGTCCGCCCGATTGCTCGCAAACGATCCCCGCATGCGGCCCATACGCGGTCAGCTGGTCGTGGTGACCAATCCAGGTCTCACGGAGTTCTTCTCGGAAGACACCGGCACTTCGCCCGAGCTTCTCTGCATCTATCCGCAGGGCGATGTCATCGTCCTCGGCGGCACTGCTATCGACGGCGACGAATCCCTGGCTATCGATCACAAGGCGGCCGAGGCGATCGTCGCGCGTTGCACCGAGGTGGAGCCACGTCTCGCACAGGCCCGTGTTCTCGGCCACCGCGTCGGGCTGCGGCCCACACGCGATTATGTCCGGGTCGAGGCTGATCCAGTCGTAGACCACGTACTGCACAATTACGGACACGGCGGAGCCGGAGTCACTCTTTCCTGGGGCTGCGCCCGTCAAATCCGGAGCATGATCGGCTAACCCACGCCGCGATATGAGGGATGCTACTTCTCGCTGATCCTCCACGAGGAGATGCCGTAAGGGGGCCCGGCGCAAAAGAGTAAATGGTCGCTGAGCCAGCCAAGTACGTCATGCGGGAGCTCGTACGGGGTCGACAGAAGCACCTCGGCGAGGTCATCGATGGGCGGCGTGCTCGGCGGCATCTCGGCAAGGGCTCGCTCGCCCCTTTCGCTGCCATGCCACGCTGGATGGTTCGGGTCGGCCAGGAGAACGGCAATGCGCTCAACGACCACGCGCCAACCGGGCATCCCCTTGTGGTCACGGCCGAATCCGAGGGCCCTGTTCACCAGGTACACCTCGAACGCGCCATCCACACACGTGTGACGAGCGAGGCTCATCAGCGCGTTGGTGCGGTCCTTCACATGCCGGGCGTAGACGCCCAGGTAACCGTAGCCGAGTTCCTTGAGTGTCTTGCCTTCCGTCCCCGCCCAGGGCCGCGTGCGGTCCAGCAGGTGCCGCTCGAAATCTATGAGTGCGAACGCGCGGTCTTCCTCCCGTAGAGCGAAGACGGCCCTGTCGTGGAGTGCCGTCGACTCGGCGAACATCGCCGCGTCGTCCGGTCCTCGCTGGCTGGCATGCATGGCCTCTACTGGACTGTTGCGCCATACCTCGATCACCAGCCCGACCGCCATGGCGTTGACCATCGCCTCGGCACCGACTATCCCGGCCTCCTCGCACCGATGGCTGTGCAATTCATCGAGGTCGATCAAGAGGCGGCAGTTGCCAGGGGCGCCCTGGCACGACGGCGTGGAGCCAGCTCCGGAGCTCACCCAAGAAGAATACGAAGACTCATGAGGCGGTGCCTGACGATGGCTTGGTTTGGGACGTGGATACCCGCATAGGAGCGGTGAACAAATATCGAGTAATGATCGGCTGGCGGCGGGGTTAGCTGCCAGGGAGCGCCGACTACCCTAGCCTGGCCACCGTGTGTAGCGGTGCGAGCTCAATATGTGAGGGTGTTGCAGCGTGAGGGTCGAGTCGGCGGGTTGCGGGGCGGTCATTCCCTTGGCGGCGATGATCATCGCTACGGCGAGCGCCCTGTCCGCATGCGCCAGCGGCCCAGCTCCCCAACCGGCCCCCTCAGCTGCTCTGCCTGCGGCCACTCCCACACCAACGCCCAGCCCTTCCACAGACAAGGACGCTGTCCTGGCGGTGTACCGGGAGCTGTACAACGCTGGCCCCCGCGCTGAACGGGCTGCCCCTGACAAGCGCAAGGCGATCCTCCAGCAGGTCGTGACGCAGCCGCTCCTGGGCACGATGTTGGAGGGAATCGCCGCCCTCCGCGCCCAAGGCCGGGTCACCTGGGGGCAGCCCATCCTGCACACCTTCGACGTACAGGTCCAAGGTGACCGGGCTGCTCTGCACGACTGCCAGGATGCCCGGAAAGCCGGCCAGGCGGACGACCGAACGGGCAAGCGCCTCACTCACGGCATGTCCGCCACCCACATGGTCGCCGCCCTCGTCAAGGAAGACGATGGCATCTGGCGAGTCGCGAAGGTCGATCAACTGGATGAGCCTTGTTCACCGGCGCCATGACCCCTCTCCTCGTCGCCGGTCTTGCCGTGTTCCCTTCAACCAGGGACGACGATGGCGTAGGCGTATCGGCCCAGCCCTTCAACTACCTCATCTGGGCCAAGGAGAAGCCCCGTCAGTCGTCCGCCACTCCGGCCGGCAAGAAGCCGAAGGTCACCTGCTCCTATCGGCGGTGGTGGTACGCCAATGGTTTGAAGAAGGTGGGCTCTGCGGATTCTGACCAGCCGCTCAGCACCGAGCAGCCCAAGGAAGGTGCCTGGTACGAGGTCAGGTGCTCCGACGGCTCCCGCGACATCGTCTGGATCAAGAACCAGGAGTCTCCGCGAGCGGTTCGGGAGCGGCTCGCCCGCCGGGCGTACGAACGCATCCCCATCACCCCGCCGAAAGTGCTCACCGCGCCGCCACGGGGCCAGGACGGGCTGGTCGGCCTTCCGCACTGGTTCTACCTGGCGGAAGGCCAGTGGGCGGCCAAGTCCAAGCGGCTACACGCCGGCGCGATCTGGGCCGAGGCCACCGCCACTCCACAGCGCATGACCATCGACACCGGCGACGGCCGCACCCTGACGTGCGACGGTCCCGGAGTCGCCTATGACACCTCCCGCCCTGCTGCTCTGCAACGCTCCACGTGCTCACACCGCTACTTGCAACCGGCCAAAGCTCGCGAGGTGACGGTCTCGGTGACCTGGCGCGGTACGTGGCGCGGATCAGGCGGCGAAGGCGGCGTGTTGCCACCGATCACCAGGTCGGCCACCTTCCCGATCCGGGTCGTCGAAGCCCAGGCGCTTGTCACGAAGGGATAGACGTTGATGTTGCTTCAACGGCTCTCGCCGTCCAAGGAAGCGGGCCAGGTGCGCCCGCTTCCCGGCCGGCGCAGCCCGATGATGCTCGTGGCCGGTGTCGCGTTGACCGCGCTGGGCGCCTTGGTGGCCTGGCAGGTGTACGGAGTCGCCAGCCAGCGGGTGCCAGTGCTGGTCATGGCCCGGGACGTACCGGTCGGTCAGCCCCTTCAGGCTCAGGATCTGCGTACGGTCGCGCTCGGCATGGACACGGCGGTCCAGTCCGTCGATGCGACCGGCAAGAGCACAGTGATCGGCAAGCGTGCAGCGGTGGCTCTGAAGTCCGGCACCCTCCTGTCCCCCGCACACGTGACCGAGGCGCTGGTGCCGGCGCCGGGCGAGGTCGTGGTGCCCGTGGCGCTGAAGCCCAGCCGCTTGCCGGCCAGAGGAATCCAGCCCGGTGACCGCGTCGTGGCGACCGCCGTTTCGTCCGGTCAAGCGGGACAAGGGGCAGCGCAGGATCACCCGGCCAGAGTGGATCGAGTCGGCCAGCCGGACGCTGATGGGCTGGCCGTGGTGGATCTGGTCGTTCCGGCCGCGGCCGGCACGACGCTGGCCCGCCAGGCGGCCGAGGGCTCGGTGGCAATCGTGTTGCAGTCGCAGGCCGGGTGAGCGGCGCATGCTGATCGTTCTGTGTTCGGGCGGGCACAGCCCCGGCGTGACGACGGCCGGGCTGGCTCTGACCCTCACCTGGCCGCGTGAGGTCCTGTTCGCCGAATGTGACCCCGCCGGCGGCAGCGTGCTCTCCGGCTATCTGGTCGGGCACCGGCAGGAGCGCGGGCTCGGTGAATGGGCGGTGCAGTTGCGGCGCGCCGCCGACGCGACGACCACGCTGGCCGGACAGGTGCTGCAGCTGAACGGTTCGGAGAACCGCCGCATCCTGCCAGGTCTGGCGAGCCCCTCCCAGGTGTCGTCGGTCCAGCCGCTCTGGCCGAACATCTCCGCGACCTTCACGACCATGGCAGGCGACGTGATCGCCGACATCGGCCGGGTCGGCGGGTCCGACACGCCAGTCCCCTTGCTGGCCGGCGCGGACCAGGTCCTCATCATTGCCCAGCCCACCCTACGTGATCTATCGGCACTCGCCCCTCGCCTGACGGAGATCACCGCCGCGCGCGGCCATCGGCCCGCTCCGAGAGTCCTCCTGACCGGTGAAGGCCCCTATGGTCGCCGAGAAGTGGCCAGGACGCTTGACGTACAGGTGGCCGGCCACCTTCCGCTTGATCTCAAAGCAGCCGCCGTGCTGACACACGGCACGGGCAGCGAACGGCATCTCTCGCGTTCCCTGCTCATGCGCGCCGCTCGCTCGCTTGGGACCGAGCTGTGTGAGCGGGTGGCGGTGTGAGCTTCGACGTCCAACGAGCGGTGCGGGAGATCCTGCCTCAGGTCACCGCAGCGCTCGACAACGCCGCAGTGAGCGGAGACGAAGCTGTCCGGGAGTACGCGCGAGCAGTCATCATCGACCTGGTCCGCGAGTACGCCGACACCAGGACACTCGCTGGCCGCGACATGCCCACCCTGGCAGAGGAACGGCTCCTGGCCGAAGCGGTCTACAACGAGATCTTCGCCCTGGGCAGGCTGCAACCGTTCGTCGACGACCCCGAGGTGGAGAACATCGACGTCAACGGCTGCGACCAGGTGTGGATCACCTATCGGGACGGCCACAAGGCACTCGGCCCACCGATCGCCGACAGCGACGAGGAGCTGGTGGGCAATGTCCGCCGATGGGCCGCCTACCAGGGCCAGACCGCTCGGGACTTCTCGATCGCCCGCCCGCGCCTGCACCTGTCGGTGGGGCGCTCGCGCATCGCCGCGATCATGGGCGTCACGCCTCGCCCGTGCCTGTCGATCCGTCGGCACGGCATGCTCCACGCCGACCTGGACGACCTGATGGCGGCCGGCACCCTCGACAAGGGCTGCCGCGCGTTCCTGGCCGCTGCTGTACGTGCCCACAAGGACATCGTGGTCACGGGCGGAATGGGCGACGGCAAGACCACCTTCGCCCGCGCCCTGGCCGCCGAGATCGACCCAGACGAACGCATCGCCACCGTGGAGAAGGAGTACGAACTCTTCCTTCACGCCCAACCCGGCCGGCACCGGGACGTGCTCGCGCTGGAGGCCCGCGAAGGCAACACCGAAGGCTTCGGCGCGATCACCCCGCACCAGCTCATCGAGGACGCCCTGCGCTTCAATGCCCGCCGCATCATCGTCGGCGAGGTACGCGGGGACGAGCTGGTGCCGATGCTGGAAGCGATGAACACCGGTGGGGCCGGCTCGATCTGCACCATGCACGCCGACTCCGCCGACCAGGTATTCGCGCGGATGCTGATCCTGGCCGGGTCAGGCGGCTTGTCGATCTCGCCGGAGACGCTGTTCCGGACCATCGGCATGGCCGTGGACTTCGTGATCCATCTGCGACACGAGCTCCGGAACGACCTGGACGGCCTGGTCAACCGCCGCTATGTCGCCGAGATTCACGAGGTCCTGCCACCAGCGGACGGGCTGGAGCCGTCGGTCAACCGCGTCTACGTCCCGGGCCCGGACGGGCGCGCGGTGCCGAACACCATTCCTCAATGCATCGACGAGCTGGTCGCAGCCGGTTTCGACGCCAGCCTGTTCACCGGTGGGTGGGCATGACCGGCTGGCTGGCCGCCCTGGCCGGCGCGGCGCTGATCGCCGGTCCGCTGCTCGCCGCCGCCGGGTCACGCCGGGTTCCGGTACGGCCGCCCCGCCCGCCTCGGCGCCGACTCCCTCGGGCCATGGTCGTGCCGTCGGTGTACGGGCTGGCCGCCTTCTGCATGACGTGGTGGCTGACGGGCTGGCCGGTCGCCGCCGCCGGAGCCGCTGCCGGCGCGGTGGCACTGCCACGCATGCTGACCAGCCGCGACACCGTACGGCGGATCGAACGGCTCGAAGCGCTCGAAGCCTGGATTCGGCACCTCGCCGACGTGCTCGGCGGCAGCGCCGGTATCGAAGAGGCACTTCGTTCAAGCGCCGACCGCCCGCCCGCGCCGATCGCCACCGAGGTACGGGCGCTAGCACGACGACTCAGCTATCGCACCCCCACGGAACAGGCCCTGCGCGCGTTCGCCGACGACCTGAACGACCCGACCGGCGACATGATCGCAGCCGCGCTCATCCTGGCCTGCCGGGCCCGCGGCCAAGGACTGCGCGAGGTTCTGCAACGCCTGGCCCGCACGGTGGCCAAGGATGTGGCCGGCCGTCGCGAGATCAACGCCGAACGCGCCACCCACCGCGTCACCGCCCGCTGGGTCGTCGGCGCGCTGCTCGGCTACACCGCCTTCGCCCTGCTCAACACCACGTACGTCGCCCCGTTCGGCACACTCGGCGGGCAGCTCGTGCTCGCGATCGTCATCGGCCTGTACGCGGGTGCGTTCGTCTGGCTGCACCGCCTGGCCAAACCGCCCAAGGCGCACCGCTTCCTCAACTCGACGGGTGAACCGTCATGATCGGCATCGTGCTGGCCTGTGGCGCGGTAAGCGGCCTCGGGATCGCTCTCGCCCTCTCCACTGCCTTCCCAGCCCCGCCCGCGCTCGGTCCCGCGATGGAACGCCTCCAACCGGGCGCGCGTCCCGAGCTTGAGCGGGACTGGAAGTCGCGCCTGCTCAGACGGCTTGCGGGTTCGGTGGTCGGTGCTCGTATCCCGCACACCGATCTGGCGTTGCTGGGCAAGACAACCCACGACTACCTCGCCCAGAAGGCGTTGATGATCGCCTTGGGAGTGGCGGGTCCGTTCGTGTTCTGGGCGTGGTGCTCGCTGCTCAGCGTCACCCTGCCTTGGTATGTCTCCTGGGCGGCGTGCCTGGCCTTCGCCGTCGCGGTGTTCTTCGCACCGGACGCCGCCATCCGAGGCCAGGCAGCCGAAGCACGTGCCGCGTTCCGGCAGGCCATCGTCGCCTACCTCGACCTGGTCGCGCTCGCCCGCGCCGCAGGAGCCGGACCGGCCGAGGCGCTGGAGTCCGCGGCCAAGGTCGGCCACGGGTGGACCTTCCAGCGCCTCGCTCAGGCGCTGGATCCCGCACGACGGGGCACCGGCAGCGCTTGGGACGAGCTCACCCGCCTGTCCGGCGAGATCGGTGCTCCCGAGCTGGCGGACATGGCCGCCATCGCCCAGCTCGCCGGCACCCGAGGCGCGAGCATCCTCGACACCCTGATGGCCAAGGCCCAGTCCCTCCGCGAGGCCGACCTGTCAGCCGAGATCTCCAAGGCGAGATCCCGTACCGAAACGATGACCGTGCCGATGGCGCTGTCCGTACTCGGATTCCTGCTGCTGCTCGGCTATCCCGCCTTCGCGCGGATGACCGGCGGCTGACCGCTTCCCGGAGGTACTCGTTGATCCGCACCCGCCTGCTCACCGTCGCCGTACGGCTGGAAACGCTGCTCAACCGCCATGCCGTACGGCGCGGATTGGACCCCGAACGCGGCGCGTCGACCGTGGAGTGGGTCATCATCGCGGCCGTCGTCTTCCTACTCGCCATCACCGTCGGCACGAAGATCACGTCTGTGGTCAACGAACAGCTCGCCAAGATCAAATGAGTGAACGTGAGCGAGGGTCCGCGGCGCTGGAGGCCGCCCTGGTCTATCCGGCGGTCCTCCTGCTCGTCCTGCTCACCATGAACACCGCGCTATGGTTCCACGCCAGGACCCTCGCCATGGCCGCCGCACAGGAAGGGCTCCGCGCCGGCCGGTCCTACGGCTCCGGCATGTCAGCCGGCCAGACGACCGCCGAGCGTTTCGTGCGCGAAGCGGGCGGATCGTTCCTCACCCGTACGAAGATCGCGGTGACCCGCGACGCGGACACTCTCGAAGTGTCCGTCAGCGGCGAGGCCATCAGCTTGGTCCCTTTGCTGACGCTTACCGTGACCCAAGTCGCTCGCGCTCCGATCGAGAAATGGACCACCGGATGACCCGCGAGCGCGGATCAATGGCCATTGAGATGGCGATCATCGCGCCCGCGTTGATCGCCCTGCTGTTGATGGTGATCGGGCTGGGTCGCATCGCTCTGGCCCACAGCACCCTCTACGCCGCCGCCCGCGACGCGGCCCGGCAGGCGTCCATCGCTCGTGACCCGGCCGGGGCACGCTCGGCGGCCGTGACGAGCGCACGGGCGGCGCTCGCTCGTGAAGGGCTGGCCTGCGCGCCGTCTGTGACCGTGGACACCAGGGGCTTGTCCGCCCCGCTGGGCAGGCCGGCCGCTGTGGTCGCCCACGTCTCCTGCGAGGTACTGCTTGCGGACCTCGCCGTACCGGGCATCCCCGGCAGCAAGACCATCACCAGCAGCTTCACCAGTCCGATCGACCCTTACCGAGGCAGGCAGCCGTGAACGCCGAGCGAGGTTCGGTGACGGTGTTCACTGCGGTGATCGGCTTCGTGCTGCTTCTGTGCGCCGGCCTCATGGTCGACGGTGGCGCCAAGGTGCTGGCCTACCGCGAGGCCTACGCTGCCGCGGAGGAAGCCGCCCGCGCCGGAGCCGGACAGGTGAACACCGGCCAGGCCTACACCAGTGGCCGCTTCGAGGTCGACACCGCCCAAGCGCTCACTGCCGCCCGCGCTTACCTCTCCGCTGCCGGCCACCCTGGCACCGTCTCCACGACCGGTAATCAAGTACGAGTCACCGTCACGGTGTCCAAGCCCACCGTACTGATCTCGCTGATCGGCATCGGCACCGTAACCGCCACAGCCGCTGCTACTGCGCGGATGTTCCACGGCATCGAACAAGGACAATCATGACGATGTACGGGCTGCGTCATCCACTGCTCGCCAAGACCGCCGCTGCCGCAGCTCTGGCGGGACTACTGGCGGGAATCCCCGCCATCTTGCTGATCTACTTCTGGCCGATCGACCTGCCCACTCGCGATGACCTGGCCACGCCCGGCGAGCCCATCGTCATCCGGACATTGCTACTAGCCACAGTGTGGATGGGTTGGGGTCTGTTCGCCCTCGCGGTGACGGTCGAAATCGTGGGCATGATCCGCGCCGGACGCAGTCGCGTACGCCTGCCGTTCCAACGGCTCGCCGCGTATCTGATCACCACCATCACCGTGGCCGCGACCGCTCCCATCGCCGCACCCCGCGCGCTCGTCCCTGCCGCTGCGATCGCCGCGACCTCCACCCAGACGCCCGATCACACTGCATCCGCTGAACCGGACAAGGGCGAGACCGCGAAACCGTACGTGACCTATGCGATCCAGCCCAGGGACACCCTCTGGACGATCGCAGAGAAGCAGCTCGGCGACCCAATGCGCTACCGGGACATCATCGCGCTGAACCAGGGCCGCACCATGAACGACGGCCGCTCCTTCACCCAGGGCGAGTGGCTCGAACCCGGCTGCATCCTCCACCTACCTGCCGACGCCAGGAAGCCCGATCGCGTACGGCCACGGACGCATACCGTCACCTCGGGCGAGAGCCTCTGGGCCATCTCCAAGCAGCACTTGGGCAAGGGCGCTCACTACAAGAAGATCTTTAAGCTGAACAGGGGACGCCCACAGCCCGGCGGGGCTCGACTGACGGACCCTGATGTACTGGAGCCGGGATGGCGGTTGATCCTGCCCAAGCACGGGCGTGACGCTCAGCAGGGCGCCAAGCCAGTCCACCGCCGCACCCTCCCGCGGCACACAGCCGAGCCGACTCGCGGCACCTCGTCTTCGGAGACGCCGCCCAGCGTCTCCGTGTCACGACCGATGCCCGACATGTGGACCAAGCACGCCCCGCTTCCCCCGGCTACTGGAACGATCTCGCTCCGCCCCGCCTTCGACTCCAGGTCCTCTCACCCTCCTGCTGAGTCTGCGCCGCACGTCCAGGGGTCCGAGGTAGTGGTCCTACCGCAGGGCGGAGTGATGGCGCTCTCCTTCGCCGCGGGCGTTGCCGTCGCTCTTGCCGCCACCCGCCTCCACCGCAGGCGCCGCCTGCCCGTCCCCTCCATCGACGAGCCCATCAGCGTGCTCGCCCCAGAGCTCCAGTCCCCAGCCGTACGGACCCTAGAACAGGCGCATCGCAGCAGCGAACCAGAGGCGGGGCCATCGGACGACTTCGAGCTGGTCAGCTCAGCATTCGAGATCGAGCCACCCGTCACGCTCAAGGTTGGAATCCGCGACGACGCCCCCGTGCACCTCCCTCTGTCGGGGCTCAACCTGGCTCTCGCAGGCCCAGGAGCCGACGACTGCATCCGCGCCATAGTCCTCGACCTGCTCACCCAGGCCGACGCTTACCGCGCCAGCATCCTCATCCCGATCCAGGACGCCGAGCGCTGGTTCGGAGACGCCATCGCCACCGTGACCGACCACCTGCCCGAACTGCAACTGGTCGCCACGCTCGACGAAGCCATCCGCCATCTGGAAGAACAACTCATCGGCCGCCGCGGCCTCCTCGAGGATTACGAGGCCAACGACATCCACCAGCTCCGCCAAGCAGAACCAGGCGAGCCCCTCCCGGCGCTGCTCCTGGCCGCTTCCTGCCCGGACGGTCATCCCTACCTGGACAACCTCCTGACCATGGCCTCCAGCCTCGGACTCGGAGCCGTACTGACCGGCTTCTCATCGTCTGGAACCACCTGCGACCTCGACCGGGATCACCGCGTCACCGAAGCGGTCGGCCCGCTTACCGAAGAACTCCGCGACGCTTCCCTCTTCCACTTGCCATCAGACGCCGCCGCATCGGTGCTCTACACACTCGCCACTGGCAACGGTCTACCGGAAGCCCACCCCGAACAGCCAGCCGACCTTTCCGTGCCCCAGCTCAGCTCGACACCGCACCTTGTGCAGTTCACCCTCCTGGGTGAACCGGCCATCCACGTTTGCGGCACTCCTGTGGATCTGTCCCGACGTACCAAAGCGCTCGAACTGTTCGTCCTCCTCGCCCTTCGTCCGAAGGGACTGGACCGCGAGGAGATCTGCGAGCACCTCTGGCCGGACCTGGAAGAGACCCTAGCCGGCTACCGCTTTCACGCCGCTCTCAAAGATCTGCGCACCGCCCTGCGCGACGCCGCCACCCCTGACGACAAGAAGACCCTCTTCATCGAACGCAGCGGCAAGACGTACCGGATCGAACCTCAGCACATCGACGTCGACCTCTGGGCCTTCCACCAGGCACTCGCCGACGCCCGCACCGCCACCGACGAAAAGGAGAAGCTCGCCGCGCTGGAGACCGCCGCAGCCCTATGTCGTGGACAGCTCGGCCAGGGCCTCAAATACGACTGGCTCGACCAGGACCACCGCTGGCCACTCACCATCGCCAGCATCAAGGCCCTACTCCAACTCGGCGCCCTTCACGAACACGCACGACACAACGAACGAGCCCTGGAAATTTACGACCAGGCCTGCGCCCTCGATCCCGATGTAGAAAGCGCTGCCCGGTCCGCGATCCGTCTCCTGACGACCCTCGGCCGCACCGACGAAGCCCGCCAACGTTTCCGCCGTCTCAAGGCCCGCCTCGACGCCCTTGGCGTCCCCGTCTCCCCTGAGACACAAGCCGTCGTACAGAGACTCCGGGCTACGGGTGAACCGCCCCAGCTTAAGTCACCACCGAACCCGGGGTGATTCCTCGAGCCGGCCGCCCTCCGCCACCACGCCGGACACAACGAACAAGCCCTGGAAAATTACGACCAGGCCTGCGCCCTCGATCCCGATGTAGAAAGCGCTGCCCGGTCCGCGATCCGTCTCCTGATCACCCTCGGCCGCACCGACGAAGCCCGCCGCAGCGGTCATGTCGGATGACCTTGACATCGTCCTCGACTGGGTCGAGAAGGGCTCACAGCGGAGCAGCCTGACCCAGGGAGCGATGCGGGTGATGCTCACTGGAGGTCTCGTAGGCGGCTAAACGCGTCGTCCGCAATGTCTGTACAGGCATTGTCGCTGGTCAGGAGCAGGTGCTGGATGTCGTTCACGCATCGGTTGAGGAGGCCAGCCCAGTCGATTCGTCGCGGACGGCGTCCATGAGCGCGCCAGGAGTCGAGTCACGCCCGCTGCTCAAGCCTGGATTCGAGACCCCTCCGTCGGCGATGAGCGGCGGCGCCGTTCGGCGAGTACGAGTAGCCTCGTACAAGCTCATCGATTCGGGCGGCGGCCTCAAGCATGTCCTCGTGCTCCCACACACGGATGACCCTCCAGCCGGCCTCACGCAGAAGTCGGTTGGTCTCCCGGTCACGCTCCTGGTTGGTGGCGATCTTTTCCTGCCAGAAGTCGGAGTTCCTTTGCGATGGCCGGTAATGCGCCGGTTCTGGGCAGCCGTGCCAGTAGCATCCGTCTACAAAGACCGCGACTTTGGCTTTGGTGAACACCAGGTCAGCTGTGCGACGCACGTCGGCGAGTGGTCGTCGGGCAACACGGTATCGAAGGCCAAGTGCATGCACTGCGGAGCGAAGACGACGCTCTGGCCTCGTATCTCGACTCCGGTTGGCCCGCATCACTTCCCTCACGGCTGGAGAGGACGCCCACGACTTCTCAGCAGCCGAAACAGGCGGCGCCATCAGCAATCCCTTGGCTTTCGCGGCTCGCCATGCCACGGCGAGGTTCTCAGCGCGAGTGTCGTGGTCGACCTCCCCTACATAAACGGCAGGTGACTTGCCCTTGTCAGACCACCGCAGATAGGCGCGAATACGTCGAGTCTTCGCGTACACCTTGAGTTCTATGGACGCACAGGCGCGACGGCCTTCCCCAAGATCAACGTACCGAACGCTGTGTCCTCCGGCTGCGCGGTCCTGCTCGGCAGAGCGTCCTTGCCGAGTGCGAGCGCGCCCCTTCCACGCCCGCTGAGGCGGCGGCTTATCCTTCCAGCGCCCCTCGTCAAACGTCATCCGCGTTCCTCGGCCTCACGCAGCGTTTCGCCTACGGCTCTGGCGAAGACCTCTCCAAGGCGGACCGGTACGGCGTTGCCTAGTTGCCGCATCTGCTCACCTCGAGGCCCTTCCAATTTCCAATTGTCGGGGAAGGTCATGACTCGTGCGGTCTCCCGTACCGTCATGTAGCGGTGACTTCCATCATCAAGAAGTATCACCGACTCGCCACCAGGAACCCCGTGTACGCCAGCCTTCACCGTCTTCGCTGGGCGGTCCAGTTCGTTGGGAGTGTGGCCCGGATAGATCCGGGCGCCGGGCCAGCCGATGTGATCGGTGAATTTGCCGAGGCGACGGTCCACGCGATCGAGGTACCCAACCGGTATGGGAGGTAGCGGCTTCCCGTCGTTCTCGTCGATGCCCTGGATCGCATCGCGCAGGGTCCGCCATGGCTGCAGATCATCCGCATCAAGAAGGGGGTTGGGTACGCGGGCCATGACTCGCTCACGCACCTCATCAGGAACGTCATGCCTCTTCCAGTACGTTCCATCTCGCATGGACTGGTAGAGGGCAGCCTCTGAATGGGTGGGCCGTACCCGCCGCTGAAACGCTCGCAAATCGACGCTCAAGTCAGCGCGGAACGCAACGATGATGATTCGATGGCGGACCTGTGGCACACCATAGTCCGCCGCGTTGACCTGGGTCACCACCACTTGGTAGCGCTGAGTTGGATCAGCATTTCCCTCAGCGAGCTTGTGACGCAGGGCAGCGTCGTGTTCCTGCCACAGCACATCGGCCTTCCGCTCCTCGAACGGAAGTTCAAGCTCACGCAGGATGTAGTCGAAATATGGCTTGAACGAGGGGCGCAGCAGGCCACGCACATTCTCGCAGATCACCGCTTTGGGCTTCATCTCCCGGATCGCCCGGAACATCTGGGGAAACATGTTCCGCTTGTCTTCGTCGCCTTTGGCCACACCACCGAGGCTGAACGGTTGGCACGGAGGTCCGCCGGCCAGGACGTCCACCATGCCTTCGAGGTAGGTGAAGTCGACCTTCTGGATGTCGCCCATCGCTAGTGGAGGTCGCTCACTCGGCCCGGGGACCCAGAGATAGTCGCTCTCCCCGTTGACCTCTTTCTCGGCCACGTCTACGACGATCGGCTTGTCCCCATTCGAGGCGAGGGTCTCGCACGCCCGCGTGGCGAACTCGTTGAACAGCAGAGGTCGGAACCCAGCGCGACGCACGGCCATCGCCAAGCCGCCACCGCCCGCGAACAGTTCTACACCGGTACGGTCCGGGTCCGGCACTTCTGGCTGCTCAAGCATCCTCAAAGTGTACCGCGGAGTTAGGGATCTTCAAGCACTTTCGGACATTGATTCGAGGTTTTAGAACGTCTATCTAGGACTGCCGGGTGTCAAGCGTCGTCCCGTTCCGCAGCCAAGGTGTTACCCTCCGCCACCTCCTCGGGATCGGGTTGGGCCTCAGAAAGATCCGCCGCCGCGACCCAATCACCGTCATCGATGCGGCGTCCAAATGCCGCGTTCTCGGCGAGGAAGTCGTCAACCCGATAGACCCGAGAGCGGCGGTCCGCCGCGCCCTTCTTCGCGGGAGACCAAATCATGTTCGCCCTCAGGCCACGCAGCCGCCGAAGTCGGGACTCTCGTTCTGGGTCGTCCTCGTCCCGCAGCACGATGGAGATCCCTGCGCGGATCCGCTCCTCCATCTCAGCGCGAGTGAACCGTCTGTTACACCAAAGATTGGCGGCGCGCGGACGACCCGGGTGGATCGAGTCCCAGATAGACCGAGCGTTGGTACGCGCACTGCCTGCTGGGTTCGCACCGAATCCTGGCATCAAGGTGTTCCACAACACCGGTGCGTAGGCTCTGAGCAGCGCCCGTTCCCCCAGGACGATCCACACGTCGTCGAGAGGAAGCACCCGGACGTCGAAGTCGGCGACGGAGAGGTTGCCATGAGGTTCGGACGCTTCCGAGATGCTCATCCGATGCTTGCCAGCGATGCGGTCAAAGAGGGCTGGCTTGGCCTCATCGGGCGGATCGCCATAGCTGCTGTTGCCCGCCTCTGCCTTGCCGACGTAGACAGGGACGTCCTTGTTCCTCAGCTCCGCGTAGATCGGGTGATCTCCGGTGTAGTACAGCGCGTAGAGCCCCGCACCAGGGAATTCAGCCAGGGACTCCAGGGGCACCCGAGAGCAATCGTCCACAGCCTCACGGAGGTTTCGGCTCAACTGATCAAGGCTCAGGGGGTCGAACTTACCGCGGACGACGTGAGCTAAGCGAGGAATGGGCATATCGAGAGGCTACCGAGGATCTTGAGTAGCGGGCTCGACGAAGAAGGATCTCAGGCATGCTCGACAGGGCCGTTTCTGTCGCAGCCCGTAGCTACGCTGAGGACCGTGGCGCGGCCGCACTCAGTGGGCGCGTCTAACCGGACGTCGAAGCCGAACCACCCCAGAAGGAGACCGACGTGTCGCTCGAAGCCAATGTGCGGCCGCACGGAAGGATCTTGTCTGTCCTGGGTGACATCGAGTTCTCCCAGTGGCAGTGCCTGGCCGAGTTGATCGACAACTCCTTCGACGACTTCTTGGCCCAAGAACCGGGCTCACACGCCGGTGAGCGACCTACCGTCACCGTGTCTCTCCCCGGACGGACCAGTGACGTGCGTACCGCCGAAGTGTGGATTCGCGACAACGGCCGTGGCATGGACCTCGAAACGCTGACCAACGCAGTGCGCGCGGGATGGACGAGCAACAGCAGGTACGGCTCGCTCGGCCTGTACGGGATGGGCTTCAACATCGCCACAGCCCGCCTTGGCCGACTCACCACCATCAAGACCACTCGCGCGGGCGACCCATCGTGGACGGTCATCACCCTGGACCTAGAGCAGTTGGCTGGCGGCGATGACTATCTAGTGCCGGTCCGGCACGAGCCGAAAGACGACATCAACGAACACGGCACCCAGATCATCATCAGTAAGCTGAAGTCGGATCAGTGGGAAGCGCTCTCCAGGCAGGAGAGCAAGATCCGCGAACAGCTCGGCGACGTCTACAGCTATCTGCTCCGCGAACACGGCTTCGTCATCACGGTGAACCGCAAGAGGGTCGCCCCGCGGGTGCCATGCGTATGGGATGAGTCCCGGACTGTCACGCGAAGCGGTGCTGACATCCCAGCGATAATCAAGATCGATCGCCAGCTCCCGCCCGCCAAGGCATGTATGGACTGTGGGCGCTGGAACAAGGATTGGGTCGACGAGTGCGACGATTGCCAGAGCAGAAGGCTTGATCTGCGGGAACGCCGGATCTGGGGATGGATTGGCGTGCAGCGGTACCTACACAAGAACGACTACGGCATCGACTTTCTCCGTAACGGCCGCAAGATCCTTATCCGAAGTAAGCGTTTGTTTTTCTGGGAGGATCCAGACACTCTTGAGGAGGATCTGGAGTATCCGATCGACTCTCAGCGCCATCGCGGTCGCTTCGTGGGCGAGATCCACTGTGATCATGTGCAGGTCAACTACCAAAAGAACGCCTTCGAATACGATAGCCCCGAGTGGCGCATGATCATCCGCTCGGTTCGAGGAGACAGCCCGCTCCGCGAAAAGATCGCCAAACGGCTGGGGCTTCCCCAGAACGAGAGCCCGCTCGCCAAGCTCTACACCGGATATCGCCGCGAGGACCCCGGACTGAACTATCTGGTGCCCGGCGACGGCCGACAGGCGCTGTTCGATAAAGCCATCGAGTGGGCGAAGAAATTTCGCGATGGCAATCCTGAGTATCAGACGGACCAGATCTGGTACGACGCCGCCTACCAGCACGATCACCCTGTTGTACCCGAGCCCGCTGGCGACCCCGAGGATCCCTTCGGCGAGATGGGGCTCGACGACCCAGTCACGGTTGATCCCGAAGACCAGAGCGGATCCGCCCCCGGCGGATCCGCCACACCTACAGCCGGCCCCACGCCGACCCCGCCGGATCCCGTGGAGACCCTCGATCAGCGACTGGCGCGATACCGGAACAACGCGGCTCAAATAGTCGACCTATCGGGTCGCTACGAGGCACCCGAGCTCGGATACGTCGAGCTGACCGCATGGGCTGTGCGCGAGCGTGAACTTACCGACCCCGCCGGCAACCCGGTTCCGGCCTTCCGGCAGATGACACGTGCCCCCAGGCTGGAGATCTTCATCGCGGCCAACCACCCGTTGCTCACGGACTACGGCATCGAGATGCGAGATATCGCCATGATCGAGGTCGCGGAGTACATGCGGGTCCGAGGCGCACCCGCTGGCCAGGACCCCAAACCACTCTCCGCCGCGCTCTTCGAGATCAAGAGTAGGGCGGTCGATCAGAAGGTCACCCCAGACATTCTCGCCAACCGGGCCAGCAGACTTCTCGACCGCTTGCGTGACGCAATGCAGCGGGAGATCAAGGGAGCGCCTTCGGCGTACTGGGACATGCTCCAGGAGTCGGAGCGGATGCTGACACAGCAGCGTTTCGCGATCGAGGCGGGCGATGCCGCATGGGAAACGGTCGTCGAGTCCGGCGATTTCGTCCTCTACCTGCCCGCCAGCGGGCTGGTACGCCTTCTAGAGAAGCGTCCCGAAGCGTTCCTGGACGGCAAAGTCTTCAAGCGCGCGTACGTCAATCTGACCGACGATACTTCGCGCTCACTCATCGTCTCGCGGTTGGTGGGCTACGTAAGCGACCTGGCACTCATGGAACGCCAGCCACGGCTCGGCACCATCGAACTCCAGCGCGTACGGCTGAGCTGTCTGCTGGTCGAAGCTGATCTCGGAGACGCGGAGTAGGGCTCGCTATGACAGGTTTCCTCGACCCGCCGTTTTTGCTGGAGCTTGGCCCCAACCAGTTCCCGAGACAGATCGAACGCCTGATGTGGCACCTCGGTTTCGCCGATGTCGCGAACATCGACGGCTCTGGCGACGAGGGCGGCGACCTCCTCGGCAAGCGAGGTGCCCAGGATTGGGTTGTCCAGTGCAAGTGGAAAAAGAATGGCGCTGTCGGTGCAAGCGCTATCGACGAGGTGGCGCGTGCCCGTGACGCCTACCGTGCGACCAAGGCGGCAGTCGTCACCAATACCCGGATCAGCGCCGACGCGATCCGCCGCGTCGACCAGCTCGCCCTCCTCGCACCACGGATCAACCTATGGCCCGGGCTCACCCTGCACCAGGCATTCGCCAAGGCTCCCGACCGCTTCAGCGAAGTTCACCTTCGACCGTACCAAGCCCACGCCTGCCAAGCGTTGAACCGGTCACTCGACGAGACATCTCGCGCACTGCTCGTCCTTGCCACCGGCATGGGCAAGACCGTGGTCAGCGGGGAGATCATCAATCAGCACCTCCAACGGTTTCCCGATGACCAGGTGCTCGTCGTCGCGCATACCAAGGACCTGGTGGACCAGCTAGAGCGAGCACTCTGGAGACACCTGCCCAAAAGCGTGAAGACGAGGCTGCTCACCGGCGAGGAGCGTCCAGATGATCTGAATGGAGTGACCTTCGCAACACTTGCCAGCGCGCTCTACGCGGCACGGCGTGGGTATCGTCCAGCCCTAGTTGTGGTGGACGAGTGCCACCACGTCGGGGAGAACGGCCAGTACGGTGAGCTTTTGGATAGCCTCACCGACTCCCGTCAACTTGGTGTCACCGCGACTCCCTGGCGCGGAGACGAGTACGACATCACCCATCGATTCGGCGAGGCCTCGTTTACTCTCGGCATCGAGGAAGGCATGCGTCAGGGCTACCTGGCCCAGGTGGACTATCGCCTGTTCGTTGACAACATCGACTGGGATGCCGTCCGCGACGCGAGCCGCAACGCGTACAGCATCGGAGATCTCAACGCGAAGCTCTTCTTGCCTCAGCGCGACGAGGCGATCCGCGACGAGCTGGCGTCGATTTGGGGCCGTGTTCCTCAGCCTCGCGCGCTCGTCTTCTGCCGTACCATCGAACACGCCGAGCGCCTGGCCGATCTGCTGCGCCGAAACGCCCCATGGCCGAGTGTCTTGGCCATCCATGCTGGTCTGCCCAAACGTGAACGCCAGACTCGCCTGCTGGCCTTCAGGTCGGGTCAAGTACCCATCCTCACCTCGGTCGACATCCTTAACGAGGGCGTCGATGTCCCCGATGTCAATATCCTCTGTTTCGCTCGCGTCACACACAGCCGGCGTATCTTCGTCCAGCAGCTTGGACGAGGACTTCGGCTGCGGGAGGGCAAGGAGCGCGTGGTCGTGCTCGACTTCGTCAGCGACCTGCGGCGGATCGCCGCCGCGCTCAACCTCCGGCGCGAGCTCGAAGCCGATGACATCGAGGTGCTCGCGGATTTCGCCCGCTCCTCCATCGAGTTCTCGGATCGGCGCGTCGACTCGCTTATGAACGAATGGATCAAGGATGCCGCGTCCTTGGAGACCGCATACGATGACGCTCGCCTCCAATTTCCTGATCCGTTCGTCCCCCCGGGTTGGTAGCCATGTCCGAGATTCCAGAAGTGATTCGTGAGCAAGTCATCACCGAGCTCTACCGCCAGGCGGACGAGCTGAACTGGGAACTTCTCTCAGCCAGCGAGAAGAAGCGTCAGTACCAGAAGTGGATCGAGGACTCTCGTGTGGGCGGGATCCTGCGCGAGTTCTTCGACGACCACCGCATGGGGACTTGGATCAAGGACACCCCGATGAAGGAGTACGCCCGCGCGCAGGAGGGCTTCGGCAGCACCGCAAAGTATGCGCGTAGCCGGTTCCCCGGCCCGGATGTCCTGATCGGGCAGGCCCTCGGTCCCGGATGGATCGTTGTCCCCAACAGCGTGGATGACAAACCCATGCACTGTCTCGCCACTATCGGAGAATCAACGCGGTATGTCTGCTGGGGCCGTCCCAACACCTTCAGGGACCTGATCTGGGCGGCCCTGAACAAGGCGATCACCATGTCCGAGAGACCGTTGGTTATCGTCACGGAGCAGGACGGCATCAGCGTGTCCGCGAATGAAAGGGCGACTCAGGCCGCGATCGCCGAACACTGCGGCCTCGATCTCACACATATCCACCGTCGTCTCCTGCGGGTTTGACGGGAGCGGCAAGGTAGCCGGAAGAACCGAAGAGGACCTTGCGGTCGAGGAACCGGTTGAAGTGGTCGCAGGTTGGCTCGCCGAGGTGCATGCAGGCGTGGCAGGCACCGCCGCTGCGTTCGCAGGCAGGGTCTAACGGGCATCGAGATTCGGCGTGGATGAGGGTGTTCAGGAAGTGGTGGAGGTCGTTCTCGAAGACGGCTTGGAGTCCGCCAAGGACGAAATCTCCACGAGTGGCGGCGAAGATGAAGAAGGTCAGGTGGCGAGGTACGAGGTACTCGCCGAGACCCTCGCGATCGACGCCGGCGAAGACGGAGAGCTGACGTATGACTCGGTGGGAGTAGGAATGAACGAGGGCTAGAAGGTCCTCACCCAAAGAGGGGGTTTCTTCCGGCTGGGTGAAGCGGCTTGGAACCTTCGCCGAGGCCGCGATCGCCTCGCGAATGGCGCGGCTTCCTCTGGCGGAGGGGATGTCATGGCCGCGTGCGAGGAGCCATCCGTACACTCGGGCGGCATCAAGTTGGAACATGAGAGCTTCTGCCTGCTGGAGGTCGGCATAGACGCGATAGCTCGAACCCGCGCCGTGGAACCGACTGAGGCGAGCAGAGCCAGGATCCATGCCTCCGCGCGTGAATCCGTATACGGCCTTGAGCACCGGAAACCGATCAATCAGGTCCACACCGGTGAGACCAGCTCGGTTCATCGAGACGGGGTAGTCATGCTCCAACACCTTGCGATGGGTCGACGTGGTCTTGGGGGTGATCAGGTCTGAGACCAGAGCTCGGGACTCGCTCGTGGCGAGTGCGATGTCGACGGCCTCCCGCTCTGCGGCAACGATGAGTTCACCGGGTGCGCCTGCCAGCAGGCCCAAAGTGTCCTCTGAGGCTAGATGCCCTTCCTCGTTCGCGACCTCAGCCATCTTCTCCGCGACGGTGCGAGGGATGCCTTGGGCCATGAGTGCGTCCACGATGGAGGATTCAGTAGCTCTGTTGATGTCGGGTGAACCCTCGAAGCCGTTGAGTGCCCAGATCAGGGATCTACGCTTGCCTCCACCAGCGGTGATCCTTTGCATCCTCTCTCGGCTGGGAGGGTTGATCAGCACAAAGGTCTGGGGAGAGTAAACGCTCGCAGCTCGATGAACGTTGTAAGTGATGTTTTTGCCGTTCTTGCGGTCGGAGTAAGACTTCCCACACGGACAGGCGCGATGCCCGAAACCTCGCCGCAGTACCTTCTCGCATATTGGACAGTCGAATGTGATTTTTGCGGCCTCGATACTGGACTGGTGACGCATCCTGGTCTCGCTGTGCGTCGGGCAACGAGGGATGATCGGAGCCTCCAGGCGGCCACATTCGTGGAAACCAACGAAATGGAGCTGTCGCAGCGAATCATGTCCGGCTTTGCACACCTTCGGCTTCTTGCCGGTCTCCACTCTTCGACAGGCTTGGCACACCCAGACTTCTGGGAAACGTTCGACTCGAACTCCTTGTTTGTGATTGACACGCACAACCTCGATTTCCGTGCCCGCCCACAGAGACTTTACAACCCCGGGGTCCAAGCCGCCGGCAACCCAGCCGCTCATCTCGTCGATCAGGCGTTGGCGGACCAAACTGTCCTCCACATCGATCGTGATGGCGCCTTTCCATTCGGCCGACTTCCAGATGCCTCCGCGTAGGTCCGCAGTCTGCTCAGGGAGTAGACCGTAGAGGACCTGGGATCCACTGCGCTGGTCTTTCATGAGCGTGAACCTCCTAGTCGTCACTTACGGGGATCTGCGCCTCGACGTCGCGCAAGGACCGCATGGGCTTCCGTCCCTGGTCAAAGAGCTCGTTCGGAAACCTGGCTCCGAACCCGTGATCCTCCAGTCGCATGAAGTACGCGTTGAGCTGCTGTTGGATGTCGGCGAAAGCCATGTGCTGGGTTTCATCAATACCCAGAGCGACTGCGCAGGCGAGGGCCTCTCCTTCGCTTCCGATGCCGGTTATGGCGAAGTACTTGCGGAGCAGGTCGACCGTGGTTAGGCGTTGAGCGGGGGATTTGGGCTCGTGGATGAAAAGCCTGCGGGACTCGATGGCCGCTGGAGTGGTCAGCTGCAGCACCCGTCGGCTCGAACGGGTGACGGGGATAGGCTCGACGAAGCGGTCTCCTTGGTGGATGAAGGGACCGAAGTGGGAATAGACGGTTGCGTCGCGCTCTCGGCCGATCTTATGAATGACGTATACGAGACCGGGGTGCGAACGTCCAACACGGGCGGTGGCCTGGATGAACTCGGCGGTCGTAAGCGGGACGCCGAGCACGGTCATAATGTTTAGCCGATTGATGTCCACGCCGTGCGACATCATTGAAGATGCCGTGACAGTGTGAATGCGTTCCGTAAAGTCGGGTTCGGGATTCTGCAGCCTGTCTAGCGCTTCTCGGACCTCGTCGAAGGCTGCCTGACCCGTGAGAGCGACAACATTCAGGGGTTCGACGGGGACCTGAGTCCCCAGCGAACGCCGCGCCGCCTCGACGTCCCGAACGGTATTGCCGTAGATGACGTTGGTTCCGTAGAGGTCGAGGAGCTCCGGCGCGTACAGGGAAGGTACGCCCACCTCGGCGCAGACCACTTCGGGGTCCTCAAGAAGCCGACGGACGGATTGTTGGAGGATGGTCGTCGTCCGATCCGAGACCCACTCCAGCGTCACTCCGCGCGGCCACACGGCAACGAAGCGACGCAGGAGGTTATCGGTCTCCCTGCTCCAAAAGGACTCGCCCGCGGAAGGTCCGGGCACCGGGAAGACGCGCCCTTCCCGCTGGTAGAGGACATCGACCTGCCGCTCGTATCCCGTAAGGGTTGCGGACGAAGCGATGATCTTCGGGCGCGTGCCGGTCAGTTCCAACTGCAGAAAGTCCAGAAGCGCCTCATAATGCGAGTCGACTGCGCCAAGGGAGTCGCGCAAAAGATGTAACTCGTCCTGAAGACGGAAGGACGGCGCGAACTGCTTCCGATCATTAGTACTGATCGGCTCCACCGCCGCCTGACAGTCGGGCACTAGGCATCCGTTGGGCCGACTAGACCGCTTGGCATACGTATAGCCGTGCATCTGCTCTGTGCAACGCCCTGAAGGGCCTTCGACGAACCCCCGCATGTTTGCCTGCATAGCGATCAGGGACGCTTTGTCGAGTGTTCCGATGACGACCGTAGGGAGGAAACGGTAGATCTCCTGGTCCACGATGTAGATGGGGAGCGGGTCACCCTCCATCGGGCACTCATCCGCGACGCAGATGTGTCGTAGGGTCCAGTTACCACGGTGGAACTTGGTGACGACCTGCTTTGACTGACAAAACGGGCAGACGCTAAGGATTCGGTAGCGTTCCGGCATGTCGTCGTCGTCGACATCGATCGGGTTGCTGTCCGTGGGAGCCTTTGGGATCTCGTTGGGAGTAGCGCCGGCTCCTACGAAGTACCCAAGGGAGATCGGAGCACCTTTCACCTTTTCCTTGCGTCGGACCAGCTCGGCGGCAGCCAGGGCATCGGCGAAGCGCTGGGTCTGCTGGAGGGACAACATCCGGAGCGGGAACCGGCTCCACGCGCTGATGCCCGTCACCTTGCCTCGGAGCCTGTCGTAGAAGGCAGTCAGTACGAGGAGACCGAGGTAAGTCTCGGTCTTGCCACCTCCGGTGGCGAACCAGACGGTCTCCACGAAGTCCCAGTCAGAACCAGCGTCGCTGAAGCTGGGAAGAACGGACAGGATGAAGCCGAGCTGGAACGGGCGCCAACGATCATAGGCTCCATGGGATGCCTTGTCCATCGCGAGGTTCATGAGAGAGAACGCGCGCAGAAGCTGCACGTCCCGCTGGAGGGCATCAAGACCGCGTCGGAGCCGGGAGAGCTCCTCCAGATGATCCTCAGCGGCGGCTCGTGCCTCCTCGAACATCTCCGGGTTCCATGCCTCTGCGCCTTGCCGCTCCTCCAACCGTTGGTTCGACCAGTGGACCTCGCCCCAGCGACGATAAGCCTCGATTAGTTCCGCCACCCTTGAGACCGAGTCGGCTGCCAGTCCTCGAAAAGTGAGGTCCAAACGGTCGGGAGATGTCCCTTCGAAGGTGTACTCGGGGCGGCGCCGTTCGACGACCAAGGTGTCCGTCGTCCTCAGAGCGTCCGCGGTGGTGACCTCGACCCCGCAGTTAATGCCGAGAGCGGGCATCCGTCGGTCGTAGCGGAAGCTATCTGGCAGGGACTCCAGAATGAAAGGCGCCGTCTCAAGACCGGTGACCTCGATCTCGACCTCGAACAGATGTCGTTCGCCTCGGGCTCGGGCGGTCTCCGGGGTGATGTTGACGAGCTCGATCACGAGCTCTGGCGCCCCGCGCCAGGAATCGTCAGTTACACGCACCTGGGCCATGAGGCCATTCGCTCCCGCTGCCGCTAGAGCGTTGGAGATCGCATCTGTCCCGAATCTTTCCGCCTCGGCGTTGGGCCTCGCCTCTACGGGGACCGTGACATCGATCCGTTCGGTCTTAGCCCAGTGGTCGTCCTTGGAGTCGACACAGTTCCACGCTGCGGCCTTCACACGGACATTGAACGACCAGGGGCCGACCGAGGTGGGCCGCACACGCATGCCGACAGCGCAGGGATCCATACGGCGCTCTCGCTTCATGCCTTGAGCGGTCTCCGTCTCAGGAGCCACCCGACCGAGCCAGAACCGTCCGGCGGGGCTGGTGTCGAGAGCGAACAGATCGTCGCCTCGGCCAGCCACAGTAACCTGATCGTCGAGCCAGGTCACGAAGCGCCGATAAGCTTCAGGCCGCTCCATGCAGACCCTCCTTGAAGTCGCGAGCAAGTTGCACAAGGATCGCGTCAGACTGGATGCGTTCCTTTACCTTCTTCTCAAGCTGGCGAACCCGCTCACGCGTGATCCCAAATTCCTGTCCCAGTTGTTCCAGGGTCATCTCCTCGTGGCCGTTGAACCCGCATCGACCTTCGAGAATACGCAGGAACCGTCGGTCATATCCAGAAGCAATGAACTTAATCCGCTCATGGATGGCGTTAAGCATTTCGGTTTCCATCACCTTGTCTTCCACAGAATCCGTGAGGCTGTGCAAGACGAGCTCACCGAGGGGAGTCGACTCCTCGCCTTCAGCGCCGAGGGGAGCATCGAGGTGAACAACGGGCGCGGCGTAATCCAGGATCGCTTTGACAGTGCCGGCACTTTTTCCCAGCGCGCCAGCGATTTCCACTACCGACGGGGCTCTTCCATTACGGACCTCGAAACCCCGAGCATAGCGGCGGATCTCATTAACCTGCTCCCAGACATGAACGGGGAGACGGATGGCGGTACTCTGATTGCATATTGCCCTAGAAATGGTCTGTTTGACCCACCATGTGGCATATGTAGAGAATTTGTAACCGAGCTGAGGATCGAATTTCTCGGCCGCTCGATCGAGCCCGAAGATCCCTTCTTGAATCAGATCGTCGAATTCGAGGTCTCCCGCCGACGAGAGAAAGCCCCTGGCTATACTGATCGCCAGTCGGATGTTGCTGGCGATCAGATACTGGCGAGCTCGGTCTCCATCCGCGATCAACTCATCGAGCTGGTCGGTCGCCTCCCCCTTCTCGCGCGCCTCCTTCGCGCGTATTCCCATCTGAATACTGCGCGCCAATTCGACCTCCTCTTCAGCGTTCAGGATTCGATGCGCGCCCATCCGAATCGGAATCTCGGAGTTAAGCTGATGGCTACGACGCTTGGGAACGTAGGCGGAGAACTTCGTGCCAACGAGCGAGGAATATCGCGGAGTCTCTTCGCCGCCTTCTAGAACACCCTGCTTGGCAAGAGAATCGAGAAGCCGGACAGTGTCCTCAGGGCTCAGGCCTCGGCGACCAGCAACGCTAACAGCGTGACTGCGAGAAATTCGACCTATCCGCTCCGAATCTTCGAGCAGCACCTCAAGGCACCGCGCAAATGACCCGACTTTCTCCATGGATAACCCCCACGCCAACCGTCGCCAACGAAGAAGTGCTTACATTCCCCCCACTAGCTGGAACGGATTGGATCGTATTGGGTTGATGAGCAGAAGGTCAAGGGCTGCGGAAAAGCGTCCAGATTGTACAGAGGTTAACCATGAAGCGACTATTGTCCGATTCGTTGACACATCTTTTTTTGCCTGGATAAGCTCATCCGCGAGCGGCGTTAATGTAGATGGACATATGGCTCACCTGCCATGTCAGCTTCTTGAGTCAGTGGCCCGAGCTGGCGCTTCGTTCAAACTTCTCGTGATCGCCTTTCCTGAAGCCAGGGATGACGATGCGCTCGGGCCATTTCCATGCTGCGCGTTTGAGAGTCACCGATAGAGGCGCGGAGACGGACACGGCCCACATTGCGCCATAACTGTCACCGTGATGGAACCCATCAGAGGATGCAGCAGTCGGGCCTAGATCGGCGAGCGACCTGCTGCTGTCGCGAGGGCGGTGAGCAACGCAGAGAGATCCGGAACCTCGTCAAGGGCCAACGGAATGGCGGGGACGTGGTCGAGAAGCAGGACAGCGGGTCCTCCAGCCAGCGCGGTCAACGTCCAGAACGACCCGTTGGCACGGACCACGTACTTCTCTCGAGGCCATGTTTTCCAGAGACGGATGGAGCCCGGAGGCAGGTCTTCCTTCGCGGCCAGTGACCGAGCCTGCGCCAGCGCGGCGTCGAAGTGCTCTCGCACCGGGTGGTCCGCCGCAACTAGACGCCGCACGTCGATGTACCGCGGCGGTGGGGCCGGATCGTGGTCTCCCATGTTGTACGCGTCGAACTGATAGTTCTCGACGTACTGTTCCTCGCTGAGGTGACCACCGGCACGCAGCTCATTCACGATGTGGTCGGCCAGGCTCCGGCGGCCTGCAGGTATCCATTCCCGTTCGGGGGCATGTAGGAGATCCGCGTCCAGGACGTCTTGCGGGTCGTGAGGCTGCGGCAGATCGGCATACCCGACTGTGCAAGTGAGCGGCCATCCCGGACGCCGGCGGACCACGGTGGCGGGATCCGCCTCGTAACCAGCTGCAAAGCCCATCTCCAGGACTGAATTCACACTGTCGACCCCATGAACATCCGTGGTGAACTCTGTCCATCGGGCACCGCCCTCGTCCTGACACAGAACGATCCCGTATCCATCCTTTCTCGCTTCCAGTCCCAACATCGCACAGACAGAGGAGTAGCTGTCGCCCAGCTCGCCAGGGAATTCGTCAGCGGTCAGCAAGATGGCTGTGACCACACGAAGACGGCGCTGCCGGCCAGGCACTGACCCTACGGGGGCAGATGAGCCGTCCGCTGAGGGGGAACGTGACCGACCTCCGCTCCCCCCACCGCGCCGACGCTTCTTCCCTCCACTCATGACATACGAGCGTCTCAGGAACTTGCGGCCCATCGCATCGCCGGACGGCTACAGGTCGCTTCCCGGCGACAAGGGCCCGAATTTGCCCTCGTGACCCAGTCGCTTGATCCAGCGCCCCCAGCGTGCGCTCCGTGCGAATTGCTCGGCGACCACCCTGCCCGGCGGAAGACCGCCGTCGGGCAGGCGATTGGCCAGAGCCCACTGCCAGGCGGTTCGGCGAAGGTCCTCGTTCGCGCTTTCGCCAGGATCCAGCACCTGGGAGGGCTGATCGGCGTCATCACCCGAAAGCTCCTGAGCGTCCGCGCTCTCCGTGTGCACGACTTCGGCTGCAGTAGCAGAGGCTCGACGGATCTGAGACATCAGCAGCTCGTAGCTACCGATCAACGCAGCACTCGGCCATGCCGCGATCAGGCGACCGATCAGGCTGGGTTCAGCGACGGCGATGTTGGCTCCGAGACTGGCGAGGCTGGCGACGAGCAACATGCCCCAGGCCAGGAGGCTGCCGCGCGACCCGTACCGGTTGGCCAGGAGGATGGACATCGAGGCGACGACGATCGCGCCGTCCACCGCGAGCGGGATGAGCACCGCCGCGAGCCGATCCTCACCGTGGCGAAGGCACAGCTCGTGCATGTGCCGGAAGGACACGACCGCTGCGATGCCCGCGAGAAGGAGCACTCCCGTGATCGTCGTACGTTGGATGCGGCGCACAGCCCGCGTGTTCGTCTCCACAGCAGCTCAGCCCTCCCCCAGGAGGAACCGCTCGGTGAGGACGAAGGGATGTGCAATTGGTTCAGCTCCGCCCTCGGACACGCACTGTGGTACATGCTGGGCCTCGCTTCGACTGTGACAACCCTCTCCGAGGGGTCATGGACGAGGTGGAGGCCCATTTGTTTGTAGGGGTCGTTCCTGTCGGCGCTCGGGCGGCGAACCCCACGGGGGATTCCGCGGCCGAGCCGAGCATGACCACGCCGAACTTCACCATCACCAACGAGGGCGGGCCCTCGTGGCGCGTCGGCAACGACCTGGGCGAAGGGGCGACCGACTACACGGTCGGCGGGCTGTCCCTGGCGGACGCCGGCAACGCCAAGCGGTACCGGCCCGGGCGGTGGCCTCAGCGGCGCGCCGGCGGCCGGCTCCGACCCTCTGGACAGCGTCGATGCTGCTGTTCTGCACGTATACCGCTGCCCATGACCCGTCGCCCTCGGCGTCCTCGTCTGCCGGGCACACCGCTCCACCAGGTGCCCGGCCAGCCGGAGGTCTCCGGGGCGGCTGACAGCCGCAGCGCGTGCACGCGATTCACCTCGGGCGGCTCACCCGGCCCCGAACGCGGCGAGGTGGTCGGCCACCCAGTCGGCGTAGGTCCGTGCCGGGCGGCCGAGGACCTTGTCCACCTCGCCGGTCACGGGAGGCTGGTCGTGCTCGAGGTAGTGCGCGTAACGAGCCATCAGGGCGCGTGCCCAGGGCTCGGGCAGGCCGTTCTCGACGAGGTGCGCGGCGACGGCCTGCGGCGGGAGTTCCTCGAAGCGCAGCGGCCGGCCGAGCGCGGCGGCGATCACGGCCACCATCTCCTCGTGCGACAGCGACTGCGGGCCCGTGAGCTGCAGCTTCCGGCCGGCCAGCTCGTCGGTGAGCAGCGCGCGGGCCGCCACCTCGGCCAGGTCCCGCTCGTCCAGCACGGGCTCGCGGAAGCGGGCGTGCACGTAGCGGACGACGTCGCCGGCGCGGATCTGGGCTCCCCACGCCTGTGCGGAGTTGCCGGCGAAGCTGCCCGCGCGCAGGCTGGTCCAGGTCAGGCCGCTGGCCATGGCCGCCTCCTCCGCCTCCTTGTTGCGGTCGCCGCGCCAGCGGGAGGGTTGCAGCTCGTACGGGTCGTCGATGTTGATCGCCGACAGCGCCACCACCTTGCGGACCCCCTGCTGGGCGGCGACCGACAGCAGCTCGCCGGCGGAGTCGCCGAAGGTGCGCGGATGCAGGAAGAGGGCTTCGGCGCCGTCGAAGCAGGCGGGCATCGTGCCGGGCAGGGACGGGTCGCCCGTGGCGAGTTCCACCCCGTCCGGCAGGCCGGATGGTTGCGTGGAACGGCTCACGGCGCGGACGCGGGCGCCTTCGGCGAGCAGTCGTGCGATGAGGAGGCGCCCGAGGGGGCCGGTCGCCCCGGTTACGACGATCATGTGTTGTTCGCTTTCGTGTGGTGGCCGCGCCGGTTGGGCGCAGCGGTTCGATGACGGGGCCATCGGGTCGAGGCCGCCGTTCAGGACGGTGGTGTGGGCGAAGCCCGGCCGCGCGAGGGGCGGCCGTGGTCCTTTCCTCGGGGCCCGGGGTCAGGCCGGCGTCGCGGGCCGGGGCCGGCCGGCGTGCTCGTCCGCCGGGCGGGCGGAGGGGCTCGTCGACCGGATGAACTGCTCGACGACGGCGGCGAGCGCCGGTCCCGCGTCCTCCTGGAGGAAGTGGCCCGCGCCGGTGATGGTGGGGTGGGCCAGGCGGCGGGCGCCAGGGATGCGCCCGCTGAGCGCGGTGTGGTCACCGCGGGTGACGTGGTCCTGGTCGCTGAACGCGCACAGGAACGGCAGCTCCAGCGTCTCCAGCACGTCCCAGGCCGCCCGCAGCGCCGGCGTGTACGCGTCCTGCGGCGAGATCGGGATGAGCAGCGGGAACTGCCGGACGCCCGTCACGTACGGCTCGTCCGGATAGGGCGCGTCGTAGGCGGCCAGCACCTCCGGCCCCAGCTCGGTGACCGTCATCTCCTGCACGATCGCCGACGGCAGGAACGGGTGGGTGCGCTGGCTGGACTGCAGCCAGGCGGCCATCATCGGCCAGCCCGGCCCGAGATCCTCGTCGCCGGTGCTCAGGCCGGTGTTGGTGGCCACCACGCGGCGGAACCGTTCCGGATGGGCGGCCAGCAGGGGCAGGCCCAGCGCGCCTCCCCAGTCGTGGCAGACCATGGTCACCTCGCGCAGGTCCAGCCGGTCCAGCACGGCCTCGCGCAGCCACCCCAGATGCCGGTCATAGGTATAGAGGTGGCGGTCGGCGAGCTTGTCGGACCTGCCGAACCCGATCAGGTCGACGGCCACGCACCGGTGCCCGGCCTGGACGAGCGGCGGGATGACGTGCCGGTACAGGTAGCTCCACGACGGGTTGCCGTGCAGCAGCAGGACGGTCTCTCCCGAGGGGTGTTCCGGCCGCTCGTCCAGGTAGTGCATCCGCAGCCGGCCGCCGTCGACGGCCACGTAGTGCGGCTCGAACGGGTAGTCCGGCAGGTTAGCGAAGCGCGACTCCGGGGTGCGCAGCACCCGGATGTCCTGTTCTGTCGTGGTCATGCCTCATGAGAGGGGACCACGGCGGCGAAGTGTGACGTCCCGGCGGCCCTGGTGTGACACAGGTCTCAGGACCGCCGACGACGTCACACTGATCGGCTCGGCTTGTGAACGTGGGATCGGAGTCCCGCACCGTTCAGGAGAACAGCTTGACGGTCTCGGTCACCTCGTCCGCCTTGACGCACTGCCCGTGCGGATTGACGTCGCCGAACTCCTGGACGTCCTGGCAGTTCCAGGTGGATCCGCCGACCTTGACCACGGTCGGCACCTCGCCGTCGGAGGTCGCCGCCTGCTGGATGTACGCCGAACCGACGCCCATCGCGGTGTTGCAGGCGGTGTTCTGGTCGTCGGTGCTGGTCGCCGTCACGCCCAGCCCGATGTTCCCGCATTCGTACTCCCGCGCGGGCTCCGGGACCGGGGCTGCGGCTGCGGACGTGGCGGTGGTGGCGAAGGCGGCTGCCATCACCACGGCGATGACGGGCTGCATGGTGATCATGGGAGTTCCTCTCCGGCGTCTGTTTCCGGATCTCCCTTCCAGGTTCACCGGATCCGCAGTGGTGAAGGGCCATGACCGGGGCAAGGGCACGCATGGAACCGTTGGCAGAGGCGCGGGAGCCGGAGATCCAAACCTGTGCTCACCCCTGGTTCCCGGACACCTTGTCCCCGAGCCCTTCCCGGTCGGAAGAGATCCCTGCGCGAAGGGGAGGGCGCGGGATCGGCACAGGGCAGGACGGCCCGGGCCCGCGAGGTGCCATGCGCACTCGGTCGGCCACGGAGAGTCAGCGCTGATGCTGCTGTACGTTCGTTGCCGGCGGCATGGCGGCGGCCCCGGTGACGTGCTTGGTCTCAGGCTCCGGGGCCGCTCCGCCCGGCCCGGCGAGGCGCAGGGCGAGCAGGGCGACGTCGTCGGTGAAGCGGTCGCCCCGGCGGCGGGACAGGAGCTGGTCGCACATCTCCTCCAGCGGGAGCCGGCACAGGCCGGAGGCATGGCGGGCCAGGTCGTCCAGACCTTCGTCGAGGCTGTGCGCGGGGCTCTCGACGAGCCCGTCGGTGTACATGAGCAGGGTCGATCCGGCGGGGATCAGCTGGGCGTGGTCGGGGCGGGGAAGAGCCGGGGCGACGCCCAGGGGGTGACCGCTGTCGGCCGGCAGGTAGCGGGCGGGGCCGTCGGCGGGGACGAGGAGCGGGGGCGGGTGGCCGGCGCTGCTCCAGCACAACCGCCAGGCGGAGCCGGAGTGCTGCTCCAGGCGGGCCAGCAGCACCGTGGCCATCGGGCCGCCGTGCAGGTCGTGCAGCACCTCGTCCAGCCGCCGAAGGATGTGCGAGGGCGGCTCGCACTGCTCGTAGGCGAGCACCCGCAGCATGTTGCTGATCCGGCTCATGATGGTGGCCGCCTTCAGGTCGTGTCCCATCACGTCGCCGACCATGAGGCAGGGAACGCCGTCGGGCAGGACGATCGCGTCGTACCAGTCGCCGCCGATCCTGGGCAGGGAGCTGGAGGGACGGTAGCGGGCGCAGGCTTGCAAGCCGCCCACATCGGGCAGGTCGGGCAGGTCGGGGAGCAGGCTGCGCTGGAAGTCCTCGGTGCTGCGGCGGAGGCGTTCGTACAGGCGGGCGTTCTCGATGGCGACGCTGGCCGCGCTCGCCAGGGCCGCGATGATCCGCTCGTCGTCGCCGGTGAACGGCCCTCCCGAGCGCTTGTCCGCGAAGTACATGTTGCCGTAGACGGTGCCGCGCACCAGGAGCGGCATGCCCAGCAGGGACCGCATCACCGGGTGGCCGGCGGGGTAGTCGCGGAACTGCGGATGGGTCCGCACGTCGTCCACGCGCATCGGCCGGGGGTGGGCCACCAGCTCCCCCAGCAGGCCGTGGGTGGTCGGCATGCGGCCGATGGCGGCGTACACCTCCTCCGAGACCCCGCACGTGAACAGGTCGGCGAACTCGCCCTCCTCGTTCAGCACGCCGAGAGCGCCGTACCGGGCCTCCACCAGGTCGGCCGAGACCTCCACGATGGTGCGCAGCACCGCGTTCAGCTCCAGCTCGGAGCTGATCGCCAGGACGGCCTCCAGCAGGCGCTTCATCCGGTCGTGCAGGTCACGGATCTGCGCGAGGCTCTCCTGCAGCCGCTGCAGGTCCTCGGCTCCCAGCCGCCCCAGATACCCCTCGAACGCGCCGTCCCCCGGCTCCCCTCCCATCTGACCCCCCGAGATCTCTCGCCTGCCTCATGCCCCACGGCCGTCCGCGTGACACCTGCCGCCCACGGCACTGGACATCGCGCCCGTGACGTGATCTGACGGAGAGAGAGCGCCGACGATCACGAACAGGAGCACCTGGACATGAGCGACACGCCGCGACTGCACAGAGCCGGCTCGACCCTGCTGGAGCGGGCCCGCGACCTGCGCACGTTGATCGAGAGCGAGGCGGACCGGGCCGAGGCCGGGGGGAGGCTGACCACCCCCGTCGTGGACGCCCTGCACGAGGCGGGCCTCTTCGGCATCTGGGTGCCGGTGCCGCTCGGGGGCGCCGAGCTGTCCCCCGGGGAGCTGCTCGACGTCTTCGAGGAGCTGACGTACGCCGACCCCTCGACGGGCTGGGTCGTCATGGCCACCACCCTGGAGAACGGCACGGCCGGCGCCTACCTGGGCGACGACGCGGTGGAACGGGTCTTCAAGGGGCCGCGGATGCCGTTGATCGCGGGCCAGGGCACCCGGCCGGGCGTCGCCGTCCCCGAGAACGGCGGGTTCCGCCTCACCGGGCAGTGGAGCTTCGCCTCGGGCATGTACCACGCGCAGTACGCCCACAGCGCCGCCGCCGTCGAGGGCACCGGCGAGGTCCGGATCTTCATCAGCCCGATGGAGGACGTCAAGATGCTCGGCAACTGGGACGTCCTGGGCCTGCGTGCCACGGGCAGCATCGACTACACCATCGACGGGGCCTTCGTGCCGCACTCGCAGTCCCACGACTTCAGCACGACCGAGCCGCTGCGCGGCGGCGCGATCTTCCGGCTCGGGCTGCTCGATCAGGCGCTGATCTGCCACTCGGGCTGGGCGCTCGGCATCGGGCGGCGGCTGCTGGACGAGCTGGCCCGGTACGCGGGCGCGCGGAGCGGGCGGCCCGGCCAGCTCGCCGGCAGCGACGCCTTCCACGCCGGCTTCGCCCGCGCCGAGGCGAGGTTCCGCGCGGCCTCGGCGCTGATCCGGGAGACCTGGGACGACGTGGAGCGCACTCTGGACGGGGGCGGGCGGCTCGGCGTGCGGCAGGAGACGATGGTGCGGCTCGCGCTCAACCACATCACCTCGACGATCGCCGGGGTGGCCGGGTTCGTCTACGCGTCCGGTGGCACCACGTCGCTGCGCGACGGGCTGATCCAGCGGCTGTTCAGGGACGCCCAGGCGGGCACCGCGCACATCCTCTCCGGGCCGCAGGTGCTCCAGGAGTGCGGCAGGGAGCTGGCGGGACTGGCTCAGGGCCAGTCGTGGGAGGTGCTCGGGCTGGAGGGGTGAGTGCGGCACCTCGGCGTGCTCAAGGGGGCCGGGCTCGTCACCGAGCGCCGCGCGGCAGCGAGCTCTTCGACGACCCCGGCCGTTTCCCGGGCGGGAGCGCGGTGCTGGACTGTGTGCTCGTGATGCGCGAGGCCCCGGCGGTGTGGCGGACGCTGCCCGCGATGGCGGCGTCCTGAACGGGGCCCGGCGGTGTGGTGGCCGCTGCCCACCATGGCGGCGTCCTGAGCGATGAGTTCTCGCGGCGGGGGCGGTCCAACCTCCGACAGACGTAATCGGAGGAAGGAAGGCCGCCATGACGACGACCGCCACCCACATCCTGCGGCGCCCGGGCGTGCGGCTGCGTTACGAGGTACGCGGCTCGGGACCGCTGCTGGTGGTGACCGGCGCGCCGATGGCGGCGGCGGAGTTCGCGCCGCTGGCCGAGGCGCTGGCGGCCGATCACACGGTCGTCACGCACGACCCCCGCGGCATGTCCGGCAGCGTGCTGGACGACCCGGCGGAGGACTCCACGCCGGAGCTGCGGGCCGACGACCTCGCGGCCATCCTCGACGACCTCGGGGCCGAGTCGGCCGACGTCTTCGGCAGCAGCGGCGGCGCGGTGACGGGGCTGGCGCTGGTCGCGCGGCACCCCGGGCGGGTGCGTACGCTCGTGGCGCACGAGCCGCCCTGCGTCGAGCTGCTGCCGGACGCCGCCGAGCAGCGCGCCGCGGTGGACGACATGATCGAGACCTTCCACCGCGACGGCCTGTGGGCGGCCTTCGCCAAGTTCATGGGGAACGCGGGGTTCGAGGAGGGCGCGGACGCCGGGCCGCCCCCGTCGGAGCAGGTCGTCGCCGACGGCTCCCGGTTCTTCGCGCACGAGCTGCGCGGCACCACCCGTTACGTGCCCGACGTCGCCGCGTTGCGGAACGGCCGGGTCGTCGTGGGGGTCGGGGCAGAGTCGGGGCAGATCGTGACGCACCGGACCTCGGTGGCGCTGGCCGAGCGCATCGGCACGACGCCGGTGGAGTTCCCCGGGGACCACGGCGGGTTCATGGCGCACCCGGGAGAGTTCGCGGACGTGCTGCGCAAGGTCCTGTAGGGGCCGCCGGCGTCCGGCGGAGCTGCCCGAACCTGTGGGCTGCGGCCGGAGCGGCGGTCGCGGGCCTGCTTCAGGTCGTTGCTGTGGGTCCCAAGTGACTTCCAAGCGCCCGTCCCTAGGTTTCCTGGCATGAGGCTGAGCTACCGGGAGGAGGCGCTGCGCGAGCGGGCGCGGGGGCGTGCCCCCGTACGGATGCCGCTGGTCGTCAGCGGGCCGTCGTTCCTCGTCCTGTGGATCGCGGTGGCGATCGTCGTGACGGCCGGGATCGGCGTGACCGCGCTGGCCCTGGGAGCCGCGGGGTGATGCGCCTGCTGATGCGCCGTGTCCCCGTCGTGCTGCAGAACACCGAGACCGAGTGCGGCGCGGCGTGCCTGACCATGGTGCTGGGGCACCACGGCCACCGCACCACCCTGCACCAGGTCTCCGACCGGCTCCAGATCGGCAGGGACGGGCTGAGCGCGAAGGCGATCGTGGACGGCGCCCGCGAGCACGGGCTCCAGGCGCGGGCCTTCTCGCTGGCGCCGGAGGACCTGGCGCGGGTGCCGCTGCCGGCCGTGGCGCACTGGGAGTTCAGCCACTTCGTCGTGGTCGAGCGCTGGTCACCCGACCGGGTGGACGTCGTGGACCCCGGGCAGGGGCGGCGCAGGCTGACCCCCGAGGAGTTCGGGGCCGGGTTCACCGGCGTGCTGCTGGTCTTCCAGCCGGGCGAGGGGTTCCGGCGCGGCTCGTCGTCGATGGCGGGGGCGTGGCGGCGGGAGTTCGCGCGCACGCTGTTCAGGCGGCGCCGAGGGCTGCTGGCGCAGATCGTGGCCGCCTCGCTGCTGCTGCAACTGCTCGGGCTGGCGCTGCCGTTCTTCTCCGAACTGCTGGTCGACACGATCGTCCCGGCGCGGGCGGCGGAGGTGCTGTCGCTGCTCGGGCCGGCGGTCGTGCTGGCGGGGGCGGCGCAGTTCGTGATCGGGTACCTGCGGGCGGCGCTGCTGGTCGCGGTGCGGGCCAGGGCCGACCAGGAGCTCACCGAGAGCGTGGTGGGGCATCTGGTGGCGCTGCCGTACGGGTACTTCACCCGGCGGGCCAAGGGCGATCTGGTGACGCGGGCGGCGGGCGTGTCCACGCTGGGCGACATCCTGACCGGGCAGGTCGTCGCGGCGCTGCTGGACGGGCCGCTGGCCGTGGGCTACCTGGTGCTGGTCTACTTCTGGGACCCGGTCTTCGGACTGGCGCTGAGCGGCGTGGCCGTCCTGCAGACGGTGCTGCTGCTGGCCACCACGAGCCGGATCGCCACGCTCACCCATCAGGAGCTGGCCGCGCTGTCGGCGTCGCAGAACAGCCTGATCCAGACGATCACCGGGATCGAGACGCTGAAGGCGTCGGGGGCCGAGCGGCGGGCCGTGGACCAGTGGGCGGGACACTTCGCCCGGCAGCTCGACGCCGACGTGCGGGCCGGGCTCACCAGGGGGCTGCTGGAGGCGGCGCTGTCGGCGATCCGCGTGACGGCGCCGCTGGGCCTGCTGTGGCTGGGCGCCTGGCGGGTGCTGGACGGGCAGCTCACGCTCGGCACGCTGATCGCGCTGAACGCGGTCGCGCTCGGCGCGCTCACCCCGCTCGGCTCGCTGTTGACGGGCCTGCAGAGCCTGCAGCAGGCCGGGGCGCACTTCGACCGGCTTTCGGACATCCTCGCCTCCGAGCCGGAACCGAGCGACGGCATCGAGGTGCTGCGGCTGCGCGGCGCGGTCGAGTTGCGCGACGTGAGCTTCCGCCACGACCCCCGCGGCCCCTGGACGGTGCGGGGCGTCTCCGTCGCCATCCGGCCCGGCCAGAAGGTGGCGCTGGTGGGCGCGTCAGGGTCCGGCAAGAGCACGCTGGCCAGGCTGCTGCTCGCGCTGCACAGCCCGGTCGAGGGCGAGATCCGGTACGACGGCGTCCCCGCCGCCGAGCTGAACCTGCGTACGCTGCGCCGCCAGTTCGGCGTGGTCATCCAGGACCCGTCGCTGTTCAGCGGCTCGATCAGGGAGAACATCGCGCTGAACGACCCCGGCGCCGCCATGGACAGGGTGGTCGCGGCGGCCCGGCTGGCGGCGCTGCACGACGAGATCGCCGCCATGCCCATGGGGTACGAGACCATGCTGACCGACGGCGGCGGCCTGTCGGGCGGGCAGCGGCAGCGGCTCGCCCTGGCCCGCGCCGTGCTGTCACGCCCGAAGATCCTGCTGCTCGACGAGGCCACCAGCAACCTGGACAGCGCCACCGAGGCCGTCATCGAGGCCAACCTCGGCACGCTCGCGCAGACCAGGATCGTGATCGCGCACCGGCTGAGCACGGTCAGGGACGCGGACCTGATCCTGGTGATCGACGGCGGCCGGGTCGTGCAGCGCGGCACCCACGACGAGCTGATCGCGTCGCGCGGCAGGTACGCCGAGCTGGTGGCCGCGCAGGCGGCGCTGACCTGAGCCGCCGCGGCGCCTCGCCCCGGGGCCTGCTCCGGGCCCCGGGGTGTCCCGTCGAGGTCAGTCCTCGATGGCCTGGTAGACGGTGGTCCAGAAGTCGTTCATCAGGTGGGCGGGGCTGGGGACGGTGTAGCCGACCTGGGTGAGCAGGATGCCGGTGACCTGGGTGGCCGGGTCGGCGTAGGCGGAGGTGCCGCTGCCGCCGTCCCAGCCGAACTGGCCGATCGGGGCGTAGTCGCCGCGGTAGGTGCGTACCGCCATGCCGATGCCCCAGCCGCCCTGCTGGCCCTGGCCGAAGGAGATGTGCACGGCGTTGCGGGCCAGAGCGGTGCGCGCGGCGTTCTGCTCCGGGGTGAGCCGGTTGGTGGTCATCAGCTCCACCGCCGGCCGGGACAGGATCCGTCGGCCGTTGTGGATGCCGCCGTTGAGCAGCATCCGGAAGTAGGCGTGGTAGTCATCGGCGGTGGAGACCAGACCGCCCCCGCCGCCCTGGAACGCCGGCGGCTTGCTCCACCGGCCGCCCTCGGGCTCGTCCCACGCCTGGAACTCGCCGCTCTGCGGGTCGGGGGCGTACAGGGTGGGCAGCCGGTCGAGCTGGCCGGCGGGCACGTGGAAGCCGGTGTCGGCCATGCCGAGGGGCTCGAAGATACGCTCGCGCAGGAACTCCTCGAAGCTCTGGCCGCTCACCCGGGAGACCAGCACGCCGACCAGGTCGCTGCTGATCTGGTACTGCCACTGCTCGCCGGGCTGGTGCATCAGCGGCAGCTCGCCCAGGCGGCGCATCCACTCGTCCTGCTCGGGCACCTCGGTCGGCAGGTTCGGCGTCAGTCCCCGCTCGAAGACGGCGTTCAGGATCGGGGTGCCCAGCGCCGTCATGTCCATGCCGAGACCGAAGGTGGAGGTCAGCACGTCGCGGACGGTGATCGGGCGGCGGGCCGGCACGGTGTCGTCCAGCTCGCCGTCGATGCGCCTGAGCACCTGCCGGCCGGCCAGCTCGGGCAGCCACGGATCGACCACGTCGTCCAGCCGCAACCGGCACTCATCCAGCAGCACCATCGCCGCCGCGATCGAGACCGGCTTGGAGGTGGAGGCCATCCGGAAGATCGTGTCCCGCCGCATCGGCGCGCCACCGTCGTGCCGCATCGTGCCCAGCGCCTCGACATGCGTCCGGCCACCACGGCTGACCAGCGCCACCAGCCCCGGGATCCTGCCGGAATCGACATGCCGCGCCAGCACCTCACGCAGCCTGCGCAGACCCGACGTGGTGAAACCATCGTTACTCATCATGAATCTCCTCACAAAGGCGGTGTTCGCGGGTGCGGAGCCCGTCCCGGCGTGGTGTCCACCATCGCCGGCCGCGCTGACACCGGACCGTCGCCGCCCTGACGCCACCGCTGACAGCGGCGCCTCAGCCGGGCCGCACGGTGACCGTCACCGAGGCGCCCTCCCGGCCTGCCAGCCGCGCGAACCTGAGCCCGCCCCCGACCAGGGAGGCGTCGCCGTCCAGCAGCTCCGCCACCGGCCTGGCCCACGTCAGGGTCAGCTCGTCCAGGTCGCACCGGGGGTCGGCGACGGTCACGGTCACGGTGCCGCCGGGGTGCTCGCGCACCAGGACCGCGCACGGGGCGGAGGCGGTGAGGTCGCCCGCCGTCCCGGCGTTCCAGAAGCAGGCGGCCGTCAGCCCGAGCGCGGGCACGTGCACGGCCTGGAGCCGGGCCGTGTTGGCCAGCACGCGCACCGCCCCCGCGGCCCGGGATCCGTGCTCGCCCGGCAGGATCAGGGCGCGGGCCTGGGTGGCCTCCCTGCCGGCGCCCGGCAGCAGCAGGTAGGCGTAGGTGGCGGAGCGCGGATCGACGCCGTGGTCCAGCCAGAGCGTCACGTAGTCGCGGCCCGTCCCGCCGCCGTCCCGGCGCTCCCGCAGCGTACGCAGGGCCTGGCCGGGCAGCACGTAGCCCCCGTGACCCGCCAGGTGCGCCCATCCCCGCCCCACCGCGAGCGGCGCCGAGGTCCTGCGGTTGTCCACGACGGTCTCGACGGCCACGCCGTCCGCGCCGGTGATCCCTGCCCCCAGGCAGACGATCGCGTCGTCGAGGAAGAACCACGACTTGAACGCCTCCATCGTGCTCTCCAGCCCGGAGAGGTGCTGCCCCACGGCCGCGTACGTGCCGTCGCTCGCCCCGCCGACCCACCGCCACGGCGTGCGCGTGTCACCCCACCCCGCGCCCGCCCCGTCGGGCAGCCGCCGGGTGGACACGGTGGTGCCCGGCAGCCGGTACGGGTCCACGGTGGGCCAGAAGGAGTCGGAGTACTGGTCGCCGTGCCCGTCGGCCCACCAGTAGAGCATCCCGGAGCCGGTGTGCCAGCCGCGCAGGTTCTCGCCGTTGCCGTGCTCGTAGTGACCGACGCGGTGGGAGGCCATGCTGAGCGCCGCGCACCAGCCGGGCCGCCGGTGCACGGCCCTGGCGCTCATCGGCAGCAGCCGGTGCCCGACCGGCTCGGCCCCCGCCGGCACCGCGCCGTCCTCCATGACCGTCGCCAGGCGGGCGTGGAAGGCGGGCTCGGCGGCGTGCTCCAGCATGGGCTGGTACGTGCCGCGCGCCGCCCACCCCTTGACCATGGCCTGCCAGCGCGCCCGGGTCCCGGCCGGGGCGCTCTCCCCCAGCAGCAGGACCGCGGCGGCGATCTCGCGCCCGCGCTCGTGGTCGCCGAACGGCCGCCTGCCGACGCCACGCCCGCGTACGAGGTCCATGCAGGCCCCGTCACGCACGAACGGCGCGTACGTGCGCTCGACCGTGTCGAAGATCCGCTGGTCGGCGAGCTCCCAGGGCGAGCCGCGCAGCACCGCGTAGAGCGTGGCCAGCCCCGACAGCAGCGTCACCCCGTACGCGCCCTGGTAGGGCACGAACGAGTGCTGGATGAACGACCCGTCCCGGTAGAAACCATCACCTTCCGAGACCGTCGCGAACACCGGCGACAGCGCCGAGACGGCCAGCCCCGCCTTGCCGTGGTCGTCGTCGAGCATGGCGCGCAGCAGCGTCACCAGGCACAGGTCCACCCGGTTGGCGGCGGTGCTGTTGCCGGAGTAGCGGTGCAGGCGGCGCTCGGGCACGTAGTGGTCGACGGCCTCGGCCAGTGCCGGGCTCCACGTCCCGGCCAGCACGGACGCGTCCAGCAGCGCCTTCGGCACGCCGATCTGCCAGTGCCACCAGTTGCCCGGCGCGTCGCCGCCCGCCGCGTACACGTGCCGCCGGTAGTGCTCCACCCCGGCGGCGACGGCCTCGCCGAGGCCCGCGTCACCGAGGCCCAGCGCGTACGCCTGCGCCATGACCCGCAGCCGCCTCGGCGTGGCCACGAACGACGGGAACGCCTGGTCGGGCCAGAGCGAGGAGGGCCCGGGGGCCATCGTGGCGCGGTAGCGCGCGGCCGCCCGGCCCAGCGCGGCCAGCCGCGCCCGGTAACGCTCCGAACCGTGCCCCGGCCCCGCCGTCACCTCCCGCCAGCGGCGGCGCAGCAGGACGAACGTCTCGTCGGGCGTGTACGCCGCCCGCGCCGGCGCAAGCGCCCCCACCGTGCCGGCCGCGGCCACGCCGCCGAGCCGGAGAAATAATCGCCTGGTTGGCAGCGGCACGTCACGATTATCACGCGCGGCGCGGCATGGTGAGCCGTCCCGCGCGGCGCAGCGCGGTGGAGCCTCACGCGCGGCGCAGCGCGGTGGAGCCTCACGCGCGGCGCAGCGCGGTGGAGCCTCACGCGCGGCGCAGCGCGGTGAACCAGTCGAGCACCTCGGGCAGCGACCGGTAGGCCGTCGTCGTGTGATCGACGTCGCCCACGTCCGTCAGCGACGCCTTGACCCGGGTGGCCCGCAGGTCGCGCAGGCAGTACCGGGAGTTGGCGTAGGCCACGTCCTTGTCGCCGCGCCCGGCGAACAGCCGCACCGGCACCCCGGCACGCCAGCCCGCGCAGGTGGTGTCGTTGACCTTCAGCGCCCGCAGGAGCGCCCCCGACGGCTTCGCGACCCGCTCCAGGTAGGCGGCGGTGACCAGATCTTGCGGCGAGCCGGGCAGCTCGGCCGCGATCTGGTCGAAGCTGTGGTCCCCGTCGAACAGCTTCTCCACCGCCGGGTCGCGGAACACCTCCGACGGCGAGTCGTAGAAGTGGTGCAGCCGGTTCATCGAGACCGTCCAGTACGCCAGGTAGAAGGTCGCGCTGTGCGGATCGAGCCGGTCCTCGAGCAGCGCCGGCAGCTCGGCCTCGCGCACGTGGTACGGCCCGGAGATCGGCGCGACCCCCCGCAGCCGGTACGCGGCGTCCCCGCGCAGCGACTTGCCCAGCGCCATCGCCGCGTGCCCGCCCTGGGAGAACCCGGTGACCAGCACGTCCCCGCTCAGCGAGCGTCCCTGCCGCCTGGCCAGCTCCCCCGCGGCCCGCAGCAGGTCGGCGGAGGCGGAGGCCTCGGTCGCCGCGTCCATGTACGGGTGGAAGCCGGGCCCCGTCCCCAGCCCCAGGTAGTCGGGCGCCACCCCGGCGAAGCCCGCGGCGGCGAACATCAGCGGCGCCGCCCGCCCGTCGCCGTCGGCGACCGATCCGGCGTCTGCCCTGGTCGCGAGGGTGCCGTGGGCGTAGCTGACCGTCCACAGCCCCTTCCTCGACCTGGCAGGCAGCGCGACGACGCCGCTCGCGGTGGTGGGCGTCCCGGCCGCGCTGATCGTGCGGTAGACGACGGCGTACAGGTCGGCGCCCTGCGGCCGGGCCGGCACGGGGAACCTGGCCCCGGTGAGGTAGGCCGCGACCTGCTCGGCCGACATGCGCGCCAGCAGCTCGGCGGAGACGATCGAGCCCCTGTCGTCGATCGTCACGGCCTGGCTGACGGGCGCGGGTGCGGTGGCGGTGGCGGCCAGCGCCGCGGGGGCGGTCGCGGTGGCCAGGACGAGCCCGGCGCAGGCCAGGGCGAGCAGCCGGTTCCTCATGGGCGTTCTCATGTCACAGAACGCTACGAACACCGGCGATCCGCTCCCAGCCTGCGCTCCGCCGAACCGGCGGTAGTGCCTGCCCCACCGTCAGAGGGGTAGTACGGCCCCCGCCCGCTTGACGGTCCTGATGATGGGCGCGGTCTCGATGTGCCGGATCGCGGGCAGCGCGCGCCGCCGGCCGCGGCGGCGTTCCTCGCCTTCCTGGTGACCGAGTCGCGTGGCGCGAACCCCATGCTGGACCTGCGGCTGCTCGCCGAGCGGTCGTTCGGCGGGGTCACGGCGGGGGCCGGTCTGATCATGCCGGCCGCGTTCGCCTGCCTGGCCTTCACCTCGCTCCGGCTCCAGCAGGACCTGCGGCTCGGCCCGGTGATGGCGGGGCTGGCGCTGTCGCCGATGGCCGCCACGTCCCTGGTGGCCTCCGTGGCGGTCTCCCGGCTGTTCCCCGGGCTGTCGCCGCGGGTCGCGATCGGTGGCGGGCTGCTGCTGATCGGCGCCGGCGCGCTGCTGCAGGACACGCTCGGCGAGCACTCGGCGTCGCGGGACCGCGCCCGCGTTGAGGTGCGCCAGGCGAGGCGTCAGAGGAGCCGCCGGATCTCCCCGTAGGCGCGGTAGAACCCGCCGCGCCCGGCCCGCGTCGCACCTGACCATCCAGGCCGAGTCGCCACCGCTGTTGCGCGCCCACTGGAACTCGTCCTCGTAGTCGATCGCGGTGACCCTGCCCGCCCGGTCGGAGACGCCGAGCACGCCGTCGTGGATGTCGAGCCAGTAGATGTCCACGTCGGCCGCGATCTCGTAGGCGGACCTGGGGACCTTGCCGCTCAGGTCGTACACGCGGCCGTCGTCGCACCCGGCGTAGATCCAGAAGTCGTCGGCCACGATGCACTTCACGCCGTCGGGCAGCCGGAAGCGGCCGGTCACGGTGCCGGAGTGGCTGACGGTGTAGACGTCGCCGCGCTGGTTGCCGACCCAGCAGCGCTCGCCGTCCACGAAGATGCCGAACGCCGACGCCCCGCTGTTGAAGCGCCACAGCACCGGCGCCTGCTGGGCGGTCGAGCGGGTGCTGGTGATGGTCCTGCGGGTGATGGCCCGGCGCCGGCGCACGCCGCGCACGGCGGGCGCGTAACCCTTGCGGCTCTTCTCCGCGACCTTCTTGGCCGCCGCGGCCCGGGCCTTGGCCTCCGTGGGGAACGAGGTGACCTTGGTCTGTCCCGACTCGCCGATCCGCCCGTACGTGATCGTGACCTGCGTGCCCGCCACGACCACCTCGTAGAACTTGTGCGATCCGCCGCCGTCCTCAGACAGCTCCACATAGGTCATGTCCGCGTTTCTCCAGAATTGAGGCCGTGATCAATTGCTGGGGAGCGCAGAGGACAGCGGCGACAGAGTCAGACGCCTGCCCGGATCGGCACCACGTTGCCGGCGGCGCCGGAGCGCGGGATCGCGAACCAGGTGGCCTTGCCGACCAGGCCGGGCTGCGTGACGTAACGCTGGGGGTGGCAGCCGTAGAAGCCGTCGGAGAGCCTGGCCACGATGCGCAGCCCGCGCCCGTGCTCGGCCGCCAGGTCGTGGGGCGCCGGGGCGGGCAGGACGGGGCTGCCGTCCACGACCACGACCATGATGTCCTTCTCGTCCACATGGAGAACGAGTTCGTAGGGGCCGTCGCCGTACATGAAGGCATTGGTGATCAATTCGCTCGCCATGAGAACGGCGTCGTCAACGAGATCGGAGGAAAGGGAGAGTCGCGACAATTCCGTGCGAACAACGGCACGAGCCTGACCGACGGTCCGCGCGTCCTCGTGCAGCGGCCACGCGAACTGCTTCCGGCTCCTGCGGGTCGATCGCAGCCTGGTCATGTCGTCTCCCTCCTGTGGTGAGGGGCAGCGAATGCGCCTTTCGCTCAGCAAGAGGACCTGCCTATGGGTTGACGTACAACGCTGTCGAAACGTGTACGTACGAGAGCCCCGCTCGGGTCGAATTTTCGGTGAAATATCGCACATTCTTTTAGGGCGGTGTCCGTAACCCGGGTAGTGGGGCAGCATGAAACTGCACGACACGCGCCCGGTCCGCGAGGCCCTCAACTCCCTCGACTTCCCGGCCGACAAGGAGAGCATCGTGGCGCACGCCCACGCGCACGGCGCCGGCGAGGACACCGAGCGCGCCCTGCGGTCGCTGCCGCTCGGCGAGTACGCCAGCATGGCCGAGGTGCTGCGGTCGGTGCCCGTCGATCCCGCGCCCGACCGGACCGAGGACGAGCGCATGCAGCAGCACCGCAGGCGGGGCAGGAAGGCGGGGCTGGCCGAGAGCATGCGCCCGTCCAGCCCCAAGCCGATCGACCAGGAGTGACCTTCGGGCCGGTCAGGGGCGGCCGATGCCGGCGCCGATCTCCTCGATCAGCTCGTCCACCCGCCTGGCCAGCTCCACGTCCAGCGACGTCACGGCGCCCACCGAGACCGTCCGCACCAGCAGGGCGAGCCCCTCGGCGGTGTCGTGGAGCTGCGGCTGGCGGCCATATGTGATCTTGAGCCGGTCGAGCGCCCTGCGCACCGCGTGCAGGTTCTCCTGCGGCAGCGAGATGGTCCGGCGCAGCCCCGACCGGTCACCGCTCCACCGCGGCAGCGTGCGCAGCGCCGCGCCGATCTCGGCGTCCGTCAGCGGGGCGCTGTGGCCCCTGGGGCCGGTGATGCCGCCGCCGCTGCCCGGCGCCTCGAACAGGCCGCGCACCTGCTCGGGGATGTGCAGCCGGGCCACCAGTGCCGGATCCTGCTCGGCCACCGCCGCCAGCACGGCCTGCGCCCTGATCCTGGCCTGCTCGGGAGGCCGGCGGCCGAGCAGGGCCGCCTGGCGGACGAAGCCCTCCTCGCTGCCGTCGTTGCCCGGGTGGTCCATCGGGAAGTCGTCGGTCAGCTCGGGCGGCAGGGCGTCGATCAGCTCGCGCCGGCCCGCCTCGTCGAGCGTGCGCGCCAGCGTGGTGAGCGTGGCCTCCGCCGCCGCCCTGGCCGGCCCCGCGGCCAGGCCCGTCATGCGGCCGATGGCGCGGAGCAGCTCCCGGTATTCCACCATGGTGTCCCCCGATCCCCCGTTCAGCCTCCTCGTTCCCAGGCCGCAGGGCGCGACACCTGCAGCAGGGACCACACGGCGGCCGGGGTGAGAGGCACGTCGGTGATCCGGTCCGCGATCTCCGGCAGGGCGGCGGCAACCGCGTTGGCGATCGCCGCGGGCGGGCCGATCGTGCCCGACTCGCCGACGCCCTTCATGCCGCCCGGCGTGACCGGCGAGGGCGTCTCCAGCATCACGACCTCGATGTCCGGCACCTCCCGCGTGGTCGGCGGCAGGTAGTCGGTGATCGGCTGCCCGTCGTCGGTGTAGACGATCTCCTCGGTCAGCGCCTGGCCGATCCCCTGCGCCACGCCGCCCATGAGCTGGCCCTCGACCACGGCCGGGTTGACCAGCACGCCGGAGTCGTTGACCAGCCAGTAGCCCTCCAGCTCGACCGCCCCGGTCTCCGGGTCCACGGCCACGGCCGCCGCGTGCGCCCCGTACGCGAAGGTGTAGCCGGCCGGGTCGTAGCTGTCGCGCTCCTCCAGGCCGGGCGTGACCCCCTCGGGCAGGTCCCAGCCGCGCCACGCCGACGTGGCCAGCTCGCGCAGCGGCACCGACGCGTGCGGGTCGCCCTTCACCCGCACCGCGCCGTCGGCCAGCTCCAGGTCCCCTGGCGCCGCCTCCAGCCGGTGCGCGGCGATGGCCAGCAGCTTGTCACGCAGCTTGCCGGCGGCCCGCGTGAGCGCCCCGCCGCCGATCGTCAGCGATCGGCTCGCGATCGACCCGATCGACGAGTACGGGGTCGTCGCCGTGTCCCCCAGCACCACCCGGACCCGCTCGATCGGCACCCCGATCCGGTCGGCCGCGAGCTGGGCCAGCGCCGTCTCGATGCCCTGCCCGATCGAGACCACCCCCGCCGACACCACCACGGACCCGTCCTGCTCCATCCGCAGCACCACCGTCTCGTAGCCGCCCGCCTCCGCCCCCATGGCCTTGAGGTCCATCGACGGGCCCAGCCCGGTGGTCTCGACGTGGCAGGAGTAGCCCACACCGCGCCTGCGGCCGTCGTCCGCGCGGCCGACCGGCCGCACGAGATCCCGCACCGTGCGCAGGGCGCGCGGGTAGTCGCCCGAGTCGTAGGTCTGGCCCACCGCCGTCGTGAACGGCAGCTCCTCCGGCCGCAGCATGTTGCGCAGCCGCAGCTCGATCCGGTCGACGCCGAGCCGGCGCGCCGCCTCGTCGATCAGCCGCTCCCTGGTCAGGGTGGCCTCGGGCTGGCCGAAGCCCCGGTAGGAGCCGAACGGCGTCGTCGTGGTCACCACGCCGCGCACCCGCACCGCGAACCGGTCGAACCGGTACGGCCCCGGCAGCAGCGTGGCCGTGACCGCGAACGTCGAGCCCCCGGTGTTCCCCGGGTGGGCGCCGAGGTCGCCGACGACGTCCACGTACATGGCCACGAACCGCCCGTCGCCGTCCAGCGCCAGCCGCGCCCGGTGCACGGCCTGCCGCGCCGACAGCGTGGCCGACAGCCGGTCGCCCGGCGCCTCCGTCCAGCTCACCGGGCGGCCCGTGCGCATCGCGGCCAGGCAGACGAGCGTCTCGTCGGGGTAGACGTGCTCCTTGGCGCCGAACCCGCCGCCCGTGTCGCGGCTGATCACGCGCACCCGGTCGTGGGACAGCCCGAACGAGTCCGCCAGGTGCTCGCGCACGTGGTGCGGCGCCTGCGAGGAAATGTGCACGGTCAGCTCGTCGTCGGCGTACGAGGCCACCACGCCGCGCGGCTCCAGCGGGTACGGCGAGACCCTGCCCATCCTGAACACCATCTCGACCACGTGCTCGGCCCCCTCGACGGCGGCCAGGCAGTCCTCGTCGCCCATCCCGAAGTCCGTGATCACGTTGGTGCCCAGCTCCGGGTAGAGCGGCCGGGCGTCCATGGCCCGCTCGGCGCCGACCGTGGCGGGCAGCTCGTCGAGGTCCAGGTCGAGGAGGTCGGCGGCGTCCCTGGCGGCCTCCGGCGTACGGGCGACGATGAGGGCGAGTGGCTGGCCCGCGTACCTGATGGCCTCGTCCAGCACCCGGTAGGAGGTGATGCGCTGGCCCGGCAGCACGTTCACGCAGGGCAGGCGGAGGCCGGCCGCTTCGGCCGGGGTGATGACGTCGACGACTCCCTCGACGGCCCAGACCGCCTTGGTGTCGCAGCCGAGCAGCCGGCCGTGGGCGATGGGGCTGCGTACGACGTGGGCGTGCAGCGTGCCGGGCAGGCGCACGTTCCCCACATACCTGCTCTTGCCGGTCAGCAGCCTGGTGTCTTCCCTGCGCGGCGTCCGTGCGCCGACATACGGGTCTCCCATGCCCTGATTGTGAGCGTCGGGTGGCGGGCGGTCTATACGATCCGGCGAGAAGGAGCACGTCAGCGGGGGTAAAGATGCAAACGTTCCTGCCATATCCCGACTTCACGGCGACGGCGGCGGTCCTCGACCCGCTGCGGCTGGGCAAGCAGCGCGTCGAGACCCTCCAGGTGCTGCGCGCCCTCACCGTCCCCGGGTACGGCTGGCGCCACCACCCCGCGGTCAAGATGTGGGCCGGGTACGAGGAGGCGCTCGTCCGCTACGGGTTGGAGATGTGCCGCCACTGGTGCTCCCTGGGCCGCGCCGACACCTGCGCCGACACGATGAGCACCGAGCTGGCCCAGCTCCGCGGCACTCCGGAGATCCGCGCGCAGCCCGAGCTGGCGGCGGCCGGCGAGCTGCCGCCGTGGCTCGGCGACGAGCGCCTGCACCTCAGCCACCGCTCGGCCCTGCTGCGCAAGGACCCGGGCTTCTACCGGCCCATCTTCGGGGACGAACCGGACGACCTCGACTACGTCTGGCCTCGCTCGGACCGCCTGCCCGGCTGAGCGCGCGTGAGGCCGGATCAGACGACCTCGAAGGCGGCCATCATCGCCATGTCCTCGTGTTCGAGGTTGTGGCAGTGCAGCACGTACCGCCCCCGGTAGTCGGTGAAGCGGGTGACGATCTCGACGGTCTGGGCGTCGCGCAGCTCGACGGTGTCCTTCCACTCCGGCGGCCCCTGCGGGCGTTCGCCGTTGACCGACAGCACCTGGAACTGGTCGAGATGCACATGCACCGGATGCGCGACGTCGCTGGTCAGCCGCCAGACCTCGATGTCGCCCAGCTTGGGCCTGGCCTCCATGCGCCTGGCGTCGAACGGCCGGCCGTTGATCAGCCACCCCGTCCCCCCGTGCATGCTCCCGCTGCTGAACTCGAAGTCCCGCGTCACCGCCGCCCTGGCGGGATCGAGCGCCTCCACGGTCGACAGGCGGGCCGGCACGGCGGAGTCGTCGCTCTCGTCCCGCTCCACCGCGAAGCGCATCACCCGCGCCTGCGCCCCCTCCCCCGCCAGGTTCCGCAGCTCGACGTGCTGCCCCACCCGGTACGCCGAGAAGTCCACGACGACGTCGGCCCGCTCCCCCGGCGCCAGCCGGATCTGCCTCACCGTCCTGGGCGCCGCCAGCAGCCCGCCGTCGCTCCCGATCTGCACCATCGGCCCCCCGGTGGACAGCTCGTACGCCCGCGCGTTCGAGGCGTTGCACAGCCGCAGCCGGTACCGCGCCCTGGCCACCCGCAGCTCCGGCCACGGCGCCCCGTTCACCAGGATCACGTCACCGAGCACGCCCCCCATGTACGCCTCCCGCACCCCGGGCTTCCCCTCCAGCGCCGGGTACAGCAGGTGGCCGTCGGCCGCGAACGACCGGTCGCAGATCAGCAGCGGCAGGTCACGCTCCCCGGACGGCAGCGGCAGCGCCTCCTCCTCCGCGTCCCCGACCAGGAACATCCCCGCCAGTCCGCGCCAGACCTGCGGCCCGGTGTAGTCCATGCGATGGTCGTGGTACCAGAGGGTGGCGGCCCGCTGCTCCAGCGGGAACACGTACTCGCGCGAGGCGCCGGGCGCCACCAGGTCCGTCGGGTAACCGTCGGACTCGGGCGGCGTGTGCCCGCCGTGCAGGTGCAGGACGGTCGGCTCGCCGAGCTGGTTGACCAGCTTGACGACCGTGCGCCGGCCGCTGCGCGCCTTGATCGTGGGGCCGGGGAACGTGCCGCCGTACCCCCAGATGGGGGTGCGCAGCCCGGGCAGCAGCTCGGCCTCCGCCGCCCGCTCGGTCAGCTCGTAGAAGTCCACCTCGCCCGCGCTGCGGACCGGCCGGGCGACCTCGGGGACCGGCAGCGGCACCGCGTACGGCTTGGGCAGCGGGGCCGCGCTGGCCAGGAGCTGCGGCTGCGGGGTGCCGGCGAGCAGCGAGCACCCCTGCGCCCCGGCGGCCGCGACGGCCCCGAGCCCGAGCAGCCGCAGCACCTCCCGCCGGGTCGGGCTCATGCCCGTCCCGGCCGCGCCATGACGCGGATGAGCTGGGCCACGCCGCCGCCGAACAGCAACACCCCGAGCGGCAGGTGAACGGTCTTCACATGCATCGCGCCGAGCGCCGCCGCCACGATCGTGAACACGAACAGCCCCGCCGCCGGCCCGATGAACCTCGCGCTGCCACCGCCCGGCCAGCGGACGAGGATCGCGGCGACCAGGTGGAGCAGCCCGATGACGGCCAGGGCCATGCCCGAGGCCGCGTGCAGCGCCCGCCCGCCGGGCGAGGACAGCAGCATGCCCGCCGTCACCGCCTGGAACAGCAGCGCGACCACGTGCAGCACGGCCACGGCCTTGAGTGTCTGGACGGTCCAGGTCGCCGGGCGGGCGGCCATGGTGGGGGAAGCGGTCATGATCGGCTCCTGGGACGGGTTCTCTCCATGGCCGCCATCGTGGTCTCACGGACCGCCGCCGGTCGTCGTGCAGCGGGCGAATCCTGCCGCTACGACACGGGACGCAGGAACGGCGGGCGTACTACGCCGGGAGTAGTAGCGAGTTCCGCCCCGGCGCCGACGACCGGCGCCCGGATCACGCCCTAATCTGCAGGAATGAGCTCTGCGCGCGGATGGCGCTCCTTCGCCCTCGACGGCGCCCTCGCCGCCGTGGTGGCCGCCATGCTCTCGCTCACCGTGCTCGCGACCCCCGGCGCGGGAGTCCTGGATCTGGCCGCGGTCCTCATCGCCGCCGCCTCGCTGCTGGCCTGGCGCCGGGCGCCCCTGGTGTCGCTGGCGATCAGCACGGTCTGCATGCTGGTGTTCTCGGCGCACGCCCAGCCGGGACCGCCCGCCGCGTTCCCCGTGCTGGTGTCGGTGTACGGCGCGGTCAGGGCCGGGCATCGCCTGTTCCCGGTGCTGGCCGGGGTGGTGTTCCTGGGCTCCAGCCTGGCGGGCAGCCTGGCCGGCGCGACCGGCGCCGCCCAGGAGCAGCAGGTCTTCCAGAACACGACGCTGCTGCTCGGCTGGTTCCTGGCCGCCGGGGTGGCGGGGACGGTGAGCATGCACCGGCAGGCGTACGTGGAGCAGGCCGAGCAGCGTGCCGCCGAGGCCGAGCGCACCCGCGAGGAGGTCGCCCGCCGCCGGGCCGGCGAGGAGCGGCTGCGCATCGCCAGGGAGCTGCACGACTCGCTCACCCACAGCATCTCGGTCATCAAGGTGCAGGCCGGGGTGGCGGTGCACCTGGCGCGCAAGCGCGGCGAGGAGGTGCCGGCGGCGCTGCTCGCCATCCAGGAGGCCAGCGGCGACGCCATGCGGGAGCTGCGCACCACGCTGGAGCTGCTGCGCGACGCGGACGGCGAGCCCGGCGAGCAGGACGGCCCGAGCGGCCTGGCCCGGCTCGGCGACCTGGTGGAGCGGGCCCGCTCGGCGGGGCTGCCCGCCACGGTGACCGTCTCGGGCGAGCGCAGGGAGCTGCCCGCCGAGGTGGACCGGGCCGCGTACCGGATCGTGCAGGAGGCGCTGACCAACGTCTCCAGGCACGCCGGCGCCGCCGCCGCGGCCGTACGCGTCGACTACGGCGGGGCGGAGCTGGTCGTGCAGGTGGACGACGACGGCAAGGCCACCAGGGACGCCCCGCCCGTGCCCGGCGTGGGCCTGCTCGGCATGCGCGAGCGCGTCACCGCGCTCGGCGGCCGCCTGCTCGCCGAGCCCCGTGCCGAAGGCGGCTTCACCGTACGTGCCGAGCTCCCCCTGGGAGAACCCTCATGATCCGAGTCCTGCTGGTGGACGACCAGGCGCTCATCCGCGGCGGCTTCCGCGCGCTGCTGGAGGCCGAGGACGACATCGAGGTGGTGGCCGAGGCCGCGAACGGCGAGCAGGCCGTCGCGCTCGCCCTCGAACACCTCCCCGACGTGGCCCTCGTCGACGTGCAGATGCCCGTGATGGACGGCATCGAGGCGACCCGCCGCATCGCCGCCGACGAGCGGCTGAGCGGCGTGCACGTGGTGATCCTGACCAACTACGGCCTCGACGAGTACGTCTTCAACGCCCTCAGGGCGGGCGCCGGCGGCTTCCTGGTCAAGGACACCGAGCCCGCGGACCTGCTGCAGGGCGTCAGGGTGGCGGCCAGGGGCGACGCGCTGCTGTCGCCCGCGATCACCCGGCGCCTGATCGGCGAGTACGTGGCCCGCCGCCCCGAGCCCGAGCCCGCCGGGCTGGACGTGCTCACCAACCGGGAGCGCGAGGTGACCGCCCTGGTGGCCCGCGGCCTGTCGAACGACGAGATCGCCGCGCACATGGTGATCAGCCCGATGACCGCCAAGACGCACGTCAGCAGGGCGATGACGAAGCTGCGCGCCCGCGACCGCGCCCAGCTCGTGGTCTTCGCCTACGAGTCGGGCCTGGTCGTCCCGCGGGCGGGTCGTTGACCGTGACGAAACGGGCCCGTGGTGAAATGGCCTCAGGAGGGGGCCATGAGCATCATTTCCCGCGGTTTCCGCGGAAAGCGCAGAGACGACGGCGACCGCGTTCCGCCGGGCCAGTACCTGGTCGACGACTTCCCCGTGCTGTCGGCGGGCCCGACGCCGCGGGTGCCGCTCGACCGGTGGGAGTTCGCCATCGACACCGAGGCGGAGCAGACCCACCGCTGGTCGTGGGAGGAGTTCATGGCGCTGCCCAGCGAGACTCCCACGGCCGACATCCACTGCGTCACCAAGTGGTCGAAGCTGGACACCACGTGGGAGGGCGTCTCGCTCGACGTGCTCTTCGAGGACGTGGAGACCGCCGCCGAGTACGCGCTGGTCCACTCCTACGGCGGCTACACCACCAACCTGCCGCTGGAGGACCTGCTCGACGGCAAGGCGTGGGTCGTGCACCGCTTCGACGGTGAGGAGCTGGAGCCGCGCCACGGCGGCCCGGCCCGGCTGATCGTGCCGCACCTGTACTTCTGGAAGTCGGCCAAGTGGGTGCGCGGCATCCGGCTGCTGAACGAGGACTGGCCCGGCTTCTGGGAGACCGCCGGCTACCACAACTACGGCGACCCGTGGCGCGAGCAGCGCTACGAGGGCGACTAGGGTGCGCCGCCTGACGTGGCGGCCGGCCGAGCTGGTGGACGGCTCCGCCGAGACCGCGACCGCCCGCACGCTGCGGTTCCGGGTGCCCGGCTGGCCGGGGCACCTGGCGGGCCAGCACGTGGACGTGCGGCTGACGGCCGAGGACGGCTACACGGCGCAGCGCAGCTACTCGATGGCCTCGCCGGCCGACGGCGACCTGGTCGAGCTGACCGTGGAGAGGGTGCGCGACGGCGAGGTGTCGCCGTACCTGACGGAGGAGCTGCGGGTCGGCGACCAGGTCGAGCTCCGCGGCCCGGTGGGCGGCTGGTTCGTGTGGCGGACCGAGAGCAAGGCGCCGGTGCTGCTGGTGGGCGGCGGCTCGGGGATCGTGCCGCTGATGGCCATGATCAGGGCGCGCAGGCAGGCGGGCAGCCGCGTGCCGTTCCGACTGCTGTACTCCCTGCGCGACCCGGAGCGCCGCTACTACGCCGAGGAGCTGCGCCGGCCCGAGCCGGGGCTGGACATCACCTACCTCTACACGAGGTCGGCGCCCGAGGGCGTCTCCCGGCCCGCGGGCCGCATCATGCTGGACGACCTGGCCGAGGGCGGCTGGCCTGCCACGTTCGAGCCCGACTGCTACGTGTGCGGGCCGACGGAGTTCGTGGAGGCCGCCGCCGACCTGCTGCTCGCGCTCGGGCACGCGCCCGAGCGCATCAGAACCGAACGTTTCGGTCCCACCGGAGGCTGACATGACCGAGCACCTGGACGGCAACGCCCTGGCGGGCCCGCTGGGCGAGATCTTCGCCGTGGACGTGACCTCCGCGGTCGGCCGCTGCGCGAGCTGCGGCCTGACCGGCCCGGTGGCCTCGCTGCGCGTGTACGGGCCCGACCCGGGCCTGGTCGCCCGCTGCCCCGGCTGCGAGGAGGTCGTGCTCCGCCTGGTCCGCGGCCCCGGCACGGCCTGGCTCGACCTGCGCGGCACGGTGTCGCTGCGGGTGAACCTGCCCGAGTGAGGGCGCAACTCCCTGTCTGACTGAGTACACTCAGGCACGATCAACGGCCGAGATCTGTACGGCGAGGCTCTTGGCCATGGGCGGTGGCCCGCGGCCCCGTCCTGTGGGAGTCACGTGAGCAGCGGGCTTGTCGACGCGCCGCCCTCCGAGCCCGGCACGCCGCCGCCGCGGCGGCGACGCCGCTGGCTGCGCTGGGTGATCGCGGTCACGGTGACCGTCGTCCTCCTCGTCACCGGCGTGGCCGTCGGCGTGTACGCGCGCCTGACCGGCAACATCGAGCACGAGGACGTCACCGCCGAGGACCTCGGCGCCACCCGCCCGCCCAAGGTGGCCGGCACCGCCATGAACGTCCTGATCGTCGGCTCCGACCAGCGCAACGGCAAGAACGCCAAGTACGGCAGGGTCGCGGGCGAGCGCACCGACACGATCATGCTGGCCCACCTGTCGTCCAAGCGCGACAACGCGATGGTGATCAGCTTCCCGCGCGACTCGGTCGTCCAGCTCCCCGCCTGCCGCGCCACCAAGGGCCTGCCCGGCCAGCAGGCGCACGTCGGCATGATCAACGAGTCGTTCAACTCCGGCGGCATCGCCTGCACCTGGAAGACGATCGAGGCGCTCACCGGCATCCACATCGACCACTTCGTGAAGGTGGACTTCACCGGCTTCAAGGGCATCGTGAACGCCATCGGCGGTGTCGAGGTCTGCCTGCCCGAGGCGATCAACGACAAGAAGGCCCTGCTGCACCTGCCCGCCGGCAAGCAGACGCTCAACGGCGAGCAGGCGCTCGGCTACGTGCGTGCCCGCTACAGCCTCGGCGACGGCTCCGACATCGGGCGCATCCAGCGGCAGCAGATGTTCATCGCCTCGATGGTGAAGAAGGTGATGAGCGGCGAGACGCTCACCGACCCGGCCAAGCTCCTGGGCACCCTCGACGCCGCCACCCAGGCGATCACCACCGACCGGGGCCTGACCACCGGCGTCATGAGGGATCTCGCGGGCAGCCTGCAGGGCCTGGACATCAGCAAGATCCGCTTCATCACCACCCCGTGGCACTACTCCCTCACCCAGCCGGGCCGGGTGGAGTGGGTGCCGGACCAGTCCAAGCGGCTGTTCCAGATCGTGGCCAAGGACCAGAGCGTGGACGGCGTCAAGGGCGGCCAGGCCAAGGTGGGCCGCTCGAAGATCCAGATCGAGCTGCGCAACGGCACCTGGCGCGGCGGCCTGGCCACGGAGGTCGCGGCCTTCCTCGAACAGCGCGGCTACCACATCGCCAAGATCGGCGACTCGGCGAAGAAACCGCAGGCGAAGACCACGATCCTCTACGGCCCGAACGGCGAGACCCGGGTGCCCACGCTCCGCAACGACCTCCAGGGATCCGCCACGCGGGCCGTGCCGGGCGCCAGGACGAACCGGCTGATCCTGGTGATCGGGAACGACTGGAAGGGCCTCAAGCCGCTGCGCACGGACGACACGGAGGCGATGAAGGGCTTCGACGCCACCCACGACACCTGCGCCACCTGATCACAGCGCCTCTGACAGGCCACGCCGTCCCGGGCGGCCCGGTCACAGCGCTCCGGCAGGCCGCGCACTCCCGCGCGGCCCGATCACAGCGCCTCTGACAGGCCGCCCCCGTCGATGGCGGTGAACCCGGCGTCCTCGATGAGCGGGACCACGGCCTTCTTGGCCTCGTCGTCGTCGCCCCAGTAGGGCATGTCGGCCCGCGCCCCGCCGCGCTGGCCCGCGATGCCGAGTTCGAGCAGCTCGTTGGGGTACTTCGTGTTGAACGTGCGCACCAGGCGTACCCGGTCGCCCAGCACGTGCTGCTGGTACTGAGGGCTGGTCAGCCCGCCGGGGACGGCCACCACCACGGCCGCGCCGTCGCGCTCGCTGATCGGGTTGCTCGGATCCACGACGATCTTGCCGGCGAGCGTGCCGTCCAGCTCCGCCACCACCGCGGGGAACGCCTCCCACCCGACCGCCATGATCACGACCTCGCCGAACCGCGCCGCCTGGCCGGGCTCCCCGCCCCGCGCCTGGCCGTCGGCGGCGCGGGCCGCGGCGGCCGCGCGGGCGGGGTCGGCGTCGCTGAAGAACACGTCATGGCCCGCCACCGCGAGCAGTCGGCCGAGCGGCGAACCCAGCCTTCCGGAACCCACGATTCCTACGCGCATGTCTTGATCTCCTCGTTCCCGGGGGATGTGCCCACAGCGGCGGGCGACATGCCTGCGTTCGCAGACCTTTGCCAGTTGATCAGGCGATGAGGGCGCCCAGGGTGGCGATGGCGTCGACGACCTGGCGGGCGTCGGGGGTGGCCTCGGGGTCGAGCAGCCACTGCAGCATCAGCCCGTCGGAGATCGCCACCACGACCGACACCAGCACCTCGGGCGCCATCGGCAGCTCGACCCCCAGCTCGCCGCTCGCCCGCCGCAACATGTCGGCCCCCGCCACCCGCGTCCTGGCGTACGCCTCGGCGAGCCTCTCCCGCAGCACGGGCGCGCGCAGCGCCGCCGGATAGCCCTCGACGCACAGGATGAGCACGGGCCGCAACTCGTCGAAGACGTCCACCAGCTCCGCCATGGCCCGCTGTAGCATCTCCCGCGGGGAGTCGAGCTCGGCGCCGAACAGCGCGCGCTCCACCCGCTCCGTCCACTGGTCGAAGATGGCCGCGATGGCCTCGTTGAGGAGCGCGTCCTTGCCGCCGAAGTGATAGCCGATGGAGGCCAGGTTGGTGCCCGAGGCGGCGACCAGGTCTCGTGCGGTCGTGTGGGCGTAGCCCTTCTCCTGCAGGCAGCTCACCGCTCCCGCCAGCAGCCGTTCGCGGTATCCACCGGCGTCTGTTCTTGCCACAGGAATCATGCTACAGATGTATACGAGCGTCTATGACGTACGTACATCTACATGGAGGACCGACGATGATCCCACCCGGCCCGAAGATGCCCGCGCTGGCGCAGACGGCATGGTTCATGGCCGACGCGCCGCGCGCGTTCGAGAGCTATCACCGCAAGTACGGGCCGATCTTCACGGTCCGCTATGCCGGCTTCCCGCCCGAGGTCTACGTGACGACGGCCGAGCTGGCCGAGCAGGTCTACCGCACCGACCAGAGCGGCGACGGCCGGGCCGGGGAGGCGCGGCGCGACTTCCTGGAGCACATGGTGGGCGCGCACTCGGTGCTCACGCTCGACGGCGAGCCGTGGTGGCGCCACCGCAAGGCGCTCAACCCGCCGCTACGCGCCAAGCAGGTCGCCGGCTACCACGACGACATCGCGGCGATCGCGGCCGAGAAGATCGCGACCTGGCCGCTGGGCCGGCCGTTCGGGCTGCGCGACCGCGTGCAGGAGATCACGCTGGAGATCATCATCCGGCTGATTTTCGGGATCACGGACGCCGGGCGTGTCCGCCGGCTGCACACGCTGCTGCCCGAGCTGATCGAGACCGGCGGATCCATGCAGGTGACGCTGCTGCCCGAGCGGCTGCGCGAGCTCGCGGGGCGGGCGCCGTTCCTGCCCTACAGCCGGTTCCTGCGGCTGCGTGCCGAGGTGGACGCCATCCTGTTCGACGAGATCCGCCGGCGACGCACCGCCCCCGGCGGGGACGACGTGCTCGGCCGGCTGCTGGAGACGGAGCTGGGCGACCAGGAGCTGCGCGACGAGCTGATCACCATGCTCATCGCCGGCCACGAGACGACCGCGACCGGCCTGGCCTGGGCCTTCGAGCGGCTCCTGCGCATGCCCGAGGTGCTGCGCCGGCTGCCGGACGACGAGCCCTACCTGGACGCGGTGGTCAAGGAGGTGCTGCGGGTCCGGCCCGTCGTGTATGAGGCGCCGAGGCTGCTCGACGCCCCCCTGCGGCTGGGCGGGTACGAGATCCCGGCCGGCTGGTACGCCGGGCCGTACATCCCGCTCGTGCACCGTGACCCCGCCGCCTTCCCCGCGCCCGGGGAGTTCCGTCCCGAGCGCTTCCTGGACGGGCACCAGGGCAAGGCCTGGATGCCGTTCGGCGGCGGGCGGCGCTTCTGCGTCGGAGCGCAACTGGCGCTCCTGGAGATGCGCGTCATCATCCGCGAGGTGCTGCACCGCCTGGAGCTCACGGCGCCCGATCAGGCGCCGGAGGCCAGGCGGCTGAAGAACGTGACGCTCGCCCCCGCGAAGCTGACCCGCGTCATCGCCCGCGCTCGGACTCCTGCTCGGACGGCGTAGGCAGGTACATCTCCTCGCGTCGCTCGTCTGCGCCCAGCTCCTCGCGGAGCCGGTCGTAGTCGATGTTGTGGTTGGCGTACTTCAGCTGGCGAGCGACCTTCGTCTGCTTCGCCTTGGCTCTTCCTCGGCCCATGGCAACTCCCTAGTCCCCGCTGTCATGCTATCCGACAACATAGCGACTTGAAGAATTATGCAACTGCACTGGATTACCCTGACAATATGCACGTGGAGGTCTACCAGGCCAAGGCCGACTTCTTCCGAACGCTCGGCCACCCCGCTCGCATCCGAGTGTTGGAGCTACTCCAGGAAGGGCCACTACCCGTCAGGGACCTACTGGCCCAGATCGACATCGAGGCCTCGAGCCTCTCCCAGCAGCTCGCCGTCCTGCGCAGGGCGGGGATCGTCAGTGCGATCCGCGAAGGCAGCACCGTGGTCTACACGCTAGCCACGCCCGAACTGGCCGACCTGCTGGGCGCCGCCCGGCGCATCCTCACCGACATGTTGGCCGATCAGGGGGAGCTGCTCGCGGAGCTGCGGGCCGAGGTGACATAAATCACACCATGAGGATCCAGCGCCAGCGGGTCAGTGCCCGCCGAGTCCGCCTCGGACACCAGGCGGTGAACGCGGCGGGAAGGCTGGACGAGAGTGCCGCGGCGGCGGCGAGGTAGGGGATGACGTCCCCGCGCCACTCGTCGCCGGTGGCGACGAACGCGTGGACGATCCAGGGCAGAAAACCGAGCAGGTGGCATCTCAACGACATTCCTGAATTGACATGTCGAAACAAGAACCTCCTGTCGAGATATGTCAACATAGGAACATGAGCCTTCGACACGCCGTGCTGGGACTGCTCTCCGAGGGGCCCGCGAGCGGATACGACCTGATGAAGACGTTCGACGTCTCGCTCGCCAACGTCTGGCCGGCCACGCAGAGCCAGCTCTACTCCGAGCTCGGCAAGCTGGCCGAGGCGGGGCTCGTGGACGTGGTCGCCGAAGGGCCGCGGGGCCGCAAGGAGTACGCGATCACCGAGGAGGGCCTGGCCGAGCTGCGGCGCTGGGTCGCCGAGGTGGAGCCGACCAAGGTGATGCGCAGCGACATGCTGCTGCGGGTCTTCTTCCTCGCCCAGGTCTCGCCCGAGCAGGCCCGCGACTACCTGCGCCGGCAGGCCGGCGAGGCGGCCAGGGACCTGGAGCACATGGAGGGCATCCGCGAGTTCGTCGAGAGCGGCGCCGACAACCTCTCCGTGTACGGCCGCCTGGCACTCGACTACGGCATGCGCCTGGCCAAGGCCCAGAAGGAGTGGGCCGAATGGGCCGAAGGGCGCATCCACTAGGCTGCCGACCATGGTCTCCGAGCTGTTCGATCCCAAGGCGTGGCAGCCGGTCGAGGGATTCGACTTCACCGACATCACCTACCACCGGGCGGTCGACCAGGGCACCGTACGCGTCGCCTTCAACCGTCCGGAGGTCCGCAACGCCTTCCGCCCGCAGACGGTGGACGAGCTCTACCGCGCGCTCGACCACGCCCGGCAGACCACCGACGTCGGCTGCGTGCTGCTGACCGGCAACGGGCCCTCGCCCAAGGACGGCGGCTGGGCGTTCTGCTCGGGCGGCGACCAGCGCATCAGGGGCAAGGACGGCTACCAGTACGCCGACGGCACGCCCGCCACCGGGCGGCTGCACATCCTGGAGGTGCAGCGGCTCATCCGGTTCATGCCCAAGGTGGTGATCTGCGTGGTCCCGGGGTGGGCCGCGGGCGGCGGGCACAGCCTGCACGTGGTGGCCGACCTCACGATCGCCAGCGCCGAGCACGCCCGGTTCAAGCAGACCGACGCCGACGTGGCCAGCTTCGACGGCGGGTTCGGGTCGGCGTACCTGGCGCGGCAGGTCGGGCAGAAGTTCGCCCGCGAGATCTTCTTCCTCGGCGACACCTACACGGCGGCCGACGCGCACCGGATGGGCATGGTCAACGCCGTGGTGCCGCACGAGGAGCTGGAGAGCACGGCGCTGGAGTGGGCGCGCAAGGTCAACGGCAAGTCGCCGACGGCGCAGCGGATGCTCAAGTTCGCCTTCAACGCCGTCGACGACGGGCTGGTGGGGCAGCAGGTGTTCGCCGGCGAGGCCACGCGGCTGGCGTACATGACGGAGGAGGCCGCCGAGGGGCGCGACTCGTTCCTGGAGAAGCGCGAGCCCGACTGGTCGCCGTTCCCCTGGCACTACTAGGACGTCAGCCGCAGGCCTGGCCGATGGGCCCCGCGACGGTGCGGTGGCGCAGGTAACGGTCGATGGCGTGCGGGGTGTCCTGGTTCTCGACCTCGACCTGGCTCAGCGGCGTCCCCCACGCGCGCTCCAGCGGATGGCCGAGCGCCACGATGTCGTTCACGTCGTACGTGGTCAGCCACCGCACGCCCGGATGCCGGGTCCCCCTGGCCAGCAGGTTGCGCTGGATCGTGGGCAGCCCGAGCGGCGAGCCGGCCGTCACCCAGAACACGACCCGCCTGCGGACCGGCTCCTCCACGAGCAGGTCCCTGGCCACCACCGTCCCCAGGCTGTGCGAGACGAGCACGATGTCGCCGGAGGCGGGCAGCAGGCGGCGCACCTCGTCCAGCACCGGCTTGCGGCCGTGGCTGAGGTAGACGGCGACGTCCTGCAGGAAGACCTTGATGATCTCCTTGTCCACGCTGGTGTTCCTGGAGACCCAGGTGAGCAGGCGCCGGGCCAGCGTCCAGGACAGCAGGTCGGAGATGCCGAGCATCTCCTGCGACACTCCGGCGCTCGCGGCCAGGTCGGCGAGCAGCAGGCGCTCCAGCTCTCCGACGTCCTCCGGCAGGAAGGGGTGGAACGGCATCTCCTCGTCGCCGCCGGCGGGCAGCGGCAGGGCGGCTGCCTCCTTGGCGGCCTGGGCGGTGACCCGGTGCAGGACGTTGCCGTAGTACGGCAGCACGCACGGCACAGTGAGCCTGGGCACGCCCAGCCCCGCGGCCAGCGCGGAGCACCACTCCCCCTGCAGCGCCCGCGGGTCCTTGCCTTCCTGACCCCGCCCGTGGATGAACACGATCGTCGCCACCATGGCCGCCCTCCCTGCATCGGGGGCCGTCAGCGTAGGCACGGCCCCCGTCGCGCCGCCTCAGGGTTCGCATAAGGGGAAGCCCTAGACCTGCGGCCCTTGGCACACTGGGGGTCATGAGGATCAAGGTGCCGGAGGCGCTGACCGCGTCACACCTGAAGTACCCGCAGGACGCCGGGCCGGGCTGGAACGCCGCGCTGCCCGCCCTGGCCGAGCGCTATCTGGACGAGTGGGACCTGCGGCTGGACGGCGAGCCGAGCCACGGGATCGTCGCGCTGGTGCTGCCCGTGGTGCGCGCCGACGGCACCCCCGCCGCGCTCAAGCTGCAGCCCGTGACCAGCGAGACCGTGGACGAGGCGCTGGCCCTGCGTACCTGGGCGGGCGACGGCTCGGTGCTGCTGCTCGACGCCGACCCCGACACCGGCACCATGCTGCTCGAACGGCTGGAACCCGGCCGGTCCCTGGCCGACGTGCCCGACGTCATGGAGTCCCTGGACCTGCTGGCGGGCCTGCTGCGCCGCCTGTCGTCCCACCCGGCCCCCGCGGGCGTGCGCCACCTCGGCGACCTGGCGCAGGGCATGCTGGACCGCGTGGACGGTGCCGTCGCCAAGGTCTACGGCGAGCGCGACCGCTACTGGCTGCGCTGGTGCGCGGGAGCGGTCGCCGAGCTCGTCTCCGAGCCCGGCGACCGGCTGCTGCACTGGGACCTGCACTACGAGAACGTGCTGGCGGGCGAGCGTGAGCCGTGGCTGGCCATCGACCCCAAGCCGCTGGCGGGCGACCCGGGGTTCGAGCTGCTGCCCGCGCTGTGGAACCGGTGGGACGAGCTGGTCACGGACGGCGACGTGCCGCGCGCGGTGCTGCGGCGCTTCGACTTCATGGTGGACGCCCTCGGCCTCGACCCGCGGCGCGCTGCGGGCTGGACGCTCGGCCGGGTCCTGCAGAACTTCCTGTGGGACGTGGAGGACGGCGACCGCATGCTCTACGAGGTCCTGATCCGGGTCGCGGAGGCCGTACGCGCTAGATGGTGATGACGATCTTGCCCTGGCCGTGGCCGGTCTCGATCTCCCGGTGCGCGTCAGCGGCCTCCTCCAGCCGGTACGTCCTGCGCACCGGGAACGTGAAGGCGCCCTCGGCGTACAGGGCCGCGTAACGCCCGAGCCGCTCGGCCGAGCGGTCCCCCTGGACCAGCCGGACGCCGAGCTCGGCGGCCCTGCCGTGCTCGACCAGCGTGACGATGCGGGAACGGTCGCTCACCAGCTCCATCGAGACCTCCAGCGCGTGCCCGCCGGCCCCGTCCAGCGCCGCGTCGACGCCGCCCGGGGCGAGCGCGCGCACCCGGTCGGCCAGGCCCTCGCCGTACACGACGGGGATGGCGCCCAGGTCGCGCAGGTAGTCGTGGTTCGCCTCGCGGGCGGTGCCGATCACGGTGGCCCCGCGCCTCCTGGCGATCTGCACGGCCGCCGTGCCCACCGAGCCGGCCGCGCCGTGCACGAGCAACGTCTCGCCCTCGGCCAGGCCCACCCCGTCGATGGCCAGCTCGGCCGTCTGCACGCCCGAGGTCAGCCCGCCGGCCACCTCCCACGGCACGCCCGCGGGCTTGGCCGTCACGTTGGCCGCTGGTACCACGACGTACTCGGCGTAGCTGAACAGCGCCGTGAACCCGAGCACCTCCGCCCCCACGGCCACCCCGGTCACGTCCTCGCCCACCTGGTCCACCACGCCCGCGAACTCGTTGCCTGGGATGCGCGGGAAGGCGACCTCCCCCAGGTACGGCGGCAGCCACCCCGCCCGCACGGCCGCGTCGAACGGTTGCACCCCGGCCGCCCGCACGCGTACCCGCACCTGTCCCGGGCCCGCCTGGGGCGCGGGCAACTCCATCACCTTCAGCACCTCGGGGCCACCGGGTTCGGCGAACGCCGCCGCTCTCATCAGTTCTGTCATGCGGGCCAGCCTGCTGCCTCAACCACACTTGAGGTCAAGACACCAACCGGTTCGGGAACTTTCTGCTTTAGGTGTGCTTTATCTGTATATAGTCCGACAGGACATCACAGGGGGACTTGTAGCACCGAGGCGGGATGACCGACTTCTTACACATCGCACTGAGCTTTCCGACTGTCATTTTCACTTTCCTTCTCGTGGTGGTCGCCGTCTATTGGCTGACCGTCATCACCGGCCTCTTCGAGGCGGATGACGACGCCACGTGGCTGGGCCTCGGGGGAGTCCCAGCGGGGGTCACGCTCTCACTGCTCATCGCGCTGGCCTGGCTGCTCTGCCTGATCGGCAGCGTGCCGGCGCCGGCCGGCGCGCTCATCGCCGTGCCCTTCGCCGCGGTGGCCCTGGCCTGGCTGGCCGTGCGCGGCCTGCTGACGCCGCTACGCAGGCTGTTCCCCGAGGGGGACACGCGCTCGCGTGGCGACTTCGTCGGCCAGATGTGCGTGATCCGCACCGGCACGGCCACACCGGACTTCGGCCAGGCCGAGGTCACCGCCGCCGACGGCTCCTCCGCGGTCGTGCAGGTCCGCACGACCGGCCAGGACCGCCTCGCCCGCGGCGACAACGCACTCATCTTCGAATACGACAAAGACGGCGAATTCTTCTGGGTCATGCCGTACGAAAGCGAGCACTGATGGACGTCATCTCCACTGGCTTCGGGATTTTCCTGGCCGTCATCCTCGTCATCGTGATCGGTCTCCTCTTCGTCATCGGCCGCCTTTTCCGCAAGGTCGAGCAGGGCAAGGCGCTGATCGTCTCGAAAGTCAACAAGGTCGACGTGACGTTCACCGGCGCCGTGGTGCTGCCCGTGGTCCACAAGGCCGAGATCATGGACATCTCGGTCAAGACCATCGAGATCGAGCGGACCGGCCGCGAGGGGCTCATCTGCCGGGACAACATCAGGGCCGACATCAAGATCACGTTCTTCGTCCGCGTGAACAAGACCGCCGAGGACGTCATCAAGGTCGCCCAGGCCATCGGCACCGCCCGCGCCAGCGACGAGGGAACGCTCCAGGAACTGTTCAACGCCAAGTTCTCCGAGGCGCTCAAGACCGCCGGCAAGCAGCTCGACTTCGTCGACCTCTACACCAAGCGCGACGAGTTCCGTGACGAGATCGTCCGGCTGATCGGCACCGACCTGAACGGCTACAGCCTCGAGGACGCCGCGATCGACTACCTGGAGCAGACCGCGCTGCACCAGCTCGACAAGAGCAACATCCTCGACGCGCAGGGCATCCGCAAGATCACCGAGCTGACGGCCATCGAGCACGTGCGCACGAACGAGTTCCAGCGCAGCGAGGAGAAGGAGATCACCCGCCAGAACGTGGACGCCCGCGAGGCCATCCTGGAGCTGGAGCGCCGCCAGGCCGACGCCGAGCTCAAGCAGCGCCGCGAGATCGAGACCGTCAAGGCGCGCGAGGAGGCCGAGATCGCCCGCGTGCAGGCCGAGGAGCGGCTGCGCGCCCAGGCCGCGCACATGAAGACCGACGAGCAGCTCGGCGTGCAGAACGAGAACCGGGCCCGCGAGATCGCCGTCGCCGAGAAGAACCGCGAGCGCGTGATCGCCATCGAGTCCGAGCGCATCGAGAAGGACCGGCTGCTGGAGGTCATCGCCCGCGAGCGGGAGACCGAGCTGTCGCGCATCGCCAAGGACAAGGAGGTCGAGACCGAGAAGCGGTCGATCGCCGAGGTCATCCGCGAGCGCATCGCGGTCGACAAGACCGTGGCCGAGCAGGAGGAGTCGATCAAGCGGCTGCGGGTGGTCGAGGAGGCCGAGCGCACCCGCCAGCAGGTGATCATCGCCGCCGAGGCCGAGGCCCAGGAGAACCTGGTCAAGGACATCAAGGCCGCCGAGGCCGCCGAGGCCGCCTCCAAGTTCAGGGCGCGCGAGGAGCTCGTGCTCGCCGAGGCGCGCCAGCAGGCGGCCGAGCTGGAGGCCAGGGCCAAGATGCGGCTGGCCGAGGGCGTCCAGGCCGAGACCGCCGCCTCCGGCCTGGCGCAGGTACAGGTCAGGGAGCGCGACGCCGAGGCCATCGAGAAGGTGGGCCGCGCCGAGGCGCTGGTGCTGAAGGAGAAGCTGGCCGCCGAGGCCGACGGGGCCAGGGCCATGGCGCTGGTCGAGGGCGACCGGCTCAAGGCGCAGGCCGCGGGCGAGCAGGCGATGGCCCTGGCCGGCGCCGCCGCCGTGGGCGAGAAGCTCAAGGCCGAGGCCGAGGGCCTGACCCAGAAGGCCGCCGCGATGGCCGCGCTGGACGAGGCCAGCAGGGCGCACGAGGAGTACCGCCTGCGCCTGGAGGCCGACAAGGAGATCAGGCTCAAGCACATCGACGTCAGCCGGCAGGTCGCCGAGTCGCAGGCCAGCGTGCTGGCGGCCGGGCTGGCCAAGGCCAACATCGACATCGTCGGCGGCGACACGATGTTCTTCGACAAGGTGGTCGGCTCGATCACCGCGGGCAAGGTCGTGGACGGCTTCGTGGACCACTCGCGGGTCGCCGGGGCGATCGTCTCGCCGTACGTCAACGGCAGCGCCAGCCTGGCGGCCGACCTCGCGAGCGTGGTCGGCGGCGTCAGCACCGAGGACCTGAAGAACCTGACCGTGTCCGCGCTGCTCATGCGGCTCATCCAGGACGGCGGCCCGCAGTCGACGGCGCTCGGTGAGCTGCTGGAGACGGCCCGCAGGCTCGGCGTGGCCGACTCGCCGGTGGCGGCGCTGGCCGGCGCCAGGTGAGCATGATGACGACGACCGAGCTGGAGGCGGGGACGTACGAAGTCCTGCGTAACCGCCTCCAGGCGCAGGCCAGGACCCTGGCCGCGGCGGCCGAGGCGGTCAACCAGGAGCGGCTGAGCGTCTTCGGCGGCGCGGAGCTGCGCCTGCTGGGCACCGAGCGGATCAGGACCGAGAACAACTGCGTCCCCAGGGACATCGTCTCCCTGGGGAACGTGATGCTCTTCGGCTACAACGTCTTCATCGGGCTCAAACCGGAGACGACGGTGGCGGACGTGTTCGCCGTGCACCGCTTCTCCAGGGACGGCGACGCCTTCCGGTTCGACGCCGACAAGCTGGAGGCGCTGGACGACCCGGCGTTCAGGAAGGACTTCGCCGAGCTCTACCGCTACTACAAGGAGACCAGGCTCCAGCAGTTGCGGCGGGTCGAGGGCAAGCTGCTGGCCGTGTTCCGGACCGGGCCGGCGGACACGCGGGTGCTGCGCTGGACGGTCAGCACCGGCGGGGTCCCGAGATATCAGGACAATCGCGGGGAGCGGGACCACACGTTCCCCCCGTCCCACGACTTCGAGTGGACGCCCACCACCCGCGACGACCACGTGCTCGGCCGCCACCCGCACATCTCCATCGGCGGCGAGGTGTTCGTCGAGACCGTCGGCGGCGACCTCACCATCAAGATCGAGGACAACACGGAGACCGGCGCCGGCATCTACTCCGAGCCTGTCGCCGAGCCGCTGCAGAGCCTGGCGGACGCCGACGTCGAGTACGCCCGCGTGGGGCCGCTGATCCTCATGCGGATCCGGCCGTACAAGGAGACCGGCCGGCGGCACCTGGTCTTCAACGTCCGCACCAAGGCGGTCGTCCGGCTCGACGGCATCGGGCAGGCCTGCCAGCGGCTGCCCGAGGACCAGGGGCTGATCTTCCCCGGCGGCTACTACCTGGCCACGGGGGTCAGCAAGACGTTCGACACGGACGTGACGGACCTGGAGTTCGAGCGGGTCGTCCGCTCCCCCAACGGCGAGGACGTCCTGTACGTCTTCCACGCCAGGGGCGACGGGCGGTCGCTGCTGCTGCCGTACAACGTGATCAGGAAGGAGGTGGCCACCCCCATCGTCTGCCACGGGTACTCGCTGTTCGACGACGGCACCATGGTGGTCTTCCGCGCCACCTCCGAGGAGCCGACGCGGGTGCACCCGATGCAGGTGTGGCAGACGCCGTACGTGTCGGACACCTACGCCGCCGCCCAGCCCACCGGCACGGGACCGCTGGAGCGCATCGGCAACGCCGAGCTCGTCCGCGGCATCTCCGACTGCCTGTCCGTGGCGCGCATGGTCGAGGAGATGGCGCCGTCGGCCGGCACGTTCGAGGGCCTGATCGCCGCCTGCACCCGGGCGTTCGACTCCTACCACTGGCTCGGCGAGCACGGCCTGCTCGGGCCGCTCGCCGACGTGCGCGCCACCGCCGAGCAGGTGCTCGACGAGTACGAGAACGTCGAGCAGCTCACCCGCCAGGCCGCGCAGACCCTGGCCACGGCCACGGAGGAGACCACCCAGCTCGTCCGCCGCGCCAGGGCCGACGACCCGGCCACCGCCGACGCCTGGGTCACCCTGCTGGCCACGCTGCGGCGCGCCCAGGGGCACCTGGTGACGCTGCGCGAGATCCGCTACCTCGACCTGGACGCGCTGACCTCGCTGTCCGCGTCCGTGCTCGAAGAGCTGGAGTCGGCAGGCAAGCGGGCCGTCGCGTTCCTGTCGGGCCAGGACGCGTTCACCGCCTACCACGCGGCCGTCGAGGCGCTGGCCGCCGAGGCCGCCGCGATCGGCACCGTGGCCGAGGCCGAGCCCGTCGCCGGCCGGCTGGCCGAGCAGGCCGAGGGGCTGGAGGTGGTCACCGAGGTCGTCGGGTCGCTGGACATCGCCGACGCCACCGTCCGCACCTCGATCCTGGGCCGCATCGCCGAGGTGCTCGGCGGCGTGAACCGGGCCAGGGCCGTGCTCGACGGGCGGCGGCGCGAGCTGCTCGGCGCGGAGGGACGGGCCGCGTTCGCCGCCGAGTTCGCCCTGCTGGGGCAGGCCGTCACGGGCGCGCTGGCCATGGCCGACACGCCGGAGAAGTGCGACGAGCAGCTCGGGCGGCTGATGCTGCAGGTCGAGAACCTGGAGTCCCGCTTCGGCGAGTCCGACGACTTCGCCGCGCAGCTCGCCGCCAAGCGGGACGACGTCTACGAGGCGTTCTCGGCCCGCAAGCAGACCCAGCTCGACGACCTCGCCCGCCGCGCCGACCGCGTCTTCGCCTCCGCCGAACGCATCCTCGGCAGCATCACCCGGCGGCTGGGGACGCTGTCCTCGCCGGACGAGGTCAACACCTACTTCGCGACCGACCCGATGGTGGCCAAGGTCCGCTCGGCCGCCGCCGACCTGCGGAGGCTGGGCGACGCCGTGCGGGCCGAGGAGCTCGACGGCAGGGTGAAGGCGGCCCAGCAGGAGGCGGGGCGGGCGCTGCGGGACCGCCTCGACCTCTTCTCGGACGGCGGCGAGACCCTGCGCCTGGGCCACCACCGCTTCGCCGTCAACACCCAGCCGATCGACCTGACGCTGGTGCCGCACGACGGGTCGATGAACTTCGCAATCACCGGCACCGACTACCGGGCGCCCGTGCCCGCCTCCTTCGACGACACCCGGCCGTTCTGGGACCAGGTGCTGGTCTCCGAGACCGCGGACGTCTACCGGGGCGAGCACCTGGCCGCCTCGCTGCTCGACTCGGTGACGGCGGGCGCGCCGCTGGACGAGCTCGTCCGCCGGGCCGCCGAGGAACGCTACGACGAGGGCTACGAGCGCGGGGTCCACGACCACGACGCCACGCTCATCCTCGACACGCTGGTGCGGCTGCGGGAGGGCGCCGGGCTGCTGCGCTATCCCGCCGCGACCAGGGCGGCGGCGCAGCTCTTCTGGACATTCGGGACGGACGAGGTTTCACGTAAAACATTGGCCGCCCGGGCCGCGTCGCTGGTCAGAGCCCGCACGATCTTCGGCATCACGCCCGCCCTGGGCTCGCTCGCCGACGAGCTGGACAGGTCGATCGCCGCGTTCCTGCCGGGCCTGGGCCTGCCCGCGGTGGACCTCGCCGGCGAATACCTCGTCGAGGAGCTGGCCAGCACGCCCGCCGGCTTCGTCACCGCCAAGCCTGCCCTCGACCTCCTCGACGGGTTCCGGCACGCCCTCGGGCCGGTCAAGCTGCGCGAGTTCGAGGACGACCTCAAGGCGCTGCCCCTTCCCGAGCGCGTCCAGCTCGCCCAGGCCTGGCTCACCGCCTACCACCAGGGGCCGGAGGTGGCGGAGGCGCTGGCCGTACAGCTCTGCGACCACCTGCCCCGCCACGACTCCAGCGCCACCACCGCGGACACCGTGGACGGCCTCCTCGGCGCCCACCCGCGGATCAAGGACCGCAAGCTGGAGATCCGCCTCGACGAGCTCCTGCCCAGGACCCGGCGCTTCGCCCGGGAGCGCGTCCCGGCCTACCGCGCCTACCAGCGCCGCAGGAACGAGCTGGTCGAGGCCGAGCGCCGCCGCCTGCGCCTGGACGAGTACCGGCCGAAGGTCATGAGCGCCTTCGTGCGCAACCGCCTGCTCGACGAGGTGTACCTGCCGCTGATCGGCGACAACCTGGCCAAGCAGCTCGGCGCGGCGGGCGCGGGCAAGCGTACCGACCAGATGGGCCTGCTCCTGCTCATCTCGCCGCCCGGCTACGGCAAGACGACGCTGATGGAGTACGTCGCCAGCCGCCTCGGCCTGGTCTTCGTCAAGGTCAACGGCCCCGCGCTGGGCCACGAGGTCACCTCGCTGGACCCGGCCGACGCGCCCGACGCGACGGCCAGGCACGAGGTGGAGAAGATCTCGTTCGCGCTGGAGGCGGGCAACAACACCCTGCTCTACCTGGACGACATCCAGCACACCTCGCCGGAGCTGCTGCAGAAGTTCATCTCGCTGTGCGACGCCCAGCGCCGCATCGAGGGCGTGTGGAACGGCCGCACCAGGACGTACGACCTGCGCGGCAAGCGGTTCGCGGTGTGCATGGCGGGCAACCCGTACACGGAGTCGGGGCAGCGCTTCCGCATCCCCGACATGCTGGCCAACCGCGCCGACGTGTGGAACCTGGGCGACGTGCTGTCAGGCAAGGAGGAGCTGTTCGCGCTGAGCTACGTGGACAACGCCCTCACCTCCAATCCCGTCCTCGCGCCGCTCTCCGGCCGCGACCGCACGGACGTGGAGCTGCTCGTCCGCCTGGCGAAGGGCGACCCGGCGGTCCGCCCCGACCAGCTCAGGCACCCCTACACCAAGCCCGAACTGGACCAGCTGCTCAGCGTCCTGGCCAAGCTGGTGCGGGTGCAGGAGGTGGTGCTGGCCAACAACCAGGCCTACATCGCCTCCGCCGCCCAGTCGGACGCGGCCCGTACGGAGCCGCCGTACCGGCTGCAGGGCTCCTACCGGAACATGAACAAGCTGGCCGAGCGCATCGTGCCCGCCATGAACGACGACGAGCTGGAAGCGGTGATCGACGACCACTACCTCGGCGAGGCGCAGACCCTCACCTCCGACGCGGAGGCGAACCTGCTCAAGCTCGCCGAGCTGCGCGGCCGCCTGACCCCCGCCCAGGCGGAGCGCTGGGCGGCGGTCAAGGCGGCCTACCTCAAGGCCAGGGCCCTGGGCGGGGCCGAGGACGACCCGGTGGTGCGGGCGGTGGGCGCCATCGGCCTGCTGGCCGACCGGGTGGGCGAGGTCGGCACGGCCATCAGGGAGTCAGAGCGCTGAGCCCTCGTGCAGCTCCAGGCGGGAGCCGGTGAAGGCGGCGCGCATGCGGCGGTCGTGGGTGACGATCACCAGCGCGCCCTCGTACGAGGTCAGCGCCTCCTCCAGCTGCTCGACGAGCTGCGGCGAGAGGTGGTTCGTCGGCTCGTCGAGCAGCAGCAGGTCCACGGGCTCGCTGACCAGGCGGGCCAGCTCGACCCTGCGTCGCTGCCCGTACGACAGCTCGCCCAGGCGCAACCGCAGGTCCGAGGGCCGGAACAGGCCCAGGGCCAGCAGCGCGTCCGCGTGCTCGTCGAGCGAGCCCGGCCGGCCGGCGGCGTAGGCCCCCAGCACGGTCCGGTCCGGCGGCCCGGCGGGCTCGTCCTGCCTGAGGTGGCCGATCCGGCCCGACCTCCGTACCGTGCCCGCGTCCGGCTGGAGCTCCCCGGCCAGCACCCGCATGAGCGTGGTCTTGCCCGCGCCGTTCGGACCCGTGACGAGCAGCCGCTCGCCGGAGCGCACGGTGAGGGCGTCCAGCCGCAGCCGGCTCCCCACCCGCACCCCGTCGAGCACGGCCACGTCGCCGTCCACCGCATCCGTCGCGAAGGCAGGCGTGAAGCGGAGCGGGTCGGGCGGCCGGGACGCCGGGTTGTCCCTGAGCCACCGCATCCGCTGCTGCGACTGCCGTACGCGCCCGGCCGCGCCGTGCGTGCGCGACCGGGCCCGCCAGGTCCCGGTGCCCATGCCCGCCTTGGCCATCTTGCGCGGTATGGCGGCCATGCGGCCGGCGTTCGCGGTGACCAGCCCGGAGTGCCGGGCCAGCTCCTGCTTCCACTCCTCGTACGCCCGCAGCCGCGCCGCCCGCTCGGCGGCCTTGGCCACGAGGTAGCCCGGGTACCCGTCCCCGTAACGGCGCACCTGCCCTTCGGCGACCTCCAGGATCGTGGCGGTCACCCGCTCCAGGAACACCCGGTCGTGCGTGATCGCCACCACGGTGCCCCGGTGGGCGCGCAGCCGCTGTTCGAGCCAGGCCACGGCCCGGTCGTCCAGGTCGTTGGTCGGCTCGTCGAGCAGCAGCAGCTCGGGGTCGGCCGCCAGGGTGGCGGCCAGGGCGAGACGGGACCGTCCGCCGCCGGACAGGGTGCCGACCGGGCGCGCCCGGTCCAGCCCCGGCAGCCCGAGCCCGTGCAGCGCGGCGTCCACCCGCACGTCGGCCTCGTAACCGCCGCGCGCCTCGAACTCCGCCACCAGCCGGGCGTAGACCGCCGCGGGCCCGGTGGAACCGCCGGCCTGCCCCTCGCGTCCCGCGCCCGCTTCGGGGTCCGGCTCCGCAAGCGCGTGCTCGGCGGCCCGCATCCGGGCCTCCAGCTCGCGCAGCTCGGCCAGCGCCAGGTCGATGACGTCCGCCACCGTCGCGTGCGGCGGCAGCTCCAGGGACTGCGGCAGGTATCCCACCCCGCCGGGCGCGACGACCGTGACCTCGCCGTTGTCGGCCCGCTCGACGCCCGCCATGAGCTTGAGCAGCGTCGACTTGCCCGCCCCGTTGTCGCCGATCACCCCGATCCGCTCGCCGGGTCTGACCGTGAAGGACACGCGGTCCAGCACGACGCGGGTGTCGTAACGCTTGGTGATCTCGGTAAGTGCCAGTTGGGCAGCAGCAGTACGCATAAAGGGCCCACCCCCTCTTCTCGCTCGGGAAATGACCGTATGAGGCGGCACAGGCGGAGCAGTCAGCTCAACGCGTGTGCGCCTCTGGCGCGAGAATCACAGGGAACCCATATCGGTCGGAAACGCTAACCCTGATCCGCCTTCGTGTCCACCCCTTATTCTCCGGCGAGCGCGCGGGTGGCCTCCCGCTGCGCGGCCGTGGACCGGTGGACCCAGTCGAGGATCACTGCCAGCTCGTCGTCGTTGTAGTGCGCGTACACGCGTTCCAGCGCCGCCGCGTACGGCTCGGACAGCTCCGCGAACCCGGCCAGCCGCTCGTGGTTGATCTCGACGATGACCCGCCGCCGATCCCGCAGGTCACGTACCCGCCGCACCAGCCACTTGCCCTCCAGCCGGTCGATCAGCCCGCTGACCGTCGCCGGAGCCAGCCCCGCGTGCTGCCCGATCTCTCCGGCCGTCAGCGGCCCGAGGCGGCGCAGCAGGTCGAGCGCCTTCTCCTCGGCCGGGCCCAGCCCGAGCCGCGCCCCCACCGCGTCGCGGTGTCTCACCGTGGCGTCGCTCTGCTCCCGGGCCGCCGCGCCGAGCGCGTCCAGCAGGCTCTTCCGCCGCTCCTCTTCCGCCACAGCCTCCCCTTACGCGTGATATTTCGTTCCACCGAACGAAATATCACGATGGACGGGATCTAGGCGAGGGCCTGCGACACCGCCTCGGCACTGGCCGGCACCAGCGGCAGCCGCACGTCGGGCGTGGGGATCAGGCCACGGGCGTGCAGCACGCCCTTGAGCACGGTGGGGTTCGGCTCGGCGAACAGCGACGCGGACAGCCGGGCCAGCCGGCGCCCGAGCGCCCTCGCCCGTACGACGTCGCCCGCGTGCCAGGCCTCGGCCAGCTCCACGAACGCGCCCGTCTCCACGTGCGCGGAGGCGAGGATGCCGCCCACGGCCCCCATCGCGAGCAGCGGCGAGACGAACACGTCGTCCCCGCACACCACCTCGAAGCCCTCGGGCAGGTCGGCGAGCAGCTCCACCGTCTCCTGGGTGATGCCGCCGGCCGCGTACTTCATCCCCGCGATCATCGGGTGCGCGCCGAGCTCGCGCAGCGTGGCGGCGCCGACGGCCTGCCCGGTCCGGTACGGGATGTGGTAGATCACCAGCGGCACCGGCGTCTCCTCGGCCAGCGCCGCGAAGTGCGCGACGACCCCGCGCTCGCCGGGCCGCAGGAAGGACGGGACCGTCACCAGCGCCGCCCCCACCCCCGGCGGCAGCTCCCGCAGCGCCCGGGCCGTGGAGCGGGTGTCGCCGCCCGTCACCCCCACGGTCAGCAACGCCTGCCGCTCGGCGCACACCTGCGCGCACGCCTCGATCACCCGGGCCCGCTCGCCGGGGTCGAGCGCGGCCACCTCGCCGGTGGTGCCCAGCGCCACCAGGCCGGCGGCCCCCTGGTCCAGCACCTGCCGGCCGAGCTTCTCGATCGCGTCCACGGCCACCTCGCCCGACGCGTCGAACGGCGTGACCAGCGGTACGTGGATTCCTCTCAACATGCTTCGAGCTTGGCCGACGGCAACCCGTTAGCACCAGCGCGGATTTCTACGGTTGAGCTTAAGCTGAGCTTATGCTCGATCCACGCAAGCTCCACCTCCTGCGCGAGCTCGCCAGGCGCGGCACGATCGCCGCGGTCGCCGAGGCGGTCACGTTCACGCCGTCGGCCGTCTCCCAGCAGCTCAGCGCGCTGGAACGGGAGGCGGGCGTGCCACTGCTCGAACGCACGGGGCGCACGGTCACGCTGACGCCCGCGGGGCAGCTCCTCGTCGAGCACGCGCAGGCCGTGCTGGAGCAGCTCGAACGCGCCTCGGCGGCGCTCGCCGCCGCGCGGGGCGGGCCGTCGGGGCCGCTGCGGATCGGCGCGTTCCCCACGGCGGCCCGCGTGCTGCTGCCGCCCGCCCTCGCCGGCCTGACCGGCGCCCACCCGGGGCTGGAGCCGATGGTGGCCGAGATCGACCCGGCGCACGTCTCGGCGGCGCTGCGCGCGGGAGAGCTGGACGTGGCGCTCGTGCACGAGTACGACTTCGTCCCGCCGGTCACCGACGCGTCGATCGAGACCGAGCCGCTGTTCAGCGAGCCGATGTACCTCACGGACCGGCCCTCGATCGCCGCCGCCCGGGACGAGGCGTGGATCACCAACAAGCCCGGCACGCTCTGCCACACGATGGCGATCAGGGCCTGCCAGGCGGCCGGGTTCGAGCCGGTCGTACGGCACCATCTCGACGACTTCGACACCGTGCTCGCCTTCGCCGCGGCCGGCCAGGGGGTCGCGCTCGTCCCTCACCTGGCGGCGACCGGCCCACCGCCCGGCGTACGGCTCACCCGCCTGCCGCTGAGCCGCCGCACGCTGGCGGCGTTCAGGCGGGGGAACGGCGGCCACCCGGCGATCGTCGCGGCCGTGACAGCCTTCCGCTCAGCCGTCACCCACCTCCCGCTCCGAACAGCGCTCTGACCAGCTCGGCGAAGCTCGCCGCCAGCCGCTCGTGCTCCCCCGCCCGCAGCTGGCTCGCGATCGGCTCCATGTGCAGGGTGCCGAGCAACATGTGGGCGATCTCCTCGGCGTCCACGTCGGGCCGCCCTCGGGCGATCAGCCCGGACACGTGCCGATGCCAGGACACGTAGATCGGGTTGCTCTCCCTGCGCTCCTCGGCGGCACCCTTCCTGGTGGCCATGGCGTGCTCGTGCGCCGCCATGAGGTTCCCGTTGCGCGCCCCCAGCTCGGCCACGCGGGCCAGGAACGCGACCAGCCGTTCCACCGGCTCCGCGCCGGGCCCGAGCGGCGGCGGCCCCTCGGCGACGGCCTGCTCCAGCTCGCGGGCCCGCTCGGCCATGAGCTCGCGCATGAGCCCGGTACGGCTGCCGAACCGGTGGAAGACCGTCCCCTTGCCGACGCCGGCGGCGGCCGCGACCCGCTCGACGGAGACCTGCTCGGGCGGGTGACGCCGCAGCAGCTCCTCGGCCGCCCGCAGGATGGCCTGCCTGTTACGGGCGGCGTCGGCCCGCTCTCGACGTTCCATCCGGCAATTCTTTCCCATGGACAACTTGACCACTGGTCCATATATTAAGTGGACCATCGGTCAACTTAACCGGAGCAACCATGCGCGCGATCGTCCTGACAGCCACGGGAGAGCCGGACAAGCTGCAGCTCAGCGACCTCCCCCGCCCGCGCCCCGAAGCCGGGCAGGTCCTGATCCGTGCCCGCGCCATCGGCGTCAGCTACGCCGAGACCCAGATCCGCGCGGGCACGCTCCCGTTCCCGCTCCCCCTGCCCACTGTGATCGGCGCGGAGGTGACGGGCGAGGTCGTCGAGGTGGGCGAGGGCGTGGCCGAGAGGCTGATCGGCAGCACGCTGGTGGGGGTGACGGGCGGGCTCGGCGCGTACGCCGAGTACGTGCTGCTCCCGGCCGCCATGACCAGCCCGGTGCCGGACGGCCTGACCCCCGAGCAGGCACTGGCGGGAGCCACCCCCGGCGCGCTGGCGCTCGCCCTGCTGCACAAGGCGGCCCTGACCGGCGGGGAAACGGTCCTGGTCGAGGCCGGCACCAGCTCGGTGGGGACCTACCTGGTGCGCCACGCCAAGGAGTTCGGCGCCGGCCACGTGATCGCCACGGCCGGATCCCCCGCCAAGCGCGACCGGGCCGCCGAGCTCGGCGCGGACACCGTGCTCGACCACAGCTCCCCCGGCTGGCCCGCCGCCCTGCCGGACGTGGACGTGGCCTTCGAAGCGATCGGCGGCGCGCCGGCCGGCCAGGTGCTCGGCCACCTCACCCCCGGCACCGGCCGCATGCTCTACTACGGCCTGCTGAGCGGCGAGCAGCCCGCCGTCACCGCCGCCGACCTGATGACCCGTGGCGTGACCGTGACCGGCTGCAGCGGCCCCGCCTGGGCCGGGCAGGTCTTCGGCACGCACTACCCGGAGATGCTGGCCAGGCTGGCCTCGGGCCGGAGCGAGGCGTACCTCGCCCGCACGCTCCCCCTGGAGCGGGCCGCCGACGCCCACCGCCTCCTGGAGAGCCGCGCGGTGACCGGCCGCGTCCTGCTCACCCCCTGAGCACGGCGTCCAGCACGGCCTGGGAGCTGCCGATCCCCGTGTCGTACTCCCCGGCCGTCACCGCCACGACCAGCCCTTCCCCGGGCACCACCACGAGCCGCTGGCCGCCGTTCCCGATCCCCTCGGCCCGCCGCCCACCGTCACCGAGGTACCACTGGTAGCCGTAACCGCCCCCGCCCTCCATCGCCACGCGGGGCCGCAGCATCTCCTCGATCCACTCGCCGGGCACGACGTCCCTGCCGCCGTCGAGCACGAGCTGCCCGACGGCGGCCAGGTCCACCGGCCGCAGCCGCAGCCCGGACGCCGCCCTCGTGACCCCGTCGTCCCCCTTGGACCACTCGTGGGCGGAGATGCCCAGCGGCGCGAACAGCTTGTCCGCCGCGTACTCCGCCAGCGACCGCCCGGCGCCCCGGGTGATGATCTCGCCGATCAGCGCCGTGGCGCCGCCGCAGTAGTGCCAGCGCTTGCCCGCCTCCTCCACGACGGGCCGCTCCAGCACGTACCGGTGCCGGTCGGGGGCGAGCTCCATCGCGATCTCGCTGTTGGCCGGGTCGGTGTAGGGAAGCTGCTCGTCCCACTCCAGCCCGAGAGTCATGGTCAGGGCGTGCTCGACGGTGAGATGCTCCCGCCCCGCGATCCCGTACTCGGGGAACTGCCGCACCAGCGAGGCACCCGGCTCCGGCACCAGCCCCTCGCCCAGCGCGATCCCGTACACGAGCGCGACCACGCTCTTGGACACGGACCTGAGGTCGTGCAGCGTGTCCCGGTCGAACTCCACGTGCCCGAGCGGCACGTTCATCGCGTGGTCGGCCCCGGCGCCGTACCGCTCCAGGACGACCTCCCCGCCACGCAGCACCACGACCCCGTGCACGTGCGGCGCCCCACCCCCGCGCAGGACCTCATCGACCCGCTCCGCCATTCCCACGATGTACCTCCTCCAAAGTCGGCACATCCTGGCATAAGGCCTCACACGGTGTCAGACACAATCCCCCTGGACGGACTCAGGGACCTCATCGCCGCTTGGACGGCCTGACACCCAACTCCGCCAGCGCCCGCCCCCAGGGGTCGTCCCCCGGATCCAGCACCACGCGTACGCCGTCGGCACGCAGGTCCTCCAGGCTGCGGCGGTACGGTGTCCGGGCGGCCAGCGCGTCGTTGACGAACGGCAGCACGACCACCGGAATGCCCAGCCCCGGCGCCTCCGCCAGCACGCCCAGGGCGTAGGTGTCGGTGATGCCCTGGGCGAACTTGTTGATCGTGTTGAACGTGGCGGGCGCCACGATCATGGCGTCGGCCCTGGGCGGTTTCGGCTCGTGCGGCTTGCGGTAGCGGGTGCGCACGGGCCGGCCCGTCCGGCGCTCCAGCTCGGCCACGTCGATGAAGTCCAGCGCGGACGGGGTGGCCACGATCTGCACGATCCACCCCTCGTCCTGAGCCAGGGTGACGAGCCTGCCGACCTCGGCCGCCGTTTCCGCGGCGCTGACGACGACGTAGAGGACCTCGCCGGATGATTCGGTCACGCGATGCACTCCTCCGGGATAGTTCACTGAGATCAAGGATCCCCTCACGCGAATCCTCCGCGACGGTGGGCGCCTCTCATAAGTGCTGAATCGGAATAGCGGGAGGTTGTCATGTCAGTTGCCGCCGTCGTCGCCGTGGCCGTCGGGGCCGTGCTCGTCTGCGCCTGCGTCGTGGCGCTGCGCAGGAGGGGTCGTTCGCGTGGGTGAGTCCACCTGGCCGGGCGAGCGGCTGATCGTCGCGGCGCAGCGCGGCGACGTCGAGTCGATCTCCGCGCTGGTGTCCGGCTCGCACCCGCACGTACGGCGCTTCGCCCGCACGTTGTGCGCCACGCCCGAGGACGCGGAGGACGCCGCCCAGGAGGCGCTGATCATCCTGTACCGGAAGATCGGCACGTTGCGGGCGACGGGCGCGCTGGCCTCGTGGATGTTCCGCATCGTGCGCAACGAGTGCCTGCGCCGGGCCCGCCTGTCGCTGCGGCGGCCGCCCGAGCCCGGCGGCGAGACGCGGGCGATGTCGGCCGAGGACGAGGTCATGCGGCGGCTGGAGGCCGACAGGGTGGCGGCGGCCGTCGCCGCGCTCCCCGCCGACCAGCGGAACGTGCTGATCATGCGTGACGTCCAGGGGCTGAGCGGCCGGATGGTGGCCGGGGCGCTGGGCCTCAGCGTCCCGGCGATGAAGTCGCGGCTGCACCGCGCCCGCGCGGCGGTGCACCGCTCACTGGAGAGCGCGTCCGTGGGAGGCGGCGATGACTGACGTACTCAGGAAGGCGGAGATGGCCGTGACGGAGTCGTCCCGCGAGGCGGCGACGGCCGGCGACGTGACGGAGGCGTCGCGGCCGGCCGGGACGGCTGGTGGCAGGAGCTTCGCGAGCACGTCCCTGCCGCGGCACCTGCTGCGCGGCGCGGCCGGGTTCGGCGCGCTGATCGGCTCGGTCGCGCTGATCCCGGTGCTCGGCCTGGCGAGCCTGGCGCTCGCCCCGCTCGGCCTGCTCGCCCTGCGCGGCTGCCCCGCGTGCTGGGCGATCGGGCTGGTGCAGACCGTCTCGATGGGCCGCTTGCGACGGCAGTGCGCCGACGGCCGTTGCGAGCTCACCCGAGCGCCGGCTGCCCGCGCCCGCTGAAGGGCCCACCGGCGTCGTGCCGCCCGCACTCGCTGAAGGGCTCACGGGCGCGTACCGCCCGCGCTCGCTGAAGGGCACGCTGAGAGGCCCCTCAGCGTTTCTCAGGCGTGGCTCAGGGGCCGGGACGCAGGCTGGGCACCATGGATCAACTACTGCGCAGCCCGGCCATCGCCGCCGGGCTGGCCAAGGTGGAAGCCAGGATCCGGCGGCTGAGCGGCTCCTCCGCGCTGCCCGCCATCAACGCCGGCGCCGGACGCGTCGTCTCGGCGGGCGGCAAGCGGCTGCGGCCCGCCATGACGCTGGCCACCTCCCTCGCGCTCGGCAAGACGCCCGACCGCCGCGTGATCACGGCCGCCGCCTGCGTCGAGCTCGTCCACGCGGGCTCGCTGGTGCACGACGACCTCATGGACCGGGCCACCGAACGCCGGGGCGCCAGGACGCTCAACGCCGAGCTGGGCGACGGCAAGGCGCTGGTGATCGGGGACTTCATGCTGGCCAGGGCCGGGCTGGCGGCGATCACCCACGTGTCGAGGCCGGTGGCGGAGGTGCTGGCGGCGGCCGTGGTGGAGCTGGCGGAGGGCCAGTACCTGGAGACGGCCGCCCTGTTCGACGCGGCGCGTACCCGGGAGAGCGCGCTGCGGTCCATCACCGGCAAGACGGCCGCGCTCTTCAGGGCCGGTTGCCTGGTGGCGGCGGTGTGCGCGCACGCGCCGGCCGAGGACAGGGCGCGGATGGCGACGTACGGGGAGAAGTTCGGGCTGATCTTCCAGGTGCTCGACGACCTGCTGGACCTGACCGCCACCAGCGAGCAGCTCGGCAAGCCGGCGGGCAACGACCTGCGGCAGGGCGTCTACAGCCTTCCCCTGCTCATGTCGGGGATCGAGCTGGGCGAGCTGCCGGGCCGGGGCATCACCGACGAGCAGGTGGCGGAGGTGCTGCGCAGGGTGCGGGCGAGCCGCATGACGGCCGACACGATCGCGTACTGCAGGGGCCTGGCCGGCGACGCGGTGGCCGCCCTGCCGGTGATCCACGACCGGGAGATGGCGGCCCTGCTGTACGGTCTCCCGTCGGCGTACATCGATCATGCGGAGAGCCTGACTCACCTGACTTCGGTGAGTTGAGATTTGTTGGAACAATTGGTAGGAATCTCGGCCCATTCCTGAAAAATGCGCTCATACTGGAGTCACAGCAACCAGGAGCGCGCTCATGCGAAAGATCCCCCATCGCATGGTCAAGGAGGACGACCTGGCGCCGAGCCAGTTCCTCCAGCTTGCAGCGGTGGACTTCAACGGTGTCTACGCGGTCCACCTCGCCGCGAAGGAGGAGCGGCTGAAGATGACCAGGCTCTCGCTGAGCCTGCTGTCGGGGCCGTTCTTCGCCGCCATCGCGCTGGCCAGCGCCAAGGTGGTCGACCCGCAGAGCCTCACCAGGTGGCAGGCCGTCCCGTGGTACCTGTTCGCCCTGGTCGTCGCGTTCGGCGTGCTGAGCGTGCTGCCGTACCTGCGCCTCATCGAGGCCGTCAACGCGCACGCCCGCACCGCCCGCGCGATCAACAACTTCCGGTTGCTGTACACCACGAAACTCAGGGACGACCTCGACTGGAGCCCGAACCTGCCGGTCGATCCGCGCTTCCCCGAGACCTACGCACCGCTCGCCTGGCCGGGCGTCAACGTCATGGTGCTCGCCACGGTCAACTCGACCTACCTGACCGTCGGCGTCACCGGCCTCAGCGGCCAGGAGCCCAACCTGCTCCTGCTCATGACCGGCATCCTGCTCGTCGCGCTGGTGCACTACGGCGTCTACTACATCCGCTGCAACGTCAGCAGACGGCGCCGGCTTCCTCGCAACCCGTACCCAATTTCCAATATGGAGGGATAAATGCCCGGCCCAGCAGAATGGGCGTCGTGTGGGGAGGCGTGGATCAGGTTGATGCGCCATGTATGGTCGGCGGGCACCCTCGCCGACGACGATCGGGGTCCGGTCATCGAGGCACCGTCCGTGCTGTTCGAGATCGCGCGGGTCAGCGGGGACGATCCGATCATCGCGCGGTACGGCGACCCGGACCGGCTGGCGCTCTACCGCAGGAAGTTCAGCGAGCAGACGGTGGTGCCGCCGTTCAAGTACAGCTACGGGGCGAGGATGGGCGGCCAGCTCGGATGGGCGGCCGACCTGCTGCGGGCCAAGCCGTACAGCAAGAGCGCGTGGATCTCGCTGACCGCGCCCGGCGAGGGGTACGACTCGGTGCCGTGCCTGGTCGGGCTGGCGTTCCGGATCAGGGAGGGCGCGCTCGTCATGACCGCGGCCTTCCGCTCCCAGAACGCCTACACCAGTTACCTCAACTACCTGCCGCTCGCCGACCTGCACACGGCGATGGCCGCGAAACTGGAGGTGGAACGGGGACCGATGCGGGTGTTCGTGGATGTGCCGCACCTGTACCTGTCCGACAGCCCCCGGGTGTTCCCCGTGATGTGGCGTCCGCTGTCATGAGCCGCTGGGAGGCCATCACGTCGTGCTCGCCGTCGAGAGCGGCGCCGCGATGGCCTCCAGCCCCTTGCGCTCGGCCTTGACGCCGAGGAACAGCTCGACCAGCCCGGCGGCGATCATGATGATCGCGCCGATGCCGAACGCGAGCGCCGTGTCCCCCGGCACCCCGCTCTCCACCAGCGTGGAGAACACCAGCGGCCCCGCGATGCCGCCGGCCGCGGTGCCGACCGCGAAGAAGAACGCGATGGCCATCGCCCTAGTCTCCATCGGGAAGATCTCGCTGACTGTCAGGTAGGCCGAGCTGGCCCCGGCCGAGGCCACGAACAGCACGACCGACCAGCACGCGGTCAGCGTCACCGCGGTGAGCATGCCCTCGTTGAACAGCCAGGCCGTGCCCAGCAGGAGCAGCCCGGACCCGATGTACGTGGCCGAGATCATGGGGACCCGGCCCACGGTGTCGAAGAGGTGGCCGAGCAGCAGGGGGCCGAGGAAGTTCCCGATCGCGATGACGGCGAAGTAGTAGCCCGTGTGCGTGTCGATCTGGAAGAACGTGGACAGGATCTGCGCGTACCCGAAGGTGATCGCGTTGTAGAGGAACGCCTGCCCGATGAAGAGCGAGAGCCCCAGCACCGTGCGCTTGGGGTAGAGGGCCACCATCGTGTGCGCGATCCGGACGAACCCGATCGACTTGCGCTGGTGAATGGTGATCGACTGCTCGGGCTCCGGCAGGTCGTCCCTGCCGATCTGGTCCTCGATGTCGTCCACCAGCCGCTCCGCCTCGCGCTCCCTGCCGTGGATGAACATCCAGCGCGGGCTCTCCGGCACGTGCCGCCGTACGAGGAGGATGGCCAGGCCCAGCACCACGCCGAGCCCGAAGGCGACCCGCCAGCCGATGTTGACCGGCAGGTCGTTCAGCAGCGGCACGGTCAGCAGCGCGCCGCCTGCCGCGCCGAGCCAGTAGCTGCCGTTGATGATGATGTCGATGCGCCCCCGGTGCCGGCTCGGGATGAGCTCGTCGATGGCGGAGTTGATGGCCGCGTACTCGCCGCCGATCCCGAACCCGGTCATGAACCTGAACAGGAAGAACCACCACGCGCTGAACGAGAACGCGGTCAGCAGCGTCGCCACCAGGTACACGACCAGCGTGATGATGAACAGCTTCTTCCTGCCGAACCGGTCGGTCAGCCAGCCGAAGAACAGCGCCCCCGTGCAGGCGCCCGCCACGTAGAGCGCGGCGGCCGTGCCCGCGACCTGCGCCTGGGTGATGTCCAGGCCGCTGCCCGGCTTGGCGAGCTGGGCCGACAGGTTCCCGACGATGGTGACCTCGAGCCCGTCGAGGATCCAGACGGTGCCGAGCCCGATGACGATCATCCAGTGCCAGCGGGACCACGGCAGCCGGTCCAGCCGCGCGGGCACCTTGGTGGTGATGGTGCCGGTTTCCACGTCGCTCATAGGCTCCTCCGGATACCCGACGAGCGCCGGGCAAACGCTTTCTACCGCCTACCCGGAGGGTTTCCTGGCCTCCACGAGGCAGGTGGCGGACCAGGGCCCGCCGTACCAGAACCGCCAGCCCGCGTCCCGCCGCCGCACGTCCACCACGCCGAGCCCGCGCAGCGTCTCCTCGTAGTCGGAGGTGTTCCGGAAGTCGGCGATCAGCATCAGCCCTCCCGGCCGCAGCACCCGGTGCGCCTCCCGCACGGCCTTCTCCCGCCCCTCGGCGGTGTCGATGCCGTGCAGGGCCTGGCTCGACACCACCACGTCGAAGGCCTCGTCGCCGAACGGCAGGTCCCGCAGGTCGCCGGTGACCAGCTCCACCCGCTCCGAGACCCCTTCCGCCTCGGCGTTCGCCCTGGTCACCGGCTCGGCGTCGGCTGAGCGGCCCCTGATGCGCCACAGGTCGACGCCGGTCGCCCTGCCCTTCTCCAGCCGCTGGGCCGCGAGCAGCAGCACCGCTCCCCTGCCGCACCCCAGGTCGAGCAGCCGCTCGTCGCCGCGCAGCCGCTGGAGCTCCGCCGCCCAGACCGCGAACCTGCCGCGCCGCGTCGTGTAGAGGTGACTCGCCGCGCTGGCCAGCGTGTAGAGCGCGCCGAACAGGAACGCGAGACCGGCGGCGAGGATGTCGAGCGCGAACGAGGCCACCGCCAGGCCCGCCAGCACGATCGCGCCGAGGACCAGACCGGCCGGCGCCCAGGGCGCGTCGAACCCATAGTTACCGTGTCGCTTGCTCACATTCACGTCAAATCTCAAGGTGGTCTTGACGGGTATTTGACCGAAGCATTCCCTTACGCACCGCCTATCACGCACATCACCTGACTAGGGTCACTTGGATGGGCACACAATGGGGGTTTGACCAGGGATGACGGGAGAAGATCGACGTTTTGGCCTGGGTGCGAGCATCGCACTCACGCTGGCCTCGGCCCTGCTGTGGGGGGTCGCGCACCTGGCCGCGGAGCGCCGCAAGAGCGGCCTGGCGCTCATGGCCGCCTACGTGGTGATGCTGGCCGCCGTGCTGACCGTCTTCACCGCGTTCAGCACCCACCTCCTGTCGCTGGCCGTCCAGCCCCGCTGGCTCATCTGGCTCACGGTCGCGCTGGTGACGATCGCACTCCTGTGGACCGGCGTGATCATCTGGTCGTTCCTGCTGGTGCGCCCCGCCCGCTCCGACACCGTCGGCCGCTTCCTGAGCACCACGCTGGCCATCGCGCTGTGCGCGCTCGTCCTGGCGCCCACGGCGTACGCGACGCGGCTGGCGTACCTGTCGCGTGACGTCGTCAACACCCTGTTCTCGCCCAGCAACACCGCCGCCCCCGTGCTGTCCCAGGACCCGTGGAACGGGGCGGAGCGGGTGAACTTCCTGCTCCTCGGCGGCGACTCCGCGCCGAGCCGGCCGGGCGTGCGCACCGACAGCATGACCGTGGCCAGCGTGGACGTGCACACGGGCGCCGCCGTCCTGTTCGGCCTGCCGCGCAACCTCCAGCAGGTGCAACTCCCCGAGGGCCCGGCCAGGCAGGCCTTCCCGTACGGCTTCACCGGCGGCGGCCCCGACACCCCCGGCCTGCTCAACGAGGTCTTCCAGTACGCCGAGGACCACCCGGAGATGGTGCCCGGCGCGGCGAAGGGCCAGCGCGGCCCCACCCTGCTCAAGCAGACCATCTCCGACATCCTCGGCATCCCCGTGAACTACTACGCCATGGTCGACATGAAGGGCTTCGCGGAGATCATCGACGCCATGGGCGGCGTGCAGGTCACCATCAAGGACCCCATCGTGTACGGCCGCCACCGCGAGGGCCTCCTCCCCGCCGGCACCCGCAAGCTGTCCGGCCAGGAAGCCCTCTGGTACGGCCGCTCGCGCACCGACAGCGACGACTACGTGCGCATGGGCCGCCAGAAGTGCCTGCTCAACGCCGTGGCCAAGCAGGCGGACCCGATCACCGTGCTCAACAGCTTCGAACGCCTCGCCGCCGCCACCAAGCGCGCCATCTCCACCGACCTCCCCCAGGACCTGCTGCCCGCGGTCGTGGACCTGTCCCAGAAGGTCAAGAGCGCCAGGATCCGCAGCCTCAACTTCGTCCCGCCGCTCGTCAACACCGCCGACCCGGACTGGTACCTGATCCGCCGCAAGGTCTCCGACGCCCTGGATGACCACGCCTCCACCAGGACCGCCCCGGCCCACACCCCGTCCACCAGCCCCGGGGCCGAGTCCCCGGTCAACCTGGACGCCATCTGCGCCTGACGCGGAGCAGCCCGCCCTTCACCCGCGCACGCCTGCCGCCCTCCGGCGGAACCCCGCCACAGGACGGGCACCGCCGGCCTCCCCCAGCCGCTCACGAGACGCGCTCCGAAACAGCCCCCGGCCGAACGCGGGCTGTGGCATGATGGTGACCGTCCCAAACGGAAACGATTTTCATCCTCATCTGGAGCAGACAGTGAGAGTGGCGTTCGTCGGAAAGGGCGGCAGCGGCAAGACGACGATGTCGGCCCTGTTCGCCAGGCACGTGGCAGCCCAGGGCGCCCCGGTGGTGGCCATGGACGCCGACATCAACCAGCACCTGGCCCTGGTGCTCGGCCTGGACAGGCAGCCGGAGCCCCTCGGCGCCCACCTCACCGAGATCAAGGACCGCCTGCGCGGCACCAACCCCCGCATCCCGTCGGCCGAGGTCATGGTCAAGACGACCCCGCCCGGCCGCGGCTCCACGCTCCTGCGCTTCGCGGACCTGGCCACCGACCCGTACGGCCTGACCACCCCCGACGGCCTGCGCCTGCTCGCCACGGGCCCCTTCAGCGAGGACGACCTGGGCGTCGCCTGCTACCACTCGAAGGTCGGCGCGGTGGAGCTGCTGCTCAACCACCTGATCGACGGCCACGGCGAGTACGTCGTGGTGGACATGACCGCCGGCGCCGACTCCTTCGCCTCCGGCCTGTTCACCCGCTTCGACCTGACGTTCCTGGTGGCCGAGCCCACCAGGCAGGGCATCAGCGTCTACCAGCAGTACCGCGAGTACGCCGCCCGGTACGACGTGGCCCTGGCGGTGATCGGCAACAAGGTGCACGGCCAGTCCGACGTCGACTTCCTGCGCGAGCACGTGGGCGACGACCTGCTCACCTGGATGGAGCACTCGGCGGCCGTCCGCGCCATGGAGCAGGGCCGCCACTTCACGCTCGACGACCTGGAGCCGGCCAACTCCGACGCGCTGGCGCTGCTCCGCAAGACCCTCGACGAGCAGGAGAAGGACTGGGCCCGCTTCGGCCGCCAGACCGTGGAGTTCCACCTGCGCAACGCCCGCGCCTGGGCCAACGAGCGCACCGGCGCCGACCTGGCGGGCCAGGTGGACCCCGACTTCGTCTACGGGCCCTGACCCTGACCCGGCCGTCAAGAACACACGACTGTCCCCGCAAGGATTCTGGAGCGCCTACCTCCGGGGACCTAGCGTCAATGTGAACCCCCTTCGAGAGGAGACAGCATGTCGCTGACCGTTCCGAACGATCTGCTCGACCAGGCCAGAGCCGGTGAGGTGGACGACGCGGCGTTCCTCGCCTGCGTCCGCGACTCGCTGCCCTACGCGTGGTCGCTGATCAGCGAGCTGGTCAAGCAGCGTGAGCACAGCGGGGCCGAGTTCGCCGACAACCAGGTGCCGCCGCCGTCCGAGGAGGCCCGCGGCCAGCTCCTGCGCTGCCTGGCGAGCGACTCCATGCGTGGCGCGCTGGAGCGCCACTACGGTGTGCGCCTGGCCTTCCAGAACTGCCACCGGGTGGCCGTCTTCGACCCGACGGCGACGAAGGCGCTGGCCGACTTCGTCACCCCGCGCGCTCAGATCCTCAACCAGAAGCCGGAGCTCGTCGACTGCTGAGCCCCCGTCCGGTGAGCCGGGCACGAGCCCGGCTCACCCCGGGAACGCTCAGCGCAGCAGCACCTCCGGAAGCTCAGCGCAGCAGCGGCAGCACCTCGGCGCCGAACCGCCTGATGTTCGCCAGCGTCCGCTCGTGCTCCCCCAGCCCCTCCACGAGCAGGACGAAGTGCTCGATCCCGGTGTTCTCCGCGGTACGCAGCAACGTCTCGGCACAGTGCGCGGCGGACCCCACCGGATGGATCTTCGTCAACAGATCCACATATTCACCGACATCCCGCACCTTGCGCGGCCGATCGTCCACCGGCACGTACCCGGCCAGCCCGGGCCCGAGCCAGGCAGGCATCGCCGCCTTCAGCTCGCGCACCGCCTCCTGCGTCGAGTCGGCCACGTACGCCAGCCCCGCCGCCACGTGCCCGGCCCCGCCCCCGCCCCCGTACCGCTTGACCAGGGCGGCCTTGTCCTCGTCCCCGATGTGCAGCCCCAGCAGCATGGGCAGCCCGCGCGCGGCGGCCAGCTCCACGGTCCCCTCGGAGGTGCACGCGACCACCGGCCGCATCCGCGCCGGCGGCACCATCGCCACCTCCCTGAACCGGAAGAAATCGCCGTCAGCGGCCACGGACCCGCCGCCCGACAGGGCGTCCACCAGCAGGTCGAGCGATTCGGCGAAGCCGCGCTCGTACCGCTCCAGCCCGGTCCCGAACACCTCCAGGTCCACCCACGGCCCGCCCCTGCCCACGCCGAGCGTGAACCGCCCGCCGGACAGGTGGTGCAACATGGCGGCCTGCTCGGCCAGCGCCACGGGGTGCTGCGTGGACAGCACGCTCACGGCCGTGCCGAGCCCGATGCGCGTGGTCCTGCCGATCGCGACCGCGGCCAGCGTCGCGGGCGACGGGCACACCCCGTACGGCATGAAGTGGTGCTCGGCGATCCACGCGTCGTCGAACCCGGCCTCCTCGGCCGCGACGATCCACTCGACGGCGTTCGCGAGCACCCGCCCAGGCTCCTGCCCGGGGAACAAGCCGGCGACGACAAAGATCCCGATCCGCATTCCCCGAATGATGGCCGATCACCGGCAGGATCGCGGCCGCCATGCGCAAACCTTGACCGGGCTAGGCGAAGAGACTTTCCTGCCCCTCACCCGCCAGAGGATCACGGTGATGCTTGAGATGCCGCCACTGGGGCAGCTCGTCAAGGTATGACCATGAAAGCCGATGATGCGGGGTCGGCCCCAGCCGGGCGAGGGCCTCCTGGTGCACGGGCGACGGGTAGCCGGCGTTCTCCGCGAAGCCGTACTCCTCGCAGCCGATCGTCGCCATGTACGCATCGCGCCGCACCTTGGCCAGCACGGAGGCGGCGGCCACGGAGATGCTCGCCGCGTCACCCTTGACCTCCAGCCGCACCGGCCACGGCGCGCCGATGTAGTCGTGCTTGCCGTCGAGGATCACCGCGTCGGGGCGGGCGGGGAGCGACTCCAGCGCCCTGCGCGCGGCCCTGCGCAGCGCCCCGGTCATGCCGAGGGTGTCGATCTCCTGGTGAGTGGCCTCGCCGTAGCCGATGCCGGCCGCCCACGCGGCCAGCTCCAGGGCCAGCGGCCCGCGCTTGGCCTCGGAGACCTGCTTGGAGTCGGTCAGCCCGGCCGGCGGCTCGGTCAGGTCGGTGACGACCGCGCAGACCGTGACGGGCCCTGCCCACGCGCCGCGGCCCACCTCGTCGACACCCGCGACCGTGCGGATGCTGGGCTGGGAGAGCAGGAGCTGCTCGATGTCGTACGTCGGCGCCATAGGCGCAGACGCTATCGCGTTCGTTCCCGGAGGGTTCACTCCCCGAACGAGCGGCCCACCACGTCGCTCGCGGAGCGCACCGGATAGCGCAGCAGTTCCTCGCCGGCCGGCCCGCTGTCCCGGGTCCGCCCGGCGGGACGGACGGGGTCCAGATCGGCCGCCAGGTAACGCGCGGCCACGTGGATGGCCCGCAGCGTCACCGACACCGACGGCCGGTGCACGCTGGACCCGCGTGCCACGGCGTGCACGTCCCGCCCGACGGGGTTGCCGGGGAACTGCCGCACGGCCAGGCCGCGGACCCCCGCGGCCAGGGCGAGCGCGGGCACGGCGGCGATGCCGATGCCCTTGGCGACCAGCGAGAGGATGGTTCCCAGACCTTCGAACTCCCACGGCGTCGGCCGGGTGCCGCCCACGTCCACCAGCAGGCGGTCCACCGCCAGCCGCGAGGGCTCGCCGTCGGGCGTGGCCATCCACGGCTCGTCGCGCAGCTCGCGCAGGTCGAGCGGCACCTCGGGGTCGGCCAGGCGGTGCTTGCGCGGCACCACCAGCACGAGGGGGTCGCGCAGCAGCGGGAAGACCCGCAGGGTCTCGCTGTCGCGCACGCCGCCGTACCAGTCGTCCACGAGCGCGATGTCGACCTCGCCGGACTGCACCTCGCGCATGCCGCGCCCGGACCTGCTCTGGCCCAGCCGGAGCGTCAGTTCGGTGTGGCGGCGCAGTGAGCGGGCGAGCGCCGGCGCGAACGCCACCGCCGCCGTCGGGAAGGCGGTCACCACGACACGTCCCGCGGGCTTGCCCGCGTGCGCGGACAGGTCGGACTCCGCCTCCTCCACCATCGAAAGGATGCGCTCGGCATGCAGGACCAGCCGCCGGCCCGCGTCGGTCAGCTCGGCGCTGCGCGCCGTCCTGTCGATGAGGGCCGTGCCGGTCTCGCGTTCGAGCGCGGCCAGTTGCTGGGAGACCGCGGACGGGCTGTAACCGAGCGATTCGGCCGCCGCCGCGATACTTCCCTTCCTGGCGAACTCGCAGATCAGGACCAAACGCCGCAATTCGAGCATCAGACTTCCTTATGCCTACCCACAAAAAGCCTCGCTTGTGCTGATGCCTTCATCCAACCACCCTGGGAACGTGACAAACATGACCGTTACCTTGTCCGCCACTCTGGCGGCGAATGAGGACATCGAACGAAGACGACGCGCCGGGGAACGTGTGCTGCACCTGGCCTTCGGTGAGGCCGGTCTGCCCGTCCACCCGGCGCTGCGCGACAGGCTGGCCGCCGCCTCCGAGTGCAACGGCTACGGGCCGGTCGCGGGGGCGTCCGGGCTCCGGGCCGCGGCGGCGGGCTACTGGACACGACGGGGGCTCGTCACCGACCCCGAGCTGGTCGTCAGCGGACCGGGCAGCAAGTCACTGCTGTACGGCCTGCTGCTGGCGATCGGCGGAGACATCGTCCTGCCCATGCCCAGCTGGGTCAGCTACGCCGCGCAGGCCGATCTGGTCGGCTCCCGCCCCCTCCTGGTGCCCGCACCACCAGGAGAAGGCGGCGTTCCCGATCCTGACCTGGTGACGGCCGAGGTCGTCCGGGCCAGAGCGCAGGGCAGGACGGTCAGCTCGATCCTGGTGACGCTGCCCGACAACCCGACGGGACGGCTGGCCCCGCCCGCCACCGTCGCCCGCCTCGTGCGGGTGGCCAGGGAGCTCGACCTGACGATCATCTCCGACGAGATCTACCGGGACCTCGTGCACGACCCGGCCCTGCCGTACACCTCGCCGGCCGATCTGGCGCCCGAGCGCACGATCATCACCACCGGGCTGAGCAAGAGCCTGGCGCTGGGCGGCTGGCGGATCGGCGTGGCCAGGCTCCCGGAGAACGGTCACCTGCTGCGTACCCGCCTGCTCGCCGTGGCCAGCGAGATCTGGTCGGCGCCCGCGGCGCCCGTGCAGGAGGCCGCCGCCTACGCCTTCGGCGACCCGTCCGAGCTGACCGAGCGCATCGCCCGCAGCCGCCGGCTGCACGGCCTGGTCGCGCGGGCGGTGTACGAGAGGTTCGTCGAGGCCGGGGCGGACGTCCCGGAGCCCCAGGGCGGCTTCTACCTCTATCCCGACCTCGCTCACCTGAGGCTCGGCGGCTCCGCCGAGATCACCAAGCTCCTGCTGGAGGAGCACGGCATCGGCGTCCTGCCGGGGCACGCCTTCGGCGACGACCCCTCGGCCGCCCGGGTGCGCGTCGCGGTGAGCCTGCTCTACGGCGACTCCGCGCAGGAGCGCCTGGCCGCCCTGAACAGCCCGGATCCGCTCCGGCTGCCGTGGATCGCCGACAATCTCGACTTCCTCTCGGAGGGTCTGCGAGAGCTGTCGTCGAGCCGCCGCGGCGCGCTGCCGAAGCCACGTCCCGCCCTGTGCGGCGGCTAGGGTCACGGTTAGGCGAATCTTTCCCCAAGAGCGGGTTTACCATCCCCCAAAAGGGGCCTTTGACCTGCGGAAACTCCGCCGGGAGAAAACCGGCGGAAAGTTGGTTCGCACGGCCTGGTTACGTGCACGTCAGGCAACCCCCATCATGTGCTCATGCCCGCTCTTGTCACCTTGTCCGGGCGCCTCGTGCGCCTGGAGCCTCTCAGCCTCGCGGCGGTCGATGACCTGGTCGCCGCGGCGAGTGAAGACCGCTCCACCTACACCTTCACTCGCGTCCCGAACGGCCGGGACGAGGTGGTCTCCTACGTGAAGGCCGCCATGGCTGAGCAGGCGGAGGGCCGCACGTTGCCCTTCGCCATCCGGTGGCTGAACACCGACCGCGTGGTCGGTGCCACCCGTCTCATGAACCTGGAGTACTGGCAGGGCCCCATGCCCTGGCCTCCGGGTACACGCGGTGCGGTGGGTGACGTTCCGTCCGTGGCCGACATCGGTTACACCTGGCTGGGCGCCGGCGCCCAGGGCACGGGTGTCAACCGGGAGAGCAAGTTCCTCCTGCTGTCGCACGCCTTCGAGACGTGGAACGTCCACCGCATCACCTTGAAGGCAGACGTACGCAACACCAGATCCCGGGCCGCCATCGAGGCGCTCGGCGCACACTTCGACGGGGTGCGGCGAGCGGATAGCCGAGGCGCCGACAACACGGTCCGAGATACCGCGTTCTACTCGATCCTGAACTCCGAATGGCCGCTCGTACGCGAGCGGCTGCTCATGAGGCTCGGACTGGTCGAGGCAGCCTGAAAACCGTTCACCGACGGCCCCGCCCGACATTGGAGGGCGGGGCCGGTATTTTTTCCCGCCTGCACGGCCTCTACATGACACACGCCCCCGCGGTGCGTATCACGTGTGGCTCCGGCCACCAGCATCCGGGGACGGGCTCAAAACCCTATTAACGGCGGATCAACGCGCAGATGAACGATCTGCCTGGATCTAGGGGACGAGCAGTGATGGATCTATCATTTGGTAACAAATCGTTCCATTGGCTTGGAGACAGACGGCATGGCTGGTCAGAGCGTTGAGAGCGGGCTGCGGTTCGCCGTGCTCGGTCCTGTCCGCGCGTGGCGTGATGGCCAGGAACTCGACCTGGGCACCCCGCTGCAGCGCTCCATCCTCGGCATGCTGCTCCTGCGGGAAGGCCACGCGGTCACCCCCAACGAGATGATCGACGCGGTGTGGGGCGAGGAGGCCCCGCCGCGGGCCCTGGGCGCGCTGCGCACGTACGTCTCCAGGCTGCGCACCGTGCTCGAACCCGACAGGCCCGCCCGCTCCCGCCCCGAGCTGCTCACCTCGATCGGCCGCGGCTACGCGCTGCGCCTGCCGGAGGACTCCCTCGACCTGACCCGCTTCGAGCGCGGCATCCAGCAGGCCGAGGCCGCCCGCAAGGCCGGCAAGCCGGCCGAGTGCGCGCGCACCCTGCGGGCCGCGCTGGCGTTGTTCGAGGGCGAGCCGCTGGCCGGCACCGTCGGCCCCTACTCCGAGCACCAGCGCGACCGCCTGGTCGAGCGGCGCATCAGCGTCGTCGAGACGCTCATGGACGTCGACCTGGAGCTCGGCAACCACGCCAAGATCGTGTCCGAGCTGATCGCGCTCACCGCCGACCACCCGCTGCGCGAGCGGCTGCGCGCCCAGCTCATGCTGGCCCTGTACCGCTGCGGCCGGCAGGGCGACGCGCTCAACGTCTTCACCGAGACCCGCGAGGCGCTCATCGACGAGCTGGGCATCGAGCCCGGCCCCGAGCTGTCCGCGCTGCACCAGCGCATCCTCGCCGCCGACCCGACGCTCGCCGCCGCGGAAGTGCCCTACGAGGAGGAGCCCGCGGGCGAGGAGGAGCAGCAGCCGGCGCTGGAGCTGCCGCGCCCGGCCCAGCTCCCGGCCGCCGTCAGCGACTTCACCGGCCGCAAGGAGATCGCGGTACGCCTGCGCACGCTCCTGTCGGCCCAGCCGGCGGCCGAGGGCGTGCCCATCGCCGCGATCTCCGGCATCGGCGGCGTCGGCAAGACCACCCTGGCCGTGCACGTGGCGCATCTGGTGGACGACGTCTTCCCCGACGGCCAGCTCTACACCGACCTGCGCGGCTACACCGACCAGGCCCTCGCGCCCGAGTCGGCGCTGGGCGGCTTCCTGCGCGCTCTCGGCGTGCCGCCCGACGTCATCCCGGACGCCCCGGCGGAGCGCTCCGCGCTCTACCGCTCCATCCTGGCCGAGCGCCGCATCCTCGTGCTGCTGGACAACGCCCGCGACGCCGAGCAGGTCAGCCCGCTGCTGCCGGGCACGCCCGGGTGCGCCGCCATCGTCACCAGCCGGGTCAAGCTGGCCGACCTGCCGTCGGCCAAGCTCGTGGACCTCGACGTGATGGAGCCGGACGAGGCGCTGTCGCTGTTCTCCTCCGTCGCCGGCGCCGAGCGGGTCGCCGCCGAGCACGGCGCGGCCATGGACGTGGTGGCCGCGTGCGGGTTCCTGCCGCTGGCGGTGCGGATCGTGGCCTCCCGGCTCGCCGCCCGGCCCTCCTGGACGGTCGCCTCGCTGGTGCCCAGGCTGGCCGACGAGCAGCGCCGCCTCGACGAGCTGCGCGTAGGCAACCTGGCCGTGGAGGCCACGTTCGCGCTCGGGTACGGGCAGCTCACCCCCACCCAGGCCCGCGCCTTCCGCCTGCTGTCGCTGCCCAACGGGCCGGACATCTCCGTCGGGGCCGCCTCGGCCGTGCTGTCGATGAGCGCGTTCGAGGCCGAGGAGGTGCTGGAGTCGCTGGTGGACGCCAGCCTGCTGGAGGCGCCCGCGCCCGGCCGCTACCGCTTCCACGACCTGCTCAAGCTGTTCGCCCGCCGGGCGCTGGACAGGGGCGAGCGGCCCCAGGCCCGTACGATGGCGCTGCGCCGGCTGCTCGGCTTCTACCTGGCCTCGGCCCAGTCGGCGCACACCCTGGCCTACGAGGGCAGCATGATCCCCGCCAACCTCGTGGTCGTCGGCAGCGGGCTCACCTTCACGAGCGTGGACGAGGCCGTGGCCTGGCTGATCTCCGAGGGCGACTCGCTGTTCGCGGCCATCGACCAGGCCGCCGCGACGGCCCGTACCGCCGAGCAGTTGCTGCCCGCCGCGGACCTGCTGGTGGCGATGGAGCCGCTGCTGGAGGCGGGCACCCACACGCGCGAGTTCGACCACAGCACCAGGGCCGTGCTGGCCACCTCGCAGCGCAACGCCGACCAGGGCAGCGAGCTGCGTGCCCGTTACGTGCTGGGCCGGGTGCTGTTCGCCGACAACCGGCTCAAGGACGCCGAGCAGCACTTCAGGGTCGTGCACGAGCTGTCGCGCGCCCGCCAGGAGAAGATCGTCACCGGCGAGGTGCTGAACGCCCTGGCCGTCGTCGTCGGCCGCCAGCGCCGCCACACCGAGGCGCTGTCGCTGTTCGAGGCCGCCATGCGGTGGTACCGCGAGAACGGCGTGCCGGCCGGCGAGGCGCTGGTCCTCAGCTACTCGGCCCGCGACCACCTGGGCCTGGGGCGCGCCGAGGACGCGATCGCGGCGGCGGAGAAGGGCCTGGCCATCTTCACCGAGATCGGCAGCGGCGCCGGCACCGCCCGCGCCCGCTACCATCTCGGCATCGTCCTGAGCAGGGTGGGCCGCCTCACCGAGGCCGTGCACCACCACGCCGAGTGCCTGGCGTTCTTCCGCGCCAGCAAGCAGCGCGTCTGGGAGCAGCGGGTGTGCTCCCGGCTGGCCGAGACGTTCATCGCCGCCGAGCGGTATCCCGACGCGGTCCGCCACGCCGAGCAGGCGCTCGTGGTCGCCCGCGAGATCGGCCACCCGTACGGCGAGGCGCTCTCGCTCACCGTGCTGGGCAAGGCGCTGCGCGGTCTCGGCAGCACGACGAGAAGCCTGGACTGTCTACGGCAGGCCTTCGACATCTTCTCCAGGCTCGGCGCTCCCGAGGCCGGGGATCTCAAGGTCCTGCTCGACAGCCTCTCCACTCCCGAACCCGCCGGCGATGGGCCCGTCGTCGAGTCCTGAGTACAGCTCGTCGTCCAGACGTGTCATCCACACATGGTTGATCAAGGCTGTCCCTAGGAAATCGGATGTGTTCAGCCCGGCCGGCCATCCTGCCGTCACGCGTCGCTAGGGGGCCCGGTTGTCCGGATGCTCCGCGCAACGGCTAGCCGCCTCACTCCGGACGACCGGCCGGACCTGACACGGCCCTCGAACCCCCCAGGTCCGTGTCCAGGCCCCCAGCATCCAACACCGGGGTTGACGTCCGATCAACACCGAATCAAAGGAGGAAGTAACCCTCCGCGATCAAGGGCCTGACCGCGTCGGAGTCGGGGATCTCGCCGTCTCCGACCAGCTCGGCGATCACGTTGAGCAGCGGCCCGAGCGCCAGCTCGCCGTCGCACACGCCGGCCAGCGCGGCCTCCACCGTGCCGACCTCCCTGCTGCGCCGCAGCCCCTGCGTCTGGCGCAGGACGATGCGGATCGGGTCCTCCGCGCCCGGCAGGCCGATGCGCTCGTCGAGCAGCCCGTCGGCGGTGCGCAACAGCGCGGCGTCCAGCCCCTGCGCCCGGTGCGCGGCGGCGATGGCGTCGATCACGGAGTCGACGTAGTCGCCGACCGGCAGCGCGACCTGGTGGGCCAGGTGCTCGACGCGCACGACCGGGTCGAGCGTGCCGGAGTTGCGCATCGTGATCCAGCCGAACCCGATGCCCTCGATCCGCCGCTCGTCGAACCAGCCCAGCCACCGGTCGTAGTGCTCGGTGTACGCGCTCGTGCCCTGCTCGGCCGCGTCCTTGAGCCACAGCTCGACGTACTCGGCCGGGTCCTGCACGTCGCGCTGCACCACCCAGGCGTCGCAGCCGGTCTCGCCCAGCCAGCCGCCGACCCGGTCGTGCCAGTCCTCGCCCTCGACGTGCAGCCAGTTGGCCAGGAAGTGGGCCTGGCCGCCGGGGTTGAGGTGGCGGGGCGTGCGGCGGACGAGGTCGCGGCAGAAGTCGTCGCCCTCGCGGCCCGACTCCCGGTAGGTCAGCTTGCCCGCGCGGGCCGGGGCGATGACGAACGGCGGGTTGCTCACGACCAGGTCGAACAGCTCCCCCTCGACCGGCTCGAACATCGAGCCCACGCGCGCGTTCACCTCGCCCACCCCGGACAGCTCCCAGCTCAGCCGGGCCAGCTCCAGGGCGCGCGGGTTGAGGTCGGTGGCCACGATCCGCTCGGCCCGCCCCGCCAGGTGCAGCACCTGCACCCCGCACCCGGTGCCCAGGTCGAGCGCGCGCCCCACCGGGCGGCGGGTGACGAGCTGGGCCAGGTTGGCCGAGGCGCCGCCGGCCCCCACCACGTGGTCGGGCCGCAGCGCGGGGTCGCCGGGCCGCACCTTCCTGTCGGAGACCAGGTAGCCACCGGTCTCCCACGGCTGGAGGTGCACGGTGGCGGAGACCTGGTCGCCGTCGGCCTCGACCAGCCCCGATTCGAGCACCTCCGGCGGCACGGACTTGGCCGGGACGGGGACGCCGAGCCACCACAGCCTGATCAGCGTGCCCAGCGGGTCGCCGCCGGCGGTCGCGCGCAGGGCCGGCACCAGCTCCTCGCGGGCCAGCGCCGAGGCCGCCATGCTGCCCAGGCGTTCGCGTACGCCGTCGATCGTGTATCCGGTGTCGAGGAGGTGATGGCGCAGTCGTTCCACAGGAGCATCCTTTCACCGCCGGCTCACGAGCATGATCTGATACCGACAGTGCTCATACTGTTACTTAAACACCCAAGCATTCTGCAAGCGACGGACAAGTGACGCGCGGTATCTCTATGCGTACCGAAACATCGTCCCGAGGAGCGGACCTCATGCTGATCCCCTGCTTGGCCTGCGAGTCCCGATTCAGGCCGGACGAGTACTTCAGCGCCTGCTCCGACTACAACCGCGGCCTGGACCTGGTCTCGTGGACGTGCCCGCACTGCGGCAACCGTGATGATCTCCGGGTGCTGCCGGGTGAGCTGGGGTTCGGTTATCCGCATCGGGGCAGGTTCGACGTGCACGACAGGGTGCGCGTGCCCGGGTTGCGCAGGCAGCGTGGTGACCTGCGGCTGGACATCTCGCTCGACCGCGCGAGCTGGCACGTTCCCACGCGTCTGCGCCAGCTGGCCTGATCCGCCGCTACGCCCTCCACGCGGGCACGTACGCGTGCGCGGGCCGCTCCCCGCGCAGCAGCCGCGCGATGTCCTCCACCAGCGTCTCCGCCAGCTCCTCCCGGCTCTCCCCGGTGGCCTCGGCGAGCCGGGGCGTGAGCACCACGTTCGGCAGCCGGGTCAGGGGATGGGCCCGGTCGAGCCACTCGCCCTCGAAGTGGTCGAGCCCGGCGCCGCCCACCTGGCCCTCGCGCAGCGCGTCGACCAGCGCCCGCAGGTCGTGCAGCGCTCCGCGCGAGGTGTTGAGGTAGATCGACCCCGGCCGCATCGCGCCGAACTCGGTGTAGCCGAACAATCCCCGCGTCTCCTCGGTGAGCGGCACGTGCAGGGAGACCACGTCGGCCTCGGCGAGCAGCCCGGACAGCGTGTGGGTGGCCTCGGCCACGAACGGGTCGCAGACGATCACCTTCATGCCCAGGCCCTCGCACCGCCAGCGCAGGGCCCTGCCGACCCGGCCCAGGCCGACGATGCCGAACGTGCGCCCGGTCAGCCTTCGGCCGCGGTGGCGCTGCGCCGGAGGCACCCTGCTCTGATGGACGGGAGCGTGGTAGACACGCCCCCTGCGCACCTCGCGGTCGGCGCTGACGATGTTCCTGCTCACCGCGAACAGCAGCGCGAGCGTCAGCTCGGCCACCGCCTCGGAGTCGCGCTCGGGGGCGTGCAGGACGGTCACCCCGCGCTCGGCCGCCAGCCTCAGATCCACGCTCGCCGGCGGGCCCATGCTGGCCACGACGTCCAGGTGCAGGCCGAGCACCGACGTGCGCACCTGGTCGCCGTCGGTGATGAGCACGGTCGCGCCGGTCTCGATGACCAGGTCGGCCAGCTGCTCGTCGGTGAAGCCGAGGCTCGGTCGTGCGGGAACCTCGGTCAGCTCGGCGATCTCACCCAGGCGGGCGAGCGCGCGCTCCGGCAAGGTGGGCAGCACCAGCGCCCGAGGTCGTCTCACATTTGGACAATAACACCACAGACGGTGCTCAGATCATCGCTCCCCGCGCAGGGTTCATTCCGCCCGCTGGCGCAGGCTCTGCCAGGCCGCCTCGCCCAGCCCCTTGATCTCCTCCTCCGTCGGCGTGTGCGCCCCCGCGAACCACAACCGGCACATCTCCTGCGCAGGGCCGAGCCACAACACGTAACACATGGTCGCGTGGACGGGCTGGAGCCGGCCGTTCTTCATGTGCGGCCGCCACCAGTCGGAGACCTGGCGGAAGAACGCGCGCCGCGCCTCCGCCACCTCCGCGCCGCCCGGCTCGTGCTTGCGCGGCGGACGCTCGCTGATGAGCAGCCTGGCCCGCTCGGGGTGCTCGCCCGCCCACCGCATGTGGAAGGCCACGATGGCCTCGATGCCGGCGCGGGCGTCCTCGTGGCGGACCAGCTCGGCGAGGAAGTTGGCCTGGTAGGAGTCGAGGATCTCGCCGTACAGCACGCCGAAGACGTGCTCCTTGCTGGCGAAGTGGTGGTAGAAGCTGCCGACGCTGACGCCGCTTTCCTCACGGAGGCTGGCCAGGGTGGTGGCGGAGACGCCGTCCTGGCTGAAACGGCGGAGGGCGCCCTCGATGATGCGTGTGCGGCCGTCGCGTCCGTTCTTGACACTCTTCACGCTGTCAATGGTGTGGCACCAGAACCTTGTTCCGCAAATAGGCCAGCCTGATCGATCATAGCGGTTACCTCGACCGAGCCGGAAGCCACCGTCATCGTGGCGTCCGGCCAGAGCCGCCGGACGAGCCTGAGCACGCGCCGGTTCTCGCCCAGGACGTCCATGCCCACGGTCCTGGCACCGCGCACGGAGGCCCGCAGCAGCAGCGTGTCCACCAGCCTCGGCCCCAGGCCGCGGCCCTGCCACTCGTCCGCCACGACCACGGCGATCTCCACGTCGGCGCAGTCGCCCTTGAAGCTCATGGCGTGGCCGACGATCTCACCGCACTCCGTGGTCGCCACGAGCGCGTCGCGGCGTTCGTCCACCGACAGCAGTACCCGGACGAGGCCGGCGGCGGGTTTGGAGACGCCGGTGAAGAACCGGAGCGTCTGCGTGTGCAGCGACAGGCCGGCCAGGAAGCGTCTGATCCGCTCCTCGTCGTCTGGACGGGCCGGGCGGATCTGAGTTCCCTGCATAGACCCAGCCTGCTCCTCGACGGCTGAGTCTGTCAACTGAACTCAGGTATAATGCAAAAATGAACGTTCCCTTCCGGGTGAACAACTGCTCGATCGAGCGCACCCTGGACATCGTCGGGGAGAAGTGGACCTTCCTGGTGCTGCGCGAGGCGTTCAGCGGCGTGCGGAGGTTCGCCGACATGCAGGCGATCACCGGCGCCCCCCGCCAGGTGCTCAGCGCGCGCCTGGCCCGGCTGGTCGACGAGGGCCTGCTGCGCAAGGAGCCGTACCGCGAGCCGGGGCAGCGGCAGCGCGACGAGTACCGGCTCACCGAGAAGGGCCGCGACCTCTATCCCCTGCTGGTCGCGCTCATGCACTGGGGCGACAAGCACCTGACGGGCGACGAGGGCCCGCCGGTGATCCTCACCCACCGCGACTGCGGCGCCCCCATCGAGCTGCGCTTCCGCTGCGCGGACGGCCACGAGGTGGGCGGGCCGCGCGAGGTCACGCCCGTTCCCGGGGAAGGTGCCGACGTCCGGAGCGCCTGAGTGCGGGACCACCGGTGGCGGTGCCTAACCTGGAAGGCGTGTACCGGTTCCTGCTGACGCCCAGATGGCTCGCGCTCCACGTGGTGGTGCTCCTGGTCATCCCCGCCTTCGTGTTCCTCGGGCGCTGGCAGTTCGGGCGGTTTGAGGAGCGGTCGGCCAACAGCGAGCGGGTGACCGCCAACATCGAGGCCGCACCCGTGCCGCTGGAGCGGCTCGCGAGCGCGGGCCGACCGGTCGAGGAGGGCGACCGGTTCCGGCGCGTCACGGTCGCCGGGACGTACGACGCGGCCCACGAGCTCGTCGTCCGCCGCCGCCCCCAGGAGGGACGCAACGGCTACTACGTGCTGACCCCCCTGGTCACCGGCGGCGGCACGGGCGTGCTCGTCAACCGGGGCTGGGTGCCCGCCGGCGCCACCGCCGACGCCGCGCCCGAGGTGCCCGCCGCGCCCACCGGGCAGGTAACTGTAACGGGGCGGCTACGCCCCAGCGAGACCGAGGAGAACAGCGGCATCACCGACCGCCCCGGCCTGCCTGCCGGCCAGGTGCTCCTCATCGACGCCGGCAAGATCGGGCAGGGCCTGCCCTACCGCCTCGTGGGCGGCTACGTCGAGCTGACCGAGCAGCAGCCCAAGCCCGCTTCGGCGCCCGCGCCGGTGCCCGAGCCCGACGTCGGCGCGGGAGGCGGGCTCAACCTGGCGTACGGCGTGCAGTGGTGGCTGTTCATCGGCATCGCGGTCGGCGGCTGGATACTGCTGATCCGGCGCGAGCTCGCGGAGCGGAAAACGCAGGAGGCCAAGGAGACCGCTGGGGTCCCGGAGGCGAAGACACCCGCCAATTAGTCTGTTAAGGGTGATCCGCCACATCGAGTTCACCAATCTCTGCAACTTCCGCGACGTAGGCGGCTATGCCGCCGGCAACGGGCGCACCGTCAGATGGCAGCGGCTCTACCGGGCCGACTCACTGGGCTGGCTGACCGGAGCCGACCTGACGGCCTTCCGGGCGCTGCGCGTGCGCAGCGTCATCGACCTGCGCCACCCGTACGAGGTCGAGAGGGCCGGACGGGTCCCCGAGTCCGAGGGCCAGCACTACCAGAACCTGCCCATCGAAGGGCGCCGCTGGGACACCGGCGCCTACAGCGAGGAGCTGGGCGTCGCCCGCTACCTCGCCGACCGCTACCTGGAGGTCACCGAGGACGGCGTCGAGAACCTCAGGACCGCCCTGGAGACCATCGCGCGGGCCGACAACGCGCCCGTGGTCGTGCACTGCGCGGCAGGCAAGGACCGTACGGGAGTGCTCACCGCGCTCGTCCTGTCGCTGGCGGGGGTGAGCGAGGACGACATCGTGGCGGACTACGCGCTCACCGGCCTGGCCACCGAGCGCTTCGTCGCCGACTGGACGAGGCGGCACCCCGACGCGCCCCTGTGGCCGGGGTTCGGGCTCGCGCCCGCCGAGGCCATGCGGCTCTTCCTCACCGACCTCACGGCCCGGCACGGCTCCGTCGAGGGCTACGTCAGGGAGGTGCTCGGGCTCTCCCCCGCGGCAATCTCCGAACTCCGCGGGCATTTGCTGACTGAACAGGCACCGCCGGGGTAGTGGGCGTGCGGACCCGTCCCTGCGCGAGGCGGGTTCGCCACTCCCGGGATCGCCAGCCATCCCCCTCCCGGCGGTCCCGGGTCAAAACCCCCTCGGATACCCAACGGATACGTCGCAGCTTGTTCGACGTTATCCCGCCGTCGTACGGTTACCTGCGTGACTACGCCGCTGCTCCCCGACCCTGACCCCAGGCGGCGCGACTATGTGATCATCTCTGCCGACGATCACCTGATCGAGCCTCCCGACCTGTTCGAAGGCCGCCTGCCGGAGAAATACGCCGAGGCCGCGCCGAAGGTAGTCGAGACGGAGGCGGGTCACCAGGTCTGGCGCTACAACGGCGCGACCTACCCGTGCGCCGGCATCGACGTGGGCGCGGGGCTGCCTCGCGAGCAGCGCACGCTCGACCCCGTCAGGTTCGAGCACATGCGCCCCGGCTGCCACGACATCGAGGCCCGCGTCCAGGACATGGACGTCGCCGGCATCTGGGCCGCGCTCTGCTTCCCCGGCATGCTCGCCGGGCAGGCCGGCATGCCGTTCGCCAGGACCCGCGACCAGGAGCTCGGCCTGGCCCTGGTCAAGGCGTGGAACGACTGGCACATCGACGTCTGGGCGGGCACCTACCCCGAGCGCATCATCGGCCTGCAGCTGCCGTGGCTGCCCGACCCCGACGTGGCGGCCAAGGAGATCCGCGCCAACGCCGCCAGGGGCTTCAAGGCCGTCGTCTTCCCCGAGTTCCCGACCCGGCTGCGGCTGCCCTCGATCCACACCGGCCACTGGGATCCGTTCTTCGCCGCCTGCGAGGAGACCGGCACCGTGGTCTGCCTGCACACCGGCGACTCCTCCTGGTCGCCCGTGCCGTCGCCCGACACGCCCATCGAGGCCATCACCACGCTGATGCCGACCAGCGCCATGTTCGCCTGCGCCGACTGGCTCTGGTCCGGTGTGCCGCTGCGCTTCCCCTCGCTGCGCATCCTCATCGTCGAGGGCGGCGTGGGCTGGCTGCCGATGCTGGCCGAGCGCGCCGACTACGCCCTCGACCACCCGGTCGCCGGCGAGGCGTCGTGGGAGGGGGGCATCAAGCCGAGCGAGGTGCTGCGCCGCAACTTCTTCTTCGGCACCCTCGACGACCACGCCCTGTCCGGGGTGCGGCTCGCGGTCGGCCTCGACCACGTGCTCCAGGAGAGCGGCTACCCGCACTCCGACTCGACCTGGCCCGACACGCAGAAGTCGGTGGCCCGCAACCTCGGCACGCTGCCCCCCGCCGACATCGCCAGGGTCGCCTACGGCAACGCCGCCCGGCTCTTCGGGCACCCGCTGCCCTCCCGGGCCTGGCTGCGGATGGAGGAGATCTAACCCTCTTCCAGCCTGGCCTGGATCACGTGGCGCTCGTGCTCGACGTACCGCCCGCTCTCGCCGAGCAGCGAGGCCATCAGCCACAGGAAGACGCCGAAGTCGTCGGCGACGCCGATCAGCATGAGGAAGTCGGGCACGACGTCGAGCGGCGAGATGAGGTAGACCACGCCGAGGCCGAGCATGGCCAGCTTGCCCTTGCCCATGCCGGCGTACTCGCCGCGCATCACCGCGCCGGCCATCCGCGGGATCGCCCTGAGCCTGGTCGTCAGTTTGGGCGACCCGGGCTTGGTCACCTCGCGGTAGGTCCGCCATGCCGCCGCTGCCCGTGCTGCCTTCGCCATCATGTCGATCCCCCTACCCCCGGCTTTTCACGACATAACGCGTCGCCGGGGGTAGGAGTTCCCTACGTCACGGCATGGCAAGGTGCTCGAACGGCCTGACCTGCTCGATCTGTGCCGCCACCCGTACCAGGAGATCCTCCCGGCCGGCCGCGGCCACGAGCTGCACGCCCACCGGAAGGCCCGCCGCGGTCCTGTGCAGCGGCAGCGACACGGCGGGCTGACCCGTCGCGTTGACCGGCGAGGTGAAGCTCACCGCGTGCGCGGTGCGGCCGAAGGCGATGCTGAGGTCGTCGGGCGGGATCCAGCCCAGCGGGAACGGCGCCACCCCCAGCGACGGCATCAGCAGCAGGTCGTGGCCCTCGTCCCACCAGGCGGCCATGCGGCGGCGGAAACCGTCCACCCACTGCAGGGACCTGATGTGGTCGGGGGCGCTGCGCCCGCGCCCCGCCCGCACCATGGCGGCGTTGCGCGGCTCCAGCTCCTCCAGCTCCACGGGCTTGCCGCGCAGCTCGCTCAGCGCCGCGACGTGCGCGGCCAGGTTGTCGGCCACGATCGCGCCGAAGTGAAGGGGGAAGTCGGCCTCGGCCAGCGCGCGCGGGCCGCCGGGGGCGACGTCGTGGCCGAGCGACTCCAGCAGCGCGGCGGCCCCGGTGACGGCCTCGGTCAGCTCGGGCGTCTCCGGCACGTCGCCCCTGGGATGCGTGGTCAGGAACCCGATCCGCAGCCTGCCGGGATCCCGGCCCGCCTCGCCGGCGAGCCTGCCGGGCAGGGGCGGCGCGCCGTACGGGTCGCCGGAGCGCATGCCCTCGACGGCGTCGAGCGCCGCGGCCGTGTCACGCACGCTCCTGGTGACGAACCCCGGGCACGAGAACCCGCTCCACCCCTCGCCCATCGCCGGCCCCAGGCTCACGCGCCCGCGCGTCGGCTTGAGCCCCACCAGGCCGCACAGGGACGCCGGGATGCGGATCGACCCGCCGCCGTCGCTCGCGGTGGCCAGCGCGACCATCCCGGCCGCCACCGCCGCCGCCGAGCCGCCGCTGGATCCGCCCGCCGAGTACGCCGGGTCGTACGGGTTGCGCGTCGGCCCGAACGCCACCGGCTCCGTGCTGATCGTGCTGCCGAACTCGGGCGTGTTCGTCCGCCCGAGCAGCACGAACCCGGCCTCGCGCAGCCGTACGACGCCGTACCCGTCAGCGGCGTCCACCAGCCCGTCGCGGACGGCGGAGCCCGCGCTGTACGGCTCCCCGGCCTCCCGCCAGCCCAGGTCCTTGAGCAGGATCGGCACCCCGCGGAAGGGCGCGTCCGCCGGGATCGCGTCGATCTCGGTCAGCGCGCGCTCGAAGCGGCGGTGGATGACGGCGTTCAGCTCCCCGTCGGCGGCCTCGATGCGGGCGATCGCGGCCTCGGCCAGCTCCCTGGCCGACACCTGGCCGTTCCTGACCGCCCCGGCCTGGCCGACGGCGTCCATCCTCAGCACCTCGTGCATGGCCGTCACCTCTCCGGAGCGAGCTCGCGTACCGCCTGGTCGATGGGGACGTCTCCGCCCGGGATGGGGGCGAGGACCGGGGTGTCGAGCCCGTTGGCCATGTACTCCTTGATCCGGGCCCGGCAGGTGGCGGCGTCGCCGTGCACGATCAGCGCGTCCACCACCTCGTCGGGGATGGCCTTGAGCGCGGCCTGCCGGTCGCCGGCCGCCCAGGCCTCGTGCATGGGGCGCAGCACCTCGCCGCGGCCCAGCCAGTCGTGGAAGGCCGCGTACACCGGGACGGTCAGGTAGCTGGCCAGCATCCACCGGGCGGTCTCGCGGACGCGCTCGGTGTCGGTGTCCACGCAGACGAACAGGCGGGCGATCAGCTCGGTGTCCGGGCCGATCTCGGCGCGCACCTTGCGCACGTCGTCGGGCGAGAGCCAGTTCGTGATGGCCCCGTCGGCCTCCGCCGCGGCCAGGCGCAACATCCTGGGACGCAGCGCCGCCAGCACGATCTTCGGCGGCGTCTTCGGCGCGCGCTCCAGCTTGAAGCCCTTGATCTCGAAGGTCTCGTACGCCTGCGAGACCTTCTCCCCCGCCAGCGCCTGCTTCAGGAAGCGCAGCGTGTCGCGGGTGCGCGCGTACGGCTTGTCGAACGTGCCCGCGTTCCACCGCTCGACGATCGCCGGCGAGGAGGCCCCGATGCCCAGCACGAACCGTCCGGGCGCCAGGTCCGCCAGCGTGGCCGCCGACATGGCCAGCAGCCCCGGGCCGCGCGTCGAGACGGGCACGATGGCGCTGCCCAGCCTGGCCTGCGGCGCCCACTGCGTGGCCAGGGCCAGCGGCACGAACCCGTCCACCCCGTTCACCTCGGCCGACCACAGGTCGGTGTAACCGAGCCCGGGCAGCTCGGCGATGAGGTCCTGCGACTTGGCCAGCGAGCGGTCGTAGAAGGGAATGGTCATGCCCCAGTTCATGCACGGCCTCCAGATCGTCGGGATACGACCCTACCAACCGACCGGTATGTTCCCCTAGGCCCGCAGCTCGTGAACCGCCGCGATGAAGTCCTTCGTGATCCCCCGCAGCCCCGGCAGGTGCGACAACCCGACGAGCCGGTCCACCAGCGGCACCGTAACCTCGATCAGCCGGTACGTACGCGCGCACCCCGGCGAGGTGTCGTGCACCCAGAACAGCACCATGCCCATGGACAGCAACCACAGCAGCTCGGGCAGCTCCTCACGCAACTCGGCGTTCATCCGGTCGCGCGACCCCTCCACGACCTCCCGGTAGATGGCGATGGACGCCTCGCGGGCGGGTGACGACTGCTTGCTGAACGGGCTCAGCGGGTTGGTCGGCTCGGCCGCGTGCTTGAAGAACTTCACGGCGAACTCGTGGTACGGCTCGGACACGCGCACCCATTCGCGCAGCACCCCGCTCAGCCGGCCCGCGAACGACTCCTCCGTGGCCAGGAACTCCCGGCAGGCCGCCTCGTGCTCTTCCTGGGCGCGGTCGTAGTACGCCTGGATCAGCGCCTCTTTGCTGTCGAAGTAGTAGTAGGCGTTGCCCACCGACACCCCCGCCTCGGCGGCGATGGCCCGCATCGTGGTCGCGTCGAAGCCGCGCTCCCTGAACAGTCGCAAGGCCGTCTCGACGATGACCTCTCGGGTGCTCTCCGATCCTCGGTTTCGGGCTTCGGACACGTTCGTCACTTTACGTCGTCGAGCGACGTTAGGTCATGGAGCCGCACGGTGATCACCGCCACAAGGCAAAGTCGTCCCCGCGGCACGAGTTATCTCCTGTGAAAGGTGGGATTGTCGTTTCAGGCGGAAGGGCTATTTCCGCGAAAAGGCATCGACATGTGGATACGTGGAACAGTGCGGCTGACCATCGTCGCGCTCCTCGGCATTGAGATCACCATAATCGCGCTGGCCTCGGCCGCCTCCGCCGCCACCCACCCCGAAGGGTCACCGGCGCGGAGCGGCCTGTACGAGGGCCTGCCCGTGCACGGGCCCGTACCGTCCGCGGCCGAGATCCTCTCGGACGCGTACGACATGGGGCCGCACCCGTGGGCGTACGACGAGCCCATGCTCTCGGACATGCGCGACTGGCCGGAGATGGACGCCCAGTGGCCGCTGGACGCCGCCGATCAGGCCCAGGTGTCCGTCGCGGATCAGGACGAGGTGGTCCGCGGGCGCGGGGCCGGCGACGCCGCCGCCTCGAAGGCCGAGCGGGCCGAGCGGGCCGAGCGGGCCGGGCAGGCCAGGCGGTCCGGAAGGTCCGGGGCGCGGGAAGCGGCCACGAAGGCGCTGAAGAGCCCCGTACGCACCGGGGTGGCCCGGATGCCGCAGGCACGCCCGCACGCCGCTCTCAAGCGCGCTCAGGTCGATCTGACGCGGGCCCTGCCGAGGAAGGCCGCCATGCGGATGTCCCACGCGACCGCGAACGGGTGGCTGAGGAGCGCGGGGCTGCGCACGCAGTCCACCGGCAACTGCACCAGCAAGCACATGCACCACTGCACGTCGCTGGATCGGGTGCGGACCGGGACGATCGCCAAGGCCATCAAGCTGAAACAGAGAAGCGGCTGCCCGATCATGGTGACCGGCGGCACCGAGCGGGGCCACGCGCCCGGCCACTTCAGCCACGGGAACGGCTACAAGCTCGACATCTCCCACAACGCCTGCATCGACCGGCACATCATGAAAAATCATGAAAGGGCCGGGGTACGCAGCGACGGGGCCAGGATCTACAAGTCGAAGTCGGGCACGACGTTCTTCGACGAGGGCGACCACTGGGACATCCTGTTCAGGTGACAGGGCCACGGCGCGCACCCATGAAAAAAGGTGTGACGCCGCGCAGGACGCACGACGCCACACCCTTCGGCTGAGGATCAGAACTCGGCAGCCACCAGTTCGGCGATCTCCGCCGCGTTGAGCGCCGCCCCCTTGCGCAGGTTGTCACCGCACACGAACAGGTCGAGCGTGTTCGGGAAGTCGATCGCCTGGCGGACGCGGCCCACGTACGTCGGGTCGTTGCCCACCACGTCGAGAGGCGTCGGCCAGATCCCGTTCTCGGGGTCGTCCATGAGGACCACCGTCGGAGCCGCCTCCAGGATGCGGTGCGCGTCGGCGACCGTGATCTCACGCGCGAAGCGCGCGTGCACGGCCAGCGAGTGCGTCGTGACCACCGGCACGCGGACGCAGGTCGCGGAGACCTTCAGGTCGGGAATGCCGAGGATCTTGCGGGACTCGTTGCGGAGCTTGAGCTCCTCCGAGGCCCAGCCGTCGCCCTTGTTGGACCCGGCCCACGGCACCACGTTGAACGCGATGGGCGCGGGGAACGGCGACTCCTCGGGCAGCTTGTTGGCCAGCACCTTGCGCACGTCACCGGCGCTCTGACCGACCGTACGGTCACCGGCCAGCGCCTCGATCTCGTCGTACAGCCGCGCGGACCCCGCCACCCCGGCGCCGGAGACCGCCTGGTAGGAGGCGACGACCAGCTCGGTGAGCGTGAACTCGGCGTGCAGCGCCCCCATGGCCGCCATCATCGACAGCGTCGTGCAGTTGGGGGTCGAGATGATGCCCCGCGGCCTGTCGCGCGCGTCGAGCGGGTTGACCTCGGGCACGACCAGCGGGACGTCCGGCTCCATGCGGAACGTGCCGGACTTGTCGACGACGACCGCGCCGCGGGCGGCCGCGATCGGCACCCACTCGGCCGACACCTCGTCGGGCACGTCGAAGATGGCGATGTCGATGCCGTCGAACACCTCGGGCGCCAGGGCCTGCACGACGACGTCCTCGCCGCGCACCCGCAGCACCTTGCCCGCCGAGCGCGCGGAGGCGACGAGACGGATCTCGCCCCAGATGTCCTCACGCGAGGACACGATGTCGCGCATGACGGTGCCCACGGCGCCGGTCGCGCCGATCAGGGCCAGACTGGGCCTCTTGCTCATCGTCCTGAACCTCCGTACACCACGGCTTCGACCTGGTCGGCGTCGAGATCGAAGGCGCGGTGCGCGGCCGCCACGGCCGCGTCGACGCCGTCCTGCTCGACGATCACTGAGATGCGGATCTCCGAGGTGGAGATCATCTCGATGTTGACCCCCGCGTCGGCGAGGGCCGCGAAGAACGTCGCCGTGACGCCGGGGTGCGAGCGCATGCCCGCGCCGATCAGCGACACCTTCCCGATCTGGTCGTCGAACAGCAGCGACTCGAAACCGATCCGGGGCTGGATCTTCTTCAGCGACGTCAGCGCCGTCTGGCTGTCGGCCGTGGGCAGCGTGAACGAGATGTCCGTGCGACCCGTGGCGGCGGCCGAGACGTTCTGCACGATCATGTCAATGTTGATCTCGGCGTCGGCCAGCGTTTTGAAGATCGTGGCAGCCTCGCCGACCTTGTCGGGCACCCCGACAACAGTGATCTTGGCCTCGCTCCGGTCGTGCGCGACGCCGGAGATGATCGGCTGCTCCATCTCGGTTCCTTCGGTGTAAGGGTCGGAGACGACCCACGTGCCTTCCTTGGTGCTGAACGAGCTGCGTACGTGGATCGGCAGGTCGAACCGTCGAGCGTATTCGACGCAGCGCAGATGCAGGATCTTCGCCCCGCACGCGGCCATCTCCATCATCTCGTCGTAGGAGATCCTGGGGATCTGCTGCGCCGCGGGCACGATACGCGGGTCGGCGGTGAAGATGCCGTCGACGTCGGTGTAGATCTCACAGACGTCGGCGTTGAGCGCCGCCGCCAGTGCCACGGCCGTGGTGTCGGAGCCACCCCGGCCGAGCGTGGTGATGTCCTTGGTGTCCTGCGAGACACCCTGGAACCCGGCCACGATCGCGATGTGGCCCTGGTCGATCGCCTCCTGGATGCGGCTGGGCGTCACGTCGATGATGCGCGCCTTGCCGTGCGTGGAGTCGGTGATCACACCTGCCTGCGAGCCGGTGAACGAGCGGGCCTCGTGGCCGAGGTTGGCGATCGCCATCGCCAGCAGGGCCATCGAGATGCGCTCGCCCGACGTCAGCAGCATGTCGAGCTCGCGGCCCGGGGGCAGCGGGGACACCTGCTCGGCCAGGTCGAGCAGCTCGTCGGTCGTGTCGCCCATGGCGGAGACGATCACGACCACGTCGTTGCCGGCTTTTTTCGTCGCGACGATCCGCTGCGCGACCCGCTTGATGCAGGACGCGTCGGCGACGGACGAACCACCGTACTTTTGCACAACGAGCGCCACGAGAGTCTCCCGGTTAGGACTGTGAGCTGCCAGTCTACTGGGGGCCTCTCATGCGCCTGTTGGTTCGTACCACTATGTGGATGATCAGACTGTCGTGGCCTCCTCGGCCACGTCGAGCCTGGAGTGCGCCGCCAGGGCCTGCAGCGCGCGCATCGCGGCGCCCGCGTGGTTGCCCCAGGTGTTGAAGTAGGAGTACTGCCACCACCACAGGGCCTCGTGCGGACGCCCCGCGTGGTAGTGGCGCAGCCCGTGGATGAGGTCGGCGGCCACCGCGGTCAGGTCGTCGGACAGCCGGTACGGCGTGACGCTGGTGTCCTTGTACGGGTCGAACACCTCGGCGTAGTCGTCCACCGCCTCCAGCCGCTCCGCCAGGGCCGTGCGGACCCCGTCGATGTCCGGGTCCTCGCTCATCGGCGGCTCGTAGTTGCCCGCGAGGATGACGTCGCGGTTGGCGCCGAGCTTGGCGCCCGCCAGGCTCATCTGGGCGACCTCCACCAGCAGGATCGACCAGATGGCGTCACCGCCCTCGCCGCCCGCCATCCTGGTCAGGCCGTCCACGTAGTTCTGCGCGTGCCCGGAGATCTCTTCCGCCAGGGCGCTCCACTGGTCAGACATCCAGCAGCCTCCGTCCTTCGAACGCGCGGCCCAAGGTGACCTCATCCGCGTACTCGAGATCACCGCCCACAGGCAGACCGCTGGCCAGTCGTGTCACTTTGATGCCCATCGGCTTGACCAGACGGGCGAGGTAGGTAGCCGTCGCCTCACCCTCGAGGTTGGGGTCGGTGGCGAGGATGAGCTCGGTGACGCGGCCGTCGGCCAGCCGCGTCATGAGCTCCCGGATGCGCAGGTCGTCGGGGCCGATGCCGTCGATCGGGCTGATCGCGCCGCCGAGCACGTGATAGGTGCCGCGGAACTCGCGCGTCTTCTCGATCGCCACGACGTCCTTCGACTCCTCGACCACGCAGATGACGTGCGTGTCGCGGCGGGTGTCGCGGCAGATGCGGCACTCTTCCTCCGCGGCCACGTTTCCGCAGACCCGGCAGAAGCGGACCTTCTCCTTGACCTCCAGCAACGCGTGCGCCAGCCGCTTGACGTCGGCCGGATCTGCCGCCAGCAGGTGGAAGGCGATCCGCTGCGCGCTCTTGGGACCGACGCCGGGCAGCAGGCCCAGCTCGTCGATCAGGTTCTGGACGACCCCCTCGTACATGCCTAGAACCCTGGCAACTGTCCGAGGCCGCCGCCACCCAGCCCCTGGGCGAGCGGACCGAGCTTCTCCTGCTGCAGGTCGGCTGCCGCGCGCACGGCGTCGCGGACTGCCGCGATCACCAGGTCGGCGATCGTGTCCGCGGTGTCCTGCGCGTCGCCCGCGTCGATCACGCTCGGGTCGATCTTGAGTTCGAGCAGCTCGCCCGACCCGTTGACGACGGCCGTGACCAGGCCGCCGCCCGATGAGCCCTCGATCTGCGCGTCGTTGAGCTCCTGCTGGGCGCTCACAAGCTGCTGCTGCATGAGCTGTGCCTGCTCCAGCAGCTGCTGCAGGTTGACATCCCCTGGGTTCACCGTCGTGCGCTCCTCGTGGCTCCGCGTTCTTGACTGCCACGAGCCTACGGTGTTTGAGCGAAGTCATGTACTGGCAGGTTCCCCCGTTTCGCACCCGACCTCCGTACGGGCCATCCGGCTCGCGCCCCATGTGCCGCGTGTGACGCCCGTTCCCCCGTTCGGAACCGTCGCCCCGACCTGGCCCTCGTTCCCCCGATGCGGGCCGGCGTCGGCGTGTTTTGGCCGGGTCTCGGCCCCCCTCCAGCGTCCGAGACCCGGCCATCACGCCGGCGGAGCGGCCGCACCACGCCGACGCGTTGGGCAAGGACGTTACGCAGAGGAACGTTGCACACACGTTGCGTTCATTCAATCACCCTCCGCAATCCCCCTGAACGGGTTGCGCTGAGCGGGCGCAGGACGGATGCTCTTATTGACTACTTGGAGTGACCGATGAGTTACGCCCATCTCGACACGTACTCCCGCCTTCTACGCGGAGCACACGAAGCCGTGGCGACAGGTGGGGCCTGGCCGGAGTCGCCCCGCCATCTGATCAAGGCGTCCTGGCGCCGTTCGCTGGACGCGGGGATCGACCTGGAAGGCAAGAGCGCCCCGCTTGTCTACGACCCCGCCTCCATGGGGGACATCCGTAGAACCCACCCCCTTCAGCCCCTGTTGCCCCTGCTCGCCCGCACCCTGTCCGGATTGGCCGATGAGACCGGCCACATCATGATCGTTACGGACAGCGACGGCCGGGTGTTGTGGCGGGAAGGCAACCACTCCGTCATGCGCCGCGCCGACGGGATCGGCCTGGCCGACGGCCACCAGTGGGGCGAGCACGACGTCGGCACCAACGGCATCGGCACCGCCCTGGCCACCGGCCGGCCCGTGCACGTGTACTCGGAGGAGCACCTGATGCGGGTGCTGCACGTCTGGTCGTGCAGCGCCGCTCCGATCACCGACCCCGACTCGGGGCGCGTCATCGGCTGCGTCGACGTCAGCGGCACCGCCCGCAGCCTGCACCCGGCCACCGTCGCCCTGGTGGCCGCCACGGCCAAGCTCGCCGAGACGCAGCTCGCCCTGCGCATGCACGAGCGTGACGAGCGGCTGCGCCGCCGGTTCGAGTCGCTGCGCGGCCGCCCCGGCATCCTGCTGTCGGCCACCGGCCGTGTCATCTCCGGCGACCCAGGCGGCGACCTCGGCGAGCGCGTCCGCCTCGGCAAACAGGCCGGCCGGCGCCTCGTGCTCAGGGACGGCACCGCCGCCCTCCTCGAACCCTTCGCCGAAGGCTTCCTCCTGCGTCCCAGCCCGACGGCCGCCCCACCGGCGCTGACCCTGTCGCTCCTCGGCGAAGGCACGCCCACCGCCTCGTACGGCGACGACGACCGCCCCCTGTCGCTGCGCCACGCCGAGCTCCTGGCCCTGCTGGCCCTCCACCCGCACGGGCTGACGGCCGAGCAGCTCTCCTTCCACCTGTACGGCGACGACGGCAACCCGGTGACCATCAGGGCCGAGATCCACCGGCTGCGCGGGCAGCTCGGGGAGGCCATCGCCGCCAAGCCGTACCGGCTGGTCTGCCCCGTCGAGGCGGATTTCATGAAGGTGCGCCGGCTGCTGTCGTCCGACGATCCCGCGGCGCTGGCGCGCGCCTACCCCGGGCCGTTGCTGCCCCGCTCGGAGTCGCCCGAGATCCGGCGGGAGCGGGACGAGCTGGAGGCCCAGGTGCGGGCCTTCCTGTTGCGGCGCGGAGGGCCTGACGAGCTGTGGGCCTACGCGCAGACGTGCAACGGCCGCAACGACTACGAGGTCCTGGAGCGCCTGGCCGCTCTCCCGCCGACGGACCTCCGCTCCGTCGCCGCCCGCTCCCGCCTCCTGTCCTGACCCCGGCCGCCTTCCCGGGCGGACGGGGCCCCGGCGCGGCCTGCGCCGTCGCGCCGCGAGCACGTCATGCCACCGCCGTCGGCGGCCCCGGCACCTCACGCCGCCGACCAGCGGCCCAGGACGAAGCACACCTCACGCCGCCGGCCAGCGGCCCTCCCGCACTCTGACGGGCACACCGCGCTCCACGGAGATCCCGGCGGTCAGGTGTGGTCGATCTCGCCGATCACCTTGGCACCGAGCTCCCGCTCCAGCAGCGCCATCCCCGAGACGGCGTCCACGTCGGCGTCGGCGTCGTTGAGCGGGTCCACGTCATCGTTCTCGGGGCCCTTGTCGCGGCCAGGGATCGCGTCGGGCCAGGCCGCGGCCCCGCCACGGGCGGCCGGAACGCGCGGCCCCGCCTGAGCCGCCGCCTTGGCCGCCGATCGGGCAGCGGCCAGGCCGGCGCCCGTCTGAACGGTGCTCGTCTGCCCCGCGCCCGTCTGCACCGCGCCCGCGGAAGCGCCGGCCGTGTGCTGGGCGGCGCTGACCGTCTGCATGGGATCGGGGCTGGGCGGGGCGCCGGGGCCGAAGTCGTCGGGAGCGTCGGGCCAGGACTCGTCCGTGGTCTGGCGTCCCGGCGCGCCGGCCGGAGGCTGGTCGGAGTCCTGACCTCCGCCGTCCTCGTGGGAAGCCCCGTGCGAGGCCGTACGTCCCTGAGAGCCGCCCGCGGCCTGACCCCCTTGGGGCGCCGGCACGCCCTGGGCCACCACCTGCGGCCCTGTCACGCCCTGAGGACCCGGCGCGCCCTGAGCGCCGCCCGCAGCCCCGTGGGCTCCCGCAGCCCCGTGGGACGGGGCGGACGGGGCGGACGGGGCGCGGGCCGGGCCGCGAGGAGCCGGGGAGCCGCCGACGACCGCCTCGACGCGCCAGGTGCCGCCGAGCACCTCGCCCAGCACGCCGGCCACCACGACGTCCTTGCCGCCGCCGGTGAAGTTCTTCATCGCGCCGACCTGGCTGAACCCGAGCGTGACCAGGTTGCCCTCGACGCCCACCACCTGGGCGTTGGTGCTCACGTTCGCCCAGACGACGATGCTGCGCTGCTTGAGCGCGGCCAGCACGGCGGCCCACTGCGACTGGACGGCACCGGTGCCCCCAGCCGCCGGAGCCCCGCCCCCCGACGGTGCGGCAGCCTGGTACGACCCTCCGGAAGGAGCGGCGGTGGCCGCCGGGGAAGGGGATGACGCGGCACCCGCGCCGGGACGTACGGGTTCGGGCCAGTCGCCCCCGCCGCCGTCTCCGCTCCCGCCCGGAGCGGCGTGCGCCGGGGACTGCGTGGCGGCCGCAGCGGCAGGGGATCCCGCCGCGTCACCAGCCGCCGACTGCGCCTGACCGGCCGCGGGAGCCGGCGCCGTCACGCCGTGCCCACCCGAGGCGACCTGCGCTCCCACCGAGCTCACCGTCCCGAGACCCGCGGGCGCACCACCGGACGAGGCCACGGGCACACCGGCCGCGGCCCCCGCGTGCGCGCCGGCCCCGGCACCGGCAGGCACACCGGCGGAGGCACGGGCGGCCATCTGGGCGACGGCGCCGCCCCGTTCGAGGCGTTCGAGGCGGGTCAGCAGCGCCGCCTCGCCCTGCGCCGCACCGGGCAGCAGGACGCGGGCGCACATCAGCTCCAGCAGCAGCCGCGGCGAGGTGGCGCCGCGCATCTCGGTGAGCCCGGCGTTGAAGATCTCGGCTGCGCGGGTCAGCTCGGCGGGGCCCATCGACGCTGCCTGCTGGACGAGCCGCTCCAGCTCGTCGGCGGGACGGTCGAGCAGGCCGCTGGAGGCAGCCTCGGGCACGTTCGCCAGGATCACCAGGTCGCGGAAGCGTTCGAGCAGGTCGGAGGCGAACCGGCGCGGGTCGTGACCGCCCTCGATCACCCGGTTGACCGCGTGGAAGACCTGGCCGCCGTCCCTGGCCGCGAACGCGTTGACGACCTCGTCGAGCAGGTCGCCGTCGGTGTAGCCGAGCAGCGAGACGGCCTTGGCGTAGGTGATGCCGTCCTCGTCCGCCCCGGCGAGGAGCTGGTCGAGGATGGACAGCGAGTCACGCGCGGACCCGGCCCCCGCGCGGACGACCAGGGGCAGCGCGGCCGGCTCGAAGGGCACGCTCTCGGAGGTGAGGATCTCCTCCAGCAGCCCCTTGAGCGTCGCGGGCGGCATCAGCCGGAACGGGTAGTGGTGCGTACGCGACTTGATGGTGCCGATGACCTTTTCCGGCTCCGTCGTCGCGAAGATGAACTTCAGGTGCGGCGGGGGCTCCTCGACGAGCTTGAGCAGCGCGTTGAAACCCTCGCGGGTCACCATGTGCGCCTCGTCGATGATGTAGATCTTGTAGCGCGCGGAGACGGGGGCGAAGAAGGCCCGCTCACGCAGATCGCGCGCGTCGTCCACGCCACCGTGGGAGGCGGCGTCGATCTCGATGACGTCGAGGTGCCCCGGGCCGGTCGGAGCCAGCGCGACACACGACTCGCACTCGCCGCACGGGTCGGGCGTGGGGCCCTGCTCGCAGTTGAGAGAGCGCGCCAGGATGCGGGCGCTGGAGGTCTTGCCACATCCGCGGGGGCCGCTGAACAGGTAGGCGTGGTTGATCCGGCCCGTGCGCAGAGCTTGTCTCAGCGGATCTGTGACGTGTTCCTGACCCTTGACCTCGGCGAAGGTCCCGGGTCGGTACTTGCGGTACAGCGCAAGGCTCATACGACCATCCCGCCTGCGAGGGGGCTCTCAACGAAGAGACCCCCCGCACACCCGCCAGAGCCCGCTTATCCTTGCTGCCTTCCGGCCCTGGGGAGGTTCACAGGATGACGCCGCGCGAGGGGTCCCTGGACAGTCTAGCCGCACCCCGCAGTGCTCGCTCCACCCCGCGAGAACCCCCGCGGGAAAACATGGTCTGCACACTCCGAGAAGTCCGGTAAGCTCGTCGGCGGAGGATTCGCCTAGTGGCCGAGGGCGCACGCTTGGAAAGCGTGTATAGGGCAACCTATCAGGGGTTCAAATCCCCTATCCTCCGCCAGCTCAGAGGGGTCGCACCGATGTCGTTCGGTGCGACCCCTCTGGCGTTCCTGCCTCCGGCTCAGAACGAGTGGAGCCATCGGTGGAAGCGCGCGCCGGCGTCGTCGGGCGTCCACGGAGGCAGGCCCCGGAGCAGCTCGTCGTCCGTGGCAGGGCGGGCGCGGAGCGCGGCCTGAATGACGCGTCCGTCCGCCTCCCGACGTGGGCGAAGCCGCGGTCGTGCCAGGGGGTGTAACCGGGGACGGTGATCGTGTAGGCGGTCGCCCTGTCGATGTCCGCGTCCGCCAGGCGTTTTTCGAGCGAGTCCGGGGGCACCAGGCGCAGCGCCACCACGCAGCCGGCCACCAGCAGCCCGGTCAGCACGATCACGGCGGTTCTGGCGCGCCGGTCGCGCAGCAGCATCCCGGCCGCCAGGGCGGGGGGTGCCGCCGAGGAACGCGAGCGCCAGGACGTCGCCGGCCACGCCGGGGTGGATGGAGTGAGCGACTTCCGCGGTCAGCCGAGACACGAGGCCCGCGCCGCACAGGACGGCCACGATCCACGCGATCCGGCGCGGCACGGTCTCTTCGAGAAATGACGCCGTACGGGTGTACGTGATCACCGCGAACAGAGCGAGAAACCACGCGATGATCATTAGGATGCGCTCCTCGAAGCCCGCCGGGTCTTCGGCCTTCCCGCTGGCACCGGGGCAAGGGCAGCGCTCAGGCGCTGACCAGGGCCTTGGAGCGGTCGGTCGCCATGTTGACGGCGAAGGCGCCGAGCACCGTGCCGGTGACGTAGCGCTGGACGCGCAGCCAGACGGGGCGGCGGGCCAGGAACGCGGCCAGCGAGCCCGCGGAGATGACGATCAGGCCGTTGACCAGGGTGCCGACGAAGATCTGCACCGAGCCGAGCGCGAGGCTCTGCAGCAGCACGTGACCCATCGACGGGTCGATGAACTGCGGGAGCAGCGACAGGTAGAGGATGGCGATCTTGGGGTTCAGCAGGCAGGTCAGCAGGCCCATCGAGAACAGCCTGCCCGGCCGCTCCGCCGGGAGCTCGCGCGGCTGGAAGGCGGACAGGCCGCCCGGTCTGATCGCGTTCCAGGCCATCCAGAGCAGGTACGCGGCGCCGGCCAGCTTGAGCGCGGTGTACGCGGCCGGCACGTACGCGAAGAAGGCCGTCAGGCCGATGCACGTGGCGGTCAGGTAGGTGGTGAAGCCCAGGAAGACGCCCGCGAGCGAGATCAGCCCCGAGCGGCGGCCCTGGGTGAGCGAGCGGGAGACCAGATAGATCATGTTCGGGCCTGGTGTGAGCACCATGCCCAGCGAAATCAGTGCAATCCCCAACAAACCCCCGGTCATGGCAGCCACAATATCCGGCGATTCCCGAAATATCATGGCGATTTTGGTCGCTGTGCGTAAGCGAATCGCTACGGGGGACAACTGCGTCGGGGGGAGCGTGCGATGCAGTTCGACGATGACAAGCCACTCGACCCGTCCCAGGTCGAGGACGTACGCGCCTCGGGCCCGCGGCCCGGCGGCGGCGGTGGCGGCGGGTTCGGCGGGATGCCGGGCGGCTGCATGCTGCCCATCGGCGGCCGGGGCGGCGGCTGCCTGCTGCTGCTCCTGGCGGTCGGAGCGATGTTCCTGTTCGGGATCGTGCCCACGCCCTTCACCGGCGACGAGGGCGGCCGGCAGGGGGGCGGGCAGCAGCCCGGCGCCCCTCCGACGGCCTCCCCCAGCGGCAACCTGGCCGAGCGCTGCAAGACGGGCGCCGACGCCGACCAGTCGGAGGACTGCCGCGTCGTCGGCACGGTGAACAGCATCCAGTCCTACTGGCGCCAGGCGTTCCAGGAGCGCGGGCGCAAGCAGTACACCCCCGCCAAGACCGTGCTGTTCTCGCAGGCGGTCGAGACCGGCTGCGGCGCGGCCGACTCCGCCGTGGGGCCGTTCTACTGCCCGGCCGATCGCAAGGTCTACCTGGACCTGACGTTCTTCGACACGCTCCAGCGCGACTTCGGGGCCGAGGGCGGGCCGTTCGCGCAGGCGTACGTGATCGCCCACGAGTACGGCCACCACGTCCAGAACCTCCTCGGCACCATGAACAAGGTCGGCCGCGGCAACCGCCCCGGCGCCGACAGCCCCTCCGTACGCCTCGAACTCCAGGCCGACTGCTACGCCGGCGTCTGGGCGCAGAACGCCGTCAAGACGGGCTTCTACCGGGAGCCGTTCTCCCGGAGCGACATCGACCAGGCGCTCAGCGCGGCCGCGGCGGTCGGCGACGACAGCATCCAGCGGCGCACGCAGGGCCGGGTGACCCCCGACGCGTTCACGCACGGCACCTCGCAGCAGCGGGAGAAGTGGTTCAGCACCGGGTACCAGAGCGGCGACCCCGACCAGTGCGACACCTTCACCGGCGGCATCTAGGCACCGCGCGGCATCCACGCACCATGCGGCGTTCAGGCACCGCGGCCTCCACGCATCGCCACCGCCCGTTCCACCGGCGCTTTCTGTCCCGGGTGGCGAGTCCGCCGATAGGCGGGAGTCTCTCGGGGCAGTGGTCCTGCCAGGCGGCAAGGCGGGAAGGGACCTCAGCATGGATTTCAGGGACCAGGCCGACCTGGACCCCTCGCAGGTGGAGGACCGCGGAGGGAGCGGCGGCGGCGGTGGCGGCGGCTTCTCGGGGTTCCCCGGAGGCATGGTCATCGGCGGGGGCGGGATCGTCAGCCTGATCGTGCTCGTGCTGGTGTTCGTGCTGAACAACGTCGGGGGTGGCGACGAGCCCGCGCAGCGGCAACCCCCGGCCAACCTGTCCGAGCAGTGCCAGACGGGCAGGGACGCCGACCAGTCGGAGAAGTGCCAGGTGGTGGGCGTGGTCAACAGCATCCAGAACTACTGGAAGCAGGAAATTTCCGAATATCGCCTGGCCAAGACCGTGCTGTACTCGGGCGGGTTAAGAACCGCCTGCGGCACGGCCAGCTCGACCGCCGGCCCCTTCTACTGCCCGGCCGACCAGCGCGTGTATCTCGACCTGAGCTTCTTCGACCAGCTCCACAGCCAGTTCGGCGCCAAGGGCGGCCCCTTCGCCCAGGCGTACGTGATCGCCCACGAGTACGGCCACCACGTCCAGAATCTCCGCGGCGCCCTCGACACGGGCAGCTCGGTCCCCATCGAGCTCCAGGCCGACTGCTACGCCGGCGTCTGGGCCCGCAACGCCATCGACACCGGCTTCTACGAGCGGCCCTTCACCCCGGCGGAAATCTCCGAAGCGCTCGACGCGGCCGCGGCCGTGGGCGACGACAGAATCCAGCAACGCACCACGGGCAGAATCGATCCTGAATCCTTCACCCACGGCAGCTCCGCGCAACGCGTCGAGGCCTTCCAGCGCGGATACGAAAAGGGCTCCCCCGCCGACTGTGATCTCAGCGGGCTTGCCCTGACACGGGCGGATAGCACGAGGAATCGGAATCTCTCCTAAAATCAGGGGGGTGATCTTCAAGCTAGTCGGCGACGGACGCCCTTATCCCGACCACGGTCTGACGAACCGCGAGTGGGCCCAGATCCCTCCCCGGCAGGTCCGGCTCGACTCTTTGATCACCACGAAGGCCATGCTGGACCTGCACTCGCTGCTCGCCGCCGACTCCACCTTCTACGGGGACCTCTTCCCGCACGTGGTGCAGTGGCAGGGCGAGCTCTATCTGGAGGACGGCCTGCACCGGGCGCTGCGCGCGGCGCTGCACCAACGATCGATCCTGCACGCCAGGGTCCTCGAACTGCCCAACTGAGAAAGAAAAAGGGAGCCGCGAATCGCGGCTCCCTTTTTCCGTGCCCAGAACCGGTCCCGGCTTCTTGCACCACGAGCGCCACGAACCGGGTTCCGGCTTCTCACGTAGCGGGCCGGTCCGGCCGCGGGCCTTTTTCAACATCATTTTCCAAGGAATGCGAAACGACGACCGTTACCGTTCCCGGCCGGGCCCGTCCGGCTCCGCACGGCCCGTACATGACTGAAGGGGCTCCCGACCTGCTGGTCGGAAGCCCCTTCCGGTGGCGGTGGTGGTGGGATTTGAACCCACGGATGAGTTGCCCCATCACACGCTTTCGAGGCGTGCGCCCTCGGCCACTAGGCGACACCACCGCGGACGAGCTTACCGGATTCTGCGAGTAGCGAAGAACCGAGTCAGTACAGCGCCGCACTCCTCGGCCATCACGCCCATGACGACCTCGGGCCGATGGTTGAGCCGGCGATCGCGTACGACGTCCCAGAGCGACCCCACGGCCCCGCCCTTCTCGTCCGTGGCGCCGTACACGATCCGCTCCACCCTGGACAGCACGGCGGCGCCCGCGCACATCGTGCAGGGCTCCAGCGTCACCACGAGCGTGCAGCCGCTCAGCCGCCACTCCCCGCGCAGCGCGGCGGCGCGACGCAGGGCGAGGACCTCGGCGTGGGCGGTCGGGTCGGCGGCGGACTCGCGGTCGTTGCCCGCCGCGGACAGCACCTCGCCGAGCGGGTCGAGCACGACCGCCCCCACGGGGATCTCCCCCCGGCCGGCGGCCGCGACGGCCTCCGCCAGAGCCAGGCGCATGGCCTCCTGGTAGGTCACGACGAGCGGCGCGTCACCGCAGGCGGTCGAGCTCGTCGGCGAACGACAGCCGCTCCGCGATCACCGACAGGATGTCGGCGGGCAGCATGCCCTCCTCCACGCTCAGCTCCAGCAGCTCCTCGGAGCTCACACCCAGATCGCTGAGCAGCTCGAAATCGCCCGCGGGCCGCACGCCGAGCCCGTTGCCGTCCTTGTCGGGCACCACGCCGGCGAACTCGGCGAACAGCTCGCCCAGGCTGTCGGCCACGACGGCGTGCACGTCGGAGAGGAACACCCGCGGCTCCTCCTCGCCCCGGTACCGGGCGATGGCGAACCATTCGTCCTCGACCTCGACACAGAGCAGGGCCAGTTCGTCGCCGGTCAGGCCCAGCGCCTCCGTGACCGCGTCACCGAAGTCGTCGACGATCTCGGCGTCCCCGAGATCGACCTCGGCCCCGCTCCAGCCGTCGGTGGTCCTGACGAAGGCCGCAGAAAAGGTGTTGGACGCCATGTCCGCGCTCCAGGGGGGTCAGCCGAAGACCGATTCGATGGCACGCTCGAACGGATCGGAGAACCCGAGCCGCGCGGCGATGCTGGACAGCACATCTTCGGGCAGCAGATCAATGTCGCCGGAGAGGATGCCCAGCTCCATCTCGTCCAACCCGAGATCGGCGAAGATCGACAGATCTCCGGCGGGGAGCACGGTCTCCTCGTCCTGGAGGATCTCGTCGAGCTCCTCCTCGTCCGGTACGGGGACGTCGAGGTATTCGAGCACCTGGCGCGCCAGCGGGAAGTCCCACGAGGCGGCGATGTCGGACAGGAACACGTCCACCCGATCGCCCAGGACCCGCAGCGCCACGAAGAACTCGTCGCCGACGGCGACCAGGCCGATCGTGCCGCTCTCGCTGGGCTGCTGCTTCAGGGCATGGATGAGCCCCTGCAGGTCGGACGTCAACGTGGCCGGCAGGAGCTCGGCCTGCCAGCATTCATCTTCTCGATAGACCACGATGGCGAAGTCAAGAGCGTCCTCGTCTGTCATCGCCATCCCCACCCGACCTCTGACACGACAGATATCACCAGGACCCAATCGTTCCAGACCCGGCCACCGGGCGTGTGCCTCTCGGGCCAAATTGTGATCAAAACCAAAGATGTGAGCCGCCAGCGACGCTGTGTAACGTTCCAAGCTCGCAGGTGAGGGGGGTCCTCAGCACGGCGTGTCAGGAGATAGCGTGGTGACCCATGGAGACCCTCGTCGTCGATCATCCGCTCGTGGCACACAAGCTCACCACGCTGCGCGATGTCCGCACCGACTCGCCGACCTTCCGCAGGCTCGCGGACGAGCTGGTGACGCTGCTCGCGTACGAGGCCACGCGCGACGTGCGGGTCACCGAGGTCACCGTGGAGACGCCGGTCTCGCCCGCCAGCGGTGTGCGCCTGGCCAAGCCGTACCCGCTGGTCGTGCCCATCCTGCGCGCGGGGCTCGGCATGCTCGACGGCATGACGAGGCTGCTGCCCACGGCCGAGGTCGGCTTCCTGGGCATGATCCGCAACGAGTCCACGCTCCAGGCCGAGACGTACGCCACGCGGCTGCCCGACGACCTGTCCGGGCGGCAGTGCTACGTGGTCGACCCGATGCTGGCCACCGGCGGCACGCTGGCGGCGGCCGTGCAGTTCCTGTTCGACCGGGGCGCCGTCGACGTCACGGCCCTGTGCCTGCTGGCCGCGCCCGAGGGGCTGGCCTACATGGACAAGGTGTTCGCCAATTCCGGCAAGCCGATCCGCGTGGTCACCGCGGCGCTCGACGAGCGGCTCAACGAGAACGGCTACATCGTGCCGGGCCTGGGCGACGCGGGCGACCGCCTCTACGGCGTGGCCTGACCCCCCGATCAATCCCGAGAAGCCTCTTTCCCGTCACGCGGGGTCATCACTTCGTTACATACTGTGGTTGGGTGGGTACGAAGAGACAGGAAGGCAACTTCCGCATGCGCGTGGGGGAGCACGATGACCGATCACACCGAGACGGATCCGACTCCGTACGCGGACGTGGAGACGGTGCTGTGCGACGAGTTCGCCGGCATCCACTCCGCGACCACCGTAACGCGGTGCGTGGAGGCGGCGCACTACGGCGCGCTGGAGGTCACCGGCTATGCCCATCCCAGCCTTGTCGAGCGCATCGCTCGCAAGCACCTTCACGTGCTGGCTCTGGTGGCCAGCGAGCGTGGCTAAGCAAGATCGAAACTAACCTGCCAAGTCACCTTTACCCGGGCACTCAGGTGGGTAATGTAGTTGGCGGGTGGAGTGGGTAAGTGGCACGGAGGCGACGGTGCAGGTCAAAAAGGTCCTCACATACGGTGGTATCGCATTTGTTGCGTACTACCTGTTCGCGCGACCAGCTGACGCCGCGGACGCGGTGAGAGGAGCGTTCGACACGGTGTTCAACGCGGCCGACTCGCTGGCCCAATTTGTGAACAGCCTCTCATGAGACTTGTGACCCACGGGGACTCCGCTCCATCGTCGGTCAACCGCTACCTCCTCCCCCACGAACAACAGGTCATCATGGTGCGGCGGCATCCTGCCATCCTGCTGCGCCCGGTCGCCGAGGTGCTCGGCGGCCTCATCGTCGCCGGGCTGCTCAGCAAGTTCTTCGGCGGCGGCGAGGCGGGCGGCACGGCGCTCGTCGTCGTCTGGTGGCTCTGGCTCCTGCTGCTGATCCGTTTCGTCTGGAAAGTCGCGGAGTGGTCGGTCGATTACTTTGTGGTGACTTCCAAGCGAATGTTGCTGACCACGGGCCTGATCACGCGCAAGGTCGCGATGATGCCCCTGGGCAAGGTCACCGACATGAGCTTCCAAAGATCTCTGCTTGGGCGCATGCTCGGTTACGGTGAGTTCATCCTCGAGTCGGCCGGCCAGGATCAGGCTCTGTCAACGGTCGAGTACATTCCGTATCCGGAAACACTGTACCTCGAGGTCTGTCAGATGCTTTTTCCCAGCAAGGACGACAGCGACGATTAATCTCGGCGTGGCAAATTCTTCACGCGGGGATACCAGATTCGGCTACTTCATGCAATCATTGCGTGTTGTTGACCCTTCCCCGCCCTGAGAGATGAGATGCCGAGTCAGGGAACCATCGGTGACCGCGTCCGAGGACTGCGGCTGAACAGGCGGATGTCTCAGGCCCAGCTGGCCGGACCCGACCTGTCTGACAGTTATGTCTCGCTCATTGAGTCGGGTAAGCGCACGCCGACTCCTGTGGTGGCCCGGCTCCTCGCCGAGCGCCTGGGGTGCACGACCGAGTTCCTCCTTCACGGGATCGAGCCTCGGCAGCGCATCGACACCGAGCTCGGTCTGCGTCACGCCGAGCTCGAGCTGCAGCACGGAGACCCGTCCATCGCCGCCGACCGCTTCACGGAGATCGTGAAGGCCGCCGACGAGGAGAACGCCATGCTGACCGCGCAGGCGCGGTTCGGCAGGGCGCGTGCGCTGGAGGCCCAGGGCAGGCTGGGTCAGGCCGTCGAGGCGTTCGAGCGCCTCAGGAGGGAGGCCGCGGCTCACCCCGAGCGGCTGGCCGACCTGCCGCTCACGATCGCGCTGAGCCGCTGCTACCAGCGGGCGGGCGACCGCCTGCGGGCCCGCGACCTGGCCGCCGCCGCGCTGGCCCAGGCCGAGCGGCTGTCCATCACGCGGGGCGAGCTCGCCACCGACCTGGCCGCCGCGCTGATCGAGGCGCGCAGCGAGAGCGAGAGCGACTCCCCCGAGCTGACGTACGTCAGGCGCGTGCTCGATCTGTCAGGCGTTCCTGAAGTTGTGGACCGTTCCGGAGAGATCCAGGCCCTGTGGCACGCCAGTGCCGCCGCGGCGGCGGGTGAGGACTCGGCGCTGGCCGTGCGCCTGGCCGACGACGCGATCGGGGCGGGCCGCCAGTCCCGGCTGGCGTTGCAGCTCGCCAGGACCGCCATGCACTGGTCCAGGATCCCCACCGGGCCGATCGAGGAGGCTGAGCGGTTCATCGCGAGCGCGGTCAGGGCGTTCGCGGCGTCCCCCGGCACCTCGCGGGAGCACGGTGAGAGCCTCATCGTGCACGCGCGGGTCAAGCTGCGGGCCGGCGACCCGGCCGCGGCGAGCGAGCTGGCCACCACGGCGCTGGGGCTCTCGCACGACCACTCGGGCACGACGCCCGCCGAGGCCCACCTCGTGCTGGCGTCCATCGCGCTCGACGGTGACGGCGACGCCTCCGCGCACCTGCGTCACGCGCACGAGCTGCTGGTCACGCTCGACCGTCCGGTGTTCGGCTCCGACCGGCAGGCTGCCCGCTGCTGGCGCGAGCTGGGCGACCTGTACGGCAGGGCGCTGGCCACAGCACAGCAGACGGCGGCATATCGTAAGGCCCTCGAAGCTGCCGGAGTCCGCTCCGCCATGGCAGGGGTGACGGTAGACGCCGCAGTGTCCCGCTAGAACCTCCGGGAGCTCCAGATTTGGCGTTTTGAGTCTGGAATAATTAGGGTCTACCAGTCATTGACTCATAGGATGACTGGTTTCCCCGGAGGAGGCGGACTGTGAGTCTGCGTACGGCGCAGCGGGCTTCGCTCGTCGACCAGGTGATCGATCAGCTCAAGGAGCAGATCACATCAGGGTCGTGGCCGATGAACGGCAAGATCCCGACCGAGACCGTGCTCGCTGAGCAGCTCGGGGTGGGGCGCAACACCGTTCGTGAGGCCGTACGCGCGCTCACGCACGCCGGGCTGCTCGAGTGCCGTCAGGGGGACGGCACTTACGTCCGCGCGACCAGCGAGCTGTCCGGCGCGATGCTGCGCCGGCTGCGCCAGGCCGAGCAGCTCGAGATCCTCGAGGTACGCCGTGCGCTCGAGGTCGAGTCGGCCCGCCTGGCCGCCACCAGGCGCACCGACGAGGACATCAGGCGCATCGAGGCCGCGCTGGCCGAGCGCGAGCGGGCCTGGGACCTGGACGACCCCGACTTCTTCGTCGAGGCCGACCTGGCCTTCCACATGGCCGTCGCGCACGCCACCCACAACCTCGTGCTCATCGACCTGTACGAGGACTTCTCGGCGGCGCTGAGGGCCAGCATCACCGCCGCGGGCACGTCGCTCAACAAGAGCTACATCCCCCACGACGCGATCGCGCGGGCCATCGCCGCCGGCGACGCGGCGGCGGCCGAGCGGGCCGGGCACGCCTGCATGGAGCACATCCTCATCGCGCTCACCGAGTCGTAGGCCGCAACTCCGCCGCGTGGTCGCGGGCGAAGGCGAGGAACGGCGTGGCCGGGCGGCCCAGGACGTTCTCGAAGTCAGGGGTCGTGTAGTCGCCCCAGCCCCGCGCGTACGCGGTCAGGTACTCCCCCGTGACCTTGGCGTCCCACTCGGGCAGCCCCGCCTCCAGCATCGAGCGCACGCCCGCCTCCAGGGGCACCGGCTGGTAGCCGATCGGCGTGCCGTACACCTGCGACAGGTCCTCCGCGACCGTTCCCAGCGAGATGCTGGCCGGGCCCGTGAGAGTGTAGGTGGCGCCCTTGTGCCGCGCGGGAGCGCGCAGGACCTCGGCGGCGAAGTCGCCGATGTCGCGCACGTCGACCATGCCGATCCTGCCCTCGCCCAGCGCGCCGTACAGGGTGTCGCCGTTGACCGAGCCGAAAAGGTTCTGCATGAAGAAGGCCGGGCGCAGGATGGTCCAGTCGAGGCCGGAGGCCGCGAGCTCCACGTCCGACAGGGCGTGCAGGCGGCCGTTGCGGGTCGGCGCGTCGTGCGCGGCGCCGATGGCCGACATGCGCACCACGTGGCTCACGCCCGCCTGCCGCGCCGCCCAGACGGCGTTCATGCTGCGGTGCGGCGCGTGCGGCCCCATGGCGGTCAGCAGCCACAACGTCTTCACACCCCGGAACGCCTCATCGAGCGTGGCGGGCTCGTCCAGGTCGCCGATCGCGACCTCCACGCCCGCCGGCGCCTTGGCCGGGTCGCGCACCAGCACCCGCACGTCCGCGGTGCCTTCGAGGGAGCGCAGCACGGCGCGGGAAACGGTGCCGCCGGCACCGGTGATCAAGATGGTCATGACAGGGTCCCCTCCTCTGTGGAGACAAGCTCGTCGATCAGGTCGAAGAAGGCCCGGATGCCGGGCAGGTTGGCGCCCTTCGCCCGCGATGCGGCGAAGTCGGCGCCCGATCGCCACTCCACGATGTCCAGCCACTCGGCAGGGGACACGCGGACCAGCTTGGCGTCCAGGAATCCGGCCCTGTCCGCCTGGAAATCAGCGATCATCCCCGGTCGTGCCGCGAGCAGGTCGCCGGCACGCTCGGGAGACACCCGGAACCGAGTGAGTTCCACCGTCGTCGTCATGACCCGACAATATAGTAAGAATTAGTGACGGTCAAGATTAGTGACTAATTGGGGAGTGTGTGGTGCGCAGGAGCCAGCGCAAGCAGGAGGATCCGGATCTCGGCGTGCTGTCCAGCCGGACGCTCTTCGCCCTGCAGCGGGAGCTGTTCACGAAGCTCGGCGAGCAGGGGCATCCGGAGTTGCGGCCCAGGCACGGGGCGGTGATGGCCTACCTGGACGTGGAGGGCAGCAGGGCCACCGACCTGGCCGCGCAGTCGGGCCAGCACAAGCAGGTGATCGGCACGCTGGTGGACGAGCTGGTGGCGCTCGGGTACGTGGAGCGGCAGCCCGACCCGGCGGACCGGCGGGCCAAGCTGATCGTCCCGACCGAGAAGGGGCTCGACCACATGGCCAGGTCGGACGCCGTCCTCGCCGAGATGGAGGCGGAGCACGCCAAGGCGGTCGGCGAGGAGGCGTACGCGGAGTTCAAGCGGGTGTTCAGGCTGGTCGCCGAGCGCCAGACAGGGTCGTGAGACTCAGGTCTGGCGCAGCGACATGACCAGGTAGCGGAAGGCCGGCGCGGCGTCGCCGGGCACGTCCTGGATGAGGGCCGGCCTGGTGGGCGACTCCATGTTGATGCGGGCCAGCTCGCTCTCGATGCCCGTCAGCCCGTCGAGCAGGAACTGCGACTGGAAGGCGATCTGGATGTCCTCGCCGCGCAGCTCGCACGGGACCACCTCGGCGCCGCGCCCGATGTCGCCGCCGCCCGCCTGGATCAGCACCTGCCCCTGGCTGAACGACAGCCGGATGGCGGTGTTGCGCTCGGCCACCAGGGCGACCCGCTTGATCGCCCCGACGAACGGCGCCACCGCGACGTCGGCCCTGATCGACCAGTCGGAGGTCAGCCGCGCGCGGTAGTCGATGAACTGCTCGTCGAGCAGCCGCACGGTCGTGCTGCGCCCGACGCTCTCGAACCCGGCCACCCCGTCGCCCATCGCGATCGAGACCTCGCCGCCGCGCAGCGACTTGGCCACCTCGACCAGCACCCGAGCCGGCACCATGGCGGAGACGGCGACGTCGGGGCGCGCGGGACGCCAGGCGAAGTCGCGGGCGGCGATGCGGTAGCGGTCGGTCGCCGCCATCGCCACCGACTCGCCCTCGATGTCGACCCTGATGCCGGTGAGCATCGGCAGCGTGTCGTCGCGGCTGGCGGCCGGCGCCACCTGGCCGACCGCGGAGGCGAACACGCCGCCGCCGACCGCGCCGATGCTCTCGGGCATGACCGGCAGGGTCGGGAAGTCCTCGACCGGCATCGTGATCAGCCCGAACTCGGCGCTCCCGCAGGTCAGCACCGCCTCCGCGCCCTCGGTGACGATCTCGACGTCGTCGGCGGGCAGGCTGCGGCTGATCTCGGCCAGCAGCCGGCCGGGGATCAGCACCCGCCCCTCCTCCGCCACGTCGGCGTCGACCGCGGCCCGCGCGGAGACGTCGTAGTCGAACGCGGACAGGGTGAGCTCCTCACCTGCCTCCAGCAGCAACCCGGACAGGACAGGCACCACGGGACGGCTGGGCAGGATTCGGGCTGCCCATGCCACCGCTTCTGCAAGAACATCGCGGTTAACCCGGATTTTCACCTGAAACCACCTCTTCGTCGCGCCATGCCTCTATGAAAATAGCCGCTGCGACCGACAACTCTGAGCGGTTCCCCGCGGGAGGTCAGCGGCTGTTGAGGTAGGCGAGCACGGCCAGCACGCGCCGGTTGTCGTCGTCCGACGGCGCCAGGCCGAGCTTGGCGAAGATCGAGGCCGTGTGCTTGGCCACGGCGCTCTCGCTGAGGTAGAGCCGCTGCGAGATGGCGGCGTTGGAACGCCCCTCCGCCATGGCCTCCAGCACCTCGCGCTCGCGCGGCGTGAGCGCGGCCAGCGGCTCGTTCCTGGCGTTGCTGGCGATCAGCTTGGCGATCACCTCGGGGTCCATGGCGGTGCCGCCCTCGGCCACCCGGCGTACGGCGTCCACGAACTGCTCGGCGTTGAAGACCCGGTCCTTGAGCAGGTAGCCGATCCCGCCCGAGCCGTCGGCTAGCAGCTCGCGCGCGTAGAGCTGCTCGACGTGCTGGGACAGCACGAGCACGGGCAGGCCGGGGATCTGCTTCCTGGCCGCGAGCGAGGCCTGCAGGCCCTCGTCGGTGTGCGTGGGCGGCAGCCGCACGTCCACGATCGACACGTCGGGGCGCAGCTCCAGCAGCCCCTTCAGCAGCTCGGGGCCGCTCTCCACGGCCGCCACGACCGTGAAGCCGTGGGCCTGGAGCAGGTGGACCAGGCCGTCCCTGAGCAGGTAGAGGTCTTCGGCGATCAGTACGCGGTTCATCAACACCAGGGTTTCGTCGGGGTGGCATCCGCCATGAACTTCTCGCGGTCGTGCGTGGCGGGAATGCGGATGGCCATGACATGCATGAGGACGCCGAGCAGAATCATGCCGGTGATCGTCGGCCACTGCCAGTGCTCGGGCAGGTGCAGCGCGAGGAACCAGGTCTTCTCCTCGATGCCGAAGACCTTGAAGATCCCGGCCACGATGCCCTGCGGGAACGTCGGGCACCAGGCCGTGGCCCAGAGGATCACGACTGTGGCGGTCTTCCAGCGTGGCATCTTGGTCGACGCGCCCGTCCAGTACGTGGGCAGCACATTGGGCAGCTCCATGCTCACGGTCGTGGGGCCACCCGGAGGGCTGTGCACGGCGAGCACGCCGTCGAAGGCGGCCAGCCGCCGCTCGATGCCCGCCAGGCCGCTGCCCTTGGCCGGGTCGGCGCCGCCCATGCCGTCGTCGGTCACCGTGACGCGCAGGGTGGCGGCGTTGGTGCTGATGTCCACCGTCGCGGTGCGGGCGTCGCCGTGCCGCGCGGCGTTCGACAGCAGCTCGCTGACCGCGAAGTAGACCGCCGCCTCCACCGGGGCCTCCGGCCGGTGCGGCAGGCTCACCTCCACGGTGACGTCGAGCGGGCTGTCCATGGCCAGGGCGCGCACGGCGTCGGCCAGGCCGCGCTCGGCGAGGACCGGAGGGTGGATGCCGCGGATGACCCTGCGCAGCTCCGTGAGCGTCTCGGAGGAGGCGTCCCTGGCCTTGGCCAGGAGCGCCTTGGCTGCCTTCGGGTCGGTCTCGACGAGCTGCTCGACGGCGCCCAGCGTCATGCCGATCGCCACGAGCCTGGCCTGCGTGCCGTCGTGCAGGTCGCGCTCGATCCTGCGCATCTCGGCCGCCTGGGAGTCCGCCGCCAGGTTGCGGGTGCGCTGGAGGTGGCTCACCTGGCCGGCCAGGCGGCTGGCGGCGGTCGGGTCCAGCAGCTTCTTGCTCCACAGGCCGTAGACGCGCAGGCCGCGCCCGGGGAGCAGCAGGAGCAGCGGCGCCAGCGCCACCTTCACCAGCGGATCGAGCAGCAGCCAGACCTCGTCGCGCCAGGTGGCCGGGTCGCTCACCAGCCACTTCCACCGGTTGTTCCAGGCCGGCACGCGGGGGGTCTTGTAGAGCGTGCGGTCCGAGCGGTACATCCCGTCGGCCTGCGGGACGGGAGGCGGGGGCGCCGGCAGGTACGGGGACTCGATCGTGACGTCCGTCCAGTCGCGTACCAGCCTGCGGTTGAGCTCGGCCAGCTCCCTGACCAGCATCGCCTGCGGCGGGAACAGGAAGACCATGCCCAGGGCGAAGGACAGGAGCAGCATGACGCTCATCACGCCGGCCATGGCGGCCTGCACGACGATGAGCGCGAGCAACGCCAGAACGCGGCCGTACCTTCGCAGCATGCCCCCAGTGTGCGTTAACCAGCCGCTCCATGACACTGCACTTAGATACACCCTTGCCGGGCATCCAGCCGGATTACCCGCTCGATGAGGCGCTTCTAGCGTCGTCACCATGAAAATCATCGAGGTCAGGAACCTGCGCAAGCAGTACCCGAAGCACCTGGCGGTCGAGGATGTCTCGTTCGAGGTGGCCGAGAGCGAGATCTTCGGCATCCTCGGGCCGAACGGCGCCGGCAAGACCACCGCGGTCGAGTGCGTGGCCGGCCTGCGGCAGCGCGACGGCGGCACCATACGGGTGGCCGGGCTGGACCCCCGCGAGGACCGCGACGAGCTGCGCCGCGTGCTGGGCATGCAGCTCCAGAGCGCCGCCATGCCGGACAAGATCAAGGTCTGGGAGGCCATGGACCTGTACGCCTCCTTCTACCCCGACCCCGCCGACTGGAGGGAACTGCTGGAACGGGTGGGCCTGTCCGCCAAGCGGGACGCCCTGTTCAAGGACCTGTCCGGCGGGCAGCGGCAGCGGCTGTCCGTGGCGCTGGCCCTGGTCGGCCGGCCGCGCGTGGCGGTGCTCGACGAGCTGACCACCGGCCTCGACCCCCAGGCCCGCAGGGACACGTGGGAGCTGGTCGAGCAGGTACGCGAGACGGGCGTGACGATCGTGCTGGTCACCCACTTCATGGAGGAGGCCGAGCGGCTCTGCGACCGGCTCGCCCTGATCGACGCCGGCAAGGTGGTCGCCACCGACACGCCTGCCGGGTTCATCGCCCAGGCGGGCGGGGAGCAGCGGGTGCGCTTCCGGCCGTCCGCCCGCTTCGACGACGCCGTGCTCCTGGCCCTGCCCGAGGTGCGGACGGTCACCAGGAACGGCGATTCGGTCGTGGTGAGCGGCTCGGGGAACCTGGCCCCCGCCGTCACCCTCGCCCTGGCACACCACCAGGTCGTCCCCGGAGACCTGCGCATCGAGCAGGCCACGCTCGACGACGCGTTCCTCGCGCTGACCGGAAGGAAGCTGTCATGAAGCTGCTCGTCATGGAGGCCAAGCTGCACCTGCGTGAGTGGCCGTCCCTGCTGTTCACCATCGGGCTGCCGGTCGGGCTGCTGATCGTGCTGGGAGTCAGCATCCCGAGCTTCACCGAGGTGCAGGACGGCGGCCAGCGGATCGTGGACACGCACATGCCGAGCACCATGGTGCTGCTCGCGCTGCTGACGCTGTCGTGCAGCGTGTTGCCGGCGGTGCTGGCCACGTACCGGCAGCAGGGGGTGCTCAGGCGCATGTCCACCACTCCCGTGCATCCCGCGCGGCTGCTGGGGGTGCAGCTCCTGATCAACCTGGCGGTCGGGACCGTGTCCACGGTCATCCTGATCCTGGCCGGCTGGCTGGCGTTCGGCTCCGCGCCGCCGCGGGCGTGGGCCTGGTTCATCCTGGTCTTCCTGCTCGGCACCGCCGCCCTGCTGGCGATCGGGCTGGTGATCGCCGCGCTCGCGCCGAGCGCCAAGTCCGCGCCGGGAATCGGGTCGGTGGTGATGTTCCCGCTGATGTTCCTGGGCGGGATGTGGGTACCGCGCGAGATCATGCCGGACCCGCTGCGGGCGATCAGCGACTTCTCCGTGGCCGGGCCGTTCACCCAGGCGCTCAAGGACACGTGGGCGGGACAGCCGCCGCAGCTCATGCACATGATCGTGGTGGCCGCGGGGCTGGTCCTGTTCGGCGCGCTGGCGGTGCGGTCGTTCCGATGGGAGTGAAGGACCCCTCCGCCGCAGGGGCGCGGAGGGAGGCGTCAGCGCCCGGCCCACACCGGGCGCGCGCCCGTGACGTTGGTCATCAGCGAGTACAGCGAGGACGAGGCCGTGATGAACATGCGGTTGCGCTTGAGCCCGCCGAACACCAGGTTGGCCGTGAACTCGGGCAGCTTGAGCCGGCCGATGAGCGTCCCGTCGGGGTCGTAGCAGAGCACCGCCTTGCCTGCCGCGATCCACAGCCGGCCGGTGTCGTCGAGCCGCAGGCCGTCGTAGTTGTCCTGCTCACCGCCCTCGGCGAAGACCTTGCCGCCGCCGAGCGTGCCGTCGTCGCCCACCTCGAAGACCCGCAACTGCCTGGCCCGCGTGTCGGCGACGTAGAGCCGCCGCTCGTCGAGGGAGAAGGCCAGGCCGTTGGGCCGGACGAAGTCGTCGGCCACGATCCGCACCTCGCCCGTCACCGGGTCTGCCCGGTAGACGTGGCAGCCGTCGATCTCCTGCTCGGCGGCCACGCCCTCGTAGTTGCTGAGGATCCCGTACGGCGGATCGGTGAACCAGATGGAGCCGTCGGAGCGCACGACCACGTCGTTGGGGCTGTTGAGACGCCTGCCCTGCCACCGGTCGGCGATCACCGTGATCGAGCCGTCGTGCTCGGTGCGCGTCACCCGGCGGTTGCCCTGCTCGCACGAGACGAGCCGGCCCTCGCGGTCGAGGGTGTTGCCGTTGGTGTAGCCGGACGGCTGCCGGAACGGGACCACCGCGCCGCTCATCTCGTCCCAGCGCAACATCCGCTCGTTGGGGATGTCGCTCCAGACGAGGAAGCGCCCGGCCGGGAAGTACACCGGCCCCTCCGCCCAGCGGGTGCCGGTGTGCAGGATCTCGACCTTGTCGTCTCCGCCGACCGCGCCGAACCGCTCGTCCAGCACCTCGAACTCCGTGGGAATCGTGTCCGTCATGCCGACCACCATACGCTGTTCGGCAATACTGCGGTATGACCGGATAGCATTCGGTTGTGGATGACATCGACAGGATGCTGGTCGGGTTGCTCCAGGAGGACGCCACGCGGTCGTACGCGGCTCTGGGCCAGGCCGTGGGGCTGTCCAGCGGGGCCGCGCACGAGCGGGTACGCAAGCTGCGCGAGCGCGGCGTGATCAGGCGGACCACGATCGAGGTGGACCAGGAGGCGCTCGGGCGGGCGGTGACGGCGTACGTGCTGGTGGACGGCGGCTCGTGGATGGGCGACGCCGGCGAGGCGCTGGCGGCGATCCCGGAGGTCGAGGAGGCGCACGTCATCGCGGGCCCCGCCTCGGTGCTGCTGAAGGTCCGGACGGCCGGCACCCGCGAGCTCCAGGACGTGCTGCGCCGGGTCTTCCAGGTGGACGGCGTGACCGGGACGCGGACGATCGTCGCGCTGGAGACGCTCTTCGAGCGATCCCTCAAGTAATCTCCAGGTATGACGAAGGTCGCCTGGAACACCAAGGAGCTCACCGTCGGCCAGCTCGCCGAGCGCAGCGGCGTCGCGGTCTCCGCCCTGCACTTCTACGAGGCCAAGGGGCTCATCAGCAGCCGGCGCACCGCCGGCAACCAGCGCCGCTACAGCCGCGACAGCCTGCGCAGGGTCGCCTTCATCCGGCTCGCGCAACGCATCGGGATCCCGCTGAAGGTCATCAAGGACGCGCTGGCCGAGCTGCCCGACGAGCGCACCCCCACGCGCGACGACTGGGCCAGGCTGTCGGCCGCCTGGCGCGGTGAGCTGGACGACCGCATCGAGCAGCTCCAGCGGCTGCGCGACGACCTCACCGACTGCATCGGCTGCGGCTGCCTCTCGCTGGACCGGTGCCCGGTCGCCAACCCCTACGACCGGCTGGGCGAGGAGGGACCGGGCGCGCGGCGCATCGACACCCGGCTCTGCCCGCCCCAGCAGAACTGCTGCAGCCCTACGCCTTGCTAGCGGGCGGGACGATCAGGGTCGGCCGGTGGGCGTGGTGCAGCACGTGGTTGGAGACGCTGCCCAGCAGCACCGAGCGCACCCCGGCCAGGCCGCGCGAACCGGTCACGATCACCGAGGCGTCGAGCTCGTCGGCGACGTCCACGATCGTCTTCCAGATCGACTCGTTGTCGGCCACCGCCCGGTAGGTCACGTCGCTCAGCCCGGCCGCGACCGCCAGCTCGGCGCCCTCCCTGGCGTGCTGCTCGGCCTGCGCCTTCGCCTCGTCCTCCGTGCCCGGGTCGATCGCGCCCGCGGCCAGCGGGTACTTCTTGAGCTGCACGAGCAGCGGCTCCCACACCGTGACGATCACCGTGGGCTCGGCCGTGAGGTGCTTGGCGGCGAACTCGATCGCGGCGCGCGCGTCAGCCGAGCCGTCGTAGGCGACGAGGATGGTCATGGCGGTCTTCCCTTCGCTTCAGTCACCCGTTAGAGCACCGGAGCGATCACTGCCATTCCTCGGCCGGCTGTCTGGTCGGTCACACGCGGCTCAGTGCTGGGCCATGTCCACGAACCGGCTGTAGTGACCCTGGAAGGCCACCGTCACGGTCGCGGTGGGGCCGTTACGGTGCTTGGCCACGATCAGGTCGGCCTCGCCCGCCCTGGGCGACTCGGGCTCGTACGCGTCCTCCCGGTGCAGCAGGATGACCATGTCCGCGTCCTGCTCGATCGATCCTGATTCGCGAAGGTCGCTGACCTGGGGGCGCTTGTCCGTACGCTGCTCGGGGCCACGGTTGAGCTGCGAGATCGCGATGACGGGCACCTCGAGCTCCTTGGCCAGCAGCTTGATGGCACGGGAGATCTCCGAGACCTCGTTCTGGCGGCTCTCGGTCTTCTTCGGCGAGCTCATCAGCTGGAGGTAGTCGATGACCACGAATTTCAGGTCGTTGCGCTGCTTGAGCCGCCGGCACTTGGCCCTGATCTCCATCATCGACATGTTCGGCGAGTCGTCGATGAACAGCGGCGCCTCGGCCACCTCGCTCATCCGGCGGGCCAGGCGGGTCCAGTCGTCGTCGCCCATCATGCCGGAGCGCATGTGGTGCAGCGCCACGCGGGCCTCGGCCGACAGCAGACGCATGGTGATCTCGTTGCGGGACATCTCCAGCGAGAAGATGACCGTGGTCATCCCGTTCTTGATCGCCGCGGATCGGGCGAAGTCCAGCCCCAGCGTCGACTTGCCGATGGCGGGACGGGCGGCGACGACGATCATCTGGCCCGGGTGCAGGCCGTTGGTGAGCTGGTCGAGGTCGGCGAAGCCGGTGGGGACGCCGACCATCTGGCCGCCGCGGCTGCCGATGGCCTCCAGCTCGTCGAGGGCGCCCGGCATGATGTCGGCCAGCGGCGCGTAGTCCTCGGAGGTGCGGCGCTCCGTGACCTGGTAGATCTCGGCCTGGGCGCGGTCGACGAGGTCGTCGACCTCCTCGTTCTGGCCGCCGTAGCCGAAGGAGACGATGCGGGTGCCGGCCTCGATGAGGCGGCGCAGGATGGCCTGCTCGCGGACGATCTTGGCGTAGTAGCCGGCGTTGGCCGCGGTGGGGACGACGGCCGTCAGCGTGTGGAGGTAGGCCGCGCCGCCCACCCTGGCCATCTCGCCGCGCTTTTGCAGCTCGTCGAAGACGGTGACCGCGTCGGCGGGCTCGCCCCGGCCGTACAGGTCGGTGATGACGTCGTAGACCATCTGGTGGGCCGGGCGGTAGAAGTCGTCGGAGCGCAGGATCTCCACGACGTCGGCGATGGCGTCCTTCGACAGCAGCATGCCGCCGAGGACCGACTGCTCCGCCTCGATGTTGTTGGGAGGTGTGCGTTCGAAACCCGGGCCTGCGCCCACTTCTTCGTCAATGCTCACCGCGCCCCCTCGAACAGCTTGCAGGCGGTCGCACCACCCCCACTTGTAGTCGACCGGTGTGACAGTTTCCCGGAGTCACGCGCCATCGGCAACGTGACCTGTGGACAACCCTGTGGCCGAGCTGTGGATGACCGCCCCCAGGGTGTGAACGGCCTGTGGACAGAGCCTGGGGATAACTCTTGCGGATATCCACCGAAGCCACCCTGACCAGGGCGAACAGTGTCCACTGGCTGTGGAGGAAAGAAAGTTGGCCCGACACGCCGCGTAAGGCTCATAATGGACGAATGCCCATTACATCCAGAGATCGGGAGATTCTCCGGCTGGCTGTGCCCGCCTTCGGGGCGCTGGTGGCCGAGCCGCTCTTCCTGCTCGCCGACTACGCCATCGTGGGCCACGCCCTCGGCACCACGGCGGTCGGCGCTCTGGGTGTGGCGGGGACGGTCCTGACGACGCTGGTGAACCTGTGCGTCTTCCTCGCCTACGGGACGACGGCGTCCGTGGCGCGCCGGTCGGGGGCCGGCGACCACGTGCGGGCCATGCGCAGCGGCGTGGACGGCATCTGGCTGGCCCTGGCGCTCGGGGTCGCCGTGATCGCGGTGTGCTGGCCGCTGGCGCCGGCGATCGTGGACCTGTTCGGGACGGTGGGCACACAGGCGGCGCAGGCCGTGACGTACCTGCGGATCAGCCTGCTCGGCGCGCCCGGCATGCTGGTCGTGCTGGCGGGGACCGGCGTGCTGCGCGGGCTGCAGGACACGGCGACGCCGCTGGTGGTGGCCGTGGGCTCGTTCGCGTTGAACGCCGCGCTGAACGCCTGGTTCGTGCTGGGGCTGGGGTGGGGCATCGCCGGCTCGGCGTGGGGGACGGTGCTGGCCCAGACGATCGGCGCGGCCGTCTACCTCGTGGTGGTGGCGCGGGGGGCCGCGCGGCTGGGGACGCCGCTGACGCCTTCGGTGGTGGGGGTCAAGGAGGCCGGTACGGTGGGGTTCGCCCTGTTCGTACGTACGCTGTGCATGCGCATCGTGATCCTGGCCGCCACCGTCATCGCCACCAGGATGGGCGAGGCCGAGCTGGCCGCGTACGCGCTGGCCACCCAGGTGTGGACGCTGCTCGCCCTGGCCCTGGACGCCATCGCCATCGCCGGGCAGGCCATCACCGGACGCTCGCTCGGGGCAGGCGACGTCGACACCACCCGCGCCGCCACGAGACGGATGGTGCAGTGGGGCATCTGGTCGGGGATCGTGCTCGGGCTGCTCGTGCTGGCGGCCAGGCCGCTGCTGCCCGGGCTCTTCGACGCCGACCCGCGGGTCGCCGGGCTGCTGCTCGACCTGCTGTGGCCGGTGGCGCTGCTCCAGCCGCTCTGCGGGGTGGTGTTCGTGCTGGACGGCGTGCTCATCGGGGCCGGCGACCAGCGGTATCTCGCCTGGGCCGGGGTGTGGACGACGCTCGCCTACCTGCCGGCCGCCCTGGTCGCCGCCGGTCTGGGCGTGGTGGCGCTGTGGTGCGCGCTGGGCGTGTGGATGGGGGCCCGCCTGATCACGCTGATCCGCCGCGCCAACGGAACCGCCTGGCTGGTAACCGGCACGTGATGGATTCGTGCTTGTTGTTGTCCACGTAGTGAGACATGGTGGGCGAGTTCCCTGAGCGGGGTGTTCCTTGTCCACCATTCTGCGACGACTGCCGCCTTCCGAGGCGACCGGCCTGCGTACCGGCGCCCGGCACAGCCTGGCCGAGGTCTACCGCCCGGCCGACCTGGTCGTGCTCGGGCTCGGCGTGATGATCGGCGCGGGCATCTTCAGCATCGCCGGGGAGCAGGCGGCCACCACGGCCGGGCCCGGAGTGATCCTCTCGTTCATGATCGCGGGCATCGCGTGCCTGCTGGCCTGCCTGTGCTACGCCGAGCTGTCGTCCACGATGCCGACCTCCGGCAGCGCGTACACCTTCACCTACGTCATCTTCGGCGAGGTCTGGGCGTGGATCATCGGCTGGGCGCTGATCCTGGAGCTGCAGTTCGCCGCCGCGGTGGTGGCCAGGGCGTGGGCCGCGATCGCGGTCGGGGCGATCTCGCACTTCGGGGTCCGCGTGCCCGCCGCGGACCTCGTCCAGGACGGCCTCGTGCTCGTGATCCTGGTGCTGCTCACGGGCATCGTGGCGCTGGGCGCGCGGGTCGGGCTGCGGGCATTGTGGATCATGGTGTCGGCCAAGCTGCTGGCCATCGGCGCGGTCATCGTGGTGGGCGTCGCGCACATCGACGTGGCCAACTTCGGCGACTTCTACGTGCCGCCGCAGACGCTGAACACGGCTCCGGCGACCGTGCTGGAGATCTTCATCGGGGAGGGCCAGGCGTTCGGCTGGTTCGGCATCTTCGCGGCGGCCTCGGCGATCGCGTTCGCCTACATCGGGTTCGACATCGTGGCCACCTCGGCGGAGGAGACGGCGAACGCGCCCAGGGCCGTGCCGAGGGGCATGATCCGCAGCCTGGTGATCGCCACCGTCATCTACCTCGCGGTGGCGCTGGTGATGATCGGCATGGCGCCGTACACGGAGATCTCCGAGGAGATGCCGCTGGCCGGCGCGTTCCGGGCGGTCGGCGTGGACTGGATGGTGCACGTCATCGACGCGGGCGCGGTGCTCGGGCTGACCACGGTGATCCTCGTGCTGATCGTGGGACAGACGCGGGTGCTGTTCTCGATGGCCCGCGACGGGCTCATCCCCCGCCGGCTGGCCACGGTGAGCCGCCGCTACCACACGCCCACGCGGGTGACGCTGGTGATCGGGCTGGTGGCGATCGTGCTGGCCGAGTTCGTGCCGGTGCTGACGATGCAGCAGCTCGTGGTGATCGGGACGCTGTTCGCGTTCGCGTTCGTGGCCGCCGGGGTGATCGTGATGCGGCGGCGCATGCCGCACCTGGAGCGGGGCTTCCGGGTGCCGCTGTCGCCGCTGCTGCCCGCGCTGTCGCTGGTGGCCACGCTCTGGCTGATGGTGAACCTGCGGGTGCTGACCTGGGCCTGGTTCGCCCTGTGGATGGCCTTCGGCCTGCTGGTCTACCTCGTGTACGGCCGCCGCCACAGCCTCCTGGCGCGCCCGGAGGCCCCCTCGAAGCACCCCCAAGGCCGCCACCGCCGCTAGGGCCTAGAACCGCCCCGACTCCAGGACGCTGCGCAGGAACTCCTGGGTGCGCGGGTTCTCGGGCGAGGTGAAGATCTGCTCGGGCGGGCCCTTCTCCACGAGAACCCCGCCATCGAGGAAGCACACCACGTCCGAGATGTCGCGGCAGAAGCCCATCTCGTGGGTCGTCAGGATCATCGTCATGCCCGACTCCTTGAGCTCCCTGATGATCCCCAGGACCTCCACCACCAGCTCGGGGTCGAGCGCCGAGGTCACCTCGTCGAGCAGCATCAGCCTGGGCTGCGTGGCCAGCGCCCGGATGATCGCCACCCGTTGCTGCTGCCCGCCGGAGAGCTGGTCGGGGTAGGCCTTCGCCTTCTCCGCCAGGCCGAACCTGGCCAGCAGCTCGCGGGCCTGCTCCCCCGCCTGCGCCCTGGCCACCCCGTGCACCTGCCTGGGCGCCAGCGTGATGTTGTCCAGCACCGTCATGTGCGGGAACAGGTTGAACGACTGGAAGACGATGCCGAGCCGCTTGCGCACCTGGTCGACGTTCACCCGCGGATCGGTGATCTCCTCGCCGTCGAGATGGATGGCGCCGTCGTCCACCGTCTCCAGCAGGTTGACGCAGCGCAGCAGCGTGGACTTGCCCGAGCCCGAGGCCCCGATCAGGCTCACCACCTCGTGCGACTCGACCTCCAGGTCGATGCCGCGCAGCACGCTGTGGCCGTGGAAGTTCTTCCACACCCCCTCGATGGTCAGGACGCTCATGCTCCGCGCCTCCTGCGCGTACGGGCCGCCAGATGGTCGGTGAGCCGGGCCATGGGGATGGTGAGCAGGATGAAGATCAGCGCGGCGGCCAGGTAAGGGGTGTAGTCGAAGGTGTTGAAGGTGTGCATCTGCGCCTGCCTGAGCGCCTCCAGCGGCCCGATCGTCGCCACCAGCGCCGTGTCCTTCTGCAACGAGACGAAGTCGTTGAGCAGCGGCGGCACGACCCTGCGCGTGGCCTGCGGCACCACCACGAACCGCATGGTCTTGAGGTGGCTCAGGCCGAGCGAGCGGGCCGCCGCCACCTGGCTGGGATGCACCGACTCGATGCCCGAGCGGAACACCTCGGCCACGTACGCCCCGTACGAGAGCGTCAGCGCGATGATGCCCAGCGTCGCCTTGTCGAACGGGATGCCCTGCAACTTCAGCGCCGGCAGCCCGAACCCGATCAGGTAGATCACCAGGATCGTCGGCACACCGCGGAAGACATCGGTGTAGAGCGTGGCCAGGGCCCTGATCGGGAAGAACGCCGGCGTCCTGATCCCCCTGGCCAGCGCGACCAGCAGGCCGATGGCGAGGATGAGCACCTCTGAGATCAGGAAGATCCTGATGTTGAGCAGGAACCCCTCCAGCACGTCCGGCAGCGCCGCGACGAACTGCTCACCGTCGAAGAACGTCTCCCGCACCCGCGGCCAGCCCGGCGAGCTGGTGATCCCCCAGACCACCAGCACGATGAAGACGATCGTCGAGGCCGTCGCGATCGAGGCCGAGCGGCGGGCGCGCGACCTGCGTACCCGCTCCCGCTCGACCTGCCGCTCCGACTTGACCCATTCGCTCATCGCAGCTCGGGGGCACCGGCCGCGGAGCCGAGCCACTGCTGCTCGATCTTGGCCAGCTCACCCTTCGACTTCAGCGCGTCCACGGCCTTGTCCACGCACGGCTTGAGCGCGCTGCCCTTCTCCATCACCAGCCCGAACTCCTCGGGCGTGCCGCCCGTCGAGCTGAACTGGCCCAAGATCTTGGAGTTCTCCACCTGGGCGGCCGTCACGTAGAACGCCGTCGGCAGGTCCACGACCACCGCGTCCACCTGGTCGTTCTTCAACGCGGTCACGACGTCGATCTGGTCGTTGAAGACGTCGGGGTCGTCGGCCGGCTTGATGACGTCCCTGACCGCGTTGAACGAGGTGGTGCCCACCTGCACGCCGATCTTGGCGTCCTTGAGCTCCGCCAGGCTCTTGGCCCCGGCGTACTTGCCCTTCTCCGACACCACCACGGCCTGCTTGACCGTGTAGTAGCCCTTGCTGAAATCGACCGCCTCCGCCCGCTGGGGCGTGATCGAGACCTGGTTGATGTCGAAGTCGAACTGCTTGTCGCCCGGCGCGAACGCGGCATCGAACTTCACGGTGCTCCACTGCACCTCACTGCGGTCGAAGCCCAGCTCCCCCGCCACGGCGAACGCCACCGCGCTCTCGAAGCCCTGCCCGTTGCTCGGGTCGTCGTCCTTGAACCACGGCTCGAAGGCGGGTTTGTCGGTCCCGATGGTCAGCTTGCCCGGGGTGAGCAGCGACAGCTGCTCCTTGGTGCAAGCGGTGGACGTCGTGGGAGCAGCCGTAGTGGCCGTGTCGTCCACAGGAGCACAACCGACGACGGCCACGGCCACGGCAAGCAACAGCAAAGGGCGAACGGCCATGGCCTTGCCTCCAGGGGGAACGCGCTAAAGAACGAACGGCATTCTACGCCGCCCGTATAGGGAATCCCGTCCCAGGGTGCCCCTCGCCACGGCAATCGGCCTGCTTCGGGCTCGCGTAACGGCGGTCAGCCGGTGACGGGTTCAGCGGCCGTTTCCTGGAGGGCCATCAGCCGGAGTACGGCGGGTGGTGAGCCACGGCTTTGCCGTGAACAAAAGAAGGCCCCCGCACGCGGCGGAGGCCTTCAAGTGGAGATCAGCCCGCCACGACCTCAACGTCGATCGGCGCGGACACCTCCGGGTGGAGCTTGACGGTGACGCGGTGGGAGCCGACGCTCTTGATCGCGTTGACGATCTCGATGCGGCGGCGGTCGAGCACCGGCCCGCCGGCGGCCTTGACGGCGTCGGCGATGTCGCCCGTCGTGATCGAGCCGAACAGCCGGCCCGACTCGCCCGCGCGGGTGGTCAGCCGGACGCGCAGCGCGCCGAGCTGGCCGGCGACCTCCTTGGCGGTGCCGAGGTCGCGGATCTCGCGGGCGTCGCGAGCCTTGCGGATGGTCTCGATCTGCTTCTCGGCGCCCCGCGTCCAGCGCATGGCGTAGCCGCGCGGGATGAGGTAGTTACGGCCGTAGCCGTCCTTGACCTCGACGATGTCGCCGGGGGTGCCGAGGCCGGAGACCTCGTTGGTGAGGATGAGCTTCATATCGACAGGCCTCCTTAGCGCGCGGTGCTCGTGTAAGGCAGCAGGGCCACCTCACGGGCGTTCTTGATCGCGGTCGCCACGTCACGCTGGTGCTGGGTGCAGTTGCCCGTCACCCGGCGCGCACGGATCTTGCCGCGGTCGGAGATGAACTTCCGCAGCAGGGCCGTGTCCTTGTAGTCGACGTAGGAGATCTTGTCGTGGCAGAACAGGCAAACCTTCTTCTTGGGCTTGCGCAGTGCCGGCTTTGCCATCGTGGTGCTCCTTTCAGAGCCCCGCCTTCAGGGCGGGAATGGACTCGGGCTTGTGGACTGGGATTAGAAAGGCGGCTCGTCGCTGAAGTCGCTGCCGCCGCCGCCGAAGCCGCCGCCGCCCTGCTGGCCGCCGCCGCCGCCGTAACCGCCGCCGCCCTGGAAGCCGCCGCCCTGGGGCGGGGCGGGCGTGGCGGAGGCCCACGGGTCGTCGGCCGGGCCGCCGCCGAAGCCGCCACCGCCGCCACCCTGACGGGAGGTGCGGTTGACCTTGGCGGTGGCGTTACGCAGGGACGGGCCGACCTCGTCGACCTCGACCTCGTAGACCGTGCGCTTCTCGCCTTCCTTGGTCTCGTAAGACCGCTGCTTGAGCCGCCCCTGCACGATGACCCGCATGCCGCGCTGGAGGCTCTCGGCGGCGTTCTCCGCCGCCTGCCGCCAGACGTTGCAGGTCAGGAAGAGGCTCTCGCCATCCTTCCACTCGTTGGTCTGTCGATCCATGAACCGCGGAGTGGACGCGATGCGGAATCGAGCCACCGCTTGCCCCGTCGGGGTGAAGCGCAGCTCCGGGTCGTCGACGAGGTTGCCGACGATGGTGATTACGGTGTCGCCTGCTGCCATGGCTAGCGCTCGCCTTCCTGCACGCCTTCGCTTGGGTTACGGCTCAGAGTACGGGGCTCCTCCGACAAAAGCCGGAGGTTAGTGCACGTCGGGACGCAGGACCTTGGTGCGCAGAATGCCCTCGTTGAGGTTCATCTGCCGGTCGAGCTCCTTGACCGTCGCGGGCTCCGCGGACAGGTCGATGACGGCGTAGATGCCTTCGGACTTCTTGTCGATGTCGTAGGCGAGACGGCGACGGCCCCAGACGTCGACCTTCTCCACGGTGCCGCCGTCGTTGCGGACCACGGTGAGGAACTGGTCGAGGGACGGCGCGACGGTGCGCTCATCGAGCGAAGGGTCCAGAATGACCATTACTTCGTAACGACGCATGCGGGACTCCTACCTCCTCTGGACTCTTGCGGTCACGACACTCTGCCGTGACAGGAGGACGCTGACGTCTTGGCCCGGGCGGCCCCATTTCGGCACCCGGGGCGATGGATCACCCATCACAACGCAGCGTGCCCCAGGTTACCAGCCGTGAGTAGGTGGGAAGGCCTGTAGGAAACCAAGGGGGTGGTGGCTGTGCCACATGTGCTTCAGCCCTCCGAAAGGGAGCGGTTCAGGCTCACGCTCAACCCGGATGGACGTCCGCACCCGGTCGAGAACATCCTGGCCATCGCCACGCTCGTGTGTGGTGTGGTCGCCTTCGTCTCGACGTTCTGGACCTCGGCGCACGCGATCGCGTCCTGGTTCGGCTCGCTGGGCTTCGGTATGGGTCTCTATTCGCAGTACATCTCCGCCACGACGCCGCAGCGCTCGCTCAACATCGTCGGCCTCGTGGGATCGTTCGTGGGTGCCGCGCTGGGCATCGCCCACGGCGGTTTCCTCCCCCATACATGAGCCAACGGCCCCGGTCGCCCGGGGCCGTTCACTTTATGTGACTCACCCGATGTGCAGGTCTATGCCGAGCAGGACCAGGAACCAGAGGAACACCGCGAGCAACGCCTCCGCGAGATCCCGGAGCAGCCCCGGCGTGATGTAGTCGTACACCCAGGCGACGTAGATGCCGATGATGACGTAGACGAGAACGATCAGCGCCCGTAAGCGCCAGCGGCTCATATGTGTTCTCCTCGGGGGTAGGGGGTGTCCCCGCGACTGCCCTGAGCTGCTGATGCCAAACGGATATCCTCGGTGACATGGTGCTAATCGGAGCTCATGTCGATCAGGACGACCCCGCCGCCCACGCCGCGGAGGTCGGGGCCGAGGTGGTGCAGTTCTTCCTCGGCAACCCGCAGGGCTACGACAAGCCCGTGCTGCCGGCCAAGCCGGTCGAGGGGGTGGACGTCTACATCCACGCCCCGTACCTGATCAACGTGGCGACGACCAACAACCGCATCAGGATCCCCAGCCGCAAGCTGCTGGAGCAGCACCTGAAGGCGGCCGCGAGCCTCGGCGCCAAGGGCCTGATCGTGCACGGCGGTCACGTCAACAAGAGCGACGACCCGCAGACCGGGTTCGACAACTGGCGCAAGGTGTTCGAGCGCATGGAGTGCCCCGTCCCGGTGCTGATCGAGAACACCGCGGGCGGCGGCAACGCGATGGCGCGCAAGCTGGAGCGCATCGCCCGACTGTGGGATGCGCTCGACGGCTTCGACGTGGGTTTCTGCCTCGACACCTGCCACGCCCACGCCGGCGGCGAGGAGCTGATCGACCTGGTCGACCGGGTCAAGGCCATCACCGGCCGCATCGACCTGGTCCACTGCAACGACTCTCGCGACGACTTCGACTCCGGCGCCGACCGGCACGCCAACCTGGGCAGGGGGAAGATCGACCCCGAGCTGATCCTGGCGGTCTGCCGGGCGGCCGGCGCGCCGATCGTGGTGGAGACGCCGGGCGAGGGCCAGGCGGAGGACATCGCGTTCCTGAGGAAGAACCTCTAGCGAATACACACAGCCTGTGGATAACTTCCCTGGATTACCGAGACGGGAAAGTGGGTAAGGGCCCGCGCCGGCCTCAGCCCGCCCAGGCGCCGCTCAGGAACCGGCCGGCGTTGACCAGCATCAACGGCCCCGAGATCAGCCCGTACAGCACGATCACCCACGCCCGCCTGGTCGCGAGCCTGGCGACCAGCACCCACAGCGGGAACCACAGCAGCAGCGAGCGCGGGATCGACAGGTAGTACGCCGAGGTCATCAGCGCCGCCGCCTGCGTGCCCGTGTAGACGGCCTCGCTCCAGCGGCGCAGCGCGAGCAGCCACACCAGCCCGGCGACGGCCACCACCACCCCGGCGATCTCCATCCGGAAGGCCACCGCGAAGTCGCCCGAGCCCATGGCCGAGCGCCAGGTCGTCGCCCACGCCTGCCACGGCCAGGCGAAGTCGCGCCCCCAGCCGGCCTCCTGGGCGTGCTTCCAGGCCAACCAGTCGCCGGTCCTGCCGTACTGGTAGTACGAGTACGCCACCAGCGGCACCAGCGGCACGGCGAGCCACCCGGCCCGACGCGGCGACTCCCTGCGCATCACGAACTCCACCACGAGCGCGACCGCGAGGAACAGCCCCGTGATCCGCACGCACGAGGCGCCCGCCGCCAGCAGCGCCGCCGATGGCCAGTTGCCCTGCCGGGCGGCCAGCCACGCCGGGATCGCGAAGGCCAGGAAGAGCGACTCGCTGTAACCCGCGGCCAGGAACACCGCCATCGGGAAGAGCAGCAGCGCCAGCACCGCCACCCACCCGGAGGCGCCCTCGACCTCGGCCAGCCGGGCCAGCGCCAGCATCGCGACCGCCCCGGCGACCAGCGAGACCAGCAGCCCGGCCGCCGCCCAGTCGGGCACCACGAGGTGCACCAGCCGCAGCACCGCCGGCAGGCCGGGGAAGAACGCGGGCAGCCCGTCGTCCGGCGGCCTGCCGGGTTCGCCGTCGTAGCCGTACTGCGCGATCGTGATGAACAGGGTGGCGTCCCACTTGCGCCACCTGTCGAGGTACTCGCCCAGCGTCACGCCGAGCAGCGTCGCGACGAGCAGCCCGGCCCGCGAGCCGAACCACAGCAGCAGCGCGTCCCGACCGGCCGAGCGAGTGATCATCTGAAGGCGGACTGCAAGGTGAACCGGTCGGGCGCGTCGTCGAACACGCCGCCTGCCTGGTCGTCGATGTCGGCCTGCCGGACCACGTCCTTGTCCGGGCGCAGGATGTCACGCACGACGAACGCCATCATGATGCCGATCGTGATGATCCGGCCCCACACGGCGGTGAAGTACGTGTCGTCACCGATGCCCAGGTCGCCCCGGCTGAGCGGCGGCTGGGCGAGCAGGTAGAGCCAGATCGCGACGAAGTACCAGACCTCCGCGAGCTGCCACAGCACCAGCGGCTTCCAGTTGGGCCTGGCCAGCACCGCGAACGGCACCAGCCACAACACGAACTGCGGCGACCACACCTTGTTCGTCATCATGAACGCGGCCAGCGCCAGGAAGCAGATCTGCGCCAGCCGGGGCCGGCGCGGCGCGGCCAGCGCCAGCACGGCGATGCCCACGCACATGATCGCCAGCGACACCATGCCCAGCGTGCTCACGTCGGCCTCGCCCAGGACCGGCCAGCCCTTGTTCTGGAAGAACAGCCACGGCGAGCCCCAGTCCACCCCGCGTTCCTGCGAGAAGACGTAGAACCTGCGCCACCCCTCCCAGGCGAAGACCATGAACGGCACGTTCACCACGAGCCACGCGCCCGCCGCCGAGCCCGCCGTGACCAGGAACGGCCGCCATCGCCCGGTACGCCACGTCAGCAGGAACAGCGCGCCCAGGAACATCAGCGGGTAGAACTTGGTCGCGATCGCCAGCCCCAGCAGCACCCCTGCCGCCACCTGGCGCTGCCGCTTCCAGGCCAGCAGCATGCCCATGGACAGCGCGCCGGCCACCAGGTCCCAGTTGATGTAGGCCGCCAGCACCACGGCCGGCGAGATGGCGTACCAGAGCGGGTCCCAGCGCCGCGTCGGGCCCGCCACCGCGGCCATCAGCAGCACGCCGGCCACGAGGCAGAGGCCGAGCAGGATCACCGTCAGGTCGTAGAAGCGCACCGCCTGCGCGACGGGGTCGGGCTCCAGCGCGCGGGCGATCCAGCTGATCACCTGCATGACCTCGCCCAGCACCACCGGGTACTCGACCTGCTTGTCGAACGGCACCTGGGCGAAGTAGGGGTCCTGGGTGGCCAGCGCCCTGTCGAAGTACAGGGGGTAGATGTCGGTGTAGCAGAAGTTCGTGTAGGTGGAGACCTGGTCGTTCCACCCGCCGGTACGGCACGGCAGCCGCACCACGTACGCAAGGGTCGCCCCCAGGGCCGCGATCAGCCCCAGGGGCAGGTACGGCACGGCACGCGCCACCCAGGGGGCGCGTGCCTCGGTGCTCGTCACTGGTCCTCTGGCCGGGTGGTCTTCGGTTGTGTCCCGCCGGTTCTGTGCTCCGGCGCGGATCCCTGGCCCGCCAGGCCCACGTCGTCGGGGTTGGTCTCGGAGAACTCGTCCTCGGCGCCGTCGTCGTCCACGCTCACGTCATCGTCGGGAACGGTGGTGTCGTTGCTGTCGCAGCCGATGAGGCAGTCGTCCGCGCCGTCGTCGAACGGGTTGTCCGAGCCGAACGGGTTCTCGTCCTCCTGCGTCGGCGTCGGCGTGGGCGTCGGGCTCGGCACGATGTTCTCGGGGACACCCACCTCGGCCCGGTCCGGGAACTGCTCGATCGGCAGGTTCTCGTGGGCCATCTGCATGAACTTCTGCCAGGCGATGGTGGGCGGGCCCGCACCCTCGAAGCCGAGCGAGACCTCCCTGACCGTGGTGTAGGGGTTGTCGTTGTTGTACTTCTTGCTGCCCTTGCGGAAGATCGGGCAGTTGGAGTGCTGCGGCGCGACGACCTTGCCCGTCTTGGTCACGCACTGCTCGCGGTAGAACCCGACCGCGGTCGAGATCTGCGGCGTGTACCCGACGAACCAGGCTTCCTTCTCGTCGTTGTTCGTGCCGGTCTTGCCGGCGGCCGGCCTGTTGCCCAGGCCCTTGCCCGCCGCGGTGCCGCCCGGCTGGAGGACGGCCTGCATGGCGATCGTGGCGTCGGCGGCGACACCCGGGTTGATGACCTCCTTGGCGACGGCCTGCTCCGGGTAGGCGACCTTGCCGTTCTGCTTGACCTCCTGGACGACGTGGTACTTGGTGTACTTGCCGCCGTTGGCGAAGATCGAGTAGCCCGCTGCCTGCTCGACCGGCGTCACCAGCGCGCTGCCGATCGCGAACTGGAAGTGGTGCTCGTTCACGTCGTCTTCCATGCGCTTCTGGTCGAAACCAGCCGCCTCGACGAGGTTCTTGACGTCATCGAGCTGGCCCGGCAGCTTGAACGCCATGGACACGTACGCGGTGTTGACCGACGCCGCGGTGGCCTTGACCACGTCCACGGACACGCCGACGTTGTGGCTGTTCTTGATGCCGCCCTCCTGCTGGCCCGGCAGCTCCTTCGGCACCGTCTGGTTGCCCGGCACGTAGCTCTTGAGCGAGTAGCCGGCCTGCAGCCAGGCCGCCAGCACGTACGGCTTGAACGCCGACGCGGCCTGCTTGGTGGACTGGAAGGGCTCGTTCCACGGGTCGGTGAGATAGTCGTCGCCGCCGTAGAAGGCCAGCACGCGCCCGTTCTTCGGGTTCACCGCGGCCAGGCCGCCGTGGAACTCCGTGCCCAGGTTGTACGCCTGCATCGTGCTCTTCACCGCCGTCTGGGCGGCCTTCATGAGCCTTCTGTCGAAGGTCGAGACGATGTGGTAGCCGCCGCTCTTGATCTCTTCCTCGGTCAGGCCGCGGGTCTCCAGCTCGGCCAGCACCTGCTTGACCATGTAGCCGTTGAGCCCGCCCAGGTCGTCGTTGCCCGCGGAGGCGCGCGTCTTGGGGAACTTGGCGGTCTGCGGGAGGTTGCCGTACTTGTCGGGCCACAGCTCGGCCATGTTCTTGATGACTTCCTTGAACCGCCACTGCAGCGCCGAGGAGTTGTGGTCCCAGTTGGGCTGCTGGATGCGGGCGGCGAGGTAGGCGCCCTGCTCGGGGGTCAGCTTCGCGGCGGTGATGTTCTTGCCGGGGAAGTAGGCCTTCGCGGCGGCCTCGACGCCGTACGCGCGGCCGAAGTTGATGGTGTTGAGGTAGGTCTCGAGGATGTCTTGCTTCGACATGGTCTCGTCGAGCTTGACCGCGACGAAGATCTCCTTGACCTTGCGCTGGATCGAGACCTCCTGGCTGAGGCCGTCGTAGTAACCGCGAGCCATCTGCTGGGTGATCGTCGAGGCGCCCTGGAGCTGCTGACCCGTGACGGTGTTGTACACCGAGCGGACCATGCCGGAGACGGAGATGCCGGAGTCTTCCCAGAACGTCTTGTTCTCGATGGCGACGGCGGCGTTCCTGACGTCCTCGTCCATCTTGGCGAACGGGACGATCTCGCGCTTGAAGCCGAGCCTGGCGATCTCGTTCTTGCCGTCGCGGAAGTAGATGGTGCTCTGCTGGGCCGTCGCCTCGCTCTGCGCGGAGGTGGGGACCGGGGTGTTGGCGTACGCGACCATGATCATGCCGAACAGGCCCGCCGCGAGCACCACGGTGCCGGCCACGACGATCTTCCAGCTCGGCACGAACCTGCGCCAGCCGCCCCGGCCGCCGCCGTCCTTCTTCGTCGGTGGGCCCGGAGGCTCGGGCGGCTCGCCCGAGCCGCGCCGGCGCGAGCGGCGCGGCGCGTCACTGATGATCGTCTCCTGGTTACCCAGCGTGCGCGTGTCCTGGCGGCTGCGGGAGCGCGGCGGCGGCTGCTCCGGATGGCCCCCAGGCGGCGGCTGCTGCTGGGGACGACCCCCCGGCTGCGGCTGCTGGGGATGGCCTCCACGCTGCGGCGGCTGCTCGGGATGGCTTCCGCGCGGCTGCTCGGCATGCCCCGCACGCGGCTCGGCGCGTCCGGCAGGTGGTTCGTCGTACGGCTGCGCGGCCATCGCGCCGGTCTGCTCGTAGGCCGCTTCAGGACGACGGGGCGGCTGGGCCGCACCCCACCCCGGCTCGCCGGTTTGGGGAGGAGAACTCTGGGGCACAGAACGGGATGAGTTGGATCGACGGCGCCTCCCCGGGCGGGCCGTCCCCTCATTCATGCTGCTACTCACACGTCCTCGCAACGTCGTCGGAAACATAAACGGCGGTTGGGCGTGAACTCCTCGCCGCCCTCGGTCTTCACGCTCGTCCGGCGAGGTCAGGCGGTCCGTTCCCGAGGACGTACGAAACCGTCAGGTGATTCCAGGAACAACCTTGGCAGACCTCGACAACGTACACCCGGAACTCATCGTAATCATGAGCCATGGCGACGAGTTCTGATGTGACCTTTGCCTGACCGGCATGCCTCCCGAGGGAGTCGCCGTAGACATAGGTCACGTTGGTGACGTTCTCCTTTTCGCACACCGGGCAGGGGCGTTCGGTCGGTTCGCCGAAGTGGCGCGCCGCGCGAAGGAGGTAGGGCTGTGCGTCACAGACGTCGCGGCGCGAGGCATCCCCCGAGCGCAGGGAGCGGACGACCGCCCGCTTCGCGAGGCCGTAATCCACCACCCTTCTCTGTGACCACATGAGCGCCAGACTACGGCGTTTTACGGGTTCATCCCAACGCCTTGGCAGATTCATAGATTGCGGGCATATAGCGGACCGACGTATCTTGGGGATGTATCGGCTCGATACATCGACGCGAGAGGGGGCGGTTCCAGTGGCCAGCGGACAGGGCAGGGTCTTGGAACTGGCCGTGCTCGGGTCGCTGCACGAGACGCCGCTACACGGCTACGAGCTGCGCAAACGGCTCAACGCCCTGCTGGGGATGTTCCGTGCGTTCTCCTACGGGTCGCTGTACCCCTGTCTGCGATCACTTCTGGCTCAGGGCCTCATCGCCGAGGAGCAGCCCGCTCCGAACGCGATCGTCGGCGGCAGGTCGAAGATCGTCTACAAGCTGACCGCCGAGGGCAAGGAACGCCTGCAGGACATGCTCACGCAGGCCGGTCCGTCCGCATGGGAGGACGAGAGCTTCGGCGTGCACTTCGCCTTCTTCCGCCACACCGAGGCCGAAGTGCGGTTGCGCATTCTCGAGGGCCGCCGTAGCCGGCTGGAGGAGCGCCTCGACGCGGTGCGTACTGCGCTGGCGCGCACCAGGGAGCGTCTCGACAGCTACACGCTCGAGCTGCAACGTCACGGGCTCGAGTCCGTCGAACGCGAGGTGCGCTGGCTGAACGAGCTGATCGCAACGGAGCGTCGGGCCTCGTCAGAGGAGAGGCCCGAAAGAGATACCACGTCAACTGATGAGTAAGGGAGCGAGTGCGATGGGTTCGGTTCGCGTGGCCATTGTCGGTGTCGGCAACTGCGCGTCGTCGCTGGTCCAGGGCGTTCACTACTACAAGGACGCGGACCCGGACACACGGGTCCCGGGCCTGATGCACGTGAAGTTCGGCGACTACCACGTCGGCGACGTGGAGTTCGTCGCCGCGTTCGACGTGGACGCCAAGAAGGTCGGCCGCGACCTGTCCGAGGCGATCGTCGCCAGCGAGAACAACACGATCAAGATCTGCGACGTCCCGCCCACGGGGGTGACGGTCCAGCGCGGCCACACCTTCGACGGCCTTGGCGAGTTCTACCGCGAGATCATCGAGGAGTCCGACGAGGCGCCCGTCGATGTGGTCCAGGTGCTGCGTGACAACCAGGTCGACGTCCTCGTGTCGTACCTTCCGGTGGGGTCGGAGGAGGCCGACCGCTTCTACGCGCAGTGTGCGATCGACGCCAAGGTGGCGTTCGTGAACGCGCTGCCCGTCTTCATCGCCTCCGACCCCGAGTGGGCGGAGAAGTTCACCAAGGCCGGCGTGCCGATCGTCGGCGACGACATCAAGTCGCAGGTCGGCGCCACGATCACGCACCGGGTGATGGCCAAGCTGTTCGAGGACCGCGGGGTCGAGCTGCTGCGCACGTACCAGCTCAACTTCGGCGGCAACATGGACTTCATGAACATGCTGGAGCGCAAGCGGCTCCAGTCGAAGAAGATCTCCAAGACGCAGTCGGTCACCTCGCAGATCCCGCACGAGATGGGCAAGGCCGACGTGCACATCGGGCCGTCGGACCACGTGCCGTGGCTGGACGACCGCAAGTGGGCCTACGTGCGGCTGGAGGGGCGCTCGTTCGGCGACACGCCGCTGAACCTCGAGTACAAGCTCGAGGTGTGGGACTCGCCGAACTCGGCCGGGATCATCATCGACGCCGTACGGGCGGCCAAGATCGCGCTCGACCGGGGCATCGGCGGGCCGATCCTGTCCGCTTCCTCGTACTTCATGAAGTCGCCGCCGAAGCAGTTCTCGGACGACGAGGCCCGGGAGTACGTCGAGAAGTTCATCAGGGGCGAGGTCGAGCGCTGACGCGCTGAGCTCGTGGCGCCGCCTTCCCGCACGAGCGGGGGGCGGCGCTGTCGTTCACGGGCGCGCGGCCGGCGGCAGGTCGCCGGCCGAGGCCGGCTGCCAGGCGAGCGGGTCGGAGCCGAGCTCGGCCAGCAGCGGCACCTGCTCCCGGCACCAGGGCGAGATCGCCAGCAGCCCGTTCTGGGCCCCCTCGGCGAACTCCTTCCACGGCATCCAGCGGGTCTCCGCCACCTCGTCGGGGTTCGGCGTGACGGCTGAGTCGACCGTGACCCGGTAGACGGGGCAGAGCTCGTGCTCGACGATGCCATTGGCCATCTCGGCGCGGTAGGAGAAGGCGGGCAGCATGAGGTCGGCGCGCCCGGCCGCGAGCCCCAGCTCGTAGGAGAGCCGGCGCAGCACCGCGCGGTCCACGGGCTCGCCGGGAAGCGGGTGACCGCAGCAGCTGTTGGTCCAGACGCTCGGCCAGGTGATCTTGTGGTCGGCCCTCTTGGTGAGCAGCACGCGGCCTTCACGATCGAAGACGTAGCTGGAGAACGCCAGGTGGAGAGGGGTTTCGCGGCCGTGCACCGACGTCTTGGGCGCGGTGCCGAGCGCATGGCCGGCAGGGTCTACCAGCACAACGTGTTCCTCAGTGGTCACGCTATGAAGCGTACGAGATCATGTGCACCGCTCGGAACCCCGTGCGCACCTGCTGCACCAGCATCCTAAAGGAGGAGGGACGGGGCTAGGCTGGCGGCGTGTCTTTCGTCGCCGATCTCCGCGTGGTCCTGCGGGGCAGGGACTTCAGAAGGTTGTTCAGCACCCGGCTGGTCTCCCAGTTCTCCGATGGGATCTTCCAGTTCGGGGTGACCGGGTTCGCCTTCTTCAGCCCCGAGAGCCAGACCACCGCGTTCGAAGTGGCCGCCGGGCTGGCCGTGCTGCTGTTGCCGTACAGCGTGCTCGGGCCCTTCGTCGGCGTCTTCATCGACCGATGGTCGCGGCGGCAGATCCTCGTGGTGGCGCCCTTCATCCGCGGCATGCTGCTGCTGCTCGCCGCCGGGCTGGTCGCCGCCGACGTGCCGGATCCGTGGTTCTACGCGGCGGCGCTGGCCGTGCTGGGCGTCAACCGGTTCTTCCTGGCCGCGCTCGGCGCCTCGCTGCCGCACGTGGTGCCGCCGGAGCGGCTGATCTCCGCCAACGCGGTCGTGCCGACCTCGGGGACGGTGGCCACGTTCGTCGGCGCCGGCCTGGGGTTCCTGCTGCGGGAGATCTTCGGCGGCACGGATTTCGGCGTGGCGCTGCTCCTGGTCACGTCCGGCGTGGTGTTCACGATGAGCGCGCTGGTGGCGCGGACGATGGACCGGCAGCTGCTCGGGCCGTGGCCCGACCCCAACCGGCCGCAGGCTCGCCAGGCGCTGCGCAACGTCGTCACCGGGCTCACCGACGGGGCCAAACACCTCGTGCGGCACCGGGTGGCCGCCGCGACGATGGGCGCGATGGCCACGCACCGCTTCCTGTTCGGCATGTGCACCGCGCTCGGCATCATCCTCTACCGCAACTACTTCACCGACGGCGACGCCGACGCGGCGCTGCGCGGCGTCGGCCTGGTGGTGGTGGCCGCCGGCGTCGGCACCGCCCTGGCCGTGGTCATCACCCCGTACGCGACCGAGCGGTTCGGGATCGAGCGCTGGGTGCAGATCGCGCTGGTCGCGGCCGGGGTGCTGACGGCGGCGCTGGTGCTGCCGTTCCAGGAGTGGGGGCTGCCGGTGGCCGGGTTCGTGCTGGGGCTGGCCGGGCAGAGCGTCAAGATCTGCGCCGACACCACCGTCCAGCGCGACGTGGAGGACATCTACCGGGGCCGCGCGTTCTCGATCTACGACATGCTCTTCAACGGCATGTACGTGCTCGCCGCGGCCCTCTCGGCGGCCATCCTGCCGGCGAACGGCAAGTCGTACCTGGCCGTGGTGATCATCTCGATCGGCTACCCGCTGGCGGCGCTCGCCTACCGGACGATCACCACGAGGTCACGCGCCGAGGCCGTTTGAGCCGGCCCACTCCAGCAGCGCCGCGGTGGCGGCCTCCTTGCCGATCATGCCCTTGTCGAGCCTGAGCTCGAGCAGGAACTTGTAGGCCCGCCCCACCACCGGCCCCGGCCCGACCCCCAGCACCTGCTGGATCTCGTTGCCGTCGAGCTCGGGGCGGATCTTGGCCAGCTCCTCCTCGTCGGCGAGCCGCGCGATGCGCTCCTCCAGGTGGTCGTAGGTCCGCGACAGGGCCGCCGCCTTGCGCTTGTTGCGGGTGGTGCAGTCGGCCCTGGTCAGCTTGTGCAGCCGGCTCAGCAGGTGACCGGCGTCGCGCACGTAACGGCGCACCGCGCTGTCGGTCCACTCCCCCGTGCCGTAGCCGTGGAAGCGCAGGTGCAGCTCGACCAGCCGGGCGACGTCGGAGACCACGTCCTTGGGGAACTTCAGCTCGGTCATGCGCTTCTTGGTGAGCTGCGCGCCGACCACCTCGTGGTGGTGGAAGGAGACCCGCCCGCCCGCCTCGTGGCGGCGCGTCTTCGGCTTGCCGACGTCGTGCATGATCGCCGCCCAGCGGAGAATCCGGTCGGGCTTGCCGTCCTCCTCCTGCGCGATGGCCTGGTCGAGCACGGTGAGCGAGTGCTCGTACACGTCCTTGTGCCGGTGGTGCTCGTCGATCTCCAGGCGCAGCTTGGGCAGCTCGGGCAGCACGTGGGCGGCCAGGCCGGTGTCGACCAGCAGGCGCAGGCCCTCGCGCGGGTTCGCCCCGCAGATCAGCTTGTCGAGCTCGTCGCGGATGCGCTCGGCCGAGACGATCTCGATGCGCTCGGCCATCGCGGTCATCGCCGCCACGGCCTGCGCGTCCACGTCGAACCCGAGCTGCGAGGCGAACCTGGCGGCCCGCAGCATGCGCAGCGGGTCGTCGCCGAACGACTGCTCGGGAGTGCCCGGCGTACGCAGGAGCCGGGCCCGCAGGTCGGCCAGGCCGCCGTACGGGTCCACGAACTCGTGGCCGGGCAGGCGGACCGCCATCGCGTTGACCGCGAAGTCGCGCCGCTCCAGGTCGGCGTCGAGCGTCTCGCCGTACATGACCTCGGGCTTGCGGGACTTGGGGTCGTACGACTCGCTCCGGTACGTGGTGATCTCGATCAGCCAGCTCCCCTTGCGCAGGCCGACCGTGCCGAAGTCGATGCCGATCGTCCATACGGAGTCGGCCCAGTCCCGGACGATCTCCAGCACCCGCTCGGGGCGCGCGTCGGTGGTCAGGTCGAGATCATTGCCGATGCGGCCGAGCAGGAGGTCGCGCACGGGACCGCCGACGAGGGCCAGCTCGTGGCCCTTGTCGGCGAACAGGCGGCCGAGCTCGTCGGCCACCGGAGCGATCTTGCGGAACAGGTCGTTCATGGCCCGCTGCTGGCTTTCGGTCAAGGTTGAGTCGGACAAACTGAGTCGGCCTTCTGCTTCCGGAACATATCCCCCGAGCCACACCAGGTCCGGGTTACCGTCGGTCAAGGGACCGTCGGGGGCCATGGACTTCAGGCAAGGAGGACTATATGAAGGACGCCCTCGCGATCCACCGCTGGCTCCTCGCACGCCAGGTCCATCATGAGATCGTACGCCTTCCGCGTCCCATGACATGCGCGGAAGAGCTGCCTGAGACGATCTCCGCCGCTCCTGAGCGGTGCCTGATGGTCACGGTGCTCGAAGTCACGACCTGGGTCGGCCGCGAGGTCGTCATCGGGGTCACCTCCCCCGTCTCCTCGCCGCCCCGGCCCGGAGCCGTCGGCGGATTGCTCGGCGCGCGCCAGGTGCGCCCCGCGCCCGCGCACGTCGTCAACGTCACCACCGACTACGCCTGCGGGCTGGTGTGCCCGCTGCTGCTGCCGGAGTCGCTGCCGATGTTCATCGACGACCGGCTGCTGGCCGACAACGAGCCGCTCTTCACCCCCACGGGCGAACGTCACACGGCCCTGGCGATGCGTTCACTCGACCTGCTGGCCGTCCTGCCAGGCAAGATGGTCGACCTGCACGGCTCGCACCGGCGAGGAGCGCGCGCGGCGGTCGCGCGACGGCACTGAACCCGTACCATTGCGGGCGTGCGTCGTCGTAGTCCAGCTCGGGCATCCGCGTGATCCGTAAGGCCGCGCTGCTCGCCGCGCTGTCCGCCGCGTTGCTCGCCCCCACGGTGGCGGTGACGCCGGGCTCTGCTGCCGCGAAACCCGCGGTCACAGCGCAGAGGCAGAGCTTCGCGGTGTCGATCTCGTCGATCACGCCGGAGGCGCCGAGGAACGTGACCGATGAGATCAAATTCACCGGCACGGTGCGCAACGACACGGGGTCGCCCCAGTACAACGTCTCCATCCGGCTGCGCTACCAGTCGCAGCCGTTCGCCGACCGCGCCGCCCTGAGCGCGTACGAGGCCGACCCGGCGGCGATCCCGCCCCTCGTCTCCTCGGTCTCCTCGATGTACATCCCGACGCTGGCCGCCGGGGCGCAGCAGGAGTTCGAGTTCACCGCGACGCCCTCGCAGCTCGGCTACCGGTCGTTCGGGGTCTATCCGGTCGCCGTGGACGTCGCGCCCAACGGCGTGTCCCAGGCGATGCAGCGCACCTACCTGACCTACGCGCCGGCCACGCCGCAGAAGCTGCCGCGCAACAAGATCGCCATCGCGCTGCCCGTCATCGACCAGCCCCACCGCTCCACCGACGACGGCGCCTTCGTGGACGACAAGCTGAGCCAGGCGCTGACCGGCCGGGGCCGCCTGGCCGACCTGGCCAGGATCGCGCAGTCCGCGCCGACCACCGTCACCTGGGTGTTCGACCCGGCGCTGCTCGACGACATCAGCAGGATGGCCAAGGGATACAGCGTCAAGACGAAGGACGGCGAGGAGAAGAAGCCGGCCAGCGCCGAGGCCGACCAGTGGCTGAAGACCATGCGCAGCGCGCTGGCGGCCTCCCCCGTGGTCGCGACCCCGTACGCGGATCCCGACGTGGCGGCGCTGGCGCACCAGGGGCTCGACACGCAGACCGCGCGGGCCATCGAGCTGGGCGGGCAGACGGCCAGGTCGCTGCTCAACCAGAACGCGAAGACCAACATCAACTGGCCGGCCAACGGCTTGCTCGACCCCGACGCGCTCGACCTGCTCTCGGTCAGCGAGGTCGACACCGTGCTGCTCAACTCCACCAACCTGCCGCCGCAGCAGCCCGTCACGACCACGCCCGACGCCGCCTCGACGCTCGACTCGGTCAACGGCCCCGTCACCGCGCTGGTCGCCGACGCCGAGCTGAGCCGCCTGTTCGAGCCGGCCACCAGCACGTCCGTGCTGCTCAGCACGCAGCGCTTCATCGCCGAGACCGCGATGATCGCCGCCGAGCAGCCCCAGCCCGGCCAGCAGGTCCAGCCCGGCCGGCAGGCCGCGCCCAGGTCGCTGGTGGTGGCCCCCTCGCGGCGCTGGAACCCCAACCCGACGCTCGTCACCGCCCTGATCAAGGCCGCGGACCGGCTGCCGTGGCTGCAGCCCGCCAAGCTGGAGTCCATCAAGCCCGGCAAGGCCTCCGTCCCGCGTGCCGGCCTGGCCTACACCGACCAGGACCGCAAGGAGGAGCTGACCCGCAAGTACCTCGACCCGGTCAAGGAGACCTGGGCGAAGGCGCAGCTCACCTCGCTGATCACGGCGCAGAAGACGCAGTCCCGCTTCGACGCGGCGGTGCTGCGGCTGACCTCCTCCGCCTGGCGCAACAGCACGCGGATGGGCCGCTCGGTGACGACCGTGGTCGGGAAGGCCGTGGACGACCAGCTCGCCGAGATCAAGATCACTGGGGCCAGCCCCGACTCGCCGCGCACGCTCGCGGGCAGCAACGGCGTGGTCCCGATCAGCGTGAAGAACGAGCTCAGCGCCCAGATCAAGCTCTACATCGAGGTCAAGTCCGACAACCCCGAGCTGCTGACGGTGACGTTCGAGCAGACGGAGCCGCTGACGATCGGCGGCGGGCAGAGCGGCACGGTGCAGGTCCCGATGAACGCCGCCCCCGACACCAGCGGCGACGCGACGGTGACCGTGCAGCTCAAGACCGTCGACGGGCAGCCGTACGGCAAGCCGCAGCGGCTGACGATCCGCACGACCGGCTACACGGGGATCGCCCTGGTGATCGTGGGGGCGGCGCTGACCGTGATGCTCGCCGCCGTGGTGACGCGGCTGCTGCGCCGCAGGTCCCACCGCAAGCTCGCGCGTGCCGCCAAGAACCGGGAGAGTGAGACCGTATGAGCCGCATGCTGCGGGCCAGCGCCATCATGGCGGCGGGCACCATGGTGTCCAGGGTCACGGGGTTCGTGCGGACGATGGTGCTCGCCTACGCGATCGGCACCGCGGCGCTGGGCGACGCCTACAACGCGGCGTACGCGATCCCGTACAGCATCCTCGACCTGCTGCTCCTCGGCGTGCTGAGCAGCGTCGTGGTGCCGATGATCGTGCGCGCCCAGCAGCAGGACGAGGACGGCGGCCGGGCCTACGAGCAGCGGCTGCTGACGATCGCCACGGTGGCGCTGGTCGCGGTGGCGGTGCTCTCCGTGCTGGCGGCGCCGCTGCTGATCGACCTCTACACCGACTGGGACCCGGGCAGCAGGAAGTTCGAGGTCGCGGTCATGCTGGCCCGCTTCATCCTGCCGCAGCTCGCCTTCTTCGGCGTGGGCGCGGTGGCCGGCGCCATTCTCAACACCCGCGACCGTTACGGCGCCCCCATGTGGGCGCCCGTGCTCAACAACGTGGTCGTCATCGCCGTGTTCGTGCTCTACGCCGTGGTCGGCACGGGCCGCGACATCGAGGGCGTCACCACCTTCGACCTGGCGCTGCTCGGTGTGGGCACCACGGTCGGCATCGTCGCCCAGGCGGCGGTGCTGATCGTGGCGCTGCGGCGGGCCGGGTTCGCCTTCGTGCCCCGCTTCGACCTGCGCAACGCGCGGCTGGGCGAGATGGGCAAGGCGGGCGTCTGGACGATCGGCTACGTCGTCGTCACCCAGCTCGGCTTCATGCTGACGGTGAACCTGGCCAGCTCCGCCGGCAACGTGGTGGCCGGGCACGGCATCAGCCCGTACACGCTGGCGTTCCAGCTTTTCCAGCTCCCGTACGGCGTCATCGGCGTCTCCGTGATCACCGCGATGCTGCCGCGCATGAGCCGGGCCGTCTCCGAGGGCCGGTTCGAGGACGTACGCGCCGAGTTCGGGTCGAGCGTGCGGCTGGTCTGCTCGCTGATGGTGCCGGTGTCGCTGCTGCTCATGGTGCTCGGGCCGGCGATCACCGTGCCCATCTACGGCCACGGCGCCAACACCATCCCCGATGCCGTCTACATCGGCAACGTGCTGCAGGTGTACGGGCTCGCGCTGGTGCCGTTCGCGATCTTCCAGCTCCTGCTGCGGGTCTTCTACAGCTTCGGCGACACCCGGACGCCGGTGTTCATCGGGGCCGGTACGACGGCGGTCAACGCGCTGTTCATGGTGCTGCTGTACCTGGTGCTGCCGCCCGCGTACGCGGTGATGGGGCTGGCGCTCGCGTACGCGATCGCGTACGGGCTGGGCGCGGTCCTGGCCTGGTGGCTGGCCAGCCGCCGGGTGGGCGGTCTCGGCGGCTGGGCCGTCGGCATGTCGCTGACCAGGATGTACCTCGCCGGCCTGCCCACGGCCGTGCTGGCGCTGGCGGCCGTGTGGGTCGTCACCGGCGTGTTCGGCGGGCTCGATTTTCTCAATTCGGTCATAGTGCTCGCTATCGGCGGCGGACTCGGTATGGTGCTCTATCTCGGCGTGGCCCACAGAATGCGCATCCCGGAGGTCAACTCGATCGTTGGGATGGTCGCGAGGCGGGTAGGTCGGTAAAGAACGCGGGCGGAATCTTCTCGGCACTACCATGGAGCCCGACACGCGCGAATGGAAGCAGGAGGGGCGTGGGCGGATCCACCCGGCATAGCGTGCCTTCGTGGGACACGGCCACGCAGGTGAGTCGAACCATGAGCACGCCCGATCGGCCAAGCGGAGTGAGCCAGTGAGCAGCACGTCGGCCGTCGAACCCGGCACCCGTCTCGCCGAGCGTTTCCGGCTGGAGGACCGCGTCAGCGAGTCCGACGGCGCCACGCTGTGGAAGGCGATCGACGAGATCCTTGCCCGCCCCGTGGCGGTGCACACCTTCGCACCCGATTTTCCCCGGGTCCACGAGGTCGTCACGGCCGCCCGCGCCGCGAGCCGGCTGACGGACCCGCGCCTGACCCAGGTGTTCGACGCCGCCGAGGACGACAAGAGCGCCTACGTCGTCAGCGAGTGGGTCACCGGCGAGACGCTCACCGACCTGCTGGCCAACGGGCCGCTGGAGCCGGAGCGGGCGGCCGGGCTGGTCGCCGAGGCCGCCGAGGCGCTCGCGCACGCCCACCAGGCGCAGCTCTACCACCTGTGCCTGCGCCCCTCCCACCTGATGTGGACCAACGGCAACACGGTCAAGGTGCTCGGCGTGGCCGTGGACGCGGCGATGTGGGGGCTCACCACCGACCAGCCGGCGCTCGACGACGCCGAGGGGCTCGGCCGGCTGCTGTACGCGGGCCTGACCGGGCACTGGCCGGGCGACGAGGAGGAGGGCGGCCTGCCCGCCGCCCCCATGACCGACGGCCACTTCTGCACGCCCCGCCAGGTGACCGCGGGCGTGCCCAGCTACCTCGACACGGTCACCGTGCGGGCCTGCCTGCCGGAGTCGCGCAGGGGCCAGGGCGCGCTGGCCAGCCCGGCGGAGGTCGCCGAGTCGCTGGCCGACGTGGCCAGGCCGATGCCGATCCCGATCTCCTACCCCTCGACCCCCGCGGTCGCCTCGGCCTCCCACACGGAGGGCCTGGACATCGCCCACCGGCAGAAGGCCGCCCCCATGCCGCCGCTGCCGCCCGTCACGATGCCGCAGCGCCCGTCGAGCAACGGCGGGGGCAGCACGCTCAACCGCGTGCTGATGACGCTGGTGGTGCTGCTCGTCATCGCCGCCGTCGGCGTCGGCGCCTGGACGATCGGCCGCAGCCTGGGCAGCCCGACCACCCCGCAGACGGCCAGCGCCGCCCCCACCTCGACCAAGTCGGCCACGGTCGCCGTCGACGCCGTCAAGCCCAAGAACGCCAAGGGCTTCGACCCGCTCGGCGACGGTGACGAGAAGACCGACATCGCGAAGCTGGCCATCGACGGCAAGCCCGGCACGCTGTGGAAGACCGAGACCTACACCAGCGCCGACCTGGGCCGGCTCAAGGACGGCGTGGGCCTGCTGCTCGACATGGGCAAGTCCATGCAGATCAGCGACGTGGTGGCTACGCTGTCCGATGCGTCGGGCGCGACCGTCGAGCTCAAGGTGGGCGACTCCCCCGAGCTCGGCTCGCTGAAGACCGTGGCGACGGAGAAGAACGCCGCAGGTAAGACCACCCTCGCCCCCGAAGAGGCGACAAGCGGTCAGTACGTTTTGATCTGGTTTACGCGTGTTCCGACGGATGCAGGCACTTTTCATGGCACCATCTATGAGGTAGTGGTGCACTCTCCCGGATCGGCATAATCAGGAATCTCTCTTGTGAACTCCCCACCCGAGACACCTTCAGCAGCGGAGCGGCCGGCGGTCACAGACGCCGAGCTGCTGACCGCGCACATCAACGGGGATCCACACGCCTTCAGCGAAATCGTCAAGCGGCACCGCGACCGCATGTGGGCGGTCGCACTGCGCACGCTCGGTGACCCCGACGAGGCCGCCGACGCCGTGCAGGACGCCTTCGTCTCCGCATATCGCAAGGCTGCCACGTTTCGCGGCGAGGCGGCCGTCACGACCTGGCTGCATCGGATCGTGGTCAACGCCTGCCTCGACCGGATGCGCCGCAAGTCCGTCAGACCGGTCGCCGACGACGAGCTGATCGAGGCAGCCGAGCGCGAGACGCCGCTGCCCGACCAGACCGTCGAGCGCGAGGTCTCGATGGAGGTTTCGGCTGCTCTGAAACTGCTGCCCGCCGACCAGCGGGCGGCGCTGGTGCTGGTGGACATGATGGGCTATTCGGTCGAAGACGCAGCTCAGGTGCTCCAGGTGCCGAGCGGGACCGTGAAGAGCCGGTGCGCGCGGGGGCGCGCGAAACTTGCCCCGATTCTTTCGCATCTGCGGAACCGTTCGGACCTCAATCGCGTCTCATCCGCGAAGGGAGCAGAACTTCGTGACGGGTGATACGCACTACGATCTGGAAATCCTCGCCGAGCTGGCCGAGGGTCTCCTGGACGTCGGCACGGCACGCCAGGTCCGCGAGCATCTCGCGGTCTGCGACCCCTGTGGGGAGCTTCTGGCGGACCTGGCGGCGGTTCGCGAGGTGCTGGCCGCGACCCCCACACCGGCAATGCCGATGGGTGTCGCACTGCGCATCGACAAGGCTCTGGCCGCCGAGGCTGAGTCTCGGCGGGGTGGCGGTGTCGGCCTCGCGGAAACACCGGACTGGGACGAGCTCATGCGGGACGCCCCGTGGGAGCGGCAGGCCGAGGTTCCGGAGCCCGTACGCCTGGGCGCCGTGGCCTCCGCCGGCGACGTCCCTGAGGTCGAGGAGCCGGTACGCCTCGGCGTGGTCTCCGACGACGGCACGATCGTCCCGGCGAGGACCCGCACCATGCGGCGGCGGCGCTGGGCGATGCCCGCGGTCGCGGCCGCGGCGGCGGCCGTCGTGGTCGGTACGGCCGTGGCCTCCACCGGCCTGCTGGCGAGCGGCGGTGACAATGGCGCGAGCGTCGCGCCGCCACCGATCGCCCTGCCACCGGCGCAGTCGGCTCAGCCGTCGCCTAGCCGGACCTCACAGCGGGCGAAGGACGTCAAGGGCGTCTACGTGACCAACAGCGACCACAACTACAGCGATCCAGAGCTGCGCATGTCGCTGGAGAGCTTCATGGCTCCCGCTCCTGCCATCCCTGGCGACTCCGATGACGCCGGCAAGGTGGCCAAGTGCGTCAGCGCGGTGTCCAAGCGCGCCCACCTCAAGGTGTTCGCAGTGGACCAGGGCCAGTACAACGGCCAGGAGGCGCTCATCATGGCCTCCTGGAAGCAGCAGGCCGCGAAGAAGGTCCGCGTCGACGTCGTCGACCCGTTCAACTGCAAGAACCTGCGTAAGCCCGCTCTGGGCCGCTGGTAACGGTCGTACGCAAACAATCCCACGTGGGAGCCCGCTTCGGCGGGCTCTTTCGTTTCTCCCAGCGTTGCCGGGTAGGGCTGGGAATCAGGGCGCCCTAGGATCTGTTGACGCCGGTGCACACAGCAGACGAGGAAGGCGTGGGAGCGTTGAGCGACGTCCGTAACGTGATCATCATTGGTTCCGGCCCTGCCGGTTACACGGCGGCCGTCTACTCCGCGCGCGCCGAACTCAAGCCGCTCGTCTTCGAAGGCTCCGTGACCGCGGGCGGCGCGCTCATGAACACCACCGACGTGGAGAACTTCCCGGGGTTCCCCGACGGCATCATGGGCCCCGACCTCATGGACAACCTCCGCAAGCAGGCCGAGCGGTTCGGCGCCGAGCTGGTGGCGGACGACGTCGTCGAGGTGGACCTGAACGCCAACCCGAAGGTGGTCAAGACCCACACCGACACCTACTACGCCAAGTCGGTCATCCTGGCGATGGGCTCCGGCTACCGCGAGCTCGGCCTGGAGAACGAGAAGCGGCTGTCCGGCCACGGCGTGTCGTGGTGTGCGACCTGTGACGGGTTCTTCTTCCGCAACAAGGACATCGTGGTCGTCGGCGGTGGCGACACCGCGATGGAGGAGGCCACGTTCCTGACCCGGTTCGGGCGCATGGTGACCGTGGTGCACCGCCGCGACGAGCTGCGCGCCAGCAAGATCATGCAGGAGCGGGCGATGTCCAACGACAAGATCCGCTTCGTGTGGGACTCCGAGGTCGTCGACGTGCTCGGCGACACCAAGGTCGAGGCGGTGAAGCTGCGCAACGTCAAGACCGGCGAGGAGTGCGAGCTGGCGACCGACGCGCTGTTCCTGGCGATCGGCCACGACCCCCGCACCGACCTGGTCAAGGGCCAGATCGACCTCGACGAGGACGGCTACATCAAGGTGGCCTCGCCCTCCACGGCGACCAACATCGAGGGCGTGTTCGCCGCCGGCGACGTCGTCGACCACACCTACCGCCAGGCCATCACCGCGGCGGGCACCGGCTGTGCGGCCTCGCTCGACTCCGAGCGCTGGCTCGCCAACAACGAGAAGTAAGGAGCGCACCGTGAAGGCTGTCACCGACGCCACTTTCGAGTCCGAGGTCCTCAAGAGCGACAAGCCCGTGCTGGTCGACTTCTGGGCGGAGTGGTGCGGCCCGTGCCGCCAGGTCGCGCCCATCCTCCAGGAGATCGCCAACGAGCACGGCGACAAGCTGGAGATCGTCAAGCTGAACATCGACGAGAACCCTGAGGTGCCGCGCCAGTACGGTGTGCTCCAGATTCCGACGATGAACGTCTACAAGGGTGGAGAGGTCGTGAAGCAGATCATCGGCGCCAAGCCGAAGGCCATGCTGCTGCGCGAGCTCGAGGGCATCATCTAGGACGCCCATGACAACGCCCCCGCGGTCCTGGTGACCGCGGGGGCGTTCTCCTGTCCGGGCAGGCGGCGCTGAGAAGGCGTCAGACGGGACGTAGTGCCCGTTCCGGGCTCATGGAGCCGAGGAGGCGTTCGAGGGCCACCTCGACGTCCTCACGCCACGAGACGGCGCTCTTGAGTTCCAACCGCAACCGCGGAAATCTCAAATGCGGACGAACAGTCTTAAACCCCACAGAAAGCAAGTATTCCGCTGGAACGACGCAACTAGGCTCTTCCCACTTGAGGTCCCCGAAAGCTTCAATGGCTTTCACCCCGCGCCGCGTCAGGTCCTTGGCCACTCCCTGAATCAGCATCCGGCCCAGCCCACCACCCGAGAACTCCGGAATGATGTGCGCCGTCATCAACAACACCGCGTCGGCGCTCACCGGCGAGGTGGGGAAGGCGACCGAACGCGGGGTGTAGAGCGGCGGGCTGTAGAGCACGAACCCCGCGGGCACGCCGTCGACATAGGCGATCTTCCCGCAACTCCCCCACTCCAGCAGGGTGCCGGAGATCCAGGCCTCCTTCTCCAGTGCCGGATCGCCCGAATCCACCGCCCGTTCCCCGCTCATGGGGTCGAGCTCCCAGAACACACACCTTCGGCAGCGGCGCGGGAGATCTTCAAGATTGTCCAGGGTTATGTTGACCAGCCGGCGCGACAACTACGGCCCCTATCGTTGACCCGGAAAAGCGCGCGAAAACCGCGTCTACAGGTGGCATCGTAGCCCAGTGAAGATGCCGCCACCGGACACCACGACGGTCGAGCCCGGCGACGGGCGACATGTCCGTCTGGCGTAATCTGGTATTTCAGTCCCATATGAGACCTAGGAGGTGGGCCGTGACGGAAGAGCTGGATCACGGTCAGACACCCGCGACCCAAGGGTCGCGTATCGACGCCTACGTCGATCGGTACGCCGCGCGAGCTACCGGGATGGTCGCCTCCGAGATCCGAGCTCTCTTCGCCGTCGCGTCGAGGCCCGAGGTGGTCTCGCTCGCGGGCGGCATGCCGTACGTCACGGCCCTTCCCCTCGACATGGTCGGCGAGCTCGTCTCCGACCTCGTCACGCGGCGCGGCCCCGTCGCGCTGCAGTACGGCTCCGGCCAGGGCGACCCGCATCTGCGCGAGCAGATCTGCGAGGTCATGCGGCTGGAGGGGATTCACGCCGGGGCGAACGACGTGGTCGTCACCGTCGGTTCGCAGCAGGCCCTCGACCTGATCACCCGGATCTTCATCGACCCGGGCGACGTCGTGCTGGCCGAAGGCCCCTCGTACGTGGGGGCGCTGGGGACGTTCGCCGCCTATCAGGCCAAAGTGGTCCACATCGCCATGGACGATCAGGGCATCGTGCCCGAGTCGCTGGCGCAGACCATCTACGCCCTGGAGACCGCGGGCGCGCCGATCAAGTTCCTCTACACGATCCCGACCTTCCACAACCCGGGCGGCGTCACGCTGAACATCGCCCGCCGCCAGCAGGTGCTCGACATCTGCCAGCGGGCCGGGATCCTCATCATCGAGGACAACCCGTACGGGCTGCTCGGCTTCGATGGGGAGCCCATGCGCGCCCTGCGGGCCGACAACCCCGACGGCGTGGTCTACCTGGGGTCGTTCTCCAAGACGCTCGCCCCCGGCTTCCGCGTCGGCTGGGCGCTGGCGCCGCACGCCATCCGTGACAAGCTCGTGCTGGCCATGGAGTCGGCCGTGCTGTCGCACTCGTCCTTCACGCAGCTCGCGGTGGGCCAGTACCTCGCGACGCAGCCGTGGCGCGAGCAGATCAAATCCTTCAGGGAGCTCTACCGCGAGCGCCGTGACGCGTTGCTGGACGCGCTCGAATCGCTGATGCCGCCCGAGGTCACGTGGACGCGACCTGGGGGCGGCTTCTTCGTCTGGGCCACCCTGCCCGAAGGGCTCGACTCCAAGGCGATCCTGCCGCGGGCCGTGGCCGAGCGGGTCGCGTTCGTGCCGGGCACCGGGTTCTTCTCCGACGGCAGCGGGGCGCGGCACATGCGATTGTCGTACTGCTATCCCGAGCCCGACCGCATCCGCGAAGGGGTGCGCAGGCTGGCCGGAGTGATCGAGCAGGAGATCCAGCTCAGGGACACGTTCGGCACCGCCTCCGCCCGCGACCACCAGGGCGTCGACACACCGGGGCCCGACCTGGCCTGATCCCACCGGCAGGCCGGCGTCGCGCTCGATGCGACGCCGGCCTGTCGCTGTTTACGGCCGAGATGGGAGGGGATCGCCGGAGAAAGCACCTCCCGTACACCATTAGCCCCAGCCGCCGGTACGGTTGGACAGCCTGCCATCAGCGGCGTCAGCACCATCAGCGGCTTCAGCGGAGGGATGAGATGAGCGATCTGGGCCACGTGCTCGTGCTGGCCGGAGGCCTCTCCTACGAGCGGGAGGTGTCTTTGCGCTCGGGTCGCGTAGTCAGCGAGGTGTTGCGCGCGACGGGCGTCGACGTGGAGACCCGCGACACCGACGCCTCCCTCGTGCCCTCCGTCCTGGCCGACCCGCCGGACGCGGTCTTCGTGACCCTCCACGGCGGCGCCGGCGAGGACGGCGCCATCCGGTCCGTCCTGGAGCTTCTCAACGTCCCGTACGTCGGCGCCGACCCCGACGCCTGCCGCGTGGCCTTCGACAAGCCCACCGCCAAGGCCGTCGTCCGCTCCGTCGGCCTGCGGACCCCCGCCTCGGTCACGCTGCCCAAGGAGACCTTCCACGACCTCGGCGCCACGGTCGTGCTCGGCCGCATCGTGGAGCGCCTCGGCCTGCCCCTGTTCGTCAAGCCCGCCCGCGGCGGCTCCGCCCTCGGCGCCTCGTTCGTCCCCACCGCCGAAGAGCTGCCCGCCGCGATGGTCGGCTGCTTCGCCTACGGTGACACGGCACTGATCGAGCGGTACGTGGAGGGCGTCGAGGTGGCGGTCTCCGTCGTCGACCTCGGCGCCGGGCCCGTCGCCCTGCCCGCGGTGGAGATCGTCCCCGACGAAGGCGTGTACGACTACGCGGCCCGCTACACCGCCGGCCACACCGAGTTCTTCGCCCCCGCCCGCCTCTCGGCCGCCGCGGCCGCCGCCTGCGCCGAGACCGCGGTGACCGCTCATACCGCGTTGGGGCTGCGCGACATCTCCCGGACCGACTTGATCGTGGATGCCGACGGGGTGCCGCACTTCCTGGAGGTCAACGTGGCGCCGGGGATGACGGAGACCTCGCTGCTGCCGATGGCGGCGGAGGCTGCGGGGCAGGATCTCGGCGAGCTCTGCCGCACCCTCCTCCAGAACGCCGCCTCCCGCTCCGCCGCCTCCTGAGCGCCCGTTCCGCGAGGCTTCCTGCACCGGCCATGCGACGTCCCGCACGGCCGGCCCGGCGCGCCGGGCTGAAGGAAGGTGTGCTGCGTCGGCACGAACGTGCGGCTGCGGGCCGACTCGCACACGCACCTCGTCGCACGCACCACTCCCTCAGACACACCGCTCCCCGGACACGACTCGCCCGGACACCGTTACCCGGGCACGGGCTACTCGGGCACAGTCACTCGGACACGGCTTCTTGCGGCTCGAGTCCTGCACGTGCAGCCTTCGCCGCCCCGCAGCCGGCCGCCGCCGCCCCCGCCCCCGCCCCCGCCCTGCAGCCTTCCCCCTGGGGCGCCCTCCGCCCCGCAGCCTTCCGTCCCGCAGCCTTCCCCTTGGGCGCACCCGACCGCAGCAACCTGCCCCTCGGGGCGCACACCACAGCAGCGGCCCCGATCAACGCGCCACCACCGCCACCACCGTCACCGCCGACGCGACGACGGCACCAGCGGCGGCCACGGTCATCGCGACGGACCGCCTGCGCCGTGTCAGTAGCCTTACGGTGTGCTGATCGATTCGATGTACCCCAAGAGCTTCGCCAGCGACAACCACGCCGGTGTGCACCCGGCCATCCTCGAAGCGATGGCCGCCGCGAACGACGGTGACGCGCCCGCGTACGGCGACGACAACTGGACCTCGGCGTTCGAGGAAAAGATCAAAGAGGTATTCGGCGATGGTGCCGACGGCTTCGCGATGCTCAACGGAGCGGGCGCCAACATGGTCGGCCTCGCCCTCATGCTGGGCCGCTACAGCGCCATCATCTGTGCCGACAGCGCCCACATCGCCACCCACGAAGCGGGAGCGTCGGAGCGCCTGCTCGGCGTGAAGCTCATGACGGTCCCGACCCAGGACGGCAAGCTGCGCCCCGCCGACATCAAGTCACGCCTGGGCGGCCTCGGCAACCCCCACGAATCCCAGCCCTCCGTCGTCTCCATCTCCCAGACCACCGAGCTCGGCACCACCTACTCCCCTGCCGAGATCGCCGCCCTCGCCGAGACGGCACACGAGTCGGGGCTACGCCTTCACGTGGACGGCGCCAGGCTCGCCAACGCAGCCGCGTACCTCGGCTGTGACCTGAAGGCCATCACGACGGACGCCGGGGTCGACGTGTTCAGCTTCGGCGGCACGAAGAACGGCGCGCTGGCCGCCGAGGCCGTCGTCGTTCTCGATTCGTCGCTGGCGCACGCCGTGCCGTTCCTCCGCCGCCAGTCTCTTCAGCTCGCCTCGAAGATGCGCTTCATCTCGGCACAACTCACGGCCCTCCTGACGGACGACCTGTGGCGCCGCAACGCCGGACACGCCAACGCGATGGCCGCGCGCCTGGCGGACGGTCTGGCGGACATCCCGGGGGTCTCGCTGACGCACCCGGTCCAGTCCAACGCCGTCTTCGCCACCCTCCCGCTCCCCGTCGCCGAGATCCTCCGCCGGCGCTACCTGTTCCACTACTGGGACGAAGCCGCGAGAACCGTCCGCTGGATGACCGCCTTTGACACCACGCCGGAACACGTGGACGACTTCCTCGACGACATCCGTAAGGCCGCCGCCATGTAGCGGGCACCTTCACCGCACCGGCATCCAAGTTTCACGTGAAACATGCCCAGCGGCCCGTCCGGCACCGCTCGCCGCCAACCGCGAGCGGCTACCCGGCCCACCCTTACTCATCGCCGTGCAGCGCCCGGCACGGGTCACCGTGCCTCCGCGTTTCACGTGAAACGCCGACCCTCACGCTGGAAAGTCGACGCGCCCAATCGGCTCCCGCACCCGCTCACACCCAGAGCGCCGGGCCACCAGTCGCATCATCACCAAGCCTCAGAGGGATAGCCGGTGCCAGCGATGAGCGCACCAGCGTCCCATGAGACCTTCACTTCGCGCGTTTCACGTGAAACAAGAGCAGGGATTCACAGCAGACCTCAGAGACATGTTTCACGTGAAACCCCGAGACGACCGACCGAGTCACTCCTCAGTCTCTCGCATCGCACGCACCGCCTCTGGCGCCATGGTGCCGATGATGCGCTCAAGGTCATCGATCGTGGCGAACTCCACCACGATGCGCCCCTTCCTGCGTCCCAGATCCACCTTCACCTTGGTCTCGAAGTGATCGGACAGACGGTCGGCGAGGTGGGTGAGCCCAGGCGCGGTCGGCTTGGCCACCTGACGCTCCCGCGCTGGCTTCTTGGCCGCCTTCGCGCTTCCCATGGCCACGATCTCCTCCACCGCCCGGACCGAGAGCAGCTCCGCCACGATGCGCTTGGCAAGCTGCATCTGCTCTTCGGCGCTCTCTAGGCCGAGAAGGGCTCGGGCGTGACCGGCGGTGATGGATCCGGCCGCGACCTTGAGCTGGACTTCAGGAGGGAGGTTCAGCAGGCGCAGGGTGTTGGTGATGTGGGAGCGAGAGCGGCCGACCTTCTTCGCGAGCTGATCATGCGTCGCCTGGAAGTCGTCGAGGAGTTGCTGGTACGCCGCCGCCTCTTCCAACGCGTTCAGCTGCTCGCGCTGGAGGTTCTCGATGAGGGCGTCGCGCAGGAGGTCGGTGTCCTGCGTGTTGCGGACGATCGCCGGCACCGGATCGAGGCCCACCTGCTGGCACGCCCGCCAGCGCCGCTCCCCCATGATGAGCTCGTACTGACCGCCTCCGATCGACCGGACCACGATCGGCTGCAGAAGCCCGACCTCCCGGATGGACGCCGCCAGCTCGTCGAGGCGCTCCTCGTCGAAGATCTCGCGTGGCTGCCGCGGGTTGGGGACGATCGCGGACAAGGCGACTTCCTTGAAGTACGCCCCGGCGATCGGCTTGGGCCCCGTCTCCCCCGTTGACCCGTTCGACGGGGTCGGCGCCGCCCCCGTACCGTCAACGATGGGACCGGTCGGGATGAGCGCCCCGAGCCCCTTGCCCAATCCCCGCCGCTGCTGACTCACTACGTCTCCTCATCCACCCGGTCGATTCCGGTCACTCCAGGAGAGGTTACCGTCGCCTGCCCCACCGGGTGCCCCCTCGCCACACACCACCCCGTTGGATTTACACCGACACGGTCACAAACCTGCCCAACTCGTGACTGCGCCCCAAGATGCACCTGTCCCGCACGCGACAAGCGCGCGATGCCGGCGGATGACGCATGCGCAGCGCCCGCAGTCCGCGACGCTCACGGCCCGAGCCACGATGTGTGAGACCGTGGTCCGAGAAGGACGCGGTGCCCGCGTTGCGGAGCCACAGCGCGCGGGAAGGGCACGGCGCGAAAGACACGGTGCACGACGCGCACAGCCGACGTCGCGCGATACGCCTTCCCCACGACGCACCGTCCCCGCGTCCCGATGCGCCATCCCGCCTCCGCATCATGCCCTCTCCCGCCACGCCTCCCCGCGCCTGACCTTGCATGCACAAGCCCACCCGATGCACGGTCGCGTGTGTGCGGAGGTGTAGCGCGCTGGACATGCCATGCACGGCGCACGTCCATGGACGGTGCGACCGTGCGAGCGTGGTCAGTGCGTGCCGGGTGAGCCCATGCGGAGCAGGGACGTGATCAGCGCGGCCGGGCCTGGCGCAGACATGCCGGCATGACCATTCCGGCGCGGACGTACACGGGCACGGACGTACACGGGCACGGACGTACACGGGCACGGACGTACGCGGCGCGGGTCAGGCGACGGCGCGGTCAGGCAGCGGTCAGGCGACGGCGGCGCGGTGGGCGATCTCGCGGGCGGCGTCCATGTAGGCCATCGCCCCACTCGACCCCGGATCGTACGTCATCACCGACTGCCCATAACTGGGCGCCTCCGACAACCGCACGCTACGCGGGATCACCGTGTTCAGCACCGTCTCCCCGAAGTGCGCCCGCACCTCATCCGCCACCTGCGACGCCAGCCGCGTCCGCCCGTCGTACATCGTCAGCACGATCGTCGAGAGCCGCAGCGTCGGGTTCAGGTGTGCCTTGATCAGGTCGACGTTCCTGAGGAGCTGGCCAAGCCCCTCCAGCGCGTAGTACTCGCACTGGATCGGGATCATGACCTCGTCCGCGGCCACCAAGGCGTTCACCGTCAGGAGCCCGAGTGACGGCGGGCAGTCGATCACGATGTAGTCGAAGTCCACCCCTTCGTACGCCGCCAGGGCGCGCCGAAGGCGGGCTTCGCGGGCGACCAGGGAGACCAGCTCGATCTCCGCGCCCGCCAGGTCGATGGTGGCCGGAGCGCAGTAGAGGTTCGGCATGTCGGGCACCTGCTTGACGATCTCCGCCATCGGCAGGTCGTCCACCAGCACCTGGTACACGTCAGGAACGTCGCCACGATGTTCCGTCGCCAGGGCTGTGGAGGCGTTGCCCTGCGGGTCGAGGTCCACCACGAGGACGCGCTGCCCGTGCATGGACAGAGCGGCGGCGATGTTGACCGATGTGGTCGTCTTGCCTACGCCGCCCTTCTGGTTCGCAACGGCGATCACTCTGGTCCTGGACGGGCGTGGCCAGGCGCCGTTGCCGTCGTTCGAGGTCTCGCCTGGCTGAGCGGCCGTCTGGGTTGCAGATGTTTCACGTGAAACCACTGAGCTGAGGGCCTCTCGTACCAGGGGCGAATCACCGGGGTTCAGGGGGGTCTGGGTCACGTTGGCCATCCTTTCAACCAGTGGTGTGCCGGTGCCGGGAGTTTGCTGTCGCGACACGCCCATTTCAGGCCAGCCAACCCCGTTGGGACTCTCGGACCGACGGCTCTCCGGCCAGCCCAGACCGCTTATCGCGACTGGCACAACCGTCACCTCCTCCGTCGCGGCCTTGCTCGCTCCGGCGCGCGACCCGCTACCACCCGAACCAATGTTGCAGGCGGCTCGACCTTACCGTGCCCGACGGTCACAAGCTCGGCCGTTCGGGCTCCACTGGCCCGCAATTGGGCCTCCGCCCCGGCGAGCTCGTCGGCGGCCCGCTCCCCCTTCATGGCGATCAGCTCGCCGCCCTCGCGGAGCAGCGGCATCGCCCATTTCAGGAGGCGGTCGAGCGGCGCCACCGCGCGGGCGCTGGCGACGTCGAACTCGCGCTTGCCGGCCAGTTCCTCCGCCCGGCCGCGCAGCACCTCGACGTTGTCCAGCTTGAGCACCTCAACGCATTCCTCCAGGAACACGGTACGGCGCAACAGCGGCTCCAACAGCGTAACCGTGATGTCCTGCCGCACGATGGCCAGGACCAGTCCGGGCAGTCCTGCGCCCGAGCCGATGTCCACCAGCCGTACGTCCTGCGGCACGGCCTCGGCCACCACCGCGCAGTTGAGCAGGTGACGATCCCAGATCCGCGGCACCTCCCGCGGACCCAGCAGCCCGCGGACGACGCCGGGGCCCGCCAGCAGCCCGGCGAAGGCGTTGGCACGCTCCCAAGCTTCCCCGGTGAAGACGTCCCGCGCTATCTCCGGCGGCTCAGGAAGCTCATCGTCGCTCACTGGTTCGGTGGCCCTTTCTGGGACGTGGCGGCCCTTGCTCGCTGTGTCGGTATGGGGTTCGGGTGTGTCGTGTCGCGCCGGTGCGGGCTCTGGCCTGATTCGGCCGGATGGCGGCTGGTTCCGGCGCCGTACTCGGTCTTGCTCTCCCCCAAGGCTACGGGGTGAGATCACAAAGGCAGACTAGCGGGCCGGGGTCAAGGAGGCCTGTGAGCGCGCCGTCGGCACGCCCCCCGCCTGGGAGCGTTAACACCACCATCTCCCACGAAAACGGCCGCCTGCCACGCGTGACAGCGGGGCAGACGGCCGGATGGGACGGAACGCGCCTCAGGCGGGCAGGACCACCACGTACCGCTGCGGCTCCTCACCCTCGGACTCGCTACGGAGCCCGGCGGCGGCCACCGCGTCATGGACGATCTTGCGCTCGAACGGGGTCATCGGGTGCAGCGCCTTCGACTCCCCGCGCTCCCTGACCTGGTTCGCGATCTCGGTGCCGAGCTTGGTCAGCTCCGCGCGGCGCCGCTCGCGGTAGCCGGCCACGTCGAGCATCAGCCGCGAGCGCTCACCGGTCTGCCGGTGCACGGCCAGCCGGGTCAGCTCCTGCAGCGCTTCGAGGACCTCGCCCGCCGGCCCCACCAGCTCCGTGCCCTTCAGCCCGACGACGGAGACCAGGGCCCGGTCGCCCTCGACGTCCATGTCGATGTCGCCGTCGATGTCGGCGATGTCGAGAAGGCCCTCGACGTAGTCGGCAGCGATCTCACCTTCCTGCTCCAGCGCGCTGAGATCAGGAGCCTTCTCCTGCTCGGCCTCGGTCATGGCCGGCCTCTCCTTCGTGTTCAAGACTTCTTGCTGCCGGTGCGCTTGCTGCGTGACTGCCTGCTCGGCTGCTGCCTAATGATCTTAGGCTCCGGAGGGGGCGGAGGGGCCTGTTCTTCCGGAGTGGTCTTGCGCAGTTTGGCGAACATCCCGGGCTTGGTCTTGGCCGGGATCACGTTGCCCTTGGCGTCGTACTCCGGCATCGGGTGCCGGCTGTAGAACCAGTGCTGCTGACCGAGGGTCCACACGTTGGTGGTGACCCAGTACATGATCAGACCGAGCGGGAAGTTCAGGCTGAAGAAGGCGAACAGCGGCGAGATGTACATCAGGATCTTCTGCTGCTGCGCCATGGGGTTGTCGGGCATCTGCGCCATGGAGCGGGTGACGCTCTGCCGGACGGTGAGGAACGTCGTCAGCGAGCTGACCGCGACGAAGATGCCGAGGACCACCTTGGTCTGTACGTTGCCCGCACCGAAGCCGGCGAGGTCCTCGGCCGACATGAAGAAGTTGGCGGGCAGCGGCGCGCCGAAGATGTGCGCCTTCCGCGCGCTGTCGACGAGCTCCTGCGTCATGCCGTACTTCGCGTGCCCGTTCGCCATGTTCTGCAGCACCGTGAACATGGAGATGAAGATGGGGAACTGTGCGAGGACGGGCAGGCAGCCGCCGAGCGGGTTGGCGCCCGCGCCCTGGTAGAGCGCCATGACCTCCTGGTTCATGCGCTGCTTGTCGTTCTTGTAACGCTTGCGCAGCTCTTGAACCTTGGGGGCGAGCTCCTGCATCTTCCGCGACGAGCGCATCTGCTTCAGGAAGAGCGGGAAGATCAGGATCCGCATGAACACGGTCAGCGTGATGATCGTCAACGCCCAGGTCAGCCCGCTGTCCGGGTTGAGGACCGTGCTGTATGCAGTATGGATCCAGATGATGACTTGGGCTACGGCTTGGTACAGCCAGCTCAGCCAGGACAGCTCCACCGAGCTATCTCCCTTGCGTTTCGTGGGACCGGACCGGGCGTGGGGGCACCGGGTCTATACCTCCGGGATGGAATGGGTGGCACCGCCCGATGCGCCGGACAGTCAGCCATACGCCGCGCAATGCCCCGTGCACGGCAATCGCTTCGAGTCCATAGGCACTGCACGACGGATAGAACCGGCAGCGTGGACCGAGCAGCGGGCTGATGAACGCCCGATAGAACCGAATGGGGATGATCAGCGCTCGGGCGGCGAGGCCCGGCACTACCCCTTGCGGTTGCTCCGTCATTTCTGTCCACCCGTCGAGGACTCGCGCCGCCTGAGCAAACGATCCAGCGCGAGATCGAGTTCGGCGGCCAGGTGCTCGAATCGCGCGGACGCGGCCGGTGGGTTGGCGCGTACCACAAGCAGGCTACCTCGCGGCAGCCGATGGAGACGGTCCCGCATCAGGTGTCGGAGCCGTCGTTTGACCTTGTTTCGGGTCACGGCGCCCCCGACGGCCTTGCTCACCACGAAACCCACGAGAGGTGGCTCTTCCCCAGAAAGGGTGAAATGCACCACAAGGGTCGGGCGACCCGCGCGCTTACCGCGCCTGACCGCCGCCTCGAACTCCTCCCCGCGTCGCATGCGGGATTGACGGGACAGCACCGTATACGTCTAACGCCCGCCGGCGAGATCCGCCGGCGGGCTGTAGTCACGCAGGACGATCAGGCCGACAGCTTCTCGCGGCCCTTGCGGCGGCGAGAGGCGAGGATGGCGCGACCGGCCCGGGTGCGCATCCGCAGCCGGAAGCCGTGGGTCTTCGCGCGGCGACGGTTGTTCGGCTGGAAAGTACGCTTGCTCACGGGTGGGCTCCAGGCTTGATGGTGCGCCACAGGGGCGCGTAAACACACATGGATGGCCTGCCAGTTTACGAGGGCACGCGAAATAGCCGCCGCGTGACAAGCCGACCGTCGTACGTTACGGGTCAAGCACCGTCCAGGTCAAACCAGACCGGTTGTCCACTAATCCACAGGCCACTTTTCCACCGTCGGCCCCACGTCCACAAGTTGTGCACTCCGGTGCCACTAGGCTGTGGACAACGCTTGAACACAGCTGTGCACAAAGATACTGTCGGCCCTCCCGGGCCCGCTCAAGCCCTGTGGACAGCGTGTGGATCGCCTGTGGAGGACGGGAGCGGGAAGCCCTGCCCCCGCGTGTGGACGAAGGGGTCGCCGATCGACGTGGGCGGCCGAGCCATGTGGATAAACGATCGCGGGGGGCCGCGAGAGGGAGGAGGGGGAGCCGCACCATGAACGGTGTCGACCTCGGCACGGTATGGGAAAGGGCCCTGGGCAACTTCCTCAACGAGAACGTGCCGATCCAGCAGCGCACCTGGCTGTCGATGGTGCGGCCGATCGCCCTGGCCAACGACACGATCGTGCTCGGTGTCCCCAACGACTTCCTCAAGGACCTCATCGAGAGCAACAAGCTGCGCCCGCTGGTGACCCACGCGCTCTCCCAGGAGCTCGGGCGGACCATGCGAGTGGCTGTGATGATCGACACAGCGGCCCCCGAGCAGCCCCCCGTCGACACTCATCAACAGCCTGTGACTCAGAGTTATCCCCAGGGTGTGGAGAGTCAGCTGCGTTATGCACAGCCCGTGCAACCGCAGCACAACCAGGCTTCCGAGCCTCCGCAGTTCTATTCTCCACAGCCGGAGCAGCCCCAGATATCCACCGAATATCCACAGCAGAGCTTCTCTTTTGAACAGGCCCAGCCGTACACACCGCCTGTGGAGAAGTCGCCGGAGCCGGCCCCGAACCGGTGGGAGGCGAAGAGCAACAAGCCCAGCGAACCGGCCAGACTCAATCAGAAGTACACATTCGAGACATTCGTCATCGGGGCCAGCAACCGTTTCGCCCACGCGGCGGCCGTCGCGGTGGCCGAATCCCCCGCGAAGGCGTACAACCCGCTGTTCATCTACGGTGACTCCGGGCTGGGGAAGACGCATCTGCTGCACGCGATCGGGCATTACGCCCAGAGCCTGTACGACGGGGCGCGGGTCAGATACGTGAGCTCCGAGGAGTTCACCAACGACTTCATCAACAGCATCCGCGACCACAAGGCCGACGGCTTCCGCGGCCGCTACCGCGCGATCGACATCCTGCTCGTGGACGACATCCAGTTCCTGGAGGGCAAGGAGCAGACGCAGGAGGAGTTCTTCCACACCTTCAACACCCTGCACAACGCCAACAAGCAGATCGTCATCTCCAGCGACCGGGCGCCCAAGCAGCTCATCACGCTGGAGGACCGGCTGCGCAACCGGTTCGAGTGGGGCCTGATCACCGACGTCCAGCCGCCCGAGCTGGAGACCCGGATCGCCATCCTCAGGAAGAAGGCCATCCAGGAGGGCCTGGCCGCGCCGCCCGAGGTGCTCGAGTACATCGCCAGCCGCATCTCCACCAACATCCGCGAGCTCGAGGGCGCGCTGATCAGGGTCACCGCGTTCGCCAGCCTCAACCGGCAGGGTGTGGACCTGCAGCTCGCCGAGGTGGTGCTGAAGGACCTGATCACCTCGGAGTCCGACACCGAGATCACCATCGCGGCCATCATGAGCGAGACCGCCCAGTACTTCGGCATCAGCATCGACGACCTGTGCGGCACCTCGCGCAGCCGGGCGCTCGTCAACGCCCGGCAGATCGCCATGTACCTGGCGCGCGAGCTGACCGAGCTGTCACTGCCGAAGATCGGCCAGCAGTTCGGCGGTCGCGACCACACCACCGTCATGCACGCGGAGCGGAAGATCCGGTCGCTCATCGCCGAGCGAAGGTCGATGTACAACCAGGTCAACGAGCTGACAATGCGGATCAAGCAGACACAGCGTGGATCTTGAGTTCGTACACAGCCTGTGGAAAACGCTGTGGACCAGCGGAAACAGAAAAATTCACCCGCAGTTCGCCCGGCGATGCTGGGAAAAATCCGTCCACATGGGCTGGGGACAACGGTGGGGACATCCTGTGGGAAACCTGGGGACTACCAGTGGACAGTGTGTGGACGGACTGTGAACAACGGATCTGGGGCTCCAGAAGGGCCCCTTTTACCCCGTGGATAACCTGTGGAAACCTCGTGGATAACCCCCGTCTCGCCGTGGATGACGGCACCATGATCTGGGGACGGCCTGTGGGCGAAGAATCTCCATCCCCAGGCGCCGAAGTTCTCCCCAGGCGTCACCCACAGCCGCAGTGGACGAAAAAAGGGGCACTGAGCAGGCAGGACGCCAGTTGTCCACAGTTTCCACAGCCCCTAGTGTGATGACTTCCTATCTCTCTAACTAAGAAACTCAAAGACCCATAGAGGGGTTCTCCCGGAGCGCGAGTCCGGGAGGGTGGATCCTTGAGATCCTTCAATCAACGACGAACCCAGGAGGCTGATCACCGTGATGTTCCGAATCGAGCGAGACGTCCTCGCTGAGGCGGTGGCATGGACGGCACGCAGCCTCCCGGCGCGCCCGTCGGTGCCCGTTCTCGCCGGCATGCGCCTGGAGGTCACGGAGGCGCAGCAGCTCAAGCTCTCCGGCTTCGACTACGAGGTCTCCGCGGAGGTGACGCTCGAGCTGCACACGGGTGAGCCCGGGGTGGTCCTGGTCTCGGGCAAGCTGCTCGCCGAGATCACGCGCGCGCTTCCCGCACAGCCTGTGGACTTCGTGGTGGACGGCGCCAAGGCGGTCGTCACGTGCGGCAGCGCGCGATTCACACTGCTGACCATGCCTGTGGAGGACTACCCGAGCCTCCCGGCCATGCCGCCGGCCGCGGGCCGGGTCGGCAGCGACGTGTTCGCCTCCGCCGTCGGCCAGGTCGCCGTCGCCGCGGGTCGCGACGACACGCTGCCGATGCTGACGGGCGTACGGATGGAGATCGAGGGCGACACGGTCACCCTGGCCGCCACCGACCGCTACCGGCTGGCCGTACGGGAGCTGAAGTGGCAGCCGGGCCAGCCCGACTTCGCCGCCATCGCGATGATCCCCGGCAAGACGCTCGCCGACACGGCCAAGGCGCTCGGCACCACGGGCGCCGAGGTGGAGATCGCGCTCAGCTCCGCCGGCGGCACCGGCGAGGGCATGATCGGCTTCTCCAGCGCGGGGCGGCGCACGACGACGCGCCTGCTCGACCCCGAGTTCCCCAAGTACCGCTCGCTGCTGCCCACCGAGTTCTCCGCCCGCGCCGACCTGTCCACAGGCCCGTTCGTCGAGGCGGTCAAGCGCGTGGCCCTGGTCGCCGAGCGCAACACCCCGGTACGGCTGGCGTTCAAGAGCGGCGAGGTCGTGCTGGAGGCGGGCAGCGGCGACGAGGCGCAGGCCGTCGAGGCGCTGCCGGTCGACTACGAGGGCGAGGAGATGAACATCGCCTTCAACCACCAGTTCCTGCTGGAGGGCCTGGGCGCCATCGACTCCGACGTGGCGAGGCTGCAGATGACCACATCCACGAAGCCCGCTATCCTCACCGGTGGCAAGCCTGTGGAGGACGGTGCCGTAACGGACTACCGCTACCTGATCATGCCCATCCGACTGTCAGGCTGAACCTGTCATCGGAGATGATGGAAGTCTGACAAGGGGGTTACATCATGCAGATCGGCATGGTCGGACTGGGCAAGATGGGCGGCAACATGGCCGAACGGCTGCGCCGCGGCGGTCATGAGGTCGTCGGTTACGACCGCGACCCGGCGATCAGCGACGTCGCCAGCCTCAAGGAGCTGGCCGAGCGCCTGCAGGCGCCGCGCGCCGTCTGGGTCATGGTTCCCGCCGGCAAACCCACGCAGACCACCGTCGACGACCTGGGCGAGCTGCTCAGCGAGGGCGACATCGTCATCGACGGCGGCAACTCCCACTACGTGGACGACCAGAAGCACGCCGCCGAGCTGGCCGAGAAGGGCATCGGCTTCATCGACTGCGGCGTCAGCGGCGGCGTGTGGGGCCTGCAGAACGGCTACGCGCTCATGTGCGGCGGCGACAAGGACCACGTCGCGCGGCTCAAGCCGATCTTCGAGACGCTCAAGCCCGAGGGCGAGGACGGCTTCGTGCACGCGGGCGACGTCGGCGCTGGGCACTTCGCGAAGATGGTCCACAACGGCATCGAGTACGGCATGATGCAGGCCTTCGCCGAGGGCTGGGAGCTCCTCGAGGCCTCCGACGTCGTCAAGGACGTCAAGGGCTCCTTCAGCAGCTGGCGCACCGGCACCGTGATCCGCTCCTGGCTGCTCGACCTGCTGGTGCGGGCGCTGGACGACGACGAGCACCTCGAGCAGCTCCGCGGTTACGCACAGGACTCCGGCGAGGGCCGGTGGACGGTGCAGGCGGCCGTGGACCACGCGGTGCCGCTGCCGGTCATCACCGCCGCGCTGTACGCGAGGTTCGCCTCGCGGCAGGACGACTCCCCCGCCATGAAGGTCGTGGCGGCGCTGCGCAACCAGTTCGGCGGCCACGCGATCACCTCGGCGGAGGGCAGCACCGGCAAGGGCGCCGACTCCCCCGGCGCGGACGTGACGCCGCCGCGCGAGGTCGATCGCTGAGCCTCACCACCGGGGTTGTCCACAACACCAGGGTTTTCCACAAGAACGTATGCCGGTGACCCCGGTGACCCGTGAGGCGCACTAACCTCGTGGGGTGCATGTCGCCCACCTCTCGCTGACCGACTTCCGGTCCTACGCGTCCGTGGAGCTCGGCCTGGAGCCGGGCGTCACGGCGTTCGTGGGGCCCAACGGCCAGGGCAAGACCAACCTGGTCGAGGCCCTCGGCTACGTCGCGACGCACTCCAGCCACCGGGTGGCCAGCGACGCGCCGCTGGTGCGGCAGGGAGCCACCCGGGCGATCGTGCGCTGCGCCATCCACAGGGAGGATCGGCGGGCGCTGATCGAGCTGGAGATCAACCCGGGGCGGGCCAACCGCGCCCGGCTCAACCGCTCGCCCGTCTCCAGGGCCCGCGACGTCGTCGGCCTGCTGCGCACGGTGCTGTTCGCCCCCGAGGACCTCGCGCTGTCCAAGGGCGATCCGTCCGAGCGCCGCCGCTTCCTCGACGACCTGCTGGTGGCCAGGGCCCCCAGGTTCGCCGGGGTGCGCGCCGACTACGACCGGGTGCTGAAGCAGCGGGGCGCCCTGCTGCGCACGGCCGCGCAGGCCCGTAGAGGCAGCAGGAGCCCCCGCCGGCAGGAGAAGGACAGCGGGTTCGCCGCGGCCGGCGCGGGCGACGTGCTGAGCACGCTGGAGGTGTGGGACGCCCATCTCGCCCGGCACGGCGCGGAGCTGTTGCGGGGGCGGCTGGAGCTCATCGAGGCGCTGCGCCCGCTGGTGGCCGGATCGTACGCCGCGCTCGCCCCGTCGAGCGCTCCGGCGACGCTGGCCTACCGCAGCACGTTGTCCACAGGTGGGGACCCCGGTGAGGGGGGTCCGGAGGGCGAAGTCCCCGGTGAGCGGGGATCTTTCGATACACAGACGTTATCCACAGACTTGGGGAAAACCCTTGAAGAGCGTCTGCGGGAGCGGCTATTGGAGGTCCGTCCGTCGGAGCTCGAACGGGGGGTCACGCTCGTCGGTCCGCACCGCGACGACCTGGTTCTCGGGCTGGGCGATCTGCCTGCCCGGGGTTACGCCAGCCACGGCGAGTCCTGGTCGTTCGCGCTGGCGCTGCGGCTGGCGGCCTACGACCTGCTGCGGGCCGACGGGGGCGATCCCGTGCTGATCCTCGACGACGTGTTCGCCGAGCTCGACAGCCAGCGCCGGCGGCGGCTCGCGGAGATGGTGGCCCCGGCCGAGCAGGTGCTGATCACGGCCGCCGTTCCGGATGACGTGCCGCAGGAGCTGGCGGGAGGCAGGTTCGACGTCGCCGAGGGGAGTGTGACCCGTGTCCGCTGATGACGCGCGCGGTTTCCCGCCGCGGGGCGCCGGTTATCCACAGGGTGGAGCTTCCGGTGGACGACCGCAGGCCGGTGGCCGCCCGCCGACCGGAGCGGCGGCCGACGGTCGTCCACAGGCGGGGACGACCGGTGCACAAGCGCGGGCGGCCGGGCAAGGCGGGCCCGGGCCCTCGGGCGGCGGCAGGCCGGAAGCAGTCGGTGGCAGGCCGGAAGCAGTCGGTGGCAGGCCGGAAGTGGTCGGCGGCAGGCCAGGGCCGGTCGGTGGCAGGCCGGGGGCGGTCGCCAAGGGGCCGTCGGCGGCCGGGGGCGAGAACGCGACGGCCAGGGGCGTGGCCATGGCGCGGGAGAAGCTCGCCCAGGCCAAGGCCGACGCCGCCAAGCGCGGCCAGCTCCCCCGCCGCGAGCCCAGGCGGAAGGGCGGTGGCGGGGCGCGCAGGGACAGCGGCGATCCCCAGCTTTTCGGACGCGCGATCGCCGATCTGCTGGCCGATCGCGGCTGGGAACGCCCGGCGAAGGTGGGCGCGGTGTTCGGCCGCTGGGTCGAGATCGTGGGCCCTGATCTGGCCGCCCACACCAAGCCCGAGTCGTTCGACGACGGCGAGGTGCTGATCGCGGCCGATTCGACGGCGTGGGCGACGCAGGTCCGGCTGCTCGCCCGCACCCTCGTACGCAGGCTCAACGAGGAGCTCGGCGACGGCACCGTGACAAAGGTCAAGGTCAGAGGCCCGCAGAACGCTCCGCGTCCATCAGGAGGATTGCGGGTGACCGGAAGGCGAGGCCCCCGTGACACCTACGGGTAGGGGCTCTCTGCGGCGGGCGTTCACCGCGGCTCCGGAAAGGCGCTCGGGGCGATCAGACAGCCGCAGACGCGATAAGCCCCCTTTCCGGAGGGGGGATGCTTGCCCGGGGGCCAAACGAGCTAGAGGGCATCACAGGCGCGTTCATTGCCACCTTGGCCCTCCGGAAGCGGTAGAATGAAAAAGGATTCCGGACACGTCCGCTTGCGTGTCACCCCGGCAGCAAGCCGACTCCCCTGGGTGACCGCGCATCGGGGCACTCACGACGGTGACGGGCACGGCAGGGGCAGCTTCGCTAGTTGATCGCCTCCCCCGCCGCGTGTCCGCGGCAGGAGGATTTCGCAGTTGTCCTACGACGCTAGCTCAATCACCGTACTCGAAGGGCTTGAGGCGGTTCGCAAGCGCCCGGGTATGTATATCGGTTCCACCGGTGAGCGTGGCCTGCACCATCTCGTCCAGGAGATCGTCGACAACGCGGTGGACGAGGCGCTGGCCGGTTACGCCGACAGGATCGACATCACGCTGCTCGCCGACAACGGCGTACGCGTGGTCGACAACGGCCGTGGCATCCCCACAGGCATCCACCCCGTGGAGAAGATCTCCGCGGTCGAGCTGGTCCTGACCACGCTGCACGCGGGCGGCAAGTTCGACAGCCAGTCCTACGCGGTCTCGGGCGGTCTGCACGGCGTCGGCTCGGCCGTCGTCAACGCGCTGTCCACCGCCATGGAGGTGGAGGTCAAGCAGAACGGTCACTACTGGCGCCAGCGCTACGAGATGTCCAAGCCCACGGCCCCGCTGGCCAAGGGCGAGGAGACCGACGAGACGGGCACCACGGTCACGTTCTGGCCCGACCCCGACATCTTCGAGACCACGACGTGGAACTACGAGACGCTCTCGCGGCGCTTCCAGGAGATGGCCTTCCTCAACAAGGGCCTGACGATCACGCTGACCGACGAGCGTCCCGACCACATCAACGGTGAGGTGCACCACGTCACCTACCACTACGAGGGCGGCCTGTCCGACTTCGTGCAGCACCTCAACGCCAAGAAGGAACCGGCGCACGCGTCGATCATCGCCTTCGAGGAGGAGAGCGACGGGCTGGCGGTCGAGATCGCCATGCAGTGGAACAACTCCTACTCGGAGTCCGTCTACAGCTTCGCCAACGTCATCAACACCGCGGAGGGCGGCACCCACGAGGAGGGCTTCCGCGCGGCGCTGACGTCGATCGTCAACCGTTACGCGCGCGAGCAGAAGTTCCTCAAGGAGGGCAAGGACGACAACCTCAGCGGTGAGGACGTCCGCGAGGGGCTGACCGCGATCATCTCGGTCAAGCTGTCCGACCCGCAGTTCGAGGGGCAGACGAAGACCAAGCTCGGCAACACCGAGGCGAAGTCGTTCGTGCAGAAGGCCTGCAACGACCACCTGCGCGACTGGTTCGAGCGCAACCCCGGCGAGGCCAAGGACATCATCAACAAGTCCCTGCAGGCCTCCCGCGCCCGCATCGCCGCTCGCCAGGCGCGCGACCTCACCAGGCGCAAGTCGCTGCTGGAGGCGGGCAGCGGGCTGCCGGGCAAGCTGGCCGACTGCCAGTGGAACGACCCGGAGAAGTGCGAGCTGTTCATCGTCGAGGGCGACTCGGCCGGCGGCTCGGCCAAGGGCGGCCGCGACTCGCGCTTCCAGGCGATCCTGCCCATCCGCGGCAAGATCCTCAACGTCGAGAAGGCGCGGATCGACAAGGTCCTGAAGAACAACGAGGTCCAGGCGCTGATCACGGCTCTGGGCACCGGCGTGCACGACGAGTTCGACATCGCCAAGCTGCGCTACCACAAGGTCATCCTCATGGCCGACGCCGACGTCGACGGCCAGCACATCAACACGCTGCTGCTGACGCTGCTGTTCAGGTTCATGCGGCCGCTGATCGAGGCCGGTCACGTCTACCTGTCGTGCCCGCCGCTGTACAAGATCAAGTGGGACCGCAAGGGCGAGGACGCCTCCTACGCCTACTCCGACAGCGAGCGCGACGCGGTGATCTCCGCGGGCATCGCCAGCGGCAAGCCCGACCCGCGGCCGCGCGACAACGTACAACGCTTCAAGGGGCTGGGCGAGATGAACGCCGGCCAGCTCTGGGAGACCACGATGAACCCGGCGACCCGGCTGCTGCGCCTGGTCACGCTCGACGACGCCGCGCAGGCCGACGACCTGTTCAGCGTGCTGATGGGGGAAGACGTGGAGGCGCGGCGCGACTTCATCATCCGTAACGCGCGCGACGTTCGCTTCCTCGACGTTTAAGAAGGACCAACACCTGTGACGGACGTGAACACCACTCCCCCGGCTGACCGCATCGAGCCTGTGGACATCCAGTCCGAGATGCAGCGCAGCTACATGGACTACGCGATGTCGGTCATCGTGTCCAGAGCGCTGCCGGACGTGCGCGACGGCCTCAAGCCGGTGCACCGGCGCGTGCTCTACGCGATGTACGACGGTGGCTACCGTCCCGACCGCGGCTACTTCAAGTGCGCCCGCGTCGTCGGCGACGTGATGGGCACCTACCACCCGCACGGTGACACCTCGATCTACGACGCGCTGGTCCGGCTGGCGCAGCACTGGTCGCTGCGGTACCCGCTGGTCGACGGGCAGGGCAACTTCGGCTCGCCCGGCAACGACCCGGCGGCGGCGATGCGTTACACCGAGTGCAAGCTCGCGCCCATCGCCATGGAGATGCTGCGGGACATCGACAAGGAGACCGTCGACTTCCGCCCCAACTACGACGGCAAGTCGCAGGAGCCCGACGTCCTGCCGTCGCGATTCCCGCAACTGCTGGTCAACGGCTCGGGCGGCATCGCCGTCGGCATGGCCACCAACATCCCTCCGCACAACCTTCGCGAGGTCGCGGCGGCGGTCAAGTGGGCGCTGGAGAACCCCGAGGCCGGCGACGAGGAGCTGCTCGAAGCGGCCATCAAGCTGGTCAAGGGCCCCGACTTCCCGACCAAGGCGCTCATCGTGGGCCGCCGGGGCATCGAGGACGCGTACCGCACCGGGCGCGGCTCGATCACCATGCGGGCCGTGGTCGAGGTCGAGGAGGACAAGGGGCGGCAGGCCCTGGTCGTCACCGAGCTGCCGTACCAGGTCAACCCCGACAACCTGGCGCTGAAGATCGCCGAGCTGGTGCGCGAGGGCAAGCTCACCGGCATCGCCGACGTACGTGACGAGAGCTCCTCGCGAGTAGGGCAGCGCCTGGTCATCGTGCTCAAGCGCGACGCGGTCGCCAAGGTCGTGCTCAACAACCTCTACAAGCACACCCAGCTCCAGGACACCTTCGGCGCCAACATGCTGGCGCTGGTGGACGGCGTGCCGCGCACGTTGCGGCTCGACCAGTTCATCCGGCACTACGTGGCCCACCAGATCGAGGTCATCGTCCGCCGGACGCGGTACCTGCTGCGCAAGGCCGAGGAGCGCGCTCACATCCTGCGCGCGCTGCTGAAGGCCCTGGAGCGGCTCGACGAGGTCATCGCCCTCATCCGGGCCTCGGAGTCCGCCTCCGCCGCCCAGCAGGGCCTCATGGCGCTGCTGGAGATCGACGAGGTGCAGGCGCAGGCCATCCTCGACATGCAGCTGCGCAAGCTGGCCGCCCTGGAGCGCCAGGCCATCCAGGACGAGTTCGACTCCCTGATGACGCAGATCGCCGAGTACAACTCGATCCTGGCCAGCGAGAGCCGGCAGCGCGAGATCATCAACGAGGAGCTGGCCGAGATCGTCCACCGCTACGGTGACGAGCGGCAGACCGAGATCATCGCCTACGACGGCGACATGTCGATCGAGGACCTCATCGCCGAGGACGAGATCGTCGTCACGATCACCCGGGGCGGCTACGCCAAGCGCACCCGTACCGACCTGTACCGGGCCCAGAAGCGCGGTGGCAAGGGCGTACGCGGTGCTCAGCTGCGCCAGGACGACATCGTCGACCACTTCTTCGTCACCACGACGCACCACTGGCTGCTGTTCTTCACGAACAAGGGCCGTGTGTACCGCGTCAAGGCGTACGAGCTGCCCGACGCCGGTCGCGACGCCCGGGGCATGCATCTCGCGAACCTTCTTGCCATGCAGCCCGACGAAACAGTCATGGAGGTTCTCGACCTACGCGACTACAACGTCGCCCCCTACCTCGTTCTCGCCACGCGCAGCGGCCTGGTCAAGAAGACGCGCCTGTCCGAGTACGACTCCCCTCGGTCCGGCGGTCTGATCGCGATCAACCTGCGGGAGGACGACGAGGTCATCGGAGCCCGGCTGGTCTCCGAGTCCGACGACCTGCTGCTCGTCTCGAAGGGCGCGCAGTCGATCCGCTTCACCGCCTCTGACGAGGCGCTCCGTCCCATGGGACGGGCGACCAGCGGTGTCATCGGCATGAGGTTCCTCGAAGGTGACGAACTTCTCGCCATGAATCGGATCGCAGACGGTCAAGATGTGCTTATCGCCACGAAGGCTGGGTACGCAAAACGGACGCCAGTGGAGCAGTATCCAGTTCAAGGACGTGGCGGTAGAGGCGTGCTGACTGCGAAGATCGTATCTTCCCGTGGCAAGCTGGTCGGAGCCGTCATGGTCAACCCAGAGGACGAGGTTTTCGCGATCACGTCCGCCGGCGGGGTGATCCGGACGAGTGCCGGCGAGATCAAGCAGTCCGGCCGCCAGACCATGGGAGTGCGATTGATGAATCTCGCTGAAGGCGACAGCGTGGTGGCCCTCGCCCGCAACGCCGAGTCCATGGAGACTTCGGTGGACAATGAGGAAGACGGGGGAGGAGAGTAACTCATGAGCGCCCAGGGTGGTCCCGCCAGGACCAAGGCGGCTTCGGGTAACGGACAGCAGCCGAAGAAGCCCGCAGAGACCGAGATGTTCGACGCGGTCGAAGAAGGCCAGGACACCTCGCCCGCGCAGGGCAGGTCCATGCCGGCCAAGGAGGACAACAAGCCTTCGCCGCAGCCGGGTCCGCCCGGCCCGCCGGGCCCTCATGGCCCGTCCGGGCCCCAGGGCCCGCCCGTTCCGCCTCAGGGGGGACAGCAGCAGTCGGAGGGCAACGAGACGGTTCGCCTGCGCCCGTCGCTGGCCACCGAGGCCCCGCCGGCCATCGAGCTGTCCAACAAGAAGAAGGGCTCCGGCTCGGGCGGGGGCAGGCTGCCCCGCAAGGCCCACCTGGTCCTGCGCCGCGTCGAGCCGTGGTCGGCCATGAAGTTCAGCTTCGTGGTCTCCCTGGTCTGCTTCGTGGTGCTGTTCGTGGCCGTGGCCGTCCTGTACGGCGTGCTGTCGGCCCTGGGCGTCTTCGACTCGATCGTGGACCTGGTCAACCAGCTCGGCCAGGGCGAGCAGGGCCAGAGCTCGATCCCGATCGACATCGCCTCCTGGTTCGAGCCCGTGCGGATCCTCGGCTACACGGCCCTGATCGGGGCGGTGAACGTCGTACTGATCACGGCTCTTTCCACGTTGGGGGCGGTCATCTACAACATCGCCTCCGACCTGGTGGGAGGCGTCGAGGTGACCTTCAGCGAAGCCGAGTAAGGGCGGAGCTCGCGCCGTACGGGGCATGCGGACGGCGCGAGCAGCCTGCCGGAGGTTGTAAGCTTTTCTCGTTCCGAACAACCGGTTCGCCTCCACGAGGCGGATGCGATAGCGTTCGGGGTGCGAGCGGGGCTATAGCTCAGTCGGTTAGAGCGCTTCCCTGATAAGGAAGAGGTCCCAGGTTCAAGTCCTGGTAGCCCCACCCAGCTCAGAGGCCATTTCCGAAGATCGGAAGTGGCCTTTTTGATGTGGTGAGTGACCGAAGCCGTCCTCGTCATCCGCCGCACCAGTGCGGCCGGCATGTCACTTCGGCCTCGGCTGATGCCTGGAACCGAGGACCGCCCTGCGGTTGGAGATGATGCGCGGGTGTTCTACGAAGATCTCAGCGTGTACGACTATCTGGATGATGACTCGTTCATGGACAGAGAGTCGGGCTTCTACGGTCTCAGCTTCCGCCCCACCTATACGCGGTTGAACGTTGGGGTGGCTGGAGGCCGGCAGGCCGTATCCGACCGGTCCCGTCCCTGCGGCCTTCACCGAGAGGCTGAAGGCCGTACAAGCCGTTCACCGTATGAACGTCTGTCGTGGAGTGCACAAGTGCGATCTGTGCCCGCCTGAGGACGCCCCGGAGGGCAATGGAGAGGTCCGGATCCCAGGCCCGCCCGGGGTCGCTTACGCCGCCCCCTTCCTGATAGGCCACTACATCAACGCGCACGGCTATCGGCCGCCGCAGGTCTTCGTCGACGCTGTTCTAGCCGTGGATCTCGATGAGTGGGCTGCCGCCCGCTGGCCCGAGGTGCCCTTCCCCTGGGTTCCGGAACACGCCGAGCGCTTGGGAGAGTAGAGCAGGCCGGCCCGCCCATGGCGGGCACTTCGATGGGCGGCGCCTGCAAGGTTCCGGGGGGAAGCGATCCCCGGTCAGCTCGCGGCGCGGTCGCCGAGCGGGCGGCGGCGCAAGGCGGGGTCGGTCAGGGGTGCGGGGCTCCAGAGACCGACAGGGTGGTAGACGTTGGTGCCGGGCGGCACGAGCTCGTCGATCCGGTCGAGCACGGTGTCGTCGAGCACCAGCGAGGCGCCCTTCAGCAAGCCCTCCAGCTGCTCCATCGTGCGCGGGCCGAGGATGACCGAGGTGACCGCCGGGTGTGCCGCGGCGAAGGCGACGGCCAGCGCCGGCAGGGTGCAGCCGAGCTCGTCCGCCAGTTTCACCAGCTCCTCGACGATCTCCAGCTTGGCCGCGTTGACCGGGATGGCCGGGTCGAACCGTTCCGGCGCCCGCGCGGCGCGGCCCTGCGACAGGTCGACCTGTTGCCCCTTGCGGTACCGGCCGGTCAGGAACCCCCAGCCCAGCGGGCTGTAGGTGAGCACGCCCATGCCGAGCCGCTGCGCGGTGGGAAGGACGTCGCCCTCGATGCCGCGGGCCAGGATGTTGTACGGGGGCTGCTCGGTGCGGAACCGGTACAGGCCGCGCTGCCTGGCCACGTGGTAGGCCTCGACCGTCTCGTGCGCGGGGAAGGCCGAGCTGCCGAAGGCCCGGATCTTGCCCTGCCGTACCAGGTCGGTCAGCGCGGAGAGGGTCTCCTCGATGTCGGTCCGGTGGTCGGGGCGGTGGATCTGGTAGAGGTCGATCCAGTCGGTGCGCAGCCGCTTGAGACTCGCCTCGACCTCGCGCATGATCCAGCGCCGCGAGTTGCCGCTCCGGTTGGGCCCCTCGCCCATCTGGAAGTGCACCTTGGTCGACAGCACCACCTCGTCCCGCCGGCCCTGCAGCGCCTTGCCCACGATCTCCTCGGACTCGCCCGCCGAGTACATGTCGGCGGTGTCGACGAAGTTGATCCCGTTGTCGAGGGCGGTGTGGATGACGCGGATGCTGTCATCGTGGTCGGGGTTGCCGGCCGAGCCGAACATCATGGTGCCGAGGCAGTGGGTGCTGACCTCGATACCGGTGCCGCCGAGGATGCGATATCTCATACCTCGGACCCTAGAAGCTAGAGTCGACTCTAAGTCAAACTGGCCACATGTCGGGTTTGAGCATCGGCCAGGTCGCCGAACGCACCGGGCTCAGCGCGCACACGCTCCGGTTCTACGAGCGGGAGGGGCTGCTGGCCCAGCCGGTACGGCGGGGAACCGCGGGGCGCCGCGTCTACAGCGAGGGTGACGTCGACTGGCTGGGCGTGTGCATCCGGCTGCGCGCCTCCGGCATGCCCCTGACCGACATCCGGCGCTACACCGAGCTCGTCAGGGCCGGCCAGGGCAACGAGACGGAACGGCTGGAGGTGTTGCGCGAACATCGGGAACGGGTGCTCGCCCAGATGCACGAACTCGACGAGTGCCTCAAGCTGATCACCCACAAGGTGGCCGTCTACGAAGGCCGTCTGGGTTTGCGGGACAACGTCACCGACTGCGTGCCGGGGGCAAGCCGGCCGCGTAGGCCCGACGGTGCTGCTCAAACCGGACGAGGATACCCAGTAGTGTCTGCCGAATGACAATTCCCTATGACGTCGGCGGCGATGGGCCGGCCCTGCTCCTCCTGCACGCCGGGGTGTGCGACAGGCGGATGTGGAACGACCAGTGGCAGCCCCTGATCGACGCCGGATTCCAGGTGATCCGCTGCGATTTGCGGGGCTTCGGGCAGAGCCCGCTTCCTACGGAGCCGTACAGCAACACCGGCGACGTGCTGGCGCTCCTCGACAGCCTGGGCATCGGCCAGGTCTCGCTGGTCGGCTCCTCCTACGGCGGGAAGGTCGCGTTGGAGGTCGCCGCGAGCCATCCTGAGCGGGTGGCGGCGCTGGTCCTGCTCTCCGCCGCCCTGCCCGGGCGCGAGCCGAGCGCCGAACTGCGTGCCATCGGGGCGCGTGAGGACGCGCTGGTCGAGGCGGGCGATCTGGCCGGAGGCGCCCGGCTGATGGCCGACAGGTGGCTCGGTCCCGATGCCGGCGAGGACGCCAAGCAGGCGGTGCACGAGATGCAGCTGCGGGCCTACGAGCTGCAACTGGCCGAAGGAGCCGTCGGGCCGGTCAAGCCCGAGGTCGATCTGGCGGCCGTCACGATGCCGTGCCTCACCGTGTCGGGCGCGCACGACGTGGCCGACTTCCGGCACACCGCCGACGTCCTGCCTGCCGCCCGCCACGTCGAGCTGCCCTGGGCGGGCCACCTGCCGAGCATGGAACGGCCGGCCGAGGTCACCGAGCTGATCGTCGCGTTCCTGCGCGAGACCGCGGGCGAGTAGTCGCGTTCCTGCGCGAGACCGCGGGCGAGAAGTCGCGTTCCTGCGCGAGACCGCGGGCGAGTAGCGGCCGCCGGAGTGGAGTTCGGGCGGCGGGAACCGAGCTGATCGTCGCGTTCCTGCGCCATACCCCGGGCGAGCAGCGGCCGCAGCGGTGGAGCCCGCGGGTGACGGGAGTGGGCGCGCCTGGTGCGGCGGCAGCGTGACGCCGACGGTCGTCAGGTGAGTTCCAGGCCGCCGTCGACGGTGAGGACCTGGCCGGTGATCCAGGTGGCGGCGGGGTCGGCGAGGTGGACGATCCAGGCGGCCACCTCCTCGGGGGTGCCGCGGCGGCCCATGGGGATGGTGGCGGTCTCGTCCCGTTTGATCTGCTGGACGACGGCGTCGGGCAGGCCGGCGGCGGCCAGGGCCTCGCTCTCGGTGGGGCCGGGGGCCAGGGCGTTGACGCGGATGCCGTCGGCGGCCAGCTCCAGGGCCCAGCTGCGGGTCAGCTGCTCGATGGCGGCCTTGGAGGCGGCGTAGTGGGCGGCGCCGGGCAGCGGGCGGTGGCCGTACGTGCTGGAGACGTTCACGATCGTGCCGCGGCCGGCGCGCAGGTGCGGCAGCGCGGCCCTGGCGAGCAGGCTGGGCGCGGTGACGTTCAGCGCCAGCAGGTCGGCCACGCGCTGGGCGTCGGTGTCGGCCAGCGGCATGACGGCGGTGGCGCCGGCGTTGTTGATCAGGACGTCGAGGCGGCCCCAGCGGTCGGTCGCCGCGTCGATCACCGCCTGTGGAGTGCCGTCACCGGTGATGTCGGCCGGGAGGACGGCGATGCCGGGGTGCTGGGCGGCGGTCTGCCGCAGGGCCTCGGCGCGGCGGCCCACGGCGAGCACGCGGGCTCCGGCACGGGCGAAGGCGAGTGCGGTGGCGCTGCCGATCCCGGATCCTGCGCCGGTCACGATCGCGACCTGGTCCTGTAGCCGGTTGGTGGGCGGGGCGGTCATGGCGGAACCCCTCTCGTCGGATGTTCGATGTTCGTGAAACATCGAACAAGCTACCATGGAGGGATGAGACCGGCGCATCACCCCGAAGTGGGCGAGTTCACGCTGACCGGGGTGATGGCCGCCCTCTCCGACCCGATCCGGGTCGGAGTGGTGCGGGTGCTGGCCGACGGCCGTGAGCGCGGCTGGGGCGACCTGCTGGCGCCGGTGGCCAAGTCCACGCTCAGCCATCATCTGCGGGTGCTGCGCGATGCCGGGCTGACCCGCACCCGGCAGGAGGGCACCCGCTGCTTCGTGACCCTGCGGCGGCAGGAGCTGCAGGTGCGCTTCCCCGGGCTGCTGGAGGCGGTGCTCGCCGCGGCCGAGGACGAGGACGTCGGCCATCAGGTGGGCGTGAAGGACGCCGTGCCGCCGGCCTGAACCGCCGGGGCGATCAGCCGGCCTGGTCGCGGGTCCATTCCTGGCCCTGCCAGGCCGGGTCCAGCGGGGTGTGGGCGAGGTGGTTGGTGTAGTTCGACAGGGTCTTCATCCCGACGCCGAGCACGATGTCCAGGACGTGGCGGCGCGTGTAGCCGGCCGCGAGGAACGCCTCCACCTCCGCGTCGTCCACCCAGCCGCGCCGGGCGACCATCACCTGCGTGAGCCGCCGGGCGGCCTCCAGCGCGGGGTCGGGGAGCGGCTTGCCCGTCCGCAGGGCCTCGACCACCTCGGCCGGCACGCGGGCGCGCAACGCCAGGGTGGAATGCGCGGCCACGCAGTACTCGCACCCGTTCTCCACGCTGGCGGTGATCCACACGACGTGCTTGGCCGGCCCCGGCAGGGAGGACCCGCCGAACTGCTCGGCCAGCGCGTTGTAGCCGGCCAGCAACTCGGGGGACTCGGCCATCACGCCGTTCAGGGTGGTCACGAATCCCATGCGCCGCTTGGCCGCCTCCAGCATCGGGCGGGCCGCCTCGGGGGCGTCGCTCTCGTCGTACACGCGGAAATCGATCATCATCTCTCCTCGATGCGGGTGAAGCCGTCCAGTACGGCGCGCACGCCCGCCAGCAGGTCGCCGGCCCCGGCGCCGGCCCGGGAGCGCAGGTTGACCCCGTAGGCCAGCAGCGCCAGCGTCTCGGCGGCGGCGTGCGGATCCAGTCCTGGCCGTACCTGGCCGCGATCCCGCGCCGTCTCCAGCGCGGCACGCATCGCCGCCCGCAGCTCGGTGTGGTGGGCGTCCAGGACCTGCTGGATCTCGGGGATCGCGCGGGCGGGGCCGGTTTGGGTGTTGGTGACCAGACAGCCCCAGCGGGCGTGCTCGCCGGTGCAGCGCGCCGCCACCAGCCGCTCGAAGAAGCCGGTGACGGCGGGCAGGCCGCGGCCGTCGGCGGCCAGCGCGGCGAACACCGGCCGCGACTGCCGCTCCAGGTAGCGGCGCAGCGCGGCGGCCTGCAGCCGCTCCTTGCCGCCGAAGGTCGCGTACAGGCTGGACCGGCTCAGCCCGGTGGCCTGCACGACGTCGGCGATGCCGGTGACATCGGCGCCGCGCTCCCAGAACAGGCGTACCACCTGGTCCAGCGCTGCGTCGGGGTCGAAGTGCTTGATGTCGGGCATCCGCCCTCCCCTAACTTGGAACGACCAGTCCAAGATAGGGCGAAGTGGCGCGGATGGGCAAGAGACGAACCCGGGTGGCTCCATGCGTAGTGACCGGAGCGTCGCCATCGGGCGCTTCTCGGGCGGAGGTCGCCTTGACGGTTGGTTCGCGATTCGTCAAGAGGAATGTGAATCTGGCGATTTCCCGAATTTCACTTCCGTGATTCTCGATGACATGTTTTCCTGCTATGGGGAAAATCCGTTCGCACGAGAAACGGGGAGAATTGTGCGCAAAATTTTAATGATCATGGCTGTGGCCGTGCTCGCGGTGACCGGCCTGTCCGGCCCGGCCGCCGCCAGGACCACCGCCGCGGCCTGGGAGTGCCCAGGCGGCTACGTCTGCTTCTACGGCAGCCAGGACGGCCTGAACAAGATCTGCCAGACCGCCGTCAGCGGGCCCTTCACCTGCAACGGCGTGCGTTCGCTGTTCAACAACGGCTTCGCGGCTCCCGGGCTGGACCACGTCGACCTCTACGGCCCCTCCGGCGGCTACTTCGGCTGCTTCCACTTCGGCTGGGCCGAGGGCCGGTACAACGTGGCGACCGGCTTCGCGATCAACATCGCCCGGGTCCAGTGGCGTGGTGAATGCCCCGCCGCCGCGACCGCCGATTCGAGGCTGACTCCTGTCTCCTGAGTGAGCTGTCATTTGGGCCCCGCTCCTTCGGGTGGGGCCCAAATGCGTGGTTCCGGGGTTCGCGGAATTCGTGTCCGGACGCTATTGCGGCGCCATTGTTCCGCCGTTCGATTTCACGGTCCTGACACTCGCCGGGCGAGGGTGAGGTCGGTGACGAAGGTCATCTCCACGCCGTCGCCCAGCACCGTGGCCAGCTCCCGCAGCACCGGCTCCTGGCGGTCGGGAGGAAGGATCCGGTAGGCGGAGATGGTGCGGACCAGGTCGAGGTAGCGGTCCGCGGCGTACCACTCCGTCCACGAGTAGAAGCGCTCGTCGAGGTCGGTGAAGCGCCGGTCGCCGGCCAGCAGGTGCTGGGCCTCCTCGTTCCTGACCGGCACCTCCTGGTGCAGGCTGGAGCTGGACACGCCGTGACGGTGGTCCACCTCGGCGAGGGTGGCGCGCAGGCCGGGGTCGGTGACGAGGTAGTGGTTCCAGAAGAGCGCGAGCGCACCCGACGGGGCCAGCGCCGCGTACGCGAGGTCCCAGCGGCGTTCAGGGTCGACCCAGTGCCAGGCCTGGGCCGAGTACAGCAGGGCGAAGCGCCGGTCAGGGACGTAGTCCTCGAAGATCCCGATCCGCAGCCGCACGCCGGAGCACTTCGCCGCCAGTGCCGCCGCCATTCTCGGGTCGGGCTCGACGCAGGTCAGGTCCACGCCGCGGGCGGCGAAGGCGGCCGTGGCCTTGCCCGTTCCGGCCCCTACCTCCAGCGCCGGGCCGGCCGGGGCATAGCCGAGGATGTCGGTGACGAGCTGGTCGGGGTAGCCGGGCCGGGCCGACTCGTACAGGCCGACTGCCTGGCCGAACACGACACTTCGCTCACGGTCCACCGCCATGGCGCGATTCAATCACGCCCGGGGATCACGTCAGGGTCGTGGCTCGGGCCGAGGCCGAGCGCGGGCAGGATCGCCTGGTCGACGATCGCCGCGAGGTACTCCTCGCCCGGCGGTGCACCGGCGTCGATCAGATGCTTGGTGACGAGGGCCTCGCCGATGTCGGCGACGACCGGGGTGAGCAGGGCGGCGGGGAAGTGGCCGCGGTCGGCGTAGTGCTGCAGCACGGTGCGGGTGAACGTGCCGCCGCGGCCGGCGAAGACCCGCTCGAACAGGGCCTCCGACATCAGCGCGGCGCTCTTCGGGTCGGTGAGGATGGCCGAGACGGCGCGGCCGGCCGGGCTGAAGGCCCACTCCACCATGAGCCGCAGCGAGCGGATGAGGTCGCCGCGCAGGTCGGTGGCCCCTGGCGTGGGCTCCTCGACCGGGTGCTGGTGGTAGAGCGCGTCGAGCAGCACCTCGATGGGGTCTGACCAGCGGCGGTACAGCGTGCTGCGGGGAGTGGCCGCGCGCCGGGCGATGCCGTCCATGGTCAGCCGTCCCGCGCCGACCTCCACCACCTCTTCGAGCACGGCGTCGTGGATGGCCTTGATCAGCTCTTCACCCCGCCGGCGTGTCCGGATGTTGCGGTTGTTCATGTCCGCCCCTTGTTTAGCTACGCGGGTGTATTTTACCGTGGAGATTAGCTACAGTCATGTATCTAGATTCGAGGGGACAGCCATGTCCATCGCTCCACCGGCTCCTGCGCAGGGGGCCACTCCCATCGCCCGGCGCGCGCTCGCGCCCGATCTCTCGCGCGGGCTGATGCTGCTGCTCATCGCGCTGGCGCACGCGCACATGTACCTGTCGGGTCACCCGGCAGGGTTCCGCGGGTACACGCTCGACGGCGGCGTGCTCGACCGGCTGGTCGCCGGGGTGCAGATCCTGCTGGTGGACGGGCGGGCGCTGCCCATGTTCGCCGCCCTGTTCGGCTACGGCCTGGTGCAGCTCGCCCACCGGCAACTGGCCACGGGCAGGAGCTGGCCGCAGGTGCGCGCGGTGCTGCGGCGGCGCAGCCTGTGGCTGCTGGCGTTCGGGTTCTGCCACGCGCTGCTGCTGTTCTTCGGGGACATCCTCGGGGCGTACGGGCTGATCGGGCTCGTGCTCGTCGGGTTCGTCCGGCGCGAGGACCGGGCGGTGCTGCGGGCGGCCGTCGTCGGGCTCGTGCTGCATGTCGTCGTGCTGTTCGGTTTCGGGCTGCTCACGATCTCGGCGCCCAAGGGCGACACGCCCGCCGCCATGGCGGATCCGGTCGAGGCGCTGGTGATGCGGCTCATCGGATGGTCCGGGATGACGCCCACCTACTTCGCCGCCAGCGTGGTGCCCGCCTTCCTGTTCGGCATCTGGGCGGCGCGGCGCCGCGTGCTGGAGGAGCCTGCCGCGCACCGGCCGCTGCTCGTGCGCGTCGCGACCCTGGGCACCGTGCTGGCCGTGGCCGGCGGGCTGCCGTTGACGCTGGTCGACATCCGGCTCTGGGAGCCTTCGGACCTGGTCGCGGTGTCGGCGTACGCGCTGCACAGCGTGACCGGCATCGCGGGAGGGCTCGCGTACGCGGCGATCATCGGGCTTGCCGCCGGCCGGATGGCGTCCGGGCATCGCTCCACCGGCCCCGTCGTCAGGGCACTCACCGCGTGCGGCCAGTGGTCGCTGACCTGCTACCTCCTCCAGTCGGTGATCTTCGTGGCGGTGTTCGCGCCGTACGCGGGAGGGCTCGGCACCCGCGTCGGCGACGCGGCGGCGTCCGGCATCGCCATCGTCACGTGGCTGGTCACCGTGGTGCTCGCGGCGCTGCTGGCGCCGCGCAGGGGGCCGGCCGAGGCCGCGCTGCGCCGCCTCACGTACGGGCGATACGGCGCAACCGGTCGCACAGCGGACGTCGCCTAACCGGCCCAGGTGCTGTCGCCGTGACGGGGAGCCGGTGCGTTCATCCACAGGCTGTGGGCTCCGGTGCGCGGCCTGTTGACAAGGGCTCCGCCGTTGCGCGACGGGCGCCGCCGCGGGTGTGGTATGAGCCGTCGGGCAGGTCCCCTGCGTGAGGCTCTGACCAGGTGAAACGCTTGCCGGTCGGGTGCCCGGCGAGCGTGCCGGCCGCGGACGTGGCCTGTATCACGGGCGGCGCCCGCGCGGTGGTGGATTGCCGAAGAGTTATCCACAGGATGAGCGAGTTGTCCACAGGTTGTGAACGTGGCTGGGATCGCGCCCCGCGGTCAGCCGGTGCCTGGCCGCGGCCTGGTCCCCGAGCGCCTCGGTCAGCGCCGCGAGCGAGGACCTGGCCGAGCGGATGCGCGCGGCCCGCGTCTCGTCGGCCCAGCCCAGCTTCAGTCCCTCGGCCACCAGCTCGTCGAAGGCGGTGAACGCGGCGAGCTTCTGCCGGATGACCTTCGACCAGGCGTCGTCCTCGATCTGGTAGTAGACGTTCCGCTCTCCGGGCCTGCGGAACCGGCGGATGAGCTTGACGGACGTCAGGAGCTGCATGTTCGTCGTCAGGGACGCGCGGCTCGCGCCGATGGCGCCGGCGATGTCGCCCGCGGTCTGCGCCGGCGGGTCGCAGGCCATGAGCCAGCCCAGGATGCGGCCGGTGATCGGGGCGAGCCCCCACTCCTCGGAGACGAACGTCGCCACTCGCTCGACCCATTCGAGCACCTGCTCGTGGTCGGGGCCGTCCTGCGCTGTCACAGGACCACCTTAACCAGTCGTTTCAGGCCGAACTGAAACAAGGCTGGTCAGGTGTCTGCCCCGGACTCCGCGGCGGCGTTCCGCCGGATCTGCTGGGCCAGGGCGCCGGCGTCGCTGGGCAGGCCCCGCTCGGCCAGCCCGCGCGCGACCCGCTCGCGCAGCTCCGCCGGGCGGTGGCCGTCGTACTTGAACTTGGCCCGCACCTCCTCCACCCGCAGCCGCAGCCCTCTGATCGCCGACAACATCCGGCGGTACGGCCCCGCGTCGCCGGCCACCTCGCCGTGGTCGCCGGCCGGCTGGTGATGGGCGAGCTGGCGGCGCAGGATCTCCGCCTTGCCGTCCCTGTCGTCCACGATCTCGGCCAGGCACACGAGCTGGACGGCGGCGTAGTAGCTGGTCGGCACGCCGGTCTCGGGGGAGTCGGAGCGCCAGGAGGTGGGGATGTAGGCGTAGTCGTCGTACACGCTCACCACCGCCACCGGGTTGGCCTCCAGCGCCTCCCAGATCGGGTTGGGCCTGGCCAGGTGGAGCAGGACCTCGGCGTCCCCGTCGTAGAGGAAGTGCGTCGGCACCACCACGGGCGCCGCGCCGGCCACGCCGTTGACCGCGATCTGGCCGAAGTCGCGGGTACGCAGCCAGCTCCGCCACTCCTCGTCGTCCCGGGCGGCGTCCCACGGATGGATGAGCACGCGAATCACCTTTGTGCTAGTACATAATGTATTTTGTGCTAGAAAAGTACACGATCGCGGGTGGGACGGCCAGCGAGATAGCGGCGGGCGTCGAGGCCGCCGTGTCCGAAGGGCGGCTTCCACCAGGGGCGGCGCTGCCGCCGGTGCGCGAGGTGGCGTCGCGGGCCGGGGTCAGCCCGGGGACGGCGGCGGCCGCGTACCGGCTGCTGCGCGAGCGCGGCGTCATCGAGACCGCCGGTCGGCGGGGGACCAGGGTCAGGGCGCGGCCGGCCAGCACGTTCCGCGAGGAGATCCGGATCGAGGTGCCGCCGGGCGTGCGTGACCTGGCCAAGGGCAACCCCGACCCGAGGCTGCTGCCGCCGCTGCACGACGCGCTGGCCGCGGCGGCGAGGGCACACGCGCAGCGGCCCGCCATGTACGGCACCGGCGACGACGAGGAGCTGCTCGCGCTGGCCGGGCAGCGGTTGCGGGCCGACGGCGTGCCGCCCGCGCCGCTGGCGATCACCTCGGGCACCCTCGACGCGGTCGAGCGCGTGCTCACCGCCCATCTGCGCCCGGGCGACGCGGTCGCCGTCGAGGACCCGGGCTGGACGGCCCTGCTCGACCTGGTCGCCGTCCTGGGGTTGCGCCCGGTCCCGATGCGGCTCGACGACGAGGGCCCGCTGCCGGAGGAGCTCGCGCGGGGGCTGCGGGCCGGCGCGCGGGCCGTGGTGATCACCGCCCGCGCCCAGAACCCGACCGGCGCCGCCGTCTCCGCAGCCCGGGCCGCCGAGCTGCGGGAGCTGCTGGCGGAGCACCCGGAGGTGCTGCTGGTCGAGGACGACCACGGGGCCGGGTTCGTGGAGCTGCCGCTGCACCCGCTGGCCGGCGTCACGAGCCGCTGGATCCTCGTCCGCTCCACGGCCAAGTCGCTCGGCCCCGACCTGCGCCTGGCCCCGGTCACCGGCGACCCCGCCACGCTCGACCGGCTGCGCGGGCGGCAGCGGCTGGCCGCCGGATGGGTGAGCCACCTGCTGCAACACGCCGTCGCCCACCTCTGGCGGACCGACGCGGTGGACCCGGCGGCGGTCGCGGCGTCGTACGCGCTGCGCAGGGACGGCCTGGTGGCGGCGTTGGCCGCACGCGGTGTTCCCGCGCACGGCCGCAGCGGCCTGAACGTGTGGATCCCCGTCGCCGACGAGTCCACCGCCATCACCCGGCTGCTGTCACGCGGCTGGGCCTGCGCGCCCGGCGCCCGCAACCGCATCGGCTCGCCGCCCGCGCTGCGCCTGACCGTCTCCTGCCTGGACGCGGCGGAGATCGAGCCGCTCGCCGCCGACCTGGCCGCCGCCCTGCGCCCGGCACCGAGCGGCCGGTACGGCTGACCCTGGCCGGCCGCCCGGCACCGAGCGGCCGGTTTGCCTGACCCTGGCCGGCCGGAAGGGTCGGCCTGGGTCAGCCCAGTAGCGGCTCCCCGATCCAGCCGCCGGGCGCGCACCCCGGCGGTACGGCGAAGACGGCCGAGCCGATGGCCGTGACCCACTCGTTGAGCAGATCACCCTCGGCCAGCATGCGCTGCACGGGCACGAACTGCTCGGCCACGTCCGCCTGGTAGGAGACGAACAGCAGCCCCGAGTCCGACTCGCCCTCCGGCGACAGCCCCTCGTCGTAGTTGTACGGCCGCCGCAGCAGCCGCAGCGCCGGATCGGCCACGTGAGCCCGCCTGATGTGCGCGAACTCGGAGATCACCGGGAACCCGAGCCGGTTCTTGCGGGCGTAGTCGGCCGCGTCGGTCTCGGCCGAGCCCGTGAGCGGCGCCCCGCTGCCCAGCCGCCGCCCGATCGTGAACTCTCTGGCCACCCGGTCGGCGGCGTCCCACGTCTCCAGGTTCATCCGGATCCTGCGCAGCACCATGGTGGTGCCGCCGCGCAGCGGGCCCGCGCCGATCCACACCGCCCTGTCGAGGTCGGTGGCGTTCACCGTGCCCTCGATCTGGCCCATCAGATTGCGCCGGTTGGCGCTGCGGAAGCCGCGCTGGGTCCACCGTACGCGGGCGAAGGACCGCGTGTCCTTCACGATCATCCGTACGGCGTGCGCGACCGTCACGGTGTCGTCCGCGCACACCTGGACGAGCAGGTCGCCCCCGCTCCACCGCTTCTCCAGCCGGTCCGTCGGGAACGCCGGCAGCGCCTCCACCGGCGAGTCCACCCCGGCCGCCTCGAACAGCCCGGGCCCGAACCCGAACGTGATCGTGAGCCGGGCCGGGTTCGCGGCGAGCTCGGGCTCGGTGTCGGCGAGCGCGGGCCGGCCCTGGGTGAGCCGGGCCGCGTCGTCGGTGAGGAGCTGGAGCAGCCGGACGATCGCCTCCTTGCGGGTGTCCTTCAGCAGGTCGAAGCCGAGGAACACCGCGTGGGCCTGGGGCGCCGTGGCCACGCCCGCCTGGTGTGCGCCGTGAAAGGGCTCGACCGGCGCGAGCTCCCGGCGTTCTGCCGCCCCGCGATCCGTCTCGCGGCGTTCTGCCGCGCCGTGCTCCGTCTCGCGGCGTTCCGCTTCGCGTCGCACGAGGGCGCCGGCCGCCGTGGCGGCGGTGGCGGCGCCCCCTGCGAGCAGCCCTCTGCGGCTGATCACTTGTGCCCCGGCTGGTAGTCCTCCTCGCCGCCGGCGAAGTCCTTGCCGATGGCGGTGAACTCCAGCGGCTCGCCACCCTGGACCTGGAGCGTGAACGGGATCCTGGCGCCCGGCTTCACCTCCTCGGTGACGCCCATCAGCATGATGTGGTCGCCGCCGGGCTGGAGCTGGTGGGTGCCGCGGGCGGGCACGACGAAGCCGCCCTCCTTGGGCCGCATGACCATCTTGCCGCCGTTCTCGACGACCTCGTGCAGCTCGATGGTGGGGGACAGCGGCGAGGTGCCGGACGTGATCGTGACCGGCGCGTCAGTGTTGTTGACCAGCGTGCCGAACGCGGCGGTCATCCCCTTCTTGGTGGTCTTCACCCAGGGATCGGTGATGGTCAGGGCGGCGGCGGGCGCGGTGGCCGACGGGCTGGCGGCAGCCGCGGCGGCGGTGGTGGTGGCCGCGGGGTCGGGGGAGGTGGAACCGGCGCAGGCGGTCAGCGCCACGACGGCGGACGCGAGCACGAGGGCATGACGAACGTACATGGTGGGGTTGCCTTTCTCCGCCCGGCATGCCGAAGCAGCCCCTGCCGGGCGGCGGGGGTCGTCTGAAAAGGGAAGACGTCTCGCCCGACCCCGGAGGTCAGGCGGCGACGGCCCGCGGCGGGCCCCTCCCGCTGACGACGTGCCGCAGCACGGCCGAGCGCAGCACGGGCGGCTCGGTCGTGCACAGGGGTGTGGAGAAAGGAGTGGTGAGCAGCGGCAGCCAGATGACCAGCAACCGCACGGCCAGCCGGCGCAGCAGCGCCCAGAGGGCGGCCTCGCCCCGCGCCAGCCACAACGCGGTCATCCCGACCGCCCAGCCGTGCGCGACCAGCATGCCCAGGTCCGGCACCAGCCCTGTGTGGAGGTGACCGACCGGCGCGTGCGGCGAGGTGGCGTGGGACAGCGAGAACAGCAGGTGCAGGATCACCTGTAACCCGGCGAGCAGCGGCAGGATCACCGCGAACGACCGCTCGCGCCCCGACAGCGGGTACGCCGCCGCGAACGCCAGCCCCAGCGCCGCCGCCATGGCCGGCACCGGCACGAACCCGCCGCCGAGCACGTGCGCCGCCACGCCCAGCCCGAGGCACACCACGGCGAACACCGCGGTGCGGGCGAGACGGAGCGGCAGCGTCACACGCCTAGCATTCCACGCCCTCCCGCCGGTCGGCACACCCGATCGTGCTTCGCCCGAACGGCCGGCACGATCGTGCTTCACACGACCGTGTCACTCACACCACCGTGTCACTCACACGACCGTGTCACTCACACGACCGTGTCACTCACACCACCGTGTCACTCACACCACCGTGTCACTCACGAACGGCCAGTGCGGCCGTGCTTCACGTGAAACTGCCCCGGGCCGCCTCGCGCCTCCTGCGATCGGCACCCTGCGCCGGCCGGCGCGTCGCCGAGTGGGCCAGCACGCCCAGCGACGCCACGATCAGCACCGTCAGCCCGGCCCGCGCCGCCGTGTCCCACCCGCCGTCCAGCGCGGCGAAGAACACCGCCCCGGTGACCGTCCCGCCGAGCACTCCCCCGGCTTCCTGTACGGTGCCGAGCACCCCGGCCGCGGCGGCCGATCGCTCAGGACGTACGGCGGCCAGGACCGAGGAGAGCAGCGGCGACATCAGCCACCCCATCCCGGCCCCCGTCACCAGCAGCGCCAGCCCCAGCGGCAACGGCCCCGCGCCCATCGCGTGGTACACCAGCGCCAGCCCCGCCACCAGCACCGGCCCCCCGAAACGGCCCGGACGGAGGGACGCCGCGAAGAAGCCGGCGTTCAGCGCCGTGCACACGGCCGCGGCGGCCAGCGGCGCCAGCCCGAGCCCGTCCTGCAGGTACAGGGCGAGCACGAACGACAACCCGGCCGACGTGCCGAACAGCAGCCCCACCGCCACCAGCCCCCAGGCGAACCCCTTCTCCCTGAACACGCCCAGATCCAGCAGCGGCACCCGCCCCCGGGCGGCCAGCCGGCGCTGCCGCCACCAGAACGCGCCCAGCAGCAGCGGCGCGGCGGCCAGGCACGCCCACGTCCACCAGGGCCACCCCTGCTCCCGCCCCTCGGCCAGCGGCAGCACCACGGCCACCAGCCCGGCCGTGACCAGCGCCGCCCCGCCGAGGTCGAGGTCGCGGGGGAGCGGCGGCGGCGTGGCGCGGGGGAGCAGGCGGCCGGTCAGGGCCAGGGCGGCCAGGCAGATCGGGACGTTGACCAGGAAGCAGGCCCGCCAGCCCAGCCCCATCGGATCGGCGGCCACCACCAGCCCGCCGATCACCTGGCCGCTCAGCCCGGCCAGGCCGACGGCGGTGCCGTACCAGCCGAAGGCCCTGGCGCGCGCGTTCCCCCGGTACAGCAGGCCGAGCAGGGCGAGGACCTGCGGCGCGAGCAGCGCGGCGGCGACGCCCTGCCCGACCCTGGCCGCCACCAGCGTGGACGTGCCGGTGGCCAGCCCGCACCCGGCCGAGGCCAGCGTGAACAGCGCCAGGCCCGCCGCGAACATCCGCCGGTGCCCGTACAGGTCGCCGAGCCGTCCGGAGACGACGAGCCCCGCCGCGTACGCCAGCCCGTACCCGGCGATCACGAGTTGTACGGTGGCGTCGCCCGCGCCCAGGTCGGCGCGGATGGAGGGCACGGCCAGGTTCGCGACGTAGAAGTCGAGCGTGGTCACGAACACCGCGACCAGCAGTACGGGCAGAGCGGCCCAACGGGCGGACATGTGACTCCAGGGGGAGAAGAGGAGGGGGGCGGCGAGAAGAACACCGCCGCACGCCGGACGGTTGACCTCACCCTGGAGCCGGGCCGTTACGATTCCCTGCGGATCCGCCGTGGACCACCCCATAATCAACGCGATGCCGAAATTTCAGGACCTGTCGGAATTCGCGGCGGCCATCGCCCCGGTCATCGGCGCAGCCCACGTCAACGTGCACGCCTCGGCCGCCCGAGCCGTCGCCGAGCTAGCCGAGACCTCCGCCGTGACCCCCGGCCTGCTCTCCGACCTGCGCTTCACGCTCCCCCTCCGCCCGCTGACCCGCGCCGCCCTGGCCGTCATCGACCGGTACGGCGACGCGGCGCCCCGCGAGCGCGACCTCCAGGAGCACCTGCGCCAGCGGACCCTGTCCGAGGACGGCGACGGCACGCTCCGGCTGACGGACAGGGGCCTGGAGTTCGTCCACCGGTTGTACGAGGTGCACGCCGCCACGGCCGAGCGCGTCTGGGCGGCCCACGACCTGCCGGGCCTGGCGGGGCTCGCGGCCCGGGTGCTCCAGGCGGCCGAGCGGCTGCCGGGCGGGGCGCTGGAGCTGGTGGCGCCGCCGTACGAGCCGGAGGACGCGGCACCGGGGCTGCTGCTGTTCAACCGGCTCGCCGTCGTCCGCTACCACCGCGCCGACGCCCACGCCGCGGCCTGGCGGGCGGCGGGCCTGTCCGCGGCCGGGATCGTCGGCCTGCCGGACGGGCCGCTGCGCGCCGGCATCGAGGCGGAGACGAACCTGCGGGCGTCCGCGCCGTACCGGGCCCTGACCGCCGGGGAGCGGGAGGCCCTGTACGACGGGCTGCTCAAGCTGGTCTGAGACCTGCCACGCCTCCAGCGGCTCAAGCTGGTCTGAGACCTGCCACGCCTCCAGCGGCTCAAGCCGGATCTCGCACCTACAACGCCTCCAGCAGGCGGCCCACCTGGGTGCGGTCGTTCACGCCGAGCTTGTCGTAGGCGGCCTGCAGGTGGTTCGCCGCCGTCCGCTTGGACAGCGTCAGCCGGTCGGCGATCTCCCTGTTCGTCAGCCCGGCCGCGGCGAGCTGCAGGATCTCCCGCTGCCGCGGCGTCAGCTCGGGCGTGGCCAGCTCGACCAGCGCCGGGGTCGAGACGCCGGTGCACAGCCTGGCCAGCGCGCCCGCCCGCGCCCGCGCGCTCCTGGCCAGCCGGCCCCGGCCCGCGTCGTGGTGGGCGGCCGCCTCGTGAGCGGTGGCCTCGGCCGCGTACAGCACCATGCCGAGCCGCTCGTACCCCTCCGCCACCGCGCGCAGCGCGTCCGGATCGCCCAGCGCCCGCTCGTGCCCGGCCAGCAGGCGCACCAGCGGCCCGTCCACCTCCCCGGCCAGCTCGCCCAGCCCGGGGGCACGCTCGCCGAGCCGGACCAGGTCGTGCAGCGCGAACATCAGGTTGCCCCCCAGCTCGTGCCGCCGCGCGTGGGAGGCGGCCAGCCGGCACAGCCGCACGGCCTCGTCCAGGTCGCCGCCCGCCGCCGCCACCCACACCGCCGCGTGCAGCACGTGCTGCCGGGTGAAGGCCCACCGGCCGGCCAGCTTCGCGGCGTCCGCCAGCGACTCCCTGGCCTCGTCCAGCCGGCCGAGCAGCGCCAGCGCGTGCGCGTGCTCGGCCACCACCCGCCCCAGGTACGGCTCCCCCGCGGGCAGCCTGGCCATGTCGTCCCTGCACCAGCGCGCCGCCTCCGCGGCGTCGCCGCGCAGCCTGGCCGCCATCGCCCGGTAGGCGCCGAACCCCGTCACCGACAGCTCGGCGGCGGGCAGCTCCATGCCGCGCCCGGCGGTCCGCGCCGCCTCCGCCAGCCGCCCGGAGAACGTCTGCGCGGCGCACTGCGCGTCCAGGAAGGTGGGCAGCGCGTGCGGGGCGAGCTCCCGCCACTCCTCGACGGTGGCCATCGTGCGCTCGGCGACGGCCAGGGCGCGTTCCGTGCGGCCCGCGTACGCGTCCACCCACGCCTCCAGCGACGCCCCGTGCGCCGCGCCCCGCAAGGTGCCGGGCGTGCATGCCCTGGCTTGCGCCAGCGCCCGGGCCGCGCCGGTCAGCCGCCCGGCCATGCAGTCGGTGACGGCGCGGTAGACGTACGCCTCCTGCCGCCACCCCGGGCCGGTGAGCGTCGCGATGGCCGTGTCGAGCACGTGGCACGCCTCGGCGTCGGCGCCCGCCCAGGCCAGGCTCACGCCCAGGCTGTAGGCGTGCTGGGCGCGCTCGCTCTCGGTCACCGCGTCCCGCGCCGCCCGCCGCAGCGCGGTCACCGCGGAGTCGGCGTCGCCGAGCACCATGAGCACCTCGCCGAGCACCGAGACCGCTGCCACGCCCGCCCCGGCGTCGATCGCGGCCCTGGCCAGCCGCGCGGCCAGCCGGGGGTCCTGCCTGCCCCACGCCAGCCTGGCGGCCGAGGTCAGCATCGCGGGGTCGGTGACCGAGCCGCTGTCGAGCCGCCACACGGCGGCCCGCAGCTCGTCCTCGCGCCGGCGCAGCCCCGTGGCCTCCAGCGCCTCGGCCAGCATGCGCAGCCGCCGCCGCGCCCGCAGCGTGCCGCAGTCGGCGCGGACCACCTCGCCGTAGAGCGGGTGGCCGAGCCGCAGGTGGTCGCGCCGGCCGTCGTCCACGGTCACGACCAGGCCGCGGGACTCGACCCGTTCGACCGCGCTCGCCGAGGTCAGCTCCGCCAGCAGCGCGGCGCCCAGCGGCTCGCCGAACGCCACCAGCTCCAGCGCCTCGCGCTCGTCCCTGTCGAGGTGGCCGATCCGGTCGCCCACCAGCTCGCGCAGCCGGGTCGTCACGGACAGCTCGCCGCGCCAGCGCCACACGCCGTCCCGTTCGGCCAGGCAGCCCGAGGTGCGTCCCGCGTGCACGACCTCCCGCAGGTACAGCACGTTGCCCTCGCTGACCCCGGCCAGATGCCGTACGGTCTCCGCCGCGACCTCGCCGCCGAGCGCCCCCGCCAGCACCTCGCCCACCTCGGCCACCGTCAGCGGCGGCAGCTCGATGCGCGGCAGCAGCTCGTCCTTCCACAGCGCGACCACCGGATCCGGCTGCGCCTCCCCCGACCTGACGGTCACCAGCAGCCGCGCCTCCCCCTTCGCGGCCAGGTAGTGCACCAGCGCCGCCGACGCCGGGTCCAGCCGGTGCGCGTCGTCCACGCTCACCAGCAGCTCCCTGCGCCGGGCCAGGTCGCGCAGGTGGCGCGCGGCCCAGCGCAGCAGGTTCTCGCCGCCGCGCGGCGGACCCGTCAGGACGTGCGCGAACGCCCCGAACGGGATCATCGACGCGGTCTCCGTGCCCAGCGCGCGCACGACCGCGTAGCCCCGCTGCCCGGCCAGCGCGTGCGCCACCAGCCTGCTCTTGCCGACGCCCGCCGCGCCGGCGATCATCATGCCCGCCCTCGACCGCAGCGCCTCGCGCACGGCCGCGAGCGGAACCCCTCGCCCGACGAACGGCCAACCGCTCCCCTGCTCGCCCATCGTGCCTCCTCTCGGTGCACTCATCGTGGCGAGCGGGGTTCGCGCGAGGTTCAGGCCGGATCGTGCCTCGGGCCGGATCTCAGGCCGGATCGTGCTTCAGCCCGGCGGCGGCCAGCAGCAGCTCGATGACGGCTTCCGAGCCGCTGAACGGCACCGGTTCGCCCCCAACCTCTTCGAGCAGCCCGCGGAGCTGGCCGCCTGCCTGCTCGGGCTCGACCAGCCGGACGATGACCGTTCTCATCCGAACACGATCTCCCCGCCAGGTTCAGGTCTGGTTCAGGTCGGGTAGGGCGCGGGCTCGACCTCCAGCTCGCGCATCAGCTCCGCGTAGAACCGGTAGCGCCTGCGGGCGTCGCCCCTGCGGCCGGCCAGGTCGAGGACGCGTACCAGGCCGAGGTGGGCCCGCTCGTCGTAACGGTCGCGCTCCAGCAGCCGCAGCCAGTAGCGGGCGGCCTCGTCATGGCGGTGCTCGCCGGCCCGCGCCTCGGCCAGCCTGGCCGCCGCCTGCACGTACGCCAGCCTGAGCTGCTCGCGCAGACCCACCGCCCAGTCCGCGTACGGGTCCTCCTCGCAGAACTCGCCGCCGTAGGCGCTCTCGGCCGCCTCCCACCGCGCCAGCGCCTCCGCCTGCCTGCCCGCCTGGTCCAGCCGCACGGCCTGGCCCACCAGCTCCAGGAAGGTCTCGACGTCGGCCTCGACGTTGGACAGCTCCAGCCGCAACGCGCCCTCGTCCGACACCACGAACTCGTCGGCCGGCCACGCGTGCTCCGGATCCAGCACGGCACGCAGCGTGGACACCATGACGTTCAGCCGCCGCAGCCCGACCGCCTCGTCCTCCTGCTCCGGCCAGAGGATCTCGACCAGGCGCTCCCTGCCGATCGCGCCGCCCCTGCGGCTGACCAGGATCTTCAGCAGGTCGCGGGCCTTGCGCGACTGCCACGCCGTACGCGGGACGGGCACCGAGCCACGCAGCACCCGGAACGTTCCCATCGTCTCCACCACGAGCTTCGCCCCGCGCGGGGGACCGGCGCGGGCCACGAGGGCGTCGATCCGGTCGTCCAGCGCCCGGCAGCCGATCGCGTGCATGCGCCCGCGCACCTCGGCGGCCACCTCGCCGCCGGTCGCCGGGTCCGCCAGGGCGGCCCTGACCAGCTCGGCCCTGGCCCGGCCGATCGGGTCGCCGACGGCCGCCCACCTGCGTACCGCCTCGTCGGCGAGCTTGGCGTCGCCGTCCAGCTCGGCGCGCAGCTCGGCGACGGTGGCCAGGGCGGCGTGGTCCCTGCGGCCGGCCGCCACCGGCTCGGCCTCGTCGAGCAGCGCCCCGGCGTGCTCGCGCTGCCCCGCGGCCAGCGCCACCCGGGCGGCGGCGACCCTGGCGGCCACCCCGGAGATGCCCTCGACATGCTCCAGGGCCCGCGCCGCGACCCGCGTGGCCTCCTCGGGATCCTCGGCGGCCAGCAGCTCGGCGAGCCCGTTGAGCGCCTGCGACAGCGCCTGCACCTCGCCCGACGGCCCGGACTGCGCGATGACCTGCCGGTAGAGCGCGGCGGCGGTCGTACGGTCGCCGCGCAGGGCGTGCACGGCGGCCAGCCGGTTCAGCCCGGCGCCGGTCAGCCTGGAGCCCATCGCCTCCCACCTGGCCGCCGCGTCCGCCGCCTCGGCCGCGGCCTCCTCCAGGCGGCCCAGGCCGATCAGGGCCTTGGCGCGGTTGGAGACGTTCAGGGCGGCGAAGGGGGCGAACGCCACCAGGTCCGACAGCCGGCCGGCGATCTCCGTCTCCGCCAGCGCCTCGGCGTACGCGGCCTCGTCCAGGTAGCGGGAGGCCCGGTTGGCGTGGATGCGGATGAGCTGCACCATGTCGCCGGCCCGCTCGGCGTAGGCCAGGGCGCGCAGGTAGTAGGCGTCGTTGGCGCGGCGGTCGCCGTCGAGGGCGGCCAGCATGGCCAGGACCGTGTTCGCCATGGCCAGGGCGCTCGCGTCGCCCAGGCTCCTGGCCTGCTCCAGCGCCCGGTCCGCGAGCTCGGCGCAGGCCGCGCGGTCGCCCTTCAGCCAGTGCACCGAGGCCATGGACGCGGCGCACATGGCGGCGTCGGCGGGCGGCAGGCCGTACGCGTGGCCCCGCTCGTACATGGGCAGGGCCCGGTCGAAGTCGCCGCGCATGTGGTCGATGAAGGCCAGCCGCCTGGCCAGGGCCGCGTCGAAGCCCGGCCCCTCGGCGGCCTCGGCGAGCAGCTCGCGGGCGCGGCTCCAGTGGCCGCGGTTCTGCTCGGCGATGCCGGCCAGCCTGAGCATCGGGGGCGCGCGCCTGGCGGGCTCGGGTAACAGCTCCAGCGCGGCCAGCACGTCGCCGCGCTCGGCCAGCAGCGGGCCGTGCGCGTCGAGCAGCGTGGCGGCCAGGCCGGCGTGCGCGGTCGCGACGGCGGCGCGCAGGGCCAGCTCGGGACGGTCGTGCTCGACGTACCAGCGGGCGGCGACCGCCGCCACGTCGTGGGCCTCGTGCCGGTCCAGCGGCAGGTGCCTGGCCAGGGTGTGGCCGGCCGTCGAGGTGAGCCGGTGGCCGCCGGGTTCGGCCGGTTCGAGGAACAGGCCCCGGCTCGCGAGCGCGTCCAGCGTGTCGGGCGGCGCACCGAGCGTGGCGGCCAGGCCGGGGGTCAGCACCGGCAGCACGGTGGCGGCGCGCAGCAGCTCGCGCATGGCCGCGGGCAGGTCCTTGAACGCCGCGAGCGTGAGGCGCTCGAGCGTGGCCGAGTTGGCCGTCAGGCCGGCCACGATGCCCCGCCAGGTGGCCGGGTCCTCGCGGGCCAGCGCGTCGAGCGCCGCCTGCACGGCCGCCGGCCAGCCGCCGCACGTGCGGTGCAGCTCGGCGGCGATGTCCGCGCCCGCCTCGCCCAGCAGCGCGCCGGCCCAGGCTGCGGTCTCGTCCGGGGTCAGCGCGAGGTCGCCGGCGTCGAGGTCGAGCACGTCGTGGTCCTGGCGCAGCCGGGCGGTGGGGAACGGCAGCGGCGCCCGCGACGCCGTGACCAGGTGCAGGTGCCGGGGCGCCGCGCGGACCAGCGTCTCCACGTACCGCACGGGACCGGTCGCGCCCGCGATGGCCTCGATGCCGTCGAACACCAGCACCAGCCCCCGCCGCAACCGCGTGGCCAGCGCCTCGGCCAGCCCGCCTGCCAGCGCCGCCGCCCTCGACAGCTCGTCGGCGTCCGGCCCGAGCGGGGCCGCGGCGGCCGTCACCAGGTCGGCGGGCAGGCCGGGCACCTTCGCCGACAGCGCCGCGGCCACCGTGCCCGCCAGCGTGGGCAGGTCACGGTCGGCGGGCCCGAGCCGGTGCAGCACCGCGCCCACGGCCTGGCCCCAGCCGGCCAGCGCGGTGGACTTCCCGTAGCCCGTGGTCGCCACGAGGCAGGTCAGCCTGTGTGTCAGCGCCCCGTCGAGCCGCCGGTCGAGGGCGGGACGGGGGCGCACCCACCCGCGCTCCACCCCCGCATGCTATGCCCGCATTCGGAAGGGACTCCAGAGTTCGCAAAGTGCCACCTCCCGGTAACCAGCGTGGTGGCGCACTATGGTCGTACTTCGACAGGAGGCACCGTGGAACAGGATCTGCCCGGCGGTGCGCGGCTGATCGTGGGGGTGGACGAGTCCCCGGCCGCGCGCTGGGCGCTGGCCTGGGCCATCGGCGCGGCCAGGCTGCACCGGATGGCTCTCGTGGCCGTGCATGTCAGTCGCGCGCCCGTCCATCCCTTTCCCGAGGCGCTGCCCGTGCAGCACGCGGTCAGGGTGGGCGAGGAGGCGCGCTGCACCGAGGTGATCACGAGCGTGTTCGAGGACGTCGCGGGCGGGGTGCCCGACGACCTGACGACGTTCGCGGTGGGCCGGGTCGGCGATCCCGGCTATCACCTCGTCGACCTGGCGCGGGAGGGCGACCTGCTGGTGCTCGGGCGGGGGCGCCGCGGCCTGCTCAGCCGCATCTTCCTGCCCTCGACCAGCATGTACTGCGCGCGGCACGCCCGCACGACCGTCGTGATCGTGCAGCAGCCGTCGCCCCCCGACGACCCGGAGCTGTCAGGGGAGCGGGGCCGCCGCTTCTGGAGCCGCCGACATCCGTAGGCGTCAGGAGGGCGGGGCCGCAGGTTCTGGAGCCGCCGACATCCGTGACCGGAGCAGGCGCAGGCCCTCCGGGATGGCGTCCCTGCCGATCGCGCCGTAACCCAGCACCACGCCGCGCTGCGGCGGGCTCTGGCCGCAGTACGCCTCCAGGTGCTCCACCGCGAGGCCGGGCGTGGCACGTACGGACGCGCCCAGCGCGCACAGGTGCAGCCCCGCCGTGGACGGCACCAGCCGCACCCGCTCGTCGGCGGCCAGGGCCTCGGCGATCAGCGCGTGCCTGGCGGCGTACTCGCGGGTGGCCTTCCTGATGTGCCTGGCCAGCAGGCCCTCGTCGATGAAGCGGGCCAGCGCCGCCTGCTTGGGCACCTCGCCGTGCCAGTCGGACAGGTACCTGGCCGCGGCCAGCGCCGGCGCGAGCGAGGCGGGGGCCACCAGGAAGCCCAGCCTGAGCATGGGCAGCAGGGTCTTGGAGAACGAGCCCACGTAGATGACGCGCCCGGCCCTGTCCAGGCTCTGCAGCGGCTCCAGCGGGCGCTCGCCGAAGCGGAACTCGCTGTCGTAGTCGTCCTCGATCACCACCGCCCTGCGGCGCTCGGCCCAGGCCAGCAGGGCGGCGCGGCGGGCCAGCGACATGGGCGTGCCCAGCGGGAACTGGTGCGACGGCGTCACGTACACGACCTTGGCCGCCCCGGGGATGGCCCGGACGTCGATGCCCTCCGCGTCCACCGGCACGCTCGCGACCCGGGCGCCGAGCGAGCGGAACAGCAGGCGGGCCGGGGGATAGCCGGGCTCCTCGACGGCCACGACGGTGCCCGGCTCGATCAGGACCCGGCCGATGAGGTCCAGCGCCTGCTGGGCGCCGTTGGTGATCAGCACGTCGGCCGGGCTCGCGTGGACCGAGCGGCTCAGGCCGATGTGGCGGGAGATGGCCGCGCGCAGGGGCTCGTGTCCGGCAGGGTCGCCGTAACCGGCGACGCTCGTGCGCAGTTCGCGGGCCACCAGGCGGCGCCAGGTCTCCATGGGGAACAGCCGGGCGTCGGGGACGCCGACGCGGAAGTCGTACCGGGCGGGGGCCATCCTCGGCGGCGGCGCCAGGCCCTGCCAGACCGGGCGCGGGCGGGCGACACCCTTCGGCGCGGCCCGCCCCCTGACCGGCTCCCCCGACACGAACGTGCCCGCGCCCGCCCGTCCCACCAGGAACCCGTCGGCGACCAGGCGGTCGTAGGCGAGGGCGACCGTGTTCCTGGAGATGTCGAGGCGCCGCGCCAGCTCCCTGGTCGGGGGGAGGCGCTCGCCCTCCCTGAGGCGGCCGTCGAGTATCGCGTCGAGGAGCTGACGGTAGACCTGTGCGGCCAGGTCACGGCGGCCGTCGAGGTTGATGTGCACGTCCATCTTGGCCCAATCATCTTGCCGGGAATTGGAGCTTATCCCGGGACAAGTTCGGGATGAGGATGGGTGCATGACACATCGGCGGGTCCTGGCACAGGCGCAGCTGGTCAGCTCGATCGGGGACGGCGTCTACCTCGTCACCTCCGCGTTCTACTTCTCCGGCATCGTCGGCCTGTCCGCCACCGAGATCGGCCTCGGCCTCACGCTGGGGTGGGCCGTCGGTTCGGTCGCCGGCGTGCCGCTCGGCCACCTCGCCGACCGGCGCGGCCCGCGCGGCGTCGCGGTGCTGCTCGCGGTCGCGACCGCCGTGGCGGTCACGGGCTTCCTGTTCGCGCGCTCGTTCGCGGCGTTCGCCCTGGTGGCCTGCCTGTACGGCACCGCGCAGACCGGGCTGTCGGCCGCCCGCCAGGCCCTGCTCGCCGCCCTGATCCCGCCCGCCGGGCGGACCCGCGTACGGGCGGCGCTCCAGGCCACGCTGAACGGCGGGCTGGCCACCGGCGCGGCGCTGGGCGGGCTCGCCCTGTCCCTCGGCACGCGGGAGGGATACCTGGCGGTGTTCGCGCTCGACGCGCTGACCTTCCTGACCGCCGCCGCCCTGCTGCTGCGCCTGCCCGCCGTACGGCCCGCGCCGGCGCCTTCCGGGCCCCGGCTGGCCGTGCTCCGCGACCGGCCCTACGCGCTCGTCACGCTGATCAACGCGGTGATGCTGTTCTACATGCCGCTGCTGAGCGTGGTCGTGCCGCTGTGGGTCGCCTCGCGCACCGACGCGCCCACCTGGGTGGTCTCCGTCCTGCTGCTGATCAACACCGGTGGCGTGGTGCTCTTCCAGGTACGGGTGGCCAGGCGGGTGAAGGGGCTGCGGGACGCCTCGGCGGCGATGCGGCAGGCCGGGCTGCTGATGCTGCTGGCCTGCGCGGTGTTCGCGCTCAGCCCGTACGGGTGGGTGTTCCTGCTGGTGGCGGCGGCCTTGCTGGTGGCGGGGGAGATGCTGCTGGCCTCGGGGGGCTGGGAGATCGGGTTCACGCTGGCGCCCGACGATCGGCAGGGGCAGTACCAGGCCTTCTTCGGCACCGGCGTCGCGGTGGCCAGGATGCTCGGGCCGGTCGTGCTCACCGCGCTCGTGCTCGGCGGCGGGACTCTGGGCTGGCTGGCGGTGGGCGGGATGTTCGTGACGGCCGGCGCCGTGATGGCGCCGGCCGTCAGGTGGGCCCGGGTTTCACGTGAAGCGGCGCAGCCGGAGGCTGTTGCTGACGACGAAGACGCTGGAGAACGCCATCGCCGCACCCGCGATCATCGGGTTGAGCAGGCCGAGGGCGGCCAGCGGCAGGGCGGCCACGTTGTAGGCGAAGGCCCAGAACAGGTTGCCCTTGATCGTTGACAGCGTGCGGCGCGAGAGCCGGATGGCGTCGGCCGCCACCCGCAGGTCGCCGCGTACCAGGGTCAGGTCGGAGGCTTCGATGGCGGCGTCGGTGCCGGTGCCCATGGCCAGCCCCAGATCCGCCTGGGCCAGCGCGGCGGCGTCGTTGACGCCGTCGCCCACCATCGCCACCACCTTGCCCTCGGACTGCAGCTTCTTGACCACGTCCACCTTGTCGGCGGGCAGCACCTCGGCGATCACCTCGTCGATGCCCACCTCGGCGGCGACGCTCCTGGCCACGGCCTCGTTGTCGCCGGTCAGCAGCACCGGCGTCAGGCCCAGCGCCCGGAGCTGGGCGATGGCTTCCTTGCTGGTCGGCTTGACCACGTCGGCCACCACCAGGACCGCGCGTGCCCGGCCGTCCCAGCCGACCGCCACCGCGGTGCGACCGGCCGCCTGCTCGGCCCTGAGCTCGCGCTCCAGCTTCTCCGGCAGGTGCTGCGACCACTCCTGCAGCAGCCGGGGGCGGCCGACCAGCACGGCGTGGCCGTCCACGATGCCCTGCACGCCCAGCCCTTCGACGTTGGCGAAGTCTTCGACGGTGGCCCCCGAGCGGGCCTCGCGGGCGATGGCCTGCGCGATCGGGTGCTCCGAGGCGTGCTCCAGCGCCCCGGCCAACCGCAGCACCTGCTCCCGGCTCTCCCCCTCGGCCACGTGCACCGCGGTCAGGGTCATCTTGCCCTCGGTGACCGTGCCGGTCTTGTCCAGCACGACCGTGTCGATCCGGCGGGTGGACTCCAGCACCTCCGGCCCCTTGATCAGGATGCCGAGCTGGGCGCCCCGCCCGGTGCCCACCAGCAACGCCGTCGGCGTGGCCAGCCCCAGCGCGCACGGGCAGGCGATGATCAGCACCGCCACCGCCGCGGTGAACGCCGCCCCCACCCCGTCGCCGGTGCCCAGCCAGAAGCCCAGCGTGCCGAGGGCCAGGGCGATCACGATCGGCACGAAGATGCCGGAGATACGATCGGCCAGCCGCTGCACCTGCGCCTTGCCGGTCTGCGCCTCCTCCACCAGCCTGGCCATCTGAGCGAGCTGCGTGTCCGCGCCGACCCGGGAGGCCCGCACGATCAGCCGCCCGCCCGCGTTCACCGTCGCCCCGGTCACCGGATCACCCGGCCGCACCTCCACCGGCACCGACTCACCGGTCAGCATCGAGGCGTCCACCGCCGAGGTGCCCTCCTCGATGACCCCGTCGGTGGCGATCTTCTCGCCCGGCCGGACGACGAACCGGTCCCCGCTCTTGAGCTGCTCGACCGGGACGCGCCGGCCGTCCGCGAGTTCCACGTCCTTGGCGCCCAGCTCCATCAGCGCCCGCAGCGCCGCCCCGGCCCGCCGCTTGGAGCGGGCCTCGAAGTACCGGCCGGCCAGGATGAACGCGGTCACCGCCGCCGCCGTCTCCAGGTAGATGTTGCCGGAGCCGTCGGTGCGCTCGATCGTGAACGCGAACGGGTGCGTCATCCCCGGCGTGCCCGCACTGCCGAAGAACAGCGCCCACAATGACCAGCCCAGCGCGGCGATCGTGCCGAGCGAGATCAGCGTGTCCATCGTCGCGGCGCCGTGCCGCAGGTTCGTCCAGGCCGCCTTGTGGAACGGCCAGCCCGCGTACACCACCACCGGCGCCGCCAGCACCAGCGACAACCACTGCCAGTTCGTGAACTGCAACGCCGGGATCATCGCCATCGCCACCACCGGCACCGACAACACCACCGAGACGACCAGCCGCTGCCGCAGCGACCGCAGCTCATCCACCGGCTCGTCCGGCGCCGGGGCGGCCTCGGGCAGCTCGGCCGTGTAGCCGGCCTTCTCCACCTCGGCGATCAACTGCTGCGCATCCACGTCCTCGGGAAAGGTGACCTTCGCCTTCTCCGTCGCGTAGTTGACCGTGGCGGTCACGCCGTCCAGCTTGTTCAGCTTGCGCTCGATACGGTTGGCGCACGATGCGCACGTCATGCCGCCGATCGTGAGTTCGACAGCTCTGTCCTGGGTGGCTCCGCCCAGAGAAGACATCACCTCTCCTTTCTTCAGCGGGTTTGGTTTCTCAGTGGCTGTGGTCGTGGGTCGCGGAGGGGGCGTGCCCGTCCGACAGGGTGGCCGTGGCGGTGAAGCTCGCCGTACGGACCTTGCCCTCGTGCTTGAAGTCGAGGAACAGCCGGTAGTCGCCGCGGCTGGGCGCCTGCGCGTAGAAGGTGATCTCGGGCCCCGCCTGCTTGCTCTCCTCCGGGTGTACGTGCAGGTACGCCAGGTCGCCCGCGCGCAGTGCCACGAGGTGACCGTACGCCCCAAGGTAGGGCTCCAGGTCGGTGACCGGCTCTCCGTCCTTGCTGACCGTCAGCGTGAGCTTGCCGGAACTGCCCGGGACCAGGTCGCCGGCCAGGTTGACCGTGTAGTCGTCGACGGCCGCCGTACGGCTGACGTGGGGCAGCGGCTCGGGCCGGTAGTCGCCCGCGGCCTGCAGGTCCGCGCCGAGCGTGAGCTTCTCGCCGCCCGCGGGGACGAAGTCGGCGAACGCCCGGTACGCGCCCGCCTTCGGCAGCGTCAGCTTGACCGACCAGGTGCCGTCGGGGGCCAGGTCGGGGTGGAGGTGCTGGAAGCTCGTCAGGTCGCGGGAGGCGACGATGAAGTGCAGCTTCTTGTCGTGCTCGACCTGGTAGTCGGTGACCGGCTTGCCGTCGGGGCCGATCACGGTGAACTTGAAGTCGGTCGGAACCCCGGTCGTGAGCGAGGTGATCGGGTTGAGTGTGTAGCCGTTCTGCGACACTTGGAGCCCCCCAGGGGTATCGCTGGTCTTGCTTGCCGCTTGTTGCCGCTGCTCGGGCTGGGTGGCGTGGTCGTCGCCCGCGTGGCCTTCTGCCGCTGCGTGGCTGCCGGGGCCGTCCGCTGCGTGGCTGCCCGCGCCCTGGGCGGTCGCGGTCGCCGTCGCCGTGCTCGCCGGGGACGGCCCCACCACCTTGCCCACGCCCAGGGCGCCGCCGAAGACGACAGCCAGGCCCAGGGCGTACGAGCCGAGCCTGGCGGCCGTGTTCATGATCTATCCGCCAGCTCGTAGCCGGCCTCCTCCACCGCGGCGGCGATCCTCGCGCGGTCGACGGGGCCTTCGCTGCCAACGGTCAGCAGGCCGGTGGCCAGGTCCACCTCGACGTTCGTGACGCCGGCGACCTCGCTGACCTCCTCCTTGACCGAGCTCACGCAGTGGCCGCAGGTCATGCCGTGCACGGTGTAGGTGGTGGTGCTCATCGCTGTCTCCTTGGACGTCATCGTCGTCTCCAGTCTCTGCTTCGAGTCTAACACCGTACCCCCCTAGGGTATTTGAGCCCGGGGTCTTATGAGATTCGGGTCACGTTTCTCTTGTGGATACGGATGGCGTACGCCTGGCGGCATGTCGTCACCCTGCCCTCTTCCTATACCCCCAGGGGGTATATCCGAACAATCCGGAACCTAATACACCCCATGGGGGTATGTCAAGCTGGCCTGATGTGGCCCGAAAGCCTTGCATCGGAGCGAGAGGCATCTACCTGCGCCAGCAGGTGTGTGGCGGAGGCCTGCGTGTGCTGTGTGCGGCGTTCTGGAACCAGCGATGAACGCTGGCAAGCGCACTCACCCAGGCCCCCTGGAAGGGCGCTCGTCCCTCCTGCACCCTGGACACGCTTCACCCCATCAGGAACCCCCTGCGCATCCGGGCTGGATATTTGGCATGATCGAGCTGTTGTCCCAGATGGGCCACACATTCGGCCCATCTGGTCAGAGCACAACACAGGGACCGCAGCCATACCTTGCTAGGCTGCTTGTCAACCGTTGGGTCTCACCCCGGCAGGTGAGACCGTCGAAGAAGTGGGGTCACACCGTGAAGAAGCTGCTCGTTCTGGCGCTGATCGCCCTCGGGGGGTTGCTGATCTGGCGTAAGGTGCAGGCCGACCGCGCAGAGCTCGATCTCTGGACAGAGGCGACCGGTAGCGAGAACTAACCGACCGGCGAGGCGATGAGTGACGTCGTCCCCATCAAGCTGGCGTGCCTGGACCTGGCAGGCACCACAGTCGGTGACATCGCCATGGTCGAGCGCGCCTTCGCCGAGGCGATCGCGACCCAGGGCATAGTGCCCGGGACCGGAGCGTACGCGCGTGCCATGGTTCACGTGCACCGGTCCCGGGGCTGCCCCAAGATCGATGTCTTCCGTGGGATCTTCCCCGGCAACGAGGCCCAGGCCCAGGCGGCGAACCTGACGTTCGAGCGCTCCTACGAGGGAGCGCTGGAGCGGGCAGGTCTCGTCCCCGTGCCCGGAGTCCTGGAGGTCCTCGACAAGCTCCGCGGCACCGGCATCAAGCTGGCCCTGATCACCGGCTTCAGCCGCACCACCCTGAGCCGTGTCCTGAGCGTCCTAGGCTGGCACGACAAGATCGACCTGGCCATCTCCCCCGAAGACGCCGGCGGCCGCGGCCGCCCCTGGCCCGACATGGTCCTCCACGCCGTACTCCGGCTGGGAGTGCCCGACGTACGCCAGGTGGCCGTCATCGGCGACTCGGAGAGCGACATGCTCTGCGGCAAGCGAGCCGGGGCCTCGATCGTGGCAGGCGTCATGACGGGCGTGCACAGCAGAGAACGCCTCCTGAAGGGCGGCGCCACCCACATCCTCGACTCGATCGCCGACTTCCCGAACTTGATCCTGAGCGACGACCTTGGTACGACGCAGGTAGCTTCCTCCGCCCGGTAAGCTATCTTCGTCGAAGGGGCCTTAGCTCAGTTGGCAGAGCGCCTGCTTTGCAAGCAGGAAGTCAGGAGTTCGAATCTCCTAGGCTCCACCAGGGAGAACTCACCCTCGCCGATCAGGGCGAGGCGGGGGTGAGTGACGAACTGCGTGACTATCGTCCTGTAGTGGTGGCAGCCCTAGGCGATGTGCCCGGCGCCCAATGAGATCGCTGAGATGCGGAGTGCAGCAGCGAGCAACCCGCTACGGCCCAATGGAACTCCCACGGAGCATCCCCATGGGAAGCTGAGCGGTGTATCTCGGTGCTCGCTTGGCATTCCACCCAGCTCCGCCAGTGGCGGGGCCTCAGACCGCCGCACGAGTGGCGTATGTACACCAGCAGTACTTGCCGACTTTGCGCTGGCCACCGTCACCGTGGCACTGGCCACGCTGCTCATACCGACTGGTGGATCCCCAGAAAGCCACGCGTACCCGTATTGCGTGACGAACTAGCCCTTGTTCCGTTGGACAAGTAGGCTTCTCTCATCGCCTTTATCGGGAGCGTCATATGCCTGAGTACAATGACACCCAGATTCCATATGTTCACGAAGCCGTGATGGATCGGTATCGCCAGGAAGCTGCCTTAAGGCGTGTACGGAGGAGGCGTGGCTTCTTCGTTTCGGCTGGGATCGGATCACTCGTAGTTCTTGCAGCAGGGATCCTCTTCTTTATTATCTTTCCGCGAGAAACGGGGAGCGTAGTACCTGGCACAGCAAGCGCTTCTCTGGCTCTAGTCTGCTTTATCGTGGCCGTCGCTTGTCTTGTACGCAGTCGTTTTATTGGACGAGAGATACGTCAGCGCGAGAAGAAGCTCGCTCAGATAAAGGCCAATATCCGACCCGAAAACGTGTCAGAAGCCGACGAGGTAGAGTTGGCTGCCCACCTTGCAATGTATCATGCCGAAACTCTAGCTGTTATAAACGAGTATCGCGATAATGCAACTCGGTATAGAAAGATCCATAATCGGTTCCAGTCTATTGTCATTATTGGGTCAATCGTCACCACCGCAGTCACAAGTGCAGCTGGACAACTCGAATATCTGCGAGTGGTTGCTCCGTTTATTAGTATTCTCGTTGGAATTTCTGCGGGCATGACGGGTTACTTCAAGTTTCGTGAGCGGAGCATAAATCTCCAGCGTACCGCAGACGATATCGAGCACGAGTACACCGCTGTCTGGCTTGGTATCGATCGATATCGAAACATTGATGACGAGCTTGGACGCTATGTGGAGTTCGCTGAGCGTGTGGAGCACCTGAAGGCTGAGCAGCGAAAGGTGGAACAACAGCTTGAGCAACCTCCTGAGCTTGCAAATCATGCGGCAGCCCCTCAGTTGCACCAGTGAATTTCATTCGCCGTCATGGTCCACGTGAAGATCGCGGAGTAATCCGCTACTCGGTTCAATGCTGTAAACGTGAAACGATTCCGTGCGCATGCTGCCGAAGATGTCCCTTGGGTGCACGGCCATGAGGTTGTGCCGTAAGGGTGCTCCCCTGGCGCCGTGAGCGGCGCCGGGGAGCAAAAGCGTGAAGTCTAGCTAGTCCTGGTCACCGAAGATCGCATCCATGGCCGCAGCTCCTTCGAGGAGAACAGGGCGAAGCTGAAAGCGGTATACCGTCTCCGTTACCACAGTGTTGGCGTGTCCAACTAGCCGGGAGATGTCTTCGATTGGCACCCCAGAGTCTGATAGAAGCGATACGAAGCTATGCCGCAGTTCGCGGGGCGTCCATTCTCTGTCACTTAGACCAGCGATGCTGAGCACCCTGCGAAAGTCGCGTCGAACGTTCGTCGCGGTGACTGCTGTGCCAGTCTTTGTGCGAAAGACCAAGCCTCCGACGGCCGGTGAATTGTGTGCATCGGCGCGGACTTCGTCTTGAGCCTCTTTGAGCAGGCGAAGAGCCTTGACTGCGCGGGCTGGCAGTTTGAGTGTGCGCCGTGACTTGATGGTCTTCGTATCGCCCTTCTTGCGTACGGATCGCCAGACGTAGACAGCGAACTCCTTGTGATCCCACCCAATCTCTTCGACCGACAGCCACGCGCTGCGCTCCTGATCGAACGCCACGACGTGTGGCCACGTCAACGCGCGTACCTCTTCTGTGCGTGCCCCCGTCAGCAAGGACACAATGATGTAGGCGCGGATGCGATGTTCTGCCTGATCAGCGGCTGCCATGACGGCTTCTGCCTGTGCCAAGGTAAGCGCTCGTGATGGGCGGCCAGCGCGTCCCTCGGGGATATCGCATAGGTCAACTATGTTGCGCTTGACCTTGTCGCGCCTCATGGCATTCTTGATGGCGCGGTTGAGGATGGAATGGATGAGCTTGAGTGACCGTGTACTGAGGAGTGGGGCTTTGCTGGCAAGCCACTTGTCGACATCCTCGACCGAGAGGTCTCGCAGTTTGCGAGCGCCAAGGGCCGGAATGACATGCAGCCGTGCGAAGTCTGTGTATAGCCGAATGGTTTTGGCGTCTCGACCCTTGACCCCATGCTCCAGCCAATACTTAAGCGCATCGCTTACGGTGTAGTCCGCCGGTGCGATGGCCAGGCCGTCTTCGTAGTCGCGGAGGACTTCTTTGAGCTTGTTCTTGGCCTCGGTCTTGGTCTTGCCGCTGCCCCGCTTCACGATGCGCTTGCCGCTGGGGTCGTAGCCGAGGCTGGCGGTGGCGATCCAGCGTTGGCGCTTGTCGTCCCAGTGGAGGCCGCCGTCTCCTCTGCTGCGTCGCTTGGTCATTAGGCTGCTTCCTCTGCTTCCTTCTCTAGGAGGGCGATGTAGGCGCGGATGGCGTTGGCGGTGATGAGGCGGGCGCGGCCTTGCTTGACGGAGCGCAGGCGGCCGGTGCGGATCTGGTCGTAGATGACGGTGCGGCTCATGCGGAGCAGGCGCATGGCGTCGGTGACGCGGTAGAGCTGGGTGTCGGCGAGCCGGACGCTGTCCGGCGTTGAGGTGGTCACTCGTGGTTCTCCTCGTCGGCGGGGACAGCGGGGACAGGCAGCCGGGCCGGTTGTCCCTCGTGGGTGTGGGTGTGGGTGTGGGTGTTGGTGCTGGTCGTGGCGTGGTTGGGGACGGTAGGGACGCCGGGGACGCCGGGGACGCCTGCCGGGGACTCTGTTCCGGGGAGGCGGTAGTGGCCGGTGGCGTTGACGCAGAGCTGGCCGTCGGCGTTCATGCGTTGGCAGGTCTTGCGGACGTTCTCGTGGGACAGGCCGGTGGCGTCGGCGATGGCCTTGGGTGTGCTGTTTGGGTTGGCGCGGACGTGGCGGGCGATGGCGGCGCGGGTGTCGGACAGGGTGTGGTCTTCGGGTGGGCCGTCCAGGAGGTGCCAGAGGCCGGCGGCGGGTTGGAAGGCCATGGCGTATTCGGCTTCTTCGACGTCGCGGCCGGTGACGTGCAGGACGCCGTCAGCGGTGCCTCGGGCGCGTTTGAGGACGAGGGTGGCGTCTGCGGCTCCGGCCAGGCCGTTGGTGCCGGAGACTTCGCTCAGGAAGTCTTCTGAGGCCATCTTGCGGACGTGGTGGATCAGGACGACGGCGACGCCGTAGGTGTCGGCCAGGCGCTTGGCGCGGCTCATTGCGGCGTAGTCGGCGTCGTAGGCGGACAGGCCGGGTGGTGTGGTGCCTCGGATCTTGGCGAAGACGTCGATGACGACGAGGCGGGCGTTGGTGTTGCGGTCGAGCCAGCGGGCGATGGCCTCTTCGCCGCCTGCGGGCAGGGTCGGGCAGGTGGTGGCGAGGGTGAGGTCGCGCGGGGCGGGCTGGCCGCCGAGGATCTTGCCCATGCGGTTCTGCAGGCGGCGGGCGGTGTCTTCCAGGGCGAGGTAGAGGACGGGGCCGGGCTCCAGCTCGATGGCTTCCAGGGCCTTGGCGCCGCTGGCGACGGCGATACCGAGGCCCAGGCTGAGCCAGGACTTGCCGACCTTGGGCGGGCCTGCGAGGAGGCTGAGTCCTTCGGCGATGATGCCGGGGACGGCCCAGCGGGGCTCCGGGAAGGTCATGGCCATCAGTTCGTCGGCGGTCCAGGAGGTGCGGAACGGCACGGGCTGGCCTGGCGCTTGGACGGCATCACCGTTGACCAGGCGAAGGTGGGTGCTGCGGTCGTTGGTCATGCGGCCACCGTTCGAGGCCGGCGGGCTCCGGCGCGCAGGCCGGAGGCGATGGTGCGCTGGGCCTCGCGGTAGGGCTGGCCGATCTGCGTGGCTGCCTCCATGAGCCACGTAGTGACGGCGGCGGCGTGTAGCTCGCCTCCGGCGACGAGCTGGCCGAGCGCGACGGACGCGAGGTAGAGCGCGTTGTTGTGGCCGTGGGGTGGTGAGCTGGCCACCCGTTGCAGCTCACCGAGGACGGCGGCGCGGATGTACGCGCCGTGGCGGTCGGATGCGAGGGGCACGGTGATGGGCTTCTGTGGTGGCAGTGGGGCCGGGCGTAGTCGCTCCACTAGCCAGGCCGGGAGCGGTGCCGGTGGGATCGGGTGAAGGACCTCGTAGGGGCCGCTGCCGTGTTCGTCGGTGACGTGGCTGCCGGGGCCGACGACGTAGCCGCCGTTCGCGCGGGTGTCGATCAGCCAGCCGAGGCCGCCGTTGCCGCCTTGGGTGTTCGTCAGGGTGACTCCGTTCGGTGCGGTGAAGTACAGGTGCAGGCCGCCGCGTCGGGTGCGGACCTGGAAGGTCTCCAGCGGAAGTGGTTGTCCGGCCTGGTCGCAGAGGGCGGCGAGGACGTCTGCGCCGTCTCGGATGCCGGGGCGGTTCCACTGCGGTGGTGGTTGCTCGTAGGGCTTGGGCTGGTCGAGGTCGATGACGACGAGGCCGGATGGGCCGGTGGCGATGCCGAGGTTGTACGGGCGCTGCCAGATGCGGCGGATGGTGGCCGGGTCATTGGTGGTGCGGTGTTGCCAGTTGGTGAAGCCGCGGGGCGGGGTCTTGCCGTTCGGGGCGAGCGGGAAGACGTGCCAGCCTCGGGCGGCGGCTGCGAGGGCGTAGCGGGTCAGGTTCGTGATCGGCATGGGTGCTCCAGTCAGCGGGTGGCGTCGCGGTGCAGGGCGCGAAAGTGGTTCCAGATGTGGCGGCCGATCCGTAGGCGGAGGCCGGTGGCGCGGCAGCGGCGGCAGTCGTGGGTGCCGCGTCCGATGCGGTTGGGCTTGCGGCCCTTGCCGTGGCAGGAGCGGCAGCGGCGGAAGGGCCTGATGTAGCACTCGACGGCGTAACGGACGGTAATGAACAGGGTGGTGACGATCACTGCGCTAGCGATGAACAGGGCAGAGTCCATGGGTGGCCTCCTGGGCCGTTTTTGGGTGTCGTCAAGGGAGGGCGCTAGCGTGCTAACGCCCTGGCCAGGGCTTATTTCTGGTGCTAGCGGGGGTGCTAGCGATAGCAGGGTCAGCCGCTAGCGCTAGCACCCTCCGGCGGGGTCACTCGGTGCCAGTTCGGCGGTTACGGTCCGCTATGGCGTCGGTGAGGTCGTCCAGGCGGATGCCGCGCCTGGTCACGGCCTTGCCGTCGATGCGGCGGCCGATGCTCTGGACGGGTACGGCGTGCGGCTTGAGTGCGGTGGTGAGTTGTTCGGAGGCCCAGCCGGTGTAGAAGTCGGGGCGCAGGTCGGCCAGGCGGGTGCACAGGGTCTCGTTCCAGGCGGCCGTCTCGCCTGCGGGCCAGATCTGGGCGAGGTCGGTGAGCAGGTCGAAGGCGGGCGCGTCGGTGCGGGTCTGAGTGCCTTCCTCGGGCAGGGTGCCGGCCAGGCCGCGTAGCTGCATGGCGCGGGTCACCACGTGCTTGGCGGCGTCGGTGTCCACCATGAAGGAGCGGCGGGCGGCTGGCTTGCCCAGGCCGGACAGGATGCCCCAACCGGCCTCCTTGACCGGTTCGAAGATGGTGGCGCGGTACCCGTTCTTGTACATCGAGGTGCCGAGGATCATGTCGTTGGCGACCTGGTCGGCGACGCTCATGCAGTAGCGGGTGTTGACGTTGCGGGTGATGCCGGTCGGGAGGCTGTCCTTGTCGGGGATCTGGGTGCCGATCAGCAGGATCACGCCTAGGGCGCGGCCCAGCTTGATGACCTTCTCCAGGATCTCCCCGGCTTCCTTGCCGTACTTGCCGTGCAGGAACAGCTCCTGGATCTCGTCGATGGCGACGATCAGCGGGTGCAGGCCCGAGTCCTTGAGCGAGGCGAGTTCCGGAGTGACCTTGTTCTCCGGGGCCTTGCCGAGCTGGGCGAAGTGGGCGATGCGCTTAGAGCGGCGCTCGCACTCCTTGTAGAGCCAGCGGATCATCCCGGCGCAGCGGGCGATCGTCTCGTCGTCGAAGCCGTTGCCGTACTCCGTGGAGACCGGCTCCAGGACCTTGAAGTCGCCGACGCCCTTGAGTTCGTAGATGCGCAGTTCGGCGCGCGGGTCCAGGCTGGCCGCGAGCACGGCCAGGCGCAGGGCGAAGGTCTTGCCGGAGCCGGGCTGGCCGCCGACGAGCCAGTTGCGGAACATCAGGGCGGCGTTGACCGTGTCCATGCGGGGCGTGGTGGCGAACGGGAAGGGCTTGAAGACGTCCACCTTGCCGTCCTTGAGGAGGGGCCAGGCGGGTTGCTTCATCTGGGAGGCGGGCTCGTAGCCGACCCAGAGGGCGAGGCGGCCGGGGTGGCCGTCGCCGGGTTCGGGCCAGACCTGGTCGAGTGGGAGGCGCATGCCGGAGGCCAGCCGGCCACGGCGGGCGACCACGTCGGCGGCTTCCACGCCGAACGGAAGGTCGATGATGGCCAGGTGACCGGGGCCGTCGCGGTGGATGTCCTGCGGGAAGCTGATGGCGTGCTGGTCCTTGCTGACGGCCTGGTTGATGCCGGAGATGCCGCAGGACAGCAGCGCGCGACGGACCAGCTCGGCGGTGAGCTTGCGGTAGCGCGGTCCTTCCGAGACGCGGTCGGTGATGGGCTTGTCCGTGGGCCTACCGGCGCGGGCCAGCAGCGGCACCACCACGGCGATGGCCAGTAGGCGGCCCCACGTCGGGATGTCGGCCAGGAGGAAGACCAGCAGGGCGATCAGGGCCGTCACCGCGAGGGCGGCCAGGACCGACCAGCGCCAGCGGGACTGGCGCTGGCGCTGCTTGTCCAGCTTGAGCCAGGTCTCCGGGTCGTTGCGGTCGGCGGCGTACTGGCGCAGTGCCCAGTTGCCCTCCTCCGCCGTCGCCCAGTGCAGGAGCTTGCCCGTGGCGCGGAAGAAACCGATCGGGGCGTAGAGGGTGGCCTTGGCGGCGTACTTGGGAGAGCGGACCGCGTGGTAGCCGAGCACGTATCCGGCGTCCTTGGCGGCCCAGATCAGCATGGAGCGTGTACCGTTCCAAGACTTCAGGGTTGCGGGGACGATCGGAGCGCGGCGTCGGTCAGTGCTGGAGTGGTAGGGCACGTCGTCGTCCGGCGGGTCGACCGGCGGACCGAGGACCGTGCCCTCGATCGCGATGGTCTCGCGGTCGAAGAACTCGTCCTCGTCGCGGTCGTCCGCGCGGCGGGCGCGTCGGCGGGCCGCGTCCAGCGGGACGACCTCGCCACCGGTCTCGGGTGCGGTCGGACCGTCGTTCTCGTGGGAGTGGTCTTCGTGGTCCTGCGGGTGATGAGTCATGATGTGTGCACCTCGTGTGCGTAGCTGCGAGCGGGGTTGCGGGGCGCGGCCGGAGTCTTGGCGGATGAGGCCGCGTCCCGTACTGGCTTGTTCAGGGACGATGTGCGGTCGGACCGCGTCTCGTCCGTACGGGCGGTTGTGGTGATGTCGGCGGTCGGTCCTTGCGGTCCGACCGGTGGTGGATCGCCGGTCGAAGGGCGGGCGAAGGTGAGAGCCATCAAGCCGCCTCCTGCTCCGTGTTCTCGGCGGTCGGACCGGTCTCGGTCCGCAGGCGGGCGAGCAGTGCTCCCGCGCGGTCGGTGGAGATGGACTGGCCGGTCTGGCGGATGGCGTCGCGGAGCCGGTCCCGCGTCAGCGTGACGCCTCGGGCGTCGTGGTCGGCGGCGACCTGCCAGCCCAGCGGCATGAGGTCGTCCACCTCGGACGGGGCGATGGCAGGACGGGTGGTCTTGCGCGACTTACGGGGTGACGGCTTGCGGGCGGGTGCGGCGGTCAGGGCAGGACGCTGGGGAGCCGGAGGCGGCACGAGTCGTACCGGTTCGGTCCGGGCCGGCGCGAGTTCGCCGAGCTTGTACAGGGCGCGCTCGCGTCGGCTGGCCTTGAACTGCCACAGGCGGCCGTACCGGTCCTGAAGGTCGGTCTTGGCCAGGATCCGCTCACGCTCGCGGTTCAGGGCCTCGGGGTACGAGCGCACCTCCCAGAGCACCATCCGCCGCCACAGGGCGAACGTCGGCACCGGAGACAGCAGCCAGCGCGAGACGCGGATGCTGTCCAGGCGGCGGGACGGGTTGGCCAGGTTGGCGCGCTTGCGGACCGCGTGCGTGCCGATCTCGACGGCCACCACCCACAGACCGGGCAGGATCGCGTGGGCGACGACGGCGAACCAGTTCGGCCCGCCAGGTCCGGTGGCGTAGGCGGCGACGTTCAGGTAGACCGTGACGGCCGTGAGCGTCCAAGGGATGAACCGCAGCCAGCGCACCCGCATGTCCAGCCGGGCCAGGACGATGTCCAGCGCGGAGAACACGCCGATGCCGAGGTCCACCCCGAGGGGCAGCAGGAAGGCGAGCGGTCCGAAGGTGGGCTTGGCCGCGTCCATGACGGTGGCGAAGGAGATGACGAACCCGATCAGGCCCAGCACGCCGACAGCGGCGGCGGTGACCGAGATCAGGGTCTGCTCTCCTTCCGACAGCGGGCGCGGGCCGGGCTGGTCGTTCATGGTGCTGGCTCCGTTCGGTGAAGTGGCGGGACTGTTCATCGGTCCCACCGCCGTCCCCAGCAGCGCGGGCAGCCGGGCTTGCTGCACCAGTTGCGGGGAGAGGCGGCCCAGCCTCGGGCGACGACTTCGAGAGAGCCGCCCTGGCGGACGGTGGCGCGGGAGACCTGCCAGAGCCGGTAACGCTCCTGGCCCATGCGCACCAGCTCGATGCAGAGGCCGCCGACGAGGAAGGCGAGGGTGTAGGAGAGGACTGTGATCATGGCTAGCTCCACTTGCGGTTCTTGAACTGCTGGGCGGACTGCTTGCGACGCTTGATCGCCTCCGGGTCGGAGAAGCGATCGAGGTGCGGGTTGGCCTTGCGGGCGTTCTTCTGGAGCTGCGCCCACTGCTGGTCGGTGATGGTGTTCGGAGGCTGGTCGTGGGACATGGGCTGATCTCCGTTCAGTGGCCGGAGCGGGCGAGCATGCGGCAGACGCGGCAGCCGGGTTGGCAGCGAGCGCCGTGGATGACGCAGCGCTGGGCCGGAAGGCCGCCGCCGCAGCGGCAGCCGAACGGGCTCCGGGTCCGCTTGCCGCACTCGCAGCACTGGAAGCGGGCGGCCATCACGCCACCTCGTTCGCGCGGCGGCCGGGTAGGAAGGTGAGAAGCGGGCGTACGTCCCGCAGCTCCTCTGCGGTGTAGCCCGCCCAAACGCCCTCCTCCGGGTCGAGCGCCATGGCGTAGGACAGGCAGGCGGCGCGGGCCGGGCAGCGCGTCTGGCAGATGGCCTTGGCCGTCGCCTCCCGGGTCCAGCGCTCTTCGTCGGTCTCGATGTCGGGGCCGGTGAAGAGGACGGCCATGGTGGAGTCGCACGCAGGTTCGGCGTTGATGAGGTCGTCCAGGAGATCGGAGACCTCGTCGTTCTCGTACTCGTTGTTCACAGGTCCACCCCCAGCGCGCGGAGGGCCTGGACGAGAGCGAGGCGGATACAGGTGGGGCAGATCGGCGGCGACGGCGGCTCGACGTCCGGCGCGGACTCCTCCACGCCGTCGCACATGAGACAGAACCACTGGACGGGCTCGGCGAAGTCGTCAGGGACGATCCGCATGGTCTTGGACCCGTAGGTCATGATGAGTACACCTCTCTTGAAGGGGCGCCGGGGTGCGGGACTGGTTTGGCGACTAGGGACCGCATCCCGGCTTCTTCGTTGTTTGGCCTGGTCAACTGGGCTGATCATGCCCTGGTGCGTCTTATTTAAACAAGACGAACAAGCGTCGTCAACGACTGCTGGCATACTTGTTTGAACAAGGCGAACGAGAGGGGCTCAACATGCCCAGCCAGAGGCGGCGGGACACGCTCCGCGGGGACGTGTCGGCACGGATCGCCGAGGACCTACGACAGGCCATCCTGAGCGGCGAGTACGCCGAGGGGGACCGGCTTCCGAGCACGTCAGAACTCATGGAGCAGGAGCAGGTGTCGTCGCTGAGCGTGCGACACGCCTACCAGGCGCTGATCGGTGAGGGCCTGGTCGTGGCCGTGCCGAAGAAGGGCTTCTACGTCCGCGAGTCGCTGCGTATGACCTGGCACATGACGAAGTGGCAGGACCCGAAGCGCCTGGAGAACGTCAAGACCGACGGCTGGACGGCGGACGTCGAGGCCGCCGGGTTCTCCCACCGGCAGACCATCAGCGTCAGCATCCTGCCCGGCAGCCACCTCGTGGCTGGAACACCGATCGCGGAGCGGCTGGGCATTCCGGAGAACGAGCGTGTCGTGGTGCGTAGCCGCGTCCGGTTCATCGGGCCAGGACCGGATCAGCCGGCCAACGAGCCAGAGTCGCTGGCGGACTCCTATTACGCGTACAACCTCGTCAAGGACACGGGGATCATGGAGCCGGACAGCGTCAACACGGCTCAGGTCCTGGCCGAGCTCGGGTGTCCGATGCGCGACCACATCGACGAGCTGACCCCGCGGATCGCCTCTCGTCAGGAGACGGACCGGTTGCAACTGGCGGGGGTCATGGCGGTGCTCGAAGTCGTCCGTACGACGCTGACCACGTCAGGCAAGCCCGTGCTAGTGCTGCACCAGATCAGGCCGGGTAACGGGTCGAAGTACATCTACCAGGTGGAGTGCAGAGATGACTGACCGTCCCGTCCTGGCGGCCCGTCTCGCCGTCGAGAGCGATACCGAGCGTGTCGTCGAGCTGCGTGCCGAGTCCGAACGCTGGTTGGCCGAGCGTGGCATCCAGCAGTGGACGGCGAAGTGGGACGAGATCGGCCGGGAGAAGATCCGCCGCAACATCGCCAACCGCGAGACCTGGGTGTTCGAGGCCGGCGGCGAGGTGATCGCCACGGTCACGCTTAACACCCGGCCGGATCTGGACTTCTGGGACCCCGATACCGATGGGCCTGCCCTGTACCTGTACAAGCTGCTTGTTGCTCGGGACCAGGCGGGCCGGGGCCTGGGCGGCGACATCGTGGACTGGTCGGTGGACCAGGCCGCGCGGCAGGGGTTCCCGTGGCTGCGCCTGGATGTGTGGCGCACCAACCAGGGGCTTCAGCGCTACTACCTGGAGCACGGGTTTCAGCACGTACGCACGGTCGTGGTGGACGGGCGCGACTCAGGGGCCTGTTTTCAGCGGCGAGCCGCGCCCGTCTCCGTGCCGAACATCGTCGAAGAGGGCGTACGCGACGTTCTGTGACGTGAAGAGGTGGACTTCATGACCTGCGTTCCTTGTGCTGGTGAGCAGTCACCAGGGCGATCCACACCTGGCGAGCTTCCGGGTAGCGGCCCCGGCCGGTCTCCTCGTACCCGACGCCCTCGACGTGGCGCAGGACGAAGAACCTCCCGGCCTCACAGCACCACTCGTACTCACCACAGCACGAGGTCTCCGTCACCCGGACGCGGCGGGCGCTGGTCGGGACGTGCGGTTCCCAGACGTACATGGTGGCTTGCTTCCGGTTCACACAGCTCGGGGGCGGCGCCTGACAGCGCCGCCCAACGCGATGACTGAGCTGACGTACGAATCCGCCGGCCTTCAGTCGGCGGCGGCGATGGCCTTCTCCCTGCGCAGCCGCAGCAGGGTCACGCCGTAGATGTAGGAGGGGTCCGATGCGTAGCGGTCCAGCCGCACGAACTGCACCGCGCCCGTGGCGCCGGGCGCTAACGACTCCAGCGCCTGCCGCAGGCGCACGGAGGCCCGCTCCAGCTCGCCGGTGATGCCGCACGAGCCTCGGCCGTCGTCGTCAGAAGCCGTCCACGAGTAGAAACCCTCGGTGTCGAAGTGCACGACTACATCAGAGACATGTGCGGTACCACGCCTGTAGAGGACACTGAGAGGCGACCCCTGATGTCCGCCCCCGTGTCCGCCCGTCCCCGGAGGTGCACAGGATGACCGACATCCCCGAGGTTCCCGTCTGGGCCACCCGCCTGCTCGCCGCGCGCACCGCCCGCGACTGGTCCCAGCGCGACCTGGCCCGCGAACTGATCAGAGTCTCGGACGAGCCGCTGACCGAGGTGCCGAACCTCATCCGCCGCATCCGAGGCCACGAGACCGGCGAGCACCGCCCGGACGCCTTCTACACCCGGCTCTACTGCAAGGCGTTCGGCCTGACGGAAGACCAGCTGTTCGGCACCGTCATCAAGCCGGTCCCCACCCTCGCCCTCCCCACCCTGGCCCCCGACGCCGACCTGTACGAGCGCATCACCCGCGCCATCGAGCGCCCCTCCCGCGTCGATCTGGCGACCGTGCAATGGCTGGAACACTGCCTGGCCGAACACCGCCGCGTCGAAGACACCATCGGCAGCCGCCCCCTCCTACCCCTAATCCACGCCCAGCTCTCCACCGTGGCCGACCTCGCCCGAGGCGCCCGAGGCCCGCTCGCCGACCGGGCCGTAGCCGTGCTGGCCCAGTACGCCCAGTTCATCGCCTGGATGTGCCAGGACTCCCGCCAGCACGCCGCCGCGCTGGCCTGGTACGACCGCTCCCACGCCTGGGCCATCGAAGCCGGAGACGCCTGTCTCGCCTCCACCACCCTCAACATGCGCGCCCATCAAGCCTGGAGCCTTGGCGATGCACCCCGCTGCGTCCGCCTCGCCGAAGCCTCCCGCTGGCACGACGGCCGCACCACCTACGGCGTCCAAGGCATGGCCGCCCAGATGGCCGGCCGGGGCCATGCTCAACTGGGCGAGGCCAATCTGGCGCGCACCCGGCTCGCCGAAGCCGAAGACCTCATCCGGACCGCCGCCGAGCGCCCCGAGGACGAGCCGCCCTGGATGTACTTCTACGACGAGGGCTGGTTCCTCATGCAACGCGGCATGGCCGAGCTGGAACTCGGCGACGGCCGCCGCGCCACCGATTACCTCGAACGCGGCCTGTCCACCCTGCCTGACCACTACCGCCGCGACAGAGCCTGGTTCGGAGCCTGCCTCGCCCGCGCCCAGGCCCTCCAAGGCGACGCCGAAGCCGCCGTCGCCACGGCCCTGGATGTCGCTCCGGACGCCACGACGCTCAACGCCTACGCCGTGACCGAACTCCGCGGTGTCGCCCATGATCTGGCTTCAGCAGGCGCAGTCGGTTCTCAGACGATCAAAGACTCTTTGGCAGGGCCGTAGCCAGTGTCCCCGCCGTCCCTGCTGTCTCTTGTCTCCCTTTGAAGTGCAGAAATATTGGGAGCCAGCGGGGGACAGGTCGGAGACAGCGGCGTCGGTGCTGTCCCCGGGTACAGCTGAAACACTGGTCGCCAGCGGTCCGGCCCTGCCCCCGGGTGTTTCAGCACTCGCGCGTCGATGGCCTCTTGGTTTCGTTCTCGCCGCCCGTCAATCCCGGCGCTGTTGCGGACGTTCGGCATATATACGGTCTTTGACAGCACGATGGGGCCGGGCGCGCGAGGGCAAGCCGCATACGCCCCTCTGCGCGACAACCGCTTCACCGGAGTAGCCGACGAAGATTTCGACGTGGCGATCGGCGTCTGTGCCGCTGGTATGGAGCAGTCAAAGAGGGGGTGTTCCTGCCTAAAAGCGTTCTATGTCAGTCATGTGGCATTGCTTTGCGAGATCAAGTGATGTCGACATATCTCTTTCGATATATCCCGGCCGGTGATCCACCTGCTACGGTGATCGACCGCACATGTAGTAATGATTTGGGGCGAAGTGAGGACTTCCTTCAGTTCTTGCCTTTCGGACGCCACTTCTCAACGGGGAGTGGAGTATGCAACGGTCAAATTGATCAAGAGGATTGGTGCAGCTATGGCCGTGGATACATCAGACCCGGTTGCCATGGAGCAGTGGTTCTCGTCCGAGGGAACACCGACGCTTATTCGCCACTATTCGTTTCGACGCCATGTGCTACCGCGGGCCCTATCGTTCATGGCGGCCTGCGGGCTGACAGTTCTTGTCATTGCTCTAGGGAATAGTAGCGGGGCCATGCTTCTTATTATGCTGGTGTCGTCTGTTGCTGCATGGTTTGGTTTCCGCTTGGCGCGCCGTAGCCAACGCACTCTAGTCGCCCGTATCGCTACAGGCGCTATGCATATGATCTGGTTAACCTGGCCTGTCGCGATTCCATTGTTAGTAGCAGCTACGCGACCAGCAAGCGATCTCGGCATACTCCTGCCGAGTCACGAAGCGGACAAGTGGTACGAGCTTGTGTACGATTCGAAGTACCCCATTACTGTCGGAGACGTGTGGGCCGAGGCAGGTGTAGCAATCGGCTACCTGGTAGGGCTCTGGATTTTCGTGTCGATTTTCGCTCTAATGATTACCTGGTTCGGTGTATTTCGGTTAGTGGGGCGCGCTCTGAGAGATCTTGCTCAGCATGCGTTTGATCTCCTGCATATCCTCAGTCGCACCATGCCTGCAATGGTGTTCTTGACGCTGTTCCTATTTGTCAATGCCGATATGTGGCAGGCGAGTGAGTTGTTGACTCCGTTACGTCTCGTTGTAGCGTTAACCATCTTTGGGGGCATCGCTTTTCTCGCTACCGCAGCGCAACTGCGTGAAGAGCGGAACCAACTCATGGAGCGAGGTGCCACGGTGCCGAGCGAGGTCGAGAGTCGGTATCATGCAAGCGAAAACGTGCAGCTACCTATCCTGCCACCATTGACATGGACGCAGCGAATGAATGTCGTCATGGCGTTCGGTGCCCGACAGATCGCCCTTTCGGTGTGGGTAGGTCTTGGCGTGTTCGTGTTCCTGATGGCCCTTGGCGTGACTATAATCCCCGCTAAAACTGCAGCTCGGTGGATCGGCGCCGATTACCAGGAGCTGTCATGGTTACCCATACCGGTTGCACTTGTGCACGCCGCCGTTCTCCTTGCAGGATTCGCCGCCATGTATTTTGCGGTAATGTCTATGACGGATCCGGCATATCGAGAGACATTTTTCGCGCCAACTGCCCGAGATCTACAGGAGATCCTGCGGATTCACGCGGCTTACGCAGCTATCGTCGGCGCTTCGGAAACAGGTGCCGATGCGCGGACCATCGCACAGCGAGCGGTTACCCGCGTCCGTTCCAACTTTCGCGAAGCGCTAGACGATAGTTATCGGCGAATACGCTATCTTGGCCGGCGTTTCCCGCGGAGTGGCCGGGCCGATGGAGGTGATGCGTCCGCCGAGTCCGCAGAGGACGATGGGCCCGGCAGGTAGCATCCCGCAAGTCAGTTGCCCGGGTGTCGGTCGCGGACGCAGCCCGACCTGAAGTCCTGGCATCAGCCCAGGCACCAAACGATCGTGCAGCAGGCGTGGGGTCCCAGCTGAGCTGTCGCGACTACTGGGAGACTGACATCTATATTCGACCGCCCATGCTCAACAGCACAAGATCATACGCTGTGCCGATACCGCGCCGCTCAACACGCCGCACAGCTGAGAAGGCGCGCGAGCCCGACATGGTCATGAGTGACATTCTGCGTGACAACCACCGAAGATGATCACGAACGCTGGCGTACGCTCCCGTACTCTCAGTGCAAGTGAGAAGGATCACGCCGGTCGCCAGCATGTGTGTTCGAATTGCTTTGCAAGCAGGAAGTCAGGAGTTCGAATCTCCTAGGCTCCACTGCACGTAGAAGGCCACTTCCTATGATCGGGAAGTGGCCTTTTCGATCTTGTACAGCTGCGAAGTACAGCTACAGCGTCAACCTGCCTCGACACGCTCGCTCTGCTCCTGGGGGATCGGGAAGCCGTAGCGCTGTGAGATCTCCTTGAGGGCTTCGACGCAGGCTGACTGCACTGGCTGGTAGTCCGCGTACCGGAGCTTCACGCTCGCGTACGGCTTGTTCGGACACGGACCCCGTCTCTCAGTCATCCCGTGCCAGCCGCAGAGTCCTTTGTATCCCTCTGTGTCTAGGCTGTGGTTCTCTACGCTCGTAGGGCTTCACCCAAATCACGACATGCGCCATGACCGCTGACCTTACGAGCGCCAAGCAACAGACGGGTTGAGATTCGCTTGAGCAGATGTCCCCAATCGCTCGCGCACGAAGACGCCAGTGTGCTCTGCGATGATTTCCCGCATGTTGGAAGAGAAGCTCGACGCGCTCTCGCAGATGATGGCCGAGCACATGGACATGTCCTTCCCGCCTGGCTTCCGCGGCCTCGACATCGAGGACCAGGACATGGTGTTGCTCGACGCAGACGTCTATGGCTTCGCCGCAGGCGTCCTTGAAGGTTCGCTCAGCGCACAGCACCGTTCTGGCCTGACACGGCTGCTCTTGGCCTGCGAGAAGATCCTTCCGGTGATCGACGACCAGTATGCGACCAAGTACTACGCACATGTGCGCGACATGGCCGCATTGGCCGCCGAGATCGAGAGTCTGCGCGCCAAGTAGTCTGCGGTCACGGCACTAAGAAAGGCCATCCCCCGGAAGGAATGGCCTTCTGTGATTCATCGTGTTCTAGCGTTCTAGTATTACAACAACACTTCGTTGTTCTTGAGCCAGCGCCGCCAGTAATGGCTGCTGCGTGCGCGGGTCTGGGACATGCGTCGGCGCTCGGACCAGGCCAATGCGTGGGCGAGCGGTCGGGTGGTCAGGTAGATCAGGTGTGCCAGGAGACGACGGATCTCGGCGGGTGTGAGGCGGACCAGGCCGCTCGGGCTTTTGGGGCTTGAGCAGCGGTGACGGCCAGGAAGGCGTGGGCGAGCATGGCCAGCGTGATGTGCCGGTACCAGGCGTGATAGCGGCGTACCTGGTAGTGGTCCAGGCCGGTTTCGTTCTTGGCCGAGGCGAAGCACTCCTCGATCGCCCAGCGGGCTCCAGCGATCCGCACCAGTTCCTCAACGGGTGTGCCGACCGGGCCGTAGCACAGGTAGAAGGCGATCTCGTCAGGATCGGTGATACTGCGGCGGATCAAGATCCAGCGGGCAAAGCCGGGCTCGGCCTCCCAGTGCAGGGTCCCGGCCGCCCAGTCGTACCAGCGCGGTCCTTTAGCGCCGTCACCGGCAGAGATGCGCTTCCACGCCTGCTTCGGGATGTCAGCCAGGAGGCTGTCGGCGCGCACGTTGCCGCCCAGACCGATCCCCACCGATTGGTTACGGGGCACTGCGACCACATAACCGAGGCGGTGCTGCTCGACCATCCGGCGAAACTTCGAGTCCTGGCCGTAGGCCTCATCTGCCGTCACCCACCGGGCCGGCACCCCGGCCGCGAACGCGCGTGCCAGCATCGCCCGGGCCAGGGCTGGCTTGGTGGCGAACTCCACCGTCGCCGGGATGCCGGCGCGTGCGCACCGATCCGCATCAGCGGTCCAGGACTTGGGCAGATACAACTCCCGGTCGATCAGCGCCCGCCCGCGCGCCGTGGCGTACGCCAGGAACACCCCGAGCTGGCAGTTCTCCACCCGACCGGCCGTGCCGGAGTACTGGCGCTGCACCCCGGCCGACTGATCGCCCTTCTTCAGGAAGCCGGTCTCGTCCACCACCAGCACGCCATCGGGCCCGCCGAGATGCTCCACCACGTAAGCGCGCAGGTCATCGCGGACGGCGTCGGCGTCCCAGGTGTAGAAGTTCAGCAGCCGCTGCATGCCCTCCGGCCCGTCATCCCCGGCGGCCTCGGCCAACTGCCAGCTGTTCTTGCGCTCCACCGGCGCCAGCAATCCCAGCAGATACCCCCGCGCCCGACGGCGCGGCTCCACCCGCCCGAACCGTCCGGCCACCCGCGCGAACAGCTCATCAAACCCTGCCAGCCAGGCATGCAGGTCTTCCGCAGTCACCGACTCAGACACAGCAAAGATCATACACTAACGAAGTGTTGTTGTAATACTAGGCTCCACACGTATGAAAGCCCAGGTCAATGGCCTGGGCTTTCGATCTTCTGTAGGGCTGTTCAGGGTTCCGTGCCCGATGACCTCGCTGAGCGCCCCTGGGGCTACGTCGTTCAAACTTCTGTGCGCTCCCGCTGTCGCGCGTCCGCCGAGTGCTGATAGATCAGGGTGGCCCGCGTGCTGGAGTGACCCATTCGCGCCATCAGGTCCCGTGTGGACGCCCAGCGAGCGTGTTGCCCGGTGTGTCGCAGGTCTTGAAAGTGGATCTTCGGTACGCCTGCGTCTTCGAGAGTCTTGGCCCAGACGCGGCGGTTGAAGTCGTGTTGCGGAGCGGGCCGTTGTCCGGGCCGACGAAGACGAGGTCCTCGTCCCCGCCCGGGGGCGGCGGTGCTGCGCGCCGTCGCCCGGCCATCCGCATGCCCGGCGCGCGCCGGGCATGCGGCCTGGGGCCGGTCCCGACGCGCGAGCGGGACTACGGGCCGTCACCGTACGCACGCCGCGCCGTACCTTCGCCATCCGCCGGCCTTTGGTCGCGCCGCCGCCCATATGCAGCACGACGATCGCCACGGGGTGGCCGGTGTCCGATGTGGTTGAGGGCGATCGAAGATCCGAGGTTCGTTCCTTACCCCCGGCTCACGGCGACCGTGGCTGATCGTGCAGTAGCGACATCGTGATGTGTCCAAGATGCACCTCCGCCATCGTGCGCTGCTATAGAGGGTCCATGACCGGTACTGTCGCATCCCCGAGGCGAATAGCGTGGTTGGCTCCGCTCGCCGTCAACGTCCTGTTCGGTTACCTTGCGGTTTTTCCGCTGAGTCTCGTCTGGTACTACCTCACCAACTCTCCGCTAGTCGCTCTGGGCCTGACGGAACGGGACCCCACCGACAACGACGGAATTCTTGGTTACCTGATTGTGCTTGGCGGTGTAGGACTTTTCATCGTCCTGTGGGCGGTGGTCAATCTCGCACTCCGGGCGCTTTTGAGATTGCCTGCACGGTCCTATTGGCTGGTTTCGGTGGCCCCTTTGTTCGGCCCGTTCATCCTGACCTGGGTGTTTCCCGCCGCATGCGATCTATGGAAGATGCCGCTGGGCTAGCCATGACCCACTCCTGCCCTCAACGGCCGTTCCCCGGCATCGCTCATGAGCGGTGTGGAGACGTGGGTGTACCGTTCGGTGGTGGTCACCCTCGTGTGGCCGAGGATCTCCTTTACCACGCCGTGCCCGTCGCGTGTCCGTTGGGACGGGAAACAAGGGGGAAGCAGCGGGGAATCACGGGGAATGCGATCAGCGCTGTGATCTGCGTCTCCGCAGGTCAGCCGAGATCGGCATGTGTCTTTGCAAGCAGGAAGTCAGGTGTTCGAATCTCCTAGGCTCCACTGCACTTCGAAGGCCACTTCTTGTGATCGGGAAGTAGCCCTTTTCAATCTTGTACAACTGCAAGTACAGCTACGGTGACGACTCGCCCCGGCGTCAGGTGTTCGGCTCCCCTGAAAGCGAGTCGACGAACGCCTCAGCTTCTGACTGGCTCATGTCCTCGGTGCTTCGCGCAAGGAAGATGGCTTGTTTCCGGTGGCCGGCCTCAATCAGTTTGCGGATCCGGGTGGGCAGGTCATCCTCATCGAACACCGGGAAGCCCGGCAGGGCCCCACCGGCACGTAGAACCTTTGCGATTTCCAATGCGGTCGGCCCGGACACCTGGGACTCCTTGCGGATCAGGTTCACAGCGTCATGAAACCGTCCCGCCTCGATCAGGTCGTGCGCCCGGACCTGCACATCGACAGGAGTCATGAGGTCCAGGCCGACGTAGATACGCGATACCTTGCGTTGTCTCGGCCACCGGCTGATTCCGAGCCCGAGGATCACCAGCAGCAGGACAAGGAGGCTCGACTCCAACCCATCCGAGCCGAACATGCGGTGATCGCAATGAGAGAGACCGACAGTTCGGAGCTCCTCGCGGAATGCTGACGGCCGCTCCCTGGGGAAGCGGCTGTCAGGTGACATCGAATCCGCTTATCGGTCATGGCGTGACCTTGCGCCGGCCACTTGGCTGGCAGAGCCTGCCCAAGCGATCGTGCCATCGAACGTGACCATTCTCCGGTGAGAAGGCCCTGCGTGGCCTGATACCCCAAAACTCCGGCAGGCCGTCACTCCGGGGATTGGCGGCTTGTGAGAAGCTGCCGCCGCACAAGTACGCGGGGTCAGGTGCGGCCCAGCATCCAGGTGCCGGGGTCGGCGGGGTTCTCGCTGGTGAGGATGGCGTGGACGCCGTCAAGGAACTCCTGGCGATTGAGCCGGCCGTCGCCGTCGTTGTCGAGGCGGGCGAAGGCCAGCTCGCCGATCTTGCCGTCGAGGTCCATGGCGGTGTAGAAGCGGACGTACTCCTGGAGGGAGATGGCTCCGTCGGCGTCGGTGTCGGTGGCGTCGAACAGCGGGGCGGCCAGGCTGAGGACCACCTCGGCGTGCCCGTCTGCCGATCGCCCAACCTTGTTGCTTGCGGCGGCCAGGTATTCCGCGCAGCTCACGGAGCCGTCGCGGTCGATGTCGGCCACGCTGCGCAGGTGCTCCCACCAGTCCGCGAAGCCCTTCCTGATGCCCTGGTGGTGGGCGGAGTCGGGGTCGGGGGCGAGGGCGGCGCAGAACTGGTCGGCCCTCAGGGTGAAGTCGGCGGCGGTCAGCCGGTTGTCATCGTTGGTGTCCAGTGCGGCGAAGATGAGGGCGAGATTGGATGCGGTGAGCGATGAGGACATGCGAGCCTCCGGTCAGAGCGACGGAACGTTGTTCCCCCGAATCTCGCTCAACGTAGCACTCCACTTACTCAGCGTAAATATATGGTCACGCTTCCGTGTCATCCATCCCTGCTCGATCGGCCGGTGCCGACGCCGAGCCTGCGCCGGCCCGGGTGGCATTTTGGGCGGCTCATGCTCGTCGTTGTCGGGTGGCTGCTGTTCGGCGTCGGCTGGCTGATCGTGCTCGGTGTTGTTCTTGTCAGGCGGGGAGGCTAGTCGTGGCCTTCGCTCCGCTCAGGCCTCTCTTCTTGAGAGGAGCAGGCTTCACCTGCGCCTCTGTGTCGGTACGGCCTCGTGTTTGCCGGCCAGTGGGCGCAGCACGATCCCGAGCCGGGTGCTCGGCCATGGTGTGAACGGCTCACAACGCCCATTCGGGTTGGAGGCGTGACTTGGGGACCTGCTTTCAACGACGGCCGTTCCCAGGCGGGGTGCGTACGCTCAGTTCCTCCGGCCCGCCGTACCGTTCGTGTTCCACCACCCGCATCCTCACGGGCCTGACTCCGCGTCCACGATGACCACCAGCTTGCCGCGCGTGTGCCCCTCCGCCAGGTCCTCGTAGGCACGTGCCGCGTCGCTCAGGAGGTAGGTCCGGATCTCCGGCTCGGGCAGCGTGCCGTCCAGGACGTGGGCGGCGAGAACGTCCATGGTGCCGGGGTGGAGATCGGTGGTGCCCATCACCGTGGTGACCGCCGGGTGCGTCGGCGTGCCCGGCGTGGTGCTGAGCAGCCGTCCGCCGGGGCGCAGCGCCGTGGTTGCCGCGAGCACCGCCTCGCCGGTCAGCGCGAGGTTCACCACGGCGTCGACGCCTTCCGGGTGGCGGCGCCGTACCTCTTCGATCGGGTCGCTCTCGCGGTAGTCGATCACGTCGGCGGCTCCCAGGTTTCGCGCGTAGTCCCCGTCGGGCGTGGTCGCGGTGGCGAGGACCGTGCACTGCCTGGCCAGCAGCGGCACCACGACGCTGCCGATGCCGCCCGGCGCGCCGATCACCAGCACCGCTTCGCCTGGCCGGAACTGTCCGCGGCCGAGTACGGCGAGTCCGGCCATGCCGGTGCTGGGCAGGGCGGCCGCCGTGGTGGCGCTCAGCTTCGGTGGCCTCTTCGCCAGGTACGGCCCGGCCTGAAAGGTCGAGTACTCGGCCAGCGCACCGGAGGTGACGGCCGGGATGCCCACGCCGGAGGCGAACGACGGCGGTGCGCCGAAGCCGAACACCTCCTCACCCACCTCGAATCCCTCCGTCCCGGGGCCGAGCTTGGTCACCGTGCCGGCGACGTCGGTGCCGGGGACGAAGGGGAAGTCCAGCGGCACCATCTCGCGTACCGTGCCCGCGGTCATCAGCAGGTCGGCGGGATTGAGCGAGGCGGCCGCCACCTTGATCTGGAGTTGTCCCGGGCCGGGCTCGGGAATCGGCAGGTCCTCGATGGCGAACGAGTCAGGCGCGCCGTACGTACGGACGACAAGGGCTTGCATGACCATCCTTCCTGCGAGACAGGTTGTCTCTCAGCAGGCATACTGTCCGGCCCAGTACGAGGTGGACAGTCTCAACACTGGCGTTCTGTCTCAAGCTGGACAGGCGGCCCGAAGTGTCTCAGGAAATGTCCGAGTCCGGCGCATGAGGTATCCGCACGGCCGCCGGTCGCCGCTTCCTGCGCCCGCTCGGCCGGATCCATGAACCCTCTGACGGGCCGAGCAGCTCGTTCCTTGAGCGGTACCCGTGCTCAGTAGCTGTCGCTCCAGCGGTACCAGTGGCCCTGGACGTGCTCGAACGACGAGGCGACAGACGGATCGGAGTCATCGGTCGGTACGCGCTCGGGGCTCCAGACGTAGCCGTGGGGATCCACGCTGGGCCCGTTCTCGCCCACCTGGAAATAGACCCGGTCGCCCTCCCGAAAGACGGCCTGGAATTCAGCCTCCCCGACTCTCCGCGGCCGGTCGATTGAGCCGTCTTCCGGCCCGGTCGCCCGGGCGACCTGCTCCATCTCGGCGAACGAACGCATGACGCGTTGCTTCTCGACGTACCCGCAGGACGTCAGCAACGCCAAGGCGGCGCAGGCCAGCAGTATTCTCATGCCTTCGGTCCTCGAAGAGGGGGCCAGTCCCGTGCTCGTGACGCTCCGTTCAGCCACGGCGGCCCGGTGCGGGGGGCACGCGTTCGAGCTTGGTCCACCCCGTCCAGCCTCGCTGCTGCAGCAGCTCGATCAGCCGGCGTGCCGGCGGCACGGTGTCGAACGCCAGCTTGTCCATCAGCTTGACCAGCGATGAGTCGATGTCGGTGTCGTCGACATAGTCCTCGCCCCGCTCCTCCGCCATCCGCGTGAGGTAGGCGGCCAGCTTGTCGGCCAGCTCGACCAGTCGCGGGTCGTCGTCGGCCCGGTCGAGAGCCTGGCCGAGGGTGAGGTAGAAGTCGACGAGGCGCGGGTCGGCGATCTGTTCCCGCTTGCGCGCCATCCACTCCGGGACTCGCTCGGGTGAGTGCGCGGCCAGCGGGATCCAGCCGTCGCGTTCGGCCTGGACGATCCGCTCGTCGACGCCGAGCGCCCGCAACCGGTCGAGGTACTCGACCACTTCCGGGGGCAGTGCCAGGCTGTCGCCGGAGATGAGCCGGGCGATGCGTTCCCGGTGCCGCTGCCGCTGCCTGATCTCGGCGCGCAGCCGCCTGTCGATGTCGGCGACCGCCGCGGCGAACTCCTCCTCGCCGGCCTGCAGCAGCTCCCGCACCCGCGCCAGCGGGACCCCGGCCTCGGCCAGCGTCCGGATCTTGATCAGCTCCACCACTGCGGCGCCGTCGTACCTGCGGTAGCCGAAGTAGTCCCGCTCCGGCTCCGGAAGCAGCCCCTTGGCGTGATAGTGCCGCACGGCGCGCACCGTCACTCCGGCGTACGACGCCAGCTCGCCGATGGTCAGCATCAGGCCAGCCTCCCATGAGTCGCTCAGGAGGCCGTCCGTCCGGCCGGGCCGCGTGCGTCGCGGATGATCCGGGCGATCTCCGGGGCGTGCGTGAAGACCAGCTGGTGGTCGGCGTCGAGCCAGGAGGTGGTGATGTGCGGCTGCTCGCGGACGAGCCGCTCGACACCGGCATGCCAGTTCCGGTTGAAGCGCTGTGCGTGCTCCTCGCCGCTGTCGCCGGCCATCGAGGTCGACATGACCATGCGGATGGGCCGGTCGATCTTCCTGTACCGGTCGAGAATCCCGGACCGGATCACATCGATCTCCAGGTTCAGGTCGAGGATCTCCTGGGCGGTGAGCAGCACCTGACGCGCGGTGCCCCGCTCGGCCTCCTGCTGCGCCGCCAGGCCCTCCCACATGGCGCGGAACTGCGGCAGGACGGCCTCGGTGATGAACGGTTCGGGCACCGGGTTCGCCCCGTCGATGAGAACGAGTTCCGCGACGGTGCCGGGATGCCGGGAGGCGTGGTGCACGGCCAGGTCCGCGCCCAGGGAGTAGCCCACCAGCACGGGCGGCGCATCCAGGTGGAGGCGTTCCAGCTCTGTCATCACCGCGGCGAGATCGCCGAGGAACGCCTCGAAGGAGTAGTGGCCGGCGGCCGAGGCGAGGCCATGGCCCCGGAGGTCGAAGGTCACCACGTCGTGGTCGCGGCGCAGCAGCCCGGCCAGCTCGTGCAGCCCGGCCTGGGTCGAGTTCAGCCCCGGGCACAGGACCAGCGGTCGTCCCTGCCCGCCGCGGGACACCGGGATCGTGACGCCGTCGTGGTGGATCGTGAAGTGCCGCATCGTCCTGTCGCCTCTCTCAGCCTGCTCTCCAGCGCCGCCGTGGCCTGGCGACCTCGACCGCGCTGGTTTCGTGGTCATGGCGCCATGCTGAGGGGTTGCCCCTGCGTCAGGGGCAACCCCTCGCGGCGGATCAGAGCGAGCTCTGGATTCAGCGATGACGTCCCATGCGCCACGGTCGCCGACGTGCACTCGTTCGCGGCGTGGGCCGGCCCGCCGATCAGGGGCGAGCGGCGGCGGCCTTGCGATGGTGAGAGGCGCGGGCCTTGCCGCGGTTCCATCGAGCACCAAGTGCGGCGCCGGACGTTCCTCCTCGGGGGTGGAACGTCGAAGCGGCCCTCCTCCGGAGCGCCGCCCGTGCTCTCCGCGGCATGACGTGTCACGGCGTCCGCCTGCACCGGGCCAGGGTCAGGGCTTCAACGCGATGGCGTGCACGGCCTCTTCGATCTTCTCCAACCCCCGCCTGAGAACCTGCGCCTGGTGCAGGCTCGCCCACACCTGCGCCGTGGCCACATCGCCCTTCTGCAGCGCCTTGCGAGTTTCGCTCTCGTAGTCGGTATTCCCGAACGGCTCCATCGGCTCCTCCTCGTGGCTGACGTACGGCCACTGCCCCCAGGAGGCCCGGCCCTCACCAGCCAGGGCGACATATGCTCGGCGGCCGATGGATCGTGAAGAGGAATCAGGGGTTCGCCGAACTACGGGTGTTCCGACGTAACAGCCTGAAAGGCCGGCATGCATGACCGCTCCCCCTCAAGATGCGGCGCCTCCCAGCGAGGACACCGACGCGCAGGTGATAGAGGCGTCGTGGCGTGACCCTGATCGCTTCGGCGCCGTCTTCGATCGTTACTTCGCCTCCATCCACCGCTACGTTCACCTGCGCCTGGGCGAGTCGGCCGCCGACGACCTCGCCGCCGAGACGTTCCTGCGCGCCTTCCGTAGCCGGGATCGCTTCGACCTCACCTGCCCCAGCGCCCGGCCCTGGCTGTACGGCATCGCCTCCAACCTGGTCGCCGACCATCATCGCGCCGAGGCGCGCCGGTACCGGGCGCTGGCCAGGAGCGTCGATGCCGGGGAGGTCGCCAGTCATGACGAGCGGGTGGTGCAGCGGGTCTCGGCGGCGGTCATGCAGCCGCGGCTGGCCGCCGGCCTGGCTCGGCTCTCGGCCGGGGACAGGGACGTCCTGCTGCTGGTCGCCTGCGCCCAGCTCAGCTACGAGGAGGTCGCCGCGGCGCTCGGCATCCCCCAGGGAACGGTGGGATCGCGCCTCAACCGGGCCCGCAAGAGGCTCCGCAAGATCATCGGTTCCGCCGGGGAGGCACTGTGATGAACGAACTCGAAGCGATCAAGGGCCACCACGACAGCCTGCCGGGACCCGCGCCCGAGGTGACCGCGCGTGCCTGGGCGCTGCTCACCGAAGAGGCCGAGCGGGCCGAAGGCGGCCACCCTGAGCGGCCCCTCGGCGGATCGCGAGGCAGGCGGTGGGTGGTGCGGGCCGGTGTGGCCGTGGGCCTGGCGGCGGCGGTGACCGCGGGAATGATCTTCGTGCGTGGCGGTGACGAGTCCGTTCCGTTCGGGACGGCTCCGGCCGGCGCCGCCGAGTTGCTCCGGCACGCCGCCACGGTCGCGGCGCGGGAGGAGCTCCGGCCAGGGCCGGGGCAGTTCGTGTACGTCGAGCAGAAGGGCGTCACGTTCGCGTCCGGCTCCGAGGGCGAGTACACCCAGGACGTGCGCCGGGAGGTGTGGATGCCGGGCGGGGATCCCGGCAAGGCCCTGACGCGCTCGACGTACGGGCGGACGACCGTCATCAGCGGCGGGCCCCCGGAGCACGTGCAAGCCCCCGGAACGGTGGAGTTCCAGCGGGCGGGGCAGTGCCGCCACGGCTTCTCGGGCCTGCCGTTCCAGGCCGCCGATCTCCCTGGCGACCCCGACAGGGCGCTGGCGAAGGTCCGCCAGGAGGCGGAGACGTTCGTACGGTCGGACCAGCGCAGGCGAGGAGAGACGGGCCTGAGCCGGAAAGAGATCGACATGCGGGTCGAGAAGGTCGTCGCGAGCTCGTTGCTCAGGCTGGCGCAGAACCCGCTCACCCCCTCCCGGACCAGGGCCACGGTGTTCGGCGTGCTGTCGAAGCTGGCGACCGTGACCGTCGTCCCGGATCTCACCGACCCGGCCGGACGGCATGGGGTGGGCGCCTCGATCAAGTTCGAGACTCCCGGCGGCGGCTGGGAGCGCGGGGAGCTCATCTTCGAGCCGGCGACGTACCGGTTTCTCGGCTACCGGAGCTGGATCGGGCTGCCCGAGGGCGGGCAGGTGAGAGAGATTCCGGGCGCGAGTACGGCGATGCTGACGGTGAAGGTCGTGGACTCCATGCCGGAGGTGCCGAAGGACGCCGGCAAGCCGATGTTCTGCTGATCTGGTCACCGAGTCGTGTCACGGGGATCCGGGGAGGATCCCCGTGACGAGTCGGAGTCGCCCATGGTGATCAGGCGGCGTCGAGGGCTTCGGTGATCTTGCGGGCCATCTCGGTCGTGGTGGGGTCGGGCCGTCCCTGCTGAGCGGCTTCGACGGAGACCAGGATGGTGCGGCGGAAGTTGTCGGCCTCTTCCGGAGCCTGCTGCTTGAGCAGGGTCATGGAGGCGGTCAGGGCGGGCAGGACGACGTCGGCGAGGGTGGCGGTGGTCCTGCCGTACTTGACGCCCTTGGGGGCCTTGGCCAGGACGTGCCCGGTCAGGCCGGTGGCGGAGGTGAGGGCGATGGAGCCTTCGGTGGCGGCCTTGTGGGCGGAGGTGGCGGCTCCGGCGGCGGACATGAGGGAGACGGCGCCCCAGCCGGCGATGCGGAGGGTGAGCTGGTCCTGGGCGGTGAGGGTGACGGACATGGTGGTGTGCTCCTTCAACGGTGAGTCGGTTGAGCGGGCAGGTGCTGCTCCGTTCATGTCCTCTACGATCGACGGTCGCTCTGATACGGGGCCGTCGCCGTGCTGACGGCACCGCTGACACGCCCCCCGCGGGGTCACCGGCCCCCTGACGCCTCCACGAGCACCTCCCCGGCCGCCGTCCGCCTGTACAGCACCGACCGGGGCGCGGTGGCCCAGGTGACGTCGCCGGCCGCGGCGATGACGGTGCTGGCGGCCGGATCGGTCGCCGTGACCCTGACCCTCGCGGCGCTGGGCGGGCGCGAGGAACGGCTGCCAGGGCGTCTGGCTGTCTCGCCGGAACCCGCCGCCACGGACTAGAGGATCGGTTCCGAGGGTCGGTGGTCAGGGCGATCACGGACGGGTGGCGCGGCCTCGTAGGCTGAGCTCTTGTCCGTAGGTCTGGGGGAGCGATGACCAGTAGGTTCACCGAGTTGTCCGTCGACTGCCACGATCCGGAGAGGCTCGCGGCCTTCTGGTGCGAGGTGCTGGGCTTCGAGGTGATCGACCGGAGCGAGGGCAAGGTCGAGATCGGCTCCTGGGTGCCGACCGTCGAGGAGGTCCGGGCCCGCCAGATGCCGCCCACCCTGGTGTTCATCCGGGTGCCCGAGGGCAAGACCGTGAAGAACCGGCTCCACCTCGACGTCAGCCCGATCGACGGCAGTACCGGCGACGAGGTGGCCAGGCTGCTCGGCCTCGGCGCCGCCAAGGTGGACGTGGGCCAGGGCGCCGGCCGGAGCTGGGTGGTCATGGCCGATCCCGAGGGCAACGAGTTCTGCGTCCTGCGCACCCTGGCACCGTCCGACTAGGTGGTCGAGGTTGACAGTGGTCACGGGGTCGTGGCATCGGACGCCGCCAGCGGGAAGCTGACGCCGGTCAGTTCCTCGGAGGCCGTCCACAGGCGGCGGGCGAGTGCGCCGTCCCGGGCGGCCTTCGACCGGCCGACGAGCTTGGGGGCGCCGCGCCCCTCCAGGAATCCGCTCGGGCCGGCGTAGGCGGCGCCGGGGATGTCCGCCACGGCGGCGTAGAGGGTGGGCAGGGCGCCGTCGTCGTCGCTCTGGGAGAGAAGGCCGGTGATGGTGGTGCGGAGCCGGCCCAGCGGGGTGTCTCCGCGGCCGAGGTGGCCGAGGAGGTTGGTGGCGGCCATGCCGGGGTGGGCCGCGGTCGCCAGGACCGGTGAGCCGGCCTCGGTGAGGCGGCGCTGCAGCTCCGAGGTGAACAGCAGGTTCGCCAGCTTCGACTGGGCGTAGGCGGCGAAGGCGCGGTAGGGGCGGCGTTCCCAGTTGAGGTCGGCGAAGTCGATGGTGCCCGTCCGGTGGCCGTTGGAGGAGACGGTGGCCACGCGCCGCCGGATGCGGGGCAGCAGCAGGTTCGTGAGGGCGAAATGGCCCAGGTGGTTGGTGCCGAACTGCAGCTCGAAGCCGTCGGCGGTACGGCCGAGCGGCGGGATCATCACGCCGGCGTTGTTGATCAGTACGTCGATCGGCTCGGTGGAGTTCTCGGCGAACGCGCGGATCGAGGAGAGGTCGGCGAGGTCGAGGCGCTGTACGACGGTTTCGCCGGTGATGGTCGCGGCGGCGGCGTGGCCCCTGGCGGGGTCGCGGACGGCGAGGACGACCCGGGCGCCCTTGGCGGCGAGCGCGCGGGCGGCGGCGATGCCGATGCCGCTGTTCGCGCCGGTGATGACGACGGTGCGGCCGCTCATGGCGGGGAGCTGGGCGGCGGTGAATGTTGTCATAGCCAACAATGTAGGCAGTGACAACTATGCTGTCAACGACAACATTCTGGGTAAGATGGGCGCCGTGCCCGCGTACCATCACGGAAACCTGCGCGCGACGCTGCTCGCCGTCGCCGAGCGGAGCCTGCGCGAGCGTGGCGCCGACCAGCTCTCGCTGCGCGAGCTGGCCCGCGAGGCCGGCGTCAGCCACGCCGCGCCCCGCCGGCACTTCGCCGACCGCCAGGCGCTGCTGGACGCGCTCGCCGAGGCCGGGTTCGCCCGGCTGGACACCGAGCTGCGTACGGCGCTGGCCGCCGCCGGCGAGGAGTTCGCGCCGCGCCTGCACGCCATGGCGGCGGCCTACCTGCGCTTCGCCACCGAGGACGCGGCGCTGCTCGAGCTGATGTTCACCGGCAAGCATCGCGAGGGCGCCGACCGGCTCGTGGCGGCCGCCGCCGCGCCGTTCGGGCTGATGGACGATCTCATCGCGCAGGGGCAGGCGCAGGGGGTGCTGGAGCCCGGTGACTCGCAGCGCGTGGGGATCGTGCTGTTCGCGACGCTGCACGGCATCGCCACGCTGGTCAACGGCAACCTGGTGGTGCCGGAGCTGCTCGACGGGCTCGTGGAGGCCGCCGTCGATCAGTTCATGCGGGGGTCGCGGCGTCGTCAGCCGGCAGGACCGTGCACGTCCGCGACGTGCACGGGCGTCGGGTGCTCGCCTCGGGGATCGTGACGACCCTCGGCATGGAGGGCGGGAGTTTTCACGTTCGCGACGCCGAGCCGCACGAGGCCGCCCGGGTGCTCTGCTCCGAGGAGACCTGGCAGGGGTAGCACCGCGATGGGCCGGCGCGCGATCATGGCCTGCGTGGCGATGCTCCGGTTACTGGCGATCACGACGGCGTTCGGCGCGATCGTCGCCACCCAGGCCTGGCCCGCGACGAGCTGGGGCGACGGAAGTTCCGGCCTTGGCGATCCGGAGGCCGAACGGTGAGACGTAAGGCGCGAACCCCCTGAAATCCCCCTTCAGTTCGCAACCTTGCCAAGACCAGCAATCCCCATCAGGATGAAAAGCCGATGAGATCGGCGAACGGGCGCCCCCGCGCCTTCCCCTTTTACATCGTCTGCGACGTCTCGCACTCGATGCACACCGCCCGCGACGACGGACGGCCCACCCCGTTCGAGGTGCTCTCCAACTGCGTGGGCGAGCTGCTCTTCGAGCTGGAGGCGGGCGATCCGGGCGTCAGCGAGGCCGCGCACGTGGCCGTGGTGTCGTTCTCCGACAAGGTCGAGCTGGTGCTTCCGCTGACCAGGCCGTGCGACGCGATGAGGGTGCCGGCGCTGAGGCCGGGCAGGCAGACGGATTACCTGGCGGTCTTCAGCGAGCTCGTGAAAATCATCGAGAAGGATCACCGGAAGCTCTCACGGCAGTTCGACGTGCGGGCGCCGGTGGTCTTCTTCATCACGGACGGGGAGCCGTACGTCGGCAAATCCCATCAGGACGTCGAGATCTGGGGCCCAGCGCGCGACCGGCTGGCGAGCCTCCAACCGGCTCCGTACATCGTGGCGCTGGGGTTCGGGACGGTGCGGGAGGAGACGCTGCGGCGCGTCGCCTCCACGCTGAGGGGCGAGGTGCTGGCGTTCGCGGGCGAGGTCGCGACGGGGGCGGCCACCGTGCTGCACGGCATCGCGCAGGCCGTCTCCGACAGCATCAGCGCCTCCGTCAACAGGAACACGGCCGTGCTGCGCGGGCCTGACGGGATGCGGCAGCTGAGATGATCAGGGCGGCGCTGGCGGGGTTACTGCTGGTCATCGGGATGGGTCCGGTGGGAGTGCAGCCTGGTCCGGCGCCGGAGCGGGAGCTGGTGGCCGCGGGCCATGGGCCGGAGCCGGTCGTGACCGTGACCGCGACGCCCGGCCAGCGCCAAGGCAGCGGGGAGACGGGGCCGGGCTGGCCGTGGTGGATCCTGTCCGGCATCGCGGGTGGCGGCGCCGTCCTGCTCGGGCAGGTGCTGCTGCGGCGCAGGGCCCGCGCCGCGGCCGACGGCAGGACGCCGCTCGGCCCGTTGCCTCAGCCGCTGCCCGTCCTGCTGGCGGGCGGTGCGGACTCGCGCGCCCCTGGCGTCGCGCTCGACGGCGGCATGCTCGCCCAGACCACGGTCCGCGCCGTGAGCCTGCGCGGCCGGCGGCACCGCTACCGCGGCGAACCCCTGCAGGACGCCTACGCCGTACGGCTGAGCGCGGACGGACGGTGGGTGATCGCGGCCGTGGCCGACGGGCTGGGCAGCACCCTGCACGCCGAACACGCGGCCGCGGTGGCCGTGCGCGCCGCCACGAACCTGGCCCTGACCCCCGGCCTCGGCTGGCACGCGGCCTTCGCCACCATCGCGGGGGAGGTCATGCGCGCCACCGCCAGGCTCGGCGACCGGCGCACCGGCAGGCACGGCGCCGGGGCATCGGATCCGCCCGCCACGACGCTGACGATCGGGGTGGTCCCCGCGGACGGCAGGCGCGGGATCGCCGCGTGCGCCGCCATCGGAGACTCCCCGGCGCTGTGGCTCCATGACGGGACGTGGACCGAGCTCTTCCCACCGGAGGGGCGGCCCGGCAACGTCACGTCCGCCCTGCCGGAGGACCTCGGCGAGCTGCGGGAACGGCAGATCGATTGGGGGCCGGGAGATGTGCTCGTCCTGTGCAGCGACGGGTTCGGAACGGCCCTGGGCGGCGGCGGAAGCGTGCTCGCCCAGCGGCTCGTCACCTCGTGGAGCTCTCCGCCCGCGCTGCGCAGCTTCCTGTGCGACGTGGACTTCCATCTGTCGACCTACGACGACGACCGGACGGTTCTGGCGTTGTGGGCGGGCCGTCACGACACGGCCGTCCTGTGACAGGAGTGCGGCGGCAGCAGCATGAACCCCCCAGACGTGGTCGAAGAGGCGGATCTGACACCTTCCGCGGACGCTGACGGCTACTACCTGCGCCCGGGCGGTCAGGCGCGGAGCCTCGAGCCGTGCGAGGTCGGCGGCGTGCCCGGCCGGTTCCTGTTCAAGCGGTACGACGAGGAGACGCTGGCGGGGCTGGACGAGGACGCCCTGCTCGCCATGGTGCGCTGGCGGCGCGAACTCCCCCGGCAGGACCGCGCGGCACTCGACCGGCGCTGCGCCTGGCCGATCGCGGCGGTCGGGCGGGACCGGATCACCGGCATCCTGATCAGGCCCGCTCCCGAGCAGATGTTCGTCGAGCTGCGCGACCGGCGGGTGCCGCGGCACCTGGACGAGCTCACCCGGTCGCCCGAGCGGGTGGACGCCCTGCGCGACCACTACGGCACGCGCTACTACGAGCCGCCGTACAAGCTGGCCGTGCTCGGCCGGCTGCTCTCGACCGTGCAGTGGCTGCACGAGCAGGGCTACGTGGTGGGCGACCTGCAACTGCGCAACGCCGTCTTCACCATCGACCCGGCGCCCGCGGTGTACCTGCTGGACTGCGACTCCTGCCTGCCGGTCGGCGGGCGCGGCGCCCTGCCGGAGGCCGATCCCGAGCAGTGGAAGCTCCCCCGTGAAGGGGCGTTCACCCCCGAATCGGACTATTACAAGTTCGCCTGGGCCGTCGTACGGTGCCTCCAGGAGAGCGCCGAGACGTGGTCGCTCGACGAGACCGCGCTCGCCAGGGTCCTGCCGTCACGGCATCGCCGCCTGATCGAGCAGTGCGTGGACGGCGCGCCCGCATCGGTGGACGTCGAGCGATGGCGGGCGGCGGGCGAGTCGTGGCGCTGGCTCGTCACTCCCGAGCGCATCTACGTCGAGACCGACTCCAACCTGCGCGAGGCGTGGCGGCGGGGGAGGTCCGCGGTCGGCGACGGCTCGCGCGCCCGGCACGGGGGAGTCGTGCTGCTGATCGTCGTCCTGGCGGCGATCGCCGTCGTCGCCCTGGTCACGTGGGGAGTCTGAATGAACACCGGCGAGCCACGGCGCATCGGGCCCTACGAGGTGCTCGGCCGCCTGGGCGCCGGCGGCCAGGGTACGGTCTACCTCGCGCAGGGTGAGGCGGGCCGGGTCGCGATCAAGCTGATCCACGCGCAGGGGGCGGCCGATCCGAAGGCGCGCAGGCGGTTCGCGGACGAGGTGGCCATGGCGTCGCGGGTGCCCAGGGCGTACACGGCGATGATCATTGACGCGGCCATCGACCGTGACCAGCCGTACATCGTGAGCGAGTACGTGGAAGGCCCGTCCCTGCAGGAGCTCGTCGAGACGCACGGGCCGCTGTCGGGATCCGCGCTCGAACGCCTGGCGACCTACACGGCCACCGCGCTGGCGGCGATCCACGGCGCGGGGGTCGTCCACCGGGACCTCAAGCCCGCCAACGTCATCGTCGGCCCGGACGGGCCGCGGGTCGTGGACTTCGGCATCGCGCGCGCCCTGGAGGCGACCGCCGCGATGACCACGCCGGTGGGGACCCCGGCCTATCTCGCGCCGGAGCAGGTGGGCGGGGTCGACGCCGAAGTCGGCCCGCCCGTCGACGTGCACGCCTGGGCGGCGACGGTGTACTTCGCCGCCACCGGCAAGGCGCTGTTCGCGGGGAGCAACGTGGCCTTCATCATCAACCGCGTCCTGAACGAGACCCCCGACCTGAGAGTGATCTCCGAGCCGCTGCGTTCACTGATCGCCGAGTGCCTGGCCAAGGACCCGGCGCGGCGGCCGGCCGCCATGGACCTGCTCGGCCGCCTCGTGGGGTACCAGTCGGAGACCACGGCGGCGACGATGCCGCGTACGGTGCTCCTGCCGGCCACCATCGGGACGCTGAAGGAGACCACCACGCTGGGCAGCGGGTCCGCGGCCGACATCGTGATCCACGGGGCGGGGATCGCCCCCGCGCACGCCACCGTACGCAAGGTGAGCGCGGGGTACCGGCTGCACGATCACAGCGGCGGGCTGGGGACGTTCATCGACGGCCGCCCTGTCCTGTACGCGACCCTGCGGCCGGGTGATCGGTTCAGGATCGGCACGGCGGTGCTCCGCCTCACCGCGGCGGGGCAGCTGGAACGCGTACGGCTCAGCCGGATGTACCCCGCGCGCTGGTGGCTGCTGCTGCTCCTCGTCACGGCGGTGGCGCTGGCGGTGATCGTCGTGGTCACGGGATAGTCACGGGCGTGGGCGTGGTGACGTTCACGCGTTCCCCGGTCTTGGAGTCGAGGGTGAAGGCGCCGCTGGCGCCGCGGATGACGTTCGTGCCGGTGAACAGGTAGAGCTGCCCGCGCACCGCCGCGGCCGAGGGCAGGCTGAGCTGGGACGGATCCACGCCGATGGCGGCCTTCTGCACCGCGGTCGCCGCGGCCGTCACCGCGTCGTACGCCAGGATCGCCAGCCCGCTGCCGAGATGCCCCGCGGGGAACGTCACCCCGTGGTGCGGCGCCACGAACTCGTTGCGGAAGTCCCGGTAGAGCTGGCGGTGCGGATTGTCCTCGTGGTCGAGCCGGTTGGGATCGGCGAGCGGCACGAACATCACCTTGATGGGCGCCTCCGGGTCGTGCAGCGACGGGTCGCTCGGGTCCTGGTCCTGGGCGTCGTCACCGGTGACGACGGTGATGGGGGTGGATCGGCAGGGCCGGCTGCGCAGCAGCTTGAGGAAGGTGGGCATGAACGCCTGACGGCCGGCGTAGAAGATCATGTCCGTCTTCGTCCCGCAGATGGTGTCGCTGATGGTCCGCAGGAGCGAGGGGCCGCCACGCGGGTCGAAGGGGAAGCTGAGCCCTGACCTGTCGACGTACGGCTTGAGCCCGAGTTTCGGGTCGAGGAAGGCGTCCTTCAGCGAGCGGGCGTACAGGTCCTTGGTGCCCTGCGGGGTCACGTCGGCCCACATCAGCGCCGCGTTCCCGCCGACCTTCTTCTTCTTGAACTCCTCGGCGATGGCGGCGAGCTGGGCCGAGGTGCTGACCGCGGTACGGGTGAGACCGGGGATGGGCCCGGCGGCGTCGATGTCGCCGGTGGTGTTGAACCCGGCCGCGGTGATGAAGTCGGCGACCATCGGGATGCCGGGATCCTTGGCCAGGGCGCGTGCGGCGTCGATGCTCTCCTGCTGGCTGGGGCCCATCCCGGTGACCGCGACGATCTGCCCGGGGCTGCCCGTCGCGCCCGTCGCGGCGTTCTTCCGCACCGCCTGCACCGTCGTCCGCCACTGCGAGCCGTCGTGCCCCGTGTTGGCCAGCAGGAGCCGGATCTTGGGGAACGTCTCGGACCGGTTGGCCCGGTACTGGCCGATGAACGCCCCTTCGAGCTGGTGGAGGGCGCGCTCGCCGACCAGCCCGCGCGGGCCCGCCCCCATCGGGGCCATGAGCGCGATCGTGCTGTAGTCCTTGCCCTGGGCGACCTGGCGGTTCTCCGCCGCGATGGCCTCCAGGATCTGCTGGTACTGCTTGCCCAGCACCATCGTCCCGTCGGCCGGGTCCATCAGCCCGACGCACTCACCGTCGACGTCCACGACGTCCGCGCTCCCGGTGTCGCAGCCGCCCCACGGCCACCAGCCCTGGGTGTAGTTCACGAGCACGACCGTGGAGATCAGGACGGCGACCACCACGACGATCACCACCAGGCGCCGCCGGAACAGCGTTCCGACCTGGCGTAACAGGCTCCATGCGCGCGCGGCTGGGGAGGGTGCCGGTGCCGGTTCGTCATACATCTGGACTCCAAGGCCGTCACTGAACCCGTGACCGTGCAGCGCTCGCACGCTTTCCCTCCCTGAAGCGGCGGACGCCTAAACTCACCGTCATTAAAACGTGATCAATGGTGGCCGGACAACAGTCCGCGAACATGGTTCAGCATCACTCTTGGGACAGATGGGGCACAAGGTGATGCACTACAGCACAATCGAGGCATGGGAAACCCTCGGCAGCCCGCCCCGCGGGACTACCCCGGTGTGGTGGCCACCCTGGTGGCGATCCTGGCGGTCCTCCTGCCGGGCGGCCTGGCGTTCAGCGTCCACCGATACCTGAACGGCCCCGCCCCGATCACCGGCGTCGCCCTGTCGGCCACGGCCACCACCTCCGAGCCCGCCCGGCCGAGCCCCGGCAAGAAGGCAAGCCGGGACACGCCGATCAGCGACGACGAGTTCGGCGACTGGAACTTCCGCATGGGCGGTGTCGCGTTCAAGGCCAGGAGGGTGAGCGGCTGGACGTACGACTCCTGCGCCCCGGTCGACAGGCAGGGCGTGCTGGCAGAGAACGGCTGCGAGCGTGCCGTCCAGCTCGCCTACTCCGCCTACAGCGGGCATCTCACCGCGGTCCAGGTCATCCTGGCCTTCCCCAGCGACAAGGCCGCCAAGGCGACGGCCACGCGCCTGGCGAGCTCCTCGCGGGGCGTGAAGTGGCGCCGGGACAAGGTGCTCGACGCGTACGTCTACGGCAGGATCCGGTCGGGTGCGATCGGGCGGTACGTCGTCTACACCGCCGTCACCGCGGACAAGACGGCCCAGGCCAAGGCCGCGCGGTTCCACCGGCATCTGCAGGCGGACCACCTGAACTACTTCGTCTTCCGGGACGCGAACGTCACAGGCTGAGGACGCTCCACGAGGCCACGGGCAAGATCGACCAGGTGGGGCAGGCGGCAGCGTCCGAGCCCGGCCGGCGGAGCCCGCCTTCGTTGGGTTCGGGGCCGGTGTGGCCGGCTGGGTGTTGACGGCTAACATCGCGATCGTGGCAGATTGGGAGCTTCGTCCCGCTTTGGCGGCGGACGTCGAGCCGGTGGCCGAGCTGCGGGCCCTGGTGATGCGTGCGGATCTCGAACGGCTGGGCCGCTACGACGAGCACCGCGTGCGGCAACGGCTGCGTGACGCGTTCGAGCCGGCCCACGCCTGGATGATCGAGGTGGGCGGGGACTTCGCCGGCTGCGTCGCGCTGCGACCGGCGCAGGGCTCGTACTGGCTGGAGCACTTCTTCCTGGACCCGCGCCTGCAGGGCAGGGGCATCGGCTCCGCCGTGCTGGGCCGGCTGCTGGAGCGCTGCGACCGCGAGAACGCCGAGGTGAGGCTGAACGTGCTGCAGGGCAGCCAGGCGCGCCGGCTGTACGAGCGGCACGGGTTCACGGTCGAGTCCGAGGACGAGGTGGACGTCTTCATGGTGCGGGCGGTCAGCTCCCCGTCCAGGGACGGAGCTTCTCCGGGTTGAGCACCGCCCAGATGTGCTTGATGCGGTCGCCCGCGATGTCGAACGCCAGCACCGACACGGTGACGCCGTCGAGCTGAGCCACCAGCCCCGGCTGGCCGTTCACGGTGCGCTCGACGAGCTCCAGGCCGGATCGCGCGTCCATCCGGTCGGCGAAGAAGCGCGCGATCGGCTCGGCGCCCTGGACGGGGTGGAGCGCGGCCGTGACGAGGCCGCCGCCGTCGCCGGTCGCCGTGGCCTCGGGGTCGAGGATGGCGATGAGGGCGTTGATGTCCTTGCCCTCCCAGGCCCGCTTGAAGGCCCTGACGACGCCGGCCTGCTGGGAGGACGGCGCCGCCGGGACGCGTGAGTCGCGGATGCGGCGGCGGGCCGAGGTGGCGAGCTGGCGGCAGGCCGCCGGGGTGCGGCCGACGACCGCCGCCACCTCGGCGAACGGGTAGCGGAACACGTCGTGCAGGATGAACGCGACGCGTTCCGCCGGGGTCATGGACTCGAGCACGACGAGGAAGGCCATGTTGATCGACTCGTCGAGCGTGACGCGGTCGGCGGGGTCGCCCGGCTGCCCGTCCGGCCACTCCGTACGCTCGGGCAGCGGCTCGGGGATCCACTCGCCCACGTAGCGCTCGCGCCGGGCGCGGGCCGAGCGGAGCAGGTCGAGGCAGATGCGGCCGGCGACCCTCGTCAGCCAGGCGGCGGGCGAGTCGATGGCCTCCTGCTGCTGCCGGGACATGGCGTACCAGCGGGCGTAGGTCTCCTGCACCACGTCCTCGGCGTCGGCCAGGGAGCCGAGCAGCCGGTAGGCGAGGTTGATCAGGTGCCGCCGCTCGCTCATGATCAGGCTCAGCTCGGGATCGGGTCGGGTGCCCATCGTGTCGCCGGCTCCTTCGGTCGTTGTGCCTTCATCCACTTCGACGAGACACCGGCCCGGACTGTGAGGTCGGCTCGTCGCCTCACATCGCGCGCGGCTGCGTCGTCGTACCGGCGAACCGAACGCCGAGAAGGGATCGATCATGGAACCCGTCAACGTCGCGATTATCTATTACAGTGCCACGGGCACCGTGCACGCCCTGGCGCAGGCCGCCGCCGAGGGCGCGGAGAAGGCCGGCGCCGACGTGCGGCTGCGCAAGGTCGCCGAGCCTGCCCCGCAGGAGGTGATCGACTCCAGGCCGGAGTGGGCCCAGCACGTCAGGGACACCGCCGGCGTCGCCGTGGCCGGCGCGGACGACCTGGCTTGGGCCGACGCGGTGCTGTTCGGCACGCCCACCCGCTTCGGCAACCCGGCCAGCCCGCTCAGGGTGTTCATGGAGAGCGTCGGCAGCCTGTGGTTCCAGGGCAAGCTCGCGGACAAGGTGTACTCGGCCTTCACCGCCTCCAACACCGCCCACGGCGGGCAGGAGTCCACCATCCTGGCGCTGGCGAACACGTTCTACCACTGGGGCGGCATCATCGTGCCTCCCGGCTACACCGACCCGATCCAGTTCCAGACGGGCAACCCGTACGGCACCTCGCACGTGGCCGGCGACGGCCCGCCCAGCGAGGTCGCGCTGCAGGGGGCCCGCTACCAGGCCCGCCGCGTCGTGGACACCGCCGCCGCGTTCAAGGCGGGCCGCGCCGCCTGAGACGGTCGCGCGCGACGGCCTGCCCGGCCGCCGCCGTTGCCGCCGGACCACCTGTCGTGGCGCGGCGTCGAAGGCGCCTGTGACGGTCGCGCCGTCCGTATCATCTCGGCATGGAGCTGAACCCGGAGCCGCGCCTCAGCCGGCGGGCGGTGCTCCTGGCCGCCGGCGGGCTGCTGGCCGGCTGCTCCCGGCGGCCCGAGGCCGATCGGGTCCGGTTACGGCTGGCCACCGGGCCGGCGGGGGCGGTGTACCGGCGCATCGGCGGCTCGCTGGCGGAGCACATCTCCGAGCAGGTGCCGGGCGCCACGGTGACGACCGTGCCGAGCAGGGCGTCCACCGACAACATCCGGATGTTGCGGGCCGGCGAGGTGCAGCTCGGGCTGACGAGCCTGGACGCGCTGATCACGGCGGACGGCAGCGCCCCCGAGGGGCTCTCGGCGGTCTGCCGGCTGTACGACAGCCACCTGCACCTCGTGGTCATGGCCGGCTCGGCGATCGCCGAGTTCGGCGACCTGAGGGACAGGCGCGTGTCCCTCGGCGCCCGCGACTCGGGCACCGAGTTCACCGCGCTGCGGGTGCTGCGGCTCGGCCGGGTGCGGGCCGACGGGCGTTACCTCAGCCAGGCCGAGTCGGCGGCGGCGCTGCGCGACGGCGGGATCGACGCGATGTTCTCCCTGACCGGCGTCCCGACACCGGCCATCACCGAGCTGGCCCAGCGGCACCCGGTCCGGCTGATCCCGCTGGAGGAGCAGGCGGGCGAGCTCTTCACCGCGTTCCCCGGGCCCTACACCCCGGCCATGATCCCCGCGACCGCCTACGCCGGGGTCCCGGCCACCCGTACGGTCGCCGTGCCGAACGTGCTGCTCGCCCGCAACGACCTGCCCGACGACCTGGTGTACGCCATCACCGACACGATCTTCACGCACACCGGCACGATCACCTCCGCCTCCCGTGACGGCGCCGGAGCCGTGCCCGACGCCGTTCCGGAGGTGTGGCAGATCAACGTGCGTACGGGGATCGCCACCGCGTCCATCCCGCTGCACCCGGGCGCGGCCGCCTGGTTCCGTGCCCGCAAGCACTAGTCCCGGACGATCGGCAGCGCGACCACCGCGGCGAACCCGTGCCCCGACCCGTCCGGACGCGGCAGCCCCTCCTCCAGCAGCAGCTCGCCCCCGGCCGCCCCGACCAGGTCGGCGCAGATCGCCAGCCCCAGCCCCGTCCCGGGCACGTTCTGGTGCCGCGGCGACCGCCAGAACCGCCGGAGCGCCTGGGCCCGCTCGGAGGCGTCGAGTCCCTGCCCGTCGTCACGGACGGCGATCGTCACCACGTCCCCACCGGTCCGGGCGGTCACCTCCACCACCTGTGCCTCCGACAGCCGCAGGGCGTTGCTGACCAGCTCGTCCAGGATGCTGCCGAGCCCACCGGTGGGCTCCAGCAGCCGCAACCCGGGCGGCACGTCCACCGCCAGCGTCCGCCCCGACGTCGCCGTCAGCGCCCGCCACCGATCCACCCGGGTGGCCAGCACCGCGTCCAGCTCGACCGGCGAGGCCGTCCGTATGCTCTCCATCCGCGCGCTGGCCTGCAGCGAGTTCAGCAGCCGCTGCATGGCCTTCACCTCGTCGACGGCCACCTCGTACACCGGCCGCCCGCCCCCTGCCAGGTGCGGCTCCATGCTCTCCACGGCGAGCCGGAGGCTGGTCAGGGGGTTGCGCAACTGGTGCGAGGCGTCGGAGACGAACGCCCGCTGCCGCTGCACGGCGTTCTCCACCGCGTCCATCATCGTGTTGAACGACCCGGCGAGCCGCCGCAGCTCGACCGGCCCGGCCTCGGCGTCCGCCCGGATCGTGAGGTCGCCCTGCGAGATCCGCGAGCTGGCGGCGTCCAGCTCCCGCACGGGACGCAGCACCCACGCCGACACCGGCCAGGCGACGGCGATCAGCGCGATCAGCGGCAGCAGCCCGAGCGCGGCGAGCTGGGCCCACTGCAGCAGGACGCGCGAGCGGGTCTTGGACAGGTCGGAGATGGTCACGACGGCGCCGACGACCTCGCTGTCCCGGCCCACGGGCTCCGCGACGACGAGCGCGGAGCCGTCCCACGGCGCCCATTCGCCCGACGGCTCCGAGCGTGTCCCGGCCAGCGCCGCGGTCACGATCCGGGGCAGCGCGGGCTCGGCGCGCGCCGCCTCCTGGTACGCGCGGGCCGGCCCGAGCAGCACCGTGCCCGAGGTGTCGATCACCGCGGCCGGGATGCCGTACAGCTCGTGGTAGCGTGCCAGCTCCTGCTGGAGGGCCTCGGTCCGCCCGGTCGACAGCGCGGTCTCGGCCAGCGACGCGAACCGGCCGACGTCGCCCAGCCGGTCCACGTACGTCTCCTGCATCTCCCGCTCGGCCAGCGTGACGCTGTGCGGCGCCCCGAGCGCGGCGACGAGCAGGACCGCGAGCGGCACCAGGACGACGAGCAGGCGGCGGCGCACGGCGCGTCAGCCGATCAGCTCCGGCTGGCCGGCCAGGAGCCGATAGCCGACTCCGTGGATCGTGCGGATGGGCACGGACGGGCCGAGCTTGTTCCGCAGCGCCGCGATGTGCGTGTCGAGGGTGCGGCTGGAGGACTCCCAGGTGGCGCCCCAGATCTGGTCGAGGATGACGTCGCGGCTGACCACGTTCGGAGCCCGGCGGGCCAGCAGCAGGAGCAGCTCGAACTCCTTGCGCGTCAGCGTGACGGGCGCGTCCTCGACGAAGACCTCGCGGGTGGCGACGGCGATCCGCATCGGGCCGAGCACGAGCGGCTCGTCCGGGTGGCTCAGCGCACGGGCCACGCGGGTGCGCCGCAGCACGGCGTCGATCCTGGCCAGCAGTTCGGGGACGCCGAACGGCTTGACGATGTAGTCGTCGGCGCCGGCGCGTAAGCCGCGTACCCGCTCGTGCTCCTCCGAGCGCGCGGTCACGGCGATGACGGCGGTCTCCGGCCGGTCGCGCAGCTTGCGGATCACGTCGAGACCGTCGCCGTCGGGCAGGCCCAGATCGACGAGCACCACATCGGACGGCGCGGCGCGCACGGCCTCCGCGGCGGTGGCGATGCGGTGGACCTCGAAGCCCGCCTGGGCCAGGACGGTCACCAGGCCCCGCGCCACGCGGTCGTCATCCTCGATGATGGTGATCCGCATACCGGCGGATTGTACGGCGCGGACGGCGCTTGTGTTAGCCCTTCACTTCTTGGGATTCTTCTGACATCCAGCGCATTCCTTGAGATTTCTCTGACACCATCCGCGTCCCTGCCACCCGAGACTGAGGCCGCGCACTCACTGACCAACGGGCATGCGCTGACGAGGAGGTCGCCATATGAGAACGACCAGCAGGTACCGGGCCTCCACCCGGATCATCACCGCGATCGGCGTCGTTTCGCTCGTCGCCGCCTGTGCCGGCAACGGCGGCACCACCGCCACGGGAGGCGCCACGGGCGGAGGCTACCCGGACAAGAACATCACGTTCGTCGTGCCGTTCAGCGCGGGCGGACCGACGGACACCGTCACCCGCATGATCGCCGAGCCGATGGCCGCCAAGCTCGGCGGCAAGATCGTCGTACAGAACGTCGAAGGCGCCGGCGGCACGGTCGGCGCCGGCGAGGTCGCGCGGGCCGATCCCGACGGCTACACCGTGCTCATGCACCACATCGGCATGTCCACGGCCCCCGCCCTCTACCAGAACCTCGACTACAAGCCGCTCGAGGACTTCCAGACGGTCGGGCTCGTCACCGAGGTGCCGATGACGATCGTCGCCCGCAAGGACTTCGCGCCCAAGACGCTCCAGGAGCTCGTCACCCACGTCAAGGCGAACGCGAGCAAGGTCACCCTGGCCAACGCCGGCATCGGCGCCGCCTCCCACCTGTGCGGCCTGCTGTTCCAGACCGCGACCGGCGTCAAGCTGCAGGAGGTCCCGTACGAGGGCACCGGCCCCGCGCTGACCGACCTCGTCGGCGGCCAGGTCGACTTCATGTGCGACCAGACGACCAACACCAGCGGCCAGATCACCGCGGGCGAGGTCAAGGCGTACGCGGTCACCACGCCGGAGCGGGTCAAGAGCCTGCCCGACCTGCCCACCACGACCGAGGCCGGCCTGCCGCAGCTCCAGGTCAGCGTCTGGCACGGCCTGTACGTCCCGAAGGCCACGCCGCCGGAGGTCGTCCAGAAGCTGACCGAGGCGCTGAAGGTGGCGCTGGCCGACCAGAAGGTCATCGACCAGATGGCCAAGCTCGGCACCGCGCCGGTCCCGGCCGAGGACGCCACTGCCGAGGCGCACCGGACCAAGCTCCAGGAGCAGATCGGCACCTGGGGCAAGGTGATCGCCGACGCCGGGGTCAAGGCCTCCTGAGGTGAAGCACCGCCGATCCTTCCCTGACGTCCTCGCCGGAGCCGTCTTCGTCCTGATCGGTGGCGCGTTCGCGGCGGGGTCGCTCGGCTACGAGCTGGGCACCCCGCTGCGGATGGGCCCCGGCGCCTTTCCCTTGCTGGCCGGCGCGGTCGTGGCCGCCCTGGGGCTGGCGATCGTCGTCAAGGGGCTCGTCGCGGGCGAGGTGGCCGCGTTCGGGCCGGTCCCCTGGCGGGCGATCGCCGTCATCGTGCTCGCGCTGCTGTTCTTCGGCTTCACCGTACGGGGCCTCGGGTTCGTGCCGGCGTCGGCGGTGACCGCCCTGCTCACGACGCTGGCCAGCACGCGCGTCCGCCCGCTCATGGCCGTGGCGGTGGCGGCCGGGCTCACCGCGGCCGGCACGCTCATCTTCGTCGTCGGACTCCAGCTACGGATCCCGCTCGTGGGCCCGTGGCTGGGCTTCTGACGCCGCATCCGGATTGAGAGGGCATGGAACTCCTCGACAACCTCGCACTGGGCTTCTCGACAGCCCTCCTCGTCCAGAACGTCCTGTACTGCTTCGTGGGAGTGCTGCTCGGCACGGCGGTCGGCGTGCTGCCCGGCATCGGCCCGACGGCCACGGTGGCGATGCTGCTGCCGATCACGTTCAGCTTCGAGCCGGTGACGGCGCTGATCATGCTGGCCGGCATCTACTACGGCGCCCAGTACGGCGGCTCGACGACCGCCATCCTGATCAACCTGCCCGGCGAGTCGTCGGCCGCGGTCACCGCACTCGACGGCCACGAGATGGCCCGGCAGGGCAGGGCCGGCGCGGCGCTGGCCACCGCCGCCGTCGGCTCCTTCGTCGCCGGTACGATCGCCACCGTCGTGCTGGCCGTCGCGGCCCCGCCGCTGGCCAGGGTCGCGCTGCAGTTCGGCGCGGCCGACTACTTCTCGCTGGTGCTGCTCGGCCTGATCGTGTCGATCGCGCTGGCCCGCGGCTCGGCGCTCAAGGCCCTGGCCATGATCGGGCTCGGCGTCCTGCTCGGCACCGTAGGCCAGGACATCTACACCGGCACCCCCAGGTTCGTCTTCGAGCAGCGGGAGCTGTACGGCGGCATCGACTTCGTGTCGGTCGCCGTCGGCATGTTCGGGGTGGCCGAGATCCTGCGCAACCTGGAGAACGAGCGGACCCGCACGATGGTCGTCAGCAGGGTGAAGAACCTCTGGCCGACCCCCGAGGACCGGCGCAGGATCGTCGGTCCCATCCTGCGGGGCACCGGGCTCGGCGCCGCGCTCGGCGTCCTGCCCGGCGGCGGCCACGTGCTGGCCTCGTTCACCTCCTACGCCGTGGAGAAGCGGATCTCCAAGCGGCGGCAGGAGTTCGGGCACGGCGCGATCGAGGGCGTCGCCGGCCCCGAGTCGGCCAACAACGCCGCCGCCCAGACGTCGTTCATCCCGCTGCTCACCCTGGGCCTGCCCGCGCACCCGGTGATGGCGCTGATGGTCGGCGCGTTCATCGTCCACGGCATCACCCCGGGCCCGAACGTCCTCACCGACGAGCCGGAGCTGTTCTGGGGGCTGATCGCGTCGATGTGGATCGGCAACGTGCTGCTCGTGCTGCTGAACCTGCCGCTGATCGGCATCTGGGTGCGCATGCTGCACATCCCGTACCAGGTGCTGTTCCCGATGATCATCCTGTTCGCGGCGATCGGCACGTACTCGCTGTCGTTCAACGCGTTCGACGTCTACGCGATCGTCTTCTTCGGCCTTCTCGGGTACGTCCTGATCAAGTGCGGCTGCGAGCCCGCGCCCCTGCTGCTCGGGTTCGTCCTCGGGCCGCTGCTGGAGGAGAACCTGCGGCGGGCGCTCATCATCTCCCGCGGCGACGCGACGGTCTTCCTCACCCGCCCGATCTCCGCCGTCCTCCTGCTCCTGACGGCGGCGGCCCTGGTGGTCGCCGTCCTCCCGGCGATCCGCAGGCGCCGCGAGGTCGTCTTCTCCGAGGACGAGTAGGCCGGGCCGCGCGCGGGCGAGCCGGGTCCGCCGGGGGCGGCATCCCGCGCGCACGGGCGCATGCCGTGCGAGGCCACCCCGTCCGCGGGGGCCGCGGTCCTGTGCGAGCGGGCATGACGCCGCCCGCTCGCACAGGACTCCGCACTACGTCACGCGGGTTCCCCGACCGAACCCGCTACGACGAACGAGATCAGACCAGGTCGAACCGGTCGGAGTTCATGACCTTGGCCCACGCCGCGACGAAGTCCCGCACGAACTTCTCCTTCGCGTCGTCGCTCGCGTACACCTCGGCCAGCGCCCGCAGCTCGGAGTTCGAGCCGAACACCAGGTCGGCCCGGGTGCCGGTCCACTTGAGCTCGCCCGTGTCGGCGTCGCGGCCCTCGAACGTGCTCTGGTCCTCGGACGTCGCCTTCCACGTCGTGCCCAGGTCGAGCAGGTTGACGAAGAAGTCGTTGGTCAGGACGCCGGGGGTCGTGGTGAAGACGCCGTGCTGCGTCTGCTGGTGGTTCGCGCCGAGGACGCGCAGGCCGCCGACGAGGACGGTCATCTCGGGCGCGGACAGGTTCAGCAGGTTCGCCTTGTCCAGCAGCAGGAACTCGGCCGGCAGGCGGTTGCCCTTGCCGAGGTAGTTGCGGAAGCCGTCGGCGGTCGGCTCGAGCGCGGCGAACGACTCCACGTCCGTCTGCTCCTGCGTGGCGTCCACGCGGCCCGGCGTGAACGGCACCTCGATGTCGAAGCCGGCGTCCTTGGCCGCCTGCTCCACCGCCGCGCCGCCGGCGAGCACGATCAGGTCGGCCAGCGAGACCTGCTTGCCGCCGGTCTGGGCGCCGTTGAAGGCCTTCTGGATGCCCTCGAGGGTGCCGAGCGCCGTGGCGAGGCGGTCGGGGTCGTTGACCTCCCAGCCGATCTGCGGCTGCAGGCGGACGCGGGCGCCGTTGGCGCCGCCGCGCTTGTCGCTGTTGCGGTAGGACGAGGCGGACGCCCACGCGGTGGACACGAGCTGCGACACCGGCAGGCCCGAGGCCAGGATCTGGCTCTTGAGCGCGGCGATGTCGTCGGCGTCGATGAGCTCGTACGTGCGCGCGGGCAGCGGGTCCTGCCAGAGCAGCACCTCGGACGGGACCTCCGGGCCGAGGTAGCGCACGATCGGGCCCATGTCGCGGTGCGTCAGCTTGTACCAGGCCTTGGCGAACGCGTCCGCGAACTCCTGCGGGTTGTCGCGGAAGCGGCGCGAGATCTGGTCGTAGATCGGGTCGACGCGCAGCGAGAGGTCGGTCGTGAGCATCGTGGGCGCGTGGCGCTTGGACGGGTCGTGCGCGTCGGGGACGGTGCCCTCCCCGGCGCCGTCCTTCGGCCGCCACTGGTTGGCGCCCGCCGGGCTCTGGAACAGCTCCCACTCGTACCCGTACAGGATCTCGAAGAAGCTGTTGTCCCAGGTGATCGGGGTGTTGGTCCAGATGCCCTCGAGGCCGCTGGTGATCGCGTCGCCGCCCTTGCCGGTGCCGAACGTGTTGCTCCAGCCCAGGCCCTGCTCCGCCAGGGTGGCGGCCTCGGGGTCGGCGCCGACGTGGTCGGACGGGCCCGCGCCGTGGGTCTTGCCGAACGTGTGACCGCCCGCGATCAGGGCGACGGTCTCCTCGTCGTTCATCGCCATCCGGCGGAACGTCTCGCGGATGTCCCTGGCCGCGGCGAGCGGGTCGGGGTTGCCGTTCGGGCCCTCCGGGTTGACGTAGATGAGGCCCATCTGGACGGCGCCCAGCGGCTTCTCCAGCTCACGGTCGCCCGTGTAGCGCTCGTCGCCGAGCCACGTGGTCTCGGGACCCCAGTAGACGTCCTCCTCGGCCTCCCAGACGTCCTCGCGGCCGCCCGCGAAGCCGAACGTCTCGAAGCCCATCGTCTCCAGCGCCACGTTCCCGGCGAGGATCATGAGGTCGGCCCAGGAGAGGTTGCGGCCGTACTTCTTCTTGACCGGCCACAGCAGGCGGCGGGCCTTGTCCAGGTTGGCGTTGTCGGGCCAGCTGTTGAGCGGCGCGAAGCGCTGCTGGCCGGCGCCGGCGCCGCCGCGGCCGTCGCTGATCCGGTACGTGCCGGCGCTGTGCCAGGCCATCCGGATGATCAGCGGGCCGTAGTGCCCGAAGTCGGCCGGCCACCAGTCCTGGGAGGTGGTCAGCACCTCGGCGATGTCACGCTTGACGGCCGGGAGGTCGAGGCTGAGGAACGCCTCGCGGTAGTCGAAGTCGTCGCCGTAGGGGCGGGCCACGGCGGGGTTCTTGGCGAGGATCCTCAGGTTGAGCCGCTCCGGCCACCACTGACGGTTGCCGCCACCCTGGGTCGGGTGGGCAGCGCGCGTGTGCGCGACCGGGCAGCCGGCGCCTTCGCCCTCTGCCTTCGGGTCTGTGACGATCGCGTCATGGTTCTCGGTCATGGGAATCCTTCCAGGACTTGGGTTCAGCAGCTCACGCAGTGCGGTTGGTGGAGCAATCGGGGCACCGGCCCCAGTAGATGACCTCGGCCTCGTCGATGGCGAAGCCGTGGTCGTCGGCGGCATGCAGGCACGGGGCATGACCGACCGCACAGTCGACGTCGGCGACCGCGCCGCACGACCGGCACACGATGTGGTGGTGGTTGTCCCCCACGCGCCCCTCGTACCGGGCCGGGCTCCCGGCCGGTTCGATCCGGCGCACGAGACCCGCCGCGGTGAGCGCGTGGAGGGCTTCGTACACGGCTTGCAGGGAGACATGACCCACGCGCTCGCGCACCCCGGAGGCGATCGCCTCGACATCGAGGTGGTCGCCGTGCCGGACGGTGTCGAGCAACGCGACCCGGGCGGCGGTCACCCGCAGGCCGGCGCCGCGCAACTCCTCGGCGGTGGTCGGAGTCCTGGGTGCGGTCATGGCGCCACAACTTACCGCCATAAACACGAGAGATACAAGATAACGAACAGTCCCAGTTATGTCCCGGGTCAGGGTTTTACCGTCCGCCCGGCGGAGCTTGAGAAAACGGCTGCTCCGCACGTGTGCGAGAGTGAGCGCACGTGCCGCCTCGCCCCCCGGGAGCCGACAGCTCGTGCCGCCCACCGACCCGGCTCGCCTGGCCGCCTACGACGCCGTGTCCACCGCGCTGGCCATGCTGAGCGACCGGGAGGTGGCCGAGCTGGTCGCGGCGGCCGAGCCGCGCGTGCTGACCGGCGCCTTCGCCGGGTTCCCCCTCCTGTGCCACTGGCGGGTGATCCCCGATACCGCTCCGGAGGGGCGCCCATTTCCTCAATCTGCTCACCGACGGCCGCGAGATCTACTTCGCCGATCTGGGGCTGGCCCTGAGCACGCGGTTCACGCTGTCCGCCGAGGAGTCCCGCTTCCTCGACGATCACCTCTCCTACGACCGGTACTACACCACCAGTCACCTCCTTCGCCACCACCTGCCGGGCGGCACGCGGGAGAGGAGGGAACACGTCCGGTTCCTGCGCGAATGGGTGGCGGGCGGCGTCCGGCGCGATCAGCTCTCCGAGGCCGTCGCCGGGCTCGTCGATCGGCACGCCGCGACCGCTCTCGTCTTCGAGGAGTTCGCCGGGCGGCTGGTCGGCGAGAGCAAGCGGACGCCTTTCCCGCGCGGGGAGCTCGACCGCGCGTAGCGGTCAGCCGGCGTGCCAGAACGTCGACAGCACCACGTGCACGGCGGTCGCGCCCAGGACGCTGATCACCGCGTTGCGGGTCTTCAGGTGCAGCCCGACCGCGGCCGCCAGGGCCAGGACGGCCGGCACCATGGCGGTCCAGGGCGTGGGGCGCAGGTCGCGCAGGGTGTAGAGAGCCAGGATCAGCATGATGCCGGTCGGCATCTGCAGGGCCAGGAACTGCAGGACGGACGAGCGCCGCAGCGGGCCCAGCACGGCGAAGGGCAGGGCACGCAGGCCCCACGTGATCGCGGCGCTGACGGCCACGACGGCGGCCAGGTAGAGCGGGGTGGGCACGGTGGTGCTACCTCTCCGGGCCCAGGCCCGAGGTCGATACCGGTACGGGTGAAGGGGCCGAGGGCGCCGGCCTGGTGGCCGTGGCGCCGGCAGCGACGGGTGCGGTGACCGGGGCCGGGACCATGACCGGGGCCGGGGCCGGGCGGCGGTGGCGCAGGGCGTACCGGATGAGCAGGCCGGCCGTGAACAGGCCCATCGCGACCGGCAGGAGCTGCCCCGGGGTCAGGAGCGCGGCGCCGGCGAAGCTCGCCGCGGCCAGCAGCGGCGTCGGCAGGTCGCGCCGGTCCCGCCAGGCGTCGATCGTCAGCACCACGAACAGGGCGGTCAGCGCGAAGTCCAGCCCGTGCAGGGTGACCGGGACCAGCGCGCCGGCGAGCGCTCCCGCGGTGGCGCCGCCGACCCAGTAGGCCTGGCACAGCGCCTGCATCCACAGGATGCGCGCGCCGCTCCAGCCGCGGGCGCGCCCGCCCGCGGTCAGCGCGTACGCCTCGTCGGTGAGCGCGAAGGTCGCGTAGAGGCGGCCGAGCGGGCGGACCTGGCGCAGCGGGAAGGACAGGGCGTAGAAGACGTGCCGCATGTTCACCAGTAGCGCCGTGACGGCGATCTGCCCCAGGGGCGTCGCGGCGGCGACCAGCCCGAGCAGCAGGAACTCCAGCGACCCCGCGTAGATCACGGCGGTGAACACCGTCGCCCACCACCAGTCCAGCCCGGCGTGCGCCACCAGCACGCCGAAGCTGACCCCGAGGGGGAACAGGCTCAGCCCCACCGAGGCGGTGTCGGCCGCAGCCGCCGTGAAATCCCGCGTTCGCATGAAAGTAATTTTAGTGCTTATCCCGCATAATATGGTTTCACGCGTTAGGGGAAATCGGACAGATGAGCAATCTTATTATCCTGGATCACGTTGATCGTGAAATTTTGTTCCAGCTGGCCCAGGACGGCCGGATGTCGAACGTGGAGCTGGCCCGCAGGGTGGGGCTGACGCCGCCGCCGTGCCTGCGCCGGGTCAAGCGCCTGGAGGAGGCCGGGGTGATCGCCGGGTACCGGGCGCAGATCTCGCCCGAGGCGCTCGGCCGCTCGCTGGAGGTGGTCGTGTCGGTGGAGATCGCGGTCAACGACCTGCAGACCGTCGAGGAGTTCGAGTCGCGGGTGGCGGCGCTGGAGGAGGTGCTGGAGTTCCGGCGGATGTTCGGGCGGCCCGACTACTACATGCGCGTGGCGGTGGCCGATCAGTTCGCCTACGAGAGGTTCCTCAGCCAGCAGATCCTGCCGCTGGCCGCGGTCTCCCGGGTGGACTCCCACCTCACCATGAAGCGCATCAAGGATTAGCGGCCGGGTTCTTCTATATGTAGGCTGCCTACGTGTAGCGTGCCTACAATGAAGGAGACACCCAGATGAGTGCGGAACAGGCCGGCGGATCCCCCGGGCGGACGGTGCGGCTGGTCGTCCTCGTCATTGCGGGGATCATCGTCGGGAACGTGCTGGTCACCCTGCTGATGACCCGGGACACCGGCCTCGGGGTGGACGAGCTCATCGCCTTCGCCGGAGGCGCCGTCCTCGGGCTCCTGGTCGAGTTCGGGGTCTTCCGGCGGTCCGGGCGCTGAGCCGTGGACGCGCTCGACCTGGCTCGGCTCGAGTTCGGGATCACGACGAGCCCGTACACGCCGTCACGGTGGCCTGCTACTACCTGCAGCACCCCTCGCGCGGCGCCGGCTCGGCCACGCCGGCCCAGTGGGCGCTGCTGCACGTCTACCTGCGCGGCGGGCTCGCCGCCCTCACCCCGTTGACCCGGCGCGCCCGCCGGCTCAACTCCCACCGACACGGCGGCCACACGCCCGGCGCGGACGACTTCCCCGGCGCGCCGCCCTTCCCCGGCGGTGCCACGCCGCCGCCCGGGTACGCCACGACGATCACCGACGTCGCCCTGGACGGCACCTTCCCGGCCGAGGGGCACGAGGAGCGCGTCAGGCGCTGGGCGGCGGACACGGTGGTGGCGTGGGGGTGAGGGTGTCGAGCAGCGTGCGGACGAACGAGGCCGCCGCCTCCTCGTCGTCCCGGAACCCCGCCTCCGACATGTGCTCCAGGAACGCGTGCTGGAAGCAGGCCCCGAGCAGCAGCCCGGCCGCCGCCCGCACGTCCGCCCCGGCCCGCACCCGGCCCGCCGCCTGCTCGGCGCGCAGGTAGGCGGCCAGCGCCTCGTTCGGCTTGTGCGGCCCGGCTCCCTCCTGCCGTAGCTCTTCCTTGTGCGTGGTCAGGGTGGCCGGGTCGGCGAACACCGAGGCGAACATGGGGAACCCGGCGCGGTACAGCTCGATGGCCGCCCTGGCCACGGCGGTGAGGGCGTCCGCCAGGCTGCCCCCGCCGCGCAGTGCCCCGGCGAGCGGGGAGAAGTCGGGGGAGCGCTCCCGCATCACGGCCACCATCAGGTCGGCCTTGCTGGGGAAGTGCTTGTACAGGGCCGCCTCGGTGAAGCCGGCGGCCCGTGCGATCTGGCGCGTGGTCACGTTGGCCAGGCCTCGCTCGGCCATGACCTCGGCCGCCGCGTCGAGGATCACGTCTCTGGTGCCCATGGTCGCCCTCTCGCCGTTGACATGGTTAGTAAACACTCACTAGCCTGCGATCTGGGTTAGTAAGTGTTTACCAACCAGGAGTCTAGATGAAGAGACCCATCGTCATCACCATCAGCCTGCTGCTCGCCGCCGCGCTCTGCGCCACCGGGACCGTCGCCTACCTCACCTTCCTCCGCCCGGCCGACAACCCGCCCGCCGACGCCTGCGCGACGCGGGCCACCAGGCCGCGCGTCGTGGCGGCCGGAGCCAGCATGACCCAGGGCTCGCTCGGCGCCGACTGGGTGGCCTCGCTGCGCGCGGCGTTCCCCGCGTACGAGTTCGTCAACGCGGGCAGCAACGGCGACACCACCGCCGACCTGCTCCAGCGTGTCGACACCGACATCGTGGCCTGCCGCCCCGCCGCGGTGACGCTCCTCATCGGCACCAACGACGTACGCAACGGCGTCCCGCCGGCCGAGTACCGCGCCAACCTGCGCGCGATCGTGGACCGCGTCAGGAGCGGCACCGGCGCCCGCGTCGCCCTCATGTCCCTGCCCCCGCTCGGCGAGGACCTGAACGCCCCGATCAACCGCACCCTCACCGGCTACAACGCCGCCGTCAAGGACCTCGCCGCCCGGACGGGAACGGACTACCTGGCCCTGCACGAGCGCATGGCGGACATCCTCCGGCACGACACCCGGACGTCGTACGGCTTCAGCTTCCCGCTCGCCTTCACCGTCGCCGCCCAGCACTACCTGCTCCGGCGCACCTGGGACGAGATCGCCCGCGCGGGGGGCCGGGAGCTGCTCGTGGACCACATCCACCTGACGGACCGGGGCGGCGCCCTCGTCACCGAACTGGCCGGCGGCTGGCTGACCGGCATCAAGGGCACATGACCGGCGCAGGTCGTACGGGTGGAAGCCCGCGCCTCGCAGGCGCCTCGGGCCGGACGGGCGTCAGCCGAAAGCGGAAGCCCGCTGCGGGCAGGGCCGTCCTGGTTACGCTCGGCCTCATGACCGAGACCTGGGACCCTTCAGCCACGGGCGTGCTGCGCCTGCCATCGGGCCGCCTCGTCCGCGGCAGGGGCCTGCGCCACCCCCTTCCCTCAGGCCCGCAGCCGGCCTTCGCCCTCTACCTCCTCGGCAAGGAGCCACCGGGCGTCGGCTGGGAGCACCGGTGGGTGCGCTGGCCCGACTTCTGGCTCCCGTCCGACCGTCCGGCCGCGGCCGAGGCCCTGCGCGAAGCGTGGAGCCGCGCCGCCACAGAGCGCGTCGAGGTCGCCTGCGGCGGCGGCAAGGGCCGCACCGGCACCGCCCTGGCCTGCCTGGCCGTGCTCGACGGCGTCCCCGGCGACCGCGCGGTGGCCTACGTGCGCGAGCACTACGACAGGCACGCGGTCGAGACCCCGTGGCAGCGCCGCTTCGTCACCCGCTTCGACGCCTCCCCCGTCACCCCGTAGGAGGCGTCACTCCACGGTCCGTAAGATCCGCTCGTTCGACTCCGTCCGGGAGCGCAGCTCCGCCAGCTCTGCGGCCATGCGCTCCTGCGCCTCCACCGTGCTCCGGGCGAGCTCCTCGAACCGCGCCATGAGCCCGCGCAGCTCCTCGGCCGCGTCGGCCTGCCGCCGGGACTTGCGGGACTCGAAGATCCCCACGGTGAGGACGCTGATCAGGAACGTGACGAGGATCAGCACCCCGAGGAAGAAGATCACCTCGGGCCCAGGAGCCCTCCTCGGGGTCCGGCCTCGTGAGCGTCCTGGCCGCCTCGGCCAGCGAAGACGCGGTCAGGTGCAGGCTGAAGTCCGTGACCTCGTAGTACTTCATGGCCTTGCCGTCGTCCGACAGCTCCAGGCTGCCGGCGATCAGCCCGGCGGCCTCCAGCCGCCGCAGGTGCATGTGCAGCAGCGGGCGGCTGATGCCGATCTCGCGGGCCAGGTGGCTCACGTAGTCGCGCCCGGCCGCGAGCCGGGCGATGATGCGCAGCCGCAGCGGGTTGGCCGGCGCGGCGAGCATCTCGACCAGGTCGTCACCCGTCGGCCCGGCCTCCGTCATAGCTTCCCATCACCTGTGAGCGTCACCTTGCGGGGCACCGTAACACAGCGGTTCAGGCCGCCCTGACCGCTTCCGGCTCCTCCGCCGGCGCCGCCCGGTCCCCCTTGGCCAGGGCCAGCCCGGCCGCCAGGCAGATCAGCGGGATCGCCGGGATCACGTACCGCACGTCGAAGGCCGCCAGGAACGGCGGCGAGGCGACCAGCGCGAGCGCGGCCAGCCCCGGCAGCAGCGCGTCCCAGCGCCGCCTGACCAGCGCCGCCGCCAGCGTCCCGAGCAGGGCCAGCGTGAGCAGCGGGAACGGCACGTACCCGAAGCGCTGGTAGGCCCGCAGCCACCCGGCGAACGGCTCGACCACCCGGGTCGCCGCCGGGCCCGCCTCGTACGACTCGGCCACCCCGCGCACCGACTCGCTGATCGGCCGCTCGGAGACGGGCAGCTTGTACGGCGTCTTCTCGTCCACCCCCGTGCGCTCCCAGCGCAGCAGCTGCTTGAGGTCGGTCGCCACCGCCCCCAGGTACGCGCCCGGCTGGGCGAGGATGGCCTGCCTGGCGAACTCGCCGGCGAGCTGGTTCCTGTTGGCCGTGCCCGGCACCTTGAGCAGCGGCGAGAAGCTCTCCCACAACCAGTGCGGCGGATACGGCCGCTGCTCGACCGGCATGTCCGGGCAGAGAACGGACAGCCGCTCCGGCGGCTTGATGACCGCGCAGTCGGCGAAGCTCATGGTCCTGGACCACAGGAAGTTCCCGTCGGCCTCGGTGAGGCCGAACTTGCCCTTCTCCACCTTCATCCAGGTCGCGTACGCGCCGAGCGGGATCGCCCCGGCCACCAGCAGTGCCACCAGGGGGCGCCAGCCGTACCGCCTGATCAGCAGGTACGCGGCGGTCAGGAGCAGCAGCGGCAGGCCGACGGTCCTGGTGATCCCGGCCAGGCCCAGCAGCATCCCGCCCACGGCGGCCGTGGCCGGGGTGACCCGCCAGACGATCAGCGCGACGGCCGCCGTGACGAGCACGACGAAGACGGCGTCCGCCATGATCATGTGCTCGAGCAGGATGAGGAACTCGTCGTAGAGCAGCGGCGTGACCAGCAGCGTCGCGCCCCAGCCCGGCAGTCCGCGGCGGCGCAGCAGCGCGTACAGGGCCACCGCCAGCGCGAGCATCAGCAGGTGCTGCAGGACCGTCACCAGCGTGAGGCTGTGCGCGGGCCGCAGCAGCGCCAGCAGCAGGGAGTAGCCGGAGGGGCGCGCGGTCCCCGGTGCCAGCTCCTCCTTGAGGAAGGCGAAGGAGTCGCCGTAGAAGAGGATCGCGGGCGGGAAGCCGAGCACCGCGAGCACCCGCAGCCCGATCGCCGGCAACATGGCGATGACCAGTGCGCGATGGGCCAAGACAGATCCGCTTCCTCGTGTGTCCGGGCCCCCACAATAGTGGACATCCCGGTCACCGCTCCGGGATACCGCGGGCCCCCTTGTCCACGCCATTACCGAATGACATTCTGGAATTCGGTCGCCAATCTGTCGTCGCGTCTCGCGGAGGACATCCATGACCATCGACAAGGAAGCCCTGCGCCGGAAATATCGCGAGGAACGCGACAAGCGGCTGCGCCCGGACGGCAACGACCAGTACCTCCGCCTCACCGGCCGCTTCTCCCGCTACCTCGACGACCCGTACACCCCCCGGATCGAGCGCGACCCCAAGACCGACCACGTGACGTTCGCCTTCATCGGCGGCGGCTTCGCCGGGCTCGTCACCGGCGCCCGGCTGAAGGAGGCGGGGGTCGAGGACGTCCGCATCGTGGAGAAGGGCGGCGACTTCGGCGGCACCTGGTACTGGAACCGCTACCCGGGCGCGCAGTGCGACACGGCCTCGTTCGTGTACATGCCGCTGCTCGAGGAGACCGGCCACATGCCGACCGAGAAGTACGCGCACGCGCCCGAGATCCTCGAGCACTGCCGCCGCATCGGCAAGCACTACGGCCTGTACGACAACGCCCTCCTCCACACCGAGGTCACGGACCTGACCTGGGACGAGACCCGCTCCCGCTGGCTGATCAGGACCGACCGCGGCGACGCGTTCACCGCCCAGTTCGTCGCCATGGGCATCGGCCCGCTGCACGTGCCCAAGCTGCCCGGCATCCCGGGCATCGACGACTTCCGCGGCCACGCCTTCCACACCAGCCGCTGGGACTACGCGTACACGGGCGGCGACCCCTCCGGCGCGCCAATGGACCGGCTGGCGGACAAGCGGGTGGCCGTCATCGGCACCGGCGCCACCGCCGTGCAGTGCGTGCCGCACCTGGCCAGGGCCTGCGCCGAGCTGTACGTCTTCCAGCGCACGCCGTCCTCCGTGGACGTGCGCGACAACCGGCCGACCGACCCCGAGTGGTTCGCCACGATCGCGACGCCCGGCTGGCAGCAGCGCTGGCTGGAGAACTTCACGGCCAACCAGACCGGCGCCCCCGCAGAGAAGGACCTGGTCATGGACGGCTGGACCGACATCTCCCGCCGCTTCCGCGCCAAGATCGAGCACCTGCGGCCCGAGGAGCTCACCCAGGAGAGCATGCTGGCCGCCTTCGAGGACGCCGACTTCGAGAAGATGGAGGAGATCCGCGCCCGCGTGGACGCCGTCGTCCAGGACCCGGAGACCGCGCGCAACCTGAAGGCCTGGTACCGCCAGCTCTGCAAGCGCCCCTGCTTCCACGACGAGTACCTCCAGGCGTTCAACCTGCCGAACACCCACCTCGTCGACACCGGCGGCAAGGGCGTCGAGCGCATCACGGAGCGGGGCGTGGTGGCGGCGGGCCGGGAGTACGAGGTGGACTGCGTCATCTACGCCTCGGGCTTCGAGGTCGGCACCGACTACATCCGCCGCGCCGGCTACGACCTGACCGGGCGCGGCGGCGTCCGGCTGTCGGAGCACTGGGCCGACGGCATGCGCACGCTGCACGGCGTGCACGTGCACGGCTTCCCCAACGCCTTCCTCGTCCAGCCGACGCAGGGCGCCAACCTCATCTCCAACATCCCGCACAACCTGACGGAGGCGGGCAGGACCATCGCCGTCACCGTCAGGCACGCCCTCGACCACGGGTACGCGGAGGTCGAGCCCACCAAGGAGGCGGAGGAGGGCTGGGTGGAGTTCCTCCTGTCGGGCACCGGCCGCCTGCTCGGCTCCCAGGACTGCACGCCCGGCTACTACAACAACGAGGGCCAGGATCCCGGCAGGAAGAGCTGGCTCGGCGTCGGCCACCCGCACGGGGCGATGGCGTACTTCGCCTACATCGACGGCTGGCGCGAGTCGGGCGCGTTCGAGGGCCTCGACTTCCGCCGCGGGCGCCAAGATCGGTAGCCTTCGTCCACCATGAGCGGCGGCCGGGAGATGAGCGTGCCCCACCGGACCCACGGCGAGCGGGCCAGGCAGGTCGCCGGACTGACCGCGAACGCCTGACCGCGGCGTGCGACAAGCGTGTCCGCAGGGTAGGCGTTTCGTGGGCCCGCCGATCGGACGGGGTAAACCAGCAATGTGACTCATGGAAGCCGGAAACCCCTGCGCAAAGGCGACGGCGGCCCTTTTGTACGGTTCCAGGTCCGCTATTACGGGCGGCTCGGCGTGCCCGTGGGCATCTTCGCCGCCTGTCACCATCTCCGCCGCGCCGGTCGGCTGACCCCGGTGGACGACGAACTGTTCACGAAGGTGGACGACTGGTTCATCGCGCGGTTGCCGTACCCGCCGTTCTACGCGGACGGCAACACCATCCGCGCCGTCCCGTGGTTCAAGCCGGGCGCGGCCTGCCTCATCGACGCGCTCGCGCCGCTGGAGGACCTGCTGCGCCGGTACGGCGTCGCGTACGACGTCGTGCGCTCGCCCGATCCCGGCACGATCATCTACGAGGACGACTTCCAGATCGGGGTGCTGCCCTACGTCAGGCGGTCCGCGGGAAGCCAGGTCAACGCGCCGGCGGTGTCCGGCGGCAACGGGCCGTACGGGTGACAGGCGCGGGCGCGGAAGCTATCCCTGGCACTACTGCGCGCCCCTGACCTCGGCCGATACGGTCACATGGTGCTCAACAGGACCGCGCTCGAAGCCCTGACCCGGCACCCTCTGCCGTTCCTGGCCTCCGGCTGGCCCTGGCGCGGCGCGGCGTACCTGGCGGCCAGCGCCGTTCCCGGCGTGGCCGCGGGGTGCGTCGCGGCGGCCGCGGCCGCCGGCGGCACGCTCGTCACCCCGGCGCTGGGCGTCGTCACGGGCCTGGCCGCGCTGGCCCTGGGCAGCGTGCTGGTCGGGCCCTTCGAACGCCTCCGCCTGCGCCTGGTGGACGCCGTCCCCGTGCCCGAGGCGCCGCACCGGCGCCGGCGCGAGGCCGGGCTGGCGATCATGACTCTCCTCGTGCTGTGGTGGATCGATCTGGTCATGCTGGCGTTCACGATCGGCGGCCCGCTGGTCCTGGCCCTGTCCCCGGTGCTCCAGGACGAGCTGACGCCGATCGCCGGCGTGCTGTCCACCCTCGCGGGCGTGCTGCTGCTGCCCGTCGCCGCGTACACGATCACCGCCTGGGCCGGCGCGCGCGGCGCGATGGCCCGCGCGATCCTGGCGCCGGCGCAGTCCGAGCTCACCGAGGTGCTGCGGTCGCGGGCGCGGCTGGTGGACGCGTTCGAGATGGAGCGCCGCAGGATCGAGCGGGACCTGCACGACGGCGCCCAGCAGCGGCTGGTCTCGCTGTCCATGTCGCTCGGCGTCGCCGGCCTGGACCTGCCGGAGGGGTCGGAGGCGGCCCGCCTGATCCGGCTGGCCCACGACGAGGCCAAGCAGGCGCTGGTGGAGCTGCGCGAGCTGATCAGGGGCGTGCACTCCCCGGTGCTCACCGACCGGGGGCTGGCCGCGGCGGTGCGGGACGTGGCAGGGCGCTCCCCCGTGCCGGTGGACGTGGACGTCGACCTGCCCGGCCGGCTGCCGGCCCCGGTCGAGGTGACGGCGTACTACGTGGTCAGCGAGGCCCTGGCGAACCTCGCCAAGCACAGCGGCGCCGCCAGGGGAGCCGTCACCGGCCGGGTCGAGCGCGGCACGCTCGTCGTCGAGGTGCGCGACGACGGCGCCGGCGGGGCCGACCCCGGCAAGGGGACAGGGCTGACGGGGCTGGCGGACCGGCTGTCCGTGGTCGAGGGGAGACTGTCCCTGTCGAGCCCGCCAGGCGGCCCGACCCGGCTGCGGGCGGAGATCCCGTGCTGAGCGCAAGGGAAGGGGAGAGACCGTGCGCGTGGTGATCGCCGAGGACGCCGTCCTGCTCAGGGAGGGCCTGGCCGGCCTGCTCGAACGCTTCGGTCACACCGTCGTCGCCGCCGTCGGCGACGCGCCCGCCCTGGTCGAGGCCGTGGCCGAGCATCGCCCCGAGGCCGTGGTGACCGACGTGCGCATGCCGCCCGGCTTCGCCGACGAGGGCCTGCGCGCCGCGCTGGAGCTGCGCGCCCGCCACCCGGAGCTGGCGGTGCTGGTGCTCAGCCAGTACGTGGAGCAGACGTACGCGGCCGAGCTGCTGGAGTCCGGCGGCGGCGCGGGCGTCGGCTACCTGCTGAAGGACCGCATCGGCGACGTACGCGAGTTCGTCGACGCCCTCGACCGCGTGGCGGGCGGCGGCACGGTCGTGGACCCCGAGGTGGTGCGCCAGCTCCTGAGGCGGCGGCGCGACCCGCTGGGCAGGCTCACCCCGCGCGAGCAGGAGGTGCTCGGCCTCATCGCCGAGGGCCGCGCGAACGCGTCGATCGCCAAGGAGCTCCACGTCACCGAGGCGGCCGTGGCCAAGCACATCGCCAACATCTTCACCAAGCTCGACCTGCCGCCCGCCGCCGACGGGCACCGCAGGGTGCTGGCGGTGCTGGCGTACCTGCGGGGCTGATCAGGACACGCAGAACTCGTTGCCCTCCGGGTCGGCGAGCGTGACCCACCAGTTGGGCCCCTGGCGGCCCCGGTGCAGCTCCTTGGCGCCCCTGGCGGTCAGCCGCGCGACCTCCGCCTCGATGTTGCCGGCCCCGACCCGGATGTCGAGGTGCGCGCGGTTCTTGACCGACTTGGGCTCGGGCACGAGCTGGAACAGCACGCGCGGAGCACGTTCGAGGCCGTCGGGATGCCTGATGGCCGCGCCCGCCTTCCACACCAGCGCGCCGTTGTGCGTCGTCGTGTCGTCCTCGGAGGCGTGACCCTTGTCGATCAACTCCCTGATGAACGACTCGTCCTGCGCCTCCACCTGCCAGCCGAGCGCGTCGGCCCACCAGTCGGCCAGGGGGTGCGGGTCGCCCGAGTCGACGACGACCTGGAAGTCATATGCCATGCAACGATCCTAAAAGTAGGGCTCAAAAGTTAGAGTCGGTGGACATGAACGAGCAATGGCAGGAGGTAGGCGACCGGGTTTACGTCCGGCGGCATCGGTCGTACGACCTCAACACCGGACTGATCGTGGGCGACGGGCACTGCCTGGTGCTCGACACCCGAAGCTCGCACCGGGAGGCGCAGGACCTCGTCGAAGCCGTCCGTACGATCACCGCCAGCCCGTGGACGGTCGTCAACAGCCACTCCCACTTCGACCACTACTTCGGCAACGCGATCTTCCTGCCCGCCGAGATCTGGGGCCACGCCAGGTGCGTCGAGGAGATCGAGGCCGACGGGGAGCAGCAGCGCGCCGCCCTGATCGAGCGGCGGCCGGAGCAGCGGGAGGAGCTGGAGGAGGTGACGATCGTGCCGCCCGACCACACGTTCACCGTGGCGGCCGGCCTCGACATCGGCGGCCGCATGGTGCACCTGCGGTACTTCGGGCTCGGGCACAGCAGCAACGACGTGGTGGCGCACGTGCCCGACGCGGGCGTGGTGTTCGCCGGTGACCTGGTGGAGGAGGGGGCGCCGCCGGCGTTCGCCGACTCGTACCCGCTCGACTGGCCGGGCACCCTGGCGGCGATGCTCAACGAGATGCCCGAGCAGGTGATCGTGCCGGGGCACGGCGCGGTGGTGGACCGGTCGTACGCGCTGGCGCAGCACGACGAGCTGGCCCTGGTGGCCGACCTGGCCAAGCAGGCCCACGTGGAGGGGCTGCGCGACATGATCAAGTCGTTCCCCTATCCGGAGGACGTCTCCCGTCAGGCGATCGCCCGCGCCTTCATGCAGCTCGACGCCTAGGCCACCCGCATGGAATGGGGGCCGCTGAAACCCGAGGACGCCCACGCGCTGGCCGGCCTGTGGGCCGCGATGGCGGACGCCGACGGCACCGGCGAGCGTCGCAGCGTGGAGGACGTGCGCGAGCAGCTCTTCCACCGCCGGATCGACCTGGCGGGGAGCACGCTCGCGGCCAGGGACGGCGACCGCGTCGCGGCCTTCGGCCACCTGCCGGTCAGGCAGTCCGCGGAGGGCGGGGTGCACGTGCTGCGGCTGTGGGGCGGCGTGCACCCGTCCTACCGCAGGCGGGGATTCGGCAGGCGGATCGTCGGCTGGGCCGTCGGCGCGGCGCCGGCGCTCAGCGAGCGGGCCTTCCCCGGCGTTCCCGCGGAGATCCACCTCGCCGCGGACGACCGCAACCCGGGCGCCCACGCGCTGGCCACGAGTGCCGGCTTCGCCGCCGTGCGCAGGTTCGCGCTGATGGAGCGGGGCCTGGAGGGCGGCCTGCGCGAGCCCAGGACCCCCGTCGGGGTGACGATCGCCACCTGGACGCCCGAGCTGGACGAGGGCGCCCGTCACGTACGCAACGAGTCGTTCAGGGACCATTGGGGCGCCGTGCCGCACACCAGGGAGAGCTGGGCTGGCCACATCACCGGCTCCCGCAACTTCCGCCCCCTGTCCTCGTTCCTGGCCCTGGCCGGCGGCCGGGTGGTGGGCGCGCTGATCACCCACGCCTCCGGCGACCAGGCCCGGATCATGATCGTCGGCACGCTGCGGGAGTGGCGCGGCAGGGGCGTGGCGAGCACGCTGATCGCTCACGCGCTGGCCGCCTTCGCGCGCCAGGGATATCGCAGCGCCGGGCTGAACGTGGACCTCGACAACCCGACGGGCGCCGTCGGCGTGTACGAGCGGGCCGGTTTCATGGTCACTAGGAGCAGCACGAACTACGCGCTACCCGTCAGGCAGCGGGAAACACGCGACGAACCCCCGGTCGCCGTACACGAGTGACCCCTCGTGCAGGAGCGCGATGTCCCGCGCGATCGGCAGCCCCAGCCCGGCGCCGCCCGCGTCCCTGGCCCGCGCCTCGTCCAGCCGGGTGAACCGGCCGAACACCGCCTCCCGCTGGCCGGGCGGGATCCCCGGCCCGTCGTCCCACACCTCCAGCACCGCCTGCCCGCCGTCCGCGGCCACGCGGACCCGTACGGTCGAGGCGGCGTGCCGTACGGCGTTGTCGGCCAGGTTCGTCACCAGGCGGTCGAGGTGCGCGCTCGATCCCTTCATCACCACGTCGGGCTCGACGTCCAGCTCCACCCGCACCTCCGGCCGCCGCCTGGCCCGCAGCGCCGCCTCGGCGGCCACCTGGCCCAGGTCCAGCTCGGCCACGCGCAGCGGCTCGCCGGCGTCCAGCTTGGCCAGCATGAGCAGGTCGGCCGCCAGCGACTGCAGGCGCTCGACGTCGGCCAGGGCCTCCTCGGTGAGCTCGCTGGGCTCGGCCAGCTCCAGCCGGGCCCGCAGGGTCGCGATGGGGCTGCGCAGCTCGTGCGCGGCGTCGGCGACGAACCTCTTGTGCCGCTCCACGGCGGTCTCCAGCCGGTCGAGCGTGCCGTTCACGGTGGTCGCCAGTGCGGCGATCTCGTCCTTGGAGCGCGGTACGGGCACCCGCTGGTTCAGGTCGCGGGCCGTGATGTCGGCCACCTTGGCCCTGATCGCCGCCACGGGGCCGAGCGCCCGGCCCACCGAGAACCACGTCATCCCCGCCACCACGGCCAGCAGCGCGGGCACGCCGGGCAGCAGGGTCTGGTACAGCGTCTGGAGGGCCTGCTGCGCGCTGTCCAGCGACACCCGGGCCATCACCATGGCGGGCCCGGCCGCGGTGGCCACCTCGATCCCGGCGACCGCGTACTCGCCCGGGTCCGCCCATCCCGAGGCGGCGGCGGCCTGCTTCCTGGTCACCAGGAGGTCGGGGTCGGCGATCCGCACCGCCCTGCCGTCCTTCAGGCGTACCTCGCCGGCCTTGCCCTGGACGAGCGGGGCGGTCTCCGCCGGCGTGGCGGGCGTCACCGGCCGCACCCCGGCGTCGTCGGGCTGCTTGAGCTCGAGCGTCTCCGCGTACGGGGCCGCCGCCATGGCCTTCTTGGCCGCCTCGGCGTCGGCGGTGCTCACCAGGGTGCCGCGCAGCGCCACCACCAGGATCAGCGCCGCCAGCCCGAGCGCCAGCGCCACCACGAGCGTGGCCGCCACCGTCGCCCGCAGGCGCACGGAGGACAGCCCGGCCACCGCCCACCCCCAGCGGCTCACGCGGCCTCCAGCCGGTACCCGGCGCCGCGCACCGTCATCAGCGTCGTCCTGCCGAACGGCACGTCGATCTTGCGGCGCAGCGCGCTGATGTAGACCTCGACGATGTTCGGGTCGCCGTCGTAGGCGAAGTCCCACGCCTGGGCCAGCAGCTCGCTCTTGGAGACCACCTCCCCGGCCCGGCGCGCCAGCGCGTGCAGCACCGCGAACTCCTTCGGCGTGAGCTGGATCTCCCTCTCGCCCCTGCGGCAGCGCAGCCCCGCCGGGTCGATCACGAGGTCGCCGACGCCGATCGACACCGGCCGCTCGCGCCCGCCCCGCCGCACCAGCGCGCGCAGCCTGGCCAGCAGCACCACGTACGAGAAGGGTTTGGCCAGGTAGTCGTCGGCCCCGTTGTCCAGGGCCTCGGCCTCGTCGTAGATGCCGTCCTTGGCCGTGAGCATCATGATCGGCGTCCAGTCGCCCGCCTCGCGCAGCCTGGAGCAGACCGCGTACCCGTTCAGTCTGGGCAGCATCACGTCCAGGACGATCACGTCGTAGGCGTTCTCGGTGGCCATCCACAGCCCGTCGCGGCCGTCGTGGGCCACGTCCACCGCGAAGCCCTCGCCCGCCAGCCCGCCCTTGACCAGGTCGGCCAGCCGCTCCTCGTCCTCCACCAGTAACACTCGCACGCCGACCAGGGTGCCTCAGCGCACCTAAAGCCAACCTGAAGATCACTCAGGCGCTCTTCAGGATCACTTCAGGTACGGGTGGCCATCCTCGAGGCGTTCGGTTGTCCCCAGTGAGGAGAATCCATGTTCAAGCGTCGTCTCGCGGTGCTCGGCACGGTCGCCGTGCTCGCCATCACCGGCCTGGCCGGCTCCGCCATGGCCGACGAGCCCTCCCCGGCCGCGGGCTCGAAGGTGACCTGCACGACGCCCGACGGCAAGGTCGTCGAGGTGGTCCCGGCGCTGCCGGCCGAGCCGCTCAAGGAAGGCGTCGTGGTCGGCCCCGACGGCAAGGCGACACGTGTCGACGACAGCAGCGCGGTGAAGGTCGAGCGGCTGCCCGACGGGGGCGTGGCGGTCCGGAAGGCCGAGCCGCTCACGCCCGAGGAGATCGAGAAGTTCTCCAAGGTGAAGGAGCTCTCGCCGGAGGAGGCCGAGAAGCTCTCGTCGGACGACTTCGCCAAGGCGGTGCCCGCCCTGCCTGCCCTGCCCGCCGAGGGCGTCGAGCGCGTCGAGGGCGCCGAGCGCGTCGAGGGCGTGACCCCGCCCGAGGGCGGCCCGGCCGGGACCGTCAAGATCATCTGCAAGAAGCCCGCGGAGTAGGCGAGCCGGGGCTCGCCCGGGGGCTCATTCCGGGAACGACGGGTGCGGTCCCAGCGCCCAGTACTCGAAGAGCCCGTGGCCCACGAGCCCGTCGTACTCGAACCGCCCGACGGCGTCCACCAGGCCCCACATCCTGGCGGCGTCGTCGGGCAGCCGGTACGTCACGCCCTGCACGACGGGCCCGGCACCCTGGTACATCCCGTGCCGCCACTCCTGCTCCAGCCCGTAGCCGGTGCCCACCATGAGATGGACGGGCAGCAGCGGCGTGCAGCGCACGTCGAACGGCTTGCCGCCGGGCGGCGCGAACGTGATCGTGGCCTCGACGACGTCGCGGGTGCCGGGGGCGTAGACCGGGCGGTACTCCGGTCTGCCGAGGTACTCCTCCTCGCGGCCGTCGGGCCACACGCGTACGGCCTCCTCCAGCAGCCGGCGGCCCCGCTCGTCCTCCTGGACGATGCAGAGGATGGCGTGGTCGTCGAAGCGCATCGGCGCGTAGAGCCAGTAGAACGTCCCGGGGTTCTTGGCCATGATCCCGGGCGGCTCCGGCTCGCCGACGGGTCTGATCCCCCATGACCGGTCCCTGGTGCCCATCCAGCGGTCGGGTGTGACGGAGATCTCCCTCTCCCCGATCCTGATGTGTCCGGACCAGCGCCCCGTCTGCGCCATCCGTACCGAGTCGAACACCACCCGCTCCTGCCACCGCAGGAAGTGCCGCGGCTCCAGCACGGCCGGGATCGTCCCCTCCCACAGGAGGTCGAAGGACAGGCCGTGCTCGTTCGGCTCCAGGACCACCCTGAGCCGCTTGAGCCCCTCGACGACCTCGACCCGGAACGGCCCGACCCGCGTGTCCATGCGGTCCGCGCCCAGCTCGCGCGAGGCGCGGACCACCCGGTGCAGGTCGGGGGTGCGTACGCAGGCGAAGGCGTCGGTGACGCCCAGGTTGGGGTACTGGCCGAGGCCGACGATGAGCATGAGCTCGTCGGAGGCGGCGTGGCAGTTGAAGTAGTAGCGGTCGTAGAAGTTGCGGTCTCCGGTGGTCACGTGCCGCATGACCTGGGCGGCCTGGTGGACGGGGTAGTCGTCGAGCGGTGACAGCGCCATGCCCGGCTTTCTAACAAGCGCTTGGTCGTACGTCAACGGGTCACCGGCGGGAGCCGGGGCCGTCCGTCCGCGCCCCCGCACGCAGAAGCGCGCCCCCCTGACGGCGATCGTCACGGGGGCGCGCCACCGGCGTGCCAAGGCGGTCACGACATCCTGCGTGACGCCTCATCCGCCTTGTCCGACACGTTGGCCGCCATGCGGTCCGCGGACTCGGATGCCCTGTCAGCCTTCTCATTGACCCAGCGTGAGGCATCGGAGGCGGAGTCCTTCATGTGCTCGGTCCACTGCTGCGCGTTCCGGCGGTAGAACATGTAACCGATCGTTCCCACCGCAAGGCCGGTCAGCAGAGCGAGCATCGGCCACCGCCGCGACCGCGACGGTTTGGGATCGATTCGCCTGGCCGCGTTGGTCAGCATGGAGCTGACCTTGGGTGCGATCTGCTCCTCGAACCCGTGCGCCGCGGACTCCAGCCGCGGCGCCGCCCAGTAACGGGCGTCTTCGATCCGGTGGGCGGCGGCCACCTTGGCCTGGTCCGCCATGGGCTGCATTCGGCGGCCGGTTCGTACGGCCTGGTCCTTCATGCGACCCACCCACGAGGCCGGTACTTCTATGGCCACGCGGCGTCTCTTCATTCTCAGGGACACGACAACCTCCCCTGTCGTTGGGGCCCCGCAGCCTGACCTGCCCCGGACAAGGCGGCTCAATCATCGCCGTCCATGGGAGGATGGCTCTGGAGGCCGTACGGCCATAATCCTCAAAACACCACAAAACCAACCCTGTGCATAGAGGGGGGCAGCTGTCTCGTGGCTGAGAAGCTGATCGCAAACCTGCAGACGAACCGCGGCAATATCAAGGTAGAACTCTTCCCCACCAAGGCGCCGAAGACGGTGCGCAACTTCGTGGAGCTGGCCGAAGGCTCCCGTGAGTGGACGCATCCGGGCACCGGCGAGAAGAGCACCGGCCGCTACTACGACGGCACGATCTTCCACCGGGTGATCTCCGGCTTCATGATCCAGGGCGGCGACCCGCTCGGCCAGGGCATCGGCGGCCCCGGCTACGAGTTCGACGACGAGATCCACCCGGAGCTCTACTTCAACCGCCCCTACCTGCTCGCCATGGCCAACGCCGGCATCCGCTTCGGCAAGGGCACCAACGGCTCGCAGTTCTTCATCACGGTCGTGCCGACGCCGCACCTCAACGGCAAGCACACGATCTTCGGTGAGGTCGTCGAGGGCCAGGAGGTCGTCGACGCCATCGCCAAGACCCGCACCGACCGCCGCGACCGCCCGGCGGAGGACGTCATCCTGGAGTCGGTCACCATCGACCGCGTCCAGGCCTGACGGCCCACCCGCCGCCCGCCCCGCCCCCGCTACGCCGGGGGCGCCGGCCGGGCTCGCCCTTCACCGATCGGCCTCACGCGGCATGGTCGTGCAAGCCTTAGGCTTCGGTCATGACCAGCCAGCCGCCGAGCCCGCCCCCGCAGCCCGAGCAGCCCGCTGAGGCGGTGCCCACGTGCTACCGGCACCCCGACAGGGAGACCTGGGTCCGCTGCCAGCGTTGCGAGCGTCCCATCTGCCCCGACTGCATGCGTGATGCCGCCGTCGGCTTCCAGTGCCCCGAGTGCGTCGCCGAAGGCAACAAGGGCATCCGCCAGGCCAAGTCCACGTTCGGCGGCAACGTCGTACGCACGCCCATCGTCACGTACGTCATCCTGGCCCTCAACGTCCTGGTCATCGGCTCCCAGTTCGTCCTCGGCGATCGCCTCCTCAGCGAGCTGGTGATGTACGCGCCGGCGGTCGCCGGAGGCGACCAGTACTACCGCCTGATCACTGCCGCGTTCTCCCACCAGGACCTCGTCCACATCCTGTTCAACGGCTGGGCCATCTTCGTCATCGGCCCCTATCTCGAACGGGCCTTCGGGCACTGGCGCTACCTGGCCCTCTACCTGCTCAGCGCGCTGGGCGGCTCGGTGCTCGGCTTCTGGCTGGACCCGGTGAACACGGTGACGCTGGGCGCCTCCGGAGCCGTCTTCGGGATGTTCGGCGCCGTCTTCGTGGTGGGGCGCAAGCTCAACCTCGACGTGCGAGGCATCGCCGTGATCATCGCACTCAACCTGGCCATCACGTTCGTGCTGCCCATCATCTCCGGCATCGGCATCAGCTGGACCGGGCACGTCGGCGGCCTGATCACGGGCACGCTGCTGTGCCTGGCGCTGGTCCACGCCCCGAAGACGAACAGGGCGCTGTGGCAGGGGCTGGCGATCGCTGGAGCGCTGGCCGTCTTGGTGGCGCTCGTGCTGGTCCGCGTCCCAGCGATTGTCAGCTTCGTCGGCTGAGCTTCCCCAGGCTGTGGAAAAGGCTGTGGAAAGAACTAACGCCAGCGGGTGGAAAGAACCACACCGAAGATGATGAAAACAAACCCGATCAACAGGTTCCAGTTCTGGAGGTCGCTGAAGAACGGCGCCTGTGGTGCGACGTAATAGATCGCGATCCACAGGATGCCGATGATCCATGCGGCGACCATCGTGGGGGCCAGCCAGCGCGGGCTGACCTTGACCTGCTGAGACCTCTGCGGCGGCGTGTAAACCGCCTTCTTGCGAGCCTTGGACTTGGGCACTGGGTAACTCCTGCTGAGGGCCTGGGCATCCGGATCGTCCACAGGCTCTTCGTTTAGCGTAGTTGAAGCGTGCCCCAGGATAGTCGCCACGCGCACGACATGGCGATCCCCAGGGCCCGCATCGCTGCCGAATACGCTGATCGAATGCGGGCCACGCTCCGGGCCGTGGGGGAGCTCAGCATCACCGCGGGCCTGATCCTCATGCTGTTCTGCGCGTACCTGCTCTGGGGTACCGGCGCCTACACCCAGAGCCAGCAGTCGCTGCTGCGCGGCGAACTGGCCGCGAAGAAGCCCGGCCAGGCGAAGGTCCGGCCCGGCCAGGCACTCGCGATGCTGCGCATCCCCAGGCTGGGCCGCGACTACCAGTACGCCGTGGTCGAGGGCGTCGGGGCCGAGCAGCTCAAGAAGGGCCCCGGCCACTACCCCGACAGCGCCATGCCCGGCCAGGTCGGCAACTTCGTGCTCTCCGGGCACCGCACCACGTACGCGGCCCCGTTCAACGAGATCGACGAGCTCGAACGCGACGACGAGATCGTGGTCGAGACCCGCGACGCCCGCCACACCTACCGCGTCACCTCGCAGGACATCGTCAAGCCCGACGAGATCGACGTGCTCGCCCCCGTGCCCGGCAAGCCCGACATCCGCCCCATCCGCGCCTTCATCACGCTGTCCACCTGCCATCCCGAGTACTCGGCCGCCGAGCGCCTGATCGTCTACGGCGTGCTGAAGGAGAGCGAACCACGCGAGGAGTGACATGTACGCCTGGCTCTGGCGCAAGCTGCCCGGCCGCCCGCGCACCCGCATCCTGACGGCCGTCGCGCTGGTCGCCGCCGCGGGGGCCGTACTCTGGTATGCGGTGTTCCCGCTCCTGGAGCCCGTGGTGACGCTCGACGAGGTGACCGTAAGGAAATGACGCGCGTGCTGGTCGTGGACAACCACGACAGCTTCGTCCACACGATCGTGCAGTACCTGCGCGAGCTCGGCGCCGACTGCGACGTGCGGCCGCGCGACGACGTACGCGTGCACGACGCCGACGGCTTCGACGGCGTGCTCATCAGCCCCGGCCCCGGCACCCCCGAGGCGGCCGGCGTGAGCGTCCCCCTGGTGCACCACGCGGCCGGGAGCAACCGGCCGCTGCTCGGCGTCTGCCTCGGCCACCAGGCCATCGCCGTGGCCTACGGCGCCACCGTCACCCGCGCGCCCGACCTCTTCCACGGCCGCACCAGCGCCATCACGCACGACGGCAAGGGCGTGTTCGAGACGTTGCCCTCACCCGTGCGCATGACCCGCTACCACTCGCTGGCCGTGCTGCCCGAGACCGTGCCCGCCGTGCTCGACGTGACCGCCCGTACGGAGGACGGCGTCATCATGGGCCTGCGGCACCGTGTGGCGCCCGTCGAGGGCATCCAGTTCCACCCCGAGTCCGTGCTGTCCGAGCACGGCCACCGGCTGCTCGAAAATTGGCTGCGCGCAATCGTGTAACAAACGTCTCGCGCAGAGCGACGTACAAGTGAGCGTCCCCGCCGTTGCCCCCGAGCGGCGGGGGCGTTCTCTGCTTTCCCACGACACACCCCCGTACATGCGGAAGGACCGCCCCCTGAGGGGCGGCCCTTCGCCGTGCGTGCGGGACCTCAGCCGCCGAAGTCGCCGCCGAGGCCGTCGTCACCGATCGGGTTGTCGTCGGTGGGCTCGTCCGTCGGGAAGTCGTCGGTCGGCTCGTCCGTCGGGAAGTCGTCCGTCGGCTGATCCGTCGGGAACCCGTCGGTCGGCTCGTCCGCGGGGCCGGTGGACACCACGATCGTGACGGTCGTGCCCGCCGTGAACTTCTCCCCCTCACCGGGGTTCTGCTGCACCACGGTGCCCTCAGGGGCCGCGTCGGCCTGCCGGACGACCTTGGGCTTGAAGCCCGCGCCCGAGAGTTGCGCCTTGGCGTCCTGCTCGGTGAGGCCGATCACGCTGGGCACCTCGCTGAGCGCCTTCGGCACGAACAGGGTGACGGAGCCGCCCTCCTCGACCTCCGTGCCGGCCTTGGGGTCGGTGGCGACGACCGTGCCCTGCGGCTTGGTGGAGTTCCGGGTCTTGATGACACCGGTCAGGCCCGCCTCCTCCAGGGCCTTCACGGCGTCGGCCTGCGGCATGCCGACGAGGTCGGCGGGCACCTTGACCTTCTTGGGCCCGCTGGAGACGACCAGCTTGACCGCCGAGTTCTTCTCGACCTTGGTGCCGGCCTTGGGCTCCGTCCGGATGACGGCGTCCTTCTCGACCTCGGTGCTGGCCTCCTGCACCACCTCGACCTTGAGCTCGAGGTCGGTGAGCTGCCCCTCCGCGTACGACCGCTCCTGCGAGGCCAGGTCGGGGATCTGCACCTGGCTGTCGGTCGGCGTGCCCCCGCCGCCGCTGAACACCACGTAGCCGACCGTGATGAACCCGCCGATGATGAGCAGCGGGATGATGATCCACAGCGCGGTCTTGAGCGCGTTGCCGCCGCCCGAGGCCCTGCGCCGGCCGCCGCGCCCGCCGCCCTCGTCGTACTCGTACGGCGGGACCGCGGTGGTGCGCTGCGTGGCCGGCCCGTGAGCCGCCTGCGTGGCGGTCATCATGCGCGTGCCCTGGCCGAAGTTGCTCGTCATCGCCGTCGTCTGGGCGTCGACCGGCATGCCGGACATCGCGCGCTGGATGTCGGCGCGCATCTCGCCCGCGTTCTGGTAGCGGTGCGCCGGGTCCTTGGCCATGGCCTTGAGCACGATGGCGTCGGCCCACTGCGGGATCTCCGGGTCGATCTGGGACGGCGGGATGGGGTCCTCGCGCACGTGCTGGTAGGCGATCGCGACCGGGGAGTCGCCGGTGAACGGCGGCTGGCCGGTCAGCAGCTCGTACAGCACGCAGCCGGTGGAGTAGATGTCGCTGCGCGCGTCGACGCGCTCGCCGCGCGCCTGCTCCGGCGACAGGTACTGGGCGGTGCCGATCACCTGGGCCGTCTGCGTCATCGTGGCCGCGGAGTCGGCCATCGCGCGCGCGATGCCGAAGTCCATCACCTTGACGTCGCCGGCACGCGTGATCATCACGTTGGCCGGCTTGATGTCGCGGTGCACGATGCCGCCGCGGTGGCTGTAGTCGAGCGCGCGCAGGATGCCGTCGACCAGCTCGGCCGCCCGCTCGGGCATCAGCCGCCGGTCCTGGCGCAGCAGGTCGCGCAGCGTCCTGCCGTCGACGTACTCCATCACGATGTACGGCACGGGGGTGCCGTCGGTGACATCCTCGCCGGTGTCGTAGACGGCGACGACGGCCGGGTGGTTCAGGGAGGCCGCCGACTGCGCCTCACGGCGGAACCGGGCCTGGAAGGTGTGGTCGCGCGCCAGGTCGGAGCGGAGGGTCTTGATCGCGACTATGCGGTCCAGCCGGATGTCTCGGGCGCGATACACCTCGGCCATGCCGCCGCGCCCGACGACGCCGTCGAGCTCGTAGCGACCTCCGAGTAGCCGAGGCTGAGTCATTTCCTGCACTGTCCCTTACCGTTCATCTTGGGTACCGGCCTGCTCGGGGGGCCGCCGGTGTCCATCATCGACCCCATGGCGCATCACGTCTCCTCCTTGGGCGGGTTCGTATCACCCGGGTCCGGCGAGGCGGTGGGTGTCGGAGTTGTCGGTGTAGTGGTGGGCGTTGGGGTCGTCGGGGTGGGCGTAGGGGGCCGGGTGGTGGTGGTCCGGGTCGGTTTCGGCGTCGGCTTCTTGGTAGGAGTAGCCGACTTGCTTACGGTAGCCGACGGTGAGGGTATAGGGTTCGTCGACTTCACCGGAACCACCGGGGGCCGCCGCGTCTTCGTCTTCGTCTTCGTCGGCCTCACCCGCGGCTGCGTCGGCGTGGCCGTGACCGGCGGCTGCGACGGCTCCGCCACCTCCGGCGCCGTATTCGGCTGCTCGCGGTTGGCGAACGTCACCGCCGTGAGCCCCACCGCCGCCACGCAGCCCGCCGTGGCGACCAGCGCCAGCGTCCTGGCGCCCCTGCGCCCGCCCGACGGCCTGTCCTGCACCGTGGTGGCCGGGGCGAGGTCGTCGGTCACCCGCTCGTCCTCGGGGGCCGGCTCGCGGACGCGGAAGCCGCCGGGGTCGGTGAGCATGCTGAGCTCGGGAACGTGCTCGACGCCCGCCAGCGACTCGCGCAGCACGTACGCCCGGTCGGCCACCTCCAGCGCCGAGCCGGGACGCTGCGCGGGCTCCTTGGCCAGCAGCGCCATGACCAGCTCCCGTACCTGTGCGGGCACGTCCACGCCGAGCGGCGGCGGCTGCTCGTTGAGGTGCTGCAGCGCGATCGCCACCTGGCTGTCCCCGCGGAACGGCGTGCGTCCCGCCAGGCACTCGTAGGCCACCACGCCCAGGGAGTACAGGTCCGTCGCGGGTGTGAGCGGGAAGCCCTGCGCCTGCTCGGGGCTGACGTACTGGGCGGTGCCCAGCACGGTGCCGGTCTGCGTCACCGGCGCCGCCTCCAGGGCCCGCGCGATGCCGAAGTCCGTCACCTTGATGGTGCCCTCGGGGGTGACCAGCAGGTTGCCGGGCTTGATGTCGCGGTGGATGATGCCCGCCGAGTGGGCCGCGTGCAGCGCCTTGGCCGTCTGGTGCACCACGTCGAGCGCCACCTCGGGCCCGATGGCCCCGTTGCGGGCCAGGATGGCCGACAGCGGCTCGCCGTGCACCAGCTCCATGACGAGATAGGCCAGCTCGCTCTGCTCGCCGTAGTCGAAGATCTGCGCCACCCCCGGGTCCGCCAGCGCGGCCGTCAGCCGCGCCTCGTTGCGGAACCGTTCGCGGAAGGTGGGATCGGCGTAGATGTGGCTGCGCAGGATCTTCACCGCCACCTCGCGCCCGAGCAGTTCGTCACGGGCGCGCCACACCTCTCCCATACCGCCCGTGGCGATGCGGGAGACCAGAAGGTAGCGGTTACGGAGCCGCATGACCCAGCAGGTTACCGTCACTCACTTGTTCAGCACCGCCTCCAGCACGGCCTTTGCGATCGGCGCGGCGGTGTGGCCGCCGGTCGCCTCCGCCCCGACGTTGGCCGCACCGGACTCGACGATGACCGCGAGGGCCACCTTCGGGTCCTCGGCGGGCGCGAAGGAGATGAACCAGGCGTGCGGCGGCGCGTTGGTGGCGGTCTCCGCGGTGCCTGTCTTACCCGCTACTTGGACGCCTGGGACCTGCGCCAGGTTGGCGGTGCCGTTGCTCACGACGCTCGCCATCATCTCGCGCAGCTTGGCGGCCGTCTCGGGGCTGACCGCGTCCGTCTTCAGCTCGTCGGGCTCGGCCTCCTCGATCGTGTCGTTCTTGGCGTCAGTGATCTTGTTGACGAGGTACGGCTTCATCACCGTGCCGTCGTTGGCGATGCCCGCCGCGATCATGGCCATCTGCAGCGGCGTCATCCGGTTGTCGCGCTGCCCGATCGAGGCCATGGCCAGCGCGGCCTTGTCGTAGTCCTTGCCGAAGTCGCTCTGGGCGGCGGCCATCGGCACGGACACCGGCGTGCCCATGCCGAACTTCTCCGTCTGCTCCTTCATCGTCTCGAAGCCCAGCTCCATGCCCATCGAGGCGAAGGGCGTGTTGCAGGACTTCTCCAGCGCGTACACCAGCGTCACCCGGCCGCTGCCGCAGGCCGCGCCGCCGTAGTTGGGCAGGCTGATGTTCGTGTTGGGCAGGGGCAGCCGCTGCGGCGCCTCCACGGTCGTCTGCGGGCCGCGCGAGGAGTCGGCCTCCAGGTACGCCGCCATCGTCACGACCTTGAACGTCGAGCCCGGCGGGTACGTCTGCGAGATGGTGCGGTTGAGCAGCGGCTGGCTCTTGTCCGCGTCCAGCTCGTCGTACCTCTTGAAGACCGTGCCCTTGTCGGTGCCCGACAGCTCCGCCGGGTCGAACGTGGGCAGCGAGACCATCGCCAGGATCGCCCCCGTCTTGGGGTCGAGCGCGATCACGGCGCCGCGCTTGCCGCTGTTGCGCAGCGCGTCGTAGGCCGCCTTCTGGGCCTTCGGGTTGATCGTGAGATCGACGCTGGCGCCCCTGGTCGGCTCGCCCGTGAACAGGTCGATGCTGCGCCGCAGCAGCAGGTCGGCGCTGGAGCCGTCGAGCAGGGCGTTCTCGCTGCGCTCGATCGCGCTCTCGCTCTCGGGCGAGAAGTAGCCCGTGACGTGCGCGTACAGCTTGCCGTCGGTGTACTTCCTGACGAACTTGAAGTCGTTGTCCTTGGTCTCGACGGACTGCGCGAGCACCTTGCCGCCGGCCGTGATGCGGCCCCGCTCGATGGCGTAGCGGTCGTAGTAGTTGCGGGTGTTGCGCGCGTCCGTGCGGTACTCCTCCGCCCGTACGGCCTGGAGGAAGTTCACGTTGATCATCAGGAGCGCGAACATGGCCAGGCACGCCACGGCCACGCGCTTCAGAGTGCCGTTCATCGCTGGAACACCTGCGTCAGTCCTTCGTTCTGGATCGCTTGAGGCGGGGGGCGTCTGGCGGCATCTGACGTTCGTACCAGCAGCGCGATAAGGATCCAGTTAGCCAGGAGGGCAGAGCCGCCCTGGGACATGAACGGCGTCACCAGGCCGGTCAGCGGAATGAGGTTCGTCACGCCTCCGACGATGATGAAGACCTGCCAGGCCAGGATGAACGACAGACCGCCCGCCAGGAGCTTGGAGAACGGGTCGCGGGCCGCCAGCGAGGTGCGCAGGCCGCGCTGGACGATCAGCGCGTAGATCATCAGGATCGCCATCAGCCCGGTCAGGCCGAGCTCCTCGCCGGTGGCGTTGAAGATGAAGTCGGAGAAGGCCAGCGGGATCAGGTCGGGGTGGCCCTGACCGAGCCCGGTACCCAGGATGCCGCCGGCGCCCAGGCCGAACAGGCCCTGCATGATCTGGTAGCTGCCGCCGAACTCGCGCTCGTAGTACTCGTCGGAGCCGGGGTTGAGCCAGACGTCGAAGCGGTCGCCCACGTGGGAGAAGAGCTGCCCGGCCAGGAACGCGCCGCCGACGAACAGCAGGATGCCGATGAGCACCCACGAGGTGCGCTGGGTGGCGATGTAGAGCATCACCACGAAGCCGCCGAACAGCAGCAGCGACGAGCCCAGGTCCTTCTGCAGCACCAGCACGCCGATGGCGACCGCCCAGGTGATCAGCACCGGGCCGAGGTCGCGCGCCCTGGGCAGGTCGATGAACAGCAGCCGCCGCCCGGCCAGCGCCAGCACGTCGCGCTTGGCGACGAGGTAGCCGGCGAAGAAGACGACCAGCGCGATCTTGGCGAACTCGGCCGGCTGGATGGTGGCGACGCCGAGGTCGATCCAGATGCGCGCACCGTTGATCTCCTCGCCCAGCACCGGCAACAGCGGCGAGACGAGCAGGACCACGCCGACCAGCCCGGCCGTGTACGTCATCCGCTGCAACGCCCGGTGGTCACGCAAAACCAGCAGCGTCACGGTGAAGAGCACGACGCCGACGCCGGTCATGATGATCTGGTTGGTGGCGGAGGCGCCGTCCATGCCGGGCAGATCGGACTGCTCCAGCCGGTAGATCATCACCAGGCCGAGACCGTTGACCAGCGTCACCAGCGGCAGGATCAGCGGGTCGGCCCAGGGGGCGAACTTGGCCAGCACCAGGTAGGCGGCCAGCATCAGGCCACCCAGGCTCAGGCCGTACGTCAGCATGCCCGCGGGCACCTGGCCGTCGATCGCCAGACCCACGTTGGCGTACGCGCCCATGATGATCAGCACCGCGAGGGCGAGCATGATCAGCTGTGCCCCGCGCCGCTTGGCCGGCATCGGGACGGGGGAGACGGCGACTTCGCTCATCTACTGCTGTTTCGTCTTGGTGGCGGTGGCGGACACGGTAGGCGTGGGGGTGGGGCTCGCCTCCGCGGTGGCCTCTTCCTTCGGTTCTGAGTCGGCGAACTTCAAGCTGTTGATCCTCGTTATGCCTTCGGCCTCGGTGGTGACCGGGATGCCGCTCTTGATCAGAGCCTGGTCCGCCTCCGACAGGCTGGACAGCTTCTTGCCTGTGGGCTTGGAGACGTGGAACAGCGGGATAGGCCCCAGCTCCCTCTGGATCCCTTGGAACACGACCACCTCGTCGCCCCTCGCTCCGACGAAGAACTGGTCCTGAGTCCACTGCCATCCAAAGTAGCCGCCGACGCCGACGGCCACGACGCCAATGCCGAACACGGTGACCAGCACGGGCCACACGCGACGACGCTTGCCCGACCGCCGGGACGCCTGGGGGGCGTCCGGCTCGTCGAACTCGTCATCGGTGATCACCGGCTGGGGTGCGGTCACCGCGTTGGCTCGCCCCGGCGAGGTGTCCTGCGGACTGCCGTGCAGCCGGGCCATGCCCGCGGCGCCGACGACGGCGGCGTCGGCCGGCACCTGCTGACCGTCGGTGATCTCCAGCACGTCGGCCAGCACGCACGTGATGTTGTCCGGCCCGCCCCCTCTGTTGGCCAGGTCGATGAGCTGGCGGACGACCTCTTCCGGGTCGTCGATGTTGGTGAGCGTGGCGTGCAGCGTCTCGGCGCTCACCACGCCCGACAGTCCGTCGGAGCACAGGAGGTAGCGATCGCCCACCTGCGCCTCGCGGAGCGTGAGGTCGGGATCGACCTCGCCGCTGCCGTCGAGCGCGCGCAGCAGGATCGAGCGCTGCGGATGCGTGGCCGCCTCTTCCGGTGTGATGCGCCCGTCGTCGACGAGCTGCTGCACCAGCGTGTGGTCATGCGTGATCTGGTAGAGCTCCCCGCGTCTGAGCAGGTAGGCGCGCGAATCGCCCACGTGCACCAGCGCGACCTGGGTGCCGTTCCAGAGCATGGCCGTCAGAGTCGTGCCCATGCCTTTGAGGCTGGGATCCCGCCCCACCATTTCGTGCAGCTTGCGGTTGGCGTCGCGTACCGCTGCCTCGATGGCGTTGAGCAGGTCACCCCCCTGTTGGGCCTCTTCCAGAGAGGCCATGGCGGCGATGGCGACTGAGCTCGCCACCTCGCCGTGTGCGTGCCCGCCCATGCCGTCGGCGACGGCGAGCAGGCGGCCGCTAGCGTACGCCGAGTCCTCGTTCCCTTCGCGGAGGAGGCCGACGTCCGAGCGGGCGGCGTAGCGGAGTGCGATGGTCATTTGCGCAATTCAATGACTGTTTTGCCGACGCGGATCGGAACACCGAGCGGCACCGGGGTCGGGCGGGTGACTTTCGAGCGGTCGAGATACGTGCCGTTGGTGGACCCAAGATCTTCCACGATCCATTGACCGTCCTGAGGAAAGAGCCGGGCGTGCCGGCTGGAAGCGTAGTCGTCGGTGACTACCAGCGTGGCGTCATTGGCCCGGCCAATGGTGATGGGCGTCTCCGTGAGGTCGATGGTGGTGCCTTGGAGTGGGCCACCGGTGACGATGAGCTGGCGTGGCTCGCCCTTCTTGCTCTTGGGCTTGACCACGGGTTTGGCTGGTTTCGCGGCCTTACGTGCGCCCGCGGGAGCCGTGCGTGAGCCGAACAAGTCAGTCCGGATCACGCCGACTGCGGCAATGACGAAGAACCACAGCACCGCCAGGAAAGCGAGCCGGATCAGCAGCAGCGTGAGCTCGGACATGGACCGTCTGTCTACCCCTAATCGCGCCGGAACACCAGAGTCGTACGCCCCAACGTCACTCGCGTGCCGTTCTGGAGCTCGATCCTGCGTACCGGCTGGCCATTGACGAAAGTGCCGTTCGTCGATCCGAGATCCACGAGAACCACGGTCTGGCCCTCGACGCGCAGCTCCGCATGGTGCCGCGACACTCCTGGATCGACGAGACGAAGATCGCAGTCGGTGCCCCTGCCGAGCAAGGTCACCGGAGTGGTGAGCTCGTAGGAGCGGTCGCCCTGCGGATCATCCTGGGTGGAGACGAGCAGCCGTGGCCGCCCGTTGAACGCGCCGGGCCTCGACGGAGGCAGGTCGCTCGCCGGCTGGCGGATCTCGTCCTGCTCGACCGTCGCGCCACGGATGACGCCCGATCTGATGCGGAACAATCCCACAGCCAGGTCGCCGGCGGTCTCGAAGCGAACCCGGACCGGTCCCACAAAGGAGTAGCCCTGTTCCTTGGCGTACTCCCTGGCGAGGTTGGCCAGTTCGTGGCTGATGCTGTCGGCGTAGACCTCCAGCCTCTCGCTGTCGGTCGTCGACAGCTCCACCACGAAGTCGTTGGGCACGAGCGTGCGACCTTGAGCGACGATCGCCGCACGCTCATCCATCTCCCGCTGAACCGCGCTGGCGACCTCGACCGGCTGAAGGTCAGATTTGAACGCCCGCGCAAAGGCTCCCTCCACCAGGCCTTCGAGCCTTCGCTCGAAGCGCTGAAGGACTCCCACCGGGTACCTCCCTTCCTCCGTGCATATGATCGCGGCCCCGAGACGCTATCGGCGCCCGGTCTCCGCTCGTTCCACGTGACGGTCTTCCAGGCGCTCGTCGGCCCTCGCGCCCAGCTCCTCCGCTCCCGTGTCTTATGCGATCGTATCCGGGTTCAGTACCAGTGGCTGTTCCGTGCTAATGTTCTTTCCGCACCCACAAGGGCGGGTGGCGGAACGGCAGACGCGCACGGTTCAGGTCCGTGTGTCCGAAAGGACGTGAGGGTTCAAATCCCTCCTCGCCCACTCAGGGTCACCGATGAAATCGGCAGACCCACACTGACGAAACAAGCCCCGGTTCGCAAGAGCCGGGGCTACTTCTTTGTCGCGACCTTGTCAGTACGGGCTGTGCTCCGCATGGAGACCCTGGATGCCCTCGCTTGCAGATCACTTTCGAATGGCTTGAGTGATTTAGCTCACACTGCCGTGCCGAGGTGAAACGGGGGCGCGCCGGTCCGGCGGCCCCCGCACACCTGTTCTACGCCGCTCTGGTGTCCAGCAGCTCGCCGACCAGGTCGGTGAGGCTCACCATCCCGATGACCTCCTGCGCCGCGTTCGTCACCAGGGCCAGGTGGGACCTGGCCTCCTGCAGGGCCGTGACGGCCTCGGGCACCTGGGTGGTGCACGGCAGCCTGGGCAGCGGCCTGATCAGGTCCGCCGCCCTGCTCTCCGGCTTCAGCAGGGCCTCCCGGACGTGCAGGGCGCCCTCCACGCCCTGCGGACCCTCCACCAGGAGCCTCAGGTGGGCGCTGCCCGCCGCCGTCGATCTGATCTCGGCGGCCGTCGCCGTCGCCCTGACCTTGACCGCCCGGTCGATGGGCACCATGAGGCGCTCGATGCCCTCGTCGTCCAGGCGCAGGGCCCTGGTCAGGAGGTCGTGCTCCTCCCGGTCCAGCAGGCCCATCCGGCCCGACTCGCCCACCAGCATGGCGAGCTGGCGCGGGGTCCTGGTCGTGGCCAGCTCGTCCCTCGCCTGGACGCCGAAGAGATGCAGGATCAGGTTCGTCAGCGCGTTCAGCGTCGAGAGCAGCGGGCGCATGACCGTGGTGAAGGCCCTGAACGGGAAGGTCAGCAGGAGCGCCGCCCGCTCGGGGTGGGTCAGGGCCCACGACTTCGGAGCCATCTCGCCGATGACCATGTGCAGGAACGTCACCAGGGCCAGGGCGATCACCAGCGCGATGGGCAGCCGCATGGCCTCGGGGACGCCTATCGCGGCGAAGACCGGCTCCAGGTAGTGCTCCAGCGCGGGCTCCGTCACCTGGCCGAGGCCCAGGGTGCACAGCGTGATGCCGAGCTGGGCGCCCGCCAGCATCAGGGAGAGCTGGCGGCTGCCGCCCGCGGCCGATCTGGCCGCGATCCTGACGAGCCGGTTGCCGCCCGCCGCCATCTCCTCCAGGCGATGCCGCCTGGAGGAGACGAAGGCGAACTCCGCCGCCACGAAGAGCGCGTTGAAGGCCAGCAGCGCGAGGCTTAGAATGATCATGGTCATCGGGACGTCGCCTCCGCGTGCCGCAGCGGCGTCAGGCGCACCCATTCGGGCACCCGCCGGTTGAGCGAGATCACCGTCAGCTCCGCCTGGTGCTCCTCCACGTCTTCCGCGAAGGGGTCGGTGTTGGTGTCGATCGGTACGGTCACCGTGTCGCCGGGGTTGGGCATCCTGCCCAGCTCGGCCAGCACCAGGCCGGCGAGGGTGTCGTAATCGTCGCTCTCCGGCAACGCCACCCCTGTCGCGCGCTCGACCTCGTCGAGGCGGAGGCTGCCCGGCACCTCCCAGATGCCGCCCGGGTGCTCGACGGCGCCCACCGGCTCGGGGTCGTTCTCGTCCACCAGCTCACCGACCAGCTCCTCGGCCAGGTCCTCGATGGTGATGACGCCTGCCAGGCCGCCGTACTCGTCGATGACGCAGACGATGTCGTCCTTGGCCGCTCGCATCCTGTCGAGGACGGCCGGGAGCGGGACCGAGTCGGGCACCAGCAGGGCGGGGCGGGTGATCGCGGAGATGCTGCCCACCTCCAGGCCGGACGTGAGAAACTCGCGCACGCCCGTGACGCCTGTCACGTCGCCGTCCTCGCCGACCACGGGGTAGCGGGAGTGGCCGCACTCGCGCATGACCGCGAGGAGGTCGCTGATCGGCTGCGAGGCACGCAGGACCACCACCCGGGGGCGGGGGACCATGATCTCCTCCGCCGTGCGGTCGCCGAACTCCAGCGCCCGCTCCAGGAGGTCGGAGAGCCTGGGCGGCAGCTCGCCCGCCTGGGTCGACTCCGCGATGATGCGGGAGAGCTCCTCGGGGGTGGCGCCGTGCTCCACCTCCTCCACGGGCTCGATGCCGACGCGCCTGAGCAGGCCGGTCGCGGCCGAGTCGAACAGCTTGACCACCGGGCCCACGACGGCCAGGTAGACCAGCGTGGAGCGGGCCAGGAACTTGGCCACCTGCTCGGGTCTGGCGATGCCCAGGTTCTTGGGCGCCAGCTCGCCGAACACCATCTGCACCACGGTCGCCACGAAGACGCCGGCCGTCACGGAGACACCCGTGATCATGGCCTCGGACAGGCCCGCGCCGGCCAGCCAGGGCCGTACGAGCGTGGCGATCGCGGGCTCGGCCAGGAATCCGACCAGCAGCGCCGTCACCGTGATGCCCAGCTGGGCGCCGGAGAGCATGAAGGACAGGCGGGAGGTGACCTGGAGTGCCTTCTCGGCGGAGGCGTCGCCGGCGGCGGCCTGCTCGCGCAGCACACCCCGGTCGGCGGCGACGAAGGCGAACTCCTGGGCGACGAAGTAACCGGTCGCCGCGGTGAGAAGCAAGAGGGCCAGCAGCCCGAGATAGGCGCTCACCGCAGTGAGCCCTCAGAGGAACCCGTGCCCGTGCACGGGCGAAGACTCCACGGGTCCGGATCGGACACGATCATCCCTTCGATAGAGGTCGTCCATAACCGTAACGACGCTGGTGGCATCTATGTTTCCGCAGTGACTCTCAGCTAGTTCCGCGTACTTTTCCGTGGAGAAACCTTGGCGGAACGTCTTCACTGCTGGGGGGTTGGACGTAGCGTCTATGACAAAGCGAAGGGAAGAAGGCGAAGTGACCGAGGACGACCGGACCCGGGCCATGCGCTCACCAGGCGACGGCCGCCCGCTCCCGCCACGGCCCAGTGACGGCCTGCGCTCGGGGGGCGCGCCCGCTCACCGGCTCCCCTCGGGAGGGCCAGGAGCGCCTACTCACAAGCTTCCCACCGCCGCTCAGGCTCCCGAGTCGCCACGGGTCGAGGAGCCTGCGCGGGCGAACTCGCGGGTCTACGGACGCGAGCGGTCGGGCAGGAACCCGGTCAGGCCGTTCAAGTCGCGTGGCGAGGAGCCGCCCAGAGGGCCGGGAGGTCCCGCCGGGGGCCGCCGCGGGCCCGGGGGGCCGCGCAGGAGGATCTCCTGGAAGGCCGTCGTGACCATCGTCGCCGGGCTGCTGGTGGTGTTGCTGGTCGCGGCCGTCGCGCTGTTCTTCGTGATCGACTCGCGGCTGGCGGGCATCGACGGGGTGCTCGACGACTACGAGGGCCGGCCCGCCGACACCCCGGGCACCAACTGGCTGCTCGTCGGCTCCGACAGCCGCAAGGGCCTGACCGCCGCGCAGCGCAGGAAGCTGGCCACGGGGCAGGCCGCCGGGCAGCGTACGGACTCGATGATGCTGCTGCACATCCCCGAGGGCAGCGACAAGCCCACGCTGGTCAGCCTGCCGCGCGACTCGGCCGTCACCATCCCGGGCAAGGGCCGCGACAAGCTCAACTCCGCGTACGCCATCGGCGGCCCCAAGCTGCTCGTCCGCACCGTGGAGACGGTCACCGGGGTGCACGTCGACCACTACATGGAGATCGGCTTCGCCGGGTTCGTGGACATCGTGGACGCCATCGGCGGGGTCGAGATCAACGTGCGCGCGGCCGTGAACGACCCCAAGGCCGGCCTCAACCTCAAGAAGGGCGTCCAGGAGCTCAACGGCTCCCAGGCGCTCGGCTACGTGCGTACCCGCAAGGGCGGCGCGCTGCCCGACTTCGAGCGGACCAAGCGGCAGCGGCAGTTCCTCGGCGCGGTGGTGAAGAAGGCCGCCAGCCCGGGGGTGCTGCTCAACCCGTTCACCTCGATCCCGCTGGCCTTCAGCGCCACGGACGCGGTCGAGGTCGACTCGGGCACGGGCGCGTTCAACATGCTCTCGCTGGGGCTGGCCATGGGCGACAGCCCGACGACCACGGTGGTGCCGTTCGGCGGCAACGAGGTGATCCCGGGCGGTGGCACGGCGGTCAAGTGGGACCGGGTGAAGGCGCTGGCGCTGTTCGACGCGTTGAAGGCCGACAAGCCGGTGCCGAAGGAGATCGTGGACGCCGGCTGAGGCCCGCTCAGCCCCCGCCTCCACCCCCGCCTCCGCCGTCGCCGCCTCCGCTGGAGGAGTTGGCGGCCACGACGGCGGAGTTGATGGCGGCGATGGCCTGTGCCACCGCCGCGGCCGCCCAGGCGCCCTCGGCGATGTGCTTGAGGCGCTTCCTGTCCGCGCCGGGGAAGGCCTTGCGGCTGAGGCCGGCGGCGTGGACGAGCGCGATCAGCGCGGCGGTGCGGTCGTCGGGGCCGGCGCCCGCCAGGACGGCGGACGCCCGCTCCCTGACGTCCGCCTCCACGCCGGGGAACGCCTCGGGCCAGCGGGTGACCGGGAAGAGGCCCAGCGCCCTGCCGCGCCGCTCCGTCAGCACGCCCCTGGCCGCCAGCCGGGAGAGCAGGCGGTTGCGCAGCTTGTGCGACTGCAGCTTCTGCACCCACCACGACGGGCTCCTGTCGCTCGTCCTGCCGGCCATGAGGGCCAGGACGGCGTCGAGCTCCTCGTCGCCCAGCGGAGTCGGGTCCTTGACCACCAGCTTCCTGCCCATCAGCTTCCTGCCGGTCAGCTCCACCCGGTCGCGGACGGCCAGCTCCGCCAGGAGCGCGCCGGCGACGGCCGGGTCGAGGTACATGGTGTCGATGAGCGGCTTGCCCTTGTCGTCGCTGTAGGCGAGCAGGAGGAGCTCCTCGGCGATCGTCACCGTCATGCCATGAACACTAATCTCCCAGCCATGAGCATTTCGGATAAGTTGCACGCCATTGGCCGCCCGTTGCTCCAGGCGCAGCTCGACCACGCCACGGTGGCCGGGATCGGGCGCGGGGACCTGCCGGAGCCGGTGTTCCGGTCGTGGCTGGAGCAGGACTACCTGTTCCTGCTGGACTACGTGCGGGTGTTCGCCAGGCTGGCCTGGCAGGCGCCGGACGCTCATCTGGGTGACCTGGTGGATCTGGCGCACACCACCTTCCACGACGAGCTGAGCCTGCACCGGTCGATGTCGGCGGAGTTCGGGGCCGATCTGGAAGGGGCGGTGAAGGGGCCGGCGTGCGCGGCGTACACGGAGTTCCTGCTGGAGTCGGCGAGTTCGTACGGGGAGGGGCTGGCGGCGCTGTACCCGTGCATGTGGGGATATTCGAACCTCGGGCGGATCCTGGCGGCGGACCCGCCCGAGGAGCCGCGGTACCGGGCCTGGGTGGACACGTACGCGGATCCCGGGTTCGCCGCGCTCACGGTGCGGATCGGGCAGATGATCGACGAGGCCCGGCCGGATCCGGCCCGCGCCGAGGAGCTGTTCATCGAGGGGATGACGCACGAGCTGGCGTTCTGGGACGTGCCGTAGCCACCGGGTGGGGACACGTACCCTGGTGGCATGCCCGAACTTCCCGAAGTGGAGTCACTCGCCCACTTCCTGCGCGAGCGGGCGGTGGGCCGCACGATCCTCGGCGTCGACGTGGTCGCCATCCAGGCGCTCAAGACGTTCGATCCGCCGGTCACGGCGCTCGGCGGGCTGACCGTCACGGCCGTGGCCAGGCACGGCAAGTTCCTCGACCTCGACTGCGACGGCCTGCACCTGGTTATCCACCTGGCCCGCGCGGGGTGGCTGCGCTGGCGTGACGACCTGTCCGGCGCCAAGCCGGTACGGCCGGGCAAGGGGCCGCTGGCGGTACGGGTCAGGCTGGCGCCCGACGACGAGGGACTGGCGCCGGGGTTCGAGCTGACGGAGGCGGGGACGCAGAAGCGGCTCGCCGTCTATGTCACGAAAAATCCGGACGAGGTGCCTGGTGTTGCGGCGCTCGGCCCCGACCCGCTCGCCGAGTCCTTCACCGTCGACGCGCTCAAGCGCATCGTCGGCGGCAACCGCACCCAGATCAAGGGCCTCCTTCGCGACCAGAAGGTGATCGCGGGCATCGGGAACGCCTACTCCGACGAGGTGCTGCACGCCGCCAGGATGTCCCCGTTCAAGATCGCGGCCACGCTGACCGACACCCAGGTCGCCGACCTGCACGAGGCCATCGTCACCACGCTGCGCGACGCCGTCGAGCGCGCGCACGGGCTGGCGGCCAAGGACCTCAAGGCGGAGAAGAAGTCGGGCCTGCGCGTGCACAACCGCGCGGGGCAGTCCTGCGACGTGTGCGGCGACACGATCAGGGAGGTCTCGTTCGCCGACTCGTCGTTGCAGTACTGCCCCACCTGCCAGACAGGCGGCAAGCCGCTGGCCGACCGCCGCCTGTCCAAGCTGCTCAAGTAGCGCTCAGCACCTGCTCCTCGGCGGGCTTGCGGGCTCGCGCGCGCAGGCCCGCGACGGCGACGACGGTGGCCAGCAGCGTGGCCGTGACGGGCACCACCAGGGCCGTGCGCATCGCCTCCAGCCCGGCTTCGGCGCCCGTCGCCGCGCCCAGGGCGGCCACGTTGACGGCGGTCACCATCGACAGGCCCAGGGCCGCGCCGAACTGGAACGAGGAGTTGATCAGGCCGCCGGCCAGGCCCTGCTCGTGCTCGGCGATGCCGTCCGTGGCCACGATCGTCAGCGGGCCGTAGACGAAGGCGAACATCAGGCCGAGCAGCAGCATCGACGGCAGCATGGCCGCGTACGTCCAGTCCAGGCCCACCCCGAGGAACAGCGCGTACGCCAGCAGCCCCGACACCAGGCCGCCGAGCACGACCTTGGCGTTGCCGTACCGGTTGACCAGCCACGGCGTGAGCGTGGGGGCCAGCACCACGTCCGCGGCGGCCGCCAGCAGGGCCAGCCCCGTCTGGATGGTGGACCAGCCGCGCAGCTCCTGCAGGTAGAGCGTGATCAGGAACTGGAAGCCGAAGAACGAGGCCGTGAGCAGCGCGGCCATGACGTTCGCGCGGACCAGCGGGCCCGAGCGCAGGATCCCGAGGCGGACGAGCGGGCTGGCGGAGCGGCGCTCGACGGCGACGAAGAGCGCGAGCAGGGCCAGGCCCGCGGCGAAGGCCGCGACCGTCAGGAGCGGGCCGTCGGAGGGGTGTTCCAGGCGGACGACGCCGTAGACGAGCAGGATCATCGCCCCGGTGATGCTGATCGAGCCCGCCACGTCGAAGCCGCCCGTCGCGGCCGGACGTTCCCCCTGATCCCTGATCAGGGGGATGGCGGCGATCAGGATGACCAGCGCCAGCAGGACCGGGGCGAAGAACACCCAGCGCCAGCCGATCGCGGTCAGCAGCCCGCCGATCACCAGCCCGAGCGCGAAGCCGCCCGCGGCCGTGCCCGCGTAGACGAGCAGGGCCCTGTTGCGCTGCGGGCCCTCGGGGAAGTTCGTGGTGATCAGGGACAGGCCGGCGGGCGTCATGAACGCGGCGGCCACCCCGGTGACGAACCTGGCCACCAGCAGCACCCACCCCTCGTCCGCGAAGCCGCCCAGCCCGGAGAACAGCAGGAACACCACCAGCCAGAACAGGAACATCCGCCGCCGCCCCAGCAGGTCGGCCGCCCGGCCGCCGAGCAGCATGAAACCGCCGTAGCCGAGCACGTACGCGCTCACGACGCCGCTCAGCATGCCGGTGGACAGGCCGAGGTCGGCCCGGATGGACGGGAGGGCGACGTTCAGCATCGCCACGTCGATGCCCTCCAGGAAGATGGCCCCACACAGAACGATCAGTACGCCCCAGGTACGGGCGGTGACAGGCACAACAAGCCCCCGGTTATGAATAGGCAGTCGGTTATCTCTTGTAACCGCCCACATCATGCGACAGCATGAAATCTCGTGGAAGACGGCACTTTCAGATCACTCAGTTACTGCGAAGGCACCGTGGACGACGACTACGACGCGCGCCAGTGGGACGTGCGGGAGGACTGCGAGGTCCGCCAGATCCTCGACCGCATCGCCGACAAGTGGTCGCTGCTGGTGATCGCGCTGCTCGACTGCCAGAGCCTGCGCTTCACCCAGCTCCGCCGCGAGATCGACGGCATCAGCCAGCGCATGCTCAGCGTCACCCTGCGCCAGCTCGAACGCGACGGCCTGGTCACCCGGACGGTCCACCCGGTCGTGCCACCTCGCGTGGACTACGCGCTCACGCCGCTCGGCCGGACGCTGCACCAGACCATCAAGTCCCTGGTCACCTGGACCGAGCAGCACCAGGAGGAGATCATCGCGGCGCGTGCCGCCTACGACGCGCGGCGCGAGATGATGGAGTCATGACCGTTCCTGAGATCGAGGCCACCGCCGTTCCCGCAGACGCCTACCTGCTCGACGTCCGCGAGCAGGACGAATGGCTGGCCGGGCACGCGCCCGAGGCCGTGCACATCCCCATGACCCAGATCCAGGGCCGGGTCGACGAGGTGCCCGCCGACCGCACCGTCTACGTCGTCTGCCGGGTGGGCGGGCGGTCCATGAACGTGGCGGCCTGGCTCAACCAGCTCGGGCGCGACGCGGTCAACGTGGGGGGCGGCATGCAGGCGTGGGAGTCCGCGAGCAAGCCGATGGTCAGCGAGACGGGGCAGCCGCCGTACGTGGCCTGAACCACCCACTATGGCGGTTCAGCCGCCATTGAGGCATGATGAGGGCGCAAACTACAGATCGTCGCGGGAGCTCGGGGTGCCGGGCTGAGAGGGCAGCTACTGATCCGCTGCCGACCGCCTGAACCTGTCCGGGTAATGCCGGCGTAGGGAGTGTGCGATGACGCATGTCGCCGACGAAGTTCCGCTGACACTCGAAGGCCGGCCGCCGAAGACGCTGGGCGTGCTCGACCAGGGCGCGCTCTGGGCGAACCTCGGCGTCAGCCTTCTCGGCTTCTCCGGGGCGATGTTCCTGGTCAACCCGCTGGGCAACGCCCCGCTCAGCCTCGCGGCGGCACTCGTGGCGACCGTGGTCGGCAGCCTGATCGGCACGGCGATGGTGGGCCTGTCGGCCGTTCCCGGGACGCAGACGGGGCAGCCGGCGATGGTGCTGCTGCGCGGGCTGTTCGGGGCGAAGATCTCCTACGTGCCGACGGTGCTGAACATCGTGCAGATGCTCGGCTGGGGCGCGTTCGAGCTCTGGGTGATCGCCATGGGCGCCGGCGCGATCTTCCCCGCGGTGCCGTACGCGGTGTGGGTGATCGCGGCGGGGGTGCTGACCACCGCGCTGACGATCTGGCCGCTCGGGTCGATCCGGGTGCTGCGCCGGTACGTGACGATCGGCGTGATCATCGCGATGGTCTGGTTCACCTGGTTCTTCCTGCGGCAGGCGCCGGCGCAGGAGGGGGGCTCGTGGACCGCCTTCCCCGCCGCGGTCGACTACGTGATCGCGCTGTCGGTGTCGTGGGTGCCGATGGCGGCCGACTTCGCCCGGCACTCGCGCTCCACCGGCGCGGCCTTCACCGGGGTGGTCGGCGGTTACACGCTGGCGCAGGTGGCGTGCCTGGGGCTGGGCGTGTACGCGGTGGCCATCGCGGGCAACGCGGACGCCGTGTTCGGCACGTTCGTCGCGGTGCCGCTGGGGGCGCTGTTCTTCGCCATCCTGGTGCTGCGCGAGACCGACCAGTCCTTCGCCAACGTCTACTCGACGACGGTCTCGCTGCAGAACCTGATGCCGCGCGTGGACCGGCGCGCCTTTTCCGTCGCCATCGGGGTGCTCACCGTCGTGATCGCCCTGCTCGTGGACGTGACGTCGTACGGCGCGTTCCTGGGCGTGATCGGGGCGGTGTTCGTGCCGATGTTCGCGGTGCTGGCCGTGGACTACTTCCTGCTGGGCGGCGCCCGCCGCTGGAACACCGAGGAGAACGCGCCCTCCCGCTGGTCCATGCTGGTGCCGTGGGCGCTGGGCTTCGTGGCCTACTGGCTGACGACCTCGACGCCGACCGTCGCGGCGTGGGACGGCTTCTGGGCGGGCGTGCGCGAGGCCATCGGCTTCACCCGGCAGGTGTGGATGAACGGCGCGCTGGGCGGCGCGCTGGTGGCCGCGCTGGTCACGCTGCTCATCGGCCTGCTGCTGCGCGGGCGCCGGTGAGGGCTACCTGCCTGCTTCGACGGTGCGCCGCTCGACGTTGAGCAGGTGCTGCTTGGCGGCCGGACCGCCCGCGTAGTCGCCGAGGGCGCCGTCCTCGCGCACCACCCGGTGGCAGGGCACGATCACGCAGACGGGGTTGGAGGCCAGCGCGTTGCCGATCGCCCGCAGCGCGCGCGGCCGGCCGAGGCTCTCGCCGATCCGCTCCAGCGTCGTGGTGGTGCCGTAGGGCACGGCCGTGGTCTTCTGCAGCACCGAGCGCGCGAACGGCGTGGCCAGCGCCAGGTCCACCGGCGTGGTGAACGTGCGCAGCCGCCCGGAGAAGTACGCGTCGAGCTCCCTGCGCACCGGGTCGAGCCGCCTGGCCTCGGGCCCGATGAAGCTGCCCACATGCCTGGTGACCAGCTCGTACACGTCGTTCTCCGCCTCGAAGCTGCACGCCGCGATGCCCTTGCCCGTCACCGCCAGCACCAGCCTGCCCACGGCGCCGTCGTAGGTGCCGAAGGCGATGTCGGGCGGTGTCTCACCCCGATAGGTGCTGGAGGTCACCCGCAACAGGGCATCGAGATCGTTGCTCGACATGCCTCGCACCCTCCCACCGCCGGGAATCACCGTGACCGCAGCGTATCGGACGGATCTCCCGACGCACCCACCGCACCGCGTGCACTATGGAGTAGTGGGGGACGAATGGGCCGGTAGTGACGATGAGATCGCTCGCGCGGCGCTCGCCAGCTCGCCCAACGCCGTCGTGGCGCTCGACCGGGACCAGAGCGTGCTGGTGTGGAACGCCGCGGCGGAGCGGGTGTTCGGCTGGAGCGCGGACGAGGTGATCGGGCGCAGGGCGCCCATCGTGCCGGACGAGCTGACCACCGAGCACACCGCCGCGCTGGAGCGGGTACGCACCGGCGAGCCCGTGTCGCTGCGCACCAGGCGCCTGCACAGCAATGGCACCCTGCTCGACCTGCGGGTGGACATCAGCGCGTTGCGCCTGGGCAGCGCCGTGGGCGGCTACGTGTGCGTCTACCACCCGGCGCTGGCCGACCACGTGGCCAGGGAACGCGGGGCGCGCCGCGCCAGGCTCGTGCGCCGCCTCACCGACGTGGTCGGCGACATCAACTCCGAGCTGGAGCTGTCGGCCGTGCTGGACCGGATCTCGGCCAGCCTCACCGAGCTCACCGGCGCGGACGCGGGCGGGTTCGTGCTCATCGAGGGCGAACGGCTGCGCCTGGTCAGCACGTACCAGTTGCCGGCCTCGATCAGGGGCACCACCACCGAGCTGCGGACGAGCCTGGTGGACAAACTTTTACGCACGGGCAAGACCGTGCTGCTGGAGTCCCACGGGCTGGACGGCCTGGTGTGGGCCCGGCTGAGCGGGCTGCACACGATCGCGCTGGGGCTGGCGGCCGTGGGCGGGCGGCCGTACGGCGCGCTCTACGCGCTGTTCGCCAACAGCACGCCCGGGCATGTCGAGCTGGAGCTGCTGGAGCTGCTGGCCGGGCACGCGGGCATCGCGGTCGGCAACGCGGTGGCCTACCAGGAGGCGGTGCGGCAGCGGGCGCACGAGCGGGCGGTGTTCGACGCCAGCGCCGACGGCATCGCCGTGCTCGACCAGGCCGGCCGGGTCGTGCGCTGGAACCCGGCCGCGGCGGAGCTGACCGCGCTGCCCGGCGAGTCCGTCATCGGCGGGCCGCCGCCGTTCCCGGTGCCGGGGGCCGGGGAGAAGGGCACCTTCCAGCTCGACAACGGGCGGTGGCTGGACGTGGTCAGCGCGCAGATCGAGGAGACCGGCGAGTTCGTGGTGGACTTCCGCGACGTGACCGCGGCCAAGGAGCTGGAGGAGGCCAAGGACCTGTTCCTGGCCACGACCAGCCACGAGCTGCGCACGCCGATCACGATCGTGCGGGGGTTCGCCAGCACGCTCGACTCGCGCTGGGACAAGATGAACGATCCCGAGCGCCGCTCGGCCGTGCACACCATCGCCGAGCGGGCCAGGTCGCTGGGCGAGCTGATGGATCATCTGCTGCTGGGCGCCAGGGCGGGGGCCGACGAGCTGAAGGTGCGGATCGAGGAGTTCGACCTGGCCGAGCGGATCGACGGGGCCACCCTGGGGCTGCCCGCGCTGTCGGACAAGCACCGGGTGGAGGTGGACCTGGCCGAGGGGTTGCCGTACGTGCTGGGCGACGCCCTGGCCACCGACATCATCCTCGGCCAGCTCCTGGAGAACGCGTTCAAGTACTCGCCCAGGGGCGGGCTGATCAGCGTCGGGGCCTGGCCCGAGGAGGACAACGTGGTCGTGGTGGTCGACGATGAGGGGATCGGTATCGCCCCGCCTGACCGGGAGCGGATCTTTGAGCGCTTCGTCCAGGTGGACAGCGGCGACCGGAGACGGTTTGGTGGAGTAGGGCTCGGTCTCTACATCGTCCGCAGCCTCGCCAGGGCACAGGGGGGAGATGTCAGCGCGCATCCAAGGCCGGAAGGAGGCACCAGAATGCGCCTCGTACTCAGGTGTGCTGTCCCTATCCGATCCGACACACCGATGCGGTAACGAGGTGGTCACGGTTGAGCTGATCTATCGTCCAATGTGTACAAGCTGTGATCGAGATGCGGTTTCTGGGATCGAGTAACGGGGCATTTCGGTCGTACCGGGGAGTGTTCCCGCGGGGGGCACAGGTAACGGGGAGGTGGGTGTGTCAAGCGTGGTGCTGCTGCCGTACGCGCCGTCCAGCGTTGCCGTCGCCCGCCAGCGTCTGAGCACTGACCTGCAGGACTGTGGGGTCTTTGCCGCCGCGATCGACGATGCAGTGCTGGTGGTGAGCGAGTTGCTGAGCAACGCGCTGCGGCACGCGCATCCGCTGCCGTCGGGCATGGTCAGGGTGGCCTGGCTACGCAGCGACGATCACATCGAAGTGGCGGTGAGCGACGGGGGAGCGGCCACAGAGCCGCGGGCGGGCCGCCCGACCCTGTCCTCGCTCGGGGGCCGGGGGTTGGGCATCGTGGAGTACGTGGCGGAGAGCTGGGGGGTCAGGCACGACGGTGACACGACGACCGTCTGGGCCATCCTGCCCGCTCCGAGCCAGTCGATGAACGGGCAGGTGGCGGCCCTGAGAGAGGTCAGCTAGGCAGGCTGGAGCCACCTGTTGAGCGCTGCTCGCTCGGTGACCGCCCACACCGTCGAGACGAGCAGGTAGAGCCCCGCGGCCAGCGGCAGGAAGAGCGCCGCCAGCACCGAGCCGTACGGCAGCAGCCGCATGATCTTCTTCATCAGCTCCGGCTGCTCCTCCGCGATCTTCATTTGCCTGGCGGAAAGCCAGGCCGCCGCTGCGACCAGCGCGATGACCAAGACAAAGACCAAAACTGGCCCGCTGACCAGACCGTAATTAGCCACCACCCCGGCGACCTGCTGCCCCAGCGGTGCCCCGAAGAGCTGATGGCCCACGAGCGCGGTCGGGTGCGTGGCGACGCTGTACATCAGCCACATGAACGGCAACTGCGCCAGCATCGGCAGGAACCCGGCGAACGGCGAGGTGCCTTCCTTGGCGTAGAGCGCCTTCAACTCCCTCGACAGCCGCTCGGGGTTTCGCCCGTGGCGTTTGTGCAGCTCACGCAGCTTCGGGGCGAGCTTCTCGCGGATCTTCATCGTACGGGCCTGGCGGACGTTGAGCGGCAGCAGCAGGAGCCGTACGGCCAGCGTGAACAGCACGATCCCGAGCGCGGCGCTGCCGCCGGACATGCTGATGACGAACGTGACAAGAGAATCGATCATGAGCCCTGTTCCTCGAAGGGGAATGTCCGGGCTCGCTCGTTGTCGAGAGAGCCCCGCTTGACGTGACGTGACGTGGAAGCGGGGCACGCCTAAGGCGCTCGTGGACGCGACCGGCCGGCCGCGTCGGGGTCACGCTGCCGCTGGAAGGCCGTGCGGCGCGCGTAGGACAGCGGGAAGCTCGGCGGCTCTCCGCTGAGGGCGGGCAGCAGCGTGGCCGCCCATGTGGCCAGCAGCAGGATCGCCACCATGGTGATCCCGACCAGCCACGGATCGAACAGAAGCTGCATCGAGCGTCAGTGGGAACGCGACGACTTGCCCACCACGGCGACCGCCACGAAGACGAGGACCGCGATGACGCCGATGATCAGAGCGAGCTTGATCAGGCCTGCCAGCATCGGCAGCAGGAAATTGAACAGCACGAAGAGACCCAGCAAGGTCCCTATGACGAGCATCACGACTCTACCCATGGGGCCACCGTACGTCCTCGGGACATGATCCGCGAGCCTTACGAAGCGATGACGCGCACATCACTTCCCGGCGGCCTGGCCGTACCGTGAAGAGGTGAACACACGCATCCTGGTGGTGGACGACGATCCGACCGTGTCCGAGGTCGTGGCGCGCTATCTGGAGCGTGACGGGCACGAGGTCGAGTGCGTCGGCGACGGTGCCGAGGCGCTGCGCAGGGCGCTGGCCCGGCCGCCCGACCTCATGGTGCTCGACCTGATGCTGCCCAAGCTCGACGGGCTCCAGGTGTGCAGGAAGCTCAGGGAGCGCTGGCCGGTCCCGGTGATCATGCTGACCGCCCTCGGCGAGGAGATCGACCGCGTGGTCGGGCTCGAGACCGGGGCCGACGACTACGTGACCAAGCCGTTCAGCCCGCGCGAGCTGGCGCTGCGCGTGCAGTCGGTGCTGCGGCGGGCGCGCGGGGCCTCGGTCACCGGGGGCACCGGGGTGCTGCGCGACGGGGACCTGGTGGTGGACGTGGGGGCCCACGAGGTGCGGCTGCGGGGCGAGGAGGTGCTGCTGACGGCCCGCGAGTTCGACCTGCTGGCCCACCTCATGCGCAACCCGCGGCAGGCGTTCAGCCGGTCGGCGCTGCTCAACCAGGTGTGGGGGTGGTCGTTCGGCGACTCCTCGACCGTGACCGTGCACGTGCGGCGGCTGCGGGAGAAGATCGAGCCCGATCCGACCGATCCGCGAAGGATCGTCACGGTGTGGGGGGTCGGCTACCGGTACGAGCCCCTGGACGACGCCTGATGCCCCGGCCGGGCGACCTGCCCATGATCGTGGCCGTCACGGCCGGGCTGGGGCTGCTCGTCGCGCTGTCGGGCATCTGGCTGATGTGGCGGCTGCGTACCAGGTCGATCGGGGTGATGCTGGCCGTGGTCGTGGTGGTCGCCGTGACCGCCACGCTGGCCGGCGTCGTGGCGATCATCAACAAGATGATCATCGAGGGGGCGACCAAGGACTTCGTGCTGAGCGTGGTGGCCGTCGGCGGGCTGGTGGGGCTGGGCGTGGCGTTCGTGCTGGCCAGGCGGGTGGTCGGGGAGAGCAGGCGGCTGGTGGAGGCGGTGCGGGTCGCGCCGTTCACAGCCCCTCAGGGGTTGCCCGCCGAGCTGCAGACGATCGCGAACACCCTGGAGGAGGCGTACGCGCGGGAGCGGGCCCTGGAGGGCGCCAGGCGCGAGCTGGTCGCATGGGTGAGCCACGACCTGCGTACGCCGCTGGCCGGGATGCGGGCCATGGCGGAGGCGCTGGAGGACGGCGTGGTGTCCGACCCGGAGACGGTCGCGCGCTACCACGGGCAGATCAAGCTGGAGGTCGAGCGGCTGTCCGCCATGGTGGACGACCTGTTCGAGCTGTCGCGGATCCATGCCGGGGCGCTGCGGCTGTCGCGGGCCAGGATCGGGCTCGCGGACCTGGTCGCCGACACGCTGGCCGGCGCGGAGCCGCTGGCCAGGGCCAAGGGCGTGGTGCTCACGGCCGAGGCGTCGGCCGCCGTGCCCGTGGAGGCCGACGCCGGAGCCCTCGGCCGGGCCCTGGGGAACCTGGTGGTCAACGCCATCAGGCACACGCCGTCCGATCAGAGCGTGGTGCTGCGGGCCGAGGTGGACTCCTCGGGGATGGCCTGTCTGTCGGTCACGGACTGTTGCGGGGGGATACCCGAGGAGGACCTGCCGCGGGTGTTCGAGGTGGCCTTCCGGGGGGAGGCGGCTCGTACCCCTACCGCTGACGGAGGGGCCGGGCTCGGGCTGGCCATCGCGCAAGGGATCGTCGAGGCGCACGACGGGGTGATCGAGGTGGTCAACGACGGGCCGGGGTGCCGGTTCGAGATCCGGCTGCCCCTGGTCGGCGGCTGACTTCCGCACACCTCCGCTCAGGCGCTCTCCGGCAGGTCCCGAGGCTCGCCGAACGACTCGGCCATCGCCCGGAACGTCGGGCACGGCCAGCGCCACATGCAGCTCCGGCACCGCAGAATCGGGTGGGCGGTGTCACTCGTGATGCCCCCCGCGTCGCGCGGCTGATGGAGATCGAGCAACCTGAGCCCCAGCTCCGAGAACCTGAGCAACTCGGTGCGTGCCCCGGCGAGGAACTCCAGGTCCTCGATCGCGAGCCTGGTGCGGATGGGGACGTAGCCTTCGTGGTTCACCAGGCCGCGCAGGCGCCCCGCTTGGTCATGCCATGACGTCGCCTTCTCTGTGCTGATTTGGATGGTCTCCAGGCGTTCTCGCAGCCCCTGGCGCTGAGCGTCTTCGGGTTTCTCGGCTTTCATCGATGCGGGGCCCGTCGGTCGTGCCCCGGCCCCTCCTTCTCCACGAAGCGGTGGCGGTTCCCGTGTCACGCTGTCAAGCTTCGCGTACTCTCCGTTTTCATGGAGCCCAAACGGAGGACAAAAACCTGTGGTTCCCCTATCGGCGTGACAACGTGACCGGAAGCGCTCGCGCCGCTAGCCTGCCCATGTGGAGCTCAAGGTCTCGACTCGATCACATGCCGGGTGCGCACTCGTTGCCATAACCGGAGAAATCGACCTCTATACGGCGCCCCACCTGCAGTCCGAGTTCACTCGGCTGCTGCAGGACGGGCCTAGCCGGGTGGTCATCGACATGTCCGCCGTGGATTTCTGCGACTCCACGGGGATGAACGTGCTGCTCTCGGCGCTCAAGCGGATGAAAGAGCAGGGAGGGGCGCTGGAGGTGGCCGCACCGCGTCCCGCCGTACGCAAGATCCTGCAGGTCACGGGGCTCGACTCGGTGTTCACCGTGCATGATGAGGTGCCGCAGGAGTTCCTCATCGCAGAGGGCTCATGACGGGTTCGTACGTCGCCGCGGAGGCGATGACGGGTGAGGGGGACACGACGAGCGATCTGCGCGGATGCGACGACCGGGTGAAGGATGACCGGGTGAAGGTGGACGACGCGACGAGCGACCTGCGCGGAGGCGATGACCGGTGAGTGCGGACGCCACGGGCGACATCCGTGGAGGCGATGACCGGTGAGCGGCGACACGGCGGTCATCATTCCCGCCGTCAACGAGGCCGATCGCATCTCGGCCACCGTCAAGGCCGCAGCGGCCCTGCCCGGCGTCGACCTCGTCGTGGTCGTGGACGACGGCTCGACCGACCAGACCGGCAGGGTGGCCCGCGCGGCCGGGGCCCGGGTGGTGCGTCACAGCCGCAACCGCGGCAAGGCCGCCGCCATGGAGACGGGCGCCGAGGCCGTACGCCTCCTCGACGAGGACGCCACCCCGCGCCACCTCCTCTTCCTCGACGCCGACCTCGGCGCGACGGCCCAGGCCGCGGCGCCCCTCATCACGCCCGTACGCGAGGGCGAGGCGGACATGACGATCGCCGTGTTCACCACGAGGGTGAGGCTCGGGGGGCACGGATTAGTCGTACGGCTGGCCAAGGAGGGCATCCGCCGAGCCACCGGCTTCGACCCCGCCCAGCCGCTCAACGGGCAACGTTGCCTCAGCCGAGCCGCGTTCGAGGCGGCGCGGCCGCTGGCGCACGGGTTCGGCGTGGAGACGGCGCTGACCATCGACCTGCTGCGCAAGGGGTACCGCGTCGTCGAGGTCGAGGTGGACATGGCCCATCGGGCCACGGGCACCGACTGGCGGGCGCAGCTGCACCGGGCCCGGCAGTTGCGCGACGTGGCTCGGGCGCTGGCGGTGCGGGAGCCTGTGGTCGTGCAGAACCTCGACAAGCTCCGGCATCGACGCTGACGCCCTTGCCCCTACAATTTCGGCATGCCCGACATTGACGAGCAGGGTCGTCCGGAACCTCCCCTCGACGGCGACGAGACCGCCACCCTCGTGGGTTACCTGGAGTTCCACCGGGCCACCTTCGCCTGGAAATGCGCCGGGCTGGACGCGGGCGGGCTCAAGGCCACCGTGGGGGCGTCGTCGATGACGCTGGGCGGGATGCTCAAGCACCTCGCGTACGTGGAGAACCACTGGTTCTCCCGCCACCTGCACGACCGCGAGGGCCAGTCCCTGTGGACGACGGTCGACTGGAAGAGCGACCCCGACTGGGAGTGGCACTCGGCCGCCGGGGACACTCCCGAGGAGCTGCGCGACCTCTGGCAGGACGCCGTGTCCCGCTCCCGCCTCCTGCTCGACGAGGCGCTGGCCGACGGCGGCCTGGACCGCCTGTCGCGGCGCGCCTGGGCCGACGGGCGGCGGGTCAGCGTGCGGTGGATCCTGGTGCACATGATCGAGGAGTACGCGCGGCACAACGGTCACGCCGACCTCATCCGCGAGTCGGTGGACGGGCTGACCGGCGAGTGACGCGTCCCCCGGAGCTGGTTGTCCACAGGTGACTGCGCTTCGTCGGAACGCGTCTCGCGAGTGTGCTGGAATTTCCCGGTGACTTCGCAGACGCATCGCGATGAGGCGCGGGGCCGGCCGGCAGGGGCCGCCACGGCGGCGATCTGCGTCTCGATCCTGCTGACGATCACCATCGGCCTCCTGGGGCCGTCGCCGATGGTCCCCGCGTTGGGCGGCCCGGCCTGGCTTCCGCCCTTCTCCTTGGACGTCGAGCCCGAGCCGCACCTGGTGATCGCCCTGGCGGCGGCAGCCATCGTCCTCGGCGGCTTCGGCCTGCTGGCCGCCCTCCTCACCCTCTCCCCCGAGGCTCGGCGGCGGCTGCCCCAGCCACCCCGGCGGCTGCCCGACCCGCGACGGCTCGTCCTCGCCGGCTGCCTCGCCGCCGGCATCCTGGCGTTCCTGCCTCCCTCGGGCTCCGGCGACCACCTCAACTACGCCGCATACGGCCGGATGGTGACACTGGGCCTCAGCCCCTACACCCATGGCGCCATCGACCTCCCGGGCGACCCGATCGCGGAGGCGGTGGAGGAGCCCTGGCGCGAGGAGCCGAGTGTCTACGGCCCGGTGGCCACGGCCGTGCAGGCGCTGGCGAGCTGGATCGGCGGCGACTCGCTCAAGCTGACGATGTTCGTCCTGGCCCTCGTCAACGCCGCCGCGTTCATCGCGACTGCCCTGCTGATCGACCGCTTCACCAGGGACGACCCCGCCAGGCGCCTCCGGGCGGCCCTGCTCTGGACGGCCAACCCCCTCCTGCTCTACCAGCTCGTCGCGGGCATGCACGTCGACACCCTCGCCATCGCCTGCATGGTGGCCGCGCTCCTGGCCAGGAGCCGCCCCGTCGGCGCGGGTGCCCTGCTGGGGCTGGGGGTGGCGGTCAAGGTCAACGCCGGCCTGGTGGCTCTCGGGCCGGCCTGGGAGCTGCGGAGACGCCCCGCCCGCCTGGCCCTGATGGCGGGGTGCGCGGTCGTGGTGGTGGTCGTCGGATACGCGATCGTCGGTCCCGAGGCGATCGCGCCGATGACCCGGACGAGCAAGTCGATCTCGCACGCGTCCCCCTGGAAGCTGGTCCAGGGCTGGCTCCAGTCGATCGTGGGCACCGGAAGCGCGTACCGGGGGGAGATCCAGGTCGGCTCCCTCCTGCTGCTGGCGCTCATCGCCTGGGTGCTGCTTCGCCTGGCCGCACGCAGGGGGCTGCTGGGCGGGGGACTGCCGGGCGGAGGGCCGTCGGGCGGAGGGCATGGTGGCGGGCTGGAGGCGCCCGTCGTGGCGGTGGGGCTGGTGGTGGCCTACCTGTTCGCCACGCCGTACATCCTGCCCTGGTACGACGGGCTGGCGTTCGCGCTGCTGGCCCTGGTCGCGGCCTCCGCGCTGGACACGTTCGTGGTCGTGCACCTGCTGGTCCTGTCGCTGGCGTACCTGCCTGCCAGGGTGGAGGGTGTGCCGGCCGACCTCGGATGGCTCGGCAAGGTGGTCAGGCCTCAGCTCGCCTGGGTGCTGCTCGCTCTGACCGCCGCGCTGGTGGTGTGGGCGTGGCGAGCTGCAGGGCACGCACGCAGGCCGCGAGAGTCAGCGGCACGGCCACCGTCAGGGCCATAGCGGGGATGGCGATGCCGGAGTCGTTCATCAGGAAGCCGACGAAGGCGCACGTGAGAGCGCCGAACAGGCCCGCTCTGAACGCCGGGGCCTGCTGGTAGGCCAGGCCCAGGGCGGCGGCGCCCCAGCGCGAGGGGCGGGCCAGCACCAGGAACAGGAAGGCCAGCGCGACCAGCGAGAGGAGGGTCAGCGACCAGTTCCCCACGGTCACACCGATCATGGCGCCGAACTTGCGGGCGATGACGGTCCACGCCTGACCGTCGATGATCTGCTGCACGAAGTTGCCCAGGTGGGTCCGCTGGGTCTCCGGCCGCAACCAGTCGACGACCGACAGAGCGCCCACGATCGCGGCCCCCGCCAGGCCCACCAGCACGAGTCTCAGCAGCGACACCCGCTTGCCCGACAGCAACATCAGGAAGACGGCCAGACCGATCACGAACGCCGGAACACCGCCGAAGTCCGCTCCCCAGGAGGGCCACCCGTCCGCGAAGACCGCGAATCCCCCGTACAGCGCGCACAACGTGACGACCACGACCCTGGACACACCCCTGCCGAGCAGCCACTGAGCGATCCCGGCGAGCCCGAGGACGGTGCCCGTGGCGTAGATGGCGAAGGCGATGTTGCTGAAGCCGTAGAAACGTCCTCCGGTCACGGGCTCGTAGCCGGTCACGGCGTTCACCTGGAGCTTCGAGCCGGTCATGACGTCGATGAGGAGGGCGAGCGAGGTGATGGCGGCGACGGTGGTGAGGGGGCCCAGCACATGGGCCCGCCAGGGGCCGGCGAAGGCGACGGCGGTGATGAGACCGGCGATGGCGAGGATCGTCAGGATCACCGACAGCATCGGCACCGGCAGGGTCCACCAGGGCACGAGCTGGGCCAGGAACGTGGACACGGCGATGGCGCCGCTGATCACCGCGACGATTTGGACGGATCTCAGCAGTTTGGAGGTGCTCGCATGCTCCTCGCCGGCGTCCTGCGTGGCGGCAGCGCCCTGCGTGCCGCTCGCGTCATGGGTGACGAAGGCGTCGTGGGTGCCGTAGGCGCCGTGGGTGTCATCCGTGCCGTGGGTGCCATCGGTGGCAGGGGCGGCGGGTGTGTTCTGGACGCCGCCGGTGTCTTGCGTGCCGATCGGGTGTTGCTCCGGGCCTGCATGTTCCGCTGCCAGGCCGTTCGGGGGCGATGGGCGGGAGGCCGCGCGGGGTGTGCGGCGGCGGCGCAGGGCGAGGGCGGCGAAGGCGTAGAAGAGGAGCTGGACCGTGACCAGGACGGCGAAGAACGGGCCGCGCACCTCGCGCAGCACCTGGCTGGCGAGGTCCCCGTCGGCCAGCTCCGTCACCGTCTCGGACGGCGTGGCGGGGGCGGGGCCGCCGGACTGCCAGGGGCGGCCGACCACCTCGCGGGCGGCGGGGAGGCCCAGGAGCTGGATGGTGGTGGCGGTGAGGTCGGTGATCGAGACCAGGGCGTCCTGGCGGGTGGAGGTCGCGGTGAGGTGGCCGTGGGGGTACGGGCGGCCGTCCGGGGAGGGGCCGGTGGCGATGGCGACGTGGAGGTGGGCGTTCGGGGTGACGTCCGAGATGCCCGCCAGCAGGACGGTGGTGCCGGCGGGGAGCCGGGTGGTCAGGGTGCCGATCTGCTGGTCCGCCCGCGTCACCGCCGCCTGGCGGGCGGCCGTGGAGAGGGGGGTGGGGACGCCGTACTCGTCGCGGGACTGCTCGGCCCAGGCGTTCGCGAGGTCGGCGGCGTCGAGGACGATCAGGTGGTAGGGGGTGAGATCACCCAGGGCGTCGAGGGTGGGGGCGTATGTGGCGATATTTCCGGACTTGTCGGCTGCGGCCAGTGCGGCGCCCGGGCCGATCGCGGCGACCTTGCCGCCGCCGTCCGCGACGAGCTGGCCCAGCGTGCCGAGCCGGGCGTCGTAGCCGGTTTCCGACTGGTACGCCGCCATGGCCCGCCAGTTCGGGACCGTGGCGCCCTGGCCGTTCTGCTGGGGAGCGGGAGGTGGCGGGCACCCCTTGCCCTCCGTGCCGGCCCGTTGGCCTGCCGAGACGGTCAGCCAGCCGGCTGTGGGGCAGGTGATGCCGCGGTCCGGGGGCGGGACGGCTCGGGTGGAGAAGGAGGCTGAGGCTCCTTCGGCGACCAGGCGCCACAGGTTGGGGGTTCTGGTCTCGTCGAGGTCGCTCCACTGCAGGCCGGGAACGCCGATGAGGGCCACGCGCCGCTGGGGGGCGACAGACGCCGGCCCTGTGCGGGGGGCGGCCCCTGTCTTGCCACTGCCCGCCGCCGTGCCACTGCCCGCTGCCGTGTCGGTGGCCGTCTCCGTGCTGCTGCCCGCTGCGGTGCTGCTGCCCGCTGCCACGCCGTTGTTCGCTGCCGCGCTGCTGTCCGCTGCCGTGCTGGTGGCCGTTTCCGTGCCGGTGCTGGCGTCCAGACCCGCGCCTGAGGCCGCGTGAGAGGTGGCGGTGGCGAGGCCTGCGCCTGCGTGAGAGCTGGCGGTGCGCGGTTCGGTGGCGCTCAGGGCGGGGGCGGTGGTGAGGGGGGTGAGGGACAGGGTGAGGAGGGCGATGGTGAGGGGACGGGTGACCCGGTGGCCGAGGCGTGGGCGCGCCCCGTACCGGCCCTGAGGCGGGTACGGCGTGGCGTTCGGCATGTACGGACCCCCAGTAGTCTGCCCCTCGATCAACAACAGCCACGGTAACGTGCCACACCGTGACAAGTGGCGAGGTGCGGGTGATCCGGCGGCAGTGGTGGGCGTGGGCGATCGTGGTGCTCGTCGTCGCGGCGGCCGTGGCGCCGCTGGTGCACACGTGGCTGACGAACCCCGACGACCAGCGGCTGGTTGACCTGGACGTTTACCGTACCGGCGGGCAGATGCTGCTCGACGGCCGGCCGGTGTACGACTACGTCACGCCCGCGCCGCAGCTGCTGCCGTTCACGTACCCGCCCATCGCCGCGATGCTGGCCGTGCTGCTGGCCGGGATGTCGTGGGAGACGGCGCAGTGGGTGTGGACGGCCGGGATCTTCGTGGCGCTGGCGGTGACGGTGGGGTTCTCCTTCCGCCAGGTCCTGGAGCGGCAGGAGCTGCGCAAGTACGCGCCCTGGCTGTTCGCCCTGCTCATGGTGGCGTGCACGTACCTGATGCCGATCAGGGACCAGGTCCGGTTCGGGCAGGTGGACATCCTGCTGGTGGCCCTCTGCCTGGCCGACTGCGTGGCGAAGCGGCCGTGGTGGCCCAGGGGGTTCCTGATCGGGCTGGCGACGGCGGTCAAGCTGACTCCGGGCGTCTTCCTGATCTACCTGCTGGTCACCCGGCAGTGGCGGACGTTCTTCATGGCGTCGTTCGCGGCGGCGGTGCTCACGTTGCTGCCGTTCGCGGTGATCCCGCAGGACGCGGTGGACTTCTGGTTCTCGGCGCTGCTCGACCCCGAACGGCTCGGTGCGAACGCGGCCACCACCAACCAGTCGATCCGGGGCATGCTGATCCGGTTGTACCTGCCGCAGGAGTGGCTGACCTCGCTCATCTGGCTGGCGATCGTGGCCGTGGTCGGCTGGCACGGGTTCAGGGGGGCACGGGAGACGTACCAGGCGGGAGATTCGCTCACCGCGGTCGCGCTGGTCGGGTTGATGGCGGTGCTGCTGTCGCCGGTCGCCTGGATCCACCACCTGGCCTGGGTGGTCGTGGTGATCGCGGCCATCGTGGGCGACGGGCGTGACCCGGTCAGGCTGCGGGTGGCGGCGGGGGTGTGGCTGTACTACGTGGTGCCGGTCCCGTGGTGGGGCGTTTCGCTGATAGCCGCCCAGATCCCCGTGGTCAGTCTGGTGCTCGGGAAGATCGTCCAGAACGGGTTCGGGCTGGGCGCGGTGGCTCTGGTGTGGTTGCTGGTGTCCTGGCTCCCGAAACGGCGACAGATCGCTTGACTCAGCCGTTACCCTCTGTGCCGTGCTCGTTACCACATGGGTGATCGTGGGTGTCGTCGCCGGGGTCAGTGGCGTGATGATCGGTTACCTTGCGCTGCGCCAGGCCAGGGCCACGGTGGAGGACTGCCGGCGCCTGCTCTCCCGGCAGATCAGCGAGGGGCGGGGGGATCTCAAGGCCATCAGGGACGTCGCCGTGTGCCAGTACGACGCGCTTTCGGAGATGACCGGGAGGAGGTCGTTCTCGGTGGCGATGATCAACGGGCTGGGCGACGGGATCGTGCTGACCTCGATCAACGGGCGCAGCGAGACCCGGACGTACGTGCGGGCCGTGGTGGGCGGGAAGGGGCAGCAGCCGCTGTCGCCGGAGGAGGAAGAGGCGGTACGGGCCGCGAGGCTCGGGCACGGGCCGGTGGTCCCCTGCCGGGCCGCCGAGATTCTGTGAGCCGACCGGCCCGGACGAGGCCGCCGAGCCTGGAGCAGGCCGCCGGGTGAAACGGCCGCCGGCGCTGCCCACCTGCGGATAGCCTGTAAGCATGCCCAGACTCGCCTATCTCGGACCGGAAGGGACCTTCACCGAAGAGGCCCTGCGGCTCCTGGACCCCGCCGCCGAGCGGCTGCCCTGCGCGACCGTCAGCGCCGCGCTCAACGCCGCACGCTCCGGTGACGCCGACGGCGCGGTGGTGCCGCTGGAGAACTCCATCGAGGGCGCGATCACCACGACGCTCGACGAGTTCGCCTGGGGCGAGCCGTTGCTGATCAACGCCGAGCTGCTGCTGCCGGTGCAGTTCTCGCTGCTGGCCAGGCCGGACACCGAGATCCCGCACATCAAGCGGGTCTACACGCATCCGGCCGCCATCACCCAGTGCCGCGCCTACATCTCGCGCGAGCTGCCCGACGCCGTCGTGGTGGCCGCCCCTTCGACGGCCGCCGCCGCGCAGGAGGTGTCGCTGCCGGGCTCGCCGTACGACGCCGCCATCGCCGCGCGCATCGCCGGTGAGCACTACGGGCTGGTGGAGCTGGCCACCGACATCGGTGACAGGTCCGACACCGTGACCAGGTTCGTCAAGGTGAGCCGTCCGGGGCCGCTGCCCGAGGCGACCGGCTCCGACCGCACCACGCTGGTGGTCTTCCTGGCCGACGACCACCCGGGCGCGCTGCTGGAGATGCTGACCGAGTTCTCCGTGCGCGGGGTCAACCTGACGCGCATCGAGTCGCGGCCGACCGGCGACGGGATCGGGCGTTACTTCTTCCACTTCGACTTCGAGGGGCACGTCGCCGACGCCCGGGTGGGCGAGGCCATCGCCGGGCTGCACCGGATCTGCGGCGAGGTGCGCTTCCTCGGGAGCTATCCGCGGGCCGACGGCGTGGCGCCGCAGATCAAGCGCGGCACGTCCGACCCGGAGTTCGCCGAGGCGGGCGACTGGCTGGCGAGGATCCGGGCGGGACAGGTCTGAGCGTCGCCGCCGGGTGAGGTGAGCCGCCCGCGCGGCGCGCGGGGCCGGCGTACGGGGAAAGCAGGGGCGGGACGCCTCCCCGCGCCGGTAGCCTTTCCTTGTGATTGACCTGCGTACCCTTCGTGAGGACCCCGACCGGCTACGGGCGTCGCAGCGTGCCCGCGGTGAGGACGACTCGGTCGTCGACACGCTGCTCGACCTCGACGAGCGCCGCCGATCCGCGCTGACCTCGTTCGAGTCTCTGCGCGCGGAGCAGAAGAGCATGGGCAAGTCGGTCTCCAAGGCGCAGGGCGAGGAGAAGGCCGCGCTGCTCCAGCGGGCCAAGGACCTCGCGGGCCAGGTCAAGACCGCCGAGTCCGAGGCCGAGAAGCTGGGCGCCGAGCTGGACGAGCTGCTTCAGACGGTGCCCAACATCGTCGAGGAGGCGGCGCCGCCCGGCGGCGAGGACGACTACGTCGTGCTCGAGACGTACGGCGAGCCCCGCGAGTTCGACTTCGAGCCGAAGGACCACCTGGAGCTGGGCGAGGCGCTCGGCGCCATCGACATGGAGCGGGGCGCCAAGGTCTCGGGCTCGCGCTTCTTCTTCCTCAAGGGCGTCGGTGCGCGGCTGCAGCTCGGCCTGCTCAACATGGCCATGCAGCAGGCGATCGAGGCCGGGTTCACGCCGATGATCACGCCGGTGCTCGTCAAGCCGGAGACCATGCAGGGCACCGGCTTCCACGTGTCCCACGACAAGGAGATCTACCGGCTGCCTGAGGACGACCTCTACCTCGTCGGCACCTCCGAGGTGTCGCTGGCCGGCTACCACGCCCAGGAGATCCTCAACGCCGACGAGCTGCCGCTGCGCTACGCGGGCTGGTCGTCGTGCTTCCGCCGCGAGGCGGGCTCCTACGGCAAGGACACCAGGGGCATCATCCGGGTCCACCAGTTCGACAAGGTCGAGATGTTCTCGTACGTGCGGCCCGAGGACGCCCAGGAGGAGCACCAACGGCTGCTGGCCTGGGAGAAGGAGATGCTGGCCAAGATCGAGGTGCCGTACCGGATCATCGACACGGCGGCGGGCGACCTCGGCATGTCGGCGGCCCGCAAGTTCGACTGCGAGGCGTGGATCCCCACCCAGGGGCGTTACCGCGAGCTGACCTCGACGTCCAACTGCACCGAGTTCCAGGCCCGCAGGCTCGCCGTCCGCTTCCGCGACAAGGACGGCAAGCCCCAGCACCTGGCCACGCTCAACGGCACGCTCGCCACGACCCGCTGGATCGTGGCGATCCTGGAGAACCACCAGCAGGCCGACGGCTCCGTGGTGGTCCCCAAGGCGCTGCGCCCCTACGTGGGGCTCGACGTGCTGGAGCCGGCCAAGTAGAGCCTCACGGGCCGGCGTAGGGGTCCGGATCCGCGCGGCGGGCGTCGCTCCTGACGGCGGCGGCGCTCGCCAGCACGACCAGGCCGGTCAGCAGTACGGCGAACGCGAACGCGACCGCGTACGAGTCCGGCGTGCCCTCAGCCCAGCCCACGAACGGCAGGTAGACGGCCAGGTAGACGAGCGGCGAGGCCAGCACCCCGATGGCGGCGGGCACGGGCCGGGCCCGGCCCGTGAATCCCAGGACGAGGGAGCCCACGACGCCCGCCAGGATCATGAGCAGGCCCAGGGTGGAGAAGGGCATCCCCGGGGCGTAGAACGAGTCCGGCAGGATGCTGTCGCCACTCACCAGGAGCAGCAGGCCGAGGCAGGCGGTGAGCGCGGAGCCGGTGTAGGCGACGGCGTACTGGCGCAGCCCGGCCCCCGCCCCGGCGAACAGCATGCAGGCGGCGAGGAAGATCGCCACGTTCCGCTCGGGACCGGTGTCCACCTCGGCCGAGGTGGTGCCGGGCCAGCCCAGGCGCCGCCACGTGCCGGACGCCTCCCGGACGGTGATGCCCGCCATGCCGTTCGCCACGACGACGACGTGCCCGCCCGCCTGCGCCTGCACGGCCAGGGACGTGGCACGCACACCGGCGGAGTCGTACTGTCTGGTCAGCCGCTTCAGCTCGTCCGCTGAGGGCTCCCACGACGGGCGCCACGTGACGCCGGCGTCGTCCGACTGCTCCACCGCCGTGCGGCCTGGGCTCAATCGGTAGCAGCGGGTGGCCTGCTGCGGGACGCACTGGGCGCTCTGCGCCGGCCGCTGGGTGCTCTCGCCGGGCGTCTCCGTCCAGGTGCGGCCGCCGTCCTGCGACACCCAGTCCATCGGCGTGTCCGTGTGGACGGTGACGCGTCCTGCCCGGTCCACCTCCACGGCCTGGGCGGAGGGTGGCGGGGGCGCGGTGCTGGTGGCGGTGACGGCGATCAGGGCCAGCGGAACCGTGACGATGATCCGCCAGCGGGCTGAGGCGGGATGGTGGAGGGTGCGCCGGCGTACCCACCACGCCAGGGCGAGGGCCGGCAGCGCCAGCAGGTCCGTAGGATCGGCCAGGACGCGCGACGGGCCCGCGACGAGGGTCCAAGTCTGGGAAGCGAGCTCCGCGCCCGTCCCCGTGGTTTTGACGGCCGCGAAGAGGGCGCCGGTGAGCACCGTGGCCGCCAGGTCGGCCCGCCGCCAGAACAGCAACGCCAGCAGCGCGGGCGCCACGACGAGCCCGGCGACGTCGCTGAGCTTGCCCGTGACGAGGCCGGGCCAGGCCTGCTTGAGCAGGTGGTCGTTGACCAAAAGCACGAGAACCCCGGCAACGGTCACGGGGTGACACAACCACGCGTACCTCATACTCAGGTCGATGGCCTGAGGAGGCGGACGGTTCAAGGGGTGTGTGAGTCGAGTCACAGCCGTGACCGATCCGACACCGGCTTCGTGATCTTTCTCACGTTCGGGTCCGTCCGGGACCCTGGCTACGGGGCGGCCCGTCATGGCCGGTCCCGGACAAGCAAAAGACCGAGGCCCGCTGGGAGCGAACCCCGGTCTATCTCGCTGCTAACAGGTTAGAGGGCTCGGACCTGAGAGGCCTGCGGCCCCTTCTGGCCCTGCGTGATCTCGAACTCGACCCGCTGGCCGTCTTCAAGGCTGCGGTAGCCGTTGCCGACGATCTCGGAGAAGTGAACGAACACGTCCGGCGCACCGCCGTCCGGGGCGATGAAGCCGAAGCCCTTCTCGGCGTTGAACCACTTGACGGTTCCCTGAGCCATAAAAGCTCTCCCTCAGGATGTGAATCTATGGGACCCACACCTCGTGGGTCCCGGTGTGTCGTACAGCAAGCACCCGGGGTGGCTCAGACAAAGTCATGCTGGTTTTCACTACGGGATCAGCTAATACAACGCCATCACATCTAACACCATTCTGGAGCGTTGGTGTTCCCCTCCTCAGGAAGATTTCTGTCAGGCGGCATCACCGGGCAAACTGGAACCTGTTATGCAGAGTCTTCCCGCACCGCGTCTAGTGGCCACCGACCTCGACGGAACCGCGCTGCGTACGGACGGAACCGTGTCTCCCCGCACGGTCGCCGCCTTCGCCAAAGTCGAGGAATCGGGGGCTGTGCTGGCCTTCGTGACGGGGCGTCCGCCCCGGTGGATGGGCGGGGTGGCCGGCGCCGTACGCCACCGTGGCCTGGCCATCTGCGCGAACGGGGCCCTGATCTACGATCTCCATACCGAACGGATAGTGGAATCTCACCTCATCGCCGTGGAGGTGCTCGAGGAAGTCGTCGCTCAGCTAAGAGCGAACGTGTCCGAACTCGTATTTTCGGTCGAGTATGAAGCCGGTTTTGCGCATGAGTCCGATTTCCTGCTGGGCGGCCTGGACCGCCGCCTGGGGGCGGTGCGGATCGACTCGGTGACCGCCAAGCCGTGCGCCAAGCTGCTGGCCCTGCACCCCGCCATGGGCGCGGACGAGCTGCAGGCCATCGTGCACGAGCTGGTGGGGCATCTGGTGACGGCCACCCACTCCAGCCGCAGAGGCCTGATCGAGATGAGCGCCCAGGGCGTGACGAAGGCGAGCGCCCTGGCGGCGTTCGCCGCCGAGCGGGGGATCAAGGACACGCAGAGCGTCGCCTTCGGTGACATGCCGAACGACCTGCCCATGCTGAGCTGGGCAGGTACGTCGTACGCGGTCGCCAACGCGCACCCCGACGTGCTGGCGGCGGTCGATCACGTGACCGCGACCAACGACGACGACGGTGTCGCGCGGGTGATCGAGGAGCTCTACCGGTAGCCGCGTCCAGCGGCAGAGGCAGGGCCCCTGACCGCCGTGCCTAGAGGTAGGGCCCCGAGCCGTGGGGGCGCTGGCCCTCTTCACCGGGCACGCCAGGCACGCCGGGCAGCGCTCTGCGCATCTGCTCGAGCTGGGCCCGAGCCGCCATCTGCTGCGCGAACAGCGTGGTCTGGATGCCGTGGAACAAACCTTCGAGCCAACCCACCAGCTGGGCGTGCGCGATGCGCAGCTCCGCCTCGCTCGGCGGTGTGCCGTTGTCGTCGGTGAACGGGAGCGAGAGCCGCTCCAGCTCGTCGACCAGCTCCGGCGCCAGCCCGTCCTCGAGCTCCTTGATGGAGGACTCGTGGATCTCCTTCAGCCGCTTGCGGCTGGCCTCGTCGAGAGGAGCCGCGCGCACCTCCTCGAGAAGCTGGCGGATCATGCTGCCGATGCGCATCACCTTGGCGGGCTGCTCGACCAGGTTGGTGACCGATCGATCATCCTCGCCGCTATCGCCCTGACCTTGGAAGTCAGGGCCCACCACCACGATGTGGGGGGTGTTGTTGTCCTCAGCATTCATAACACTCACCGTACTAGCAGGATCTTGCCGACGTGCTCTCCCGAATCCAACATTCGGTGAGCTTCCGCGGCCTCGGACATGGGGACCTCCGCGTACACGACAGGACGCACCGCACCCGCTCCGACCAGGGGCCATACGTTGTCGACCACACTCCGCACGATGACGCCCTTGTCGTCGACGGGACGAGCGCGCAGCGTCGTGGCGTGCACCGACAGGCGCTTGGCGAGCATGGCGCCGAGGTCGATCTCGCCCTTGCGCCCGCCCTGCAGCCCGATGATCACCAGCCGCCCGCCGGCGCGCAGCGCCCGGACGTTGCCCGCGAGGTACTTCGCGCCCATGATGTCGAGGATGACGTCGGCGCGTACCTTGTCGGCGAAGTCCTCCTCGCGATAGTTGATGACCTCGTCCGCGCCGAGCTCCCTGACGCGCTCGCCCTTGGCCGCCGAGCCGACGGTGGTGACGACGTGCGAGCCGAGCGCCTTGGCGAGCTGCACCGCGAACGTGCCGATGCCGCTGGCCCCGCCGTGCACCAGCAGCGTCTCGCCCCTGCGCAGCCGGCCGACCATGAACACGTTGGACCAGACCGTGCACGCCACCTCGGGCAGGCCCGCCGCCTCGCGCAGCGACACGTTCTCGGGCACGGGCATGACCTGCTGCCACGGTACGGCTACGCGCTCGGCGTAACCGCCGCCACCGAGCAGCGCGCAGACCTCGTCACCCGGCTTGAAGTGCTCCACGTCCTCCCCGATCTCGACCACCACCCCGGAGACCTCCAGCCCCGGGTAGGGCGAGGAGCCGGGGGGCGGGTCGTAGAATCCTTGCCGTTGCAGGACGTCGGCTCGGTTCACCGCCGAGGCGGTCACGTCGATGAGCACGTCCCCGCGCTCGACGTGCGGCTCCGGCACCTCGCGCCACTCCAGCACCTCTGGTCCGCCTGGCCTGGCGATCTCAATGGCTCGCATGCGATCCACGGTAGCCGGGCAAAGAAGTTGTGGGTTGCCGGGCTGCGAGGGAACTCATGGCGTTAACCTGCAAGGTATTTGCTGCCCCTTTAGACCCACCCGAGGGGGAACACGGTGGCAAGACACGATCGAGAGGAATCTCTCGAGGAACAGCTGGCCTGGCTGGACGCGATCAAGGAGACGGAGGAGGCGCCTGTCCCTGTCAGCGCCTCCGGAGCTCTCGCCGACGAGCCGGTCGCATCGCCGTACCCCAAGGACCCGTGGGCGCTGGTGCCCCAGCACCACGACACCCCGACGCCGCCGCTGTTCCGCGCGGCCGTCGACTCCGTGTACGGCGCCGAGGCGGCCGAGGAGGTCCCCGAGCGGGAGAGCGAGGCCGGGGAGTGGCTCGGCGAGGCCACCGTCAAGGTGGAGCCCGCGGCGCCCGCCGACGACCCCTTCCACGCGCCGCTGAAGCCGTTGCCGCGCCCCGACGACACCGACGCCTACCCGTCACTGTCGTTCACCCCGCCCGGCACCTCACCCGGCACTTCACCCGGCACCCAGCCAGGCACCTCGACCGGCACCCACTCCGGCGCCCCGCCCGAGCAGGCCGCCTCACAGCCCGAGCGGGCCGAGGACACGACGTGGCCGCCTTCGGGCGAGGAGACGGCCTGGGTCACGCCCCCTGACTGGCCGCGGCCGGCCACCGAGGAGGCCACTCCCGCCGGGGAGCCCGCTCACGCCGGAGAGCCGGCGCGCGCCGGGGAGTCCGCGCGCGCCGAGGAGGAGCAGGCCCGCGTGGAGGAGGAGCCTCCCGCGGTCGAGGAGAAGGGCGCGTGGGCCGACACCCAGCCGCGCAACGAGCGGCCGTCCTGGGAGGAGCAGGCCGGCGCGTCCGCCGGGGAGCCCGCCGAGGCGGAGCCGCCCCAGACGATGCCGCGGGCCGATCTCCCGCAGTGGGCCGAGTCGTCGCAGACGCGGCCGCGCGGCGACGTCCCGCAGTGGAACGAGCCCGAGACCCACGCCCAGGACCAGCGCCTCACGTGGTCGGAGCAGCAGCCGGACCGTTCCCACTGGAGCGAGCGGCCCTCGGACCGTCCTGACTGGAGCGAGCGCCCAGCGGATCGTCCCGAGTGGAGCGATGACCCTGCCGACCGGCCCGGGTGGAGCGAGCAGCCCCCCGAGCACCTCCACCAGCCCCCCGAGCACCTCCACCAGCCTTCCGGGCACCTTCACCAGCAGGAGCACCTCCGGCAACCGGAGCAGCAGCGCCCGCAGTGGACCGAGCAGCACGAGTGGCGTCCCGCCGAGCGCGAGATCCCGCCGCCACCGCGCCGCCGCCCGGCCCCGACCCCGGTGTTCACCGCCTCGCCCAGGCCGCCGGTCACCGGCCGGCCGACCGCCGAGAGCCTCGACCCGGAGTCCCTGCTTCGCGGACGGCGCAACGCCCCCTCCAAGGGCTGGCGCCGCCTGGTCTACAGGGCGTCCGGCGGCTGGATCAAGCCGGGCGAGTCACCGGAGGTGCGCCGCCGCCGCGAGCTCGTCACCAGGGCCCGCACCCCGGTCACGGCCGGTCACCACCGCGTGGCCGTGCTGAGCCTGAAGGGCGGCGTGGGCAAGACCACGACCACGGTCGGCCTCGGCGCCACCCTGGCCCAGATGCGCGGCGACCGCGTCATCGCCGTGGACGCCAACCCCGACAGGGGCACGCTGTCCGACAAGCTCGTCCTGGAGACCTCGGCCACCGTGCGCGACCTGCTCAACGAGCGTGACCAGGTCAAGCGGTACGTCGACATCAGGGCGTTCACCTCGCAGGCGCCCTCGCGGCTGGAGGTGCTGGCCTCCGACCGCGACCCGTCGGTCTCCGAGGCGTTCAGCGGCTCCGACTACCAGGCCGTCTCCCAGGTCCTGGAGAACTTCTACTCGATCTGCATCACCGACTGCGGCACCGGCCTGCTGCACTCCGCCATGGGCGGCGTGCTCGGGCTGGCCGACCAGATCGTGCTGGTCAGCTCCCCGTCCGTGGACGGCGCCAGGGCGGCCTCCGCGACGCTCGACTGGCTGGAGGCGCACCACTACGCCGACCTGGTCAAGAACGCGACCGTGGTGCTGTGCAGCGTCAGGCCCCGGTCGAAGTCGGCGGTGGACATCAAGAAGCTGGAGGCCCACTTCGCCGCCAGGTGCCGCGCGGTGATCAGGGTGCCGTACGACCCGCATCTGGAGGAGGGCGCGGAGATCGATCTCGACCGGCTCCAGGAGCCGACGAGGGAGGCGTACCTGCAGCTCGCCGCCTACGTGGGCGACGGCTTCGCGGGCCTCAGGGACTGACCCGGGCGCACTGCCGGCGCGGCGACCGGCAGTGCGTGGCACGTCATGATCACGGCGCGGGCAGTTCCCTGACCAATCGGGAGGTCCACGGGCAGAAGACGAGCCCGGGCAGGAACGCGCCGCCCGCCTCGTCCAGATGGTCCTCGACGTAGGGGATCGTGGCGTCGCACACCTCGATGGCCACGTCGAAGAAGTCGACGGTCTCGGGCCGGTAGTGGTAGCTCCAGCGGGCGTTGTAGGGGACGGCCTGCTTCGCGATCCTGCCGACGACGTGGGGCCGCTCGTTCGTCACGCCGTGGATCAGGTCGCGCGCGTGCTGGATCTTGGCGGGATCGGTGAGCCGCAGGACGAACTCCTCCCGGGTGATGTCGGTCATCACGAAGTACGCCGCGGGCGCGGCCTGCGGGGCGGCCGTGGCCGGCGCGGCCGCGGTCAGGACGGCGAGTGCCGCGGCGAGGGGAGCGCCGATCTTACGGGTGATACGTCGCACGAGGTACCTCCGGTACAGGGGGTTGAGATCCACAACCCTTCGACACGGACGGTAGTGATACGACTACGCTGTGTGACACTAGCGTGACCGCCACACAGTTCTGGCTTGACCGGGGGGCGGCTCAGGGGCCTCAGGGCACGTCAGGAGCCCAGGGAAGAGCTGGCGGAGGGTGTGGGATTCGAACCCACGAGGCCATCGCTGACCTGGCCGCTTTCAAGGCGGCTGCACTCGTCCACTATGCGAACCCTCCTGTGCGGAAACCACGATAGCGGCTGTAGTGACAGGGGTGTACGTTCAGGAGGTGGCGGATCTCAACGTCGAGGTGCAGCGCGGTGACTGCGACGCGCTCGTGCGCCTCACCGGCGACCTCGACAAGCTCACGGCGCCACTGCTGAAGGACGCGCTGGTGCAGTTGTTCACCGAGGGCCGGGTGCAGATCGTGATCGACGCCGGCGAGCTGGACTTCTGCGACTCCAGTGGCCTGTGGGTGCTGGTGGAGCACCAGCGCAGGGTCTCCGCGCACGCCGGCTCCTTAGGCATCGTGGGTGTCCACGGGGTGCTGCAGCGCGTGCTCGACGTGACAGGGCTCAAGGCCGCCTTCGACCGCGTGGTTCCCGCCGAGCTCTAGACGCCGAGCCCTAGACACCGAGCTGCGACAGCAGCCACTTGGGGCCCACGGTCTCCGCGCCCAGCCGGCCCACCCGCTCCTTGAGCCCCCGGTCGGCCGTGACGACGAGCACGCGCTCCCACGGCTTGGCCTGGCGCACGACGTCCACGATGGCGTCGTCACCGCTGCCGGTGGCCGCGACCACCTGGATGCCCTCCACGGCCGGCGCGCTCCTGGCGGCGCCCTCCACGACCGCCACCATCCTCGGGTACCACTGCGCCAGCACGGGATGTGCCAGCCGCAGCCCCGACACCTCGCGCAGCAGCCGGGTCGCCGCCCCCAGCCGGTCGTTCCACCAGCCGCGCTCGGCCCGCGCGCCCACGATGTTGGCCACGTCCAGCACGACGGTCTCGGGCCTGATCGCCTCCTGGAGGTCGCCCCATGTCGCGGCGAAGCCGGGATGCAGCCTGCGCTCGGCGATCTCGGGCAGCGCCAGCCAGCGCAGCTCGGTGCTCTCGCGGTTGGCCGGCGCCGCCGCCAGCAGCTCGGCCGACTCGGCGATCACCGTCTCGAACGCCCACCCGCCGTGGTCGTCGAGGTAGATGCCCTGCACCCGCAGGCCGTCACCGGCCAGCGCCGCCTCCTCGCGGGCCTCGCGCAGCGCGCTCGCGACCGCGTCCTCGTGGCTGTCGCGGGCTCCGCCGGGCAGCCCCCAGGTGCCGCCGTGGTGGCTCCACCAGGAGCGTTTCTGCATGAGCACGTACGGCACCCCGGCGTCGTCGTGATGGACGACGAGCAGCCCTGAGGCGCCGTGCACGCCCCAGTGCCTGTGGCCCTGGGCGCACTCCGTCCAGCCGTCGCCGTCCCTAGCCGCCATGTGGCAATTCTCTCAGCCTCCGCCCTTGGAGAAATGCTGGTAGTCCTTGGCTCCCGACCAGTAGCCGCCCCACTCCCAGCCCACCCCGGCGAAGGCCTTGACGACCTTGTCGCCAGGATTAATCACACCTTTACCCTTAATTGGACGCTCGGTGAACTTCTTGGCATTTTGGTGTGCCGTCGTGCCACTTGCGGTGACATATGGGTTCTGCTGGGGATTGATGTCTATTGCTTCCCCGTATGCGTGATTTGACCAGTTGCTCGACCCGGTCGCCTGGCGGCAGTTGAAGGCCGAGGTGTTGTTGGCCTCGATCGAGTCGAAGTCGTCCGCCTTGAACGCGTCCACCAGCTTCATCTGCTCGATCGGCCAGCGCCAGTCGTACAGCTTCTCGAAGACCGTCTCGATGTCGTCGGTGACCGTCCTGCGCACCACCAGCTCACCGGTGTGCGGCTTGTTGTCGAAGCCCCAGTACGTCAGCGTCACCAGCCGCAGGTCCCGGTAGTGGACCGGGCAGCCGGGGCGCCAGGAGTAGGGGAGCTGGTCGCGGGAGACCCGCGAGACCTTCGAGCTGAACGCGGGCGGCCCCGTGGAAGTGGGAGTCGCGGGTGCGGGCGTGGGTGATTCGGGCGCTCCTTGCTCGGGAGCCGAGGTCGTGGGCGCGGGCACGGAGGCCGGCTGGCCCGCGCCGCACGACACGGTCCCGAGCACCACGAGCGCCAAGGCGGCAGCACGTCTCATCTGGCCACCATATGCGACGTCTGGCCAGGTCAACGAGCTATCGACGCCATGAGGCGGCCCGCGTCGCGCACGGCACCGGGCCAGGTCAGGGCACGATCAGGACCGTACGGTGCGCCCGTCTCGCCAGGTGGGCGGCCACCGACCCGCGCCAGGGCGAGCGGGAGCGGCCCACGACGATGCCGTCGGCCATGTGCGTGCTGGCCAGCGTCTCCAGCGCCCTGGCCGGGTCGCCGCGCAGGCTGACGAACTGCCACGGCACCCCGGCGCCGCGCAGCTCGTCGCGCAGCTCCTCGGCCAGGTCCGCGCCCGAGTCGGGGATGATCGGCGACCCGGCGAAGAACCAGAGCGAGGCGGTGTTCAGCGACTCCACGAACGCGATGAGCAGCGCGGCGCCGTCCCGCCGGGCGAGCCCGGCCGCGTACGCCAGCGCGTTGCGGCTCGGGCCCGAGCCGTCGAAGCCCACGACGAGCAGGCCGGCGCCGTCCTTGCCGATCTCGAACTGCCCTGCGGGGAGCCGGCCCGCCACGGGCTCCCACTGCGGGTCGATGCCATTGCCGGACACGGCATGACTCGCGTCAGGAGTCGGCGTGCTTGCCGCGGTGGGCCAGGTCGCGCAGGGCGTCGGCCGCGTAGATCACGAGGGCGACGAACGACAGCGCGGCGAGCCCGCCGCCGAGCCACAGGTCGTTGATCGTCGCGTCCACGTACTCGGCGCCGCGCGGCTGGTAGCCGACCGCGAACGGGGCCGCGACCAGCCACAGGCCGGCCAGGAACAGCACGACCAGGGCGGCTACGCCCAGCTTGGCCTTCATCGGTTCTCCTCCACTCCGACCAGGGGAGCCTTGCCGTTCTGGCGGTGCTCGCCAGTGCGGGGGTTGTGGTTCAGGTCCTCGCGCAGCGCCTCGACCAGCGGCGCGAGCAGACCGGCCAGCTCGGCGGACGTGGCCTGCGGCGCGGCGGCCACCGGCACGGGCTCCGGCTCCGGCTCGGGACCGCGCGGCTTGGGCACGACCAGGCCGCGGACGACGAGCTCCTCGTGGACGGCCAGCACGAAGGCGATCGCGCCCACGAGGCCCACGACGGCCACCCCGAGGCCGGCGAAGAACTCGGACTGGGTGGCGTTCGTCCAGTCGGCGCCCTCGGGCTGGGTGCCGAGGGCGAAGGGCGCGATCATCAGCCACAACCCGGCCAGTACGGCCAGGGCGGCCGCGACGGCGCCCACGAACTTGCGAATCATTGCGAGATTCCTCCTGTTACGAGGTCTTTCTGTGGGGGCGTGGCCTGCGCGATCAGAGCGCGCGAGGTGGGCCGCAGCACGTCCTGCACGACCGATCTCGCCCGCTCGCGCTCCGGGCGGTCGTCAGGCGGCGCCATCTTGGCGACGGCGGTGAGGAGCGCGGAGCGTTCGCCGTTCACCCGCTCGACGCGCTGGGCGATGAGCTCCAGCAGCAGGCCGGCCAGGACCAGGTCGTCCTTGCTGAGCGGCTTGGGCTCGGGGGCCACCGGAACGCTCGACCCGCGCAGCGGCAGCTCCTTGAGGAAGAGCGTGGCCACGAAGCCGAGCAGCGCGATGGGCACGCCGACCAGGAACACGGTCTCCAGACCCCGGGTGAACGCCTCCAGCACGATGTTCTTGATCGGCGTCGGGAGCATCTGGATGGCGCTGGGGCTGCCGAGCTTGACCTCGGAGCCGCCGGGCAGGTGGATGCCCGCCGCCTTGACCATCTCGGCGATCTCGTCCTTGAGCCGGCTCGTCAGGATGGCGCCGAACGCGGCCACGCCCACCGCGCCGCCCAGCGACCTGAAGAACGACACACCCGACGTGGTCGAGGCCATGTCCCGCAGCTCGGAGCCGTTCTGCGCGGCCAGGATGAGCATCTGCATGGACAGGCCGAGCCCGATGCCCAGCACCGCCACGTCGAACCCGATCAGCCACTCGCTGGAGTCCACGTGCAGCCGGGACAGCAGGAACAGGCCGATGGCCACGATGAGCAGGCCCGCCACCGGGAAGATCTTCCACTTGCCCGTCTGGGTGACGATCTTCCCGGAGATCACGCCGGCCAGGAACAGCGCCACGACCATGGGCAGCGTCATCAGGCCCGAGTTGGTCGGGCTGAGCCCCTTGACGATCTGCAGGTACTGCGGCAGGTAGATCATCGCGCCGAACATCGCCATGCCGACGAACAGCGAGGCGAGGCTGGTCAGCACGAACGTCGGGTTGCGGAACAGGCGCGGCGGCAGGATCGGGTTGCGCGCGGTCCGCTCCGACAGCACCGCCAGGGCCAGCATGAGCAGGGCGACCGCGCCCAGGAAGTACGTCCAACCCGAGTTCCACTCGAACTCGTTGCCGCCCAGCGTCAGCAGCAGCATCAGCGCGCTCGCGCTGGCCGTGATCGTCGTGGCGCCCCAGATGTCGATCGAGGTGCTGCGAGTGGCCTTCGGCAGCTTCAGCACCCTCTGGATCACGAAGAAGGACACCAGCGCGAACGGCACGACCACGTAGAAGCACCAGCGCCAGCCCAGCCAGTCGGCGTCCACGATGAACCCGCCCAGCAACGGCCCCGCGACCGTGGAGATGCCGAAGACGGCCCCCATGTAGCCGGAGTAGCGGCCACGCTCGCGGGGGGAGACGATGTCCCCCAGGATCACCTGGCTCAGCGCCGACAGACCACCGACGCCCAGGCCCTGTACGGCACGCGCCGCGATGAGCTGCCCCATGTCCTGCGACAGGCCCGCCACGAGCGATGCCGCGACGAACAACGCCAGCGCGGTCTGGAAGAGCAGCTTGCGCCCGAACAGGTCGGACAGCTTGCCCCACAGCGGTGTGGAGACCGTCATCGTCAGCATGGTCGCGCTCGCGACCCATGAGTACTGGTCCTGACCGCCTAGCTCCCCCACGATCGTCGGCAGCGCGGTGCCCACCACGGACGTCGAGATCATCGACGTGAGCATCGCGAGCATGAGCCCGGACATGACCTCGAGGATCTCGCGGTGCGTGTAGGTCCGCTGCTTCGTGGGGGACGCGGCCTGCGCCTGGGCTACCAAGACACAACATCCCCTTCTTGCAGTTTTATCCAACTTGAGTATACGCATGTTTACTAGCCGCGCGGTAAGTGGGTGTGCGTTCAGTAGAGTGCGGGCATGAACCCCCAGGTGACTGAGGCCAGGCCGCGCGACCGTGAGGCCACCCGGGAGCGCATCCTGCAGGCGGCTCGCACCCTGTTCGGCGAGCAGGGCTACGAGCAGGTGACCGTCCGCATGATCGCGGCGGCGGCTGAGGCCAACATCGCCCTGGTGGGCCGCTACTTCGGGTCGAAGGCCGGCTTGTTCGCCGCGGTCCTGCAGGGCGAGCCGACCTTCGGCGACCTGTTCACGGGCCGCCCGGAGGAGCTGCCCCGGCGGCTGGCGGAGTACGCGGCCCAGCGCATGCAGCACCCGCCCGAGAGCCCGATCCTGCGCACGCTCGAACGTTCGGCCTACCACCCGGAGGTGCGGGTGGCGGCCAGGGAACGGCTGATCACGGCGGTGCTCAGCCCGCTGGAGGCCATGCTCTCCGGTCCTGACGCGCACGCGCGTGCCCGCATGGCCGTCTCGGTCGTCCTGGGCATCGGGGCGATGCGCCGCCGCGTCGGCCCCGAGGAGCCCACGCCGGCCGACGTGGACCGGCTGACCGCCGTGTTCGAGGCGTGCCTGGCCGGTTGAAAGTTTCACCGCTCATCACGGCTCCGACCTGCGTGACGAGCCAGGGATCGACCCGATGTCTTTGTCCGGCCCCGGCGGGCTCCTAGCATCCATGATGCCCGTGGGAGCGCTCCCACCCGACGGACGGAGTTATCTACATGTCTCGCAGAAGGCCCATGTGGGCGGTGCTCGTCGCGGCGGGCGCCCTGGCCGCGGCGGGGGCGGTGGTCATGTCAACCCCCAGCGCGCAGGCCGCCGACTCCGCTTTCTACGTGGATCCGCAGACCAACGCCGCCAAGTGGGTGGCCGCCAACCCGAACGACAGCCGCACCCCGGTGATCAGGGACCGTATCGCCGCCGTGCCGCAGGGGCGCTGGTTCGCCACGTACAACCCCTCGACCGTGCGCGGCCAGGTGGACGCGTACGTCGGCGCCGCCGCGGCGGCGGGCAAGATCCCGATCATGGCCGTGTACGCGATGCCGAACCGCGACTGCGGCGGCCCCAGCGCGGGCGGCGCGCCCGACCACGCGGCCTACCGCGCCTGGATCGACGAGATCGCGGCCGGTCTGGCGGGCCGCCCCGCCTCCATCGTCCTCGAACCCGACGCCCTGGCGATCATGACCAACTGCATGAACGCCTCGGAGCAGGCCGAGGTGAAGGCCTCCATGGCCTACGCGGGCAAGCGGCTCAAGCAGGCGTCGTCGCAGGCCAAGGTGTACTTCGACATCGGCCACGACGGCTGGCTGTCCGCCTCCGAGGCCGCCTCCAGGCTGGTCGGGGCGGAAGTGGCCAACAGCGCCGACGGCCTGGCGGTCAACACCTCGAACTACCGCGCCACGCCGGGGCTCGTCTCGTACGCGAAGAGCATCATCGCGGCGACCGGCGTGTCCAGGCTGAAGGCGGTCATCGACACCAGCCGCAACGGCAACGGCCCGTCCGGCAGCGAGTGGTGCGACCCGGCGGGCCGCGCCACGGGCATCTGGAGCACCACGGAGACGGGCGACGCGGCCATCGACGCCTACCTGTGGGTCAAGCCTCCGGGCGAGGCGGACGGCTGCATCGCCGGCGCCGGGCAGTTCGTGCCGCAGCGCGCGTACGACCTGGCCGTCGCGGCGGGCGGCACCTCCACGCCCACCGTCACCCCGACGGTCACCCCCACCGTCACCCCGACGACCGGGCCGGGTGGCTGCACCGCCACGTACAAGGTGGCGACCCAGTGGTCGGGTGGATTCCAGGGCGAGGTCACCGTCAAGAACACCGGCTCCGCGCAGATGAGCGGCTGGAGGGTCGGCTGGACGCTGCCGGGCGGCCAGACGATCTCGCAGCTCTGGAACGGCACCCTGTCCGGCACGAGCGGCGCCGTCAGCGTCACGAACCTCAACTGGAACGGCACGCTGGCCGCCGGCGCGAGCACCACGTTCGGCTTCCTGGTCAACGGACAGAGTGGCACCCCTTCCACGGTGACGTGCACCTCGTCATGAAATAACGCGCCTTTCGCGGCTGTTGTCCACTGCCAGGTCAACCGCTCTGCGAAAGGCGCGTACTCATGGCTCTGCCGCTGTCCATCCTGGATCTGGCGCACATAGGCGAGGGCGAGACCGCGGCGGACAGCTTCGCCGCCAGCGTCGCCCTGGCCCAGCGGGCCGAGGAGCTCGGATACCGGCGGATCTGGTACGCCGAGCACCACAACATGGACAGCATCGCCTCCTCGGCCACGAGCGTGCTCATCGCCCACGTCGCCGCCCACACCCGGACGATCCGCCTGGGAGCGGGCGGCGTCATGCTGCCGAACCACTCGCCGCTGACCATCGCCGAGCAGTTCGGCACGCTGGAGACGCTGCACCCGGGGCGCATCGACCTCGGGCTCGGCCGGGCGCCCGGCAGCGACCAGCAGACGATGCGGGCGCTGCGCCGCAGCCCCGCCTCCGCCGACTCCTTCCCGCAGGACGTGCTGGAGCTGCAGGGCTACCTGACGGGCGAGACCCGCATCCCCGGCGTGCACGCCACGCCGGGCAAGGGCACGGACGTGCCGCTCTACATCCTCGGCTCCTCCCTGTTCGGCGCCCAGCTCGCCGCCATGCTCGGCCTGCCGTACGCGTTCGCCTCGCATTTCGCGCCCACCGCGCTGGAGGAGGCCGTCGCGGTCTACCGGCAGGAGTTCAAGCCGTCGGCGCAGCTCGCCGAGCCGTACGTGATCGCCGCGCTGAACGTGATCGCGGCCGAGACCACCGAGGAGGCCGAGGAGCAGTTCCTGGCCTCCAAGCGGCTCAGGGTGAGCAGGTTCCTCGGGCGGGGGCGCACGTTCACGACCGAGGAGGCCGACATGATCCTCGACTCCCCGGCCGGGCAGCAGCTCGTGCAGATGGCCAAGTACTCGGCGGTCGGGAACCCCGCCGAGGTGAAGGCGTACGTGGAGCGGTTCGCCGAGCACGCCCGGGCCGACGAGCTGATCGTGGCGTTCTCGGCGCCCGACAGGAAGGCCTGGATGCGCTCGGCGGAACTGCTGGCCGACGTGCTGATCCGCGGCTAGCGGCGAGCGCCGCCCGCTGATCCGCGAGCGTCAGCGAGCCACACCTACGGATCCGCGAGTGGCGCCGCTAGTCCGCGACCAGCCGGGAGCGGCTGCCCTCGTGCTCGCGCTGGCGCCGCACCACGTACGTGCCGGGCGCGCATCCCGAGCCCCCGTGTTCGGGATGCAGCAGGTAGACGGGGGCGGTGGCGTCGAACACGCCGATCGCCAGCCCCTGCCCGTCCCGGACGTGCGCGGTCCAGCGGCAGGTGCCCGGCTCGGCGACGAGCGTGTGCGGGTTGCCGCCGGCCGCGCCGCGCAGCAGCTCCACCCCCTCGGCGGGCACGGGCCGCCACACGGCGTCGCCCCACACGGTGACGTCGACTTCGGACAGCGGGATGACGATCAGGTCGCCCTGGGCCTGGAGGCCGTCGAGCACGGGGATCCGTACGGAGTGTTCGAGGTGGTCGAGCACGGTGAGCCCGGTTCGGCTGGTGAGCTCGGCAAGGGTCATGGTCATGGGAATCACCTTCAGGTTCTGCGCAGGAGTCGGGAGTACTGCTCGGCGGACAGCCCGTACGTCCAGCCGGCGGCGGAGAGCGGATCGGTGAGGTGGCCGGGCACGGTCAGGCCGTACCGGCGGCGCCGGCCGTCGCGCTCGACGGAGCCGTTCACCGCGACGAGCACCTTCGTCTCCCGCCGCATGTCGTAGAGCCGCAGCTCGGCGCCAGGGTTGCCGGGATCGGGCGCCGTGCCGACCAGCCTCAGCCCGGCCTGCTCGACGTACTCGGGCCAGCCGAGGCGCTCGATGGCGCACCGCCTGACCTCGACGTTGGTCTCGGCCGCGATGCGTTCGACGGTCGGGCCGGCGATCACCCAGGCCGGCACGCGGGTGCCGTGCCAGGAGTGCAGGGACCAGCCGTCGGCGTAGCGCACGGCAGGGCCGTCCGCGTGGTGCAGCCGCACCTGGCCGTCGTCGCCCGACACCTCCGTGTGCAGGGCGACGGGACGTTCGGACACGACGCACACGTGCTCGGCCGGCCACCACCAGTGGCACGAGGAGGCCACCGTCGCCCACAGCTTCCACTGCCGGAGCTGCTCGGCGGTGAACACCACCCCGGCGACCCGGCGCAGGGCGTCGTAGTGGGCGATCCAGGGAACGAGCTGGCTCTCGTACCAGCGGTTGTTCCAGGAGAACTCCCCGGTGTGGGCCTGCTGGAGCGGCTGGAGGAGGCAGACCCCGCTGCTGTGGAGCAGCGGGGTCTGCACCCTGCGCCGGATGAGCTGGTCGAGCGGCTGTTGCAGACCTCGCACCTTGGCGTCGATGCCGCGGCGCAGCTCGTTCTTGAGCGCGATGAGCCGGTGCGGCAGCGGCCATCCGTCCACCCGCTCCAGGCTCTGCGCGGAGCCCAGCCCCGGGGGCACGGTCGCCAGCGCGGTCAGGGGTGAGGCGACCCAGTGGAAGCGGGGCGGCGGCAGCCCGACCAGGTCGTAGAGAGAGGAGATGGCCGTCTCGGCGGCCGGACGGTCGGCGGGCAGCGTCGATAGCGCTCGGCCCAGCCATTGCTCGCGGATCTCGGCAGCTTCCCGCTGCGCGTGAGCGCTCACCGATCGAGGGCGGTGGCGCCCTCCCTTCGCATGATCATGGGACCGATGGTGGCAGACGGGCCGGGCCGCTGTCCACCCCGGATCACTCCTGCTGCGGGTGCCGGAGCTGGTACGGGCCGGTCGTCTCGGAGGCCGGCGCCGGTGACAGGCCCGCCGCCATGAGCTGGGCGCGCAGCGTGATCACCGTACGGTCGAGCGCCCTGATCTGCGCCTGCAGGCGGCGGATCTGGTCGCGCATCGCCGTGGAGGCGCTCTGCTCCTCGACCAGGTCGGTGCTCACCTGGTCGGCCTGGCTCTGCATGCGGGTGAGCTGCTTCTCCAGCTGGTCGAGCGCGTCCTCGTAGATCGTCTTGGCCCGCAGGAACGCCTCGGCGTCCACCTTCGAACGTTCCAGCTCCGCCTGCCGCTCGACCTGGAGCAGCGCGGTCTGGTGGGTCTTCCTGTTGGCGTCGGTGGCCGAGCGGAAGGCGAGGTAGGCCACCCCGAGCGGCACGGCGCCGATGGCCACCTGGATGAGGATGTCAGTCAGCATCGTCGCCCCGCATGGGCTTGATCACTCCGGTGTAGGCGATGCCGTCGTCGCTGTGCCAGGCGTTGACGGTCAGCGCGATGGGGAACTCGCTGCCGTCGCGCCGCAGGCCGACCAACGGGATGATGTGGCCCGCCAGCGTGGACACGCCGGTGACGCGCACCCTGGCCAGGCCCTCGACGTGCTGGTCGCGCAGGCGCGGCGGCATGAGGATGGTCAGCGGCCGGCCCACCGCCTCCTCGGTGCTCCATCCGAACAACTTGGCGGCCTGCGGGTTCCACGACTGGATGAGCCCGTCGGCGTCGGCGACGACGACCGCCGCGCCGCCTGCCTCCCGGTCCGCCGCGACGGCCTCGGGCCAGGTCGCGATCAGCGCGATCCAGCCGCCGAACGCCAGCCAGACCGCCCCGCCCACCCAGCCGCGCGGGTTGTCGCCGGTGAAGGTCGAGATCAGGTACACCAGGCCGTACAGCAGGAGCAGCGCCGTGGCGGCCGCGAAGGCGATCCGGTCCGAGCGCAGGAACATCTGCACCAGGCACAACGCTCCCGTGGCGCACCAGGCCAGCGCCCAGACACCGAGCGGGGCGATGGCGGCGAGCGCGGCGTACCCCGGGGCCGCGCGCTGCGCGTCGGGGGGGAACGCCAGGGAGGCGGCGATGGCTAAGCAGAGCAGGCCCACGAAGGCCAGCGAGGCGCCGCGACGGCCGATGCGGTGCAGGACGCGCGCGAGGACTTCGTTACTCACGGTCGCTAGATTAATGCATATAGTTAACTTTGGTGGTGGTTATCTTGAGGGAGATGTTCCACTCGCCGAGCGGCCACTCTCCGTGACCGGCGCCGTCGCGGCGCCCGCAGAGGGGTGCGGTTCGGTCGCCGAAGCGACTCCGCAGCTCCGGGCCCTGGTCGAGAGGGGTGAGGCGGCTCATGTGCCGTGATGTGGCATCGTTCCCAGGTTGGCCCTGAGTGCCCCGCTCTGGCATGACAACGGGGGCTGGACCGGCCGCGCGCGGGCTGGTTAGAGTGACCGCATGACTACAGTGGGTCACGACGTAGAAGCGCTCCGCACCGCGTTCCCCGACTGGTCGTTCTTCTTCAGCGACGAGGGGGTCCTCTACGCGACCAGGCGCGGAGTCCGGCTCGACGACGCCGACATCCTCAAGGGCCTGCATCAGACGGTCAGTGCGAACGACGTGGAGACGGTCGTCGACCTCCTGCAGGATCAGGCGCGTGTGGCAGCGATGTCATAGCACCGGAGGGTCGAAGTCGAAGTCGAGGCGCCTGCGCTGCTCCGCCACGTCGACGTCGGGATGCCCCGGCCCGAGCACCTCCAGATAACGTCGCATCGTGTCGGCGTGCAGCGCGTCCGCCTCGTCCCGCGCGCCCAGCCTGACCAGGTCGACCACCAGGTTCGCCGCCGCGGCGAGGGTCAGCGGGTGATCGGGGCCGAGCAGCTCGCGGAGCCTGCGCAGGGTGTCCTCCCCGAGCTGCCGCGCCTCCTCGTGCTCGCCGATCGCCGCCAGGTCGCTGGCGAGGTTGATCGCGCAGGTGAGGGTGAAGTGATGGTCGCGGGTCAGCCGCCTGTCGAGCCCGTCGAGCGCCTCCCGGTCCCTGGCCACCGCCTCCTCGGCGCGCCTGTTCACCCGCAGGAGCAGGGCGAGATTGGTGTCGCAGCCGTACTTGAACGGGTGATCCTCGCCGTACATCGTCTCGAAACGCGGGGTCAGCTCTTCGAGCAGGGCCAGCGCCTCGGCCGTCTCGCCGGAGGCCCGTTGCGCGTTGGCCAGGCACAGGCCGGCGGCCAAGGTGTCGGGGTGGTGCTCGCCCACGGTGCGTAGCTGCTGGTCGCGGGTGCGCAGCGCCAGCCGCAGGGACTCGTCGGCCTTGGCGTCCCGCCGCTTGGCGATGGCCAGGTCCTTGGCGGCACGCAGCGTCCACGGGTGTTCGGCGCCGAGTTGCTCGACGCCGTACTCGTAGGCGTCCTCGCCGAGGTCGCACGCCTCGCGGTATTTCCCGCTCAGCCGCATGACGCGGGCCAGGCCGTTCCAGGACGACAGCACGTTCATGCTGCTGGCCCCCGAGCCGGGCCGTCGTTGCAGGCGGAACGTCGTGGACTGCAGCTCCAGCGCCTTGCTGTAGTCGCCGAGCAGCAGGTAGTCCAGGGCCAGGTTGTTCATCGCCCGCAACGTGCGGCGGTGCTCCGGCCCGAACACGGCCTCGTGCCGGCGCAGCGAGTCGAGATCGTGCTCGAGCGCGGCCGCGAAGTCGCCGCGGAAACGCAGGTCGGCTCCGGCGCTGTTGATCAGGAGCAGCGTCTCCTCGTGGTCTTCGCCCAGCACCTCGCGCATCCGCACCAGCAGGCGCTGGTTCTGTTCGAACGACCGGGTGATGTTGCCCAGCTCCCGGACGACGATGGCCTGGTGGCGCTGCGCCGACAGGACGCTCGGGTCGTCGTCGCCGCTGTCGGCCCGCCACTGGGTGATGCACCGCTCGGCCAGCATCTGCGCGAAGTTGAAGTCACCGGAGGAGTACAGGTAGCGGATGATGCTGAGGGTGAACCTCCTGATGCGCGGGTCGTCGTTGCGATCCACCTGGGAAGGCGTGATGTGGCCGAGGAGGCCGCTGTAACGCGGCCAGGACGCGGTGTCGTCGGGCTCGTACGGAGCCGCCGCGGCGGCCAGGAGGAGGTGTGCCTCGGCCCGCAGGGACAGGCGCTCGTCGGGCGGCAGCTCGTCGCGCAGCAGGGCCTGCACCAGCCGGTGGATCTGGATCGTGCGGCTCGACGAGTCGATCTTGACCAGGGCGTACCTGCCGAGCTCGCGCAGGATGCGGCTGGTCAGGATGGGATCGGCCAGCGTCTCGGCCAGCCTCGACCCCTCGGCGAACTCGGGGGGCAGGCGGTCGAAGAGGTCGCGCGGGATCGGCTCGGGCCCGAAGAACGCGCAGCAGCGCAGCAGCTCGACCGCCACGGGCATGCGGGTGGTGAGCTGCTGCACCGACAGCGTCCACGCGGCCGACATCGACAGCGGGTAGTCGGCCGGCTTGTTGGTGCCGAGCAGCCGGGTCGTCTGCTCCTCCAGCAGCCTGAGGTAGTCCTTGACCGAGATGGTCGTCTCGACCTGCAGGGCGCCCGCCTGCTCCAGGGCCAGCGGCAGGTCGCCCAGCGCCTCGGCCAGCTCGTCCGCCTCGGCCTCGGTGATGCCGTGCGGCACCCGCCTGGTGAGGAACTGGATGCTCTCCTTGCGGGTGAAGACGTCGACCGGCAGGGTGTCCACCACGCCCTGCCAGCTGTGGTTGCGCGAGGTGATCAGCACGTGCCCAGGCCCGCGGGGCGCGATGGCGTTGATCTCGTCGACCTCGTCGGCGTTGTCGAAGATGAGCAGCCATTTGGAGAACGGCATGCCGCGGCGCAACGCGTCGAGCGCGGCCTCCGCCGCTTCCTCCACGCCTGCCGAGGCGCTGATCGGCAGCCGCAACTCCCGGGCGAGCCCGGCCAGCGACGGCTTCACCAGCACGGGCTGGTCGGCGGGGATCCACCAGACCAGGTCGTATTCGCCGCGGTGGAGGTAGGCGTACTCGATGGCGAGCTGGGTCTTGCCCACGCCTCCCAGCCCGTGGAGCGCGTGCGGCACCACCGCGGTGACGTCGGACAGCAGACCCTCGTGGAGCTCCCGCAGCAGCTCTGACCGGCCCGTGAAGTTCATGTTTCGCTGCGGAACCCGGCCCCAAATGGTGGGAAATTGTGTGGAATCCGGCGAATAGTGCGAAACCGACACGATAGCGCCTCCGCTAGACCCGGTCTTTAATTGAGCATAGGCGCCATGGGCGCGCCGGTGAACCACAGAGTGCCACCCTCGTCAGGACATCTCAACCATGCGAGGATGAGATCCACACAGTTGTCTTCCGGGCCCGGAGAGAGTTATGGACAGCGTAGACGAATACGGCGGTGGTCTCATCGACGTGAGCGGTTGGAGCTTGGCGGACCTGGACGGGCTGCCCCCGTCCCCCTTGACGTCGGCCCTGCGCCGCCTGGTGGACGAGGCGGGAACAGGCCCCGTGGCGGGTTTCCAGTCGGCGATTTGAATCAGGGCTGACGGCCTTGGCCTGACGAGTACCATTGTGTACGGCTAATTTGATTTCTGGCACATGATGCGACGGCCGGGATGGGCGCGTGAAGGATGCCGACTGGGACCGACTGGTCAAACAGTTGCGTCGCGGAGATTGCACGCCCCTTCTCGGTGCGGGCGCGTGTTACGGTCGGTTACCCACCGGCAAGGAGCTCAGCCTAAAATTCGCCGACCAATACAAATACCCGTTCGCCGACGCGCACAACTTACCCCGTGTCATGCAATACGCGGCCGCGGTGAACGGCGACATGGTGGAGTTGAAGCACGAGGTCTGCGACTACCTCCGGAAGTACGTGCCGCCCGCCGGCGCCCCCCGTCCCGCCATCGATCCTCATGAGGTGCTGGCGCAGTTCCCGATCAGGACCTTCCTCACCACGAACTACGACGACTTCATGGTGCAGGCGCTGCTCGAAGCGCAGGTGTGCCGCAAGAGCCCGGTCACCGCGTTCCCGACGTGGTGGGACATCGAGGAGGAGGAGCCGCACCTCGACGCGCCCACCTACGAGGAGCCGCTGGTCTACCACCTGCACGGCCGATGGGACAAGCCGGGCTCCGTGGTCCTCACCGACGACGACTACCTGACGTACCTGGTGAACATGGTCGAGGCGCGCGCGGCCAAGGACCAGCCTCCGCTGCCCAGCACCGTGATCGGCGCGATGACCTCCCATCCCCTGCTCTTCGTCGGCTACAGCCTGCAGGACTGGAATTTCCGCGTCCTGTTCCACGGCCTGCTCAAGGCCATGCCGCGGATCATGCGGCGGCGGCACATCAGCGTGCAACTGATGCCGGATCTCAACGAATCCGTGGCCGACGCCGCCGGTCGCGCGCACGAATATCTGGAGAAGTACCTCAACGACTGGTCCATCACGATATTCATCGGCGACACGCAGGAGTTCTTCGCGCGACTGCGCAGCAGGATGTGAGGGCGGCCGCATGCCAGAGACGGACCAGCAGACGCACCCGTACGTGGGGCTGCGTCCCTATCGGCGGGAAGAGAGCGCGTTGTTCTACGGCCGCGACAGGGAGGCGCGGGAGGTCGCCACCCTCTGGCAGGCCACCGGCCTCATCGTGCTCTACGGCGCCTCGGGCGTGGGAAAGACCTCCCTGCTGCACGCCGGAGTCCTGCCCCTGCTGGAACCCGAACGGACCGACCTGCTGCCCGTCGCCCGCATCGGCGGCCACCTGGCCTCCGCCGAGTCCGCCGGGAATCCGTATGTCGTGGCCCTGCTGTCGGCGTGGGCGCCCCAGCTCGATCCGCAGCAACTCTCGTCGATGACGATCTCGGACTTCCTGGAGCTCAGGCCCGAACACACCGACCTCTACGGCGATCCCGTGCCGACGCTCGCCGCCATCGACCAGGCCGAGGAGATCTTCCACGGCTCCCCGCTCCTGGAGAAGGAGCGGAAGGCCTTCCTGGACCAGCTCGCCGACGCGGTGCGGAGACACCCCGCCCTGCACGTGCTGCTCTCCCTGCGGGAGGAGTACCTCTTCCTCGTCCTGCCGCACGAACGCTCGATCGGCCAGGGCTCGCGTACGCGGTTCCACCTGCGCGCCCTCACCCCCGACAAGGCCGAGGACGCCGTGCGGAAGCCGTTGCGCCACACGACCAGGACCATCACCCGGGCCGCGGCCGACCTGCTCATCTCGGAGTTGCGTACCGTCGACTTCGTCAACGAGCTCGGCGAGACCTCCACCATCGAGCTCGACACGGTCGAGCCCATCCAGCTCCAGGTGGTGTGCTCCGCGCTGTGGGCCTCCCTGCCGCCCCTGGTCACCGAGATCACCGAGGACCACGCCCGCCTCTACGCCAAGGTGGAGGAGTTCCTCTTCGAGTTCTACAAGCGCACGATCTCCGAGGTCGCCCGCGAACACCGGGTCCCGTCGAACGAGATCCGGATCTGGATGCGCAACGTCTTCATCACCGAGCACGGCACGAGGAACGCCGTGTACGAAGGGCTGAGGACCACCCAGGGCATGCCGAACGAGATCGTGCACGCCCTGGAGGAGCGTCACCTGCTCCGTGCCGAGCAGCGGCTCGGCATCCGCTGGTACGAGCTGACCCACGACCGGCTCATCGGCCCGGTCTCCCGTTCCGACTCACCCGAGTCGTCGCTGCGGGAGGCCCGCCTGGCGCTGGAGGAGCAGAACTGGGAGGGCGCCGGCCGCCTGGCGGACGCGGCCGTCCGGGCCGCCGACGCGGGCGCGACCTGGGTACGCGCCGAGGCGGCGGAGATCTTCGCCAGCGTGGCGGCCGCCAGGGGCGAGATCCACGTCGCGCGGAAGTACTGCGAGGAGGCGGCAGGCATCTTCGCCGAGCGGCAACGCTTCGACGGGGTGGCCAGGGCGCTGACCACCGACGGGCTCCTGTGGCTGGCGCAGGGGGACTCGACCCGGGCGATCGAACGCATCAGCGCCGCGCTGAACTGGGCGCCGAACGACCTGTCCGCGCAGGTCGCCCTGGCGAGGGCCCTGATGGCGTCGGACACGCCCAAGGCGGCCGACGCGATCATCAGCGGGCTGCCGTCAGATCTCGCCCAGCAAACCTTGAAAAAGCTTCGCGACCCGACGTGACCTGATTATGCTCGACGGCCATGACACCAGACGCGCGGGCCGGCCGACCTTGCCTGAGTGGCCGCTAACACTCGACCTGGCCGCGCTCGTCGAGAGCGGCTGGCGGCCGACCCCCTTCAGGCAGTTCGTCCTGAAGATCCACAGCAGGTGCGACCTCGCCTGCACGTACTGCTACATGTACGAGATGGCCGACCAGAGCTGGCGCGCACGCCCGCTGCGGATGGCGCCCGAGGTGGTGCGGGCGGTGGCGGCGCGGATCGCCGAGCACGTACGCGACCACGACCTCCCGTCGGTCGAGCTCGTCCTGCACGGCGGCGAGCCGCTCCTGGTGCGCCCCGAGGAGATCGACCGGCTGGTGACGACCGTACGCGACGCGGTCGGCGCGCCTGTCGCCGTGACCGTGCAGACCAACGCGGTCAGGCTGGACAGGACGTACCTGCGCCTGTTCGACCGGCTCGACATCGGCGTCGGGGTCAGCCTGGACGGCGACCGGCGCGCGCACGACCGCAGCCGCAGGACCGCCGACGGCCGCGGCAGCCACGACAAGGTGGCCGCCGGCCTGCGGCTGCTGACCGAGCAGCCCTTCGAGCGGCTGTTCCGGGGCCTGCTGTGCACCGTCGACCTGCGTAACGACCCGCTGGAGACCTACCAGGCACTGCTCGCCTTCGGCCCTCCCACCATCGACTTCCTGCTGCCCCACGGCACCTGGTCGCAGCCACCGCCAGGGCTGGGCGGCGACGGCAGCGACGGCGACGGCAGCGGCACGCCGTACGCGGACTGGCTGATCGCGGTCTTCGACCACTGGTACGCCGCGCCCGCCAGGCCCGCGAACGTGCGCCTGTTCGACGAGATCATCTTCCTGCTGGTCGGCGGCCGGTCGGCCGGCGAACAGGTCGGCCTGTCACCCACCGCCATGGTGGTCGTCGAGACCGACGGCGAGATCGAGCAGTCGGACATCCTGAAGTCCGCCTACGCGGGCGCTCCGGGCACCGGGTTCCACGTCCTGCGCAACTCCTTCGACGAGGTGCTCACGCTGCCCTCCATCGCCGCACGCCAGATCGGCTGGGCCGGGCTCTGCGCCACGTGCAGGGCCTGTCCGGTCGCCCGCGTCTGCGGCGGCGGCCACTATGCTCATCGCTATCGGCCTGGCAGCGGATTTCTCAACCCGTCGGTCTACTGCGCCGACCTGCTGCGACTCATCACCCACGTCGCGGACACGATCAAGCGTGACCTCACAGCACTGCAGAAGGACCGCCGATGAACCTCGCAGAGCACCGCATCCCGGCCGCGGCCTTCGACGAGCTCGCCTCGGGCGCCGGCGGGACGGACACGGTCGAGCGGCTCAAGGCCGCCCAGCGCAGCAGGCACCTTCTCCTGCTGCGGGGAGTCCTGGAAACGACCCGCAGCGCCGGCCACGCCTGCTGGCCGGAGGTGCGCCGGGCCTACGACCTGCTCGCCAGCGTCCAGGTCTCGCACCCGGAGGCAGTCAACGCCGTGCTCCACCACCCCTCCGTGGGCGCCTGGGCCCGCCACACGATCCAGACGCTCGAGACCCCCGAGCAGATGTGCGCGCTCGCCGCGGCCGCGGCCATCCGCGCGCGCTTCGCCTGCGACCTCGACGTCGCCGTGGTGGGCGGCGTGCTCAACCTGCCCTCGCTCGGCCAGCTCACCGTCGGCCCCGGCGTCACCACGGTGACCGTGCACTGCTCGGCCGACGGCGCGGAGGTCTCGACGGGCGGCAGGTTCCTGCAGATCAGCCAGGACGAGCCGGGCTGGCGGCCGCTGCGCCACCTGTCCGCCCAGGCCGCCGACGAGCACCTCGACGTGATCGTCGACGACCTCGACCCGCACCGCATGCCTGGCTCCGGCGCCCTGCGCGACCCCCTGACCCCGCAGGAAGCCGGTCTCTGGCAGAGAGTCCTGGACGACGGCTGGGACCTGCTGGTCCGCAACCATCTCCCCATGGCCAGGCAGGTGTCGGCGGCCATCACCGTCCTCACCCCCTTGTCGCCCCCGCCCAACGGGATGTCCAGCGCCACCTCGCGCGAGACGTTCGGCTGCATCGCCATGTCCACGCCGCCCGACGCCCACGCGCTGGCGGTCACGCTGGCGCACGAGACGCAGCACGCCAAGCTCTCGGCGCTGCTCGACATCGTGCCCCTGACCAGGCCCGACAACGGCTCCCGCTACTACGCGCCGTGGCGCCCGGACCCCCGGCCCGCCGCGGGCCTGCTGCAGGGCACCTACGCCTACGTGGGGGTCACGGACTTCTGGGAGCGCCAGCGGCACCACGAGAGCGGCGAGTCGGCGGTCAGGGCGAACGCGGAGTTCGCCCGCTGGCGCTCCGCGGCCCGCCTGGTGGCCGGCACGCTGCTCGACAGCGGCGCGCTGACCCCGCCGGGGGTGAGCTTCGTGAGCGGAATGGCGCGGCGGCTGGACGAGTGGTCTCGCGAGCCGGTGCCGGCCGCCGCGGCCACCCTGGCTGAGGGGGCCGCCGACCGCCATCGGTCCCTGTGGCGGGAACGCAACGCGCGGGACGCCTGACCAGAGGCCGCCCACCGGAGGCCCGCTCACGGCGGCACCCGGTGCGCGGCGTCATCGGTCATGAGAGCCGGTGAAACCACGTGAGGGCGCCGTGAAACCGCCGCCGCCGACAGTGAAGCCATGAACATCGCAGAACTCGGACGTACCGGGGGCGGCGATCTGGCCGTACGGACGCAGGGGCTGGCGAAGTCGTTCGGCGAGCACCGCGCCGTCGACGGGATCGACCTGCACGTCCGCCCCGGTGAGATCTTCGGCGTGCTCGGCCCGAACGGCGCCGGCAAGACCACGACACTGCGGATGCTGGCCACCCTCCTGACGATCGACGCGGGCAGCGCCGAGATCTTCGGCGTCGACGTGGCCGGCAACCCGCACGTGATCCGCCAGCTCGTCGGCGTCACCGGACAGTACGCCTCGGTCGACGAGAACCTGACCGCCCGCGAGAACCTCTGGCTCTTCAGCCGCCTGCAGGGCATCGCCGCGCCGCGCGCCCGGCGCATCGCCATCGACCTGCTGGGCCAGTTCGGCCTGGAGAAGGCCGCCGACAAACCCATCGCGCAGTTCTCCGGCGGCATGCGCCGGCGGCTCGACCTGGCCGCCAGCCTCATCACCAGGCCGCCGCTCATCTTCCTCGACGAGCCCACCACCGGTCTCGACCCGCGCACCCGCGGCCAGATGTGGGACACCATCCGCGGCCTGGTCGCCGACGGCTGCACGGTGCTGCTGACCACGCAGTACCTGGACGAGGCCGACCAGCTCGCCGACCGCGTCGCCGTCATCGACCACGGCCGCAAGGTCGCCGAGGGCACCCCCGACGAGCTGAAGACCGCGGTCGGCAACTCCACCCTCCAGCTGCTGCTCGCCGAACCCGGCGAGGTGCCCGCCGCCGTGGAGGTCGTGCGGCGCGTGCTCGGCTCCGAGCCGGTGCTCAGCCCCGAGCAGGGCCGGCTCAACGTCGCGCTCGACCAGGCCGACCTGGCCGCGGACGTGCTGATCGCGCTGCGTACCGCCGGGGTGTCGATCGTCTCGGTGAGCGTGGCCAAACCCAGCCTGGACGAGGTGTTCCTGGTCCTCACCGGTCACGAGACCGACGGGGACGGCCAGAGCGGTACGGAGGAGAGCCGATGACGACCACGATCGCACCCGCCCGCGAGGCGGTCCGGGCCGCCGACCGCGTGGCCGCCGCCCGGCGGCGCGTCTCGCTCGGGGAGACGGTCGGCCAGACGCTGACGATGGCGTGGCGGGCGCTGAAGAAGATGCGCAGGAACCCGGAGCAGTTCTTCGACGTGGCGCTGCAGCCCATCCTGTTCACCGCGATGTTCGCCTTCATCTTCGGCGGCGCCATCGCGGGCGACGTGGAGAGCTACCTGCCCCTGATGGTCCCCGGCATCCTCGCCCAGACCGTGCTGACGACGTGCATGGCCACGGGCACGCAGCTCCGCGAGGACATGGAGAAGGGCGTCTTCGACCGGTTCAAGTCGTTGCCGATCGCCCGGATCGCGCCGCTCGCCGGCCCGATGGTGGCCGACCTGCTGCGGTACACGATCGCGGCCACGCTGACCTTCGGCATGGGCCTGGTGATGGGCTACCGCCCGGGTGGCGGGGCGGTCGGCGTGCTCGCCGCGATCCTGCTCGCCATCTTCACCGGGTGGTCGCTGGCGTGGGTCTTCACCTGGGTCGGCACGATCGCCCGCAGCGCCCAGGCAGTCCAGGGCATCTCCATGATGATCTTGTTCCCGCTGACGTTCCTGTCGAACGCGTTCGTGCCCGTCGAGACGCTGCCCGGCTGGCTGGCGGCGTTCGTCCGGATCAATCCCGTCTCGCACCTGGTCACGGCCGCCCGCGACCTCGCCAACAGCGCGCTCGTCAGCGGCGAGGTGGCCTGGACGCTACTGGCGTCGCTGGTCGTCATCGCGATCTTCGCGCCGCTGTCGGTGCGCAGCTACAAGCGCCACATGTGACCCGCCCCTGTCACGCACCCGCTCGACGAGCTCGCGCGCCTCGTCGAGCAGGTCGGAGCCGCGCCGGTCGCCGTACTCGGCCCGCCTGGCGTCGATCATCCCGGGCGCGGCCAGCTCCGCGTACGGTTCGATGCGCTCGAACGCCATGCTCGGCGTGGTGTTGTTGTACGCGAACCGCTCGGCCAGCACCAGCAGCCCGATCGCGTCACCCGGGGGCATGGCGTCCCGCAGCAGCCCCCAGGCGCCGAGGGCGAAGAGCATCACGCCGCACAGCGGGTAGTCGAGGGCGGGGTCGTCCACGCTCAGCACGTTGTATCCACAGATGGTGGCGAACAGCTCCGCGCCGTACCGGACGTCCTCCGGCGGGGCGTGGTACGCGTACGCCGTCAGGGCGGCCGACTCGGCCACGAGCATCCACGGCGTGCACTCCGTCAGCGGCACCCCGGGCAGGCGCAGGCCGCGCGCCCGGTGGACGGCCGTGCGGTACTCATCGAGCGCGGCGGCCGTCTCACCGCGGGCGAGCGCGACCTCGGCCGCGCACAGCGAGACCATCGCCACCCCGCCGAGCACGACCTCCCTGTCGTTGATCCGCTCGATCGCGGCGAGCTCGGCCTGCGCGGTGTCGAGGTCGCCGTCGGCCAGCGCGGAGGTCAGCAGCACCGTGCGCAGCTGGGTCTCGTCGTCGGCGGCGCCGAGCCGGCTCAGCACCGGGATGGCGACGCGCGCGTGCTCCACCGCCCGCCGCCGGTCGCCGAGCTGCATGACCAGGTGCGCCAGCACGGCGTGCGTCATCGCCGGGAACCACGCTCCCTCGTCCTCCGTCACCAACGACAGCGTCCGCTCGGCCACCTCGATCGCCCCGCGCATGTCGCCCGCGTTCTCCAGGACGTGCACACTCGCGTGCGTCGCCGCCCTGAGCACGTCGGGGTCGGCGCTGCGGCGCAGCTCCGCCAGCCGGCGGTGCATCTCGGCGCCGTCGGTCGTGTGGCAGGCGAGCGCCACCCTGGCCATCGCCGAGATACGGGGATCCGTCGCGTCGCTGGTGGGCAGCGTGCGGAGCAGGTCGCGCAGCGGATCGTCGCGGCGGTCGGTGGCGACGAGGACGTTCATCAGCGTGATCAACACGGCGGCCCTGGTCACCTCGACGAGGTGCGGCGGCGGCCACCAGCCGGTGATCACCTGGACGATCGCCTCGCGGTGGGCGATGATCCGGAGATGGTCGCCGCGGATCGACCACAGCGCGCCGACCCCGGCCAGCAACTGGACCGTCGTGACCGGGTCCGACTCGCCGAGAGCCTGCCGGAGCAGGTCGGCGAGGTTGCCCTCCTCCGCGCGCAACGCGTCGGCCGCCGCGAACTGCGCGGGGCTGAACAGCACGGAGGCGTGCCGGAGCGCGTACTCCGTCGCCCAGGCCCGCTGCGCCGCCCGGGCCGGCTCCTCCTCGCCGGCCTCCTTCAGCCGCATCCGGCCGAACTCACGAACGGTCTCCAGCATCCGGTAGCGCAGGCCGTACGCGGTCTCGCGGACGCTCAGCATCGACTGCTCGGTCAGCGCGTCCAGGACGTGCAGGGCGTCCGGGCCGAGCACGTGCTCGGCCGCCTCCAGCGTGAAACCGTCGCCGAACAGCGACAACCACCGCAACGCCCGCCGCTCCGGCTCGGCCAGCAGGTTCCACGACCAGTCGATGACCGCCAGCAGCGTCCGATGCCGGCCGGGAGCCGTCCGGTTCCCGCCGCGCAGCAGCGCGAACCGGTCCGCCAGCCGCCGCGCGATCTCCTCCACCGACATCACCCGCACCTTGGCCGCCGCCAGCTCGATCGCGAGCGGCAGCCCGTCGAGCCGGGCGACGACCTTCCCGACCACCCCCTCGTCGATCCGCACACCGGGGCGGGCGGCCGTGGCACGCTGGCGGAACAGCTCGACGGCGTCGTCCTCGGGCAGCTCGCCGAGCAGGTAGACGCGCTCGGCGGGGATCGACAGGGGAGCGCGCGAGGTGGTGAGCACCCGCAGGTCGCGGGTCGTCACGGTCAGGAACCCGACCAGATCCGCCACGGCCTCGATCACGTGCTCGCAGTTGTCCAGGATCAGCAGCGCCGGGGTCTGGTCGAGCTGCTGGGCGATCCGCGCGCGGACGTCGGCCCGCTGCTGGGCGGTCAGCACATGACGTCCGCCCACGGAGTCTCGCACCCCCAGCGCCGAGCCCACCTCGCCCACCACACCCTCCGGCGAGGAGACGCCGACCAGCTCGACGAAGTGGGCGACGGGCTGGGCGGCCTTCCTGCCGGCCACATGGGCCAGCCGCGTCTTGCCCAGCCCGCCGGGGCCGATGACGGAGACCACCCGATGGGTCTGCAGCAGGGCGTGCACCGCCCGGATGTCGTCGTCGCGGCCTAGCAGCGAGGAGCCGTCGAACAGGATGCCCTGGCGTACCGGCCGATCGGCGACGAGCAGCTCGGCGTACACGCGGGCGAGCTCGGGCCCCGGTTCGGCGCCGAGCCGCGCGACCAGCCCCGCGCGATACCGCTCGTAGCGCTCCAGCGCCGCCGCGGCGCCTCGCACGGCGGCCTCGCTGCGCAGCAGGCAGGCGAGCAGCTCCTCGTCGTGCGCCCGCTCGCCGGCGGCCTCCTCCAGCAGCGGCAACGCGCTCTCGTGAGCGCCGCTCCGCCCCTGCGCGATCGCCGCCACCCGCCGCGCCTCGGCCGCCCACTCGCCCGCTACGCCCCTCAACTCGGCGAGCGCGCCCGTGGCGCCGTCAGGACCGCCCGCCGCCAGAGCCATGGCCTCTTCGGCACGGCGCCGCGCCGACGCCACGTCGTCCGCGCCCAGCGCCGCCCGTGCCCGCTCCACCAGCAGGCCGAGCAGCAACGCGTCCACCTGGTCGGCGGCCACCCCGAGCCGGTACCCCCGAGGGATCCGCTCCACGACGTCGGCGCGGGTCGCCGCCCTGGTCCGCGAGACGACCACCTGCAGCGCCTTCGTCGGGTTGGCCGGCGCCTCGTCGGGCCACAGCTCCTCGACCAGCCGCTCGTCACCGACCCCCGCACGGCCGTGCAGGGCGAGCACCGCCAGCAGGGTGTGCGCGCGGTCGCCGACCACGCGCACACCCTGCCAGCGGACGCCGTCGAGCAGGACCAGTGCGGGGGACACACCCTCAGCTTACGGACCGGCGGGCCCTTGGCCGTCGAGTCGATGCGGGTGGTCCGCGTGGAGAATTGGTGGGTTACGCCATGGAGTCGTGGGGTTCGACAGTATGCTTCTCTTCGTGTGCGACCGATAGCGATTAGTGATATTTCGGTCGTGTGGCAGCCGGGCTGTGCCCGGGCCTGCCCGTGCCGCCCAGACCTTGCGACACGCACCTCACAAGGCGGGCTCGCTGGTGGGGAGACCAGAGGGCCGGCGTCGAGGCGGCGGGTCCGCGGGGTGTGCAAGCCCCAGGCGGGACGCCGGAGGGGGTGTCTCGCCTGGCCCCCTCGTGCAGGGGTGGGAGCGGCGGTGCAGGGTGTGACGATTCGAGATGGCCGGCAGCCGGGCACGCTGGTGGTGTGCGGCGAGCTGGACGTGGCCGGAAAGCCGGTGCTGTGTGCGGCGGTGCGCCAGGCACTGCTGGTACGCGGTGCCGACGTGGTGCTGGATGTGGCCGGGGTGTCGTTCATCGACGCCCAAGGGCTGTCGGCGCTGGTGGTCTGCCGGGGCCTGGCCGGGCTCGCGGAACGGCGGCTGCGGCTGGTGGCGGTGCCGGCCCGCATGGTGCGGCTGCTGCGGCTGACCGGGCTGGACCGGGTTCTGCTGTGACCGCCTGGAATCTGCTGGGCGCCGGATCGGTTGGGCGGGTGTTCAGCGGCGTACGGTGAAGGTTACGTGTCCTCCGGACGCGAGGCGGGCGGTCACGGCAGGTGGACGACGAACATGGGCTGCGCGTCTGGGCGTTGATCGGAACAGCGGCGGCGGCACGCAGGGCGCCGGTCTCGGTGGGCAACGTGTGCGTGGCGTGCGTGGACTCGCTGCGGGTGACCGGGGCCGGGCTCTCGGCGGTCAGCGGCGTTCCCGGGATGCGGCTGACACCGGTGCACGCCGAGGGCCGGTTGGGGCATGACCTGCTGGAGGCGGAGCTGACCAGCGGGGACGGGCCGTGCGTGGACGCGGTCAACGATCGCGAGCCGGTGCTGGTCGCCGATCTGCACCGGCAGGAGGCCCAGGCGCGCTGGCCGCTGTTCACCGCGCTGAGCCAGACGGCGCGGGTGCGGGCGGTCTTCGCCTTCCCGCTGCTGGCCGGCCCGGACAGCGTGGGCGTGCTGGTGCTGTGCCAGGACCGGCCGCGGATGCTGGAGGAGTCCGAGCAGCTGACGGCCCGGTACTTCGCCGACGCGGCCCTGCTGCTGTTGCTGAACCTGGTCACCGTCAACGGAGAGGGAGAGGCGCTTCCGGCCCAGACGCTGACACTGGGACCCGAGATCCACCAGGCCACCGGCGTCGTGGCGGTGCAGGCCGACTGCACGGTGGAGGAGGCGCTGATCCGGCTGCGCGCCCACGCCCTGGCCGCCGACGAGCCGCTGACCCGGGTGGCCCAGAAGGTACTCGCGCACACCTTGCGGTTCTCCGAGCAGCGGAGCTGAGCCCTCCGGCGGCAGGCACCCCCTCCCCGGAGCGCACGGCCTTGAGACGGTGATGCGGCTGTGCTCTGCCCACAGGCTGTGGACGGGCGTAGGCTGCCGAAGGTGGAGACTTCCGCGTCCCGCCAACCGGAACACCGGCTGGCCAAGGCGTTCATCACGCTGGCCGACACGCTGGTGAGCGGGTTCGATCTCATCGAGTTCATGCACGGCCTGACCGAGCAGTGCGTAGGGCTGCTCGGCGTGGACGCCGCCGGCCTGCTGATCAACGACCAGCACGGCAACCTGCAACTGGTGGGCGCCTCCAGCGAGCAGACCCGGCTGCTGGAGCTGTTCCAGCTGCAGAGCGACCAAGGGCCGTGCCTCGACTCCTTCCGCTCCGGCCGGCCGGTGCACTGCGCCGACCTGAGCGGCACCGCGGCCACCACCTCGTGGCCGCGGTTCGCCGAGCGGGCCCATCTGGCGGGTTTTCACGCCGTGAGCGCACTGCCGATGCGGCTGCGCGACCAGGTCGTCGGCGCGATGAACCTGTTCCGCTCCGCGCCCGGCGAGCTGGACGGCGACACGGCCGCCCTCGCCCAGGCGATGGCCGACATCGCCACCATCGGCCTGCTGCAGGAACGCGCCATCCGCGAGGGCCAGATCCTCGTCGAGCAACTCGAGTACGCCCTGAACAGCCGGGTGGTCATCGAGCAGGCCAAGGGCATGCTCGGCGAGCGGCACGACCTGCCCGTCGAAGAGGCGTTCGGCCTGTTGCGCCGGCACGCCCGCAGCAACCAGCAGAACCTGACCGAGCTGGCCCGCGCGGTGGTGGCGCGCACCAGCGACATCCCGCCGCCGCCCGGCCTCACCGGTGACTTCTCGCCGCAGCGGGGGAACGGGCCCGCCACGCCCTCGGCAGAGGGCTGATCCCGCCCGGACCCGGTGCGGGCGGGATCAGCCCGGCAGACGGAAGGCGATCCACAACAACGTGCCTTCCGCGCCGCTGGTAAAAGTGATCTCGTCGGCGAGCTGCCGGATCAGCCACATGCCCCGCCCGCCGGTGCTGTCCGGTTCGGGCACCGCGGTCCCGTCCAGGCGACCGGCCAGAGCGCCCGGCCCGTCGTCGCTGATCTGGCAGCACAACGCTGCCTCGTTGCGCCACAGCCGGAGCCGCCCCGTTCCGCCGCCGTGACCGACAGCGTTGACCGACCCCTCATGGACCGCCAGCACGAAGTCGTCCCACCGCATCCCGGCCAGTCCCGCGCGGGCGGCCTGCCAGGCCACCATGTGGCGCAGCCTGGGCAGATCCGTGTGCGTGAAGCGGCAGGCCAGCAGCGACTGCCGGTCACCGTTCAGGAAGCTGGTCATCCGGCCTCCCCTCCGCTCGCAGCGGAGAGGCCGGTAACGGCCGCGGTCTCTTGACCGCCGTGACGCGGCCGTCGCCGCGGGTGTGGGTCTGCGGAACTGTCTCGGCTGCTGAGCCAGGGGACGGGCGTCGGCCGGCCACCGTTATCACGGTCCTTCACAACGGAATGGGACCGCCGGGGTCTGGGGCAGCCAGTGCTTGCCTCCATCATGCCCTCAGCCGGAGCGATCAACCACCGGCAGGGTCTGATTCGCCGCGCCAGGCAGAAACACGGGGGCGGCGTCCCGGACCCGGATCTCGGCGCGGTCACCCTCGTGCTCCGGCTCGGTCAGCGGGTCACAGCCACGTCTTCATGGTCTCGGCCAGGGGCTGGGCCGGGCGGCCGATGAGCCGGGCGACGTCGCCGGACAGCTCGTAGGCCTTGCCCTCGTGGCCGGGCGTGCTGAGCACGACGGCGGCGGCCTCGGCGAACTCCTTGCGCGGGGCGGCGCCGATGCTGTTGGCGATGACGCCGCGTTCCCGGGCGGCGGCGAAGTCCTGCAGGTGGTTCTCGGTGTACCAGCCGTTGCGCAGGAAGGTCGCGGGGATGCCGGAGGCGGTGACGAGCTCCTCGGTGGCCTTGTGGTCGGCCGCGAGCCGCAGGATCGTCGTCGGCGCCTGCAATCCCGAGGTGTGGACCAGGTGCGGCACGCCGGCCTGGCGGGCGGCGTCGATGGCGTTCCGGCGATGCCGAACATGGCGGCCAGCACGGCCTGCACGATCCACAGGGCGATGTTCGTCACGGTTTCCTTCGCGGGTCGGGACAAGCGCCTCCGGCGTGGCGATCGCGGCTGCTCAGCCGGTGCAGACGATCTCGGACTCCATGGCGAGGACCGTCAGGCGCAGGTGACGGCGATCTTGCCGAGCGTTCCCGCGCCGAAGGCGGCGAACGCCTCGGGGGCCTGCTCCAGCGGGTAGGTCGCGGTGACCGGGACGCGCAGCACGCGGGCGGCGGCCTGGGTGGCCAGCTCGGTCAGGGTCTGCTGGTTCGGGTCGGCCATGATGGTGTGGACGGTGACCTCGACGCCCGGGACGGCATCCGGGGCCAGGCCGAGGGTGGAGGCGAGCCGGCCACCCCGGCGCAGCAGCCCCGCCAGCTCGACGCCGTCGCCCGCCAGGTGCAGCACGGCGTCCACACCTTCCGGAGCGAGCGCGCGGACCTGCGCCGGCAGATCGCCGCTGTAGTCCACGAGCTCGACCTCGGTGCCGGTGAGGCCGGTGACGAAGTCGGCCTCGGCACCGGGACGGGCGGTGGCGATCACCCGGACGCCGCGGGCGGCGGCCAGCTGCACGGCCAGCGCGCCCACCCCGCCGGTGGCGCCGGAGACCAGCACGGTCTCGCCCTCCGCCGGGGCGACGGCGTTGAGGCTGTCCAGCGCCGCCGTGCCGGCCAGGCCCAGCGCGGACGCCTCCGCAGCGGCCAGGCCCTCGGGGAGGGGAGCGATGCCGTAGCCGGCGGGCACGGTGAGGTACTCGGCCATCGCGCCGGGGCCCAGGAACGGCTTCATCACCACGCCGAAGACCGCCTGCCCGACCGCGAAGCCCTCGACGCCCTCGCCGAGCGCCTCCACGGTGCCGGCGAAGTCCTTGCCCACCACCAGCGGGAAGCGGTGCTCCATCATCTGCTGCAGGTAGCCGGCGGCGACCGACAGGTCGAAGCCGTTGACCGAGGAGCCGGCGACCTTCACCAGGACCTCCCCGGCCTCGGGCTGCGGGGTGGGGAGCTCGGCCAGGGCCGGGGTCTCGGGGACGGAGTTCAGCGTTACGGCACGCATGATCTGCACCTCTCAAGAAGTGGAACGGGTTACCCGTTTTGCGGTGCCAGCGTAACAACAGAAATGGGTAGGTTGTTCCACTTGGGTAGAGTGAACGGCATGGATCTTCCCGCCGACGCCCCCGAGCCTTCCGGCGAGCAGCCCGGACCGGGACTGCGCGCCGACGCCGAACGCAACCGCGAACGCATCGTGGCCGCTGCCCGCCGCCTGTTCGCCAGCCACGGCCTCGGCGTCTCCATGGCCTGCATCGCCCGCGCCGCCGGCGTCGGCAAGGCCACCCTGTCGCGCCGCTTCGCCACCCGCGAAGAACTCATCAACGCCGTCTTCGCCGACCGCATGGACGCCTACGCCGCCGCCGTCGCCGAGGCGCTGGCCGACCCCGACCCCTGGCACGGCTTCGTCGGCTACGTCCAGGCCGTCTGCGCCATGCAGGCCGCCGACCGCGGCTTCGCCGAAGTGCTGGCCATGACCTTCCCCGCCGCCAAAGCCCTGGAGAAGCGCCGCGCCGAGGCCTACCACAGCTTCCTCGACCTCATCGCCCGCGCCAAGGCCACCGGCCACCTGCGCGAGGACTTCACCGACCGGGACATGCCCATCCTGCTGATGGCCAACGCCGGCGTCATCGCCGCCGCCGGGGACGCCGCCCCCGACGCGTGGCGCCGCCTGGTCGGCCAGATGCTGCGCGCCTACGCCGCCCCCGGCGCCGACCTGCCCCCGCTGGATCCGGCCCCCGCACCCACCGCCCTGTACCGGGCCATGGTTCGCCTCACCCGCACCGCTTCCGGTCCTGAGGGGGACACGGGGTGAGCAGCACGTGGCCGTGGGCGAGCACGCGAGGTCCCCGCTCTCGTGCAGCGCTCAGGTAGCCGCACAGCTCAGCCGTCGTACCCAGGAAGCGGCCGGTCTCCAGGTGCTGGAGGCCTGGAGTGAGTCCGGTAGGCCGTTCCCCTCACGCATCCTTGCCGGGGCAGCCGCCAGAAGGACGGCACGCCATGGCCGTAGACGACCATGGTGCGCGGAATCCAGCCGGTGCAGAAACGACCTATGCATATCTGAATCTCTGGCGGGGGCAGGGAAGGCGTCTGGCTCTCTTCCGAGGAAATGGAAGACTCAACCGGCCCGCGCGGGGCACCGAGACGCCTTCGGACGTTGACCGGCCATCTATGGGGGCCCTATTGTCGCCCCACGTGAAGCTTCTTAAGATCGCGGCGCTCGCCTGCGCCCTGATCACCCCCTTAGCCGGAACGGCGTCCGCGGATGCCTCGGCATTTCCCGTGAAAAACCCCGTCCTCACCAAGAACGCCCTGTACGAGGCGGGCCCGCTGCCGCCGACGACATGCGACGAGCTGCCGATTGAGCCGTACAATTCCGAGCAGGCCCGCGCCTACATCGACGAGGTCATCCGCTGCCTGGAGAACACGTGGGGGCCGTATCTGAAAAAGGCCGGCCTGCCGTATGAGCCGGTCAAAGTCCGGTACGTGAAGCGCCTGCCCAAGAACTACTGCGGTTCCGACGAAGAGAGCAGCCGGGATTCCGAGGTGTGGTACTGCGACTGGGACCGCACGCTGTCGTTCAAACTCGGCCCCTCCTGGCTTGCGTCTCCGTCCGACCTCCTGCTCTTCAACGAGGCCGCGCTGATGTACGGCTACCACGTGCAGAAGCTGACCGGCCTTTACGACGCCGGCGAAGACCTCAGGGCCGGTAGCAAAGCCGAGCACCAGGAGCAGCTCCGGCGCATGTACCTGCAGGTCGAATGTCTGGGTGGCGCGTTCATCCAGAGCGTCTGGCCGATCAAGGGCAGGACCACCGAGGATTGGAACCAGGTCCTGGGATACGTCCGGGACGACAACGTCAAGCATTGGATCCGGGCCGGTTTCCGCACCGGCGACCCGGGGTCCTGCAACACCTGGACGGTGCCCTCGTCGAAGGTGGCTTAGGGCTGCTACCGCAATGAGGTGAGGCGTCGCCAGCAGATGAGGGCGCAGACCGGCTTCAGGAAGCTTCGTGGATGTAGGCGGACCCTCACCGGCGCTCCACTGGGAGGACCGTACGGGCGCTGAACTTCTCACCGCGCCCTGAGGCGAGGTCGCCCGGTGTGTTCCGTTGCTTGGCGCATGAACCGCGGGCGGCGTTTGACGTTCATGAGCAGCCGAAACGCTCGATCACGGACACGAGCCGCTCTGGGCCTTGGGAACTTACCGGATCAACGACACCACCACGGTGCCACGGGTGGATATGGAGTGTTGCCCATACCGCTAGGGTGTCGCGAAAACGGAGATCATCTTGTCGCGATTGGCCCACCTCGCTTGGGTGGCCGCCCTAGCCGCCGCAGCGTACTCGACCTGGGGCGCCTGGCAAGCCGAGTACGGGTCCTCCTATGCCGTCCTCGGCTGTGTGGGGTTGGTTGACACCGGCGGCTTCAGCCTCACCAGGCTGGCGTCGGTGTCTCTGGGGGACGCCTATGAGATCGCGAACCTGGCCGTCGTATGGGGCGTGCCCTCCATCCTCGTCCTCACGGGGTTCCTGATGTCGGCCGCCGTCGGCAACAGGGCGATCACCGGTTACCGGGTGGCCGGCCTCCTCGTCCTTCTCGCGATAGTTGGGCCGGCCACCCCTTCGTACATGGCGGAGGACGGCTGCTCGGTGATCCCCGTGCTCAGCGGCGAGTGGTTCGCGACCGTGGCGTGCGCCTACGGGCCTGCAGAGTCGATCCTCTTGCTCTCCGCGTTGCTGGTGCTGCTGGCCACCCGGACCGCGAGGGACACCTGGCCGAGTGGATTCGCCGGGCGCCGGGCGGTGGCGTTCACCTTCGATTACTTGATCTTCGTCGCCTTCCTGGGTTTCTTCGCGGGAGGGTTCAGCAGCTTGGATTACGGCCTCCTGAACTGGTTCCGCGTCAACGAACCGACATCGCTGCTTGTCGCTGTGCCCGCGTTCTTTTACGTCCTGACGGGACGGACGTTCGGCAAGCGGCTCATGCGCATCCGCGTCGTCTCCGCCGATACCGGCCACTGGCCGGGCTGGCGCAGGGCCGCGGTCCGCGCGCTCGTCTTCCCCGTCCTCATCTGCGTGCCACAGTGCGGGCTTGTCGTGCTCCTGGTGGACGTTCTGTGGTCGGTGGCCGACCCGGCCGCTCGCACCTTGCATGACCGCCTCGCTGGCACTCGGGTTGTGCGCGATCTGCTGTAGCTGCGCCGCGCTCGAAGGCGTTACCGTTGAGGCCGTGATCATCTGGGTTGCCTCGTTCCCCCGATCAGGCAACACCTTCCTCCGCATCATTCTGTGGCGGCTGTACGGCGTGCGCACCTCCACCGTCTACGACGTCGACGGCGTGGCCGCGCGGCTTGGCCCCGACATGATCGGCTACGAGGAGCGTCCCTCCTCGATCGAGGAGATGCGCGCCTCCGAGAAGCTGCACTTCGTCAAGACGCACCGGCAGCGTGCCGGGGAAGAAGATCGCGCGATCTGTCTTGTCCGAGATGGCCGCGACGCCATAACGTCATGGGCCCACCTGACCGATGGGCCTGATATCGGGGCCGAGATCCGCACAATGATCAACCGTCGTGACGAGGCAGGGACGGGCAGTTGGGGCCAGAACGTACTGAGCTGGCTACATCCGCCCGTACCCCATCGCGTGATGCTCCGCTACGAGGAGCTGATCCGCGAACCGCGACGGAGCGTCAAGAAGGTGCTGGCCACGCTGGCACCGAGCCTACGACCACTGCCTGATGCCCACATTCCCACCTTTGCAGAGCTCCACCAGGTCGATGACGGCTTCTTCCGCAGAGGACACACCGGCACACACTCGGACGAGCTGCCAGAGGAGCTGCACCAGCTCTTCTGGTCCCGCCCCGACAACGTCACGGCCATGAAGATGCTTGGGTATTCACGCGATGGGTGAAGGCTAGGTCCGCCCTTTGCGTTTCCGGTCCAGGGTCGGCTTTGATCGGCTCAATCAGAGCCTCGACCGTTGAAGCGAGACATAACTAATCTCTCGGTATCACACATAGGTCCTCTGGGGGTATCCCAGAGGACCTATGTGTGTGCCCAGGATCTCGTCATAACCGAAGGGATATGCCGGACTGGCTACGGTGGTCATTTCGCTTTTCGCTGCTTGTGGTTCAAAGAATGGGGCTTCCGGTGAGGCGCCAGTTCACTAGGCCGGACGAAGCGGAGAGCGAATGACGCACCCTGTGATCTGCGAGCGGGCGAAGGGACATTACTGCGGATGTTCCGCCTGTGGAGGGGCGCAGCACGGCTGGACCAACGGTCTCGCGTCGGCCCGAGACCCCTCTCCCGTTGCTCGTCAAAAGGCGAGAGATGACAGTGACCTTGCCTGGGCCAGAACTCGGCCTCCCGTGGGGCGACGCAAGCCATCCAAGGACAGACAGGCGGCAGCCACCGATAGCGCCACAGTCGACCTCGTTGACTGGCTATCCGAAAACCCGGACACCATCGACCGCATCCAGGAAATCGGGGACATCCTTGCCGGCCCCGTAATCCAGGAGCTCGATAAGAGGTTCGGCGGGAGCAAGCCGCGAGAGGCCAGAAGGCAACTTAACAGTCATTTCTGGTGTGATCTTCTCGTCGCCGTGGCGGAGGCCATCGAAAAATTTTCGAAGGCCATCGACCGAATCCCGGAGTACGTGACAACGGTCATCCTGCAGTCCCGGAAGGCCGAGGGCCGCAGCGTTCTCCTCGATGCGCTGGTGGGTCTTGCCGTACGGACGGCATGGGAGCCCATCAAGAGCATGATCCACACGGCGGGGATCGAGGAGCTTCAACGAGGATGTCGGATCCTAGCCGTCCTGATCTGCCCCGCGCCCGAGGATCACAAGGCCGTTCAGGACGGTGCCCTCCTCCCCTTGGCGAAGGAGGGGCTGTTGGGGACCAGCAGGGAGCGGCTTGAGCAGGTCTTCCCTGCGGAGTGGGTCCACCGCCTTCGAGAGGGCCTCGGCGGTGTCTGAGTAGCGCGGCCGGTGTCCCGTCGGCATGAGCTGGATGTGTGGGATCGGCTGTGTCGGGCTGCGTTGCTGTACGACGCTGCTGTACGGCCACGAAAAAGGCCCTCCGGGATCATCCCGAAGGGCCTTTCACCTGCTGCGCGGCCGAGAGGACTCGAACCCCTAACCTTCTGATCCGTAGTCAGATGCTCTATCCATTGAGCTACGGCCGCTCGCTGCGTAAGCAAGCATAGCGGGTTTTGAGGAGTGCCTCGAACCAGAATCGGGAAGCATGGGGTCGCGGGTTCGAGCTTGGGGTGTTCGCCGGGCGGTTGAGGTGGGCGCGCGTGGCGTTGACCTGGGGTTAAGGGTGAGATGGTCCTCTCGAAGAGGGGCAGGGGCCCAGGGTGATCTAGGCGTCCAGCTTCTTCGCCAGGCGTTCGATCATCAGTGCCAGGTCGGTGAGTCTGCGGTGGACGGCGTGGTGCTGGCCCTGGATCTGTGAGCGGAACTTGGCGAAGTGGTCGTTTGAATGCCTTGTGACACCTCCGATCTCGTCGTTCAGGGCGGAGAGGTCCTGGGACAGCTCGATCTGAAGGCTCATGGTGGCGGCGTTCAGGTGGGTGACGTCCGGCGGAGTTGGTGGGGTTTCGGGTTTATGTCCTCGGTGGGGTGCAGTTCTGGGCCGGGATGTTCATGTGCCGGCGTCGTACCCTCGTGCGGCGGCCGGAGGCTCTGCTGCCGGAGCGCACGCTTGCTTCGAGGGCGTCCACACGGAGTTTCAGCTTGCGAATCTCCGCCTCTATGTCCACGAACCCCTACCTGGTGGATGGATTGGGGCATGGCCTGCCCCTGTTGCGGCTTGCGCCTGTGGATAAGTCGCTGCCTGTGGATACATCGAAGGGTGTATCCACAGGAGGACCTTCGTAGGAGGGAGGGGCGGGCGGGAGGTGGTGGGATGAGGGCATGAAGCAGGCGGTGCTGGGGGCCGGGCTCGCCTTCGCGGTGGGTCTGGTGCTGATCGCGGGCGGGTCCCATCTCGAACGCGGTGTGCCCACGTGGGTGCTGGCCGTGCCGTTGGCGTTCACCTGCGCGGGAGTTCTGGTGCGGCAGCGGGCTCCGCTGGCCTCTTTGGGGCTGGGGGTGGTCGGGATCGTGGTCGACGGGTTCGTGGGGCCGTCGCTGGGGACGGTTCTGGTCTTCACCGACAATCTCTACGCTGCTGCGCTCTATGGGCCGGCTCGGTTCGCCCGGGTGCTGCTCGGGGTCACTGGGGTGCTGGCGGTTGTGGCGGGGGCCGTGGCGGGGTTCCTGGCAGAGGATTGGCGGATGCTGGCCGTCATGGGGGTGCAGGCCGGGTTGGTGCTCATCACGCCTGTCATCACCGCGGTGGTGCTGCGGGAGCAGCGTGATCGGGCCGCGGCCGAGAGGGTGCGGGCCGAGCAGGTGGCTCATCTTGCGGAGCTGGACCGGCAGGCGGCCGTGGCCGCTGAGCGTACGCGGATGGCGCGCGAGTTGCATGACATGATCGCCAATCACTTCAGCGCCATCGCCATCCAGTCGACTGCCGCGCTCTCACGCAAGGACCTTGACCGGGAGACCGTGCGGAAGGTGATGGAGTCCGTACGGGAGAACAGCGTCAAGGGGATGGCCGAGATGCGGACCATGATCGGGCTGTTGCGGCGGGAAGGCGACGAGGGGGAGAACGAGGCAACGCGGCCTCGGCTGGCTGACGCGGAGACCCTGGTCGAACGGGTGCGGCGGGCAGGGATGACGGTGGAGGTCCGGGTCGAGGGGGAGGCTCGGGAGCTGCCCGCGGCCGTCGATCTCGCCGGGTATCGGATCTTGCAGGAGGCGTTGACCAATGCGCTCAAGCATGGAGGTTCGCCCGTGTCGGTTGCTGTCGTTCACGAGGGTGAGCGGGTCTGCCTGAGCGTCGAGAACGCCCTTGGGGCACGGGGGCGGCGAGTCGAGCTGCCGGGAGCCGGGGCGGGGCTCATCGGCATGCGGGAGCGGGCTTCGCTCGTCGGCGGGTTCTTCGATGCGGGAGAGGTGTGGGACGGGGAGCGGGTGAGTGGTGGCGAGGGGCGGTGGCGGGTCCTGGCGGTTCTTCCTACCGCTGTGGACGTGACTCGTTCGGGGATTTCCGATGGTGAAGCTGGGGCCGGGTTCCGGCTCGGTGATGGTGGTGCGGGGAGAGGGGTTCGGTTCGGGACGGGTGGTGGTGGTCCGGGTGGGTGAGTGGCACGGCAAGGTGAGGCGTTCTCAAGCTTGAGATGTGTGGCGGGTAGGCCCCCGGACGGCCGGTGGGTGACAGATGTAGTCGGCTTGGTGGAGGTGGCTGGTGACCATCAGGGTGCTGGTGGCTGACGATCATGCGGCGGTCCGGGCTGGGATCGTGCTGATCCTGGGTGGGGTGGATGACATCGAGGTCGTGGGAGAGGCCGGTGATGGCGAGCAGGCTGTGGCCATGGCTCGGGAGCTGCGGCCCGACGTGGTGTTGATGGATGTCCGGATGCCTCGGCTCGACGGGATCTCCGCCACCCGGGAGCTGGCCGGTGTTTGTGATGTGCTGATTCTTACGACGTTCGACGTCGATGAGTACGTGTTCGGGGCGTTGCGGGCCGGGGCGGCCGGGTTTTTGCTGAAGAACGCTGACGCTGAGGCTTTGATCGAGGCGGTCCGGGTGGTGGCGCGGGGGGATGGGCTGATTTCGCCGGGGGTTACGCGGAAGCTGATCGCTGCCTTCGCTGAGCAGATGTCGGTGCGTCGGGCGGTGGGGGAGGAATCGGCTGGGGCGGCTGGGTTGACGCCTCGGGAGAAGGAGGTGCTGGCTTGTATCGGGCGGGGGTTGTCCAACGCTGAGATCGCCAAGGAGCTGGACATGGCGGAGGCCACGACCAAGACGCATGTCAGCCGGGTGTTGAACAAGTTGGGGTTGAAGAGCCGGGTGCAGGCCGCGATCTATTACTCGGAGGGGTTGTAGGGCGTCGTTGGCGTTGAACGGGCGGTGAGGGGCTGCTCGACGGGCTGTTGCGAGGGCCTCGTGGGTGTGTGGTTGGTGTGGCGAAGGTCGTGTGCGGGGTTGTCGGTTGAGTTGTGGCGACGGCCTGTCGTGTGTGGTGTGGCGAGGGTCTTGTGCGCGGTGAGGTGAGGGTCTTTGTGCGGGCTGTCGGGTGCGGTATGACGAGGGCCCTGTGTGGGCTGTCGTGCGCGGGGTGGCTAGGGGACCGTGCGGTGTGCGGCCGGGTGTGGTGAGGTGTTGATCCGATGACAATTGCGGGTGTCTAGTCTGATCATGACTAGAGGGGTAGACCAAGCCAATGAGTACAACGCCACCACCTCCGCCGTCCGAGGAGCCTGACCAGGGATCAGGGGCAGGGGCGGTGCCGGAGGAGGGATCGGAGTCCCTGCCGCCGCCTCCGAGCGGCGAGCCGGTCATCATGCCGCCTCCCGGCGGGGAGCAGGTCCGTGTGCCGCCTCCGAGTGGCGAGCCGGTTGCCGTGCCGCCTCCGAGTGGGGAGCCGGAGATCATGCCGCCCCCGTCCGGGGTGCCGGGGCCGCTGGTGGCGCCGGATCCAGGTGCAGGGGCCGACTCTGGGGATCGGGGGCGTGGGCATGTCGGCCGGCCGTCGTTCCTGCCGCCGGACGCCGGGCCCGGGCAGCCCTCGGGCGAGGAATCGCCTCGTGGGCATGCCTTCCCATGGGAGTCGCCCTCCGGTCAGTCCTCTCAAGGCGAGCCGTCTTCCCAGGGTGGTCAGCCGTCATTCGGGGGTGCCGGGTCTCAGGGTGGTCAGCCGTCATACGGCGGTTCCGGGTCTCAGGGTGGTCAGCCGCCATTCGGGGGTGGCGGGTCTCAGGGTGGTCAGCCGTCATACGAGGCGCAGGGGCAGCCGCCGTACGGGGGCGTACCCCAGGGTGCCCCGCCCCAGGGACAGCCACCGTTCCAAGGACAGCCACCGTCCCACGGGCAGCCGCCGTACGCAGGCCAGCCCCACAGCCAGCACCCGCCGCCCCCCGCAGGCCCGCCATCGTACGGCCCCCCGCCGCACACCCACGCGGGCGGCTACGGCCCCCCGCCGCCCCCACCCCCGCCCCCGAGCACCAGCTCCACAGGCATGCTCGTCGGCATGCTCTTCGCCGGCCTGGGCATCTACAGCGCCCTCAACGCCGTGATCGGCTTCTTCATCTTCTTCGCCGCCATGGGCGCCAGCGGCAGCCCCACCCCCTACCTCGCCGCCGGCGCGGCGCTCCTGGCGCTCGTCGGGCTCGGAGCCGGCATCGGGCTGTGCTTCGTACGCAAACCATGGAGCAGGGGCCTGGGGCTGGGGCTCATGATCGGTTGGGCGCTGTGGTCGATCCTGTCCGCGGGGATCTGCACCGGTATCAACCCGAGCCTGTACGCCTGACCGCCATGCCCCTTCACGAAATCTTCGTCGGCCTCGGCGTGGCGGCGGCGGCCGTCGTCTTCGTACGGGAGGCCCGCAGGCGCGGAGCTCTCAATGAGCAGTCACTGGTAGCCGTCGCCGGCGCGCTGGTCGGCGGCGCGATCGGGATGCGGCTGGCGGGCTGGCTGGAGACGCTCCAGCTGGAGAGCCTGTGGCTGTACGGCTCGCGGAGCATCCTGGGCGGCCTGACCGGCGCCTACGTCGGGGTCCTGGTGGCCAAGCGGATCATCGGCTACAGGGAGCGGACCGGCGACCTGTTCGCCCCGGCGGTGGCGCTCGGCATGGCGGTGGGCAGGATCGGATGCCACCTGACGGAGGCGCCCGGCAGGCCGACCGATCTGCCCTGGGGCGTGCACGCCTCGCCCACGACCCCCGAATGCCCCGCCTGCCTGACGGGCCAGGCGATGCATCCGTCGTTCATCTACGAGATCATCTTCCAGCTCGCCGCCTTCGCCGCGCTCATCTGGGCGCGCGAGCGGCTGACCCGGCCGGGCGAGCTGTTCACGCTGTACGTCGCCGCGTACGCCGCCTTCCGCTTCCTCGTCGAGTTCACCCGGGCCAACGAGACGGTCTGGCTGGACCTGACCCGGCCCCAGTGGTTCCTGATCCCGGGCTTGCTGCTGCTCGCCGTCAGGCTCGCGTACGGCTGGCGGCGCGGCTACTACACCCCCCTGTTCAAGCGAGAGCGAAAGGTCATGACATGAGCGCAGGGATGGGCCTGCGGGGCGACCGCATCCTCAGGTACGTCAACGCGTTCTGCCCGAGCTGCCACGGCCGCGCCCTCGACAGGGTCGAGCGGTTGAGCGGCTATCTGGCCGAACGCGACGGCCGCGTGTGGCTGGAGCGCGGATGCCGCGAACACGGATTCATCCGCACCCTGTACGACGAGGACCCAGAAATCCTGAAATATCTGGAGGAGTGGACCGCCCCCACCAAGCAGCACGTCCCGGACACCGTCGGCAACTTCGCGCCGATCCCCTCCGCCTACCTCCAAGGCCTGCCCGAGCTCCAGACCCAGCACACCTGCATCCTCCTCGAGGACATCGCCGAGACCTGCAACCTGCGCTGCCCCACCTGCTTCGCCGGCAGCTCGCCCGACCTGACCGGCGTCGTCCCGGTCCCCGACGTCCTGTCCAACGTCGACCAGCGCCTGCGGCGGGAGAACGGCAAGCTCGACGTCCTCATGCTCAGCGGCGGCGAGCCCACCCTCCACCCCGAGCTGAAGACCCTCCTCGCCGAGCTGAGCGCCCGCCCGATCACCCGCATCCTGATCAACACCAACGGCGTCCTCATCGCCAGGGACGACTCCCTGCTCGACCTCCTCACCGAGCACAGGGACCGCGTCGAGGTCTACCTCCAGTACGACGGCACCTCGGCCGACGCGTCCAGGCACCACCGGGGCGGCGACCTGACCCGGGTCAAGGCCGAGGCCATCGAGCGCCTGTCCGAACGCGAGATCTTCACCACCCTCGTCATGACCGCCGCCCTCGGCGTGAACGACGGCGAGATCGGCGACGTCGTACGCCTCGCGCTCGACACCCCGTACGTCGGCGGCGTGTCCCTGCAACCCCAGTTCGGCTCCGGCCGGTCGGGCGCCATCGACCCGAACGACCGCCTCACCCACACCGGCGTGCTCAAGCGGCTCGGCCCGCAGACCGGCGGCCTGGTGACCTGGCGCGACCTGACCGCCCTGCCCTGCTCCCACCCCCACTGCTGCTCGGTCGGCTACCTCATCCGCGACGACGCCCGGCAGTGGCGCTCGCTCACCGCGCTGATCGGCCACGACCGGCTCAAGGAGAACCTCGGCCTGGTCTCCAACCGCATCGCCGACACCGAGCTGCCGAAGGAGCTGCGCCTGGCCGTACAGGAGTCGCTGCTCGGACTGCTCTCCGAGCAGTCGTCGCTGTCGCACCCGCAGGTCGGCGACCTGTGGCGGACCATCTGCGAGAACTGCGACCTCGGCGTCTCCACCCTGCTCGCCCTCGCGTCGTCGGCGCTGCCCGGGCGGCGCAGGAAGCTGCGCAGGATGCTCGGGGAGCGGGTCGTGCGGATCACGGTGAAACCGTTCATGGACATCTCCACGATGATCGAGGAGCGGCTCACGCAGTGCTGCGTGCACGTGGGCACCCGCGCCGAGCAGGACCAGTGCGCGCCGTTCTGCGCCGTGCAGGCGTGGCCTGAGCTGTCCGGGCAGCGGCTCTCGGCGGTGGCCCGGTGACACGGACACCCGCCAAGCAGCCGTACGACCCGCTCCGGTTGTGCGTGTACGCGACCGTGGCGCTGCTGGCGTGGCTGCTCGGGCCGTGGGCGGTGCTGGGGTTCGCGGCGCTGGGGTTCGCGGGGTACTGGAAGGCGCGGCGGGCGGGGCTGACCCGGAGCAAGTGCTTCCTCCGGGACACCCGGCTCGTGCTGGCCTACCTCGGCCTCATCGGGCTGGTCGCCCTGGTGGCGATCATCGTCTGATCGCCATCGGGTTGAGCACGGTGTACTCCTCGCCGCCGCCCCGCGTCCTGATCTCGCAGGCCCGGTCCGCGCAGTGCTGGTAGAACCGGGCGGCGGCGTCCCAGAAGAGCGTGGAGGAGTGCTGGATCCGGCCCACGTCGCCGCCCTCGACCCCCGGAGTCCGCTCGCCGACCCCGGCCAGCTCCCCGGTGGCGAGGTCGTACACGGCGGCGAGCGGCACGCCGGCCTTGTTCACGTCCGGTTCGTAGACGCGGAACAGGGCGTGCCGGTCGTCGAGCAGCCACCAGACGCCGTAACCCATCAGCATGCCCGGCAGGGTCCGCCGCCCTGATCCGTCCACTCGCTGCACGATCAGGCGGCCGTCCAGCATGCCCGTGCACCATTCGGCGCCGCACTGCCACCGGTCGGCGCCCAGGGGTACCGCCACGCCGGTGGAGCCGCCGGTCTCGAGGTTGACGATCCTGGTCACGTTGCCTGCGGCGTCCCACTCGTGGGCCCACGGCCAGGAGGCCAGGCGCAGCGTCGCGGCGCCGGGCAGCGGCTCCGGCGCGCCGCCTGCGAGCGGCAGCCGGTAAATGCCGCTCTGCTCGCCCGACCAGAGGAGGAAGCCGTCCGTGACCGCGAGCTCGTACACCTCGGCCGCGGCCCGGCCCACGCGCCTGGCCTCGCCACCATCCCTGGGCATGATCCACAGGTCGAACGCCGCCCCGGCCCACGCGATGTACCGGGTGCCCACCGCCACCGGCGCCGGATCCACCGGCGTCCGGCCGAGCACGCGCGTCCTGCCTGTCGCCGAGTCGTACACCTCGAACCGCTTGTCCCTGTACGTCAGCACTTCGGTCGCGCTCAGCCCGGTCAAGGGCAGCCTGTCCGCGGGCACCTTCATCACGGCCTCGGGCCACACCTCGGTGGCGGGAGCGATGCCGGCCGGGGAGATCGCGGGCTGCTCGCGGTCCGACATCACCACCACCGTGCCCCCCGTGCCACCCGCGAGCGCCACCAACGCCGCGGCCGCCAGTGCCACGCTCATCCGCTTCCTGGTACGCCGGGCGCGCCGCCGGCCGGCCACACCGCTCGCGAGATCCGCCGGCAGCCCGGCCTGCCCGGCCGCCGCCCGCAGGGTCAGTACGAGATCCTCTTCGCTTCTCATCGCAGCACCCGTGCCTCTCGGTTGATCCGGAGCTTGTCCAGGGCACGGGCCGCCTGGCTGCGCACGGTCCCCCGGGAGACGCCGAGGATGGCGGCGATCTCCTGGTCGGGCAGGTCCTCGTAGTACCGCAGCACGAGCACGGCCCGCTGCCTGCGGGGCAGCTCCTGGAGCTCGGCCCACAGGTCGGCGTCGCCGTAGCGGTCGGGCTCGCCGCGCTCGGGCACGGCGGCCACCAGGTCCTCCCGGTGCCGCCGCCGCCACGACCTGATGTGCAGCCGGACCATGGTCGTACGGACATACCCCTCAGGGTCGTGCTTCTGGCGCACCCGGGGCCAGGCGTCACCCAGCCGGGCCAGCGCCTCCTGGACGAGGTCGGCGGCGTCCTCGGAGTTGCCGGCCAGCACGTAGCCGTACCGGAGAAGCGCATCGCCCCGGGCCCGGACGAACTCGTCGAATTCCTCCACGAACCCAGGGAGCGTCTCGCACGGCCAGCTGTTGCACGGCCTATTCGGCGCGCACGTACAGGCTGAGGGTCTCGGCGACGCAGGCCGGCCGCTTCTCGCCCTCGATCTCGATCGTCATCTTCAGGCTGGACAGGTGGCCGGCGGGGGAGTTCTTGACGTCGATGAGCTCGCCCACGGCCCTGATCCGCGCGCCGACCGGGACCGGCGTGTGGAAGCGGACCTTGTTCAGGCCGAAGTTGACGCCCATCGCGATGCCCTCCACCTTGATCAGGGAGAACATGAACGACGGCAGCAACGACAACGTCAGGTACCCGTGGGCGATCGTGCCGCCGAACGGCCCCTCCTTGGCCCGCTCCACGTCCACGTGGATCCACTGATGGTCGTCGGTGGCGTCGGCGAAGGTGTTGACCTGCTCCTGAGTGACCGTGCGCCACTCGGTCGGGCCGAACTTCTCGCCGACGGCCGCCTTGAGTTCATCGATGTTCGCGAAGGTCCGCATGGCCCCGAACGCTATTGCGCGGACGGGACGGCTGCCAAGTTCAGCACCTCCCACGAGCCCTGCTTCTTGATCCAGTAGAGGATCGTGCTGGGCTCGCCCGCCGTGCCCAGGGCCAGCGTCCTGGCCTTGATCGTGGCCGTCGAACCGGTCGCGACGTCGTGGACGCCGTGCTTCAGCGGTACGAAGCGGTTGAGCAGCGGAGCCATCGACAGCGGCTTCGGATGGCCGAAAACACCGTCGATGTCACGCAGGTCGCTTCCGTTGATCCGCTGCAGGAAGCTGCCCCCGGCACCGCGGCCGAGGCACCAGTGCGGGCCACAGCGCACCCCCTTCGCCCCCGGCCTGCTGTCGACCTCGTGCGAGGTGATGAGGGTGAGGTCGACCAGCACTGTCTGGTTGCGGTCATCGAGGTCGGGCCCCGCGGGCGCGTCGCTCGCCCATGGCCATCGCAGCAGGTGCAGGCCGTCCGTGGCGGTGATGCGGTCGGGCGCGCCGCCGGCCAGGGGGACTCGCCAGACGCCGCCGCTCCTCTCCGACCAGATGATCTGGTCGCCGTTGACCGAGATCGCGTCGAGGTCGGAGCGGCTGCCGGTCAGCTCGGTGACCAGCCTGGCCTTGCCGCCCGCCAGCGGTGCCGTCCAGATCTCCCGTACGGACTTGCCGGCGGACACCTGCCAGACCACGTTCCTGCCGTCGGCGGCCAGGGACGGGATCACGAACTGCCGTGACCCGGGCAGTTCGGCGACCAGCCGGCTCTTCTCCGCCGCGGAGTCGTACACCTCCAGCCTGCCCCGGCCCTCCTTCCCCGGCATCCTGGCCAGGACCAGCACCTCCGTCGGGCTGATGCCGGTCATCGGGACGCGGCGCGCGCCGTCGGGCGCCTCCACGGGCAGCGTGAAGACGGCGCCCGGCCACAGCTCCTCCACGGGGGCCGACCGGGGAACGGGCGGTTCCGGGGCAGGGGTCGTGGCCATGTCGCCCCCGCCCTCGCGGGACAGGACGGCGCCCCTGATCCCCACGCTCAGCACCACCACGGCGGCCGCCGCCGCCAGCACGCGCACCCTCCGGCGGGTCCTGCGCCGCCTGCGCAGCGCCACGCCAGCCAGCAGATCGCCGCCGCCGTCGGGAGCGTGCTCGCCCGCCGTCCGCAGCGCGCCGATCAGCTCGTCCTCGCTCCTCATGCCCGCTCCCTGTTCCCCGGCGACTGACGTACCGACTGCTGTGCCGTGTGCCGTGCCGACTCGCGTGCCGACTCGCGTACCGACGGCTTGACGCGCAGCGCGTTGAGCGCGTGGAACGCCTGGCTGCGCACGGTTCCCCGGGAGATGCCGAGGATCTCGGCGATCTCCTTGTCGGAAAGGTCCTCGTAGTACCGCAGCACGAGGACGACCCGCTGCCTGCGCGGCAGCGTGGCCAGCTCCTTCCACAGCTCGCCGAACGTGTGCACGTCGGTGTACGAGCCCTCGGGCAGGTCGTCCGTCAGGTGCTCCCTGCGCCGCCTGCGCCACCAGCTGATGTGCTGCCTGGCCATGGTCGTGCGGACGTACGCCTCCGGGCTGTCCTTGTTGCGCACCCGTTTCCAGGAGTCGCTCAGCTTCAGCAGCGCCTCCTGGACCAGATCGGCCGCGTCGTCGGCGTTGCCGGTGAGCACATAGCCGTACCGGAGCAGGGCCGGGCCCCGCGCCCGTACGAAATCGTCGAACTCCACATCTCCTGGACGCACCGGGGGCTCCGGGCTGTTGCAAAGATCTTTACTCGAAACCATCGCATGAGTGTTCGAGTCCGCGCTACAGTTCTAGGTACGCAATCGAACAGAGGTTCGGCCTGGTGAGAGGGGGTGTGTCCGATGACGGTGCTCGCGCCCGCCCCTGCTCGGACACGCCGTAGCACTTTCTTCCCAAATCTAAGACGGCCGCTATATCCGGCAATAAAGTCCGAGAGCGTGGACCCTGTGCGAAACCCCTACGCTCCAGGCGCCGGGCAGCGCCCGCCGGAGCTCGCCGGGCGCGACCGCGAGCTGCAGCAGTTCGAGGTCGTGCTGGAGCGGGTGGCCCGCGGCCGTCCCGAGCGCAGCATGGTCGTGACCGGCCTGCGGGGAGTGGGCAAGACCGTCCTGCTCAACACGTTCAAGTCCATGGCCATGCAGCGGCTGTGGGGCACGGGCAAGATCGAGGCCCGGCCCGACCAGTCGATCAGGCGGCCGGTGGCCGCCGCCCTGCACATGGCCATCCGCGAGCTGGCGCCGCGGCACCGCGCGCCCGAGCGCATCGAGGAGTTCCTCGGCGTGCTCAAGGCGTTCGCGATGCGCGACCCGGCCGCGGCCAAGGGCACCTCCCACTGGTCGCCCGGGATCGAGGTGCCGGCCAGCCGCGGGCGCGCCGACTCGGGCGACCTGGAGATCGACCTCACCGAGCTGTTCGTCGACGCCGCGAGCGTGGCCACCGACCTGGCGGTGGGCATCGCCCTGTTCATCGACGAGATGCAGGACGTGCAGCCCGCCGACGTCTCCGCGCTCTGCGCCGCCTGTCACGAGCTGTCGCAGACGGGCGGGCCGCTGATCGTGGTGGGCGCCGGGCTGCCGCACCTGCCGAGCGTGCTGTCGGCCAGCAAGAGCTATTCCGAGCGGCTCTTCCGCTACGCGCGCATCGACAAGCTCGACCGGGAGGCGGCCGACCTCGCGCTGATCCTGCCCGCGCGCGAGGAGGAGGTGGAGTTCACCCAGGAGGCGCTCGACGCGCTCTACGAGGCGGCCGACGGTTACCCGTACTTCGTGCAGGCCTACGGCAAGGTCGCCTGGGATCTCGCCCCGCGCAGCCCGATCACGCTCGACGACGTCAAGGTCTCCGCGCCGGAGGCCGAGGAGGAGCTGGCGGTCGGGTTCTTCGGCAGCCGCTACGAGCGTGCCACCCCGGCCGAGCGCGACTACATGCACGCCATGGCGCAGATCGGTGACGAGCCGGTGCCGACCTCCGAGGTGGCCGACGCGCTCGGGCGCAAGCCGTCCAGCCTCTCGCCCGCCCGCGACAGCCTGATCAAGAAGGGTCTCATCTACAGCGCCGAGCGCGGCCTGATCGCGTTCACGGTGCCGCACTTCGGGAAGTTCCTGCGCGCTCAGCCGGTCTGAGCGACGCCCCTAGACCTCTATTGGGCTGTCTAGTGGGGAAGCTAGACAGCCCAATAGAGCTATATCGCCACGCCTGTCGAGGGTTGTATATGGCTCTATAGCGTCAGGCCGATACTGCCGTATATTCCGGCAGAGGCGTGCTGCCCTCCGCGCTGACCACGGCCATCCGCACCGCCGGGCGCCGCCCGGTCAGGTAGACGGCGAAGACGACGTCGTCATCGTCGTGGTTGCGGAAGGCGAAGAAACGCCAGCACAGCTCGCGCCAGCTGTCGTGCGGCTCGGCCGAGGCCAGCTCGCCCTGGTGCGCCCGCCACGTGCCGCTGGACCTGAGCCGCGACAGGACGACCGACTCGGCGGGGCCGCGGCGCTGCTCGCAGGGGGCGCGGTACCGTACGCGGTCGATCAGCTCCTCGATCTCGGGCGACAGCGCCGCGAGCACCGCCACCCCCGCCACGAGCAGCCACGACGGCGCGAGCGCCGCCTCCCAGCCCGGCACCGGCGCCCACACCGCCACCGCCGCCATCCCGGTCAGCGCCACCGTCCTGCCGATCGAGCGCAGCCCGACCGGCGCCGAGCTCACCTCGCCGAAGCAGCCGCACCCTGCGTCGGGCCGCCGCCTGCGCAGCTCCAGCAGCACGTACGTGGACAGCGCGAAGAACGCGACCGTGCCCCACCGGAACAGCGGATGCGTCGTGAGCAGCAGCCCCGCGGCCAGCGCCAGCTCACCCGCCGCGCACACGAGCAGCGCCGGGGCCTGGATGCGCTCGGGCACCAGCACCGCCGGCCCCAGCCTGGCCAGCGCACCCGGCTCGCGCCCGGAGCCGACGGTGACCACCTTCGCCGCCGTGCCCAGGCCGAGCATGGCGATCAGGAGCGGGAGCTGCGATTCGAGCACGAGCCTCACCCCAATCCGATCTGCGCGTTGAAGCATCCCTTGACCAGCTCGCCGCCGAGCTCCACGTAGGAGGACGGCGACAACTCCGCGATCCGGCCGCGCGGCGAGGTGTCGCACTCCACGCACCGGTCGCAGAACCGCCCCGCCACACACCCGCACGCGACCACGGGCACGTTCGCGGACCGGTTCGAGCACACGTTCCTGACCTGCAGCAATGACCCCACCGAGAGGTACGGCAGGCCCGCGCACGACACACCCGCCTGGGCGCAGCCGGTGTCGGCACGTTCCAGCATGGGGTAGGCCGCGCCCCGCTCTTCCTCGTCGAACGTGTCCGACCAGGTGGCCGTGCCGGCGATGCGCGCCTGCTTGTAGACCGGGGACGGGGGCGGCACGGAACGCGCCGGATACGGCGGCTGCGAGGTGGCGGGCAGCAGGGCCAGGCTCGCCCCGTCGCGTCTGACGCCGATCGCGTCGAAGAGGTAGCCGGGCTCGAACTTGGGATGGCGCACCTGCAGCCGGCCCGACGAGCGGTAGGGGACGACGACCGTACGGTGGCCGCGGTGCGGCCCGCAGTCGAGCTCGACCGTCAGATCCCTGCGGCCCTGGATGGATAGGATCGTCCCGGTGATCCGGGTGGTGTCGGCCCAGATCCGCTCGATCACGCGGCCGTCGCGCAGCGCGCGCATCAGCACCATGGCGCCGATGGGCAGGCCGGCGGGGGCGACCTCGGCACCGTGCCAGGCGGTGGCCCAGGGGGCGATCACCAGCCGCTCCTCGGCGCCCGCGGGGGTCTCGATGGTGATCAGGTGCGGGCTGACGTCCAGCACCTCGCCCACCACGGCGCGCAGCGGCTCGCCGTCGCCCGGATCGGGGCCGGGAACGCCGCTCTCGCGCCCGAGCGCGGCCGCGGCGAGCACCCGGCGGCGCTCAACGCTCGGATACCCCATCCGCCCTCCCTCGCTCGGGTACTAGATTCACATGACTTGGGGGCGGCTCACACCGTAGTGGCCCAGAACAGAGCAAAATACGCATCCCCGGGGAAGTGCCTTCACCTACGGCGGCGTACAAACCACCACCGACCTTGACGGACCTTTATCCTCGGCGGGCCGAAACCTGAATTGCGGTTCAGGCCCAATAGGGCATCAGGCTGCGATTCTGGCCACGATGCAGACCACCAGCTGGGAAGACGAGTTCCGCGAGTACGTCATGGCCCGCGGCCCCGCGCTGCTGCGCGCGGCCCATCAGCTCACCGGGCATCCGCTGGACGCGGAGGATCTGTTGCAGAGCGCGCTGACCAAGACGTACCAGGCCTGGGAGCGGATCGAGGACCGGGGTGCCCTGGACGGCTACGTGCGGCGGGCCATGGTGAACATCAACATCTCGCAGTGGCGGCGGCGCAAGCTGGAGGAGTACCCGTCGGACGAGCTGCCCGAGCCGGTGACCTGCGACCCGGTCACGTCGTCGGAGATCCACGAGGCGCTCGAACAGGCCCTGCGGGAGCTCCCGGAGCGCATGCGGGCCGCGATCGTGCTGCGCTACTACGAGGACATGACCGAGCCGGAGATCGCCAAGAAGCTCGGGATCAGCGTCGGCACGGTCAAGAGCACGGTGTCGCGCGCGATGGCCAAGCTCAGGGCCGCGCTGGCACTTCCCTCTCAGTAGGGCACGAGCCTTCCGCCGCGGAACCGGCGCCGGCGGTGGCGCACGGGCGCACGACGTCCCTGATCTTGCGCAGGCTCTTGAGGAACGTCTCCAGCTCGTCGGAGCCCAGCAGCCCGGTGAAGCACTCCTCGATGTCGCGCAGGTGATCGGGCAGCACCGACTCCAGCCGCTCCCGGCCCGCGTCGGTGAGGGCCGCGTACGAGGCCCGCCGGTCGCTGGCACACGACTCGCGCCTGACCAGCCCCTCGCGTTCGAGCCGGTCGACGACCCGGGTCACGCCGCTCGTGGACAACTGGGTCTGCGCGGCGAGATCGCTCATCCGCAGCCGCTGGTGCGGGGAACGTGCCAAACGGATGACGGTCTCGAAGTCGATCTCCGACAACCCCGCGGCGTTCAGGACCGGCTGGAACCGGCTCATCAACCCGGAGTGGACCTCGGTCAGCAGTCCGATCGCCGTCAGCCGGGAGTCGTCGAAGTTCGTCACGCTCATACCTTAGCCGACGTTAGTTGACGTGCGGAATATTCCTCATGTAGAAAGTTGTTGCCGCAGACATCCACGCAACAGCTACTCTCCGAGGAGAACCCCGATGACCACCCGCACCTGGGAGTCCCTGACCATCCCCGCCGCCGGCACGTACAACCTCGACGTCGCCCACACCACCATCGGCTTCGTCGTCAAGCACATGATGGTCAGCAAGGTCCGCGGCCACTTCGGCGCCTTCAGCGGCTCCGTCACGATCGCAGAGAACCCGCTCGAGTCCGGCGCCGAGCTCTCGATCCAGGCCGACAGCATCTCGACCGGTGTGCCCGACCGCGACGGCCACCTGCGCAGCGACGACTTCCTGTCCGCCGAGAAGTTCCCGCAGATCACCTTCAAGAGCACCCGCGTCGTCGGTCACTCCGGTGACGAGTTCGTCGTCGCCGGCAACCTGACCATCCGCGACGTCACCAAGGAGGTCGAGCTCGCGGTCGAGTACGGCGGCGTGGGCACGAACCCCTGGGGCCAGGAGGTCTGGGGCTTCTCGATCAAGACGGAGATCGACCGCGAGGAGTTCGGCCTGACCTGGAACCAGGCACTGGAGACCGGTGGGGTGCTCGTGGGCAAGAAGATCAAGATTGAGATCGAGGGCGAGGCCAACCCGGCCGCCTGATGCCCGTCGCGGTAGGTTATCCACAGGCCCGAAGCCCGTCCCAGCTCTGGGCGGGCTTCGTCCACAGGGGGTTACCCACAGGCTGTTGATAACTCTTGGTGAAGACTGCCGCGGTTATCGCTTTGCCGCCTCGCCAGAAGGCCGGTACGCTGTGCTGAGCCGCGGTGGCTCCTGGAGGATTCGCCTAGTCAGGTCTATGGCGCCGCACTGCTAATGCGGTTTGGGTTTACCGCCCATCCGGGGTTCAAATCCCCGATCCTCCGCACGTGAGAGGCCCTCTCCCCGAGTTCGGGGGGAGGGCCTTTCGATCTTCCCCGGGCGTCGTAGTCGTAGTGCTGATTGCAGCGGCTACGGGGATCTCCTGTGTGCCACGTCAGGCAACGTTTGCCCTGTCGCTACCGGAACCTCGGGGCGATGTCCCCCGTCGATATGTCCGCGCGTTCAGGAACGCGGCCAGCGCGACCCCGGGCCGTCGTTCCGTCGCGAGGGAGCGGTCAACGTGCCAGGATAAATCACGTCAAGCCGTAACTCGCATGGGCCGGTATCGCAGGGCGACCGCCCCCGACCGGAACTCACGGCGGTCCACGGGCTCGAGCTGGATGCGCTCGCGCAGACCGGCGAGCAACGTCGGCCCGTGTCCGGCAAGGATCGGCTGCACAAGGAACTCGTACTCGTCGATCAGCCCCAGATCTGCCAACGCCAGGGGGAGCGTCACGCCACCCACCCACAGGCCCTCGCCTGACTCCTGCTTGAGCCGCTGAACCGCTTGTCCCAAGTCGCCTCGCACCAGCTCGGCATTCCAATCGACCCCGATCAGCGTGCTCGACACGACGTACTTCTTCGCCCGGTCGATGGTTTCGGCGAACGGGATCTGCCACTCATCCATCCAGTCAGGCCACGTGTCCGTGGCCGGCTTCCGCCACGCCGACTCCATCATCTCGTAGGTCACCCGGCCGAATAGCAGGGCATCGGCTCGCTCCATCTCAGCGGTCCAGTAACGCATCGACTCCTCGTCCGGGGGGAGCCCTGCCTCGTGATGGCAGCAGCCGTCGAGCGTGACGTTGATCGAGTATCGAAGTGGTCTCATCTCGTTGCTCTCCCTTGATGCGCGCAGCGCGTTTTCACCGGACGTCTACTTAGACGACTGTCGGCGCCATTTCTCATCGGCGCCCGATCCCACCTGCTCAACACCGTCGCGATGCACTACCCCACTGGAAGAAGCCGTCGGGCTCTGGCCACATGGCAAGGGAATGCTCTTCTGGGGAGTCCTCTCTCCACTCTCGGTAGTAGTCCATCTCTTGAGGCATCTGAGCACACGCCTCTTTGCTGAGGAGGCGCATGTCGTGGATGCCGAGCCAGCGAGCGAACCGACAGCTGCCGTAGCGCTCGATGAAGGCGACGTAGTCGTCCGGAAGCCGGATCCCGATATCCGCGAAGAGCTCATCCCATGCGCGAGTACCGAAGCGCGGCGACGACGGCGGAGGGACCAGAGCAACGAGCTGATCCAGAGTCGCGGAGTTGTATGCCACGGCCCCGACGCTAGTGGTAGCGACAGACAAACCCACGCCTCCAGCGAGAGCCTCCGGCTCCGGGAAGCCGGACGCGGACCTTGAGGTCCTGGAGGAGCGTCGACCCGCCTGAAGGGGGGAAGCGGGCCAGGGCCGCGGAGTCAAGGTGGAGCGCCCCGACGGCAGACAGGATGTGAGGTGAGCAGGGAGTGTCTCGGAGGGCGTGATCCATGTGATTACTGACCACCTTCAGTGACTCGGGTGTAGCCGAGGGCCTTCTGGACGACGCGGGTGTGGACGCCCTGCGCTCGCGAGGGTTGCGGTGGTGCGGCGGGTGTCGCGTGCGTCGGCCTGCTTGGGGGGCCTCCCGCTGCCCTCCTGTCCTCGGTGCGTTCGATCGGGCCGTCGAGGTACGCCTCCGCCCGGCGACGTGCCTCGACGGCAACGCCGGAAGGCGGTGTTAGCGCGTACCGAAAATCTGTCATCGCCGTAGTAGACATTCGCGTTCGATGGCGCTAGTGTTTGTGACATCGCAAGGAACGGATCCACCGGGCAGCAGCAACACCAGCACCACGACGAACTGCCCGCAGCAGAATGAAGTCAGTAGTTGGTCGGCAGAAGGTCGGACGTGAAGGGCCAGCGTAGTGGTAAGGGGCCCAGATCGTGGACGCGCTGCTGAAGGTTGAGTTGGACAGTGGTCCGGAAGAGAAAGATGAAGGGAGTGTTGACGCCATCGGGATCGCCCGTTGCCGGCTGAGTTTCGCCGCTCGGGTACCGCAGTTCCACGGGATTGGAAGGTGGTCTACGGTCACGCATCCGCGATCCGCGCATCACCGCCGCTCAGTACGGCGGATGCGGTAAACAGTAAGCCGGCCGATTGGCCGGTAGATGGTGTTGAACTCTTCGGGGCCCCGGCGCAACAGGCGCCGGGGCCCCCTGTGCGCGTGTTCGGGAAAGGAATGCATGGATCAACGTCGCTCGGCTGCCGAGGGTGACACGCTGGCTCGCGGCAGGATTACGGAAACAATGGCCGAACGTACGGCCGAAGACCGGTTCGACGATGAGGACTACCCCGCTTACAGCATGGGTGCGGCCGCCGAGATGCTCGGCGTCACCCCCACGTTCCTGCGAGCTCTCGGCGCCGCCCATCTGATCGAGCCGAAACGCTCCAGCGGCGGCCACCGCCGCTACTCCCGCTACCAGTTGCGTCTGGCCGCGCGTGCCCGGGAACTCGTCGATCAGGGCACTCCCGTGGAAGCCGCCTGCCGGATCATCATCTTGGAAGACCAGCTCGCCGAGGCGCTGCGCATCAACGCCGAATACGAACGTGAGCGCGCGGCTAGGGACTGACACCGCCGGCCTGGTCTCCGACTTTGTGGGCCAGGCCACACCGCTCACCCGGGCACACGGCGACAGGTTCGATCCGCAGAACGCGTGAAGTGCCGGCCAGCGCGCCTTGCACGTCGTCGATTTCAGCGGGACAGCCCTTGGACCGTCCGCCGGCGGACACCCTTGACCTGGAGCGCACTCGAGCTTCTAGCGTCGGTGGCACGGTGGAACGCCGCCCTCGTCGGGGCCGGCGGCCACACGGCTCCGCAGCGGGCCGACGTCCAGGAGGTGCCTCGCAGCGCCTCCCGCTGCTCATCCAGCTTCTGACGCCATCGACGACAGGAGAATTCGCATGAAGACCGTACAGCTCGGCCGCACCGGCGAACAGGTCAGCCAGCTCGCCCTCGGGTGCATGATCATGGGCACCGTCACACCAGAAGACGAGGCCGTCACGATGCTGGACCGGTACGTGGAGGCCGGCGGCAACTTCCTGGACACCGCCGACTGCTACTGCTGGTGGGAGAACCAGGGCAGTTACGGAGGGGAGAGCGAGGAGCTGATCGGCCGCTGGCTGGCCAGGTCCGGACGGCGGGAGGACGTGTTCCTGGCCACGAAGGGCAGCGCCGTCGTACGGGACCTGGACCTGGTCTGGGCCGACGGCCGGCCCGACTGGGGCGCCGCGTACCGGAACTTCGTCGGGGCCGGGGCGAAGACGTTGCGGGATGCGATCGACGGGAGCCTGCGGCGGCTCGGCACCGACCACGTCGACCTGTACTACGTGCACGTCGACGATCGCGCCACGCCCCTGGAGGAGACGCTGGAGGCGCTCGCCGGCATCGTCGAGGCGGGGAAGGCGCGCTACATCGGCTGGTCCAACGTGCGGACCTGGCGGCTGGAGCGGATCCGGCAGTTGTGCGCCCAGCACGGCTGGCCGGCGCCGGTCGCGCTCCAGCAGCAGCACTCCTACCTGCGGCGCCGCGCCGGGCTCCGGCACCTGTCCATCGTGGACGACGAGCAGCTCGACTACCTGGAGACGCACGACGACCTGACCCTCGTGGCGTACTCCCCGATCCTCAAGGGCATCTACGACGACCCGGCCAAGCGCAAGGGTCACGGGGCGATGGGGGCGTACGAGGGGCCGGATGCCGAGGCCCGGCTGGCCGCGCTCGCAGAGGTGGCCGCCGAGGTCGGCGTGACGCCGAACGCGCTGGTCCTCGCGTGGCTGATGCACCAGGCCTCGCCGGCGATCGTGCCGCTGATCGGGCCGCGCACGCTCCAGCAGTACGAGGCGGCGCTGCCGGCGCTGGACGTCAAGCTCACGGGCGAACAGCTCGGCCGCCTCGACGCCGCCGGTGCCTGACGCCGGGTCATGGGGCGATCGCAGGGAGTGATCGATATAGTGCCGGGAGCATGCGGATGGCGCGGTTCTCGGTGCTCGGCCTGGCGCTCGCGGCGGGGGCCGTCGATGCGCTGAGCTTTCTGGCGCTCGGCGAGGTGTTCACCGCGAACATGACGGGGAACGTCGTTCTGCTCGGTCTGGCGGTGGGCTACGGGCGTACGGCGCACGTGATGGGGTCCGGGCTGGCATTCGCCGGGTTCTGCGCCGGGCTGGCGGCGGGCTTCCTTCTGGTCGGACGGAGGGCTGCCGGCGGCGCGGTGCGGGGCCCGGCCGCCACGCTGGGCCTGGAGCTGGTGCTGCTCGCCGGGATCGCCGTGGGGTGGGCGGAGCAGGTGCCGCGTCCCGCGCTCGTGGCGGGGTCGGCGGTGGCGATGGGGTTGCAGAGTGCGGTCACGCGCTGGGCCGGTGGGTCGGGGTTGTCCACGACGTACGTGACGGGCACGGTGACGGGGCTGGCGGGGCAGGTGCTCGCCTTGCGGAGCCCCGGGAGCGGTCAGGACAAGGGCGGTGGGGTGGGGCGGCCGCTCGGGGTGGTGCTGGCGCTTGCGGCGGGTGCGGTGATCGCGGCCCTGGCCTTGCGGCTGTACGAGCCCGCGGCGCCGTTGATCGCTCCGGTCGCCGTGGCGGTGGCGGCGGGTTGGTGGGCCTGGTCCGCGAGACGCGGCCGGTGAGATCCCGGGCGGGGGTTCATGGGGCGCGGGGGCGGCTGGATCGGGTATCGGCCACGGAGGGGGCCCGGCCCCTGGCGCAGGAGGAGCCGGGCCCGCGAGGCGCTACTGCTGCAGCACCGACAGGATGTTCCCCGACGGGTCGGTGAACCAGGCGATCGGCGGGCCGTCGCCCCTGGCGACGCCGCGCTCGTCCTGCTCCATCCCGTCGTAACGCTCGAACCGCACGCCCCGCGCCGCCAGCTCGTCGACCGCCTGGTCGATGTCCTCGACGGGGAAGTTGAGGACGGTGTAGGTGGCCGGCGCGTGAGCGGCTCCCTTGGGGTAGACGAGCACGTCGCTCCCGAGGTGCAGGGTCAGCATCCCGTGCTCCTCCGAGACGCGGACGCCCAGCGTCTCGCCGTAGAACTTCTTCGCGGCCTGGACGTCGTTCACCGAGAATCCGCTGAACGCCTTGCCGGTGTCGAGCATCGTCACATCCCCTGCCGGTGTTCCTCGCTGAGCTGAATGATCTGTACGTAGTTGCCGTCCGGGTCGATCGCGGTGGCGAACAGGCTGCCGTCGCGGTCCTCGAGCTCGGCCAGCCACTGCGTGCCCGCTCGTTCCATCCGGGTGGCGACGGCGCGGGCGTCTTCGACGTCGAAGTTCAGGATGACCCTTCCGGGCTCCGGATTCTTGTCCGACACGTCCGTCCGCGTGTCGATGAACAGGAAGAACTCCCCGAACTTGAGCACCCGGTACCCGTTGACGTCGCTCGTCTCGCCCGGGTCGAGCGCGGCGGCGTACCAGGTGCTCAGGCGCTCGGGGTCGGTGCTGGACAGCAGCAGGCTGCCGAGTACGGGTCGCTTCATCGCGAGTTCCTTTCTCTTTTCCTCGATGTGCAGACCGAGCCGGCGGCCGGAAGTCATCGGTGCGGGACAAGAGAGTTCGGAGCGGGACGAAAAAAGAGCGCGGCGCGCCCGGGGAAGGACGCGCCGCGCGGTATCGAGAGCCGGCTAGCCGGTGGTGAGTGTGAGGCCGTATGCACCCAAGGCCTCGTTGACCGGCTGGTGGTACGTCGTGCCGCCGATGCTGCAGTTGCCGGAGCCGCCGGAGGTCATGCCCTGGGCCTGGTTGCCCGAGATGAACGAGCCGCCGGAGTCGCCGGGCTGCGCGCACGCGCTGGTACGGGTCAGGCCGGTGACGGTGCCCTGCGCGTACCTGACGGTGGCGTTGTGCTGCTGGATGGTGCCGCAGCGCCAGCCGGTGGTCGAGCCGGAGCGGCAGATGGACGCGCCGACGGAGGCCTGGGTGGAGCCTCGTACGGTCACGTTCGCGCCGCCGGAGCCGCGCACGTAAGGCGTCGGCGTGTTACCGGGGGCGGCCACCCAGGCGTAGTCGTTGCCCGGGAAGGACGAGCCCTGGAAGGTGCCGGTCGGGTTGGTCGTCCTGGAGCCGGCCCGGCCGCAGTGCCCGGCGGTGACGAAGCCGGGGGTGCTGCCGCGCGTGACGGAGAAGCCGATGCTGCAGCGGCTGGAGCCGATGTAGTACGCGGCGCCGCCGATGATGTTGATGAACGTCGTCGGCCGCTCGGCCGTCGCCGACACGACGACCGCGTTCCTGTCCACGCCCGCCGCGGCGACGAGGGCCTCGGCGGCCTCGACCGTGGGAGCCTGGACGGAGACGGTGTTGGCCTTGACGTCGACGAACCAGAGCGAGGCCGCGGCCGAGACCCGCCTGGGGGCCCGGTCGAGCTGCTGCATGATGCCGTTGAGCTGGGTCAGCGAACGCTGGACCACGACGGGCTGAGCGCCCTGCGCCTCGATGGTCGGTGCGGCCGCCGGGTCCGTGGTGGCGACCATGAGCTTGGAGGCGTCGTCGTTCAGCCAGGCGCCGCCGAACGTGTCACCCAGTGCGGGGGTGAGGCTCGCCTCGGCGGCGGCGGCGCGCTCCTCGTTGGCCAGGCGAGTGATGACCTGCGCCTCGGAGAGGCCCAGGTCGCGTTCGAGCGCGTCGATCATGGAGGGGGGTGCGGTGGGAGGCGCGGCGGCTTGTGGCGCCGTGTCGGCTGCTGCCGTGCTGAGGGGGGTGGCCAGGCAGACGGCGAGGATGGCGCCGCCTACCAGCGCACAGCGTTTACTCAACATGTGCACTCCTCGGGTGGGGGTGCTGTCAAGCTAACGGTTGCTTCGGTCCCTGTTAGATACCAAACGGGCACTATTTCGGTGTTATGGACCCTTTACGGCCTCCGACTTGAATATGAAATTTTCAGCCTTTAAGGCGCAGGCGCTGATGGGTGGGTAAGGTGCCGTGGCTGGAGGTGTTCTCTGTGCGTAATGGTGTTCGTCATCTGCTCGGCGCCGGCGCAGGACTGCTGGCCACACCGCTGATCGCGGCCGGCCTTCTCTACTTCGCCGGCGGCCGGGCCCTGGCCGCCTGGATCGCGGTCGCCGCGCTCGGCGCCACGATGGTCCTGGTCGGTGTCCTGGCCGGGTCGCGGATCTCGCCGATCGGATCGCTGGTGCCCGGGCTGGCGCTGGCCGTCGTGGCGGGGCTGGCGTACGTGCCGGGGGTTCCGGTGGCGGGCCTGGTGCCCGCCGAGTACGCCGAGCCGTACGCGAGGCTGGCCGGGACCTGGGCCCTGCCCCTGGCCTGCGTGCTGCTGGCCGCCTCGGTGTTCCCCGCGCGCTGGCGGGGCGCCACGCGTCCGGAGCCGCCGGCTGAGCCCGAGGAGGAGGTCGTCCCCGAGCCGCCGCCGCTCCCCAAGCGCATCCCGTCACGCTACTGACCGGCGCGCCCGGGTGGTCGCCAGGGCGATGACCAGGTACGGCAGCGCCAGCAGGGCGAACGTCGCCCCGTGCGACACCTGGGACGACGCCGTCCCGTACGCGGTGTAGACCCCGAGCGTCACCACGTTCGTCCCCAGGCCGGCCACCGAGGTCATGGTGGCGCGCGCCGGGCCGGTGATGCGCTCCTGCAGCCGCACGTCCGCCAGCACCTGGGCGAGCTGGAACGCCCCGACGGCCGGCGCGATCGCCACGAACCCGGCGGGGTGCCCGCTGAGCGCGCCCGCGGCCATGGCCAGCGCCGCCAGCCCGAGCAGCGCGGCGTACCCGCGGGACCGCAGGCGCTCGGCCGGGCCCGCCAGCAGGCCGCCGGCCGTGGCGCCCACCCAGACCAGGAGGATCAGCAGCGGGATCGTGGCCTTGGCCACGCCCGTCTCCGCCCCCAGGTACGGGACGTACTCCTCCAGCGCGCCCCAGATCGCCGTCACGAACGCGACCAGCAGCATCGCGCGCAGCACGCCCCGATCCGCCCGGGCCAGGCCGATCCCCTCACGCAGGGTCGCCAGGTAGCCCAGGCCCCCGGCGGCGGCCGGCGTGCGGTGATCGGGGAGGGTCAGCGCCGTGGCCGCGCACAGGACGCAGGCCAGCACGCTGGCCGCGGCGACGGCGGGATAACCGCCGGCCGCCAGCACCGGCGAGGCCAGGCCGATGGCCGACGCGCTGCCGGCCAGGCCGAGGGCGGTCGCGCGGCCCATGACGGCCGCGTACCTGCCGGAGTGGCCGCGCCGCTCCAGCTCCTCGTAGGCGAGCGCCTCGTACGCGCCGGAGATCAGTGCCTCCCCGGCGCCCCACAGCACGAACCCGGCCGCGAACACCCAGTAGGAGGGGAACATCACCCAGAGGGCGAAGCCCAGGCCGCTCAGCAGCGGGCCGAGGAACAGCAGCAGCCGCCGGGAGACCGTGTCGGCCCAGGCGCCCGAGGGGACCTCCAGCACCATGCCCGTCACCGACCAGATGACGAACAGGGAGGAGACCTCGGCGACGGAGATCCCGGTGTCGGTGAACAGCAGGGCGTACACCGGGTAGATCAGGATGAATTCGCTGAGGAACGCGTAGACGTACAGCGATACGACAAGCATGAGGCCTTCCAGGGGGACGAGTGGGGACTCCGAGTGCTTGCCGTCATCTCGGAGGCCCGCGCGCCCCGCGCCGGCCCCTGGTTATGGATCAATGTCGCCAGGTCATGTGAGCGAGTCTAGACGTTGACGTCCCCGATGCGCTCGCGGAAATTCCGGCGCTCCAGCGCCTGGAGCGTGGCCGTCATGAGCTGCTCCAGCGGCACGGGCAGCTCGGCGTCCAGCTCGCGCACGGCCCGCTCCGTGGCCGCCCACTCGGCCTCGATGAGGGGGAGCGCGGCGCGGGCCCGGTCGGTGAGGTGGACGATGCGGTGGCGGGCGTCGGTGCCCTTCTCCAGGGTGACGAAGCCGCTGCGGCGCATCTGGACCACCGTCTGGCTGGCGGCGGAGTGGGTCACGCCGATCTCCTTGGCCAGGTCGCGGATGGCGAGCGGGCCCCGCGCCACCAGCGTGCGCACGACGGGGGAGTAGCGGGGCCGGTAGTCGGGCAGGCCGTGCTCGGCGTAGATGCCGGCGACGGCGCCGTCCATCAGCTCGTGCACGTGCCGCATCAGCGTGCCAAGGGCGATCACGACACCAAAGTAACAGTGCTGTCGGACTCCTCGTCTGGGAGCGGGATCCACTTGTGGGACCACTTCACCAGCTCGTCCAGCACGGGGCGCAGCTCCTGGCCCATCTCGGTCAGGTGGTACTCGACCCGCACCGGCGAGGTGGCCAGCACCCGCCGCTCGACCAGGCCGGCGGACTCCAGCTCGCGCAGGCGCCTGGCCAGCATCGTGTCGTTGATGCCGGGGATGGCCGCCTTGACGTCGGCGTAACGGTGGGCGCCCTTGAAGATCATGTGGATCACGGCTCCGCTCCAGCGGGCGCCGATGAGCTCTAAGGCGATGTGGAAGCGGGTGCAGACCTGGTCAAGGCTCATGCCTCACAGTCTAGCGTTTGCTAAGGAATCTGTAGTTACTAAATAATGTTGAGGAGCTATCGCACATCGCCACGTATGGGAGCAGTCATGGACAAGCCCGTCCTGCAGGTCATCGTCGCCAGCACCCGACCGGGCCGCGCCGGCCGCGCGGTCGCCGACTGGGTGCACGGCAAGGCCGTGGCCTCGGGGCTCTTCGAGGCGGAGCTGGTCGACCTGGCGGAGGTGAAGCTGCCGTTCCTGGACGAGCCGCACCACCCCAGGCTCAAGCAGTACGTGAACGCCCACACCAAGGAGTGGAGCGCCACCGTGGACCGGGCCGACGCGTACGTGTTCGTGACGCCCGAGTACAACCACAGCTACCCCGGCGTGCTGAAGAACGCCCTGGACTACCTGCACCACGAGTGGCAGCACAAGCCGGCCGGGTTCGTCAGCTACGGCGGCGTCTCGGGCGGCACCCGGGCCGTGGCCGCCCTGCGTCACGTGGTCAGCACGCTGAAGATGGTCCCGCTGCTGGAAGGCGTGATCATCCCGTTCGTGCCGCAGCACCTGGGCGAGGACGGCACGCTGCGCCCCAACGACGTCATGGAGGCCGGCGCCGACGCCATGCTCGCCGAGCTGGCCAGGTACAGCGGCGTGCTGGGCGCGATGCGGCAGCCGGCGGCCTGAGCTACGCTGCGGGGCGTGGCGCTGGCAGTGTGTGTGGTGGTGCGATATCGCAAGGCGGTGACGTACGGCGTGCACGCGCTGCTCGCCGCCCTGGAGACCGCGGGGGTCGAGCACGAGCTGCGGCTCGGCACCACCGCCGAGGAGACCGCCGGGCACATCCTGGCCAGCGAGGCCGACCGGGTCCTCGTGCTCTGGTCGTTCTACTCGCCCGACGCCGAGGCCATGGCCGCCGAGCTGGCCGAGGTCAGGGCGCGCAGCGGCGACCGCGGGCTGCACATCGCGGGCGGCGTGCACGCCACCGCCGAGCCGCAACAGGTCATCGACGCGGGCTGGGACCTGGCGGGCATCGGCGAGGGCGAGTCGACGATCATCTCCCTCGTCCGGGCGCTCCAGGAGGACACGCCGCTCACCGCCGTCCCCGGCCTGGCGATCAAGGACTCCGACGGCGTCGCGCTGCGCACCAGGCCCGCGCCGCAGCTTCCGCTCGACACGTTCCCCTCGTTCGTCGGCAGGAGCGGGCCGATCGAGATCACCAGGGGCTGCCGCTACACGTGCCGCTTCTGCCAGACGCCGTTCATGTTCGGCGGGCAGTTCCGGCACCGGTCGGTGGCCAGTGTGCGTGAGCACGTGCGCGGCATGGTCGAGCGGGGCCTGCGGGACGTGCGGTTCATCACGCCGACCTCGCTGTCGTACGGCTCCCCCGGGCCCGACCCCGATCTCGGGGCGGTGGAGGAGCTGCTGGCCGGGGTCAAGGAGGAGCTGCCGCCGCACGGGCGGGTCTTCTTCGGCAGCTTCCCCTCCGAGGTACGGCCCGAGCACGTCACCCCCGAGGCCATGCGGCTGCTCAGGCGGTACGTCGCCAACGACAACCTGATCATCGGGGCGCAGTCGGGGTCCGACCGGGTGCTGGCCGCCTCGGGGCGCGGGCACGACACCTCGCCCGTACGCGACGCCGTCAGGATCGCCGTCGAGCACGGCTTCCGGCCGAACGTGGACTTCATCTTCGGCATGCCGGGGGAGTCGGAGGCGGATCAGGCGCAGTCGCTCCGGCTCGCGGGCGACCTGGCCGACCTGGGGGCCCGCATCCACACCCACACGTTCATGCCGCTGCCGGGCACGCCGTGGCGTGACGCCGAGCCGGCGTTCATCCCGCTGGCCACGATGAGCGAGCTGGACCGGCTGGCGCAGCGCGGCGACGCCTACGGGCACTGGCGCAGGCAGGCCGAGCACGCCGTACGCCTGGCCGAGGCCGCCAAGGCCTACCCCCGCAGGGCCCGCCGCAGGCGTACCGCCGACTGAGCCCGCAGGGCCCGCCGCAGGCCAGCGTCAGGTCGGCCGCGGCCCGCCGTCGTCCTCGTCGTCCAGCATGCGCAGCGCCCGCTCGAAGGCATCGCTCACCGGCCGCAGCGCCTGCGAGAACGCGTTGACGAGCGGGCCGAAGATCTCGCTCACCTCGGTCATGAGGTCGGGACTCTTGTTCTCGGGAGGCGCCCACCGCATGGCGTCGGCGCTCAGCGTCTCCCACTCGTCGACGACACCGTCGATGGCGTCGAGCACGTGATCAGGGTCGCTTGGCATGACGTTTCTCCGTGAAAGGGCCGTCAAGCCCACGGTACGTCAAGCGGGGACGGACACGCCCACTCCGCCCCGGGTCCGCGCGCCGTAGCGCTGCTTGTCGGCGTTCAGGTCGAGCGGCCGGATGCTCGCGCGCCCGGCGAGGATCTCGTCGGTCAGCAGCGAGGCCGGCACCAGCCACGACACCTCGAACTCCAGCCCGTCGGGGTCCCTGGCGTACAGCGCCTTCGTCGTGCTGTGGTCGGAGGAGCCGACCAGCGCGCCGAGCTCGGCCAGCTTGGCCTGCACGCGCTCCAGCTCCTCCAGGGTGTCGACCTCCCACGCCAGGTGGTAGAGGCCGACGGAGGTGCGCCCGGCGGGCGAGGGGGAGGCCTGCTCGCCGACCTGGAACAGGCCCAGGTCGTGATCGTTCGAGGAGCCCGGGGCCTGGAGGAAGGCGGCGCCCCGCATGCCCATGACGACCTCGAAGCCGAGTGCCTCCCGGTAGAAGGCCACGCTGCGCTCCACGTCGCGGACGTAGAGGACCGCGTGGTTGAGCCGCTGTACCGGCATGGTGTGCCCCTTTCAACAGAGTCCCCTTCCAAACTAGTTGAACGCGCATATATCTAGCGATGGCCAGATGAGGACGAACCGACACGCGGGGCTGGAGTAGCGAGCGAACTGTCGGGCCGAGGCCGTAGCGTTCTCCGGGTACCCGACCGAGGAGAGGCCGATGCACGACACCGACGATGCAGCGCTGTTCAGTGTGGTTCACGGGGTCGCGGGGCGGTTCGCCGGCCAGCCCGTCCCCGTGGTGATGGAGGCCTTGCTGCGCCACCTGCCCCCGGCTTCGGGCGTCGAGGTGACGGACATCCGGAGGATCGCCGAGGAGATCAGCGTGGGGCGCGATCCGTCGGGCTTGTGAACAACCGCTTGTGAACAACTGGTCGCCAGGGGAGCATCGAGTCATGTACGAGCCAACCCCTGACGATCGATTCACGTTCGGTCTGTGGACGGTCGGCTGGCAGGCGCGCGATCCGTTCGGGGACGCCGCCCGGGCGCCCCTCGACCCGGTCGAGAGCGTGCACCGGCTTGCCGAGCTCGGGGCCTACGGCGTCACCTTCCACGACGACGACCTGCTCGCCGTCGAACCCGATCGCGAGCGGGCGGTCGCGTCCTTCCGGAAAGCGCTTGCCGAGACCGGGCTGAAAGTGCCCATGGCCACCACGAACCTGTTCACCCACCCCGTCTTCCGCGACGGCGCCTTCACCAGCAACGACCGTGACGTGCGCCGCTACGCCCTGCGCAAGGTCATGCGCAACCTCGACCTGGCCGCCTCGCTGGGCGCCTCCACCTACGTGTGCTGGGGCGGCCGCGAGGGGGCCGAGTCCGACGCGGCCAAGGACGTACGCGCCGCGCTCGGCCGCTACAAGGAGGCCATCGACCTGCTCTGCGGCTACGTACGCGAGCGCGGTTACGGCCTGCGCTTCGCCATCGAGCCCAAGCCGAACGAGCCCCGCGGCGACATCCTGCTGCCCACGATCGGCCACGCCCTGGCGTTCATCGGCGAGCTCGAACATCCGGAGATGGTCGGCCTCAACCCCGAGGTCGGCCACGAGCAGATGGCCGGGCTCAACTTCGTGCACGGCGTCGCCCAGGCGCTGTGGCACGGCAAGCTCTTCCACATCGACCTCAACGGCCAGCACGGCCCCCGCTTCGACCAGGACCTGATCTTCGGGCACGGCGACGTGATGAGCGCGTTCTTCCTGGTCGACCTGCTGGAGCACGGCGGTTATGAAGGGCCGCGGCACTTCGACTACAAGCCCTTGCGCACCGAGGACCCCGAGGACGTGTGGGTCTCGGCCGCCGCCAACATGCGGACGTACCTGATACTCCGGGAGAAGGCCCGGAACTTCCGCGCCGACCCGGAGGTGCGCGAGGCGATGCGGGCCTCCCGCGTCGGGGAGCTCGGCCTGCCCACGCTCAACCGCGGCGAGACGCTGGCCGATCTGGCCGCGGACGACTTCGATCCCGAGGCAGCGGCCCGGCGCGGATACCATTTCTCCCATCTGAACCAGCTTGCGCTGGAGCACTTGTTAGGAGTTCGTGGGTGACGCTGGTCGCTGGGGTCGATTCCTCCACGCAGAGTTGCAAGGTCGTCATTCGTGACGCGAAGACGGGAGAGCTGGTTCGGCAGGGCCGCGCCGCTCACCCCGCGGGCACCGAGGTGCACCCCTCCCACTGGTGGACCGCGTTGTTGCGGGCCATCGAGGAGGCCGGTGGGCTCGACGGTGTGGCCGCGATCAGTGTGGGCGGGCAGCAGCACGGCATGGTCTGCCTCGACGAGTCGGGAAATGTCGTACGCGATGCGTTGCTGTGGAACGACACCCGCTCCGCCCAGGCCGCCCTCGACCTGATCGCCGAGCTGGGCGGTCCGCAGGCGTGGGCCGACGGCGTGGGCTCGGTGCCGGTGGCGTCGTTCACGGTGACCAAGCTGCGCTGGCTGGCCGAGCACGAGCCGGACAACGCCCGCCGCACGGCCGCCGTGTGCCTGCCGCACGACTGGCTCACCTGGCGCCTGTCGGGCGCGCTCGCGTCCGGCGTCCCGTTCTCCGCCGCGGCCTGGGCGGACGCGCCGCTGCCTCCCTTGTCGCACCTGGTCACCGACCGGGGTGACGCCTCGGGCACCGGCTACTGGTCGCCCGCGACGGGCGCCTACCGTACGGACCTGCTCAAGGCCGCCTTCGGCGCGGTCCCGCTGCTGCCCAAGGTGCTGGGGCCGGCCGAGGAAGCGGGCGCGGCCGTCGCGGGAGGGGCCGGTCCGGTCCTGATCGCCCCCGGCACGGGCGACAACATGGCCGCCGCGCTGGGCGTGGGAGCCCGGCCGGGCGACGTCGTGGTGTCGCTCGGGACGTCCGGCACGGTGTTCGCGGTCGCGGAGACGCCCAGCGCCGACCCCACGGGCGCCGTCGCCGGCTTCGCCGACGCCACGGGCCGCTTCCTGCCGCTGGTGTGCACGCTCAACGCCGCCCGCGTCATGGACGCCGCCGCCCGCATCGCCGGGGTCTCCCTGGACGAGCTCGGCGCCCTGGCCCTCCAGGCGCCTCCCGGTGCCGACGGCCTCACGCTGGTCCCGTACCTGGAGGGCGAACGCACCCCGAACCGCCCGACCGCCACCGGCTCCGTCCACGGCCTCACCCTGGCCACCTCCACCCCCGCCCACCTGGCGCGGGCCGCCATCGAAGGCATGCTCTGCGGCCTGGCCGACGCGCTGGACGCGCTGGCCCTGCGGCCGGAGCGGGTGCTGCTGATCGGCGGCGCGGCCCGCTCGGAGGCGGTCCGCCGGATCGCCCCCACGATCTTCGGCGTGCCGATCACGGTGCCGCCGCCCGCCGAGTACGTCGCCGACGGCGCCGCCCATCAGGCCGCCACGCTGGTGACCACCCCTGATTGGCAGTCGGGCGACACGGCCGTGTACGAGGGCGAGGCGATCCCCTCGATCCGCGACCGCTACGCCCGCGCCACGGGGCACATCCTCGACTGACGCGTCGCCCTGCGCACCCCCGAGGGCTCCCCGCCTTCGGGGGAGCGGGAAGCGTGACTCAGGGGAGGGTCAGGGTCGGGTGGGGGACGGCACCTGATGTGGCGGGCAGGGGCCGATCGCGACAGTAGGGGCATGACCGCAGTGAAGAGGCTCTCCCCCTGGATCGCCTGTGCCTCCATCCTGTTCTCGGTGGTCGCGGTGGTGGCGGGCCAGTTCGGCCCCGACCCTGCCCTCGACCCCATGAACGTCACCATCAGCGAGTACGCCGTGTCCGACCGCGGGGGCGTCACGGAGGTCGCGATGGCGGTGCTCGGGATCGGATCCCTGGCGCTGCTGGCGGGGCTGCGGTCTGCGGGGGCGCCCGTCAAGGGGGCGCCGCAGTGGTTGCTGACGGTGTGGTCGGGCGCTCTCGTGGTGGCCGCGGTGGTCCCGACCACCCCGCTCGGCCACGACCTCGACCTGGCCGCCCAGATCCACCGGTACGTCTCGATCGCGGCGTTCGTGAGCCTGCCGGCCGCCGGCGCGCTGATGGTGCCCAGGCTGGCCTCAGACGCCTCCTGGAAGCCCGTTGCGAGGGTGGTGGAGTGGGTGGCCCTGGCGGGGGGTTTCGGGCTGCTGGCCATCACGTACGTGGCCATGCCGGGCGAGCGGGTGATGATCGGGCTCGTCGAGCGGTTGCTGCTGGGCGCGGAGGTGGCGTTGCTGGCCGTCCTGGCGGGCTGGCTGGTACGGCTCACCTGGCGGCAGAGCGCCACACGGGCCGCCATGGCCGCAAATTTCCCGACATATCACAGATTTATCGCTAGTCGATCTTAAAAGCATCTGTTTCGGTGCTATTCTCTCCCGCGATCTTCTATCCGGGAGCAGGTGTCATGGCATCGGGCAGATCCATCAGATTCAAGATCTCGACGCTGCTCGTCATCCCCTTGATCTCCCTGATCGCGCTCTGGGGCTTCGCCGCGAGCACCACGTCGGGGGAGGCTCTCAACCTGCTCAAGGTCGAGACCATCTGGACAGATGTCATCAACCACACCGACGGCCTGGTCGGCAACCTCCAGACCGAGCGCCTGGCCTCGGCCGAGCGCCTGGCCGGCACCGGCGGCGACCCGGACGCGCTGGCCAAGGCGCGGGCCAAGGTGGACAACAACAACAAGACGCTGCGCCAGCGGGCGATGGGCGAGGACGCGCAGTCGGCGCTCACGGACGACATGAAGACCCAGCTCCAGACGGTCTTCGAGGCGATCGACCGGCTGCCGGACATCCGGCGCAAGGTGGACGACCGCCGGCTCACGCCGGGTGGCCTCGTCACGGAGTACGCGAAGATCTCCGACGAGGTCCACCTGTTGTACTCCCGGCTGACGACGAGCACGGACCTGGAGCTGGCGCTGCAGGCGCAGGGCCTGATCTCGGCCGACGAGGTGCGCGAGCTGCTGTCCCGCGAGCACGCCCTGATCATCGCCTCGAACGGCCGGGTGAGCATGCACGACGTGCACCTGCTGGCCGGCATCGACGGCACCCGCAGGCACCTGTTCCCCAAGGCGCTGGCCAACCTCGACACGGAGCTGCGGGCCCCGTTCGAGAAGCTGTACTTCTCGCCCCGCTACGTCACCATGGAGAACCTCCTGGAGGCCTACATCGGCGGCGAGCCGCTGGACCTGGACCTCTGGCGGGGCATCTCGGACCAGGTGCAGAAGGAGTACCGCGAGTCGATCTGGCGCACCGGTGACAAGCTGCTGGCCCGGATGGAGCCCGCGGGCGTGGCCATCGCGGTGCGGGCCGGGGTCGCCGGCGCGCTCGGCCTGATCGCGGTCATCGTCTCGATCGTCATCTCCGTCAAGATCGGCCGCAGGCTCACCCGCGAGATGGGCGCGCTGCGCCGTACCGCGCTGGACCTGGCGGAGATCAGGCTGCCCGACGTCGTGGCCAAGCTGCGCAAGGGCGAGCCCGTGGACATCGCGGCCGAGGCCCCGCCCATCACGGTGAGCCGGAAGTCGACCAGCGAGGTCCGCGACCTGGCGGCGGCGTTCGACAGCGTGCAGAGCACGGCCGTGGACGCCGCCGTCGAGCAGGCCAAGCTGCGCGAGGGCGTCTCCGAGGCGCTGCGGAACCTGGCCAGGCGCAGCCAGTCGCTGCTGCAGCGCCAGCTCAGGCTGCTGGACGAGATGCAGCGCCAGACCGAGGAGCCCGAGGCGCTGGAGCGCCTGTTCAAGCTCGACCACCTCACCACCCGCATGCGCCGCCACGCGGAGGGCCTGGTGCTGCTCTCCGGCGGCGCGGCGGGCCGCAGGTGGCGCGGCGTCATCCCGATGGAGGACGTGCTCAGCGGCGCCGCCGCCCAGGTGGAGGAGTACACCCGGGTACGCGTCTACCCGATGCCCGAGGCGGGCGTCTCCGGCGCGGCGGTGGCCGACCTCATGCACCTGTTCGCCGAGCTGATCGAGAACGCCACCACCTTCTCCTCGCCCAGCAACGAGGTCTCCGTGCACGGCGAGATGGTCGGCAGGGGCTTCGCGGTCGAGATCGAGGACCGCGGCCTGGGCATGGACGAGGCCACGCGCAGGGCCGTCAACGAGCGGCTGGCCAGCCCGCCGGAGTTCGACGCGTCGCAGACCGAGCGGCTGGGGTTCGCGGTGGTCGGCATGCTCGCGGCCAGGCACGGCATCAAGGTGACCCTCAAGCCGTCGCCGTACGGGGGGACCACGGCCATCGTGCTCGTGCCCGGCACGCTGGTGGAGCCGATGGCGACGCCAGTGCAGCCGGTCGAGTTCGAGCCGGTGCCGGTGTCGATGATCCGGCCCGACCTTCAGGACGCCACGGGGCCGGGCGAGCTGCCGCGGCGCGTCCGCACCAGCAGGCGCAACGGCGCCGCGTCCTCCCCGCCGGCCCTGCCGCAGCAGGCCCCGCCGCAGGACGACGCGCCGCCGCAGCAGCAGGTGCCCCGCCACGAGCGCCCCGCGGGCCTGCCGCAGCGCCAGCGGGCCGCGGGGCTGCCGCAGCGGGAACGGCAGACGGGTTTGCCGCAGCGGGAACGGCAGGCAGGGTTGCCGCAGCGGGAACGGCAGACGGGGCTGCCGCGGCGGCTCGACCAGGAGCCGCCCGCCACGCCACCGATCGCAGAGCGTTCGCCGGAGGAGACCAGGGCGCTGCTCTCCTCGCTCCAGTCCGGCTGGCAGCGCGGACGGCAGGAAAGTGACCAGGATGGGGGATCTCAATCGTGAGCCGCGAGCACGAGTGGGTTGACGAGGAGGCCGGGCCTGTCGTGCGGCCGTACGCGGTCGCGCGCGGACGCACGAGGTCCGCCTCCTCCGAGGTCGACCTGCTGGCGACCGTCGTCTCGACGGGGCTGCCCGTCCCGGCCAAGGCCGAGCTGAGCGCCCAGCACCGGCGTCTGCTGTCCTGCGTGGGGGGCAGGAGCAGGCCCGTCGTGGAGGTGGCCTCCGATCTGGGCCTGCCCGTCGGCGTCGTACGGGTGCTGCTGGGGGACCTGCTGGAGCACGGCCTGGTGACGGTGCGCCCGCCACGGGACAAGGCCGCCACCCCGACGGAGAGCCTGCTCCGCGAGGTGATCAACGGTCTCCGGGCGTTGTGAGCCCGCTCAGTTGGCCGAGGTGAGCGTCCTCAGGGAGTGCTCGACCAGCGTGATCATGACCTCCTTGGCGGAGGTCCTGCGGCGTACGTCGCAGAGCATGACCGGGACGTCGTCGTCCAGGTCGAGTGCGATGCGCACGTCGTCCACGCTGTGCTGCTCCGCGCCGTCGAAGCAGTTGACGGCCACCACGAACGGCGTGCCGCGCTGCTCGAAGTAGTCGACGGAGGGGAAGCAGTCGGTCAGCCGCCGGGTGTCGGCGATCACGACCGCGCCCAGCGCACCGTAGGACAGCTCGTCCCACATGAACCAGAACCGCTCCTGCCCCGGCGTCCCGAACAGGTAGACGACCAGCCCCTCACGGATCGTGATGCGGCCGAAGTCCATCGCCACGGTGGTGGTGGTCTTGGCCTCGACGCCGTCGAGGTCGTCGACGCCGATCCCGCGGTCGGAGAGCACCTCCTCCGTGCGCAGTGGCTTGATCTCGCTGATCGACCCGACCAGGGTGGTCTTGCCGACGCCGAACCCACCCGCGATCAGGATCTTGAGCGCGACGGGGTCCTCAGAGAGCACGGAGTCCATTGATCACTTCCTTGAGAATGCGCTCATTCGACCGCGCGCCTCCGGCTGAGGGCGACGTCACCGAGATGAGGCCGTGGTCACGCATGTCACCGAGCAGGACCCGGATGACGCCGACGGGCAGGTCGAGCTCGACGGCCAGGTCGGCCAGCGAGATCGGTTCACGGGCCGCCCGCAGGATGAGTTGCTGTTCGGGCCCGAGGTCGCCAGGGGGGTCGCCGATGGCGCGCACGGTTGCCACGAGGTCGAACGCGTCTCCTGATGAGCGTGTGCGACCGCGAATGAGAGCATAAGGCCGGACGACGGGTCCCGCCTCCTCATCGAACCACTGCGGGCTATCGCTCATGACGCTCCAGCGCGCGGGTTGGTGGTGATGTGCTGGCCCACCCGCTTGACCAGCATCGCCATCTCGTAGGCGATCTGGCCGACGTCCACGTTCGCCTCGGCGATCACTGCCAGGCAGGTGCCCTGGCCCGCCGCCGTCACGAACAGGAACGCCGACTCCATCTCCACAATGGTCTGGCGCACGTCGCCGCCGCCGAAATGCCGCCCGGTGCCGCGGGCCAGGCTCTGGAACCCGGCCGCCACGGCCGACAGGTGCTCGGCGTCCTCGCGGGTCAGCCCCTTGGAATGACCCACGGCCAGGCCGTCGGTCGACAAGATGACCGCCTGGCGCACGGCGGCGACCCTCGTGGCGAGGTCGTCCAGCAGCCAGTTCAGCTCACCGGCGTTGGTGGTCGGCGCACTCATGCGTCCCCCTTACTCATGGGCCCCTCCTGGGAGGCTTCTTCTCTGGCGCGTTGGGTCCCCCGCTGGAAGGCGGAGAACAGGTCGCGTACCTCATCGGGAGAGCGTTCGGCCGGCTCGGGCGCCGGCTCCTGCTCGGGCTCCTGCGGGGTCTCCTTGAGCTGCGGCACCAGGTTCGCCTGCCGCACCCGCCTGGGCAGCCCCGCGTGGGTGCCGGAGCTCACGACCGCGAGCGCCTTCTTCCTCGTACGGCTGGGCAGCGCGGCCTTGCCGTCACCGCCGGCCGCCTCCAGCGCGGACTGCTCGGTCACCAGTGAGCGCGGCACCAGCACGATGGCCGTGGTGCCGCCGAAGGGCGAGCGGCGCAGCAGCACGTTGATCCCGTGCCGCTGGGCCAGCGTGGCGACCACGAACAGGCCGAGCTGGTCGCTGTCGGCCAGGTCGAACTCGGGGGGCGCGGCGAGCAGCGCGTTGAAGCGCGCGTACTCGTCGGCCGACAGCCCGAGCCCCTTGTCCTCCACCTCGATGGCGTAGCCGTTGCTCACCAGGTCGCCGCGCACCTGGACCACGGTGTCGGGCGGCGAGTAGATGGTGGCGTTCTCGACCAGCTCGGACAGCAGGTGGGTGACGTCGGCCGCGGCGGTGCCGTCGATGGCGCCCGCCGGCATCGTCCCCACGGAGACCCTCGTGTAGTCCTCGATCTCGGCGACCGCCGCCCGGACGATGTCGATCACGGGCACCGGCTTGCGCCAGGCCCGCCCCGGCGCGGCGCCGGACAGCACGATCAGGCTCTCCGCGTGCCGCCGCATGCGCGTGGTCAGGTGGTCCAGGCGGAAGAGCTCCTCCAGCCTGTCGGGGTCGTGGGTGCGCCGCTGCATGCCGTCGAGCAGCGCGAGCTGGCGGTGCAGCAGGCCCTGCTTGCGCCGGGCGAGGTTGAGGAAGACCTGGCCGATGCCGCGCCGCAGCGCCGCCTGGCCGACCGCCGCCGTCACGGCGGTGCGCTGCACGTACCCGAAGGCCCTGGCCACGTCGGTGATCTCAGCGGAACCGCTCACCTTGATCGCCTTGGCCTCCTTCCGCACGTCGACGTCCTCACCCCGGCGCAGCCGCGCCACGATGTCGGGCAGCCGCCTGCCCGACAGCTCGACCGCCGCGGCACGCAGCCCGGCGAGCTCTCCGGCCAGGCGACGACCGAAGCGTACAGAGATGATGATCGACGCGAGCACGGCGATCAAGCCGACGCCGCCCGCGATGCCGATCTCGACGACGGTGCCGGTGGCGGCCTGCGACGTACGGGCGGCCAGGGCGTCGGAGGAGGTCTTGCCGAGGTCGTCGAGGCGGCCGGTGAGCTTGTCGACGGCCCGGTGCCAGCCCTCGGCGTCGGGGGGAGGCGCGCCGGTCTTGATGACGCGCGACTCCATGGTGGCGAAGGTGAGGAACGGCTCGGTGGCGAAGACCTGCTCGTACGGCCTGCGCAGCGTCACGTCGAGCCCGGCCAGGCCGCGCGAGTGCAGGAACTTCCTGGAGGCCGCGTACTCGGTGAAGGCCGCCGTCTCCTCCGGGGTGAGCCGCGCGTCGGCCAGGGCGCCGATGGCCAGGGCGTGCTCCCTGGCGATGTACTCCCTGGCCATGCCCATGGCCTGCAGCGACGACGCCTGCTGGAAGATCTCCAGGTCGGAGACCGTGATCAGGTGGTCGTAGAGCTGGAAGAGGGCGTCGAGCACGCGGTTGTACTCGGTCAGGCCGGCCAGGCGGGAGCTGATCCCGTTGTCGATGTCCGACCGGATCAGGGCGAGCCTGTCGAGAGCCATGTCGAGGTTGTCGAGCGGCCGTCGCAGGTCGTCTCCGACCGCGCCGCCGGCGTCCGTGACGGCCTGCCTGAAGTCGGCGACCGACTTGTCGGTACGGGCGCGCTGGCCGCCGAGCACCTCGGTGAGCTCACGCGTCGTGAGCGCCTCCGCGGAGCGCACGCGCTCGGCCTGGAGCTGTAATCCCAGGTCGGTGGAGGTGACGCCGATCGTTTCGTAGAGGGTGTTCGCGCGGAGCAGTGACTGGGCGTCGCCCATGGTGAGGTTGAGGACGAAACCCCAGAGCGCGCTCAGAGACAGGAGGGGTAGCAGCAGCAATAAAAAGATCTTGAACCGAATTGACCGGTTTCGCGAGCCCATGTCCCAACCTCGAGTCGGGGGCATTTCCACACCTTGTGTAAATACACCTCCGGAAGATCGCACAGGAGACTAGCATCGATTATGCTTCCGGCGCAGTGGGAGGAAGGCGTTCATTACCGTGATTATTGGGACAAGATCCCCCGATCCCGGCGCCCCGTGGCCACCGTCGTCCACAGCCACCCCAGCGCGACCAGCGAGATCACGATGAGTCCCGCCCAGTTCAGCAGCGTGTACACGTGCACCTGCCACTGCGTCACGTGCGGCACCCGGCCGATGCGCAGCAGCTCGAACTGCCATGGCCGCCCGGTCAGCACCAGCGTGACCGCGATCGCGATGGCGCTCATCGAGTCCCACAACGCGTGCAGCAGCGAGACGCCCAGATAGGTCAGCACGACCGGCCCGGTCACCCGCCCGCCCGCGCGGAACAGCGCCCCGCCCGCGATCGCGGTCCACAGGCCGTGCCCGACCGGGGTCAGGATGCCGCGCAGCACCTCGGTCTCCACGAGCTGCGTCAGCGACAGGCCGCCCGCGGTGAACAGGGCGTTGAAGGCGTACCCCGCGCTCTCGAAGGCGGCGAAGCCGAAGCCGACGGTGGCGCCCAGCACCACGCCGTCCCTGGTCGCGCGCCTGGCCACGTGCCGGGTGACGAAGACCAGGGCCGCCAGCTTGACGCCCTCCTCGATCAGGCCGACCAGCACGTACATGAGCAGCGACGGCCGCAGCAGCCAGCTCTCCAGCAGCGACGCGCCCAGCACCCCCAGCACGCCGCCCACCACGAACGCCACGAACAACCGCTCGACCGTCACCTCGGGCGAGCGTTCCCGCCCGTACGCCCACACCACGAACGTCACCGGCACCAGGAAGCTGCCGAACAGCACCACGGTCGGCACCAGGTTCGCGTTGCCCGTCCAGGCGGTCACGATCACCGTGGCCAGCCAGAGGGCCAGACCCGTCAGGAAGATCCGCGACCACAGGGCCGTCATCGCGCCAGCTCCGCCACGGCCCGCAGCGCGGCCGCGACGGCCGCCTCCTCACGCGCGGCGGGCTCGGTGTCGGAGCCCGCGATCGCGATCCTGCCGAACCGGCCGCGCGCCGCGTCCGCGGGGAACGGCCCGTCCGGGTAGAACGCGTGCCACGGCCGGCAGTACTCGGGCGCCAGCGCGTGACCCCACCGGCGTACCGTGATCGCCGCGATGTCCCCGCCAGGATCGAAGCCGGCCGGGCCGAGCAGCCGGGCGAGCTGGTCCCTGACGGTGTGCTCCAGCGTGCTGTACGGCGTCATGAGCAGCTCCCGCCTGCCCGCCGCGGACCCCGCGCCGGGGCCCAGCTCGGACCGGCACGGCGTGGCCAGCATCCGCACGGTGTCCGGAGGCGTGAACGCGCTCGCGCACCAGTACGCGCCCGTCCACCGCACCCGCCGCACGCCCAGCCGCCGCCAGGCGCCCGGGTCGCGCAGCCGTACGGTCGCCTCCAGCAGCGGCACCCGCGACGCCTGCCGCAGCGCCCGCCGCCGCTCCGGCGGCAGCTCGGGCACCAGGTACGGCACCACGGCGCTCCAGCAGGCCAGGATCACCGCCCCGGCCTCCACGGTGCGCACCTGATGGCCGTCGAAGTACCCCACGGTCGCGGACCCGGCGCCGTCCCGTACGGACACCACCGGGCTGGACGTCCTTACGCGGGCCCGCCCGTCCAGCGCGGGCACGGCGGCCACGGGAACGGGCCCGTGCCAGCGCCGCCGCACGGTCGGCGAGTTGTACCTGGACGGCTGCTCCCTGCTGAGCCCGAGCCCGGCGAACCCCGGATAGCCGGTGCCCCAGGCGTCGATCGCGCCGAACGCCCGCGTGTCGTACCCCCAGTCCGGGCACGACATGGTCCTGCAGAACCGTTCGGCGTCGGGATGCGCCCCGCACACCTCCCGCAGGAACTCCGCGTACGTCAGCCCCGCCAGCCGCTCCTGCTTGCCCTCGGCCGGCAGCCCGGGGAACCAGTCGGGCGGATCCTCGTGCAGCGCGCGCAGGTCCCGCCGCGCCTGCCAGGCGATCGGCAGCCGGTCGATCCAGCCGGGGGAGGCGGTCGCGACCAGGGTGTCCGCGCCGAAGCTCTCCGCGTCGCACATCACCGCGTCGAAGCCGGCCCACCCGGCGGCCGGCTCGTGCCCGCCGGGCTCGTCGTGGTTGCCGAGCAGGTCGTGGTTGCCGAGGACGTCGTGGTTGTCGAGGAGCAGGACACTCGCTCGCGGGCGGCGGCGCAGCCACTCGGCCGCCGCGCTGCGCCCGCCGCGCCCTCCTCCGACCACGACGAGGTCGTAGCGCTCCCCCGTGGCCACGGGGGAGCCGGCGTGCCGCCAGAAGCGGCCGTCCCGCAGCGCGTGCGCGACGCTGAGCGCCTCGCTGGTGTCCCCGCTCACCGTGAAGGGGTCCGGCGGGGTCTGCGGCTTGGGGGCCGCACTGCCGGCCACGCTGCCGGCCACGCAGCTCACGGCGATGCCGTCGAAGAAGTCCCTGCGGGTAATGGGCACGTCCATGCCGAGCGCTCGCGGAGTGAAGCTCATGCCGCGATCATCAGCAGCCGGGAGAAAAGCCGCATCCCGACGCGCAGGGCCCGGGAAACATTTTGCCCGCCCTATTACCGCGAGGCCGATTTGGCGGGTGATGCCGATCTCGCCCGCATCATCCCAGGTAGTGGCATGGCGGCGAATCGGGAATCCGCTGAATCCCGCGAATACCGGCGTTACTCTCTCTTGCGCTCCCCGCTTCCTCTAGCGTTTTGACCAATGTCCATGTAGCGAAATGGAGCGGCCATGCATAAAGCAATTCCCGGGATATTCCTGAGCACTCTGGTCATTGCCGGATGCTCCTCGGCGGAGGAGCCCAAGCCGCCCGCCGCCTCGGCGCCGCCCGCGTCGGCGTCCGCCGCCAGCGCCAAGCTGCGTGCCGCGCTGCTGCCGGTGCCCAAGGGCATGAGCGTGGCGTACGGGCCCGAGCTGGGCGAGTTCGGCATGCTCAAGTCCACCCAGCAGGGGCTGGAGGCCGTACGCAAGGCCAGGGCGCAGCACCCCGAGTGCGCGGGGGCCGCCCAGCTCGACGCCGCCAAGCCGGAGGTGGCCAAGTCGCCCGCCGCCGTCGTCGCCTTCTCCGCGGCCCGCGGCTCGATCACGCAGGCCGTGGTCGCGCTGCCGAAGGCCGCCTTCCCCGAGCCGCTGCCCAAGCAGTGCGCCGACTACACGGCCGACGTGGGGGGCACGAAGGTCACGTACAAGACCAAGACGCTGGACATGCCCACCAAGGGCGACCAGTCGCGGGCCTACCTGACGACGGCGGCCGGCGACAAGAACAACGCGCAGATCGGCTCGGTCATGATCAGGCGGGGGAACCTGGTCATGAGCATGCTGGTGGTCGGGCAGCGGGTCAAGCCGCAGGGCCTGTACGAGCTGGCGAACCTGGCCGACCAGAACCTCGCCCGCGTGAAGCCGTAGGCTTCACGATCTTCGGAAGCGTCGGAGGCGGCTCCGCGGCCCTTGTTGACGTCCCGAACGTTGATCAGGACCGACTTCTCAGGGGGATACGTGAACGTTCGCCGAGCCGCCGCCCTCCTGGCCGGATGCGCCGCCGAGCTCCGCGCCGGCCGTGCCCGGCCGTACGTACGGGCCGCTAGATGAGGACGTGCGCGTCCGGGCGGCCGACGAAGGAGAACTGGGCGTTCCTGGTCAGCTTGATGTGGTCGGCCTGCCAGGTGTGCATCGCGGTGTCGGCGCTGCGCCAGTAGACGAAGTTGAACCGGTCCGCCGAGTAGATCTTGACCCCGTCCTCCTTGAGCCGCCGCACGAGGTGGGTGTCCTCGCCACGGGTGATGTCGGCGAACGGGTACGTGCGGAACAGGTCCGCCTTGCCGAGGAACGTGCCGCCCTGGACCAGCCACGAGTAGCGGTGTTCGAGCCCGGGCAGCCGGAACATCGTGGTGTTGCTGCCCTCGAAGTAGGCGTAGTGCGCGCCCTTGCCGGTCATCTCCGCGTCCGAGAAGTCGAAGGAGCGCACCAGGTCCGACAGGTAGTGCTCGCCGTACAGGTTGTCGTCGTCCATCTTGGCGATCAGCTCGCCCTCGGCGGCGGCGATGCCCAGGTTCATGCACGCGCCGAGCGACAGCGAGGAGTCGGCGGGCAGGACGGTGACGTCCGTGATGCCCGCCATGCGGGCCTTGTCCGCCACCACGACGGGGTCGATGTCCAGCCCGTGCAGCACCATGACGAGCTGCAGCGGCCGGTGGATCTGCTTGGCCACCGAGGAGATCGCGTGCTCGATCTGGGAGGCGCGGTTGGTGGGCAGGACCACGGTGATCGAGCGCGACCGGGGCGTCACGTGGTGCCCGAGGTCCTGGAGGATCTGGTCCACGCGGTGCGAGAACAGGTGCTTGTCGAACACCTCGCGCATCGCCAGGTGCCCCATCCTGGCCCGCAGCTCCGGGCTGTTGATCAGGTGCAGCACCTGGTTGTACGACTCGACCGGCTCGCGCGCGATCGGGATCAGCTCGCCGAACGTCTCCTCGATGGCCCGCGACCACCCCGACACCACGGGGGTCGAGCAGGCGGACAGCTCGAAGACGCGCCGCGCGCACATGGTCGGCGAGTCGAGCACGGAGTTGACGTTGAGGAAGACCTTGTACATCCGGTACGCGGCCAGCATCTGGTCGTAGGGCAGCTCGCCCACGATGTGCGGCCGGTACTTCTCCGGCCAGGCGTACTTCTCGTCCACCTCGCCGTTGCGCGCGAAGATGTGCAGCCCCAGCTCCCTGACCGGGTCGAGCACGGTCTCCATCTGCTCGCGGCGCTCGGGGTGCTTGTCGCGGAAGTACATCCCGGCGAAGACGACGTCGTGCAGGCGGCCCTTGTTCTGCTGGATCGGGTTGTGCACGCGGGGCTGGGCGGCGAACTGCAGCACGTCCACCCGGTCGTGTCCCAAAATTTCCCGATATTTCGGCACCATGTCACCGTCGCAGGTGAACACGTAGTCGAACAGCTTGGCCGTGTCGATGAAGAAGTCGAAGTTCGGCGGGTCCTCCTTGTTCCAGAAGACCGTCGGGATGCCCTCGCTCCTGCACCAGGCCACCAGGTCGCGCAGCGGGTCCTTCGGCGCGTTCGTGCCGGTCATCTGGTAGCGCCAGCGGCCCTGGTTCCCGTGCCAGGCCGACTCGCAGAACAGCAGGTCGGGCCGCTTCTCCGCGAAGATCTCCGGCCAGTCCTTGAGCCCGAACTCGATCTGGTCCCACTCGTAGCGGAAGGCCATCCTGGAGAAGTCGTCCAGGATCACCGCCACCTTGAGGTCGGGCCGGTTCACCGGGCCGTTCGGCCACTTCACCGCCGGCACCTCGACCAGCGGCGGCCGGTTCTCGGCCGCCGCGGTCGCCAGGCTCACCGGGATGGGGGCCTTGGGCGCCCGGTCCTTCGACCGCACCGCCTCGACGATCTTCCCCGGGCTCTTCGAGCCGAGGGCCTCGCCCAGCTTGAACGTGCGCTTGGCCTGCGTGGCCTCCAGCTTCCAGGTGGCGTACGCGGCCTTGGCCTCGGCGATCTCCAGCCGCCGGCGCAGCTCCCTGACCTCCGCCTCGTACCGCTCGACGAGCTTGCGCTCCTCGGGCAGCCAGTTGACGGGGCCGAGACGCTGGTAGGTGGGCTGTTCAGGGGTTTCGGCCATGGTGGTACGCCAATCGCTCAGCAGAGGTAAGTCATAGTACGGCGGATATCGCCGTTATTCGGGGCGTTTGCCCTGAGAGGCGGGCGCGAGGTTGTCCCCCTTGAGCCAGGCGGCGATCACCGTGGCGATGCGCGGCCCGGACTTGCCGTCCCACAGCACCGGCAGCTCGCCGGCCGGCGTGGCGGCCCCGTCGGCCAGCGCCTTCTCCGCCGCGGCGGGCAGCAGCGCGGGCGTGACCAGGCGGTTCGTGCCGTGCGTGATCGTGATCGGGCGCTCGGTGTTGGGCCTGACGGTCAGGCAGGGGACGCCCAGCATGGTCGTCTCCTCCTGGACGCCGCCGGAGTCCGTGACGACCAGCGCGGCACCCCGGACGAGTGAGAGGAAGTCCACATAGCCCAGCGGGTCGACGACCTTGATCGACTCGCCGTCCACGAGGCCCGCCTCGGCCAGCCGTACCTTGCCGCGCGGGTGGATCGGCACCACGACCGGGACCTGCCGCGAGACCTCCAGCACCGCGTCCACCAGCTCCTTGGCGGCCTCCGGGCTGTCCACGTTCGCGGGGCGGTGCAGGGTGGCGACCGCGTAGCGCTCCGGCAGGCCGAGCCGCGCCACCACGGGCGCCGGGTCGAGCTTGGGCAGCGCCGAGAACAGGCTGTCGATCATCGGGTTGCCCACCAGGTGCACCTTGGCCGCGGGCACCCCCTCGTTCGCCAGGAACGCCAGCGCCTCCGGCGAGGTGGCGAAGAGCAGGTCGGCCAGCGCGTCGGTGACGACCCGGTTGACCTCCTCGGGCATGCCGCGGTCGAACGAGCGCAGCCCCGCCTCCACGTGCGCGGTCGGCACGCCGAGCTTGGCGCAGACCAGGATCGCGGCCAGCGTGGAGTTCACGTCGCCGTAGACCACGACCAGATCGGGCTCGTGCTCCTGGACGACCTCCTCCAGGCCCACGAGCAGCGCCGCGGTCTGCTTGGCGTGGCTGCCGGAGCCCACCCCCAGGTTCGCGACCGGCTCGGGCAGGCCGAGGTCGGCGAAGAAGACGTCGGACATCAGCGCGTCATAGTGCTGACCAGTGTGGATGATGCCCTGCCGCACGCCGAGCTCGCCGAGTGCCCGCACCACCGGGGCCGCTTTCACGAAATTGGGACGAGCACCCAATACGTGCAGGACCAGGGGGTTCTCCCTCATTGACCTCGCCTTTCATAGCGGAAGGGAAAAAACGCTGCCTATGGTACGGTCCCACCGTGGCATCCGACGCCAGTCGTCAAGACTCCTCCAAGGTTTCCGCGAAGTCCGCCCGTGCCGGCGTCGGTGGGCTTCTCAAGGGATTCGTCCAGCACCCGATCATCGTCTCCCGCGTGGTGATGACGAAGGTCAAATCCGATCCCGTGCGGGTGGCACAGGCCGCCGCCGACACACTCCCGCCCAGGTTGCGGCCCATCGTCGGCAGCGTCGCCTGGCCGGCCGCCCGCCGGGCCCGGCGCATGGTGCGCAAGTTCGGCATGCGCGTGGTCAAGGGGCCGTGGAACGAGGCCAAGGAACACTGGGACGCCGGCCGGGTCAGCGAGGCCGCCGCCGTGCTCGAGGCCCACACCAAGTACCCGTTCGTCAAGCGCAGGGCCGCCTACTACCGGGGCGAGCTGGCGGCGATCAGCCCCGACCCGATCCCTCCGGGCCCCAAGGTGGCCATCCTGAGCCGGGTGCAGAACCGGGTCCTGCACGTGGTCACCAACGCCCTGCCGTACACGCAGGCCGGCTACACCGTGCGCACCCACCGCATCGTCACCTCGCAGAAGGCCGCCGGGATCGACCCGCACGTGGTGACGAGCTGGGGCTGGCCGATGCTGCAGGGGCACGCGGACGCGACGCCGTACGAGGAGCTCGACGGCATCCCCTACCACCGGCTGCTGCCCGAGCCGCACCGCGAGATGCCGTTCGAGACCCAGGGCCGCATCGTCAGGGGCGCCGACCGGGTCACCAAGCTCACGGCCGAGCTGCGGCCGCAGGTGCTGCACGCCGCCACCGACCACCGCAACGGCTCGATCGCGCACGCCGTGCGCGACAGGACGGGCACCCCGTTCGTCTACGAGGTCCGCGGCTTCCTGGAGGAGACCTGGGCCTCCCGCGACCCGAAGCGCATCGGCAGCCAGCGGCACGTGCTCCAGCGCGAGCGCGAGGCGTTCCTGATGCGCGAGGCCGACGCGGTCGTCACGCTGGCCGAGACCATGGCCGCCGAGATCGTCGAGCGCGGCGTGCCCAGGGAGAAGATCCACCTGGCGCCCAACGCCGTGGACGACACGCTGCTGACGGCCCACTACGACGGGGCCTCCTTCCGCCGCGAGTACGGCATCGGCGACGACGAGATCGTGGTCGGCTCGGTGTCCAGCATCGTGGCCTACGAGGGCTTCGCCACCTTGCTGCGGGCCGCCGCGCTGCTGCGCGACCAGCGAGCCCCCGTGCGCGTGCTCATCGTGGGCGACGGCACCGAGCGCCCCAACCTGCTCGAGCTGGTCGAGGAGCTGGGGCTGAGCACCGCGATCCTGCCGGGACGCGTCGGCCCTGACGAGGCGCTGCAGGCGCAGGACGCCATCGACATCTTCGCCTGCCCGCGTGAGGATCTGCGGGTTTGCCGACTTGTTACGCCATTGAAACCGGTCGAGGCGATGGCGCTCGGCAAGCCCGTCGTGCTCAGCGATCTGCCCGCGCTGTCCGAGCTCGTCGGCTCCGACGGCGCCGGGATGCTCGTGCCCGCGGGCGATCCGGCCGAGCTGGCCAAGGCGATCGCCGGGCTGCGGGAGGACCCGGCCAAGCGCGCCGAGATGGGCGAGGCGGGCCGCGCGGAAGTCGCGGCCAAGCGGACCTGGAGCCGCGTTGCCGAGACTTATCAAGCCCTATACCGCTCCCTTGCCGATTGATGACCATGAATCTTGCTTCCGTTTGGGACGGGTTCGGTCGCATTAGGCGTGAGCTAGGTGGACTTGAGATAACCTTTGCGACCATGAAGTGTTGTTTCCGGCTCCCAAAGGCACAGCTGTGACAGAAATCGACTTGACTGTCATCGGCCTGGGCTACGTCGGCATGCCTCTCGCCAAGGAGGCTGTGGCCGCCGGCCTGCGGGTCGTCGGCCTGGACGTGGACCCCACCAAGGTCGACGCGCTCAACGCCGGGCAGTCCTACATCGATGACCTGACCGACGCCGACCTCGAGCACATGCTGGCCAACGGGTTCAGCGCCACGCTCGACGAGGCCGTGCTGGCCAGGAGCAACACGATCGTCATCTGCGTGCCCACCCCGCTGGACGACGACCACCGCCCCGACCTGTCCGCGGTCGAGGGCGCCACCAAGACCGTCGCGCGCAACCTGAACAAGGGCACGCTCGTCGTGCTGGAGTCCACCACGTGGCCCGGCACCACCGACGAGCTGGCCAGGCCCCTGCTGGAGAGCTCGGGGCTGAAGGCGGGCGAGGACTTTTACCTGGCCTTCTCGCCCGAGCGCATCGACCCGGGCAACCCCAAGTTCGGCCTGCGCAACACCCCCAAGGTGGTGGGCGGCTACACGCTGACCTGCCGCGACCGCGCGACGGCGTTCTACGGGCAGTTCATCGAGCAGGTGGTGCCGGTCAGCGGCACCCGCGAGGCCGAGATGGCCAAGCTGCTGGAGAACACCTACCGCCACGTCAACATCGCCCTCGTCAACGAGATGGCGATCTTCTGCGACGAGCTCGGCATCGACCTGTGGGAGGCCATCGAGGCGGCGGCCACCAAGCCGTTCGGCTTCCACAAGTTCCTGCCCGGGCCCGGCGTCGGCGGGCACTGCATCCCGGTGGACCCGTCGTACCTGTCGTACACGGTGCGCAAGCTCGGTTACCCGTTCCGGTTCGTCGAGCTGGCGCAGGAGATCAACGAGCGGATGCCCTCGTACGTGGTCGCCCGCGTACAGCGGTTGCTCAACAGGCATAAGAAGCCCGTGAACGGCGCCAAAGTCGTTATGCTCGGCGTCACCTACAAACCGGATATCGCCGACGAGCGGGAGACCCCGGCGCTCCCGGTGGCGCGTGCGCTGCTGGAGCTGGGCGCGGAGCTCTCGTTCGCGGACCCGTACGTCAAGGAGTGGGCGGTGGACGGCACCCCGGTGCCGCGTGAGGAGGATCTGGCCGAGGCCGTGATCAACGCGGACGTGACGCTGCTGCTGCAGCAGCACGCCGCGTTCGACCTCGACATGGTCGAGGCGAAGGCCAAGCTCGTGCTGGACACCCGCGGCGTGCTCGCCGAGGGTGAACGCGTCGAGCGGCTGTAGCGACGGAGGGCTGCGCGCAGTGCACGTGCTCGTCATGACGGTGGTGCATAACCCCGAGGACGCGAGAATTCTGCATCGGCAGATCCGTGCCCTTGTGGATGCCGGTCATGAGGTCACGTACGCCGCGTCGTTCACCGCGCACGGCGTCGTCCCCAGACCGTGGGTCAACGGGGTCGATCTGCCGCGGGCCGTCCAGCGCAAGCGGATGGCCGCGGTCTGGGCCGCCCGGCGGCTGTTCAAGCGCATGCGCGACAAGGTGGACCTCGTCCTCATCCACGACCCCGAGCTGCTGTTCGCGGTGTGGGGCATCCGCAACAGGCCGCCCGTGGTGTGGGACGTCCACGAGGACACCCCCGCCACGCTCTCGCTCAAGCCGTGGCTGCCGTCGCTGCTGCGGCCCCCGGTGCGGTTCCTGGCACGGATGCTCGAAGGCACCGCCGAGCGCCACATGCACCTGCTGCTGGCCGAGACGGCGTACGCGGGCCGGTTCAAGCACGCCCACCTGATCGTGCCGAACGAGACCTGGGTGCCCGACTCCGTCACCCCGCCCGGCGACGACCGGATCGTCTACCTCGGGTGGCTGTCCAGGGCTCGCGGCGTGGTCGAGGCGGTCGAGGTGGCCAAGCTGCTGCAGCCGTACCGGGTGGCGGTGGAGCTGATCGGGTACGCCGACCCGCAGAGCCGTCCCATGCTCAACCAGGCCGTCACCGAGGGCCTGCTGGAGTGGCGCGACTTCATGCCCAACGACGAGGCGCTCAAGCGGCTCGACGGGGCGCTGGCGGGTCTGTCGCTGCTGCACGACGAGCCGAACTACCGGCACTCCATGCCGACCAAGATCGTCGAGTACATGGCGCACGGCATCCCCGTCATCACGACTCCGTCGCCGCGCGCGGTCGAGCTCGTGGAGCGCTACGACAGCGGTGTCGTGGTGCCGTGGCAGGACCCGAAGGCGGTCGCGCAGGCCGTGCTGACGCTGCGCGACGACGTACGGGAGCGGCGGGCCCAGGGTGCGCGGGGCTATGCGGCGGCCCGCGCGAACCACCACTGGCCCAACTCGGCCAAGCGGTTCGTCGCACAGCTGGAGTCCTGGGCCGGGGTCAAGCCGTAACTTCCGAGGGCGGAGTAGGTTCCTGAACGTGCGCTGGCTCTTCGTGGTCGCGGGCGCGGCCGTCCTGGCCGTGGTCGCCGCCGTGATCATCGTCCTGCCGTCCGGCGACCCGGAGCCCGTGGCGGTCAGGTCCGCCGCGCCCAGGCCGTCGAGCACCGAGCCGACGCCGGCGGTGAGCGAGTTCACCGACCCCTGTGGAACGTTCGACACCGACAAGAAGGCCCCGTACGCGGTCACCGGCTACTGGATCACCCCCAAGTCGAACCCCTGCACCTGGCGCAAGCAGCTCCAGGAGATCCACAGCGTCGGCGGCGACACGATCATCAGGATCGGCTACGGCCTGCAGTTCCGCACGGTGAACGACGCCGGCGAGATCTTGAAGGACGGCACGGTCGACTCGCTCTACGAGCCCTGCGAGGAGGACGGCCTGAGCTGCCACGACGCCGCCGTCCAGGATCTGCAGGAGGCCAACCCGGACAACCGCGTCGGCCGCGTGTACGTCTACCGCACCGACGAGCTGTTCGGCCAGGACCTGTTCCGCTGCCCCGCCATGGAGCACGCCGTCGAGGTCGGCAAGCGGACCTACTACCGGCTCATCACCCAGCCGGACGGCTCCGACGACGCCACCTGCGACTTCAGCAGCAAGGCCAGGTCGTACGACCTGATCCTCGTGGCCGGCTCGAACCAGGGCAAGGACAGCCTGACCCAGCTGCTCGACCTGGGCGACCAGTTCGGCATGCGCGTCTTCCCCGCGCTGCCGCTCGCCCCGCGCGACTCCAAGGCCAAGATCAGGGCCGAGAAGCGCCACCTCGGCACGCTCACCACGCTGACCCGGCGCATCCTGCAGGACTACGGCGTGCGCTTCGCCGGGCGCGACTCGCTCGGCGGCGTGTACCAGCCGTTCGAGGTGCAGATGTCGGCCACCCTGGCCACCAACCCGACGCTGGAGGTCTACGCCGACCAGCACACGATCGTCGAGCAGGAGCTCGGCAAACCGATCCTCATCAGCCCCTACCTCGACGCGCGCAAGCGGGTCGCCTTCGGGCAGACGCCCAGGCAGGTGGCCGAGGGGTTCAAGGCGCTGGTGAAGACCGGGGTCGGGATCATCGCACCGCAGGACAGCCGGGGGACGGGCAAGGTCGGGCTGTTCTGGCCCGACGAGCGGGACAGCGAGGTGGACGAGCGGCTGCGCTCGATGGTGGGGGAGTCCACGTACGACACCGCGTACCACGGGTCCACGCGCGACTACTACCGCGAGATGGCGGCGGCCCGCGAGGAGATGATCGACCAGGGCTTCCACGTGGAGCTCTGGGCGAACGTCGAGGCCTTCGAGCCTTCCGGGGAGCAGCCCTGCGCCCCCACGGGCACCCGCGGCAAGACGGACAAGAAGCGCCTGGACCAGGCGGTGACGATGGCCGGGCGTTACGTGCAGAAGATCGTCTCCTATATGTGGAGCGATTTCATGACATGTGGTGATCCGTCGCTTGAAACGGAGATCTCCCGGGACTGGCAGCGGCCGATCGCGGTGGACGCGATCCGGCGGCCGCGCGACATCCAGGACGGGGTCGAGGTGCGCGGCTACAACCTCAAGGACGGCACCGTCACCATCACGTGGTCGGGGGGGACCAAGGAGATGGTGGTGTCCGCTGTCGGGTGGCTGGACGAGGACCCGATCGAGGAGGAGCTGCCGGTGGGGATGGCGACGGCCTGGGTGCCGTTCGACTGGGCCCAGGTGCCGGCGGGCGAGTGGGTGCAGATCGGCGTCAAGCTGCCCTCGGGGCAGGCGACCACGGAGCCGCTGCACGTACGCATCTCCACGCAGGCGGCCGGGACAGAAGGAGCAAACTGACCGGGCGGAGGTTTCCCCGGTAGGCGCCGGCCGGGGGCGGCTGTCATCCGGTTCGCTGGCCCGTACTCCTGCGTGTAACGTGCCTGCCATGGTCCCGAGCATCCCGGTCAGTGTCGACCTGGTCGTGCTCACCGTACGCAACCAGGCGTTGTGCGCCCTCGTGTGGCGCCGCGACAACCCGCCGTTCCTGCGCCGCTGGTCGCTGCCCGGCGGCTTCATCCAGCTCGACGAGGACCTTCCGGCCGCCGCCCACCGCCTCCTGTCCGAGCGGGCGGGCCTGCCGGGCGTCCCGGTCCACCTGGAGCAGCTCCAGACGTACGGCTACCCGGACCGCGACCCGCGCCAGCGGGTCCTCAGCGTCGCCTACCTGGGGCTGGCCCCCGACCTCCCGGCCTCGGAGAAGGCCCACATGAGCTGGCAGCCGATCGACTCGCTCGCCGTCATGGCCTTCGACCACCGCCGCATCATGGTGGACGGGATCGAGCGGGCGCGGGCGAAGCTGGAGTACACGTCGCTGGGGGCGGCGTTCTGCCCGCCGCAGTTCACGGTGGCGGATCTGCGCAGGGTGTACGAGATCGTCTGGGGCCGCCAGCTCGACCCTCGCAACTTCCACAGGAAGGTCACGAAGGCGGAGGGCTTCCTGGTGGAGACGGGCGGCACGACGACCCGCGACGGCGGCCGCCCGGCCAAGCTCTACCGCCGCGGCCCCGCCGAGCTCCTCCACCCCCCGATGCTGCGCAGCCTCAAGGAGTAGCCGCGGGCGGCACCGGCTCCCCGCCCACCGCCCGTCCCGCGCGGAGCACGCCCGGTTCCGGCCTCGACCGCGCAGGGAAGCCGGTGACCCCGTTGGTCCCGGCCGAAAGTACCGTCGGGGACCGCGAGCCCCGTCTCGCGGTCGATGCCCGCCTCCGGCCGCATCCACAGGATGAGGCCCATGCCGTACGAAAAGCACGCCCCCTCCTCCGGCCGGCCGCGGATCGCCGCGCTCGACGTCCTGCGCGGGTTCACGCTGTGCGAGATCCTGCTCGCCAACATCCAGCTGATGGCCGACGGCGGCAGCGCCGTCGCGGCGCAGCCCATGGGCGCCTGGGACCCCTGGCTCGGGCTCCCGATCTTCTCCCTGCTGTTCGGCATCGGGTTCTCGCTGCTGCTGGACTCCGCCGCGAGCCGGGCTCCCCGTCCATGGCTGGTGCTGCTGCGCCGGTTGGTGGCACTGCTCGCGATCGGCCTCGCGCACATGCTGCTGTGGCCGGGCGAGATCCTGCACACCTACGCCGCCGTCGGCCTGCTGGTGCTGCTGCCCTCGACGTGGCTGCCGCGATGGGCCGTGGCGGGCCTGTCCGCCGCGCTCCTGGCGGTGGCGGTGATCGGCGGGGGCGGTCCCCTGCTGATCGCCGGGCTGTTCCTGCTGGGCTCCGCACTGGTCCGGTACGGGGTGGCCGACAAGATCGGGACGTCCACCCGAGGGCCGCTCCTGCTGGGCCTGGCCTTCGCGGCGGGACTGGCCGCCGCCCTGTGGGCGCGGGCCGGGGCGGGCACGAACCCGCCGGCCCTCATCACCACCCTGGCCGATCTCCTGCTCGCCGGTGTGTACGTGTGCGCCCTGCTGGTCCTGCTCAGGACGCCGCTGCGAGCGGTGCTGGAGCTCGTCTTCGTGCCACTCGGGCGGATGGCGCTGACCTGCTACCTGACCGCCACCCTCCTCGTCGTGGCGGCCGGTCGCCTCCTCGGCCTGCCGATCGGCCAGTCCCTGACGGTGGCGTACCTCGCCGCGGGAGCCGTCCTGGCGGCCCAGTGGCTGTTCTGCACCCTCTGGCTGCGCCGCCACCGCCAGGGTCCCGTCGAGTGGGCCTGGCGGTGGGCCACCTGGGCTCGCCGCCCCGCCCCGCGCCTCCCCACGAGCTGAGACGCCGCGTCGAGACCGCCGCAGCGCGGCCACAAATGGTGATGAACCGGTGACGATGTCGAGTTGCGCCCCTTAGGATCTACGCGTACCCGGCGACAAGGAGACGACGGTTGATCGCGACGGCGGCGCGGTGACGTTGCTCGCGGGCCGTTACCGGCTGCTGGCGCAGCTCGGGCAAGGCGGCATGGGCACCGTCTGGCGGGCGATGGACGAGCTGCTCCGGCAGGAGGTGGCGATCAAGGAGGTCAGGCTCCCGCCGGACCTCGACGAGGCGGCCAGGACGGAGCTGGCCGACCGCACGCTGCGCGAGGCGCGCGCCGCCGCGGCGCTGCGCGACCACCCGTCCATCGTGACCGTGCACGACGTGGTGCTCGACGACGGGCGGCCCTGGATCGTCATGGAGCTCGTACGCGGCCGCTCCCTCGACCGGGCGGTACGCGACGAGGGCCCCCTGCCGCCGGCCCGGGTCGCCGGGATCGGCCTGCGGATGATCGAGGCGCTGTCCGCCGCCCATGCGACGGGCATCCTGCACCGCGACGTGAAACCCGCGAACGTCATGCTCACCGGCGACGGGCGGGTGCTGCTGACCGACTTCGGCATCGCCACCATCGCCGGCGACGTCGCGCTCACCCAGACCGGGCTGCTGAGCGGCTCGCCTGGCTACATCGCCCCCGAGCGGCTGCGCGGCGAGCCCGACGGGCCGCCCGCCGACCTGTGGTCGCTCGGCGCCACCCTGTTCACGGCGGTGGAGGGCGCCGCGCCGTTCGCCCGCCACAACGAGGCCGCGGTGCTGGCGGCCGTGCTGATGCAGGAGCCCGCGCCCTTCCGGCTGGCGGGGCCGCTCGGGCCGGTGCTGGCCGCGATCCTGGAGAAGGACCCGGCCCGCCGCTGCTCCCCGGAACAGGCGACCGCCTGGCTGGCGCCCATCGCCCAAGGCGATCACCCGACCGGCGGGCACGGCGCCCACGTGACCGGCGGGCACGGCGACCGGTTGACCAGGGGGCACAGCGGCCAAGGCGTAGGTGGGCAGGGCGCAGGTGGGCAGGGCGCAGGTGGGCATGGCGTAGGAGGGCAGGGCACAGGCGGGCTGGGCACAGGCGGGCTGGGCACAGCCGGGCAGGGGGGCCGGGGCGCCGGCACGGCTCCCGGGCGGCAGGGCCCGCCGTTCCTCGGAGCGGAGCCGGCCACGCAGGGCAGCCGCCCGCGCCGGCGCCGCACCAAGGTCCTCGTGGCCGCCGCGCTCGCGCTGGTGCTGACGGTGACCGCCGGCGTCGTGGTCGTGCCGCGACTGTTCCCGAACGCCGTCCGGCTCATCGGCTACGCGCTGGCACCCCGCAGCACCTTCACCTTCACCCCGTCCCCGAAACCGAGCGCGACCCGCTCCACCCCCGCCCCGCAGCTCGTCGGCGAGTTCGACGCCTGCGACCTGCTGACGAACGCGCAGGTCCGCTCGTTGTTCGGCCATGCGGTGAAGCGCCAGTGGCTGGTGGAGTCGACCTGCTCGTGGCGCGGCGGCAGCTTCCAGGTGCTGACCCTCACGGCGTACCGGGCGCCGAGCGCGTCGATGGCGGCCCTGGTGCACAAGCAGACCGTGAGTTACATGAAGGACGAGCCGAAGCGCACCCCGGGCACCAAGGTCCGCCAGGGCCCGGCCGTCGGCTACGACGCGTACAGCCACACGGGCCCGATGGGCGGCCTCGTCTGGCAGGGCACCCCGATCCACACGACCAAGGTCGCGTTCACGCTGGCGAACGTCTCGGTGAACATCACCGTCCAGGGCGGGGGCCGGGGCTTCGGCGCCGCCGACAAGGCCGCCGAGCTGGTCGAGAGGGCGCTCGGCAAGCGCAAGCGGGCCGCGGGCACGGGTTGAGGCCTCATCTAGAGTGATGCCATGCCTCGTTTCCGCCACATCCTGGACACCATGGCCGCCTACAAGCCGGGCAAGGCGGTCGCCGCCCCCGATGGGCGGTCGTACAAGCTGTCCTCCAACGAATCCCCGTACGACCCGCTGCCCTCCGTGGTCGAGGCCATCGCCGAGGGCGCGCGGCAGGTCAACCGCTACCCCGACCCCGGCGCCGTCCGGCTGACCGAGGCCATCGCGGAGCGCTTCGGCGTGCCGGCCGAGCACGTCGCGCTCGGCCCGGGCTCCGTGACGGTGGCGCAGCAGCTCTTCGAGTCGGTGGGGGAGCCCGGCGTCGAGGTCGTATACGCGTGGCGGTCGTTCGAGGCGTACCCGCTGCTCGCGGACCTGGCCGGGGTGCGGTCCGTCATGGTGCCGCTGGCGGGCGAGGACCACGACCTGGACGCCATGGCGGAGGCGATCACCGACAGGACCCGCATGGTGTTCGTGTGCAACCCGAACAACCCGACGAGCACCGCCATCCGCCGGGCCGCGCTGGAGTCGTTCCTCGACCGGGTGCCCGAGGACGTGCTGGTGGTGCTGGACGAGGCCTACCGCGAGTACGTGCGTGACGAGGACGTGCCCGACGGCATCACGCTCTACCGCGACCGGCCGAACGTCGCCGTCCTGCGGACCTTCTCCAAGGCGTACGGGCTGGCGGGCCTGCGCGTCGGCTACCTGATCGCGCCGGAGCCGGTGGCGACGGCCGTGCGCAAGACGATCATCCCGTTCGCGGTGAACCATCTCGCCCAGATCGCCGCCATCGCCTCGTTGCAGGCCGAGGACGAGCTGCTGGAGCGGGTGGAGGCGGTGGTCAAGGAGCGCACCCGCGTGCGCGAGGCGCTCATCGCGCAGGGCTGGACGGTGCCGCCCACCGAGGCGAACTTCGTCTGGCTCCGCCTCGGCGAGCGCACCCCCGCCTTCGCCGCGGCGTGCGCCGCGCAGGGCGTGGCGGTGCGGCCGTTCGGCGAGGAGGGCGTACGCGTGTCGATCGGCTCGCCCGAGGCCAATGACGCGTTCCTGGCCGCGGCGCAGGAGTTCCGCCGGTAGGGCGCCTCAGCCGAAGTAGTGGCCGAGGTCGAGGTCGGCGAGGAGGCCGGGGTGGGCCGGCTGCCAGCCCAGCAGGCGCCGCGTGCGCTCGCCGGACGTCGGGTTGTCGAGCGGGACGACGGCCGCGAGGAACCCGAAGTGCGCCTCCGCCTGGTCGGACGGGATGGCGGCGACGGGCACGTCCAGCTGACGGCCGATGGCTTCGGCGATCTGACGGAACGGCACGCCCTCGTCGCCCACGGCGTGCAGGCGTGATCCGGCCGGAGCCTGCTCCAGGGCCAGGCGGTACACGCGGGCGGCGTCGAGCGTGTGCACGGCGGGCCAGCGGTTGGCGCCGTCTCCCAGATGGCCGGACACGCCCGTGGCGCGGGCGGTGGCGATGAGCATCGGGACGAAGCCGTGCCGGTCGAGCGCGCTGTGCACGGTCGGGGGAAGCCGGACCACCGACGACCTGATGGCACTCTCGGCGAAGTCGATCGCCAGGTTCTCGGCCGCGGCCCTGGCCAGCAGCCCGGGGCCGGGGGCCAGCACGACGTCCTCCGTGGCGGTGCGTCCCGACGCGTGCGACAACACCCCCGTCCCCGAGGTGCCGACGAAGGGCTTGCCGGTGCCGGCGAGCGCCTCGTGGAACGCCCGCAGCGCCGCCAGATCGGCCTCGACGGCGCTCGCGTAGTCTCCGGCGACCATGGCGTCGTGCTTGAACGCGAGATGGATGACGCCGTCGGCGGACGTGGCGGCCTCGCGCAGGCCGTCCAGGTCGTCGAGATCGCCGAACCTGGCCTCGGCGCCGAGTGCCTTCAGCGCGGCGGCCGAGGTCTCGGAACGGGCGAGGCCGACGACCTCGTGCCCGGCGGAGAGCAGCTCGGGGACGACGGCCGAGCCGATGTGCCCGGTCGCTCCGGTGACGAATACACGCATGGGGAAGCCTCCTGGGCCCTGAGTGATAGGACTTGGTCTTGTCAACGTAGCATGCGATAGGACCAAGTCTCATCACGTAGACTGCGACGCATGGGGCGATGGGAGCCGAACGCGCGCGAGCGCCTGGAACGTGCGGCGCTGGAGCTGTTCGTCGAGCGGGGTTACGACAGCACCACCGCGGCGGAGATCGCCGAGCGTGCCGGGCTGGCGAAGAGCAGCTTCTTCCGGCACTTCACCGACAAGCGGGAGGTGCTGTTCGGCGGCCAGGACGTGCTCAACCGCCTGTTCGCCGACGCGATCGCGGGCGCGCCCGACGGGGCGACGCCGATCCAGGCGCTCGGCGCGGCGCTGGAGGCCATGGCGGACGTCTTCACCGCCGACCGGCACGCGTGGGCACACCAGCGACAGGCGATCGTCACGAGCCACGACGACCTGCGCGAACGCGAGCTGCTCAAGCTCGCCGCGCTCAGCGGGCGGATGGCGGACGCGCTGCGCGAGCGCGGAGTGCCGGATCCCGCCGCGAGCCTGGCCGCCGAGCTCGGCTGCCTCGCCTTCCGCAACGCCTACGCGCGGTGGGCCGACCCGGCCAACGAGCAGGGCTTCGCCGACCTCGCACGCCGGGAACTGGACGACCTGAGAGCGGCCACCGCGACCCTCACCTGAGCCGGCCCGCGCGCCTCGCCGATCACCTGAGCCGGCCCATGCGCCTCACCGATCACCCCTGCCAGCGGTGGCGCCGGCGCTTGACGAGCAGGCCCGTGGCCCCGGCGCAGCCGGCCAGCACGACCGACCCGCCGACCAGCCAGCTCGCGTCCTCGCGCCCGGCAGCGTCCGCCCGGTTCGCCGCCACGGGCCTGGCCGGGGGCGCGGCAGCGGCGGCAGCGGCGTTGGGTGAGCGTCGGAAGACCACGTCCGAGCAGGAGTAGTAGGTGTCCGGAGTGTCGGAGTTCTGCCAGATCGTGTAAATGAGGTGCCGGCCGGTCCTGGCGGGGAGCCGGCCCGAGATCGTGTACGACCCGTCCTTCAGCTGGGGGTCGGTGGCCGTGAGGAACGGCTTACGTTCGAGGTCGGACCACTTCAAGGGCTCGCCGGGGTCGTAGCCCTTCTTCGTGACGTACATCCGGAAGGTGCCCCGGTGCGGGATGGTGCCGCGGTACTTGAAGGCGAAGCGGGCGCCGGGCCGCACCGTCGTGGCGGGCCAGTCGGCGCGCGCCAGGTCGAGGCCCTGGTACGCGGGCAGGCCCCCGCTGCACAGCTTGCCGTCGGGGATCACCTGGCGGTCGCGCCCCGCCACGTTCGCGACCCGGAGATCGTCCCAGGCCCGGGGCAGGACGCCGCCGCTCGCCCGTACCGCCGCCCGGCAGGCCGCGGAGCGGGCCGCCTGCCTGGGGCCCTCCGCGCCGCACGCGGCGGCCCGGCTGAGCGGATCCTCCAGCGCGCCGTGCGCGCCCGCCGGTCCGGCGGACCCGACGGCCCACGGCATCGACGCGACGATCACGAACAACATCCGGTACGACCACATCCGGCAGCCCTCCCGCCCTCGTCCCACGAGGAGGTACGGACTTGCGGCGGCCCGGGTTCAGTTCGAGGCGGGGACCTTCTCGGGAGCGGGGGCGGATCTGGCCCGCGCGCGCCGCTCGGTGGAGACGACCAGGGCGACACCGACCAGGATCACCAGGCCGCCGAGCACGATCTGCACGGTCACGTGCTCGTTCACGACCAGCACGCCCAGGATGACGGCGACGATCGGGTTGACGTAGGCGTACGTCGAGACCAGCGAGATCGGCGCGTTGCCGAGCAGCCACGTGTACGCGGTGAACCCGACCAGCGACCCCACCAGCACCAGGTACGCCAGCGCCGCCCACGAGCGCCCCGACACGGCCGACACGTCGAACCGTTCCCCGACGGAGGCGCCGACCAGGGCCAGCCCCACGCCGCCTGCCAGCATCTCGACGGCGCTGGCCGTCCACACGTTGGGCGGCATCGGGATGCGCGACGACAGGAACGAGCCGATCGACCACGACACCGACCCCAGCAGGATCACCACGATGCCGGTCGTGCCGGCGCTCTCGCCGCCGCCGTTCAGCGACAGGGCGGCCACGCCGCCGAACCCGACCAGCACCCCGACCAGCGTCAGCACCGCGGGCCGGTCCCTGACCGCGAGCCTGAGCAGCACCAGCCAGAGCGGCACCGACGCCACGAGCAGCGCGGCCAGGCCGCTGGAGATGTGCTGCTCGGCCACGGCCACCATGCCGTTCCCGCCGGTCAGCAGCAGCAGCCCGACCACCGCCGCGCCGCCGGCCTGCTTGAGCGTCATCCTGAAGGGCGCCAGCCCCTTGGTGACCAGCAGGAAGCCGGCGAGCAGCAGGGCGGCCGAGACGAACCGGAGCGAGCCGTGGAACAGCGGCGGCATGGTCTCGATGGCGATCCTGATGCCGAGGTACGTCGAGCCCCACACCACGTAGACGATCCCGAGCGCGCCCCAGACCATGAGCGTCCGGCGGCCGTCAGCAGTGTTCGAACTCATGGCTCATGAACCTACAGGGAGATCCCGACAAAATGCCCGCGAGTATCAGACTTCGGACTGTGGCGGGATATTAGCGATAGGCGGCTTTCACGCCGCTGGTGGCCGCACCGGCCCGCCGGGCAGGATCGAGCCATGTCGAACACCGCCGCCATCGCGCACTTCACCGCCCGCCTGTCCTTCGAGACCGACGTCTCCGACGTGGCCGCCGACCTGGCCGCCTCGGCCCCCGGCCTGGTCGTGGTCGACTCGCGCAACCGGGAGAGCTGGGACCAGGGCCACATCGAGGGCGCCGTGCACCTGCCGCACCGCGAGATCGCCACCAGGGCGGAGGCGATGATCCCGAAGGACGCGACCGTCGTCACGTACTGCTGGGGCCCCGGCTGCAACGGCGCCACCCGCGCCGCCCTGGAGTTCGCCAAGCTGGGTTACCGCGTCAAGGAGATGATCGGCGGCTTCGAGTACTGGGCGCGGGAGGGCTTCGCGGTGGAGACCGCCTCGGGCCTCGCCCGCCGCCCGGTGGACGCGCTGACGGCGCCGATCTCCGGCGCCGTCTGTGCGTGTTGACCGGAGCGTGAACGGCGCTCCAGCGCCCCCCACAGCGCCGTACAGCCGCCTTTCCGGCCCCGTTATGCCGCAACTCCGCCCGAAACCCGCCAGATCGGTACCACCGGACAGGCCGGCTGCGCGAAACCGCCTGTAAGCCATCGGAATCGTTCATCAAGAACGACACCTCTCGGCGGAGGCCGGCGGGGGAAGGATTTGGTGCCCCCGTCCGAATCCCGTCGATCGGGGGCGTCGGAGAACATACCCCCATCTACACGGGCCAACCAATGAGTTCACCAGAGTCAAATGGCAAGTTCGCGAAGCTGACACCTTCCGTCAATGTCCTGGGCATGCGCAGGAGCGGGCCCGCGGCTGGCGGACCCGCTCCATGGCGGCCGGCTCAGCGCGGACCGAGCTTCTCCACGATCAGCCGGTAGAGCTGGCGCGGCCTGCCGGGCTGCGGCGTACGGTTCGGCGGTAGCGGCCACGCGAGTCCCTCGTCAACCAACGTGCGCAGCAATCGCCGGGCCGTGCGAGGCGTGACCCCGAGCATCTTTCCGGCGCCCTCGGCGTCGACCACGGTGTCACCGCCTTCGAGCTTGGCCGCCAGCCTGGCCAGCACCTCCACCCCCTTCGGCTTCAGTGCGGTGGCCCCGGTCGGCGGCATCCGCGGGGCCGGGATGAGCGCCCGCCCCTCGCGGTCGACCGCGAAGCCCTGTGCCTGCTTGCCCGCCTGCGTGCGGGCCAGCGCGGCTCTGGCGTGCGACTCGGCGTCGTGCGTCGTGCGTCCCATGCCCACGCCGACCTCGACCGCCAGCCCCAGCTCGTCCCTGATCCTGGCGGCGAACGGCAACACCCTGAACCCGTCGGTCGCCGCCGCGATCGAGCCCCTGGTGGCGGTCACCAGGTAGCTGTGATCGTCGATCGGCCAGACGGTGGCGTTGATCCGGTTCGCCTCCTGGACCAGGAGCCGGTGCAGCGACAGCCGCAGCTCGTCGCGCCAGTAGCGCGGCGCGGCGCGGCGTACGGGCTCGCGCAGCGTCGGCACCTCCACCAGCACCACGGTGAGCTGTGACTCCTCCAGCCGGTGATGCGCGCCGAGCAGCGCGGCCGTGTGCAGCGCCGTGCGTACCGCCGCGGAGGTCGGCCTGATCCGGATGACCGGCACGCCCGCGGTGTGCAGACGTTCGGCCACCGCGGGCAGGCACGTCAGGGCTCCCGTGGTGGCGCCCTGCCGGGCCAGGCGTTCGTGGTAGGCCGCGATCGTGCCGGTGGCGCCCGGCTCGTCGCGGCTGTGCACGTCCGCCGCGGGGATGCCGAGGTCGGTGTAGGCCTCCTCGACATCGGCCCTGCTGACCACGTCGATGCTGACCCGTTGCGGGTCCATGCGGGTGTCCAGCGCGGCCTTGGCCAGCGCCGCCACCAATGCTGCTCCGCCGAGTTGCACGTACGTCGCGGGCATCGTCAGCACGCCGGATCGCCTGGCCAGGTCATAGGGGACCGGGCTGGCGAACAGACATGCGTCGACACCGGGACCGAGCCGCGTCACCTTGTCGGGCGCCTCCTGTTCGTCGCGGTAAGCGGCCGCGACCAGGCGACACGGCAGCGGTGCCGCGGCGTGACCCATCAGCATGACTCGCTCGACCAGGTCGTGGGGTCCGACCACGCCGATGGTGAGGTCCGGTGTCATAGCGCCCGGGCGTGACACTCGGGGAGTTTCTTCGGCCCTCTCGACCAATGTTCGTCCCATCCTGCCGTCCGTTGCAGTGCTCTCTTTTGGAACGATCGCTCGCGGGGGCCGTAATGTCACGCCCGACTTTTCCGGAAAGCCGTTCTGCTTGACCGCCCGACATCATGTTTTAGCAGCTCAACGAGGTATTTCTTGCGTTTTTTAGCGCTCGGAAATCTCTCGTGTAATGTCCGCCCCGAGAGCGCGCATTCGCGCGGCGAGATGCGCGTGACCGCGGTCGATCAGGTATCCCGAGTCGATCAGGGTCTCGCCTTCGGCCGCCAGACCCGCGAGCACGAGCGCGATCCCGGAGCGCAGATCGTGCGCCGTCACCTCGGTGCCCTTGAGCGGCGTGCGGCCGCGCACGATCGCCCGGCTGCCGTCGACCTCGACGCTGGCGCCCATCTTGTTCAGCTCGCCGGCCAGCGCGAAGCGGCCGTCGAAGATGCGCTCGTGGATGTAGCTGGTGCCCTCGGCCAGCGCCGCGACGGTCATCATCGGCGACTGCAGGTCGGTGGCGAAGCCGGGGTAGGTGTCGGTGATGATGTTGATCGGGCGCAGCGGGCCGTCGCAACGGACGTGCAGGACGGCACCCTGCCGGTGGAACTCGACGCCCATCTGCTCCAGCTTGTAGCGGACGACCCCGAGGTCGAGGCCGGTGCCCACGAGGCTGACCTCGCCGCCGGTGAGCGCCGCCGCCATCGCGAAGACGCCGGCGTCGAGGCGGTCGGGCATCACGGTGTGCTCGACCGCGTGCAGCTCCTCGACGCCCTCGACGGTGATGAACCCGGTACCGCCGCCGCTGATGCGCGCGCCCATCTTGGTGAGCATGTCGATGACGTCGAGCACCTCGGGCTCCAGCGCCGCGTTCTCGATCACGGTGGTGCCCCTGGCCAGGGCGGCGGCCATGATGAGGTTCTCCGTGCCGGTGTGCGAGGGGGTGTCGAGGTAGAGCGTGGCCCCGGTCAGGCCGGACGCCTTGACGTGGATGACGGTCTCGCCCTCGTCCACGATCGCGCCCAGCCGCTTGTAGCCGAGATAGTGGAAGTCGAGGTTGCGGCTGCCGAGGTTGCAGCCGCCGACCCCTTCGACGATCGCCTCGCCGAGGCGGTGCAGCAGCGCGGGGGTGAACAGCACCGACCCGCGGAACCGCCTGGCGATCTCGGCGGGCAGGACGGGGCTGTTCACCCGGGAGGCGTCGATGACCAGCGTGCGCTCGGACTCGTGCAGCTCGACGTACGCCCCGACCGCCTCGGCCAGCTCGACCGCGCGGCGGACGTCCTCGATGATCGGCACGTTGCGCAGGACGGTGCGGCCTTTCGGGGCGAGCAGGGCCGCACCGATCATGGGAAGCACGGCGTTCTTCGCGCCCTGAATGAACGCGGTTCCACGCAGTGCGTTGCCACCGCGCACGCGGTAACGGACCATTCGTGCGGCTCCTTGAAATCAGCGGTGAGGGCTCGATCGGGCCAACAGTAGTCGCTAACACCACATGACCCAGCCGAATCATCCGCTAAAGGAAGACCCCGTGACGCGCTCATACGCTTCTAGGTATCGCTGCCTGGTGCGCTCGACCACGTGGTCGGGGAGCCGAGGTGGTGGGTTTCCTGAGGCTTTGTCCCATCCTGATTCGGGCGATAGTAGCCAATCGCGTACAAATTGCTTGTCAAAAGAAGGTTGCGACCTTCCCGGCTGCCATTCGTCGGCCGGCCAGAAGCGCGAGGAGTCGGGGGTCAGCACCTCGTCGCCCAGGGTCAGCACGCCGTCGGTGTCCCAGCCCAGCTCGATCTTGGTGTCGGCCAAGATGATGCCCCGCTCGCGGGCGATCTCCGCCCCGCGCGTGTAGACGGCCAGCGTGATCCGCCGCAGCTCCGCCGCCACCTCGGCGCCGACCTCGGCCTCGACCCGCTCGTACGGGATCGGCTCGTCGTGCTGCCCCATGGGCGCCTTGGTGGACGGGGTGAAGATCGGCTCGGGCAGCCGCGACCCGTCCTCCAGCCCATCGGGCAGCCGCACGCCGGACACCGTGCCGTCGGCGCGGTACTCGTTCAGCCCGCCCCCGGCCAGGTAACCCCTGGCCACGCACTCGACCTGGACCATCCTCAGCGGCCTGCACAGCACGCTGCGCGAGTCGTCGCCGGGCGCCACGACATGGTTGGGCACGACGTCCTTGAGCTGGTCGAACCACCACAGCGACATCTGCGTGAGAATGGCCCCCTTGTCGGGGATCGCGGGCTCCAGAATGAAGTCGAAGGCCGACATGCGGTCGGAGGCGACCATCAGCAGCAGGCCCTCGTCGGTCTCGTAGAGGTCGCGTACCTTGCCGGAGTGCAGGTGCTTCATCGGGCGATGTCCGTCCTGTGGAAGGAGCCGCGCATCGTGATCCGGCCGACGAGGTCGTAGGCCGCCTGCCGCGCGCTCTCCTGATCGGGGCCGTGGCCGACGACGCTGAGCACCCGCCCGCCGTTGGAGACGACGGCGTCGCCGTCCTGCTTCGTGCCGGCGTGCAGCACGTACGCGTTCTCCGCCGGCTCCAGCCCCGTGATCACGTCGCCCTTGACCGGCGACTCCGGATAGTTCTCCGCCGCGATCACCACGGTCACCGCCGAGCCGCCCCTGAACACCGGGTCCAGCCCCAGCTCGCCGGTCGCGGACGCCATCAGCAGCCCGCCCAGCGGCGTCTCCAGCCGGTCGAGGATCACCTGCGTCTCCGGGTCGCCGAACCGCGCGTTGAACTCGACGACCTTCGGCCCCTTGGCGGTCAGCGCCAGCCCGACGTAGAGCACTCCCTGGTACGGCAGCCCGCGCCGCGACAGCTCGCCGATCGTCGGGTGCACGACCTCCCGCATGACCTGCTCGGTCAGCCCGTCGGGCGCCCACGGCAGCGGCGTGTAGGCGCCCATGCCGCCGGTGTTGGGCCCCTCGTCGCCGTCGTAGGCCCGCTTGAAGTCCTGGGCGAGCTGCAGCGGCACGGCCGTGCTCCCGTCGCACAGCGCGAACAGCGACACCTCGGGCCCGTCGAGGTACTCCTCGATCACCACCCGCTCGCACGCCACCGCGTGCGCGAGCGCCTTGGCCCTGTCGCCGGTGACGACCACGCCCTTGCCCGCGGCCAGCCCGTCGTCCTTGACCACGTACGGGGCCCCGAACTCGTCGAGCGCCGCCGCGGCCTCCGCCTCGGTGGTGCACGTCCTGGACCGCGCGGTGGGCACGTCGGCCGCCTGCATGATCTCCTTGGCGAACGCCTTGGAGCCCTCGATCATGGCCGCGTCCCTGGACGGCCCGAAGCAGGCGAAGCCCGCCTCGCGCACCGCGTCGCTCACCCCCGCCACGAGCGGCGCCTCCGGCCCGACCACCACGAGGTCGACCCGCAGCCGCCCGGCCAGCGCGGCGACCTCCCCAGGGTCGAGCGGATCGACGGCGTGTACGGTCGCGACCTGCGCGATGCCAGGGTTGCCTGGCGCGCAGTGGAGCTCGCTGACCTGGGGATCGAGGCTGAGTGAACGGCACAGGGCGTGCTCACGCCCTCCGGAACCAATGACTAGAACGCGCACGCGCTCCATTGTCGCAGGCCCGCCGCCTGGCGCACGCTCAGGTCGCCAGGACACCAAATGCCGGAATGGGCAAGGAACTTTGTGGAGTTCTACCTGAGCCAAGGCCCTCCAGCCGAGTATCGTCGGTTTGGTTCACCCGCCTGTGGTAACTTAGGGCGGCTTTGTGGCGTCTCGTGCGATTGGAGGTGGTCCGGGATGAATCCTGGTGATCCCAGCAGTACGTGCTTCCGCACGTACGGCTCGCGTACCCCCGACCACTCCAATTCGGCAGCCTGATCGTGCCTCCACGCCATATCTGTGTTGATTGAGGTGACTTCATCGCGCGTGGAGCGTCCCTGGTCGGGCGGAAAGGGACTGCCATGCGCTCGTCCACCCTTCTCCGTCGCATCAACCGTCACCCGGTGCCGTCGCGCGCCCCGCACGCGCTCACGAAGCCTGTGCGCGAGGTCTGCGTGCCGCCGGTCGATTCGCTAGTCGAGTTCGGCGCCTACATCCAGGGCAAGAAGGTCACGTCTCCTGGCATCGTCGAGGCGCTCGGCCTCGTACGCGCGCACAACGAGAGCAACGACGGCGCCCGCGCGTTCGTCTGGGTGGGCCTGCACGAGCCGGCCGCGCCCGAGGTGGAGTGGCTCTCCGAGGTCTTCGGCCTGCACCCGCTGGCCGTCGAGGACGCCGTCAAGGCCCACCAGCGGCCCAAGGTCGAGCGGTACGGCGAGTCGCTGTTCATGGTGCTCAAGACCATCGCCTACCTCGACCACGACGAGCTGACCGCCACCAGCGAGATCATCGCCACCGGCGAGATCATGGTGTTCCTCGGCCCGGACTTCGTGGTGACGGTGCGCCACGGCGCGCACTGCTCGCTCGCCGGGGTCCGCGAGCGCCTGGAGGACAAGCCGAAGCTGATGAACCGCGGCCCGGCGGGTGTCCTGCACGCCATCTCCGACCATGTCGTCGACCAGTACCTGCAGGTGGCCGACCTCATGCAGTTGGAGCTGGAAGAGGTGGAGGCGACCGTGTTCGCGGACGTCAGCTCCCGCGACATCAACCGGATCTACCAGCTCAAGCGCGAGATGCTGGAGATGAAGCGGGCCATAACGCCGCTGCAGGCGCCCATGGCCGCGCTGCCCCAGCGCCGCGTCATCCCCTCGGAGATACGCGACTACTTCCGCGACGTCGGGGACCACCTGTCACGCGTGTGCGAGCAGGTCGAGTCCTCCAACGAGCTGTGCAGCTCGATCCTGCAGGCCGCGCTGGCCCGCTCGAACGCCCTCGCCAACGAGGACATGCGGAAGATCTCGTCCTGGGTGGCCATCCTGGCCGTGCCCACCATGATCGCCGGCATCTACGGCATGAACTTCGACTTCATGCCGGAGACCAAGGCGGTCTGGGGGTACCCGGCGGTGCTGGCCGTGATGGTCACGGTCTGCGTGCTGCTGCACCGCGGCTTCCGCCGCAACGGCTGGCTCTAGGACCCCTCTGAAGATGTTGCTGGCGTGATGGATCACGGGCTGAGGGTCTGGCGATCGAGGTTTGATGGTGAAGCGGCCCTGGGTTGTTGCCCGCTGGATGGCCTCAGCCGGTGGCCGGCTGTA